>NZ_LXVX01000006.1 GCF_001650725.1 Sphingobium sp. TCM1 | reverse complement strand
TGCGATCAGCACCGGAAATGAAGCGACCCATATGATCCCCCAAAACGTTGGATCACCATACCACATCTGACGCGTTTTCACACAGTCTGGGTCGCTTTCAGACCAGCCGATCGGCTGCGGCGGTTCAGGCTTGCCAACCTTTCGCCTTCGCCTCATCCTCGGCGCGGGCCTCGACCCATTGGGTCACACCGCTTTCGAAATGTTCCTTCTTCCAGAAGGGCGCGTGCGATTTCAGCCAGTCGATCAGGAAGGCGCAGCTTTCCAGCGCCGCCGTGCGATGACGCGAGGCGGTACCGACGAACACGATCCGAGCGCCCGGCTCCAGCCGTCCGAACCGGTGGATGACGCTGACGCCCAGTAGCGGCCAGCGCGCCGTCGCGTCCCCGACGATCCGTTCGACCTGCGCCTGCGTCATCGCCGGATAATGTTCCAGTTCCAGTGCGACGAGGCCGCCTTCGCCCCGCACTACGCCGGTGAAGCTCGCCACGCCGCCGCCGCCCAGCGCCTCCAGCGCGGCCAGTTCGTCCCCGACGTCGAAATCGTCCGACTGGATCGCGATCCGCTTCATCCGCCCGTCACCGGCGGGAACAGGGCCAGTTCGCGCGCGTCGCCGACCGGGCTGTCGATCGGCACGAAACGCTGGTCGATCGCGGCGCGCAGACGATCCGAATCGCCCAGCGCCTGCGCATAACCGCCGCCCCGCGCCGCGAGGGACGCCACCAGCTGGGCAATGGTGGTGCCGGGATCCGGGCGGTCGATCCGCTCCTCGTCGCGACCGATCGCCTCCCGCACCCAGGCAAAATAGACGATGCTGAGCTGCGCCATCGGTCAGTCCATGTGCCGGATGCCGACGCGCAGATAGTCCCAACCGGTGACGAGGGTCAGGATCGCAGCCGCCCAGAGGGTGAGGATGCCGACCATCTGCACGAAGGCGAATTGCGGCACGGCCCCGGCCAGGATCAGCGCGCCCAGGGCGATGATCTGGAAGGTCGTCTTCCACTTCGCCAGGCGCGACACCGGCACCGACACCTGCAACCCGGCCAGGAATTCCCGCAGTCCCGAGACGGCAATCTCGCGCAGCAGGATGATCATCGCGGCAACGATATGGATGCCGGCGATGTCGCGCGTCGCGGCCAGCATCAGGATGACCGCGCCGACCATGATCTTGTCGGCGATCGGATCAAGGAAGACGCCGAGTTTCGACACCGTTCCCTGCGCCCGCGCCAGATAGCCGTCGAAATAATCGGTCACGCCCATGAGGCAATAAAGGCCGAAGGCCAGCGCATAGCCGGTGGTCCAGCGCGCGCCCTGCCCCACGCCCGCCAATTCTTCGGGCCAGAGCAGGGCGACGAGCAACGGCACGGTCAGGATGCGCGAAAGCGTCAGCAAATTGGGCAGCGTCAGCATGGCCGCGAACTGCCACAGTCCGGCACGCTGCACAAGCGAGGCGATGCAAGCATTGGACAGGAACGCCGCCAGCCGCTAGACCCCGGCCCGGTCGCTAACGGGAAAGAAGACGCCCCATAACATGCAAGCCTCTCTCAGGCTCCTGAACAAGCGCCGTTTTTTGCCGCTGTTCATCACCCAGCTGCTGGGCGCGTTCAACGACAACCTGTTCAAGAACGCGATGGTTCTGTTCGTCGTATACCAAGTCTATAATGACGAACGGTCCGAAACCTGGTTCAGTGCGCTGGCGACCGGCCTGTTCATCCTACCCTTCTTCCTGCTGTCCGCCCTGTCGGGCCAACTCGCCGATCAGCGGGACAAGGCGACCATCATTCGATGGGTGAAGGCGGCGGAAATCCTGATCATGGCGGTCGGCGCGGTCGGCCTGGCCCTGATCTGGAGCGGCATCGGCGTGCATAGCCTGGCGATCCCGCTGCTGCTCGCCGCGCTGTTCGCCATGGGCATCCATTCGACCTTCTTCGGCCCGATCAAATATGCGATCCTGCCCCAGCATCTGCATGACGAGGAAGTGCTGGGCGGCACCGGCCTGGTCGAGGCGGGCACCTATATCGCGATTCTGGCCGGCACCATCCTGGCCGGGATCATCCCGGTGGAGGTGGCCGCCATGGGCATCATCATCACCGCGCTGATCGGCTATGTCGCGGGCCGCGAGGTGCCGTCGGCTCCGTCCCTGCTCGAAAAGCAACCCATCGATTTCCATATCGTCCGTTCGTCGATCGCGCTGGTGCGCGGGACGATGCACATTCGCCGCCTGTTCCTGGCGATCATGTCGATCAGCCTGTTCTGGGCGGTCGGCTCCATCCTTTTCATCCAGTTTCCGCCGCTGGTGAAAAACGTGCTGACAGCCGACAAGCCGGTAGCCAGCCTGTTCCTCGCCATCTTCTCGATCGGCATCGCAATCGGGTCGATCGCGATCAACCGGCTGCTCCAGGGGCATGTGTCGGCCAAATATGCGCCCGCATCGGTGATCGGCATGGGCCTGTGCATCGTCGCCTTCCACATCGTGTGCGACCTGTGGACGCCGGCGCCGGGCGGGCAGATGCTCTCGCTGGCGGGGTTCATGGCGCATCCGCTCGCCATCCCGCTCTCGCTCTGCCTGCTGGGCGTGGCGACCTTCGGCGGCATGTTCGTGGTGCCGCTCTACGCCTTCCTGACCACCACGGTGGAAAAATGCGAGGCGGCGCGGACGGTCGCGGCCAACAATATCGTCAATTCCGGCGCAATGGTGGTGGGATCGCTCTGCGCCATCGGCCTCAGCATCGCAGGCGTGTCGGTCGTGATGCAATTGCTGCTGGTCGCGATCCTGTCACTGCCCTGCGCCTGGATGGCATGGCGGCTGCACAAGGCGTGTGACGACGGGGCTTGCGACGGCCCGCCGTGCCACTGACCGACGGATCAGAAAATGAAGCCGTAAAAGGCCCAGAAGAAGGCGCAGAAGCTCAGTGCAAACAGCTTCCAGTCGCTGTCGTCGTCGACCGGGCGCTTCCTGCGGCCGGCGCCCTCCGGCATCACGCGCAGGACATGGGCTGGGAGCCGCTGGCGGAAGGGATGGCGGGCCGATTCGGTCGTGAGGACAAGAGGACGGTTTCGCATGTGCATTGGTTAACGCGGAATTTACCATTTCTGCCACTACCAAAGATGGTTAATTTTGGGCTGTCCCGGCGCGGGACATACTTGACTGTATGATGTGAACAATACAGCATGACCGAACCGATGAACGAGTCCGTCCCACCCGTCCCTTCCGACGCGTCGCAGCCGCGCGCATTCGGTGCCGGACCGCCCAGCGCCTTCGCCCCGCCCACGCCCTGGCGCCGGCGGATGCAGATTTTCGGCTGGGTGGTCGCGGCGGGCCTGGCGCTGCTGATGGTCCTGATCGCCTGGCTGGCCGTCACCGCACCCTTGTCCCGATCCCTGAAGCCGATCGCGCCGCCCGCCATCAGCCTGATGTCGGCCGACGGCCATCTGATCGCCCGTCGGGGCGCGGTGATCGACAAGCCGGTGACGATGACGGAACTGCCCGCCCATGTGCCCCAGGCCTTCATGGCGATCGAGGATCGCCGGTTCCAGAGCCATTGGGGCGTCGATCCGCGCGGCGTCGCGCGCGCGATGTGGCATAATCTCTGGTCGGACGGATCGTCGCAGGGCGGCAGCACCATCACCCAGCAGCTGGCCAAGGGCATGTTCCTGTCCAGCGACCGGACGTTCGGGCGCAAGGCGCGCGAGGCGCTGATCGCGGTCTGGCTGGAAGCCTGGCTGACCAAGGACCAGATCATGGAGAGATATCTCTCCAACGTCTATTTCGGCGACAATGTCTATGGCCTGCGCGCCGCAGCGCGCCATTATTTCAACCGCTCGCCCGAACGGCTGACCATCCCGCAGGCGGCGATGCTGGCCGGATTGCTCAAGGCGCCGTCGCGGCTGGCCCCGACGTCCAACCTAAAGGGTGCGCGCGCCCGCGCCGCTCTGGTCACGCAGGCGATGGTGGACGCCGGCTATATCAGCCAGGCCGAGCGCAACGCCCTGCCCCCCGCGCGGCTCAACCTGCATGACGATCCCGATCCGACCAGCGGCACCTATTTCGCCGACTGGGTTCTGCCCCATGCCCGTGACCGGGCCGGCGCCGTCTATGGCGAACAGGAAGTGCCGACCACGCTCGACTGGCGCATCCAGCGCCTTGCGGAAGCCGCGATCCGGCGCGCGCCGCTGGGCCAGGCGCAGGCGGCGCTGGTGGCGATGAAGCCGGATGGCAGCGTCGTCGCCATGGTGGGCGGCAAAAATTATGCGAAGAGCAGCTTCAACCGCGCGGTGCAGGCGAAGCGCCAGCCCGGATCGACCTTCAAGCTGTTCGTCTATCTGGCCGCTTTCCGTTCGGGCATGACGCCCGACGACATGGTGGACGATACGCCGATCACCACCGGCACCTATCGCCCGGCCAACCATGGCGGCAAATATCGCGGGCGCATCACCCTGCGCCAGGCCTTTGCCGCGTCGAGCAATGTCGCCGCCGTGCGCCTGACCCAGAAGGTCGGCGTCGATACGGTCATCAAGGTCGCCCGCGACCTGGGCGTCACCGCGCCGCTGACCGAGGATCTCAGCCTCGCGCTCGGCACATCCGAAATCCCGCTCATCGAACTGGCCGAAGCCTATGCCTCGGTCGCCGCCGGCGCCTATCCTGTGGTCGCGCACGGCCTGCCGCCCGAGCAACAGGGGTGGTTCGAGAAACTGATGCAGCGCCAGCGCCGGTTCAGCGACGACCAACTGGAAATGATCCGCGACCTGCTGTCCTCCGCCGCCAATCGCGGCACCGGCAGCGCTGCCGCACTGCGCACCAGCACCTTCGGCAAGACCGGCACGACGCAGGACAGCCGCGACGCCATTTTCGTGGGCTATGCGGGCGGCCTGGTGACGGCGGTCTGGATCGGCAATGACGACAATGCCCCGCTGCCCGGCGGCGCGGCAGGCGGCGGCGTGCCGGCGCGCATCTGGCGCAATTTCATGAGCGGCGCGATCAACGAGCCGGTCGAGCAGGTGTCGGAGGAGGAACAGGATAGCGACCTGGTGAACGCCATCGCCAATGTCACGGTGGAAACGGGAATCGGCAATGTCGGAGTGGGCGTCGACGCGGAGGGCATGACGGTGAACATCGGCGGCAACCAGTTGCGAATCCCGTCCGACCAGCCGCTTCCGCTGCCGCCGCAGGGCACGCCCCCGCCCCGTATCGCCCCTACGCAACCGGAGGGCGAGGACGGCGGACCCTAGAGATTTCCGGGGGTGGAATAGTTAATCGGACGGAAGCCACATTCGGCCTGTCGCATCGTCATAAGTGTTTGACGACGGCCCATTTCCCTCCGGATCATGTTCGATGCTATAAGCCGCCGATGGCCGATTCAGAGGTTGCTCGATGAAGGCGAGAATAGACAGCGAATTCGCGTCCGAACAGAAAGCGCTGGCCGCACGCTGGTCGATGGCGGCCGAGGCCATGGAGGCATTGGCGGGCGCGCGGTCGCTCGACGCGATCACCTCCGTCCTTCGCGCTTTCGCCCGCCGGGCCGTGGGCGCCGACGGCATCGCTATCGTCCTGCGGGACGAGGAAGAATGCCATTATATCGCCGAGGATTCGATGGAGCCGCTGTGGGCGGGACAGCGTTTCCCGATCGAGCGCTGCGTGTCCGGCTGGGCCATGCTCAACCGTCAGACCGCCGTCATTCCGGACGTGCTGGATGATGCGCGCGTCCCCAAGGAGGCCTATCGCCGCACTTTCGTCCGCTCCATGGTCATGGTGCCGATCGGCCGGGTCGAGCCGATCGCAGCCGTTGGCGCCTATTGGTCGGAGGCCGGGGCGCCAACGGACAATCAGGTCGCCCTGCTGGAAGCGTTGGCCCGCGCCGCATCGACCGCATTGGAGAATGGCCGCCTCTTCGCATCGCTGGAAGCGCTGAACCTCCATCTGGACCAGCGCGTTCGCGAAAAGAGCAGCGCGCTGGAACAGTCGCAGGACAAGGTGCGCCATCTGCAGAAGATGGAGATGCTGGGCCAGTTGACCGGCCATGTGGCCCATGATTTCAACAATCTGCTGACGCCCATCATCGGCGGCCTTGACCTCATATTGTCCGGCAGCGGATCATCCGGCGCCGTGGAACGGACCGCCGGCATCGCCATGCAGGCGGCAGAATCGGCGCAGATACTGGTACAACGACTGCTGGCCTTCGCCCGGCGCCAGCCTCTCCAGCCCGTGGCGGTCGACCTGCCCGATCTTCTCGCCGGGATGCAGGCGCTGCTGGCCAGCACGCTCGGCCCGCGCATCACCCTGACCATCGACCTGCCGCAGACGCTGCCGGCGGTCCATGCCGACGCCCATCAGCTGGAACTGGCGATCCTGAACCTGGCGGTGAACAGCTGCGACGCCATGCCCGGCGGCGGCGCGCTCACGATCACGGCGGAGGCGCGGGAAAGAGGACTCCCCGCCGCTCTGGCGCCCGGCCACTATGTCTGCCTGACCATCTCCGACACGGGCGCGGGCATGACGCCGGCGGTCAAGGTGTCGGCCATGGAACCCTTTTTCACGACCAAGCCCGTCGGCCATGGCACCGGACTGGGCCTGTCCATGGCGCATGGGCTGGCGGGCCAGCTGGGCGGCACGCTGGAAATCGACAGCGAGGTCGGCAAGGGAACGGACGTCCAGCTGTGGTTGCCGGTCGAGAAGGCGAAGAAGGCGACCGGCCTGGCCGGGAGCGACCAAACGGTGTCCGGGAAAAACCAGGGCAAGGCGCTGCTGATCGACGATAATGCGATGGTCAGGACCGGTACGCGCGAGATGCTGACCGAGCTCGGCTATGAGGTGGTCGACATCGACAGCGCCGAACTGGCGATCGGCATGATCGACGCCGGCTACAGCCCCGACATCGTGATTACCGATCATGTGATGCCGGGCATGACCGGCGCGGAACTGGCGCTGCGGCTGCGGGTCGATCGGCCGGAGATCGCGGTCCTCATCATCTCGGGCTATGAGGGGATCGACCTGATCGCGCCCGATATCGTCCGCCTGTCCAAACCGTTCCGCCAGAAGCATCTTCAGGCGAGCGTGGCCGCGGCGCGCGCGCAGACGGCCTGAGCGGCCCGTAGCCGCGCGGCGCTACAGCGCCTGTCCGGCGGCCCAGCCGCTCGCCCAGGCCCACTGGAAATTATAGCCGCCCAGCCAGCCGGTGACGTCCACAGCCTCGCCGATGGCGTAGAGGCCGGGCGCCTTGGCGGCTTCCATCGTCCGCGACGACAGCCCGGCGGTGGCGATGCCGCCCACGGTCACTTCCGCCTTGGCATAACCTTCGGTGCCTGAGGGGACGAACGGCCAATCGGACAGGCGTGCGCCCGCCTGGCGCAGCATCTTGTCGGACAGGTTGCCGACCTCGCCCTGCACCCCGATGCGCTCCAGCAGGGCGTCGGCCAGCCGTTCCGACAATGCCTGCGCCAGAATCTTGCGCAGGGTCGCGCGCGGCCGTTCGCGCTTTTCGGCGAGCAGCCAGTCGGCACCGCGATCGGGCAGGAAATTGACGTTGATCGGAGTGCGATGCTGCCAGTAGCTGCTGATCTGGAGCATCGCGGGACCGGACAGGCCGCGATGGGTGAAGAGCGCCGCCTCGCGGAAGCGGGTCTTGCCCCAGCGCACCTCGACATCGGCCGATACGCCCGAGAGCGACTGGAACAGCGCCTCCTCCGGCCCCAGGGTGAAGGGCACCAACGCCGGGCGCGGCTGCACCACCGACAGGCCGAAACGGCGCGCGACGTCATAGCCGAAACCGGTCGCGCCAAGCTTGGGAATGGACGGCCCGCCGGTAGCCAGCACCAGCGCGGGCGCGCGATGCTCCCGGTCGCCCAGCCGCACCCGATACAGGCCGTCGCCATGATCGACGTCCGCGACCGGCTGGCCGAGCGCCATCGTCACCCCGCCCCTGGCGCATTCCGCTTCCAGCATCGCGACGACCTGCTTCGCCGACCCGTCGCAGAAAAGCTGCCCCAGCGTCTTTTCATGCCAGGCGATGCCATGGCGATCGACCAGCGCGATGAAATCCTGCGCGCTGTAGCGGCCCAGCGCGGATTTCGCGAAATGGGGATTGGTCGACAGATAGCGGTCGGGCGCGGTGTGGATATTGGTGAAGTTGCACCGCCCGCCGCCGGAAATCAGGATCTTCTTGCCCGGCGCGTCGGCATGGTCGGCAAGCAGCACCCGCCGGCCCCGTTGCCCCGCGACGCTGGCGCACATCATGCCGGCCGCGCCCGCACCCAGGATGATCGCATCGAAATCGGCCATCAGCGTCCTCGCTTGAGGCGCACCAGCGCCTCGTCCAGCGCGGAGAGGAAGCGCGAGCGATCGACCTTCGAGAAGGGAGCGGGTCCGCCGATGGGGTCGCCCACGGCGCCCGCGCGCAGATCCGCCATGATCGCCCGCGTGGCGATGGCCGCGCCGATCGAACTGAGCGTGAACGGCTTGCCGGTGGGCGCGATCACGACAGCCCCCGCCTTCAGGCAGCGATCGGCGAGCAGGATGTCGGCTGTGATGCAGATGACGTCCGCCCCGGCGCGCTCCGCGATCCAGTCGTCGGCTGCGTCGAAGCCGTCGCTCACCACCACCCGTTCGATCAACGGGTGCGCCGGCACGCGGATCGGGCTGTTGCTGACGATGATGACGGACACGTCATGCCGCCAGGCGACCTTATAGACCTCCTCCTTGACGGGACAGGCGTCTGCATCGACCAATATCTTCATGAAGCGGGGCGATAGGCCGCCGATCCACCCCAAGGCAACTAATTCCTCCCCTTGATGGAGACCCATATTTCCATCGAACACCTCACCGGGGGAGGATTTTGTGACGGCCCGTTCATTCTATTTTTCCGCTGACCCAATCGCCGCCTTCACCCCGCGCCCTTCCTGCCCTACATGGTCGGGCATGAGTGCCCCCCTGTATAACAAGGACATATTGCGGCTCGCCGCCAGCATTCCGCATCATCAGCGTCTGGCCGATCCGCAGGCGACCGTGGAGAAACGATCGCCTACCTGCGGATCGCGGGTGACGGCGGACGTCCGGATGGCGGATGGCCGCCTTGCCGACATGGGGCTGGACGTGAAAGCCTGCGCGCTCGGCCAGGCTTCGGCGGCGCTGATGGCGGCGCAGGCCATCGGCCTGAGCGCGGCGGAACTGGCGGAGGCGCGCGACAAGCTGGCCGCCTATCTGGCGGGGGACAGCGACGATCTCGACTTCTGGCCGGGCCTGGCGGTGCTGGCCCCCGCGCGCGGCTATCCGGCCCGCCATGCCTCCATCCGTCTCGGTTTCGAAGCCATCGCCGAAGCGGCGCGGATGGCGGACGCCTGATGCAGGGTGACGCCCCCATTCCCGCCAACGCAACAGAGATACTGCTGTCGGAAGGCGTCATCCTGCTGGGCGCGGCGGTGTTCTTCGTCCTGCTGTTCCGCCGATTCGGGCTGGGCGCGGTGCTGGGCTATCTCGTCGCGGGCGCGCTGGTCGGTCCGCAGGGGCTGGGCCTGGTCGGCGGCGGCGAATCGAAGCTGGCCATCGCCGAAATCGGCATCGTCCTGCTGCTGTTTCTGGTGGGCCTCGAACTGCATCCGGCCAGGCTGTGGCGGCTGAAGCGCGACATTTTCGCGCTGGGCCTGGCGCAGGTGGTGCTGTGCGGATGCGCGCTGACGGCGATCATCTTCTATTCCACCGGCTTCACATGGGGCGCGGCGATCGCGCTCGGCCTGCCGCTCGCCCTCTCCTCGACCGCTCAGGTGCTTCCCGGCCTCAAGTCCAGCGGCCGGATCAACTCCCCCTTCGGCGAAAAGGTCTTCTCGATCCTGCTGTTCCAGGATCTCTCGATCGTCCCGCTGATCACCATCGTCGCCGCGCTGTCGCGCAACCCCGCCGATGCGGGCGGCCCGCCGGGATGGATGATGGCAGGCTATACCGTCGCCGCCATCGCGGGACTGGTGCTCGCCGGCCGCTTCATCCTGCGGCCGCTGCTGGCGCTGGTTGGACGGATGGGCGAGCGCGAGCTGTTCGTCGCCGTCGGCCTGTTCACCGTGCTCGCCGCCGCCGCGTTGATGCACGCGCTGCACCTGTCGACCGCACTGGGCGCGTTCATCGCCGGCGTGATGCTGGCCGATTCGCCCTATCGCCACGAGATCGAAGCCGACGTCGAACCCTTCCGCTCGATCCTGCTCGGTCTGTTCTTCCTGGCCGTCGGCATGGTGCTCGACCTGCGCGCGGTCGCGGCCAATCCGCTGTTCGTCATCGCCATGGCGGCGATCCTCGTCGCGACCAAGGCCGCGATCGTCACCGGGCTGGCGCGGCTGTTCGGGATGAGCTGGCAGGCGGCGTTCGGCGCCGGCCTGCTGCTCAGCCAGGGTGGCGAATTCGGCTTCGTCCTCTTCGCCCAGGCCCAGAATGCCCTGCTGATCGCGCCGGAGGCGGCCAGCCTGTTCAGCGCCATCGTCACCTTCTCCATGGCGACGACGCCCTTCCTGATGCTGTTCGCGCGCCGATTCGAATTTGCCAAGCCCAAGGATGATGGGAGCCTGTCCGGCCCGGAAGAGGCGCCGCGCGGGTCCGCCATCATCGTGGGCTATGGGCGTTTCGGACAGACCGTCGCGCAGATGCTGATGGGCCATGGCTTCGCCGTCACGCTGATCGACAAGAAGCCGGCGCAGATCGAGACGTCGAGCCGGTTCGACATGAAGGTCTATTATGGCGATGGCACCCGCATCGACCTGCTGCGCCGGTCGGGTGCCGACGAAGCGCGGCTGATCGCCTTCTGCATCGACGATCCCTCGCTCGACGCCCGTGCGCTCCAGCCGATCGCCGAAGCCTTCCCCCAGGCGGCGCTGATGGTCCGCGCCTTCGACCGGCGGCAGGTGCTGGCGTTGCAGGACATGGACCTGGCGGCTGTCGTGCGCGAAGTCTATGAATCGGCGATCTGCATGGGCGTGCAGGCGATGCAGTCGCTGGGGGTGCCGCAGGAGGAAGTGGAGGAGGTCGAACGTCAGTATCGCGCCAATGACGAACAGCGCTTCGCCGCCCAGATCGAGCATGGCAGCCTGCTTGCCGCTAAAGATCTGATGTACCGGCCCGGCAAGGCGATGCACCTGCTCAGCCGGGGGGAAAAGGAGGATATATGATCGCGATACTCGCCTGCCTGTCGGCTGCGCTGGCGATCGGCGCCGGCGCTTTCGGCGCGCATGGCGCCGCCGATCCCAAGGCGGCCGAATGGCTGCGCACCGGCGGCCTCTACCAGTTGATCCACGCCGTCGCTGCAGTGGCGATCATGGGCGCCGCGCGCGGCGCGGCCACGCTGCTGCTGGTCGGCGGGGCGATCTTCGCCGCTTCCCTCTATATCATGGCGCTGGGCGGGCCGCGATGGCTGGGCGCGATCACGCCGGTCGGAGGCACACTGATGATCGCGGGCTGGCTCTGGGCTGCCTGGAGCTTCTCGCGCCCCTGATCCGCGCCACCTTGCCGCAAACCACCGTCCCGCCTAGATAGGGACCATGGCCGACCATGCTCACCATCATCACCAGGAACCGACCGGCGCGAAGCTGGCCGATGCCGCGCGCGCCACGCTGGAGGCGCAGAACGAGCAATGGACGCCCATGCGCGCGGCCATTTTCGACGCGCTGGCAGCCGAGGAAAAGCCCGCGTCGGCCTATGACATCGCCGACAACGTATCGAAGGCGCGCGGCAAGCGGGTCGCGCCCAACAGCGTTTACCGCATCCTCGACCTGTTCGTGGCGAACAACATCGCCATGCGGGTGGAAAGCGCCAATGCCTATATCGCCAACGCCCATCCGGGCTGCCATCATGACTGCATCTTCCTGGTATGCGACACATGCGGCCAGGTGACCCATATCGACAATGATCCGATCACCTCTTCGCTGCGCACGGCTGCGGAAAAGGCCGGCTTCGCGCCCCGGCGCGCCGTGATCGAGATGCGCGGCACCTGCGGCGCGCATTGAGCGCACGCCGCTGTGGACAAGGTCGAATGGCTCGCGGCCGCGCTCGGCCTCGTCAATGTCGTGCTGGTGGCGCGCCGGTCGCTGTGGAACTATCCCTTCGGCATCGCGATGGTGGCGCTCTATTTCTTCGTCTTCGTCGAGGCCAGGCTCTACAGTGACGCGCTGCTCCAGATCTTCTTCCTCGCCATCAATCTCTATGGCTGGTGGAACTGGGCGCGCAGCGAGAAAGTGGGCGATGGCGGCATTGCGGTCGGACGGCTGGGCAATCCGGCCCGGCTCCTGTGGCTGGGCGGCACGGCGATCGCGATCCTCGGCTGGGGCAGCTTGATGGCGCGCTTCACCGACGCCGCCGCGCCTTTCGCCGATGCGATGGTCGCCGGCATGAGCGTCGCGGCGCAAATTCTCCAGTCCCAGCGCAAATATGAAAGCTGGGTCCTGTGGGTCGCGGTCGATGCGCTGGCGGTCGGCCTGTTCTGGAGCCGCGGCCTGATCGCGACGTCGATCCTTTACGCCCTCTTCTTCGTCATCGCGCTCGCAGGCCTCATCGCCTGGCGGCGGACGATGGAGCGCAAGCCGGCATGACCCTCAGCATCGTCCTGCATGGCGTGGAGAGCACGGGGAAATCGGTGCTGGCCGAGCGGCTCGCGCGGCATTTCGGGACACTCTGGGTGCCCGAATATGGCCGCGCCCACGCCGAAACGCATGGCGTCGACATGACGGAAGAGGATCTGCTGCTGATCGGCCGGACACAGGCGGCCATGATCGCGGCCGCCATGCCGGGAGCCACCCGCTTCCTCTTTGCCGACACCGATTCGCTGATGACCGCGGCCTGGGCTGAAATGATGATCGGACATGCCCCAAAGGCCCTGCTGACTTATCCCAAGGCCGACCTCTATCTTCAGCTCGAACCCGATGTCGCCTGGATTGCCGATCCGGTCCGCATCTATGGCGACGCTCAGGTGCGCGCGCGCTTCGCGCAGATCTGCCGGAACATGCTGGAACAGTCCGGCGTTCGCTGGGCGGCGATCGGTGGGGACTGGGACGCGCGCTTTGCCCGGGCGGTGGCGATCGTGGAGGCTCTGGAGCCGCCAAACGCATCGCAAGGGTTCGACTTGGCGCAGGAAAACGAGTAGGCACATCATTATGTCCAGTCCATCCACGCCGTTGCTCGATACCGTTCAGACCCCCGATGACCTGCGCAAGCTGGAACCCGATCAGCTCCGGCAGCTGGCCGACGAGCTGCGCGCCGAAACCATCGCGGCGGTTGGCGTCACCGGCGGCCATCTCGGTTCGGGCCTCGGTGTCGTCGAACTCACGACCGCGATCCACTATGTGTTCGACACCCCCAACGACAAGCTGGTCTGGGATGTCGGCCATCAATGCTATCCGCACAAGATCCTGACGGGGCGGCGCGACCGCATCCGCACCCTGCGTCAGGGCGGCGGCCTCAGCGGCTTCACCAAGCGCGCTGAATCCGAATATGACCCGTTCGGCGCGGCGCACAGCTCGACCTCGATCAGCGCGGCGCTGGGCTTCGCCATCGCCAACAGGATGCAGGATCGGCCCGGCAAGGGGATCGCCGTGATCGGCGACGGCGCCATGTCGGCAGGCATGGCCTATGAGGCGATGAACAATGCGCGGGAAGCCGGCAACCGGCTGATCGTGATCCTGAACGACAATGACATGTCGATCGCGCCGCCGGTGGGTGGCCTGTCGGCCTATCTCGCCCGCCTTGTGTCGAGCCGCGAGTTTCTCGGCCTGCGCGATCTCGCCAAGCGGCTGGTGCGCCGGCTGCCCCGCCCGCTCCACAATGCGGCGCGCAAGACCGACGAGTTCGCGCGCGGCATGGCGATGGGCGGCACCCTGTTCGAGGAACTGGGCTTCTATTATGTCGGCCCGGTCGACGGCCATAATCTGGACCAGCTGATCCCGGTGCTGGAAAATGTCCGCGACGCGGCCGAGGGGCCGTGCCTGATCCATGTCGTGACGCAGAAGGGCAAGGGATATGCCCCGGCCGAAGCGGCGGCGGACAAATATCATGGCGTGCAGAAATTCGACGTCATCACCGGCGCCCAGGCCAAGGCGCCTCCGGGGCCGCCCAGCTACACCAATGTCTTTGCGCAGGCGCTGATCGCCGAGGCGCGGCGCGACGCCAAGGTGTGCGCCATCACCGCCGCCATGCCGTCCGGCACGGGCCTCGACAAATTCCAGTCGGCCTTCCCCGACCGGACGTTCGACGTGGGCATTGCCGAACAACATGCCGTGACCTTCGCGGCGGGCCTGGCGGCGGAGGGGATGCGCCCCTTCTGCGCCATTTATTCCACCTTCCTGCAACGCGCCTATGACCAGGTGGTGCATGACGTCGCGATCCAGAATCTGCCGGTCCGCTTCGCCATCGACCGCGCGGGGCTCGTCGGCGCGGATGGCTCCACCCATGCCGGCAGCTTCGACGTCACCTATCTCGCCAGCCTGCCCAATTTCGTGGTGATGGCCGCCGCCGACGAGGCGGAACTGGTGAACATGGTCCATACCTGCGCCGTCCATGACAGCGGGCCGATCGCGGTGCGCTATCCGCGCGGCAACGGCACCGGCGTCGCCATGCCGGAAATTCCCGAACGGCTGGAAATCGGCAAGGGCCGGATCGTGCGCGAAGGGCGGCAGGTCGCCATCCTTTCGCTCGGCACGCGGCTGGAGGAAGCGATGAAGGCGGCTGAAGCGCTGGAGGCCAAGGGGCTGAGCACCACCGTCGCCGACCTGCGCTTCGCCAAGCCGCTGGACGAGGCGATGATCCGCCGGCTGCTGACCACCCACGAGGTTGCGGTGACGATCGAGGAAGGCGCGATCGGCGGACTTGGCGCGCATGTGTTGACGCTGGCGAGCGACCTTGGCCTGATCGACAATGGCCTGAAACTGCGCACCATGCGCCTGCCCGACATCTTCCAGGACCAGGACAAGCCCGAGAAGCAATATGCCGATGCGCGGCTGGATGCGGACGCCATCGTCGACACGGTGCTGACCGCGCTGCGCCACAACAGCGTCGGCACGGAGGCGCGGGCTTGAAATGCGCCACAAGCGGCCGCTGAAAATTACCAGCCGCACATCGTCTGTCACCAACGGGTTTGTTCAAGCCATATTACCCGATATCCCACCAACCGAACAGGATCGAGCCGCGGCCTTGGCCGCGCTTGGCCTGCCGCCGCATCAATGCGTCTATTGTGGCGATCAGGCGACCGACTGGGACCATTTACGTCCGATCGTCATAAATAAGCGCCCGAGCGGCTATCTGACGGATTATCGCAATCTGGTGCCGGCCTGCGGTCCCTGCAATCAATCCAAGAGCGGCCAAAATTGGAAGAGCTGGATGACAGGAAAGGCAACCCGCTCTCCTGCGTCCAGGAATATTATCGACCTGCAGGCCCGTATAGCTCGGCTGGAAGCCTATGAACGATGGGGCGATGTGGACGAAGTCGATTTTGCCACTCTAGTCGGCAAGGATCGCTGGGAGGCATATTGGGCCAAGCTGGTGATTATCGAGGGACTGATGCGTCAGGCGCAGGCCGAAGCCGACGCCATCCGGGCACTGATCAGCACAAAGCTCCACCGCGAATCTTAGGCGTCCATACGCCACAATATAGTTGCTCATACTTTTGCTGTCGGACATATAAGCAACCAGGAGGTTGCCCATATGTCCGACAGCATCATCAAGAGCATCGAGATCGCCGCCCCGGTCGCCAGGGTCTGGGACGCGCTGATCGATCATGAGAAGTTCGGCGCGTGGTTTCTGGTCGCGCTCGACCAGCCCTTTGTCGTCGGCCGGATCTCGACCGGCCGGATGACCTATCCGGGCTACGAGCATTTCCCGTGGGAATCGCGCACCGTCGCGATCGAGCCGATGGCGCGCTTCGCCTTTGAATGGCCGGCCACGGGCGGCGATGAGGAGGCGATCCGGACGGGCGTGCCCGAATGGATGTTGGTCGAGTTCCGGCTGGAGCCGACCGCCGGCGGCACCAAGCTGACCGTGACCGAAAGCGGGTTCGACAAGGTGCCCGAACCGCGCCGGTCCAATATACTGCGCGACAATGACGGCGGCTGGGCCGAGCAGGTAGAGAATATCAAACGCTATGTCGAGGGCTGAACCGGCGCAGCTTTTTGCCGCTCTGGGGGATGCGACCCGCCTCGGGCTGGTCGGGCGGCTGGCCGATGGCGGCGAAAGGTCGATCGTGCAATTGGGCGAAGGGCTGCCGATGAGCCGGCAGGCGGTGGCCAAGCATCTGGAGGTGCTGCATGGCGCCGGGCTGGTTCATCGCCGCCGGAGCGGGCGCGAGGTGCATTATGCGCTGCGACGCGACGCTATCGAAGCGGCGCGCGGCTGGCTCGCCGAGGTGAGCGCACAGTGGGACGGCACACTCGCCCGGCTCAAGCTGTTTGTCGAGGAAGGGGACGGTTAGCCCCCATTCCTCATGGCATTATTGCTGCGGCACGGCGGCGCGGGCGTCCTGCCCGTCGCCTTCCGGGGCAGCGATGATGTCGCGGGTGGTCGCGCCCTTGTCGACCACCTGCGTGTCCGGATCGCCAGCCGAGGAGCGGATGCCCGCGGCGGCATTGGCGCGACCGGCGGCGCCCAGCGTGGCGCTTTCGCCCGCGCTGCGCGGCGCGGGGCCGCCGAACATGGCCTGCATCGCTTCGCTGCGCGAATCGACCGCGGCGGCGGCCGGCGTGCCTGGCGCGGGCGGGACCAGCGCGAAGTCGGGCGGAATCACCAGCGGCGCCTGACGCGAGACGGCGAATTCATCGGGGCGCTCGCGGTTGAACAGGCCGCCGCCGCCACCGCAGGCCGACAGGGTCGTGATAAGGCCAGCGGCGAGGATCAGTTTACGCTTCACTTCAAAGTCTCCGTCTTTGCGCCCTTGTCGCGCAGCAGCAGCGCCCGCGCAAGCAGGATCAGCACGCCGATCGTGATGGCCGCGTCAGCCAGGTTGAAAATCAGGAAGGGTCGCCATTCGCCGAAGTGCAGGTCCGCATAATCAACGACATAGCCCAGCCGCACCCGATCCACGATGTTGCCGATCGCCCCGCCCAGGACCAGGCCCAGCGCGGCGACATCCTGCCGCGCGCGCTCGCGCCACATCCACACGCCGACAAAGCCGGCGATCAGCATCGTCATGCCGACCAGCGCCCAGCGCATCGCTTCGGTATCGGCATGGAAGAAGCCCATGGAGACGCCGCGATTTTCCAGCCAGCGCAAGCGGAAGATCGGGAGAATGTCGATCCCCACCTCCGCCCGGCTCTTGAGCGCGAGCGGATAGGTGACGGTATATTTGATGAGCTGGTCGAGCGCGAGCGTCACGATCGCGACGGTCAGGCCCAGCGGGCGGTGATTGACGGGCGCGGTCATGCGTCGGCCTTCAGCACATCGTCGCAACGGTTGCAGAGCGATCCGTCCTCCGTCACTTCGGGCAGGAGCCGCCAGCAGCGGCCGCATTTGTGCCAGTCGCTGGGCTTGACGATGATGCCGTCGCCGACGCCCATGTCGATCCGGGCGACGATGGCGATTTCGGCGAAGTTCACACCGTCGCTGGGCAGCAATTCACCCATGGTCACGTCGGCCTCCAGGCTGGAGCGAATGATCTTTTCGCGGCGGAAGGGTTCGATCGCTTCATTGACCTGTTCGCGCTGGTCGCGCAGCAGCGTCCACTTGTCGTCCAGATGCTGGTTGATCCAGTGATGGTCGATCTCCGGCCATTCCAGGAAATGGACGCTATCCTCGTCACTTGGGAATCGGCTTTGCCACACTTCCTCAGCGGTGAAGGGGATGATCGGCGCGACATAGCGGACCAGCGCATGGAACAGCGTATCGAGCAGCGTGCGATAGGCGCGGCGCTTGGGGTCCGACTTCGCATCGCAATAGAGGCAGTCCTTGCGGATGTCGAAGAAGAAGGCGCTGAGGTCGCTGTTCGCGAAGTCGAAGATGGCGCGGGTGTAGCGGCTGAACTCCAGCCACGTCTCGCTGCCCTTGCTCTTGTCCACCACGGCGCGCAGTTCGGCATCGAGCTGGGCCAGGCGGTGGAGCATATAGCGCTCCAGCTCCGGCATCTCGGCATAGGACACCGCTTCCGTCTCTTCATCATAATCGGAAAGAGCGCCAAGCATGTAACGGAAAGTATTGCGCAATTTGCGATAGGCGTCGGACGAACCGGCCAGCACTTCCTTGCCGATGCGGACGTCGTCGAAATAGTCGGTGCTGGCGACCCAGACGCGGAGAATATCCGCGCCGCTTTCGCTCATGATCTTGAGCGGATCGACGACATTGCCGAGGCTCTTGGACATTTTCTTGCCCGACCCGTCGAGCGCGAAGCCATGGGTCAGCACCGCCTTGTAGGGTGCCTGGCCGCGGGTGCCGCAGCTTTCCAGCAGCGACGACTGGAACCAGCCGCGATGCTGGTCCGATCCTTCGATATACAGGTCCGCGCGTGTTCCTTCGCCATAGCGGCCTTCGACCACGAAGCTGTGGGTCGAGCCGCTGTCGAACCAGACGTCGAGAATGTCGTTCACGACCTCATAGTCGGCAAGGTCGTAGTCGGGACCGAGCAGCGCCTGATGATCGGCCCCGAACCAGGCGTCGGCACCCGCGCCCTTGAAGGCTTCGATGATGCGGGCATTGACCGCCGGATCAACCAGATAGTCGCCACTCTTGCGATGGACATAGAGGGCGATCGGCACGCCCCAGGCGCGCTGGCGGCTGATGACCCAGTCGGGGCGCCCCTCGACCATGGAGCGGATGCGGTTGGTCGAACGCTCGGGCACCCAGCGGGTATGCGCGATCGCGTCCAGCGCCACTTCGCGCAGGGTCGGGCCGTTGCCGGTGACGATCGGGGTCGGCAGCACGCCGCCCTCGACATCGACCACGGCGCCTTCCTGTGGCTGATCCATCGGGATGAACCATTGCGGGGTGCAGCGGAAGATGATCTTCGCCTTGGACCGCCAGCTGTGCGGATAGCTGTGGCGGAAGTCGTCCGACGCGGCGAGCAGCCCGCCTGCCTGCGCCAAGTCGGTGCAGATCGGACCGTCCCTGGAGACGAATTTGGGGTTGATGACGCTCCCCTGCCCACCCAGCCAGAGCCAGTCGGCGCGATACTTGCCGTCACCCTCGACCGCGAAGACGGGGTTCAGGCCGTGCGCCTTGCACAGCGCAAAGTCGTCCTCGCCATGATCGGGCGCCATGTGGACGAGGCCCGTGCCCGCATCGGTCGTGACGAAATCGCCCGCGAGGAACGGACGGGGCTTGGCGAAGAAGCCGCCGAGCGCGTGCATCGGGTGGCGGGCAACAGCACCGGCGAGGTCGGAGCCTTTGCCGCGCCACGTCGCCTTGAGGCCAAAATTCTCATCGGCGGCCGATACACGCTGGAAGAAAGCATCCTCCAGTTGTTCCGCAATCAGGTAACGCCGTCCGCGACCGTCTTCGAAAGCAACGTATTCAACCTCCGACCCATAGGCCAAAGCCTGGTTCACAGGGATCGTCCAGGGCGTCGTGGTCCAGATCACCGCATGGGCGCCGACGAGTTCAGGCGCGTTCGGCGCTTCCACGATCTCGAACGCCACGTCGATCTGGGTCGAGACGATGTCCTCATATTCCACTTCCGCCTCGGCCAGCGCGGTCTTTTCGACCGGGGACCACATGACGGGCTTGGCGCCGCGATAGAGCTGGCCGCTTTCCGCGAACTTGAGCAGTTCGCCGACGATGGTCGCCTCGGCATCGAACTTCATGGTGAGGTAGGGATCGGCCCAGTCGCCCATCACGCCCAGGCGCTTGAACTGGTCCTTTTGCACGCCCACCCATTTGTCGGCATAGGCGCGGCACTGGGCGCGAAATTCCTGCGCGGGAACCTCGTCCTTGTTCAGCTTCTTCTTGCGATATTCTTCCTCGATCTTCCATTCGATCGGCAGGCCATGGCAGTCCCAGCCGGGCACATAGGGCGCATCCTTGCCGAGCAGGGATTGCGAGCGGACGATGATGTCCTTGAGCACCTTGTTCATCGCATGGCCCATATGGATGTCGCCATTGGCGTAGGGCGGGCCGTCATGCAGCAGGAAGCGTTCGCGGCCGGCGCGCTTCTCGCGCAGCTTGCCATAAAGGTCCATCGCCTCCCACTTCGCCGCGATGGCCGGTTCCTTCTGGGCGAGGCCGGCCTTCATCGGGAAGTCCGTGACGGGCAGGAAGACGGTGGACTTGTAGTCAGGTGCGTCGGTCATGGGTGTCCGTGCAAATCTCTGTGATCCGTTCGCCCTGAGCCTGTCTAAGGGCAGCGCTTCCCTTCCGGAGAAAGGACAGGGCTTCGACAGGCTCAGCCCGAACGGGTGAGGAAAAACGTGCCCGTCGCCCTACGCGACGTGGGGCGTTCCCGCAAGGATTTGCCGCGCCTGCTCGCAGTCCCGCGCGATCCCGGCCATCAGCGCGTCGAGGCCGTCATATTTCAGCTCGCCATGGAGATAGCGGATCAGCTGCACCCCGATCACCTGGTCGTAGAGGCTTTCGGCGAAGTCGAAGAAATGCGGCTCCAGCAATTCCTTGGGCGGGTCGAAGCTGGGCCGGATGCCGAGATTCGCCGCACCGTCCAGCACCCGGCCATCGGCCAGCAGCCCGCGCACGGCATAGATGCCATAGGCCGGGCGCAGATAGGGGCCCATGTCGATATTGGCGGTGGGAAAGCCGATGGTGCGGCCCAGCTTGTCGCCATGCTGGACGACCCCCTCGATCGCGAAGGGCCGGGTCAACAGGCGGGTGGCGGTGGCGCAATCGCCGGCGCGCAATGCATCGCGGATGCGGCTGGAGGAAATCACCCCCTCCCCGTCCGTCACCGGCGCCATCGCTTCGGCGGGCAGGCCAAGCTGCGCGAAGGTGGCGATCGTGCCGCTGCGCCCCTTGCCGAAGGTGAAATCCTCCCCAGTGACCACCGCCGCGACGCCCAGATTGTCGGCCAGCAGCCGGACATAGGCGGCTGGATCGAGCGCGGCGAGGTCATGGGTGAAATCGAAGACCAGCATCGCGTCGGCGCCCGCGCGGGCGAACAACGCCTGCCGCTGGTCCAGCGTGGTCAGGCGGAAGGGCGGCGTATCGGGCTGGAACAGCCGCATGGGATGGGGATCGAAGGTCGCGACGATCGCCGGGCGGCCTTCGGCGCGGGCGCGCGCGATCGCGCGGCCGACGACCGCCTGATGGCCCGCATGAAAGCCGTCGAAATTGCCGAGCGCCATGACGCTCCCGCGCAGATGAGCGGGGATCGGGGCGCTGCTAGAAAGCCGCTCCATGGCGCGCCTATAGGGGGGCGTGGGAAGCGTGGCAATGGACGGCATGTTTCAGCCGCTCGTAGACATCAGCGCCGCTCGAAGGTCACGAAGCTGTAGGCCGGCCGCCCGTCGAGCACGGGGTGATCGGCGCGCGCCGTTTCGCGCCAGACGGCGGGATCAGGATAGGGAATGGCGGTATCGCCTTCGGCATCCAGATGGACTTCGGTCAGTTCGATCCGGTCGCCCAGCGGAAGGAACAGGCGGTATATTTCCGCGCCGCCGATCACCATCAGGACCGGCGCATCGGCCAAGGCAAGGGCGCTGTCCACATCATGGACGACCTCCGCCCCCTCGCCGGTCCATGCCGTGTCGCGCGTCAGGACGATATGGCGGCGGCCAGGCAGCAGTCCGGGCAGGCTGTCGAAGGTCTTGCGCCCCATCAGCATCGGATGGCCGGCGGTGACGGCCTTGAAATGCTTGAGATCGGCAGGCAGGCGCCAGGGAAGATCGCCGTCCCGGCCGATCACGCCATTGTCGGCGCGGGCGAGGACGAGGGTGATGTGCGTGCGGTTCATCCAACTACCTGTCCGATGAATATTACAGCGACAACCGCGTCACATGCCCCATCTTGCGGCCGGGGCGCGCCTCATGCTTGCCATAGAGGTGGAGGTGATTGGCCGGGTCCGACAGGATCGCCTGCCACTCATGCGCCTCGTCGCCGATCAGGTTGCGCATCTCCACGCGCGATGCGGCCAGCGCGGTGTCGCCCAGCGGGAGGCCGCATATGGCGCGAACATGATTCTCGAACTGGCTCGTCACCGCGCCCTCGATGGTCCAGTGGCCGCTATTGTGGACGCGCGGCGCCATCTCGTTGAAGACCGGACCATCGGCGCTGGCGAAGAATTCGCAGGTCAGCACGCCGACATAGTCGAGCGCGTCGGCAATCTTGCGCGCCATCGCCCGCGCCCGTTCCATCTGCCCCTCGATCAGCGGCCCAGCGGGCGCGGTCGAGGTCGCAAGGATGCCGTTCACATGGACATTGGCGGACGAGTCCCAGAAGCGCACCTCGCCATCCGCGCCGCGCACCAGGATCACCGAAAATTCCTCGGCGAAGGTGACGAAGCCTTCGAGGATCGCGCTCTGGCGACCGATGGCGTTCCAGGCGCCCACGGCATCGCCCGGCTCCGACAGGCGCGCCTGACCCTTGCCGTCATAGCCCATGCGGTTGGTCTTCAGGATCGCGCGGCTGCCGACCTGCTCGATCGCGCTCTCCAGCTCGTCCAGGCTCTCCACCGGCGCGAAGGGGGCGGTCAGGCCGCCCAGGTCGCAGACGAAGCGCTTTTCCGCCAGCCGGTCCTGCGCCACACGCAGCGCCTGCGCGCCGGGGCGGACCAGGCCGTGGGAGGCCAGCACCTCGACCGCCGCCGGATCGATATTCTCGAATTCATAGGTGACGACGTCGACCCGATCCGCAAAGGCAGCGAGCGCAGCGGCATCCTCATAGGCGCCGCGCGTCCAGCAGGGCGAGACGTCGGCGGCGGGGCCGCTGTCCTCCGGCGCGTAGATGCAGGTGCGATAGCCCAGCTGCGCCGCCGCCATGGCGATCATCCGGCCGAGCTGGCCGCCGCCGATAATGCCAATGGTGGAGCCGGGCGCGATGGTCGTCATGTCTCTCTTGTCTATCAGTCTTCGACGGTTTCGGCGACGGCATCGGTTTGGCGCGCGCGCCAGGCGTCGAGCCGCTCGGCCAGCGCCGCGTCATGAGTGGCCAGGATCGCGGCGGCCAGCAGGCCGGCGTTGATCGCGCCGGGCTTGCCGATCGCCAGCGTGGCGACCGGGATGCCACCGGGCATCTGGACGATGGAAAGGAGCGAATCCATGCCCTTCAGCGCCTTGGATTCGACCGGCACGCCCAGCACGGGCAGGCGCGTCATCGACGCGGTCATGCCGGGCAAGTGCGCCGCGCCGCCCGCGCCGGCGATGATGACCTTGAGGCCACGGCCGATCGCTTGGCCAGCATAATCATAGAGACGCTGCGGGGTGCGATGGGCGGACACGACCTTGCATTCATGAGCCACGCCCAGCGCTTCCAGCGTTTCGGCGGCATGGCGCATCGTGTCCCAATCGGACCGCGAGCCCATGATGATGCCGACCTCAACTGCCCCGCTCATATCGCTTCCCCTGACAAGGCGGTTCATCGGGCCGCCCGGAAAGCAAAGCCCCTTAGCGGCCGGGCCGCCAAGGGGCAATGTAGATTCGGCTCAAAACCCGTTCGTTTCGAGCATGTCGGGAAACGAGAAGCGCTGCGCCGGCCGCTTCTCGACTTCGCTCGAAACGAACAGGGGCTTCAGCGTTCCGACAGATAGTAGCGCTCGATCGCGCTCAGATCGTCCGCCAGATCATAGACGATCGGCTGGCCGGTCGGGATTTCCAGTTCGGTGATCTCGTCGTCCGGAATGTTCGACAGATGTTTCACCAGCGCGCGCAGCGAATTGCCGTGGGCGGAGATCAGCACGCGCTTGCCGGCCTTCAGGTCGGGCGCGATCCGGCTTTCCCAATATGGCAACACGCGCGCGATCGTGTCCTTCAGGCTTTCGGTGGAGGGGATGGCGATACCGGCATAGCGGCGATCCTTCGACAGGTCGAACTCGCTGCCCGCTTCCAGCACCGGGGGCGGGATGTCGAAGCTGCGGCGCCAGATCTTGACCTGCGCGTCGCCATGCTTCGCCGCCGTCTCCGCCTTATCCAGGCCGGTGAGGCCGCCATAATGGCGCTCGTTCAGGCGCCAGTCCTTCTCGACCGGCAGCCACAGCCGGCCCATTTCCTCCAGCGCAAGGTTCAGCGTCTTGATCGCGCGGGTCTGGAGCGAGGTATAGCACTGGTCGAAGTCCAGCCCCTTGTCCTTCATCAGGCGACCCGCCGCGCGGGCTTCCTCTGCCCCCTTCTCGGTCACGTCCACGTCCCACCAGCCGGTGAAGCGGTTTTCCAGGTTCCAGGCCGACTGGCCGTGACGGATGAGGACGAGAGTGGGCATGGGGCACGTCTCCTGCGCGTGGGCGTTCGTTGCGCTCCCCATAACGGGCAAAATCGCGGGCGCAACCCTTGCGGGCGCTCGGTTCAGGCCCACATTGCAGTCGGTCGGGCGATGCGATAGCGGTTGCAGGACCGCTCAGGGATAAGGACGCGACGATTTGGCATTTGTGAAGGGCGCCTGGCGCATATTGGTCGCGATCAAGGACGGCCTCGTCCTGCTCTTCCTGCTGCTCTTCTTCGGCGCTCTCTATGCCGCCCTGTCCTTTTCGCCGACGCCGGGCAAGGCCATCGGTTCTGGCGCGCTGCTGCTGGACCTGGACGGCAGCATCGTGGAGCAACCGGCCGAGGTCAGCCCAATGGCTCTGCTGAGCGGCTCCGGCCCGGAGGCGAAGGAATATCGCCTGTCCGACGTCGTCGCCGCGCTCGATGCGGCGAAGAGCGACGGCAAGGTGAAAGCGGTGGTGCTGAACCTCGATGGCTTCCTGGGCGGCGGCCAGGTCGCGATCGCGCGCGTCGGCAAGGCGCTGGACGCGGTGCGCGCCGCGAACAAACCGGTGCTGGCCTACGCCACTCTCTATACCGACGACAGCTATCAGCTCGCCGCCCATGCCAGCGAGATTTGGAGCGACCCGCTGGGCGGAGTCGCCATCATGGGGCGGGGCGGCTCCAATCTCTATTATAAGGGGCTGATCGACAAGCTGGGCGTCAATACCCATGTCTATCGCGTCGGCACGTACAAGAGCTTCGTCGAGCCCTTCACCCGCACCGATCAATCGCCCGAAGCGAAGCAGGCGAACCAGGCGCTTGCCGGCGCGCTGTGGCAGAATTGGCAGGACGAGGTGGCGAAGGCGCGGCCGAAAGCGAAGATCGCCGCCTATGCCCGGGATCCCGCCGCCGCCGCCCGCGCCGCCAATGGCAATATGGCAAGGGCGGCGCTGACGGCGGGACTCGCCGACAGGCTGGGCGACGAGGCCGCATTTGGCGAACGCGTCGCGCAGATCGCGGGCGAAGCCTCCAGCATCAAGGAGGGCAGCTTCGCCAGCATCGACCTCGCCGCCTATGTGAAGGCGCGCAAGCCCGCCAATGACGGCCAGATCGGCGTACTGACCGTCGCGGGCGACATCGTCGATGGCGAAGCCGGCCCAGGCACGGCGGCGGGCGACACCATTTCCGATCTGCTGCTGACTGCGCTGGATGAAAAGCAGCTCAAGGCGCTGGTGGTGCGCGTCGATTCGCCGGGCGGATCGGTCATGGCGTCGGAAAAGATTCGCGGCGCCATACTTCAGGCCAAGAAGGCCGGGCTGCCGGTGGTCGTCTCCATGGCCAATGTCGCGGCGAGCGGCGGCTATTGGGTATCGACGCCGGGCGACATGATCTTCGCGGAGCCGGACACGATCACCGGATCGATCGGCGTGTTCGGCATCATCCCCAGCTTCGAAGGCACGCTGGCGAAGATGGGCATCACCACCGACGGCGTGCGGACCACGCCGCTGTCCGGGCAGCCCGACGTCACCGGCGGCACCACGCCCGAATTCGACCAGATCATGCAACTGGGCGTCGAGGACATCTACCGCCGCTTCGTCGGCCTGGTCGCGCAATCGCGCAAGAAGTCACCGCAAGCCGTCGACGCTATCGCACAGGGCCGCGTCTGGGACGGGGGCACCGCGCGCCAGATCGGGCTGGTGGACCGCTTCGGCGGGCTGGAGGATGCCATCGCCGAAGCGGCGCGACGGGCAAAGCTCGATCCCGCCCAGGCGAAGCCCTATTATATCGAGAAGCAGCCCGACAAGTTCGCCCAGTTCATCCAGTCGATCGCCGACCGCGAGCAGGACGACGCCGACGCCCCCCGCGACATGCTCGCCCGCCAGGCATGGGTGCAGCGCGGCTGGGCCAGCCAGGCGGTGGCCGATGTGAAGGCGCTGGTCACGGGCGCGGGCGTTCGCGCCGACTGCCTTGAATGCCGCGGCTACGGCGCACCCCAGTCGCGCAACGCGGCGGAGGAACGCGGGGTGCTGGCGTTGCTGGCGGGATTGTGGCGATAGGGACTTCGATCGACAGCCTGACCGCCAAACCTGTCCTGGAATTGCGAGAAGGATTGTAAATCCTTTACCTATCACAGCTAAGCCCTGCTGCGGGGGGCGACCACATGACGCAAAAAAACAGTCTCGCGACAATGTCCGTCATAGGCTGGCTGATTGCTGCCGGGCTCGTCATTTGCGGCCTGTTATATCGAACATACTCAATTTCGCTTCCTTCCCCCGGCTTGAATTTCTCCCGACAGCTGGGCGTGGTATTTCTTGCGGCGGAAGTTGCATTCGTGCTGCTCGCCCTCCACAAAGGTGTGAAATTTCGCGAAATCTACGCCGATTTGGATCGAAATATCAGGATCGCGCTGATTGCATTTCTTTGCGTCTTCTGGTGGAGCGCTTTCTTCACATCCCCAAATACCTTTGGTTCAATGGCGCTGACGCTCAGATGGATTGTACATCTGGCGTTCGGCGCTGCCATTTACGGTAGTTTGAGTGTTGTCCCTCGCGAGAGCGTCTCGCGTCTCATCGCTCCGGTTATTGCAGCATTGTTTGCGCTCTCCCTTCTGACGGCCTGGCATTTCCTCTCGGCGTCCGAGGGCATATCGATGGGCGACTCGCCCTTTGGCTGGGGCGTTGCCATACCGGGCTTCATATCGGGCCGTTTGTTCGGCGCCTTCTGTGGGGCCGTTCTGGCTTTCATGCTCGGCGAGACATGGCTGGCCTCCAATGAAAAACGCGCCTCGGCATGGCATTATCTGGCCATCATCCTGCTTGCGGGGATGGCAATCTGGTCGGGCACACGGGCGGCGGTGTTCGGGATCATATGCGCCTTGCCGATCGCGGCCCTGTTTTCCCGCACGCGTCCCAACCTGATCTTCATGATCGGGACGTCGGCCTGCCTTTTCGTCGCCTATATGCTGGCGACGTCATTGCTGCCGTTTGGCGACCCCTATTTTCTGCTGTTCGAAGCGAAGGATGTGTCGAGCGGGAATGCGGCAATGGGGGGCCGCGTGAACCTGTGGTCATCAATGGCGTCGCTGTGGCTTGAGCACCCCCTTTTCGGCGCGGGGGAAGGCGCGTCCATCTGGCTGGCGCCTGCGGGCGTGTTTCCGCATCTCCAGCCTCATAACGCCATTCTTCAGTTCCTGCTGAGTTGGGGGCTGGTCGGCACCATTCCTGCCCTCTATCTTCTCGTCCGAGCCATATGGCACGCCCATCAGGCGGTGTTAGTGCGACCCGACCTCATGCCCGTGCTGGCCATGCTCGACGCGCTGCTGGCGATGGCAATGCTTGACGGAATGCTGTTCTTCCCGAGATTTATCGTTCTGATATTTGCCTGCATCGCGATACTTCTGGCCGCCAGCAGAGCAACCCGGACTGAAGGTGGGACGAATATGTTGGCAAGCCCCACTGGGATCGAGCATAGCGCTGTCGGTAGCGCGGCAGTTCCCGGCCCACTCCGGGACGGTCGCTAGCTTTTGATCCGATTGCATCGGATCAGCCGCTCCGGATTATTGGTTTTACGCGATTTTCGAGTCATCGGATGATTCCATCTGATCAGAAATCGCCCTACCCCTGCTCATCCCGATAGACCGGCAACCCCAGCCCCCGCCGGATCGCCGCCGCCCGCAGCGCGAAGCCCAGCAGCGCGGCGATCATACCGGCGACCGGCATGTCCAGCCCGATCCAGCGCAGCGCCACGAACAGCCCCGACGCAAAGGCAGCCACCGTCACATAGAGTTCGGGTCTGAGCAGGATCGACGGCTCGCCCGCCAGCAGGTCGCGCATGATGCCGCCGACGCAGCCCGTCACCACGCCCATCATGCCCGCGACGAAAGGCGGCACGCCGAAGCTCATCGCCTTGGCCGCGCCGAACACCGCGAAAGCAGCCAGGCCCACCGCGTCTAGCCAGTCGAGCGCCCGCTCCTTCCACCAGCGGCGCGGGGTGAACCAGACGACCAGCGCCGCCGCCATGCAGGCGATCGCCGGCACCGCGTCCACCACCCAGAAGACCGGCGCCCCGATCAGAAGGTCGCGCACCGTGCCGCCGCCCACTCCCGTCACCAGCGCGAAGAAGGCGAAGGTGACGAGTGTCTGCTGCAGCCGCGCGGCGGCCAGCGCGCCCGATGCGGCGAAGACGAATGTGCCGATGATGCTCAATGTTTCAAGCACCGGACCGATCGACGGGGGGAGCAGCGGCGAATGTGGAAGCATGAGACCATCCCTACAGCCGGATGGCGTTCGTGTGAATCGGCATTGCGAACGAAGTCGGGTATCCTGCGCGCAAGCGCCCTCGCCCCCCTCTCCCGAGCAGCCGTGTCAGGCCATCGGTCCCAAGGCCCGGCGCGAACCCGACCCCGTTCGTCGTCAGTCATGACCGTCATCCCCGCCCAGGCGGGGGATGACGGCCGGATATCACTTGCGTCCCGGCTCCGCCGCCAGCCGACTCATCAATATGGCGGCGCGCTTCGCCTGACGCTTCATGCTCGCCAGATCGACCTTCTCCGCCGGGCTATGGTCGCCACTGGAAGCCGGCCCCAGCCCGACCAGTCCGTCCGTATCCTGCGCGACGAAGGCGATGTCGCCCGCGCCGCGCTTGAGCGGATCGAGCGCGGGCATTTCGGCCAGGCCCAGGTCGCGGTTGATGCCGTTCAGCTTGGCCAGCAACGCCCTGTTGCCATCAGTGGGCGCCATCGACGGATAGCCGAGGTCGAAGGTGATGCTGGCCGACGTGCCGTTGAGGTGCCCGCTGTCGACGATCGCCTGCATTTTCGCCTGCACCCGGCTGGTCTGCTCCTCGCTCAGCGTCCGGAAATCACCCTTCGCCACCGCGACCGGCGGGATGATGTTGGTCTTGCCCGTCACCGCGATCCGCACGCCGTCCTTGTCCACCTCCGCGCTCTGGCCGCCGCCGATCAGCCCGACATTGAAGGTCAGGTTCGGTTCGGGCAGTTCCTTGCGGAAGGCCGTGATGATCCGCGCCAGTTCATAGATCGCGCCGTCGCCCGCCTTTTCGGAGAAGATGCCCGAGCTATGGCCCGACTTGCCCGTCGCGCTCAGCGTCCAGCTGTTGGAGGAGCGGCGGGCGATCGAGCCCATGTCCTTGCCGTCTTCCTGGGACAGCCCCTCGAAATCGAGCGCCACATCGGCGCGCTTGCCCGCCGCGACCAGATCAGCGCGCGCGATCGAGACGGGATCGCCCGAATCCTCCTCGTCGCCGGTCAGCACCACTTCGATATTGGCGGTCTTCAGCGTGCCTGCTGCCTGCATGGCCTTCAACGCCAGCAGCATCGTCGCCACCCCGCCCTTGTCGTCGGCTGCGCCGGGGCCACGGGCGAAGTCGCCTTCGCGCACGAAGGTCTGGAACGGCGAATCCGGTTCGAACACGGTGTCGAGATGGCCGATCAACAGCATCTTCGTCGTGCCGGCTCTGCCCTTGTGGACCGCAATCAGATGACCGGCCCGCTTGGCCGCATCCATCGGCTTCCACGTCACGGCAAAGCCCAGCGCCTCGAACTCCGGGCGCAGCATGTCGGCCACCGCCTTCACGCCCGGAAAGTTCATCGATCCGCTATTCTGGTTCACCAGTTTTTCGAGCAGCACGACGGACGGTTCGTAGCCCGCCTCCACGCTTGCTCCGATCTTGCGCTCGGCCGGGCTGAGCGCCGCATGGGCGATCGGCGCGCCGCCCAACAGCAGCGCGCCCGCGATCAGCGACCGAATCACTTGGCCAGTTCCGCCTCGATCGCGGCGACCAGCGCTGGGTCGTCAGGCGCCGTCGTCGGCGCGAAACGGGCGGCGACGCTACCGTCCCTGCCGATCAGGAACTTCTCGAAATTCCACAGGACTTCGGGCTGTTCGGTCGGTGTCATGCCATAACCTTTCAGCTTTTCGCGAAACCCGTCGCCCTCGCCCTGCGCTTCAGGCTGCGCGCTGGTCAATGCGGCGTAGAGGGGATGCTTTTCGGGGCCGGTGACGACGATCTTCTCGAACATCGGGAAATCCACGCCGAAATTGGTGGTGCAGAAGCTGGCGATCTCGTCGTTGCTGCCCGGCTCCTGCGCGCCGAAATCATTGGCGGGAAAACCTGCCACGACCAGCCCCTTGGCCTTATAGTCGGCATAGAGCTTTTCCAGCCCCTCATATTGCGGGGTCAGCCCGCATTTGGAGGCGACATTGACCGCCAGCACCACCTGGCCAGCATAATCCGCCAGGCTGGCGTCCGTCCCCTTGATCGTCTTGAGGGGAATCTGCTGGATATCAGTCATTTATCGTCTCCTGAAAGTAGGTCGGCGCCGACCTTGCCATCATATCGCCGCGCCGAAAAGATGCCCCGCGCCCGCCGTCACCGCCATCGCCAGCGCGCCCCAGAACAGCGTGCGCAGGATCGACCGCAGCGGCTTCGCTCCGCCCAGCCGCGCCCCGGCATGGCCCAGCATGGCCAGGCAGAGCAGGCAAATCCCCACGATCGCGATGATGGCCTCGCTCGCCGGCACGAGCGCGGCGGCCAGCACCGGCGGCGCCGCTCCCGCCGCAAAGCTGGCGGCGGAGGCCAGCGCGGCCTGCACCGGACGCGCGGTCGCGATTTCGGAAATGCCCAGCTCGTCCCGCGCATGGGCCGCCAGCGCATCGGCCGCCATCAACTGCTGCGCCACCTCGCCCGCCAAGTCCGGCGTCAGGCCACGTTCGACATAGATGTCGCGCAATTCCGCCCATTCGGCATCGGGCTGGGTGGCGAGCGCCTTCCTCTCCTTGGCAAGATCGGCCCGCTCCGTGTCCGACTGCGCGCTGACGGAAACATATTCCCCTGCCGCCATCGACATGGCGCCCGCCACCAGCGAAGCGATGCCGGTCAACAGGATGGTCTGCGCGTCCGCGCCCGACGCCGCGATGCCGGTCATCAGGCTGGCGGTGGACACGATCCCGTCATTCGCGCCCAGGACCAACGCCCGCAGCCAGCCGACGCGGTTCACATAATGAACCTCATGATGGGGCTGTGCGGATGCGGTCTGCGTGTCCATCGGATACCTCGTCCCCGTCGCGTCGCCCCTACCCTGCCGTTCGTTCCGAGCGAAGTCGAGCCCCGAACGGACGCAGGCGTTCAGCCGGCCAGACCCTCGGCCTTCTCTGCCAGTTCCAACCAGCGCTCCTCGGCTGCATCCTTTTCGGCCCGCGCCTTCTCGATCGCGCCGGTCAGCGCGGCGAATTTCGCGGGATCGCGGGTGTAGAGCGCCGGATCGGCCAGCGCCTCCTCGTCCCGCGCGATCGCCGCTTCCAGTTCTTCGATCCGCTTGGGGAGCAGGTCCAGGTCGCGCTGGTCCTTGTAGCTGAGCTTGGCCGATAGGGGCTTTGGCGGTGGCGGAGGCGCGGCCTCCTTCTTCTCCGCCCTGGGTGCCTTGCGCGGGTCGCGCTTGGCGATCCAGTCGGCATAGCCCCCCACGATCACGTCCACCACGCCGGTGCCGTCCAGCCCCAGCGTCACCGTGACGGTGCGATCCAGAAAGTCGCGGTCATGGCTGACGATCAGCACCGTGCCGTCATAGTCCGCGATCACTTCCTGCAACAGGTCGAGCGTTTCGAGGTCTAGGTCGTTGGTCGGCTCGTCCAGCACCAGCAGATTGGATTCGCGCGCAAATTCCCGCGCGAACAGCAGCCGCGACCGCTCGCCGCCGGACAATGTGCCGACCTTCGCCTCGGCAAGGCTCGGATCGAACAGGAAATCCTTGAGATAGCCATGGACATGCTTGCGTGACCCCCGCACGTCGATCCAGTCGCCCCCTTCCGCCAGCACGTCGCGCACGCTCTTGTCGCCCTGCATCAGGCTGCGCTGCTGGTCGATGAAGATCATGTCCAGCGTCCTGGCCAGCGTCACCTCGCCGCTGTCGGGCGCCATTTCCCCGGTCAGCAGCTTCAGCAGCGTCGATTTGCCCGCGCCATTGCCGCCGACGATTCCGATCCGGTCGCCGCGCTGCACGCGCAGCGAAAAATCCTTGATGATCGTGCGGTCCCCGAACGCCTTGGTGACATGCTCGGCCTTGATGACGCTCTTGGTCTTGCTGTCGTCGCTCGCCACCGCGATCTTGGCGGTTCCCTGCGGTCCCTGCATCGCCGCGCGCTGGGCGCGCATTTCCCACAGTTTCGCGAGCCGCCCCTGGTTGCGCTTGCGCCGCGCGGTGACGCCGCGTTCCAGCCAGTGCGCCTCGATCTTCAGCTTCGCGTCCAGCTTCTCGGCCGCCCGCGCCTCCTCGGCATAGACCGCTTCCATCCACTGCTCGAACCCGCCGAATCCCACCTCGTTGCGGCGCATCTGCCCGCGGTCGAGCCACAACGTCTGGCGCGTGAGCCGGGTCAGGAAGGCGCGGTCATGGCTGATGACGATGAAGGCTCCGTTGTAGCGCGCCAGCCAGTTTTCCAGCCAGTCGATCGCGGCGATGTCCAGATGGTTGGTCGGCTCGTCGAGCAGCAGCAGGTCCGGCTCGCTCGCCAGCGCGCGGGCAATGGCGGCGCGGCGACGCTCGCCGCCGCTCGCCGTCTTCGCCTCGCGCGACAGGTCGATGCCCAGCTGGTCGGCGATCGCCTCCACCTCATGGGGGGGGGGCGCGAATTCTCCAGCCAGCGCGAAATCGCGCAGCGTGGCAAAGGGTGTCACGTCCGGGTCCTGTTCCAGCGTGATGACCCGCGCGCCCGGCTGGACCGATCGCGTGCCCTCGTCCGGCTCGATTTGGCCGCCGATCAGCTTCAGCAACGTCGTCTTGCCAGCGCCGTTGCGCCCGATCAGCGCCAGCCGGTCGCGCTGCCCGACATGAATGTCGATGCCGCGAAACAGCCAGTGGGTGCCCTGCGAGAGGCCGAGATTTTCGAAGGAGAGGATCGGAGCTGCCATGGCGGTGCAGCTAGAGCATTTTCTTGGGCGGTGGAACCACCTGACGGCTCGGAAAATGCGGAACACACAAACCGGCGGGCGGCCGAGCGCAAGAACGGAACCCGAAAGCTGTCGCACGGCTTTCACCGCATGTCAGCGTCCATTCATCGCACCCGGGCCAAATACGGGTGCAAGGCTTATCGAGGAGAAAATTTCATGAAATCCGCTCTCGCCCTGATGGCGCTCGGCGCCGCCGCACTGCCTGTCGCGGCACTTGCCCAGACCAGCGTCACCATCGCCGAGACCGCGCCGGTGGTGACATTGAACGTCACCGAAAGCGTCGAGGCCGCGCCAGATGTCGCGACCGTCGGCACCGGCGTCCAGACCCGCGCACAGACCGCGCAGGCCGCCATGCAGGACAATGCCGCGCAGACCGAAAGGTTGATCGCAGCGCTGGCCAAGGCCGGCATCGCGAAAAAGGACATCCAGACCAGCGGCATCAATCTCAGCGCCCAATATGACTACAGCAACCGCGACGGCCAGCCGTCCGGCCCACGCTTCATCGGCTATGAAGCGTCGAACCAGCTGACGGTGAAGCTGCGCGACATCAAGCGGGTCGGCGCGTCGCTCGACGCGATGGTCGCGGCAGGGGCGACCAACATCAACGGCCCCAGCTTCTCGATCGAAGATCCCTCGCCGCTCCTCGTCCAGGCGCGCGGCGCCGCGCTGAAAAGCGCCAGGACGCAGGCCGATTTCTATGCACAGGCCGCAGGATTTCGTTCGGCGCGACTGGTGTCGATCAGTGAAAGCAACAGCGGCGGCAATCCGCCGATGCCGATGATGCAAAGCGCGCGCTTCAAGGCCGACGCCGCGCCCGTCACCCCGGTCGAACCCGGTCAGGTGAGCGCCTCGGTGACGCTGACCGTGCAATATGCGCTGGAGAAATAGGGCCGTCGCCAAATCATGATCGTCATCCCCGCTCAGGCGGGTCGAAGAGAGGCGCGTGACTCTCTTCGACCCGCCTGCGCGGGGATGACGAAAAACGGAAACAGCATCCCGCACCGCCATTCACCACCTGTTCAATGCGCTGCGCCTATGCCATGCCCATGATGATGAAGTGGAACAGCCTGACCGCTGCCCTTGGCGCAGCGCTTGCCCTGGCGGTGGCGATCCCCGCCGCCGACGCCGGCAATCGCCGCGACGAACAGGACGCCGCCCGCCGCGCTATGCTGGACGGCCAGGTCATGCCTTTCTCGATGATCAAGCGTCGCGTCGACGCCGCCGTTGGCGGCGCCACCTATGTCGGCAGCGAGTTCAACCCCTCGTCCAACCGCTATCGCCTGAAATATGTGAAGGACGGCAAGGTCATGTGGGTTGATGCGGACGGCAGGACGGGCGATATTATCGGCATGGCGCGCTGACCGGCGCGCCCTTCAACCCTATTCATAACAGAAACGGAACAGCCCCATGCGTCTGCTGATCGTCGAGGATGAACCGAGCCTGGGCCAGCAGCTCAGGAACACGCTGGAGGGCGCGGGCTACGCCGTGGACCTCGCCACCGATGGCGAGGACGGCCATTTCCTGGGCGCGACCGAAAGCTATGACGCGGTTGTGCTGGACCTGGGCCTTCCCACCATCGACGGCCTCACCGTGCTAGACCGCTGGCGCAAGGAAGGCCGCGCTTTCCCCGTGCTGGTGCTGACCGCGCGCGATAGCTGGTCGGACAAGGTGGCCGGTCTCGATGCCGGTGCGGACGACTATCTCGCCAAGCCGTTCCAGAGCGAGGAACTGATCGCGCGCCTGCGCGCGCTCATCCGCCGCGCGTCTGGCAATGCGTCGAGCGAACTGACCGCAGGCGACGTCCGCCTCGATACCCGCTCGGGCAAGGTGACGCTGAAGGGCGATCCGGTGAAGCTCACCGCGCAGGAATATAAGCTGCTCTCCTACCTGCTCCACCACAAGGGCAAGGTGGTCAGCCGTACCGAGCTGATCGAGCATATCTACGATCAGGATTTCGACCGTGATTCCAACACGATCGAGGTGTTCGTCACCCGCATCCGCAAGAAGCTGGGCGCCGACGTCATCACCACCATCCGCGGCCTCGGCTATAGCCTGGACGAGCCGGGGCGGTAATCACGCGTTCCTTTCCCCCCGTTCGGGCTGAGCCAGTCGAAGCCCTCCACTTTTCTTCGAACGGAAGGAAGGCCGTCGGGCTTCGCCCGCCTCCGGCTCGGCAAGCTCAGGCCGAACGGCCGTTCGGGCCAATGTCTAAAGCCGCATGACCGACCTCCAGTCCCCTCCACCCGTCCGCTCCACCGGCTCGATCAGCCGGCGGATGATCGGCATCGCGGCTCTGTGGATCAGCGTGCTGCTGATCGGCGGCGGCGTGGCGCTGGACCGGGTGCTGGCGGATGCGATCACCCGCAATTTCGACGACGGCATGAACTATGTGCTGACCGCGATGATCGCCGCGTCGGAAATCGGTCCGGACGGCGAGGTGCTGTTCAACCGCGAACTCGCCGACCAGCGCTTTCTCGAACCCAATAGCGGCCTCTATTACCAGATCAGCGCCAAGGGGCATGAGGACTGGCGCTCGCGCTCGCTCTGGGACCGCGCGCTCAAGGTGCCGCCGGAACATCATGACCGCCATCTCCATGTCTATGACAGCAAGCAGTTTCCGGGCGAGGATCTGCGCATCATGGAACGCACCGTCATCCTGCCCGGCTCGAACGCGCGCTGGATGTTCATGGTCGCGCAGGCGCGCGAGGGGCTGGACGGGCAGATCAGGACGCTCCGCTCCACCCTCTTCAAGAGCTTCACCCTGCTCGCGCTCGGCCTGTTCGTGCTCGCCACGCTCCAGACCATCTATGGCCTGCGTCCGCTGCGCAAGGTACGGCTGGAAATCATCCGGATGCGAGGGGGCGAGAAGAATCGCGTGACCGAACCCATGCCCGCCGAAGTGCTGCCCATGGTCGAGGAACTCAACGCCCTGCTCGCCCATAATGAACGCCAGGCGGAGGAAGCCCGCACCCATGCGGGCAACCTCGCCCATGCGCTCAAGACCCCGCTCACCGTCATCATGAACGCCGCCACCGCCCGCTCGCCCGACCTGGGCGAAACGGTGATCCGCGAGGCGACGACGATGCGGCGACAGGTCGACCATCATCTCGCCCGCGCCCGCGCGGTGGGGCGGCGCGGCGCGGCACACAGCCGCGCGGAAGTCTGGGCCAGCCTGACCGCCGTGGAGCGCGCGGTGCAGCGCCTCTATCCCGAAGCGCGCGTCGACATGGACGGCGACAAGGAGGCTGCCGTGCGCGTCGAGCGGCAGGATCTCGACGAAATGCTCGGCAACCTGATCGAGAACGCGGCCAAATATGGCGGCGGCAGCGTCTTCGCGACGGTCGGCCGCGCGGCCGGCATGGTCGAAATCCTGGTCGAGGATGACGGCATGGGCATACCGGAGGCCGACCGCGTCCGCATCTTCGACCGCGGCGTGCGCCTCGATTCCGGCAAGCCCGGCACCGGCCTCGGCCTCGCCATCGTCCGCGACGTGGCCGAAATCTATGGCGGCACCGTCGCCCTGGAGGAAAGCGAGGATCTGGGCGGCCTGCTGGTAAGGCTGCGACTGCCGTCGGCTTGATCGGACGGCAGCGCTACCGTGGCATTACCTGTCTGCACGCGGGAAGATCGGTTCATGATGCACGGAACTGGCCAATCCGTCACAAGCTGAAGCCACCATTACACAACGGCTTATACGGTTCCCGCCGGCGCCCGTCATTTCAGGGTGGCATCGCAGGCCCGAATTCGAGGCATAGGGGGGCATTTTGAGATAGGTTGCCAACGCGGAGCCTTGCCAGTCCACAGCCTCATGGAGACTTTAGAGCGGTTTCCCATCCGGCTGCACCGGATCGACCGCTCTAAGTTTTTGGTTTGCCGCATTTTCCGAGTCATCAGGTGATTCCACCTGATTGGAAAATGCTCTAACCAGCCTGTCGAGCGGTGAGGGATGGCGTAAGCGGGCCATTTCGTCCCAGACCGACGGCTTGCATGGCGGAACAGGATAGCGCCGACCGCATCCATGCGGCACCCTTCGCCCACTCGATTCAGGAGAGCCTGCCCATGTCCCTCGATCTCGTCTTCTACACCAATCCCATGTCGCGCGGGCAGATCGCCCGCTGGATGCTGGAAGAGGTCGGCGAAGTCTATGAAACCGTCATCCTCGACTATGGGACTACGATGAAGGCCGCCGACTATCTTACGATCAATCCGATGGGCAAGGTTCCCGCAATCGTCCATCAGGGGCGCGTCGTGACCGAATGCGCCGCCATCTGCGCCTATCTGGCGGACGCCTTCCCCGGCGCCGGTCTGGCCCCGCCCCCTGCCGATCGCCACGCTTATTACCGCTGGCTCTTCTTCGCCGCCGGCCCGGTGGAGGCCGCCGTCACCAACAGGGCGATGGGCTTCGTCCTGCCCGAGGGGCGCGAGCGCGCCGCCGGCTATGGATCGCTCGACGCAGTGCTGGACACACTTGAACAAGCCGTATCGGGCGACGCCTGGATTTGCGGAGACCAATTTACGGCTGCCGACGTCTATGTCGGGTCACAGATCGACTGGGGCCTCGCCTTCGGCACCATGCCTGCTCGCCCCGCCTATACCGCCTATGCCGAAAGGCTCCGCGCCCGCCCAGCCTACCAGCGCCAGAAAGACATTGACGGCGCGCTGATCGCGGAGATGCAGAAGCAGGACTGATGCCGCCGCGTCGCCGTTTCCCGACTATGCTCGAAACGAAGAGCGGTCGGCGCAATGCACATGACAAAAAGGCCCGGTGGATCGCTCCACCGGGCCTTCCCTAATCCGCCTAACCGCGCCGATCAGTCGCGGTTGCCGCCCATGAAGCGCAGCAGGAACAGGAACATGTTGATGAAGTCGAGATAGAGGTTCAGCGCCCCCATCACCACCGACTTGCCCATCATGTCCGTACCCGCGACATGGGCGTAGATGCTCTTGATCTTCTGCGTGTCATAGGCGGTGAGGCCTGCGAACAGCAGCACGCCAAGGCAGCTGATGACCAGGTCCATCGCGCTCGACTTCAGGAACAGGTTGATCAGCATCGCGATGAAAAGGCCGACCAGGCCCATGATCAGGAAGGTGCCGAAACCCGAAAGATCCTTCTTCGTCGTGTAGCCCCAGAGACTGAGGCCCGCGAAGGCGGCGGCGGTCGCGAAGAAGGTCTGCGCGATCGACGTGCCGGTATAGACCAGGAAGATCGACGAGAGCGACAGACCCATCACCGCAGCATAAGCCCAGAACAGCGCCTGCATCGTCACCGTCGACAGGCGGTTGATGCCGAAGCTCATCACCATCACGAACGCCAGCGGCGCGAACATGATGACATATTTCAGTATGCCGGGGCCGGCGAGTATCTGATAGGCAAGCCCGCTCGACGCGAACAGCAGCGCGACGATGCCCGTCAGCAGCACGCCGCTCGCCATATAATTATAGACCGACAGCATGTAGCGGCGCAGCCCGGCGTCGAACGCCTCGCCGCGCGCGGCGGTGGTGCCGCCAAAGCCCGGAATGCCGGCCTCTGTGCCGGGACGGGGGTCGGACCAGTTGGCCATGAAAATCATCTCCTTCACCGGCACTCATCGCCAGCCTTCCTATTATCGGCGCTTCCACGCCCGACTTCAAGTCAAACCGATCAATGCGTGGCACAGCACCGGCTTGTCCCTATATTGGCGCCATGCACCGTCTGTTCGTGGCCATCCGCCCGCCCGCACCGATCCGTTCCCTTCTGCTGTCACTGATGGCGGGCGTGCCCGGCGCGCGCTGGCAGGATGACGACCAGTTGCACCTGACCCTGCGCTTCATCGGGGAAGTCGAGCGGCACCAGGCCAACGACATTGCCGATGCGCTGGCCGCGATCCGTTTCGCGCCCTTCGACATCAGCCTGTCGGGCGTCGGCAGCTTCGACCGCAAGGGCGTGGCGGACACGCTCTGGGCCGGCGTCCAGCCGCGCGATCCGCTGGCGCAACTGCACCGGAAGATCGACCGGGCCTGCGTCTCCGCCGGCCTGGCGCCCGAGGGTCGCGCCTATCTGCCCCATATCACCCTGGCGCGGTTCGGCCGCGCGGGCGGCATGGTGGACGCCTTTCTGGCCGCCCATGCCGCTCTCGCCAGCCCGCCCTTTCCGATCACCGGCTTTAGCCTGTTCGAAAGCCGGATCGGCCATGGCGGCGCCCGATACGAGGCCGTGGCCGACTATGGAGAATTTGAGGACGAATTTGGAGGCGGAGGCCCGGTCGCCCCCGCCTGATCGGCCGCGCGATCAGCCCACCTTGAGCACGCCGCAGGCGACCCGGCCGCCGGCATTACCGGTCGGGTCGGTCTTGTTGTCATCGGCCTGGGCATGGATCACCACAGCCGCGCCATCGGCATCGAGCAGCGGGGTCGCGCCGCCCTGGATGCTGCCATGCGCGACCACATATTCCAGTTCGCCCGCGCCGTCCGACCCGGCGACCATGTTGGGCATGTCGCCCATATGCATACCAGCGGGATTGTCCTTGCCATGCTGCCGCCCGGCCGGGTTCCAGTGACCGCCCGCGCTGGTGAAGTCGGGCCCGGTGCAGGTACCGGTGGTGTGGATATGCACGGCGTGGATGCCCGGCGTCACGCCCTGCGCCTTGACCACGACATGCAGCCCGTCCGCCGCCTCGGTCACCATTGCCTGCCCCCGCGCGCTGCCGTCACCAGCCGCCAGGCTGGCGCGGGCCGTGGGCGCGGCGGGCGCGGCCGCATCCGGGGAAGCGGTGGCGCAAGCCGACATGGCAAAACCAAGCGGCACGGCGAGCAGGATGGGCGTGATCTTCATGGATAATCTCCGGAAAGGGCGCGAGAAAGCTCCGCGCGCAAAATCTTCTGCGCGAACGCGGCAGACAGGCTTTTGTTGCCGATCCGAATCCATTTGTCACGCGGGCGTCCCTTTCGGTTGCCGGTGGTCAGGCATAGTCCCAAACTATGGATGCCCCAGAATTCAATATTTGACGCTTTGAACAGACTGCTGAATGTCCCGACCCGCTTAGGAGATGGACGATGAAATATATCCTTGCGGCCTGCGCCATGCTCGGAGCCACTGCCATGGTCGCGCCTGGAGAGGGCGCGGATGGGCTCGCAATCGGACCGCAGAGGCTTGATCCAGCCCATATGCCGCGCATCGCGTCCGTCGACCCGCGCTTTCAATCCTATAACATCGAAATGCTGGAGGTGATCGGCGGCGCTTTCTGGAAACCTTATGGCAGCAAGGTCGACGCGACAGGCCGGGTTGACGCCGGCCATGCCGGAATCGATCCCTCAGCCTATCAATATCGACCCCCTATCGACCTTTCCAGCCCGCGCCTCATCACCCTCGCCAAAGCGCTGGGGCCGGCCTATCTGCGAGTCAGCGGCACTTGGGCGAACAGCATTTATTTCGCTGGTGACGACAGGCCGCTTGCGCGGACGCCCGACGGTTTCAAAGGGGTGTTGACGCCGACCCAATGGCGCAACGTCATCCGTTTCGCGCAAGCTGTGGATGCAAGGATCGTCACATCCTTCGCCATCAGCGCCGGCGTGCGCGATGCCGATGGCGTCTGGACCGACGCACAGGCGCGCCGCTGGCTGGCCTACACGCGCAGGGCCGGGGGCAGCATCGCCGCCGCGGAGTTCATGAACGAACCGTCCATGGCCGGCATGAGCGGCGCGCCAAAGGGCTATGACGCCGCCGCCTATGGCCGCGATTTCCGCCTGTTCAAACGCCTGGTCGACCGCGAGGCGCCGGACATGATCCTGCTTGGCCCCGGCTCAGCGACGGAAACGCCCGCGCCCTGGGGTATGCCGCCCCACATTCCAGGCTCCATCGCAACCGACGCATTGTTGGCGGCGTCCGGCCCTGGCATCGATGCCTTTTCCTATCATCATTATGGTGCCGCCTCCCAGCGCTGCGCATCGGCCCGCCTGCCACAGACCGGCATCGATCAGGCGTTGTCGGAGGAATGGCTGGCGCGGACCAGCGCGACCCATGCCTATTATGCGGCTCTGCGCGACGTCCATGCACCGGGCAAGCCGATCTGGCTGACCGAGGGCGCCGACGCGGCCTGCGGCGGCAATCCATGGAGCGGGCGCTTCGTCGACAGCTTCCGCTATCTGGACCAACTCGGCCGGCTGGCCAGAGTGGGCGTCCAGGTCGCCATGCATAACACGCTCGCCGCCAGTGATTACGCGTTACTGGAACCTGCGGATCTCACCCCAAAGGCCAATTACTGGGCAGCCCTGCTCTGGCGCCGGTTGATGGGGGCGACGGTCCTGGATTCCGGCGTCCCGCTGCGTGAAGGCGCACATGTCTACGCCCATTGCGCCTCCGGCGGTCGTGGCGCCGTTGCGCTGCTGGTCATCAACAACAGTAGCCGGGAAGAGACGATCCTGGACCTCCCGCTCGCCGGGATGCGCTACACGCTGTCCGAACCCGATCACTCCTCTTCAAGTCTCCGTCTCAACGGAACATTATTGCAACTGGGCGCCGGGGACAAACTGCCTCCGATGAATGGCGCGAGCCACCCTGCGGGACGGTCGATATTCGCCCCGCGCACGATCAGCTTCATCACCATGGAGCGCGCAAACAATATCGCGTGCCGCTAGACGGCTGCGCCACCGCCCCCGCCTGCCCTATATTCCTTGCCTCTCACGACAAGATGGCCCACTGGCGAGCGCCATCACCCCATCTGCGATACAGTGCGAAGTCAGGCGAACCATGTCCATTCATCAGGTCCATATCATCGGCGGCGGCCTCGCCGGATCGGAAGCCGCCTGGCAACTGGCGCAGGCCGGCATCCGCGTCCGCCTTTCCGAAATGCGGGGCGCGGGCGACATGACCCCGGCGCACCAGACAGACGGCCTTGCCGAACTGGTCTGCTCCAACAGCTTCCGCTCGGACGATGCCGACAAGAATGCGGTGGGCCTGCTGCACCAGGAAATGCGGCGACTGGACTCGCTCATCATGGCGCAGGCGGAACCGGCCAAGGTACCCGCCGGATCGGCGCTGGCGGTCGATCGCCACGTCTTTTCCGGCGGCGTCACGCGCGCGCTGGCCGACCATCCCAATGTCGAGATCGTGCGCGAGCGGATCGACGCGCTGCCCGGCGAAGGCATGACGATTGTCGCGACCGGCCCGCTGACCGCCGCCGCGCTCGCCCAGAGCATCGGCCAGGCGGCGGGGATGGAGCATCTCGCCTTCTTCGACGCGATCGCCCCGGTCGTCCATTATGACAGCATCGACATGGACCAGTGCTGGATGGCCAATCGCTGGGACAAGATCGGCCCCGGCGGCGGCGAGGGGAAGGATTATATCAACTGCCCGATGGACAAGGACCAGTATCAGGCCTTCGTCCAGGGGCTGATCGACGGCGAAAAGACCGAGTTCAAGGAATGGGAGGCGAGCACTCCCTATTTCGAGGGCTGTATGCCGATCGAGGTGATGGCATCGCGCGGGCCGGAAACATTGCGCCACGGGCCGATGAAGCCCATGGGCCTCGACAATCCGAAAACCGGCCGCTGGCCCTATGCCGTGGTCCAGTTGCGGCAGGACAATGCCAGCGGCACGCTGTGGAACATGGTTGGTTTCCAGACCAAGCTGAAACATGGCGCGCAGGTCGAACTGTTCCGCACCATCCCCGGCCTGGAAAAGGCCGAGTTCGCGCGGCTGGGCGGGCTGCACCGCAATACCTTCATCCAGTCGCCCAAGCTGCTCGATCCCACGCTGCGTCTGAAGAGCGCGCCCCATATCCGCTTCGCCGGGCAGATGACGGGCTGCGAGGGCTATGTCGAGAGCGCTGCCATCGGCCTGATCGCGGGGCGCTTCGCGGCGGCCGAACTGCTGGGCCGAGCGCTGACTCCGCCACCTGCCGACACCGCCCTGGGCGCGCTGCTCGGCCATGTGACGGGCAATGTGGCGACGGCGGACTATCAGCCGATGAACGTCAATTTCGGCCTGTTCCCGACGCTGGACGACGTAAAGAAGAAGCAGCGCAAGGAAGCCTATACCGCGCGCGCCCGCGCTTCCTTTGGCGCTTGGATGGGCGAGATGGCGCTGGTCTGACCTTCCCACCCCGTTAGCATCTGCACCTCTGCTTCGCCGCGCGTTTCGGCGCCGTCGTCGCGAACTCCGCCGGGGTCAGCCTGCCGTCCTTGTCGCCATCCGCCGCGCCGAAGCGGTCAGCCGTCGCCACCGCCCATTCCTTGAAGGACAACAGGTTGTCGCCATCGCTGTCCAGCGCCTTGAACGCCCTGGTGCGGCTGCCCAGCATCTCGACGCGGGTGATGACGCCGTCGCGATTGCGATCGTAACGGGCAAAGCGCTTCTGTTCGCGGTTCTGCGGGCTGGCCTCGCCGGGCATGGGCGGTGCGTCGCCGACCGCATCGGGATCGCCCTCGGGCAGACTCTCGACCGCAGGCGGCGGCGGTGGGGCCACCGCCAGTTGCGGCGTCGGCGCCGTGTCCGCGCGTCCCTGCCACCAGAACAGCCCGCCCGCCACCAGCAGCAGCGCCGCCATGCCCCCCGCCAGCATTCGCCCCATGCCTGCCCCCTTCAGCTTCGCAGCAGACAGCCTATCCTTTTCGCCTAGCGCCCGACAAGCGCGATCCGCAGCAGCCGCCACGCCAGCGCGCGCGGCATCCCCGCCGGCGCGCCCCGCCCCGCCAGCACGTCCTGTCGCGCCAGGGTGAAGGCGATCCGCAGCGGCTTCCACCCGCGCGGCCATCGCCCGCCGTCAACCTGCGGCAGCAGATCGCGCGCCATCGCCAGCGCCGCGTCGGCCAGCGCCGGATCATCGACATGCCCGGCCAGATCCCAGAGCGCCCAGACCTGCCCCGCCGCGACCAGCCATTCCGGCGCATCAGCCGCATCGGCCCCCATCTCCGCCAACGCCCGGAACAGCCCCCCGCCGCGCCCGACCGCATAGTCGCGCAGGCCATCGGCGTCGATCTCCGGCTCGACCACCAGCACTTCCCAGCCGTCGATCATCGCCACCAGCCCCGGCGCGGCCATAGCGCCGGAGGCGCGCATCGCGTCCACGACCGGCTCGCCACGCCCCTTGCGCGCGTCCACGTCCTCGATCACGTCATTCCACCAGGCCAGCCGCATCTGGCCGATGGCGCGATCGCTCGTCGTGCGCGCGACCTTCGCCAGCCGCCCGTCAAACGCCCAGATCGCCCGATGCCGCTGCGCCCGCGCGCCGGCATGAGCGGCCAGCAGCAGCGCGAGCGGAGGGAGCCCTTCGTCCGCTTCGCTCATCGCGAGACTCCCCACGCGCTGCGCGTCCTGCCGGTTATCAGTCCTTTAACCATCTTCCTCATACACATTCTAACGAGTGCGCCTGCATAGGCGGAAATGCTGCCCAGCCCGGACGTGGGGGGTGTCGGGCGCGACATGGGTGATTGCGGACAAATGGGCAAGCGGAACAAACAAGACACAGGCTTTCTGGCGCGGCTGCTCCGCAACCAGGCAGGCAATACCATGGCGATTGTCGCGGCAGCGATCATTCCGCTCGCGGCGCTGATCGGCGGCGGGCTGGACATGAGTCGCGCCTATATGGCCCGATCCCGGATGCAACAGGCGTGCGACGCTGCGGCACTGGCGGGGCGCAGGGCGATGACGACATCATCCATGACCACGGAAAATATAGCCGAAGCCAAGAAATTCTTCGACTTCAACTTTCCGCAGGGAACGTTCCAGGCGGCGACATTCACACCTACCATCCAGAGCAAACCCGGTGAAACCACCACGGTCCAGGTGTCGGCGACAACCACCATCCCGACCACGGTGATGAAGATATTCAATTATACGACGCTCAACCTGTCCGTGAGCTGCGAATCCCGCTTCGATATCGGCAATACCGATGTCATGTTGGTTCTCGACACCACTGGCTCGATGGCTCAGTCGATCAGCGACGGCAATGGCGGCAACACCACGCGCCTTGCCGCGCTCAAGCAGGCGGTCAAGGATTTCTACGACACGTTGGGCGCGGGTGCGGACAGCACCGGCCGCATTCGCTACGGCTTCATGCCCTACAGTTCGACCGTCAATGTGGGTTATCAATTGCCCACGACGGCCTTGGTGGGCGCTACGAGCGGCGAGACATGGAACTATAATTCGCGCCGGATGACCTACTACAACAATACAGCACTGACCACGAGCGTCTGCTATCGGAAGTATAATAACAACAATTGCAGGACATCGCTTGCTACGGCCGAAAGCGACAGCGGCACAAATCGGACCCAAACCCAATGTTACAATTGGGGGAACACCGCAGCCGCCTTGAGCGGGACCGTGCCGAACACCGTCACGAAAATCACATATAGCCCAGAAACTTACAACGGAACTTCGCCCGTTCCATCCTCAGGCTCGACATCGCGCTCCTGTGTGCGACGTGAAACGACCACGACCCACAACAGTGGCTACACTGCCCAAACGGGATGGTCCGAATATAAGATGGAATATGGCACCTATGCTTTCCCCGTTTCCAGCTACATAGCGGGCAACGCAATCACCAACCCCGCCTATTATGCCAGCACGCCTAACGACGTGAACGGCAACGCCGTCCCTTCTACGGTGACATGGTCGGGCTGCATCGAAGAACGATCAACCGACAACGCCATTACGGCCACCACATCGACCGCATCCATCCCGACCAATGCACATGATCTTAACATAGATGAGGCTGCGACCGATACGAACACCCGATGGCGCCCCCATTGGCCCCAGGTCGAATTCACACGCGGCGGCAGCTATCTCAACTCGCAAACCCGTATCGACGGCGGCTGGAACGCCTGTCCCAGCCAGTCGCGCAGGCTCGCAAGCTATGCCGATCGAACGACAACCCCGGCGGGAATGGCGAGCAGCTTCAACAGCTATGTCGACGGGCTGATCGCGGTAGGCGGCACCTATCATGACATCGGCATGATCTGGGGTGCGCGCTTCCTCTCACCTACCGGCATCTTCGCCACAGACAACAGCAGCGCACCCAATGGCTTCAATATCTCGCGCCATATCGTCTTCATGACCGACGGCGATATGAGCGCCTATCAGGGGGTGTATGGCGCCTATGGCTATCAGTTGCTGGATGGCCGTGTCGCAGCGACCACAGCCAGCGACACCGACCTGACCGCCATTCACAACCGCCGTCTGGAAATGCTGTGCAATGCCATCAAGGGTAAAGGCATCACCATCTGGGTCATCGGCTTCCGCAATCAGGCCGAGGGCGACATCCAGGCTCCGCTGCAAAGTTGCGCTACCTCCTCCAACCATTGGACCATGGCCTATACAGCGGCGTCGCTCAGCCAGAAGTTCAAGGACATCGCCAAGAATATCGGTGGACTGAGGCTCTCGCAATGATCAGAGGGATGGCGCGCTTCCTGGCCCGCCTGCGCGACGAGAGGCGCGGGGTCACGCTGCTGGAGTTCGGCCTGATCGCGCCGGCGCTCATCCTCACGATCATGGGGATCGGCGACCTTGCATATCAATCCTATCTCCGCGCCGTGGCCCGCGGCGTGCTGGAGGGGGCCGCGCGTTCCGCCTCGGTGGGTACGCTCAACGCGACCGAGATCGACGCCTATATCGCGAACCAGATGTCGGCGATCAATTCCAAGAACGGCACGACCTCGGTGGTCAAGAAGAGCTATTACAACTTCTCTCGCGTGGGCAAGCCTGAGAAGATCACGACCGACATCGCGCCGCTGGGCAGCTATAATTCAGGCGACTGTTATGAGGACGCCAACGGCAATGGCAGCTATGACACCAGTTCCGGGAGCACGGGCCTGGGATCCGCTGACGATATTGTCTATTATGAAGTGACGGTATCGATGCCGCGCATGTTCCCCATGGCCAAGCTGCTTGGATGGAGCGCCACACAGTCGACAACAGCAACCACCATGGTCCGAAATCAGCCATGGGCCAACCAGTCCAAACCCACGATCCGCTGCTGATGACCGCACTTGCCCTCCGCCGCTTTCTCACCCGCTTGCGCCGAAACGATCGCGGCCTTGCGCTGATCGAGTTCGCTTTTTCGCTGCCCGTTTTGGTCGTGCTGTGCATGGCGGGGCTGGAAGCCGCGAATCTGGCGCTGGCCCATCTGCGCCTCAGCCAGATCGCGATGATGGTCGCGGACAATGCCGCACGGGTGCGAACGTCGATCGACGAAGCCGACGTCAACGAATTGATGACCGGCGCCGAACTGTCTTCGGACTCGCTCAAGCTCAAGGCCAATGGCCGCATCATCCTGTCGGACCTCGAACCTAATGGTCTGACCGGATCGAATGAAGGGCAATATATTCGCTGGCAGCGCTGCTGGGGTAATGGCGTCTTCACCTCCAGCTATGGCGTGACCAATGACGGCAAGACCGATGGCAGCATGAAGGATGGCATGGGGCCAGGCACGACCGCGACAACCAAGGTCAAGGCAGCGAGCGGCACCGCAGTAATGTTCGTGGAGGTGGCTTATAATTATCAGCCGCTGGTCAGCAGTGCGATCTTCGGCACCAAGGTCATTCGCTATTCGAGCGCCTTCAACGTGCGCGAACGGACCGACCAAGCGATCAAGAATGCCGGCAATCTGGCGGCATCGGCCACGGCGCTCTGCACCTGATTCCCGGTCCCCGCATCCTGCCCGCGCACAGCCGGCTCCCGCTTTCGCGCATGATGCCCTGATCGAAAAAGGGCGGCTCCGCCGGAACCGCCCTTTCGCGTCTTATTTGTAGCAGACCTTTTTCGCTGCCGCGACCACGCGGGCAGCATCGATCAGCGCCGCCTTTTCGAGGTTGGCGGCATAGGGCAGCGGCACATCCTCGTTGGTCACGCGCAGCACCGGCGCGTCGAGATCGTCGAAGCCCTGCTCCATGACGACCGCGGCGATTTCCGACGCGATCGAGCAGACCGGCCAGCCTTCTTCCACCACAACCAGGCGGTTGGTCTTCTTCAGGCTTTCCAACACGGTCGCGGTGTCGAGCGGGCGCAGCGTGCGCAGGTCGATCACTTCGGCGTCGATGCCCTCGGCCGCCAGCGTCTCGGCCGCTTCCAGGGCGATGCCCACGCCGATCGAGTAGCTGACGAGGGTCACGTCCTTGCCCGGCTTCATGATCCGCGCCTTGCCGATCGGCAGGACATAGTCATCCAGCTTGGGCACGTCGAAGCTGCGGCCATAGACCAGTTCGTTTTCCAGGAACACGACCGGGTCGTTGGAGCGGATCGCGGCCTTGAGCAGCCCCTTGGCGTCGGCCGCGTCGTAGGGCGCGATGACGATCAGGCCGGGGACGGCGGCATACCAGGGGCCGTAATTCTGGCTATGCTGCGCGCCGACGCGGCTGGCCGCGCCGTTGGGACCGCGGAACACGATGGGGCAGCGCATCTGGCCACCGGACATGTAGTTGGTCTTGGCCGCCGAGTTGATGATGTGGTCGATCGCCTGCATGGCGAAGTTGAACGTCATGAACTCGATGACCGGACGCAGGCCGCCCATCGCCGCGCCCGCGCCGATGCCGGCAAAGCCATATTCGGTGATCGGCGTGTCGATCACGCGCTTGGCGCCGAACTCGTCCAGCAGGCCCTGCGTGACCTTGTAGGCACCCTGATATTCGGCGACTTCCTCACCCATGACGAAAACGCGCTCGTCCTTGCGCATTTCTTCCGCCATCGCGTCGCGCAGCGCTTCACGAACGGTCGTCTTGACGAATTCGGTGCCTTCCGGGATCGCGGGATCCTGCACGGTCGCCTTGGCCTCGACCGCCGGCTTGGCCGTGCCGCTCTCGGCCTTCTTCGGCGCTTCGGGCGCAGCTTCGGCCTTGGGCGCCGGCGCGGCGGCGGCTTCCCCGCCCTCGCCCGCCATCTCGGCGATCACGGTGCCGACCTTCACGCCCTCGGTGCCCTCGGCGATGACGATCTTGCCGATCTTTCCCTCGTCCACGGCCTCGAATTCCATCGTCGCCTTGTCGGTCTCGATCTCGGCCAGGATGTCACCCGACTTCACGTCATCGCCTTCCTTGACCAGCCACTTGGCCAGCGTGCCCTCTTCCATCGTCGGCGAGAGCGCCGGCATCTTGATTGCGATACCCATCAATATTGCTCCACCAGCACGTCGGTATAGAGTTCGGACATTTCCGGTTCAGGCGATGTTTCCGCGAAATCGGCCGCTTCCGCGACGATCTTGCGAATATCCTGGTCGATGACCTTGATCTCGTCCTCCGATACGCCAGCTTCGAGCAGATATTTCTTCACGCCCTCGATCGGGTCGGACTTTTCGCGCATCGACTGCACTTCCTCGCGCGACCGGTACTTGGCCGGGTCGGACATGGAATGGCCGCGATAGCGATAGGTCTTCATTTCCAGCAGGATCGGGCCATTGCCGCCCTGCACCCACTTCAGCGCTTCCTCGGTCGCGCCGCGCACCGCCAGCACGTCCATGCCGTCGACCTGGAGGCCGGGGATACGGAAGCTTTCGCCGCGACGATAGAGCTGGTCCTCCGACGAGGCGCGGTTGACGCTGGTGCCCATGGCGTACTGGTTGTTCTCGATCACGAAGATGATCGGCAGCTTCCACAGCTCGGCCATGTTGAACGATTCATAGACCTGGCCTTGGTTGGCCGCGCCGTCGCCGAAATAGGCGACGCAGACGCCGCCGTCGCCATTATATTTGTGCGCGAAGCCCAGCCCCGCGCCCAGCGACACCTGCGCGCCGACGATGCCGTGGCCGCCGTAGAATTTATGCTCGACGCTGAACATGTGCATCGAACCGCCCTTGCCACGCGAGATGCCGGCTTCACGGCCGGTCAGTTCGGCCATGATGACATTGGGATCGATGCCATAGGCCAGCATGTGGCCATGGTCGCGATAGCCGGTGATAACGCTGTCCTTGCCGGGCTTGAGCGCCGACTGGATGCCGACCGCGACCGCTTCCTGGCCGATATAGAGGTGGCAGAAGCCACCGATCAGGCCCAGGCCGTACAACTGGCCTGCCTTTTCCTCGAAACGGCGGATCAGAACCATCTGCCGGTAGAATTCCAGCAGCTCTTCCTTGCTGGCCTTGTAGTCGGTGGGAGTTTCGGGGCGCGGCCGATTATGGTCCGCTCCGGCGGGCGCTGCGGCCTTTGCCTTTGCACTCGAAGCACGCGGCGTCGTTGGTTTCGCCAAGGCTCTTATCCTTTTGCGTGGGTAGGATGGAAGGAAGCCCGATATAGCGGCAGAGTTGCATAAATTGCAACGGCGGACCCCACGGAATCCGGGCAAAACCAATAGCTGCCACCGAAAACTGATGAGTCTGAATGGCCTGCGCATATGCCGCCCGGATCAGCTCGCAGCAAAATTACCAGGACGGCATTTCCGGCGCAAAATCCTTGCGCCACCCCTGCCCGCGAAGGGTCAGTTGAGCGGGACGATCACCTCGTCATGGTGAATCACGCCCAGCTGGCGGCGGATCAGTTCGTCCGAAAGATCGGGGTCCACCCGGCGCGGATCGAGCAGGTCGACCCGGTTGCGCAGTTCGGCGCGGGCCGCCTGGGTCTTTTTCAGCTCCGCCTGCGCGGCGCGCAGCTGGCGGGTGTAATCGCCCCACGCCAGGACGCCGTTCGACCCCAGCACGACATAGCCCGCGAAGGACAGCAGCAAGAGCAGCGCGATCGCGGGACCAAAGGCGGATGCCAGCAGCAGTCGAAGTTTCGCGATATGCGCCATGGGCTAGTGGAATCACAGCAAAAGGCCGGCCGCAAGTGAAAAATCACCAACTTGCGACCGGCCGATCAATTTCGCCCTTCGGGGCCGGGATTTAGCGGAAGATGGAACGCCCCGCATAGACGGCGATGTCGCCCAGTTCTTCCTCGATGCGGATCAGCTGGTTATATTTGGCAAGCCGGTCCGAACGGGCGAGCGAGCCGGTCTTGATCTGGCCGCAGTTGGTCGCGACGGCGAGGTCGGCGATGGTCGCGTCCTCGGTTTCGCCCGACCGGTGCGACATGACGGCGGTATAGCGCGACCGGTGCGCCAGATCGACGGCCGCCAGCGTCTCCGTCAGCGTACCGATCTGGTTAACCTTGACCAGCAGCGAGTTGGCCAGCCCCTTGCCGATGCCCATCGCCAGGCGCGCCGGGTTGGTGACGAACAGGTCGTCGCCGACCAGTTGGACCTTGCCCCCGATCTTGTCGGTCAGCGCCTTCCAGCCCTCGAAATCATCCTCGCTCATGCCGTCCTCGATCGACTTGATCGGATAGTCGGCGCACAGCGCGGCGAGATAGTCGGCCATCTCGACCGGCGACAAGGACAGGCCTTCGCCCGAAATCTCATATTTGCCGTTCTTGAAGAATTCGGTCGCGGCGCAGTCCAGCGCCAGCACGACATCGTCGCCCGGCTTGTATCCGGCCTTCTCGACCGACAGCATGATGAAGTCGAGCGCGTCGCGGGTCGAGGCGATGTTGGGGGCAAAGCCGCCCTCGTCGCCGACCGAGGTGGCCAGCCCCTTGTCGTGCAGGCCCTTCTTGAGCGTGTGGAAGATTTCCGACCCGATCCGCACGGCGTCGGCAATGCTTTCCGCACCGACGGGCATGATCATGAATTCCTGGAAGTCGATCGGATTGTCGGCATGTTCGCCGCCGTTGATGATGTTCATCATCGGCACCGGCAGGACATGGGCCGACACGCCGCCAACATAGCGGTAGAGCGGCAGGCCGCGCGCGTCGGCGGCCGCCTTGGCCGTGGCGAGCGACACGCCCAGGATCGCGTTGGCACCCAGTCGCGACTTGTTCTCGGTGCCGTCCAGCGCGATCATCGCGGCGTCGACCTCGGCCTGATCCTCGGCGTCGAGGCCGATGATCTGCTCGGCAATCTCGTCATTGACCGCCGCGACCGCGGCCAGCACGCCCTTGCCCAGATATTTGCTCTTGTCGCCGTCGCGCTTCTCGACCGCCTCATAGGCGCCGGTCGATGCGCCCGATGGCACTGCGGCACGGCCGAAGCTGCCATCTTCCAGCATGACGTCGACTTCGACGGTGGGATTGCCCCGACTGTCGAGGATCTGGCGGGCGTGGATGTCGAGAATAGCGGTCATGATCGCTCCCTGATAAATGGCCCCATGGCGGCCGGGCGGCTATTTCGCGCCCCGCTTAGCCAGCGCCTCCCGCCTTGGCAATGCGGGGGCTTGCACGACGCGAAAAAATGCCGATGCTCAAAATGTAACGGCAACGGAACTGTAGGCCGCCGCAAAGCATTAGAAGCATGACCCCGCCGCGTTCGCGCGGCCGCCATGCTGGACATGAAAGGGAGACTGAGGACGATGGCCGACACACCGGAAACACCGCCCGTCAAGCGCGCGAAGAAAACGCCGGCGGCCAAGCCCGTCAAGGCGAAGCCGGTCAAGGCGACGACGACCGCCGCGACGCCGGTGAAGGCCGCGCCGGTCAAGACGGCTGCGACCCGCAAGGCGCCGACAGCCAAGGCGCCAGGTAATGGCGCGGCCGCCCATGGCTGGAGCGCGCAGATCGCGCCGCTCAAGGAACAGGCTGAAAAGGCCGCCCGTTCCGCCGCCGACAAGATCAACGCGGTCGATTGGAAAGCCCATATCGACCCGATCAAGGAGCAGGCGGGCAAGACCGCCAAGTCGGCCGCAGGCGTGGCGAAGGACAAGACCGGCACGGCCATGCAGAGCCTGGCCAAGCTGATTTCCGACACGGCCGGCACGGTCGATGCCAAGCTCGGCCCGCAATATGGCGACTATGCGCGACAGGCCGCCGAACAGGTGGCGGGCGCCGCCGACAAGCTGGAAAGCAAGGATGTCGACCAGCTGATGGACGAAGCCCGCGATTTCGTGCGCAAGAGTCCTGCCGTCGCCATCGGCGCCGCAGCGGTGGTCGGCTATGTGCTGATGCGCCTCGCCAAGGGGTCGGACGACAAGGCTTGAAGCATTGGGGCCTGAGCGATCGGGCCGAATGTGGCGCCTGATCGCCCCACCCACAGGCCCGCGACACCGGGCGGAGAGTCGTTTTGATTGAGCAGTCAGCGGAAACGGCGGTCACGCCGCACACCGACGTGGCCGAAGAGGCCGCGCAGGAGGAATCCGTGCGCGAAGCCTTCGCGCGCTTCTATGCCGATGCGCGCGCCTATGCCGCCGCCGAAGCCCACCGGCAGAAGCTGCGGGCCGGAATCGTCGCGACGGCATTACGCAACGCGGCGATCCTGGCCGTCGTCGCCTTCATCCTCAGCTTCGCCAGCATCGTCGCCCTGCTGGTCGGAATCATCCTCTCGCTCCAGGCACGCCTCGGCCCGCTCGGCGCGACGGCGGCGGTGGTCGGCGGCGGGCTGCTGCTCGCCATCATCCTGCTGTTGCTGGCCAGGGGCTGCGTTACCCGCATGAAGAAAGCGATCGCGCCATGACGCCCGAAGCAGCCTATCGGGCAGCCAGTGCCCGCGCTGAAGAACAACGCGCCCGGCTGGCCCAAAGCGCGCAGGCCGCCGCCACGCGGATTGCCCCTGCCCGGCTGAAACGGGACGCCGTGAGCAAGCTGACATCGACCGCGCTCGACGGCGCCGCCTATGCCGCCGCGAAGGTGCAGCAACGCCCCGTCGCAATCGGCGCAGCGGCCGCCGCCTTCGGCCTTTTCCTCGCGCGTCGCCCGCTGGCGGCACTTTTCGGCCGGCTGTACGTTCGCTTCAGGAACAAGGACACCGACCTTTCGGAGAATGATGATGGCTGATATCCGCGCCCAGATTACCCGCGTCCGCGAAGCAGCGAACGATGCCGCGATCACGGCGACAGACCGGATCAGGGACACCACCGAAAAGGCGCGCGAGGGCGCCGGCGAACTGATCCAGACCGGCCGTGACAAGGCGACCGACGCCTATGCCGACGCGCGCGACAAGACGCAGCGTGCCGCCACCCGCGCCAACCAGATCGTGCAGGACCATCCGGTCATCGCGGTGGCGGGCGCAGTCGCCGCTGGCGCTCTGATCGCCTGGATGTTCCCCAAGAGCCGCCGCGCGATGAAGGCGCTGCCGGGCCTTGCCGCTACGGCCGGAGCAAAGGTCGTCGAGGCTGCCGTCGCCGCACGCGCCGCTGCGGCGGAAGGCGCCGAAACGGTCCGGCACGGCGCAAGCACGGCGCTGCACGCCGCCGGCGACGCCGCGTCGACCGCGAAGGACAGCGTCGCCGCGTCCGAACTGCCGGCCAAGGCGTCCAGGCTCGCCGATGATGTCGCGGCGCTGGTCGCCGCGAGGGTGGATGCGATCAGCAGCGCGATCAAGGCACGATTGCCGAAAAACTAATCGCGATTGCGGCAAACGCAATCGAAGCGCAGCCCTGCCCTCCTTGGCTGATTGCGGACGCGATGCTAAAGCCCCGCTATCAGCCAAAGGAGAAAATATAAAACCATGAGCAAGATGCATCTGGTGATGGGTGGTCGCGTCACCGACCCGCAGACGCTTGAATTTCAGGATCTGAGCACGGTCGATCTGGTCGGCGTGTTTCCCGATTATGCCTCGGCCGAAAAGGCCTGGCGCGGGGCCGCCCAGCGCACCGTGGACGACGCGGAAATGCGCTATGTGATCGTGCACCTGCACCGCCTGCTGGAGCCGGAACTGCCGGGCGCCTGATCCACAGGGGTATTCACATTCCGTCCGCCTGAGCTTGTCGAAGCGTCAAACGCATGACGTACCTCGTTCGAAGCAGATCGAGGCTTCGACAGGCTCAGCCCGGACGAGCAAAGACAAAGCGGTCCGTCAATTCACCACGCGCGGCTTTTTCCGGAAGCGCCAGCGCAGCAGCGGGCGGGTCATCGCCAGTCCAGCGAGGAAGCCGCCAATATGCGCGGCGATCGCGATCTGACCCAGATCGCCAAAGCCCCCGGACGTCGCCACGCCGATCATCAGCTGGATCGCGATCCAGCCGGCCGCCAGCCACAGTACCCGCACCAGATTGGCCGAAATCGGCCCCACCCGGCGCACCTGTTGCTGGCTGTAGAGCAGCGAATAGGTGGCGAGGATCGCGGAGATCGCACCGCTTGCACCGATCATCGGATTGGTCGAGGCCGGGTCCACCGCCCATTGGACAAGGCAGGCGGCATAGGCGCCCACGACATAAAGCGCCAATGTCCCGCCCCAGCCCAGCACATGCTCAACCTGCCGCCCGCAAAAGAGCAGCATCAGCATGTTGAAGCCAATGTGGAGCCAGCCCGCATGAAGCAGCGTGCAACTGAGCGGAGTCAGCCAGACGGGCACCGCCGCCATGCCCGCCAGCAGTGCCGAATCATCGACCCGCGCGGGGATGAAGCCGCCGATGATCGCGGCGTCGCCGACGCGGTCCGTCAGCAGCAGCAGCAGGAAGGCGGCGACGCTGGTCGCCGCGATCCCGTTGGTCATCCGGCCTGCGGGCAATCGCACGGCGTTCAGATGAACTGGATTTTGTCGACCAGGTAGAATTTGTCGCCCGACGGAACCGACACTTCGACCTCGTCGCCGACCTCGCGGCCGATCAGCGCACGGCCCAGCGGGCTGTTATAGCTTATCATGCCCGCCTTGGCGTCGGCCTCGGCCTGGCCGACGATCTGATACTGGATCGGCTTGTCGTCCTCGTCCAGCAGCGTCACGGTCGCGCCGAACACGATCTTGTCGCCCGACAGGGTTGTCGGATCGATGATCTGCGCGCGCGACAGCTTGTCTTCCAGATCGTTGATTGTCGCCTCGACCTGGCCCTGCCGCTCCTTGGCGGCATGATATTCGGCGTTTTCGGACAAATCGCCGTGCGCGCGCGCTTCTTCGATGGCGTCCACGATCAGAGGGCGCTCGGCCTTCAGCTCGCGGAGCTGCGCGTTGAGCTTGTCATAGCCCATCTGCAGCATCGGCATCTTCTCGACGGTCGCCATTATTGCAAATCCTTCGTCAAAACTTCCCTTTGGCGGCCCCGACCATGGGGCCGCCCGCAGCGTGGTTCCTGGTGCAGGGGATCAGGCGTGCGACAGAGGATAATAGGACTGGAGCGATCGTACTTCAAGGGCATGACCACGAAGCGCCTCGATCGCGTCTGCCGCGGCGACGCTGGCGGCCGCCGTGGTGAAGCTGGCGATCTTCGCCCGCAGCGCCGACGTGCGGATCGCCTTGCTGTCCTTCAGGGACTGCCACCCTTCGGTGGTGTTGAAGATCAGCTGCACGTCGCCGTCGGTGATCTTGTCGACGATGTGCGGGCGCCCTTCGGCCACCTTGTTGACATGGCTGACCGCGATGCCGTTGGCTTCCAGATAGGCTGCGGTGCCGCCGGTCGCGATGATGGTGAAGCCCATCGCCGCCATCTTCTGCACCGCCGGCAGGATCACCGGCTTGTCGCTGTCCTTGACAGACACGAACACGGTGCCGCTGGTCGGCAACACGGTGCCCGCGCCGAGCTGCGCCTTGGCGAAGGCCGTGGCGAAATTGCTGTCGATCCCCATGACTTCGCCGGTGCTCTTCATTTCCGGCGACAGCACGGGATCGACGCCGGGGAAGCGCGCGAAGGGGAAGACCGCTTCCTTGACCGCGATGTGCGAAATCGCGTTGCGATCGATCTTCGGCAGATCCTTCAGCTTCTCGCCCGCCATCACGCGCGCCGCGATCTTGGCGATGGGCGTGCCGATCGCCTTGGCGACGAAGGGCACGGTGCGGCTGGCGCGCGGGTTCACCTCGATCAGATAGACCAGGCCGTCCTTGACCGCGAACTGGATGTTCATCAGGCCACGGACGCTCAGCGCGCGGGCCAGAACCTCGGTCTGCCGTTCGATTTCGGCGATGATCTCATCCGACAGGCTGTAGGGCGGCAGCGAGCAGGCGCTGTCGCCCGAATGGACGCCGGCCTCCTCGATATGCTGGAGCACGCCCGCGACGACCACATCGTCGCCGTCGCACAGCGCGTCCACGTCCACCTCGACAGCGTCGCGCAGATACTGGTCGATCAGCACCGGCGAGTCGCCCGACACCTGCACGGCGGTGGCGATATATTCCTCCAGCTGCGCCTGACCGTCGACGATTTCCATCGCCCGGCCGCCCAGCACATAGCTCGGACGCATCAGCACCGGATAGCCGATCCGGTTGGCGACCGCGATCGCCTCCTCGCGGCTGCGCGCGATGCCGTTGGCAGGCTGCTTCAATTTCAGCTTGTCGATCAGCGCCGCGAAACGCTCGCGATCCTCGGCCAGGTCGATGGCGTCGGGCGATGTGCCCAGGATCGGGATACCCGCATCCTCCAGCGCCTGCGCCAGCTTGAGCGGGGTCTGGCCGCCGAACTGGACGATGACGCCGGCCAGCGTACCGTTCGACATTTCGACGTGCAGGATTTCCAGCACGTCCTCGGCCGTCAGCGGCTCGAAATAGAGGCGGTCGGACGTGTCATAGTCGGTCGATACCGTTTCCGGGTTGCAGTTGACCATGATCGTCTCATAGCCGACGTCCGCCAGCGCGAAGCAGGCATGGACGCAGCAATAGTCGAACTCGATGCCCTGGCCGATCCGGTTGGGGCCGCCGCCCAGGATGACGACCTTCTTCCGGTCGCTGGGCTGTGCCTCATTTTCCGCCTCGCCGAAGATCGGCGCTTCATAGGTGGAATACATATAGGGCGTCTTCGCCTCGAACTCGGCGGCGCAGGTGTCGATCCGCTTGAACACCGGGCGCACGCCCAGCTTGTGGCGCAGCTTGCGCACCTCGTCCTCGGTCACGCCGCCGGTCATCGCCTTGACCGCTTCGTGGATCAGGCCCGACCCGCGCGCGATGCCGCGCTCCATGCCGCGCAGATTGGCGGACTTCAAGGCCAGCCAGGCGAGGCGCTTGTCGGAAAAGCCCATCGACTTGAGGCGACGCATCGCGTCGGCATCCTGCGGCAGGCCGTTTTCCAGGACATCGCTTTCGGCGTCGACGATTTCCTTGATCCGCTCCAGGAACCAGGGGTCGAACTTCGCGATGCTATGGATTTCCGCGACGCTCAGCCCCTCGCGCAGCGCCTGCGCGGCGACCAGCAACCGGTCAGGCGTCGGCTGGGCGAGCGCCGCGATGATATCGTCCTTGGGCGCGCCGACCAGATAGTCGACCTGGTTGAAGCCGCTGAGGCCGGTTTCCAGGCCGCGCAGCGCCTTCTGCATCGATTCATGAATATTGCGCCCGATCGCCATGACTTCGCCGACGGACTTCATGGCGGTTCCGAGCAGTGGCTCGGACCCCTTGAACTTCTCGAAGGCGAAGCGCGGGATCTTGGTCACGACATAGTCGATCGTCGGCTCGAACGAGGCCGGGGTGGCGCCGGTAATGTCATTCTCGATCTCGTCCAGCGTGTAGCCCACGGCCAGCTTGGCCGCGACCTTGGCGATCGGGAAGCCGGTCGCCTTCGACGCCAGCGCCGAGGAGCGCGACACGCGCGGGTTCATCTCGATCACGATCAGGCGGCCATCCTTCGGATTGACCGCGAACTGCACGTTGGAACCGCCTGTTTCGACGCCGATTTCACGCAGCACCGCGATGCTCGCGTTGCGCATGATCTGATATTCCTTGTCGGTCAGCGTCAGCGCCGGCGCGACGGTGATGGAGTCCCCGGTGTGAACGCCCATCGGATCGACATTCTCGATCGAGCAGATGATGATGCAGTTGTCGTTCCTGTCCCGAACGACCTCCATCTCATATTCCTTCCAGCCGAGCAGCGATTCCTCAATCAGCACCTCGGTGGTCGGCGACGCATCCAGCCCTTCGCTGACGATCCGCTTGAACTCTTCGCGATTATAGGCGACGCCGCCGCCCGTGCCACCCAGCGTGAAGCTGGGGCGGATGATCGAGGGCAGGCCCGTGAACTCCAGCGCGTCGAGCGCCTCCTCCATGCTGTGGGCGATGCGCGAGCGCGCCGATTCCAGCCCGATCTTGTCCATAGCGTCGCGGAACTTCAGGCGATCCTCCGCCTTGTCGATGGCTTCGGCATCCGCGCCGATCATCTTGACGCCATATTTCTCCAGCGTGCCGTCATTGAACAGCGCCAGCGCCGTGTTCAGCGCCGTCTGCCCGCCCATGGTCGGCAGCACCGCATCGGGCCGCTCCTTCTCGATGATCTTCGCCACGATTTCGGGCGTGATCGGCTCGACATAGGTCGCGTCGGCAAATTCCGGGTCGGTCATGATCGTGGCCGGGTTGGAATTGACCAGGATGATGCGATAGCCCTCCTCTTTCAGCGCCTTCACCGCCTGCGTGCCCGAATAATCGAACTCGCACGCCTGGCCGATGATGATCGGACCAGCGCCGATGATGAGAATGGAGGAGATGTCGGTGCGTTTGGGCATTAGTTCAGCCTGTTTTCGGTCAGTGTGATGCCCGCTGGTGAAGCGGCCTTGATACAGTCGAGCGTCCGCGCGTCGGACGAAGAAAGTCGAAATGTGAAACCAACGAAGCTATCGGAAGCTTTCACAGGCTCATATTCCGACACGCCGCACTCTTTAAGGAGAGCAGGTAATCTTGTGGCAGCATCCGGGACTATCGCCCCTTCAGCTTCTGGCTGGACACCCGCGCTCGCAAATGCCTCAATCCTATATTCGATCGGCTTTGCGGCAGGAGCACAACCAGAAGCTATGAAAGGCAAAGCCACTGCGAATGGGATTGCCCGCCCCATCAATGGACGCCCCCCGCCTGCGCTTCGCAGCCCCAGCCGTCATATTCGACGCCGCAGAGGATTTCGATCTGGAGGCATTTCCGGGTCAACGCGCGGATCGACTGTTCATCGACCGGCTGCACGCATTCCAGGAACAGGAACAGGTCGCCCTCCTCATCCTCCTCGCGGTCCAGTTCGACGAAGCCGAACTGGCTGGCGATGGTCAGGACGCGCTCGAAATCCTTTTCGCTGCCCCGAAAAGATACGTCCACCGGCCGCGCGATCCGCGCCACGTCGCCATTGGCGGCGAGATTGGCGAGGACGTCCTTGTCCGCCTCCCACTCGGCGGCGAGGCGCGCTTCATCGACGGGGGGGAGGTTCTGGCTCACGCCGCGACCGGCTTTTTCAGGCCGTCCACGAACCGCTTGAACAGGTAGAAGCTGTCCTGCGGGCCGGGGGAGGCTTCGGGGTGGTACTGCACCGAAAAGGCGTTCCTGTCCGTCAGTTCGATGCCGCAATTGCTGCCGTCGAACAGCGACACATGGGTCGACCGCGCATTGGCGGGCAACGTGTCGACATCCACCGCAAAGCCATGGTTCATCGACGTGATCTCGACCAGACCATCCGACAGGCGCTTGACCGGATGGTTCGCGCCGCGATGCCCCTGGTGCATCTTGATCGTCCTGGCGCCCACGGCGAGGCCCAGCAACTGGTGGCCAAGGCAGATGCCGAACACCGGAATGTCGCGCTCCAGCACCTGCCGGATCACCGGCACCGCATATTCCCCCGTCGCCGCCGGATCGCCCGGACCGTTGGAGAGGAACACGCCGTCCGGCTTCTGTTCCATCACCTGTTCATAGGTCGCGGTGGCGGGCAGCACGGTGACGCGCGCGCCGGCCTGCACCAGATTGCGGAAGATATTGTTCTTCGCGCCATAATCGATCGCGACGACATGGGGGCGTTCTTCACCGGCCTCATTCAGGCCATAGCCAAAGCCCAGCTTCCACACGCCGTCCTTCCACAGGCGGCTTTCCTTGCCCGTCACCTCGATGGCGAGGTCCATGCCCTCCAGCCCCGGCCACGAAGCGGCCTTGGCGGCGAGCGCCGCGATGTCGAACGCGCCGTCGGGATCATGGGCGATCACGACATTGGGCGCGCCGTGCACGCGGATCAGGCGGGTCAGCGCGCGGGTGTCCACGCCGGCAAGGCCGATGCGCCCCTTTTCGCGCATCCACTGGTCGAAGGGTTCGACGTTGCGGAAATTGCTCGGCGCGGTGACGTCCTGCCGCACGATGCAGCCCAGCGCATAGGGGCTGTCCGCCTCCACATCGTCCAGATTGGTGCCGACATTGCCGATATGCGGAAAGGTGAAATTGATGATCTGCCCGGCATAGGATGGATCGGTCATGATCTCCTGATAGCCGGTGATGGAGGTGTTGAAGCAGAGTTCGCCCACCGCTTCGCCTTGCGCGCCGAAGCCGCGGCCGAACACGGCGCTGCCGTCGGCAAAAACCACGACCCCTGTCGCTCCTTTGGGCACAATGAGGGTCTTGGCGTCAGCCATGGTCTTATGGTCCTTTATGCTTTTGCGGGAACCCGTCTGCAGCGGGTTAAACGGCCGGTCACCTATGCCCGCAACGCCGGAAGGTCAACGTCTGTTAAAAATCTCTTTTCGCATTATAACTGCTCCTTTCCCGATAAACAGGATTCTATCGCCCATGATTCGCGAGCAGGTAAAGAGCGCCCAGGTGGAATCGATGAAGGCCGGCGACAAGGAACGGCTGGCCGCCGTGCGCCTGATCCTGGCTAAGCTCAAGGACCGCGACATCGAACTGCGCACCGCCAAGACGGTGCCGGACGACGACGCCGTGGTGGTCGACGTGCTCCAGAAGATGGTGAAGCAGCGCCGCGAATCGATCGACATGTTCAAGAGCGGCGGCCGCGACGAACTGGCCGCGAAGGAACAGGCCGAACTGGACGTGATCGAAAGCTTCCTCCCCGCGCAACTGGGCGAGGACGAGACGAAGGCCGCGATCGAGGCGATCAAGGCGGAGGTCGGCGCGGAGAGCGTGAAGGACATGGGGCGCGTCATGGCCGTACTGAAGGAACGCCATGGCAGCGTCATCGACATGAGCAAGGCCAGCGGGCTGGTGAAGGCGGCTTTGTCGTAACCTTCCCTCGATATTTCCCCTCCCGCTTGCGGGAGGGGCCTGGGGAGGGCATGTTCAAACCCGATGGACAAAGGCTACGCCCGCCCCACCGCAACAGCCCGCGCACTGCGCAACAATGCCGCGGAAGCCGAACGCATCCTGTGGCGCGCCATCAGCGCCAGGAAAATCTCGCGTATCCGCTTCAACCGGCAAGTACCGATCGGCCCTTTCATCTGCGATTTCGTGGCGCGGTCGATCTGCCTCGTGATCGAGGTCGATGGCGGCCAGCATAATGAAGAAGTCGATGCCCAACGGACGCGCCATATCGAAACACAGGGCTTTCGCGTGATCCGCTTATGGAACAATGATGCTCTAAATAATGTCGAAGGCGTGACTGAGGAAATCGAACGGGTGATTGCGAACATGCCCTCCCCCGCCGCCTCCCGCACGCGGGAGGGGCGTTTTTGACCCTCACACCGCAATGGCTGGACGAACTGCGCGCGCGCACGTCTCTCTCCACCCTCATCGGCAAGACGGTGAAGGTGCAGAAGGCCGGCCGCGAATATAAGGCCTGCTGCCCCTTCCATAACGAAAAGACGCCCAGTTTCACGATCAACGACGAAAAGGGCTTCTACCATTGCTTCGGCTGCGGCGCGCATGGCGATGCGATCCGCTGGATGACCGATCAGCGCGGCCTGCCCTTCATGGAAGCCGTCAAGGAACTGGCCGCCAGCGCCGGCATGGACGTGCCCGCCGCCGATCCGCGCGCCGCCAGACGCGCCGAACAGGCCAAGGGGCTGCACGACGCCATGGCCGCCGCGCAGAGCTTCTTCGAGGACCAGTTGGGCGGCATCGACGGCGCCGAGGCGCGCGCCTATCTGCAAAAGCGCGGCATCAGCGATGCCACCCGCCGCGCCTTCGGCTTCGGCTATTCCCCCGACGGGCGCGGCCGCCTCAAGACCGCGCTCAAGGATTTCGGCGAGCCGATGCTGGTCGAGGCCGGATTGCTGATCGACCCGGACGGGGCCGAACCGAACGGCGGAAATGGCAAGAAGCGCGACAGCTATGATCGCTTCCGGGGCCGCCTGATGCTCCCCATCCGCGACATTCGCGGCCGAGTGATCGCGTTCGGCGGCCGCATCATCGGCGCGGGCGAGCCCAAATATCTGAACTCGCCCGACACCCCGCTCTTCGACAAGGGGCGCACCCTATACAATATCGACCGCGCCTCGCCCGCCAGCCGCGGCACCGGCCGCGTGATCGTGGTCGAAGGCTATATGGACGTGATCGCGCTCGCCCAGGCCGGCTTTGCCGAAGCGGTCGCCCCGCTCGGCACCGCGCTCACCGAGCATCAGATCGAGCGCTTGTGGAAGATGGTGGACGTGCCGCTCCTCTGCTTCGACGGCGATTCGGCCGGGCAGAAGGCGGCGATCCGCGCCGCCACCCGCGCCCTGCCCCTGCTGCGCCCCGGCCACAGCCTCGCCTTCGCGACATTGCCGGCGGGGCAGGACCCCGACGACCTGATCCGCGCCAGCGGCCGACCGGCGATGGAAGCGGTGCTGGACGGTGCCGAACCCCTGATCGAGCGGCTCTGGAAGCACGAAATCTCGTCGGCCCCGCTCGACACGCCCGAAAAGAAGGCTGCGCTCAAGCAGCGGCTGCGCGCCATTTCGGACGCGATCGCCCATCCCGACGTGCGCGCCCATTACGCCCATGAATTTCGCGAACGCTACGACGCCCTCTTCTTCGCCCGCCGCGAATCGCCCCCGGCGCAGCAGCGCTTTCAGGGCGGCGGCGCCAGCAACGCCGGCCGCTGGCAACGCGACCGTCGCGGGAACTGGAAGCCGCCCATCCCCCCGGCCGGAACAGAGGTTCGCGCGATCGGCGCCAGCGGCCTGGAGCAGCGCCTGCTGCGCGCGATCCTGGCCGCGTTGCTGCGCCATCCCGAACAGATCGCGCCCCATCGCGAGATGCTCTCCGCCCTGCAAATCGGCGATCCGCTGCTCGCCCGGTTGCTCGACGCGATGATCAGCCTGTCGTTCCGCAAAGAAACAGTTGAAACGCAGGCCCTCCTTACCATATTGGGGCAAGGTGAGTTGTATAATATGGCCAAGGGGATGCTCCGGGCCGATGCGTTCACACTCACTCCCGACAGGATGGCCGCCGACCCTGACCGCCTCGCACGCGATCTGGAGGAGGCCGTTCGGGTGATGGCGCAGGGACCGGAGTTGGAGACGGCACTGGTAGAGGCCACGAGGCGGTTCGAGAACGACGTCAGCGACGAAAATTTCGCTGAACAGCAACGCATTCGCGTGCTGAAGGCCGATCACGATCGTCGCTTGGCGGAACTTGCGCAGTCCGAAGACAGTATTTGATCAGGTTAGCCCTTTCTCAAGGGTGACGAAGTAAGGCGAATAGATGGCGACCAAGGCGAACAGCAAGAATGGCGGCGTGAGCGATGGAGAGGATGGCGGCGACGCCCCCCTGCTCGACCTCAACGAAGCCTCGGTCAAGAAGCTGATCGCCCGCGCGAAGAAGCGCGGCTACATCACCTATGACGAACTGAACGATGCCCTGCCGCAGGACCAGATGTCCTCCGAGCAGATCGAGGACATCATGGCGGCGCTCAACGAAATGGGCGTCAACATCGTCGAGAATGAAGAAGCGAGCGAGGACGGCGACGAGCAGCGCGAGCGCGAGGATGCCGAGGACGCCGAGGATGATTCGAGCGACGATGACGGCCCGAAGCTCGTCACCGAGAAGAAGAAGGAAACGGTCGATCGCACCGACGATCCGGTGCGGATGTATCTGCGCGAGATGGGCGCGGTGGAGTTGCTCAGCCGCGAGGGCGAAATCGCCATCGCCAAGCGGATCGAGGCCGGCCGCGACACCATGATCCTGGGTCTGTGCGAAAGCCCGACCACCTTCAACGCGATCATCGAATGGTCGACCGCCCTCAACAATGGCGAAATGCAGCTGCGCGAGATCCTCGATCTCGACGCGATGCTGTCAAAGGACCCGGCCCCGGAAAATCTGGAGGAGGGCGCCGAGGACGACGACGGCGAGATCAGCGAGAAGACCGCCGGCCCCAGCTTCAAGGAAGAGGAGGAGCCGGAGGAGGAATCGGCCGACGGCGACGAGGATGAGGACGGCGCGCCGCGCGCCCGCCGCAACGAAGAGGAAGAGGAAGAGGACAACACCCTCTCCCTCGCCCAGATGGAAGAGACTCTCAAGCCGATGGCGCTGGAGAAGTTCGCGACCATCACCGACATCTTCCGCGCCTTCTCGGCCGCGCAGGAAGCGCGCATGGTCGCCATGGCCAATGGCGAGACGCTGAGCCAGAAGGCCGAGGATGATTATCAGGCGCTGCGTGAAAGTCTGACCGCCGAAGTCGAAAGCGTCCAGTTCCACCAGCAGAAGATCGAATATCTGGTCGACCAGCTCTATGCCTATAACCGGCGCCTGACCGCGCTGGGCGGCCAGATGCTGCGTCTGGCCGAGCGTCACAAGGTCAGCCGCAAGGATTTCCTCGACCGCTATGTCGGCAACGAGCTGGACGACGCCTGGCTGGACAAGGTCCAGGGCCTCGACAAGAAATGGACCGCCTTTGCCGCCGCCGAAGGACGCTCGGTCGAGCGTATCCGCAACGAGGTGAGCGAAATCGCCCAGGCGACCGGCATGTCGCTTTCCGAATTCCGCCGCATCGTCAACATGGTGCAGAAGGGCGAGCGCGAAGCGCGCATCGCGAAGAAGGAAATGGTGGAGGCCAATCTGCGTCTCGTCATCTCCATCGCGAAGAAATATACGAACCGCGGCCTGCAATTCCTTGATCTTATTCAGGAAGGCAATATCGGCCTGATGAAGGCGGTGGACAAGTTCGAGTATCGCCGCGGCTACAAGTTCAGCACCTACGCCACCTGGTGGATCAGGCAGGCGATCACCCGCTCGATCGCAGACCAGGCGCGCACGATCCGCATCCCGGTCCACATGATCGAAACGATCAACAAGCTGGTCCGCACCAGCCGCCAGTTCCTGCACGAGCAGGGCCGCGAGCCGACTCCGGAAGAGATGGCCGAGCGCCTGTCGATGCCGCTGGAGAAGGTGCGCAAGGTGATGAAGATCGCCAAGGAGCCGATCTCCCTCGAAACGCCGATCGGCGATGAGGAGGACAGCCATCTGGGCGACTTCATCGAGGACAAGAACGCGATCATCCCGGTGGACGCGGCGATCCAGGCGAACCTCAAGGAAACCGTCACTCGGGTGCTGGCCAGCCTGACCCCGCGCGAGGAACGCGTGCTGCGGATGCGCTTCGGCATCGGCATGAACACCGATCATACGCTGGAGGAAGTGGGCCAGCAGTTCAGCGTGACCCGTGAGCGCATCCGCCAGATCGAGGCGAAGGCGCTCCGCAAGCTCAAGCACCCCTCGCGCTCGCGCAAGATGCGGTCCTTCGTCGACCAGTAAAATTAAAATGGTCCGGTAAAGATAAATTAACCATGCTTGACGGAGAAGGGCGGCTTTCACGGTCGCCCTTTCTGATTCCGTAAACCGAGTGTTTACCCGGCTCTCCTATTCCTGCTGTTCACCCCTGCATGTGCGGGGCCATCACAGGGATCTGGAGCATGAGCGAAGCGGCCCCCCGCTATCAATTTGGCGACATTTCGCGCGTGCTGGAGGCGCTGGTCGCCGCCGATGGCACCGCCGCCCACGCCTATGCCAATCGCGCGGGCATGGGGGTCGTTCGCGAAGGGCTGCTGTCCCTCCCCGATCTGGCCGACGCGGCCTCTTACATCTGCCTTCTCCATGGCCGCCATCCCGGCGTGATCGACCACGCCGCAACCCGCTCGGCGGACAATGGCGCGCGCCGCTGGCTGATCGAGGCCGCCGACGCCTTCGCCGTGGAGCGCGCCTACATGACCCAGGTCACGGTGGCCGCAGGGCCGGCCCCTAGCACCGCCGGGCAGGCCGATTGCGAAGCCGTCGTCAGCCAGCAGCGTCACGCACTCGACACGCTTGCCCAGTCGGACCGGCGCGGCTGCGCCATGGGCGCGGCGATCGCGCTCGTGCTCGACTGGCGCGCGATGCGACATGTGCTTGACATGGTGGCGATCCGGGCCGGGCTGGAGCCGCAGCCCTGCGCCCTCCCCGATCGCGCCTCGACCCTGGACGTGGCTCGCGCCATCGGCGGCGACGACGTCATCGACCGCGCGATCCAGTTCGGCGCGCGCCAGCTCCTCGCCCAGCATCGCGGCCTGTGGGATCTGCTCGGCGCCCGCGCGGACCTGCGCGCCAAGGCTGGCTGATCCAGCGCACCGCCGATCCCGCCCCGCCGCACCGCACCGCACAAACAGATTGCGCCGGACGCGCGCTATGCCCTAGGTCCGATGACGGACAGGATAGCGGAAGAATGATGATGCGCTTTGAAGGCACGCAGGAGTATGTCGCCACCGACGATCTGAAGGTCGCGGTCAACGCCGCCGTGCTGCTGCGCCGCCCGCTGCTGGTGAAGGGAGAGCCGGGCACCGGCAAGACGGTGCTGGCGCAGGAAATCGCCAAGGCGCTCGACGCTCCGCTGATCGAATGGAACGTCAAGTCAACGACCAAGGCGCATCAGGGCCTTTATGAATATGACGCGGTCGCCCGCCTGCGCGACGGCCAGCTCGGCGACCCGCGCGTGCATGAGATTTCCAATTATATCCGCAAGGGCAAGCTGTGGGAGGCCTTCACCTCCCCCCGCCTGCCCGTGCTGCTGATCGACGAGATCGACAAGGCCGACATCGAATTCCCCAACGACCTGTTGCAGGAACTCGACCGCATGGCCTTCCATGTCTATGAAACGGGCGAGACGATCGCGGCGGCCGAACGCCCGGTGGTGGTCATCACCTCGAACAACGAGAAGGAACTGCCCGACGCCTTCCTGCGCCGCTGCTTCTTCCACTATATCAAATTCCCCGACCGCGACACGATGCAGGCCATCGTCGACGTCCATTTCCCTGGTATCCAGAAGATACTGGTCACCAAGGCGATGGAGATTTTCTACGACATCCGCGACGTGCCCGGCCTCAAGAAAAAGCCCTCGACCTCCGAACTGCTCGACTGGCTGAAACTGCTGCTGAACGAGGACATGCCGCTCGACGTCCTCCAGAACAGCGATCCGACCAAGGCGATTCCCCCGCTGCACGGCGCCCTGCTCAAGAATGAACAGGACATCATGATGTTCGAGCGCCTCGCCTTCATGGCGCGCCGACAGGGGCGGTAGGAAACAACCCCCTCCCGCCCGCGGGAGGGGCAGCGAGACATAAGAGCCAAGCGAGTTGATCGCAGCGGGGTCGGCACGCCCTCCGCACCAGCCGAAGGACTTTCCCATGCCCCACACCACCCCCCATGGCGCAGGCTGCCTCTGCGGCGCCGTCCGCATCGCGATCGACGCCGAGCCCCTGGCCGCCCGCATGTGCTGGTGCCGCCTGTGCCAATATCTGGGCGGGGGATCGGCCACGGTGAATGTCTGCTTCCCCAGCGAGCATGTGACGACCACCGGCGAGATACGCTGGCATGACAGCGTCGCGGACAGTGGCAACGCAATGAAGCGCGGCTTCTGCCCGACCTGTGGCACCCCCCTCTTCAGTCTTGCCGAATCGCGCCCGCATCTGACCTTCATCCGCGCCGGGGCGCTGGACGATCCCTCGCTGATCGGCCCGCAGGCGGTGATCTGGACCGACGCCGCCCCCTGCTGGGCGCATCATGACCCCGCATTGCCGCATTATCCGGCGCAAATCCCGCCGGTGGCGTGATTTAGGCGCTTGCGCGCCGCGGGATAGTCTGTAGCCTCGATGTCATAGTTCAAGGCCGCGCCAAGACGGTCTGGATCTGGAGAGGGATGCTGATGCCCAAGCGCGCGTTGTTCCTGTTGTCCGCCGTCTTGTCGCTGGCGGTGCCTGCGCTGGCACAGGCCGCGGACGATGCCGAGGCCTGGACGCCCATGGAAACCGCGATCCGCGCCAACGGTCCCGGCATCAGCCTGCCGCAGAGCCTTGCCGGCCTGTCACTGGCCAAGAGCGGCGAAGCCTCCAATGGAGGACGCGCGGTCGACAATTACGCGCAATATCTGTCTGAGGACGGCGCGGTCCAGGCGACCCTTTATGTCTATATGCCCACCTATGCCGACGCTTCGCTCGCCGCCTACATGACCGACAAGGCGATCATGGAGCGCTTCGGCAGCCAGACCCGCCGCACCGCCTATGCCAGCGCTCCAGCGGCCGGCCAGGCGGACCGGGCGATCCGCGCCGTCTATGACGATGCCGCCGACGGCGCGCTCACGACGGCGGCGGGCTTCGTCCATGCGGGCCGCTGGATGGTCAAGATCCGCGTCACCGGGCCGACGGAACGCCGCGCCGATGTGCTTGCCGGCCTCGACGCCATGCTCGCGGGCCTTGCCTTCGACGACGCCGCCGCGCTCCACGCGACCGCTCCCGCCCGTTTCACCCAATGCCCCAGCGCCGATGCGGGCGACGCCCGGCTCGATCGCGCGGACGAAGCCCGGCAGGCCGTGCCCCAGGATGTCCGCATCCCGCGTGACGGCAAGGATACGCTGTGCGTGCGGGGCACGGTGACCACGGCCGAGGGCCGCTTTGACATGCTGCAACAGGCCGGCCGGAACGATGGCGCGATCATCGTGCCGGTGGACGACAGCGGCACCGTGCTGGCGTTCGACCCGGCGACGGACGCAAAGGGCTACAAGCTCTCGATCCACATGGTCGGCCAGACCGATCTCTACGGCGTCTACGACAAGGTGCCCAGCCCGCGCCAGATCGCCGCGATCCTGGATGGCAAGGATCCGCAGACCGCCAAGGCCCACGCCACCGCCGCCTATGCCGCCAATGGCGACGTGACGGTCAGCCGGCTGTCGGCCGCCGGCCGCTGACCGCCCTCCCCTTGAGTCAGGTGACATTGCGGAGGGCGCTGCGTCAAACCCGATACAGGCCGCCCGCTCCGGTCTTTTATGATCGCATCCGTTTGGCGCAAAAGAGGTTCCCGCTTTTGCGCGCGATGCTCTAAACCACTGGCATGACACGCATCTGGGGGGCGACGCGCTTCGCCCGCATCCGCTCCCGGCTGGAGGGCGTCCGCATCGCCCCCGGCCCTCGGGCATGGGCGTTCGAATTTCTCCTCTTCGGCTTCAAGCAGGGCTGGGCCTGCCTGTTCGGTGGGCTGATGCTGGCGCTGCTGCTCGCCACCCACCTATTCTACCCCGCCGACGCGCCGCTCCACCGCTATGATGCCCTGACCCTGGCCGCCCTCGCCCTTCAGGCGGCCATGCTTGCCTTTCGCCTCGAAAGCTGGGGGGAGGCGAAGGTGATCTTCGCTTTCCACGGCATCGGCACGGTCATGGAATTGTTCAAGACGGCCGCCGGCTCCTGGATCTATCCGGAGGCGAGCCTGCTCCATGTCGGCCCGGTCCCGCTCTTCTCGGGCTTCATGTATGCCGCGGTCGGCAGCTATATCGCGCGCGTCTGGCGCATCTTCGGCTTCCGCTTCACCCGCTATCCGCCGGTCTGGACGACGGTGCTGCTGGCCGTCGCCATCTATGTCAATTTCTTCGCCCATCACTGGCTCCCCGACATCCGCCTCGCCCTGTTCGCGGTCGCGATCCTGCTGTTCGGGCGGACATGGATATGGTTCACCCCCTGGCGCACGCCGCGCCGGATGCCGCTTCTCGTCGGCTTCTCCCTCGTCGCCCTGTTCATCTGGTTTGCGGAGAATATCGGCACCTTCGCCCATGCCTGGACCTATCCCGACCAGCGTCATGGCTGGCAGATGGTCGGCCTTGCAAAGCTGGGCAGCTGGTATCTGCTGATGATCATTTCCTTCGTCCTCGTGTCGCAGATCCACGGCATCGGCGCGAGGGAGGATCAGATCAGGTAGCCGACCTCGTAAAGCCCCCATCGCCGCCCGGCGAAGACCAGAGGCACGAACACGCTGCGCAACGCGCGATAACGGCTGTCGCCCAGATCCTGCCGATAGGTGAACAGGAAGAAGTCGCCCGCCCCGTCCAGCGCCCGGCGGGTCTGGTTGTCCATGAATATCTGGCGGTTACGGGCATGTTCCATGTTCCACGCCCGCGCACCCGGCCGCTGCGGCTGGCTGCGCGCGCTGATATGGGTGGGCAGATAGCCGTTCATGTCGATCAGGCAGCAGCCAACCAGCGCGCTGTCCTGCGCCGTATGGCGATCGAGCATCGGCCGCAGCGCCGCGTCGGCGAACGCCGTGAAGCCGTTTTCATATTGCACCGGGTCCGACCCGGCGACCGCCCGGTAATCCGTGTCGAACAGCCCTTCGACGCTCAGTTCCCCATCGCGCAGCGCCGCCTCGATCAGCGCGCGCACCTCCTCCGCGCCATCCTCGGCCAGCGCGATATAGCGGCTGTTGCGGGTCTTTTGCGGGCCGTGCGCCGTGGTGTTGAGCATGGCGTTGGCCATCCCTTCCAGCGCGTCGAGTTGCTCGCGCGCCGCATCGACCCGGCTCGCGCTGTCGCTCGCCGAACGGCTGAAATCGGCCAGGCCATGGCGCAGCGCGGCGACATCGCCGTCGGCGGCGTCGGTGCAGGCGACGATCGTCTCTGACCGTTCGCCGAACTGGGTGACGAGCGAGGCGATTTCCGCCATGCCAAGGCGCAGCCGGTCGATATGGGTGCCCGCTTCCCGGCCCCGCACGATATTGGCCTCCACGCCGCCGATCAGCCGCCGGGCGTCGCGATCCAGCAGGCCCAGCTTGTCGCCGACCGACGCGGCCGACTCCCCCGCCTGTCCCGCCAGCCGCCGGATTTCCTCCGCGACCACGGCGAAGCCCTGCGTCGCCTCGCCGCCACGCGCCGCCTCGATCGCCGCATTGATGCCCAGTAGCCGCGTCTGCCGCGCGATCGCGCCGAGTTCCTCGGAAATGGAGCCGACCGCCTCGATCACCGACAGGAACTGGCGCAGACTGCCTTCCAGCCCGGTGACATGCTCGACCAGCCCCGCCACCTCGCCCAGCGACAGGGTTATCACTTCATGCCCGTCGGCGATGATCCCCCCGGCGCGACGCGCGGTCAGGCTCAATTCGCGCGCGGCGGCGACGCTTTCACCCTGGCTGGCGGCCAGCCGGTCCATGTTGCGCTCCAGGTCGGCCAGACGCGCCGCATCGCCCTGGATACGGCGGTTCACTTCGCCCAGGAAACCGGCCGTCTCGCTGCACTGCAATGCTATGTCGCCCGACCTTTCTCCCAGGTCGGCCAACAAGTCCCTGTTTTCCAAGAGCGCCCCGCAACTTTCTCTGTATCTGGATAGTGACGTATTAACCATGCACTGCAACACTTAATATTCGAACAATAGAGATCGCTGTCCGGATCGCCCTCGCGGCTTGCATCCCCGCCTGCCCTGTCCGACAAGGGGCAACCATGCTGCTCAACTTTCTCGACGCGCTCCGCGCCGCCGGCATCCCCGCCAGCATCAAGGAGCATCTGCTCCTGCTGGAAGCGCTCGACCGGGACGTCATCGCCCGGCGGCCGGAGGACTTCTACTATCTCGCCCGCGCCACCTATGTGAAGGACGAAGGGCTGCTCGACCGTTTCGACCAGGTATTCGCCAAGATATTCAAGGGCGTTCTGGGTCAGGACGGGGTCGAGGCTGAAATCCCGGAGGAATGGCTGCGCCTCGTCGCGGAAAAATTCCTCTCGCCCGAGGAGATGGAGAAGATCCAGTCGCTGGGCGACTGGGACGAGATCATGAAGACACTGAAGGAACGGCTGGAGGAGCAGAAGGGCCGGCACCAGGGCGGCAACAAATGGATCGGCACCGGCGGCACCTCCCCCTTCGGCCATGGCGGCTACAACCCCGAAGGCGTGCGGATCGGCGGGGAAAGCCGGCACAAGCGCGCCATCAAGGTCTGGGAAAAGCGCGAATTCGCCAATCTCGACAACAAGAAGGAACTGGGCACCCGCAACATCAAGGTCGCGCTGCGCCGCCTGCGCCGCTTCGCCCGCGAAGGCGCCGCCGAGGAACTGGACCTGGACGGGACGATCCGCGGCACCGCGCGGCAGGGCTGGCTCGACATCCGGATGCGGCCCGAACGGCATAATGCGGTGAAGCTGCTGCTCTTCCTCGACGTGGGCGGCTCGATGGACCCGTTCGTCTCGCTCTGCGAGGAACTCTTCTCAGCCGCGACCGGCGAATTCAAGAATATGGAGTTCTTCTACTTCCACAACTGCCTTTATGAAGGCGTGTGGAAGGATAATCGCCGCCGCTTTTCGGAGCGCACCCCGACCTGGGACATTCTCCACAAATATGGCCATGACTATAAGGTCATCTTCGTCGGCGACGCGGCGATGAGTCCCTATGAGATCAGCCATCCCGGCGGATCGGTGGAACATATGAACGAGGAAGCGGGCGCCGTCTGGCTCGGCCGCGTCGCGCACACCTATCCCGCCACGGTCTGGCTCAACCCCACGCCGCAAGCGCATTGGGGCTACAGCCAGTCGACCCGCCTCATCCGCGACCTGATGAACGACCGCATGTATCCGCTGACGATCGAGGGCATCGACGGGGCGATGCGCGAATTGACGCGCAAGCGCTGATGGCGGGCGTCGGCGAACGGGCGCTGGCGCTGCTGCGCCAGGGCGATGGCGCTGCGGCCCGCGCGCTGGTCGATGCGGCGTGTGCGCAGGACGATAGCGAAGCCCTCGCCATGCGCGCCCTCTGGCGGGTCGAGGGCCGGGTGATGCCCCGCGACCTGCCCGCCGCCCGCGCCGACATGGGCGCTGCCAGCGCTGCGGGCAATGTCGGTGCCGCCCGGATGTTCGCGGGCTTTCTGGCGAACGGGGTCGGCGGCACGCGTGACTGGGCCGGAGCACTGGCCCTGCTCGACGCCTGGACCGATCGCGATCCGGTCGCCGCGCAGCAGCGGACGCTGATCGCCGCGATGGCGCTCGACCCGGCGGGCGATCCGATCCATCGCGCGCGCCATCATCCCGTGGCGGACCAGCCGCTCATAAGCGCCATTCCGGGCCTGCTCACCGCCGCCGAATGCGACCTGCTGATAGCCCTGTCCGAACGGCGACAGCGCCCGGCGCTGATCTTCCACGAAGGGCAGAAGCGCTTTGTCGCCGATCCCGTCCGCGATTCCGACGCCGCCGGTTTTCCCATCGTCTCCGAATGGCCCGCCATCCACGCAATCAACCGGCGGCTGGCCGCGGCCAGCGGCACCCGGATCGAACAGGGCGAAACGCTGCAAGTCCTGCGCTACCGCCCCGGCCAGCAATATCGCCCCCATCTCGACGCGGTGCCAGGCCTTGCCAACCAGCGCGGCCTGACCCTGCTCGTCTATCTCAACGATGATTATGGCGGCGGCGAAACCCGCTTCACCCGGCTCGACCTGGCCCATCGCGGGCGCAAGGGGGACGGACTGCTGTTCGCCAACTGCCTGGCCGACGGGCGTCCCGATCCGATGAGCGAACATGCCGGTATGCCGATCCGGTCGGGCACCAAATGGCTCGCCAGCCGCTGGATCAGGCAATATCCGGCGGAGGGACCGGACGGTTTCGGCCAGCATGAAGCGGTGCGGGCCTGAATCACGCCCGGAACAGCACGCCACCCGTCATCGGCGCCGGCACTCCGGTCGTCCCCGGAAAGCTGATCGGCAACCCCTTGAGGTGGCGCACCGCCATATAGGCGAAGCCCTGCGCCTCCAGCGCGTCGCCGTCCCAGCCGAGGCCATCGACCGACAGCATCTCCGCCCCCGTCCGCTGCGCCAGCATCGCCATCAGCGTATCATTGTGCCGCCCTCCCCCCGCCGCGTAGATGCGGGTCGGGCGCTCGGGCAGATGATCCACGCCGCGCGCCACAGCCGCCGCCGTGAAGGCCGTCAGGGTCGCCGCGCCATCCTCCAGTGAAAGCCCCCGCACCGCCTCGATGCTGAACGCTTCCCGGTCGATGCTCTTGGGCGGCGACAGGTCGAACCAGGGATCGGCCATCATCGCCGCCAGCCGCGCTTCGTCCACCTTGCCCCGCGCGGCGCACGCCCCGCCCGCATCATAGGCGGCTTGCCCATGCGTCTGCATCCAGTTGTCGATCAGCCCACTCGCCATGCCCGTGTCGAACGCGATCAGCGTCCCGTCCGACCCGATGAACGTGATATTCGCCACGCCGCCCAGGTTCAGCACCGCCGCCGGCTTCTCCAGCCCCTGCGCCAGGGCGCGATGATAGACCGGCATCAGCGGCGCGCCCTGCCCGCCCGCCGCCACGTCGGCGCTGCGCAGGTCCGCGACCACCGCAATCCCGAACGCCCCGGCAAGGCTCCCGCCGTCGCCGATCTGCCAGGTCCAGCCCCGGTCGGGCCGATGCGCGACGGTATGGCCGTGAAAGCCGATCACGCCGATATCCTCCGCGATATGTCCGCTGCGCCCCAGCAGGTCCGCGACCGCCTGCACATGCAACTCGGTCAGTTCCGCCTCGACCGATGCGATCAGCGGCTCGAAGCCCGGCTTCTCCATCGCCATCGCCCGCTGGCACGCTTCGGCCAGCCGCAGGCGGAAACCCTCATCATAGGCCATGGCGTGGAACTCGACCGCCTGGACCTGCCCCTCGCCGTCCGTATCGATCAGCGCCGCGTCGATTCCGTCGCGCGATGTGCCGGACATCAGGCCGATTGCCAACATGATCGAAAACTCCGCCTCTTTAACAGTCGCACCCGCAATGCTACAGGCGCGCGCCATGAGCAACTATCAGTCCGATCTCCTGCGCCTGCTCGAAGCGCGCGGCTTCATCCATCAGCTGACCGATGCGGAGGGCCTCGATGCTCTCGCCGCCAAGCAGGTGGTGCCGGGCTATATCGGCTTCGATCCGACCGCGCCGTCGCTCCATGTCGGCCATCTCGTGTCGATCATGATGCTGCGCCAGTTGCAGAAGGCGGGCCACAAGCCGATCGTGCTGATGGGCGGCGGCACCGGCAAGATCGGCGATCCCAGCTTCAAGGACGAAGCGCGCAAGCTGCTGACGAACGAGCTGATTGCGGAGAATGTCGCCAGCATCAAGCGCGTGTTCGAACGCTTCCTGACCTTCGGCGATGGCCCCAGCGACGCGATCATGCTCGACAATGCCGAATGGCTCGACAAGTTGGAATATATCCCCTTCCTGCGCGACATCGGCCAGCATTTCTCGGTCAACCGGATGCTGAGCTTCGATTCGGTGAAGCTGCGCCTCGACCGCGAACAGTCGCTCAGCTTCCTCGAATTCAATTACATGATCCTCCAGGCCTATGACTTCCTGGAATTGTCGCGCCGCTCGGCTTGCCGTCTCCAGATGGGCGGTTCCGACCAGTGGGGCAATATCGTCAACGGCGTCGAACTCGCCCGCCGCGTCGATGGCACGCAGGTGTTCGGCCTCACCACGCCGCTGCTCACCAATGCGGACGGCACGAAGATGGGCAAGACCGTGGGCGGCGCCGTCTGGCTGAACGAGGATCAGTTGTCGCATTACGACTATTGGCAATTCTGGCGGAACACCGCCGATGCCGACGTCGCCAACCGCCTGCGCCTGTTCACCGACCTGCCGATGGACGAGGTGAACCGCCTCGCCGCATTGGAAGGCGCGGAGATCAACGAGGCGAAAAAGATCCTCGCGAACGAAGCGACGGCGCTCTGCCGTGGCCTCGACGCGGCGACGGCTTCGGCCGAAACCGCCCGCCGCACCTTTGAGGAAGGCGCGTCGGACGCCAACCTGCCGACCGTCAGTCTCGGCGCAGAAGGGCTGACCGTGGTGCAGGCCACCACTGGCCTCGGCTTCGCGACCTCCAACAAGGAAGTGCGCCGCAAGCTGACCGAGGGCGCGATCAAGGTGAATGGCGAAGTCGTCACCGACCCGGCCATCACTCTCAAGCCGGGCGACAAATTGAGCTTCGGCGCAAAGAAGCACGGGCTGGTCGTCGCCTGACGAAACGAAGGGCGTTACCCGGCCGTTAACGCTCTTTCGTAGCAACTCGTCCATGTCCGAAGGCCTAGTCTGGCATCATGTCCTCTTCGGTCTTCGCCAATCTCGGCCATGTCCTACGCTCGCGCGATCCTTCGGTGGAACAGCGTCGGGCGCAGCGTGACCTGGTCGACATGGTAAGCCACGTCACGGCGCGCGGCCGCACCCATGGCGTCCGCATCATCAATATTTCCGCACATGGCCTGATGTGTCGCAGCGACGGGGAATTGCTGACCGGCGAACGGGTGACGATCTGGCTGCCGGTGCTCAAGGACTATCCCGCCGAAATCCGCTGGGCGGAGGATGGCCGCGCCGGCATGGAATTTCTGGAGCCGGTCAAGCCGCGCCTCTACGACACGATGATGGCGCTCATCCCGCCGCGTCAGACGGCCTGGTAAGGCCCAGGCCCGCCAGCCCCTCGCCCGCTTCCACCCGCTGACGGCCGCGCACCAGCGCCTCGGGCATCTCGTCGCGCAGAAAGGCCAGCATCGCCTCCCGCACCTCGCAGCGCAGGTCGAAGGCGATCCCCGCGTTGCGCGCGGACAGCAGCCCGCGCAACTCCAGCGCATCGGCGCGATGGTCCGTCACCTGCAAGATGGCGACCCGCCCGTCCCAGCGGCTGTTGGCCTGCACCGCCGCTACGAAGCGCGCGCGGATACGCTCGACATCGGCGGTCGGATCGACATGGAGGAACACGGTGCCCAGCAGGTCGGATGTCTTCGTCGTCCAGTTCTGGAAGGGCTTTTCCAGGAAATAGGACACCGGCACCACCATCCGCCGGTCATCCCAGATGCGGATGATGACATAGGTCAGCCTGATCTCCTCGACCCGCCCCCATTCGCCTTCGACGATGACGACATCGTCCAGCCGGATCGGTTCGGAAAAGGCCATCTGGATGCCCGCGATCAGGTTCTTGAGCGCGGGTTGCGCCGCCGCGCCCACCGCCAGCGCCGCGAGCCCGGCCGACGCCATCAGCGAGACGCCGATGGTCCGCACGCCCGGTATGGCGATCAACATCATCGCGATGACCAGGAAGCCGACGATGCACTGGGCGATGCGATAGAGGATGCCGACCCTGGTCCGCTGCCGCCGCGCCTTCAGATTATCCTCGACACTGATGTCCGCGCGCGCCTCCAGCATCGCCTTGCCCGCGCGCATCAGGCGGAAAATCAGCCAGCCGACCAGCAGCGCGAAGATCATCCGCGCCCCGATCGCCCATATATCCTCGACCCGATCGCCCAGCTCGATGGACTTGAGGCCCGCGCCCAGCGCCAGCAACACCACCAGCCAGCGCGTTGGCTGGAAGATGGCGGGCAACAGCACCGGCTCGATCCGGGAATGTCTCGCGACCCGCAACGCGATCCAGTACAGCGCCCAGTGGATCAGGAAGGCGACGCCCACCGAAATGACGATCGACATCACCGCCATCGGCGTGATGTGGGTCAAGCTGATATCGGTCATGGACAGGGCAACGCGACCACACCCGATTTTGTTTCGCAGATGCGAGATGTTTTCGGGAGGGACCAGAAGCGCACTAAGCCGCCCCTATTCTCACCGTCATCCCCGCGGAGGAAGGGGTCCACCTCCTCGGCGTTGCACTTGACGCCGGGTCAGGAGTGGGTTCCCGCGTTGGCCTTTGGCCGCCTTCGGGTGGCGGGAATGACGAAAGGGGTGGCTAGGAGACTGGCGGCTTTGAGCCACGTTCGATCGATCTCAGACAAACAGCTATATGCCATCCAAGCCCTAAAGCCGTGCCAATCCCGAGAGGAATTTTCCAAAAGGAATATGGGCTGGCAAACTGTAAAAACAGCATCAGGATCATGCCGCCTACATACCCAAACTGATTATCTGGTCCGTTCCATAGGATGAAGGCGACCGGAAAGAGTAGGAAGCATACAACAACCGCCAATAGCCAACGTCCCATGAGTGCCATGCTGTGCCTCCTATCCCTTGGCGGCGTAACAAGCGCCAGCAATGACCGCTATCAGGTTACACAAAGGATTTTGTAAACGACCTATTTTGGTCGTTGATAGACCAACAGCGTGGACGACTGCATAATTTGCGATCTCATTATCGCCATGGCGGCTTGTGGCCCGACGAGCGGTTTTCGGTAACGCCGTCCTTATAGAGCAGCCAGTAGATGAGCAGCGACAATGGCAGCATCACTCCGAATTTCACCCACCATTTTGCATCATCGGGTAGGACCAGCGGCGGCACAATCAGCCCGATCGCTAATGCGATGAGGAAAGCGTAGCGATGTAAAATGTATGGGATCACATCAGCTTCTCCTTCATTGGCCAAATATCATATTGGCAAAGAAGCTGAATGTCCGCAATCGAGACGCGCCAGCCTAACGTTGAACGACACAAATGGTCGCTGTCGGTCACCCCCCCCTCAGCAACCCCACAGCCGCGTCCTTCTCGAACAGATACAGACAAATCCGCGCCGCCTGCCCCCGCGCGCTGTCCAGCCCGCCGTCCCGCTCGATCAGCAGATGCGCGTCGTCCCGCGCGCTGTCCACCAGCGCCGCGACATGCTCGGGCGTCGCGACCTTCAGTTCCGCCTCGCCCGACTGGCGCGTGCCCAGCACCTCGCCCGCGCCGCGCAGCTTCAGATCCTCCTCGGCGATGCGGAAGCCGTCATTCGTCTCGCGCATCAGCGCCAGCCGCGCGCGCGACGTCTCGCCCAGGCCATTGCCGCGCAGCAACAGGCAGACCGATGGCTTGTCGCCGCGTCCCACCCGGCCGCGCAGCTGGTGCAACTGCGCGAGGCCAAAGCGATCCGCCCCCTCGATGATGATGAGGCTGCTGTTGGGCACGTCCACGCCGACCTCGATCACCGTGGTCGCGACCAGTATCTGCGTGCGATTGGCCGCGAAGGCCTCCATCGCCGCATCCTTGTCCGGCCCTTTCATCCTGCCATGGACCAGCCCCACCCGGTCGCCAAAGCGCAGCTTCAGCGACTCCGCCCTCGCCTCGGCCGCTGCCTGGTCGCTCGTCTCGCTTTCCTCGACCAGCGGGCACACCCAATAGGCCTGCCCGCCGCCGTCCACATGGCGTGCAAGCGCATCGACGACCTCGTCCAGCCGGCTCGCGGCCATCACCAATGTCTGGATCGGCTGGCGCCCTGGCGGCATCTCGTCCAGCCGCGACACGTCCATTTCGCCATAATAGGTCAGCGTCAGCGTGCGCGGAATCGGCGTCGCCGTCATCACCAGCAAATGCGGCGACCGTTCCGCCTTGCTCGCCAGCATCATCCGCTGCGCGACGCCGAAGCGATGCTGCTCGTCGATCACTGCCAGACCCAGCGCCTTATATTGCACCGCCTCCTGAAAGATGGCGTGGGTGCCGACCAATATGTCGATGCTCCCGTCCGCCAGCCCCATCAAAGTCGCCTCGCGCACCTTGCCCTTCTCGCGCCCGGTCAGAATCGCAATCTCGATGGGCAGGCCCGACGCCATTTTCCGCAACGTCTCATAATGCTGCCGCGCCAATATTTCGGTCGGGGCCAGCATCGCGCCCTGCATCCCGGCCTCGACGGCGTTCAGCAGCGCCATCAGCGCCACCAAGGTCTTGCCCGACCCGACATCGCCTTGCAGCAGCCGCAGCATCGGCGTCGCCTGCGCCATGTCGCCCTCGATCTCGCCGATCGCGCGCCGCTGCGCGCCCGTAGGCGCGAAGGGCAGCTTCAGCATCGCGCGCAGCCGCCCGTCGCCCTCGATGGGCACGCCGCGCCGCCGCCGCGACGATTGCCGCACCAGCATCAGCGCCAGCTGCCCCGCGAATATCTCGTCATAGGCCAACCGCTCGCGCGCCTTGGCGTCCGACGGATCGGCATGGACCCGCCCCAGCGCCTCGCGCCAGGCCGGCCAGCCCTTGCGCGCCAGCAGGCTCGGCTCGATCCATTCGGGCAGGTCGGGCGCCCGCGCCAGCGCCTGCGCCGCAATGTCCCGCATCCGGTTGTTGGTCAGCCCCTCCGACAACCCATAGACCGATTCGCGCGCAGGCACGGTGTCCGCCTCCTCGGGCGGCAACACATAGTCGGGATGCACCATCTGGAGCGTATCGCCATAGGCCTCCAGCTTGCCCGACACGAATTTGGGTTCGTTGAGCGGCAACAGCTTGCGCGGCCAGGCGCTGTTCTTCCCGAAATAGACGAGAGAGACTCCATTGCCCCGACCGTCCACCGCCTGCACCCGGAAGGGCGCGCGCGCGCTGCCGCTGGCGCGATAATCGACCGGGGTCAGCATCGTCCCGATCACCCGCCCCGCGTCCGCCATGTCCAGTGCGTCGGTCAGGTGCCGGTCCACCCAGCTGACCGGAATATGGAAGGCGACATCGACGGCGCGGCTAAGCCCCAGCCGCTCCAGCGGGCGGGCCAGCGCGGGGCCGATGCCCTTGAACAGGGATATTTCGGCAAAGAGCGGATTGAGAATATCGGGTCGCATGGCTATCTGGCTGGCTGTAACGCCTGATCGGTCCTGTGGGAACGTCATTGCGAGCGCAGCGAAGCAATGACGAAAGCCTTTCGGGGAAGGTCGGTCACCCCATGTCTGCCGGGACGGTCCTTCCGACACCCGATCGGCGGGCTGCGCCATGCCCGTTAGAGGAACAAATTGTGAACGACAATCCCCAGATGCGCCGCATCCAATTCCGGGCCTGGCACCGCGGCACGCGGGAGGCGGACTATACCGTCGGCGGCTTCTTCGACCGTTATCATGCGACATGGAATGCGGAGGAAATCGCCTGGTTCGAACGCTTCATGGAGGAGCAGGACGCGGACATCATCGGCTGGGCGCTCGGCACCATCCCCGTGCCGGACGAATGGAAAGGCCCGATGATGGACAGTTTCCTGAAACTCGATTTCGTGAAGATCGTCTAGCAGCGTCATCCCCGCGCAGGCGGGGCTCCATCTCCTGACGGATCAATTAGGCGACAGGCCGGGAGAGCGACTCCCGCCTTCGCGGGAATGACGAAAATACGATGACCGATCTCCAGACAATCCTGAAGGCCAAGGCGCCCCTCACCCTTTCCGGCGTCCCCGCCGGGTTCCAGCCCTGGCTGCTGGCCGACATCGCCCGCGCCGCCGGGGCTGCGGGGGGGCGCGCCGTCTTCATCGCGTCCGACGAGCAGCTGATGCGCGCGGTCGCGGACACGGCGCATTATTTCGCGCCGGAGATCGAGATCGTCGAAATCCCCGCCTGGGACTGCCTGCCCTATGACCGGGCCAGCCCGTCGCTGCGCGCCGCCTCCGCCCGCCTCGCGGGCCTCTACGCGCTGCAAGCCAGGCCCAAAGGGCCGCAACTGGTCGTCACCACGCTGGCCGCCATGACCCAGCGCACCCTCACCCCCTTCCGCGTCCGCCAGCTGGTCGCCAAACTCGCGCCCAAGGAACGCATCGCGATCCAGAAGCTGGCGGAGATGCTCCAGGCGAACGGCTATGTCCGCACCGACACGGTCCACGACCGGGGCGAATATGCCATTCGCGGCGGCATCGTGGACCTGTTCCCCGGCGGCGAGGACTATCCCCTCCGCCTCGATTTCTTCGGCGACGAGATCGAGACGGTCCGCCGGTTCGATCCGTCCGACCAGCGCACGATCGACAATGTCGACGGCTTCACCCTGCTCCCCGCGTCCGAAGCGCTGCTGGACGAAGACACGATCAAGCGCTTCCGCGGCCGCTATCGCGAAACCTTCGGCGCCACCGCCACCGGCGACCCGCTCTATCAGGCGGTCAGCGACGGCCGCCGCCTCGCGGGCATGGAACATTGGCTGCCCCTGTTCGAGGAAAAGCTGGTCCCGCTGGCCGACCATCTGGGCGACGATGCGATCCTGATCCGCGACCCCGGCGTCGCCGGCGCGGCGGAAAGCCGGTTCGAGGCGATCCGCGACTATCACGCCAACCGGGTCCAGGCGAAGTCGTCCGACCCCGGCTCCTACCGTCCCCTCAAGCCCGACGCCCTCTATCTCGACGCCGCCGAATGGGACGCCGCCGTCGCCAAGCTGCCGATGCACGGCACCACGCCCTTCCATGAGCCGGAAAGCGCGAGCGTGCTCGACTTCGCGGTGGACGGCCCGCGCGATTTCGCTCCCGAACGCGCGCAGAACACGAATATCTACGAAGCGGTCGGCAAGCATATCGACAGCCTGCGCCGCCAAAAGAAAAAGGTCGTCATCGCCAGCTACTCGGTCGGCGCGCGCGAGCGCCTGTCGGGCCTGCTCGCCGACCATGGCGTCGCCCGCCTCGCCGGCGCCGACAATTGGCAGGAAGCGCTGGGCATCGCCGCCAATGGCAGCGTCACGCTCATGGTCCTGGGCCTCGACCATGGCTTCACCGCGCCTGATGTCGCCGTCCTCACCGAACAGGATATGCTGGGCGACCGCCTCGTCCGCCGCGCCAAGCGCAAGAAGAGCGCCGACGCCTTCCTCCAGGAACTGGCCACCCTCTCGCCAGGCGACCTCGTCGTCCATATGGATCACGGCATCGGCCGCTATGAAGGGCTGACGCAGATCCCGGTGGCCAAGGCCCCGCATGATTGCGTCGCGCTGACCTATGCCGGGGGCGACAAGCTCTACGTCCCGGTCGAAAATCTCGAAGTCCTCTCCCGCTATGGCAGCGAGAATGAGGGCGTCAGCCTCGACAAGCTGGGCGGCGAAGCCTGGCAGCGGCGCAAGGCCAAGATGAAGGAGCGCATCCGCGAAATCGCGGGTGAATTGCTCAAGACCGCCGCCGAACGCGCCCTGCGCGCCGCCACCGTGGCGGAGCCGGATGCCGCCGGCTACCCCGCCTTCGTCGACCGCTTCCCCTATCAGGAAACGGACGATCAGGACCGCGCGATCAGCGACGTGGTGGAGGATCTGGGCGCGGGCAAGCCGATGGACCGGCTCGTCTGCGGCGATGTCGGCTTCGGCAAGACCGAGGTGGCGCTGCGCGCCGCCTTCGTCGCGGCGATGGCCGGGATGCAGGTCGTGGTCATCTGCCCCACCACGCTGCTCGCACGCCAGCATCATATGAATTTCGAGGATCGTTTCCGCGGCTTCCCCGTCAATATCGGCCGCCTCTCCCGCCTCGTCCCCGACAAGGAGGCGAAGGCGACCAAGGCGGGGCTGGCCGATGGCACGATCGACATCGTCGTGGGCACCCACGCCCTGCTCGCCAAGGGACTGGAGTTCAAGCGCCTCGGCCTCGTTATCGTGGACGAGGAACAGCGTTTCGGCGTCACCCACAAGGAAAGGCTGAAGTCCCTCAAGACCGACGTCCATGTCCTGACGCTCACCGCCACGCCGATCCCGCGCACGCTTCAAATGGCGATGTCGGGCCTGCGCGAACTCTCCGTCATCCAGACCCCGCCGGTCGATCGCCTCGCCGTCCGTACCTATGTCATGCCCTGGGACGGCGTCGTCATCCGCGAGGCATTGCTGCGCGAACATTATCGCGGCGGCCAGAGCTTCTTCGTCGTCCCCCGCATCTCCGACCTCACGGAGATCGAGGAATTCCTCCGCACGGAAGTCCCCGAAGTGAAGCCCATCGTCGCCCATGGCCAGATGAGCGCGACCGACGTCGAAGAACGCATGTCCGCCTTCTACGACAAGCGCTATGACGTGCTGCTGTCGACCACTATCGTCGAATCCGGCCTCGACATCCCCAGCGCCAACACGCTCATCATCCACCGCGCCGACCGCTTCGGCCTGGCCCAGCTTTACCAGCTGCGCGGCCGCGTGGGGCGGTCGAAGACGCGCGCCTATGCCTATTTCACCACGCCCGCCAACCGCATCATCACGGAGACGGCGGAAAAGCGCCTGAAGGTTCTGTCCGACCTCGACACGCTCGGCGCAGGCTTCCAACTGGCAAGCCATGATCTCGACATTCGCGGCGCGGGCAATCTCGTCGGCGACGAACAGTCGGGCCATATCAAGGAAGTCGGCTTCGAACTCTACCAGTCGATGCTGGAAGACGCGATCATGGACGCCAAGGCCGGCGGCGTCGGCCTGGAGACGCGCCGCGACAGCTTCTCCCCCCAGATCACGGTCGATGCGCCGATCCTCATCCCTGACGATTATGTGCCCGACCTCGACCTGCGCATGGGTCTCTATCGCCGCATCAACGAACTGGAGGACCGCAATGGCCTCGAATCCTTCGCCGCCGAACTGATCGACCGTTTCGGCAAGCTGCCGCTGCCCACGCAAAACCTGCTCAAGATCATCGAGATCAAGCAGAATTGCATGACTGCCAATATCGCCAAGATCGACGTCGGGCCGAAGGGCGCGCTGGTCAGCTTCTTCGAAGACCGCTTCCCCCGGCCCGAAAATCTCGTCGCCTATATCCAGAAACTGAACGGCGTCGCCCGCCTGCGCCCGGACAGCAAGATCGTGGTCGAGCGCGCCTGGGCCGACCCGCAGGCCCGCCTGAACGGCGCGCTGCAATTGTCGAAGGGCCTCGCCAAGGCGGCGGGCTGAGGCACCGCCCCGATCCCGTCCCGCTGCGCGTCACCCTGGGCCTGACCCAGGGTCACGCTTCCTCGATCCACGTCCCCACCCGCATGTCGCCTTTTCTCATCATGCAGCAAACAAGCAGCAACAGGGCAAATCTAGATCCTTCCCCGACGACCGCACGGCAAAGTGCGGCGTCACAGCAGGAGAAAGACATGAGTTTGCTTATCGCGCTCGTGGCCGCAGCAGCGACCCACAGCGTTTCCCTGGAGCATCACGGCCAGCAACTCGGCGCCACCTACACCGCCCGCGCGGACATCCACAGCAAGACGGTCGGCGCCCGCACCCCCAACCGCATGGACGCGCAGCGCTGCCAATGGACCGCGACCATCATGGTCGACCGCAGGCTGGACCACGGCCCCGCGCTGGCCCGCACCATTGCCACCGACCAGCGCTTCTCGGGCAGCGAAGCCGGCGCCTGCGCGCCGGGCCGCCAGCCGGGCGCGCGCGACCTCGCCCGGCATCAGGACGCGATCCGGGCGCATCTGGTCGCGGTCGCGCAGGCGGATCGCGGTCCGCTGCTGGCTGAACTGGACTCGGCGCGCGCGCTTGCCTCCAACTGATCGCATCCGCCGCAAGGCATGGCTGGGGGCGCTGCTGCTCGCCGGCCATGCCGTTTCGGCCGCCGCCCAGGATGCCGCCGGCCCGACCGTCACGCTCGAAGTCGTCAGCGAAGATCGCCGCCGCGGCCTCGGCTGGAGCGGCGGCGATCCGGTGCTGCGCGGCACCCTGTCCCTCCCGGTCGCAGACGGGCTCAGCCTCGACGGCACGGCGACCAGCCTTTGGGGCAGCGCGCGTCATGGCGGCGCCGACGCGGCCATCGACCTGGGCGCCAGCTATGCCCGGCAACTGGGGGGCTTCCGCCTGACGGCCGAGGGGCGCTACCATCTCTTCCCCGGTGCGTCCGACCAGGGCTATGGCGAAGTCGGCGCGATCGCTGGCTTCACCCTCGGCCCGGCCAGCGTCGATCTCGGCGCCCGCTATGCCCCGCGCCAATCGGCGATCGGCGGCGACAATCTCTATCTCTCGACCAGCGCCGCCATCGGCATCCCGGGCACCCCGCTTACCCTGTCCGGCCATCTCGGCCGGTCATCGGGCGACGTTCGCAGCCCCCTCCGCGCCGCGCGCCTGCGGTCCGATGGCGGCTATTGGGACCATGGCGTCGCGCTCGACTGGTATCGCGGCCGCTGGTCCGCGGGCCTGCGCTACGCCGACACGGACATCGCCGCCACCGGCAATACCCATGCCGGGGCAACCTTGATCGGACGGGTGGGCCTGACCCTGTAAGTCCCTCCCCATTCGCTTCGGGCGCAGCCCCGACATGCTCACGAACCGCGGGCTTGCTCTGTCCTGCGCGATCCGGATTTGCTAAGAGGCGGAAAAAGGGAAGGACATCACCGTGCCCGTCGAACTCACGATCCTGGCCTGGGGCATGATCCTGCTCCTCGTCCACATCTTCGCCGCCGCCCATGTGAAGACGAAGCAATATGGCGCCAAATGGAATATGGGCGCCCGCGACGAACGGCTGCCCCAGCTCAATCCCCTCGGCGGCCGCCTCTCCCGTGCCCAGGCCAATTATATGGAAACACTGCCCATCGCCATCGTCGCCTTGATCGGGGTCGTGGTGGCGGGCAGGACCAGCGAGTGGACCGCGCTGGGCGGCTGGATCTGGCTGGGTGCGCGCATCGTCTATCTGCCGCTCTACGGCCTCGGCATCCCGGTCGTCCGCACGATCATGTTCTTCGCCAGCCTGGTCGGGCTGCTCATCATCCTCTGGCCGCTGCTCGGCATCTGACATCGTCCTGCTTGCCCCGCGCCGTTCCCCCGGCTAAGCGCGCGCCCCATGACTGCGCATAAATCCGGCGACCCCACGACCCTCAACCGCCTCTATGGGCGCCAGTCGGGGCCAAAGCTCCGCAAGGGCCAGCAGGAGCTGGTCGACACGCTGCTCCCCGCCCTGTCCGTCCCGGCGGAGGGCGAAGTGACCGCCGCGAACCTGTTTGGTTATGACCGCCCGCTCCATTTCGAAATCGGCTTCGGCGGCGGCGAACATATGGCCTGGCGCGCCGACCTGCTGCCCGACCATGGCTTCATCGGGTGCGAGCCTTTCCTCAACGGCGTGGTCCAGGCGCTCGGCCATGTCCGCGACCAGGCGCTGGGCAATGTGCGCCTGCACATGGGCGATGCGCTCGACGTGCTTGCCCGCATCCCCGACGGCGCCCTCAGCTTCGTCTATCTCCTCCATCCCGATCCCTGGCCCAAGGCGCGCCACGCCAAGCGTCGGATGATGAACCCCGGCCCGGTCGCGATGATCGCCCGCAAGCTCAAGCCCGGCGGCGAATTCCGCTTCGGCACCGACCATCCGGTCTATCTGCGCTGGGCGCTGATGGTGATGAACGGCCATCCCGATTTCGACTGGCTGGCCAGCGAGCCGAAGGATTTCCAGAACCGCCCCGGCGGCTGGCCCGAAACCCGCTACGAAGCGAAGGCCCGGCGCATCGGCCACGAAGTCTGGTATTTCCGATACCGCCGCAAATAGAGGGCAAGGCACGCGCATGACCGCCGACCAGATGACCGACCTGCTCGTCGCCCGGCTGCTGCGCGATCATGGCGGCCAGAAACACAAGTGGCGCCGATTGCTGGGGCCGGTGCGACTCTATGATCGCGCCACCCATCCGCATTGCAACTGGACCCTCGATCCGATCGGCTCGGCCGTGGAGGTGGAGACGATCGAACGGCTGAGCGACGAACTGCGCCTCGCCCATCCCATCCTCACCGGGCCGCGCTGATCCGGCCCGACCGCTGCTGCGCCACATGCGAAAACGGCCCGGATCATCTCCGGGCCGTTTCGTTTCCGGCAGGTGCGCGCACCGGCCCTCAGTTGCCGGTGAGGGCGCGAACCTCCTTGCCTGCATCGGCATAGCGTTCGCCGGTTTCGGCGCGGGCGATGGCGGCGTTCACCGGCGCCGAGACATGGGCGATCGCCTTGCTGCGGCAGGCGGTCATCGCCGCCAGGTCCGTCGTCGCGCACACCCGCGACGCGGCGCGGGAGATCCGGCTGCGCAGCTGCTTCTGGTGGTCGGCCTTCGCCAGGTTCAGGTCGCCATGATAGACTTCGGCGCTGCGGCCATTGGATTCGAAGGGTTCGGCGGAAGCCGCACCGGCGGTGGCGATCAGGGTGACGGTGGCGAAAGCGGCGGCGATCTTGGACGAACGGAACATGGGCATATCTCCTCACAAACTGGTTTGACCGGGCCGCCTCTTGGGGGGGCGTCGCGGCGCCGGTGTTGCGAGCGGGGGAGCCGGAGGTTTTCGGGGTCGGCTCCTGTCCCGCTCGCCCATCCTGTGTAGGCGCAGTCCCCCGCCGGTGCGCGTCCGGTTCGACCGGATGCGACCATCGTCGGCCAACGACGCCGGCTTCGACCAATGACACAGGGACGGGGGACGAACGGCACGACGAACGACATGCGCCGCCCGGCAAACGACATGAGCCGTAACGGAAAGCGCGAATCGCAACGGTCGGGGACGAATGAAAACGCCCCCGGCGCAAGGGAAGGCCGGGGGCGTATCCAGATGCTGTCGGGCACTCCGGATCGGGATGAACTGATGTGGAAGAGACGACGCTACTGGCGCTGAACCGTCCCTTAACGCCGCCATCATAACGCTACGGCAGGAAGGGCAAATCGCGGTTCGATGACCGTCATCCGCCGGTCGCCGGGCGGCGTCAGCGGCGGACGAACCGCCGGTCGCTGCCGACGAACGACATCAGTCAGGCGGGCGCGCGCCGTCGCTTCATATCTGGGCGAAGGCGCGCAGCAGCGCCCACCTCCTCGCGCGCGCCCTGCCGCTCCATTGCCTGGGCGTCAGGGCTGCCGCGGCATCCAGGCTCCCTCCTTGGCGCGCCGCAAAGAAGCATTTGGCAGCCTCGCCTTTCCCTTCTGCGCCCAAATCCCTATTTTGCCCCCAGTCCGCGCGCCAGCGCTTGCCCGATCAGAACAAATCTGGAACAACACGCCACATGAGCCTCACCCACATCAGCGTCCGCGGCGCTCGCGAGCACAACCTCAAGGGCGTCGACGTCGACCTGCCCCGCGATTCCCTGATCGTCATCACCGGCCTGTCCGGCTCGGGCAAATCCTCCCTCGCCTTCGACACCATCTATGCGGAGGGGCAGCGCCGCTATGTGGAGTCGCTCTCCGCCTATGCGCGCCAGTTTCTGGAGATGATGCAGAAGCCCGATGTCGAGCATATCGAAGGCCTGTCCCCCGCGATCAGCATCGAGCAGAAGACCACCAGCCGCAACCCGCGCTCGACGGTGGCGACCGTCACGGAAATCTACGACTATATGCGCCTGCTCTGGGCGCGCGTCGGCATCCCCTACTCGCCCGCGACCGGCCTCCCGATCAGCGCCCAGACCGTCAGCCAGATGGTCGACCGCGTGATGCTTCTCCCCGAAGGCACCCGCTTCTACCTGCTCGCCCCGGTCGTGCGCGGCCGCAAGGGGGAGTATCGCAAGGAACTGGCCGAGTGGCAGAAGGCGGGCTACACCCGCGTCCGCATCGACGGCGAGATGGTCCTGATCGAGGACGCCCCCGCCCTCGACAAGAAATACAAGCATGACATCGAAGTCGTGGTCGACCGCCTCGCCGTGGGGCCGGACATGGGCACGCGTCTCGCCGACAGTTTCGAACAGGCGCTGAAACTCGCCGACGGCCTCGCCTATGTCGACCTCGCCGACGGCATCGTGCCGGGCCGCGAGGATGAAGTCCAGTCCGCCGACAAGAAGATGAAGGGCGCCGGCATCCCCGCCAACCGCATCGTCTTCTCCGAAAAATTCGCCTGCCCGGTCAGCGGCTTCACCATCCCCGAGATCGAACCGCGCCTCTTCTCCTTCAACGCCCCCTTGGGCGCTTGCCCGGCCTGCGATGGCCTTGGCGAACGGCAGGAGTTCGACCCCGAACTCGTCGTCCCCAACGAAGCCCTCTCGATCAAGAAGGGCGCCGTGGTCCCCTGGGCCAAGTCCAACCCGCCCAGCCCCTATTATATGCAGGTGCTCGGCTCCCTCGCGCGCGAGTTCGGCTTCTCCCTCGACACCCCCTGGGCCGACCTCCCCGGCGAGGTGAAGCTCATCATCCTCCACGGCACCGGCGGCAAGCCCGTCACCCTGCGCTTCCAGGACGGCAAGAAAAGCTACGAGGTCAAAAAGCCGTTCGAGGGCGTCATCGGCAACCTCAACCGCCGCCTGCTCCAGACCGACAGCGCCTGGATGCGCGAGGAGCTGGCCAAGTACCAGACCGCCATGCCGTGCGAGACCTGCCACGGCGCCCGCCTCAAGCCCGAAGCGCTGGCCGTCAAGATCGCGGGCGAGGACATCAGCCTCTCCACCCGCCGATCGGTGGTGGACGCGCTCGCCTTCTTCTCCGCCCTCCCCGACCATCTCAACGACCAGCAGAACCAGATCGCCCGCGCCATCCTCAAGGAAATCGTGGAGCGCCTCGGCTTCCTCAACAATGTCGGCCTCGACTATCTCAATCTCGACCGCACCAGCGGCACCCTGTCGGGCGGCGAGTCCCAGCGCATCCGCCTCGCCTCCCAGATCGGCAGCGGCCTGTCGGGCGTCCTCTACGTCCTCGACGAACCCTCGATCGGCCTGCACCAGCGCGACAATGACCGGCTGCTCGTGACCCTCAAGCGCTTGCGCGACCTCGGCAACAGCGTCATCGTCGTGGAGCATGACGAGGATGCGATCCGCGCCGCCGACTATATCGTCGACATGGGGCCGGGCGCGGGCGTCCATGGCGGCACCATCGTCGCGCAGGGCACCCTGCCCGAACTGCTCGCGCACAGGGACAGCCTGACCGCCGACTATCTGAACGGCACCCGCCGCATCGACGTGCCGATGAAGCGCCGCAAGGGGTCGGGCAAGAAGCTCACCGTCCATAACGCCCGCGCCAACAACCTGACCGGCGTCACCGCCTCGATCCCGCTCGGCACCTTCACCTGCATCACCGGCGTATCGGGATCGGGCAAGTCCAGCTTCACCATCGACACGCTCTACGCCGCGTCGGCCCGCGCCCTCAACGGCGCCCGCATCGTTGCCGGCCCGCATGACAAGATCACCGGCCTCGACCATTGCGACAAGGTGATCGACATCGACCAGTCGCCCATCGGCCGCACCCCGCGCTCCAACCCGGCCACCTATACCGGCGCCTTCACCAATATCCGCGACTGGTTCGCCGGCCTCCCCGAAGCCCAGGCGCGCGGCTACAAGCCCGGCCGCTTCAGCTTCAACGTCAAGGGCGGCCGCTGCGAAGCCTGCACCGGCGACGGCCTCATCAAGATCGAGATGCACTTCCTCCCCGACGTCTATGTCACCTGCGACGTCTGCCACGGCGCCCGCTACAATCGCGAGACGCTGGAGGTGAAGTTCAAGGGGCGTTCGATCGCCGACGTGCTCGACATGACGGTCGAGGATGCGGTCGAGTTCTTCAAGGCCGTCCCGCCGATCCGCGACAAGATGGCGATGCTCGCGGAAGTCGGCCTTGGCTATATCAAGGTCGGGCAGCAGGCCACCACCCTGTCCGGCGGCGAAGCCCAGCGCGTCAAGCTCGCCAAGGAACTCTCGCGCCGCGCCACCGGCAACACCCTCTATATCCTGGACGAACCCACCACCGGCCTGCATTTCGAGGACGTCCGCAAACTCCTCGAAGTCCTCCACGCGCTGGTCGACCAGGGCAACAGCGTGGTCGTGATCGAGCATAATTTGGACGTCATCAAGACGGCGGATTGGATCATCGACATGGGTCCAGAGGGTGGCGTCAAGGGCGGCGAAGTGGTCGCGGAAGGCACGCCGGAGAAGGTGGTGAAGGAAAAGCGGAGCTTCACCGGGCGCTATCTCGCGCCGTTGCTGGGGTTGGAGGCTTTGGCGGCGGAGTGAACTGTGGAGACTACGGCAGCATCGCTACTCCGTAATTGCGCCTGCTGCTCGCAGAAACATTGCCGTTAGCTCCACAATTCGCTTTATTGGGCGATTGCCTACCATGTCCCAAAGTTCTTTCAATAAATCGCCGTCAAAAACATCATGATCGGGGATGAGGAGCCCGATGTGGTCGCTGAGGATAATCCCGTTGAACCGTTGAGCCCCTTCGAGATCGAAAGCCAGTACGGGCGATATCGGGGTCCACTTTTGATTCACTTGTGACAAGTTCAGCGTGCCTTTGATCTGAGCTTGGACCAATATCATGGATATAACCAAGCCAATGGCCCGCTGTCGCTTAGCTGAGGACCGGGAATCGAAAACAAAAGCTCCGATTACATATGCTCGTAGAAGCGCATTCACAAAGTGCAAAAGCGCGCTTTCTCCGTCGCCTGCGATTTGGCCTTCGACTTGAGCACATACCCAAGCCGCCTCCACGTCAGCTGCCAGATCTAAAATCGCTAAACCGATGTTCGGTAGTCCAGCTTTGACTGCTGGAACGGCGGAATAATCCCACAATTTTTGATTAACATGAAAAAGCTCATGGATGAGAAACTGGTTTACAGCGGTCTCTTGAGCACGAGTGCGGTCAGTTCCTTCAAAGCCAATTTCTTCAGCCAAATCATACATCGCGTTCCAGACAAAAAGTGTAGCGTTTGCGCTAACCGTGATTGTCATCCCCACTTTGTCCAGCCGGAATGCTGACTCATCGTCCAGTTCAGCAACTTCGACCCGGTATTGATCCAAGATTGGGATCAGACACGAGCACCCCCCAGCCAACTTCCTCTCGACTGCGAGTTCGCCCAACGCCTGTCGCGTCTCGATTACCGCTCGCTCCACCTGAGATGCAACAAACTGCAGGGCTTCGGCCTTCATACTTCGTCCTTAATTCAACATTCGATATATATGGTACCCCTTTTCGGGTACTTCAAGGACGACTTTTTCGGGTAAGTAACGTTTTTTTAGGCTTGATACGCTTGAATAGGGTACAAATATATGAGTAAGGAACCTTCAACGTACCCGATCAGTTCAGGTACGTGAGTCAACGAAAGGAGAATGCGATGACCGACCTCCAGACGGTGGGCAACACTGTAGGGGAGCGCGGGCTGGCAGAACAGGGCAACGTCGGAAAGCGTAAAGGCTTTGAACAAAAAGATTGGACAATAAAAGGCCTTCCCGCGGAAACCGTCGAAGGCGCTCGCGAAGCTGCAAAATCGAGCGGGATGAAAATCAATGCGTGGGTCAGCAAGGTCCTAGAGGATGCGTTTTCTAATGACGTTCCTCTAATGGGCCAAGGAAAATCATTAAGCGATCCGAGCGATACCGACATGTCTAGAGAAATAGATAAGTTGAGATCCATAAATGAAGATTTGATTAGAACTGTTAAAACCTTAAGCGCCCTCTTAGCAAAGAGTGAATTAGGTTAGTCATAGAGGGACGGAACTTTTGTTTCGTCCCTTTTTATCTTCTACCGAAAGGCAGATGGTGGCATTCATTATTGCTATGGGCCGTCAGGATTGGCATCGCCCCACATTACTGATACTCTTATGCCCATGACCAAACTCACCCCCATCGAGTCCGAGTTCGCGACGACCGAGGAAGCCGAGGCCTACGACGCCTGGTTCCGGGCGAAGGTCGAGGCAAGGTTGGCGTCCAAAAGCCCCCGCATCCCGCATGACGAGGTCATGGCGCGAATGCAAAGGATCATAGACCGGCGCAAGAACGCCTGATGCTCCCATTGATCTGGGACGAAGGTGCGCTTGATGATCTCGAAGCCATCATCGATTTCATAGAAATGCACAACCCGGCCGCCGCAGATCGGCTCGGCAACGCCATCCGCGACACCGCCGAACGCCTGCCCGCGCACCCCTATATGTACCGCACGGGCCGCGTGCCCGGCACGCGCGAAGCCTTGGTCACGCCCAATTACGTCCTCGTCTATCGCGTCACCGATGCCGTAGAGGTGATCGCCGTCCTTCACACCCGCCAGCAATATCCCTGAAAATCCTATTCGCTGTCCTACACGCCCCTGATCTGCCTACCCTCCCGGCAAGACCCACTCCAAGCAGGAGCCTTGCCATGACATGCCAGTTCCCGCCCCTCCCAACCGCCGCGCCGCAGATCCGCGAGGATGGCTGGTCGCCCGCGCGCCAGCGCCGTTTCCTCGAAACCCTGGCGTCCAGCGGCGTCGTCCGCCTCGCCTGCGAATCCGTCCGCATCACCGCCCGCTCGGCCTATGCCCTGCGCATCCGCCGCGACGGCGCGGCCTTTCGCCTCGGCTGGGACGCGGCCATCCTCATCGCCCGCGCGCGCCTCGCCGATGATCTGCTCGCCCGCGCCATCACCGGCTGCACCGACACGATCCGCCGCGACGAGGATAATTTCGAAGTCACCCGCCACCGCCACGACAACCGGCTCGCCATGTCGATGCTGTCGCGGCTGGATCGCATGGCGGATTCCCCGCCCGAAGGGTCCGACGCCGCGCTCGCCCGCGTCGTCGCGCAGGATTTCGTCGCCTTTCTCGACCTGATCTGCCCGGAAGAGGCGGCGCGCGACGAAGCCGACCGCCTCGACCTGCCCCGCCCCGGCGCCGAACCCAGCGCCCGCCATATGGACGACGCCCGGATGCTCGACGGCGCCATGCCCGACACGCCCGATCCGGTCGCCGAAGAGGCCGCGACCGCCCTCTCCCCCGCCGCCTCGGTGGCCCTCTTCATCGCCGCCCGCCTCGCCCTGCGCGGGGGCCAGAAACCGCAGATTTCCGATATGCAGGAACGGTGTGAACTTCGCACCCCGCCGGTCCGGCTCATGACCCTTCCACCCGAAGAAGCCGCCGCCCGGCTGCGCGGCATCTGGTGGGATGACGATCGGGAGGTCTGGCGCACCGACTATCCCGCCCCGCCCGGCTTCGACGGGGAGGAAAGCGACGAACTTTACGATCCCGACGATTATGAGCGCGACCTGACGCCGCAGGAGGAGGAAGCCCTGGCCCTGCGCGACGAGGAGGAGCACCGCCCCTATGCGGAGGCCGCGGCCCGCGCCCGCGACGCCTATTTCGGCTTCGCCCAGGGCGGCGGCACGGCGGCGGCGACGGGCGCGGCGGCGCAGGCGCGTCCCGGCTGATCGCCCCGCCCCGTCAGCCCGCACGCCTGTTGCCCCCGCCATGCGCCTGTCGCCCGCCCGTTCGGCCGCCGATTTGCTATTTCGGCCGGGATGCCCTATATGGGTTGGGCTATAGTCGCAAATCGACGGTCTTCGGCGCTTTGCGGCTCCCTATATCCTTCTTTCCCTGCCCCTCTAGCAACCCGGTGCGTCCACGCGGGATGCGTCGCATTGAAAGAAGGAATATTCCATGAGCATCGTCGGAACCGTCAAATTCTTCAACGCCGACAAGGGCTATGGCTTCATCGCCCCCGATGACGGCAGCCCGGACGCGTTCGTCCACATCACCGCCGTCGAGCGCGCTGGCCTCGCCACGCTGCGCGAAAAGGACCGCGTCTCCTATGATCTGGAGCAGGACCGTCGCGGCAAGATGGCGGCCGTGAACATCTCGCACGCCGAATAAATCGGCCCGGCGCCATCTGCTCCCTCTTTCCCCTTACAGGAGCGCACCATGGCCAATCCCGATTATCGCGCCCTCGCCGCCAAGGCCCGCGGCGAAGCCGACTCCGCCACGCTGGACAATGTCCGCGACCGCTGCCTGCGCTCCGAAGCCGCCTTCCTCGCCATGGCCCGCCGCCAGGATCTGGGCGACGCCAACCGCGCCCGCCGCGAACAGGGCGAACACCTCCCCGTCGCCGACGCCTGAGGGCGTCCCGACGCGCGGCTCGAATTTCGGGGAACTCGCCGCCGCCCCGCCGGTTATCGCTCCAAACCCCAAAACAAGGAGCACCCCCATGATCCGCACCCTGATCTTCGGCGCCATCGCCGGCTATGTCGGCAAGAAACTCTATGACGAAGGCAAGCTGACCGAGTTCAAGAATGATCTCGTCACCCGCTATAACGACGCCAGGGCCAATCTCGCCGACCAGAGCGCCGCCCCCGCGACGCCGACCGGCCCGGTCGTCTCGCCGGCCACCAGCCCGACCCGTCCCCTGCCCAACTGACGTCTCTTCCCCCTCCCGGCGGCACATCCCCCCGCTCGCCGCCGGTCGCCGCCCGCCCGACGCCGCTCTTCCCCCCCTCTCACGGCCTCGGCGGGCGGCATTCCCTCTGCCGCCGCGACAATCGCCCGACGCAACCATCGCTCCGTTCCGGGGTTGATCCTGCGACAGGGCGACACAGGAGAGACCATCATGCACAAGCCCTTATTGGCCGCCGCCATCCTTGCGATGCTGCCGCTCGGCGCCTGTACCTCGGACAATTATGGTGGCGGCTACGGCTATGACCGCCCCAGCGACCGCCGCGGCCCGCCCCGCTACGAGCGTCGCCGCCTCAGCGACAACGACACCATCTACCGCGACCGCGACGGTCGCTATTATTGCAAGCGCGACGACGGCACCACCGGCACCATAGTCGGCGCCATCGCCGGCGGCGTGCTCGGCAACATCATCGCCCCCGGCGGCTCCAAGACGCTCGGCACCATCCTCGGCGCCGGCGGCGGCGCACTGGCGGGCCGGGCCATCGACAAGAACGACATCAACTGCGAATAGCAGCATGTTCAGGTCAGATGACTATCTGACCGCCCGAAAGACGCGGCGGAAAGCAGGCAATGAAAAAGGGCGTGGAGAGATCACTCTCCACGCCCTTTCCTACTGCATGGCGCTGGATTACAGCTTCTCGGTAAGCTCCGGCACGATCTTGAACAGATCGCCGACCAGGCCGATGTCGGCGACCTGGAAGATCGGGGCATCCTCGTCCTTGTTGATGGCGATGATGGTCTTGCTGTCCTTCATCCCGGCCAGATGCTGGATCGCGCCGGAAATGCC
>NZ_LXVX01000005.1 GCF_001650725.1 Sphingobium sp. TCM1 | reverse complement strand
GATCAATGCAGGTTGGTATAAGAGGAAAGAAGAGAGGATCGCATGACCATCATCCGCACCACCGCCGGCCTTACTGCCGTCGCGCTGGCCAGCCTCGCCGCACTGCCCGCCCAGGCGGCGCAGCCCGTCACCGGCCGCTGGGCCACGGTGGACGGCAAGGCGATCGTCCACATCGCCCCCTGCGGCCGCCAGCTTTGCGGCAGGATCGAACGGATCGTGAAGCCCACCCCCGGCCGCCCGCAGACCGACATCAGGAACCCCGACCCTGCGCTGCGCGCCAAGCCGCTGGTCGGCCTGGCCCTGCTTTCGGGCTTCACCGACGCCGGCGACATCTGGAAGGGCACGATCTACGACCCGGAAAGCGGCAAGAGCTACAGCAGCAAGGTCAGCCGCAACGGGGACGGCACATTGAAGGTGCAGGGCTGCATCGCCTTCTTCTGCAAGGCCCAGACCTGGACGGCCGTGCGATAGGACGAAGGCCGGCTGGCGAGCAGAAACGGACAGTCAAGCGCGGTGCGATGCCGCTCGAAAGCGGCCATCCCATATTACCGTCGCTCTATCGCCACCGCCGCCAGATCGCGCCGTCCCTCAACACTTCCCGCGCCGCATTATGCCCCGGCGCGCCGGTGACGCCGCCGCCCGGATGGGTGCCCGCGCCGCACATGTAGAGGCCCTTCACCGGCCCGCGATAGGCGCCATGGCCCAGCACCGGGCGCGCCGCCCACATCTGGTCCAGCGTCAGGTTGCCATGCATGATGTCGCCGCCGACCAGCCCGAATTTGCGCTCCAGGTCCAGCGGCGAGTGGATCTGGCGCGCGATCACGCTCCTGGCAAAGCCGGGCGCGTGTTCCTCCACCGTCGCGATGATATGGTCGGCCGCCGCCTCCCGCTCATCGTCCCAATTGCGTCCGTCCGGCAGTTCGGGGGCGAATTGCTGGCAGAAGAGGCTCGCCACATGGCATCCCTCCGGCGCCAGGCTGTCGTCGATGGTCGACGGGATCAGCATCTCGACGATCGGCTGCCTTGACCAGCCGTCCCGCTTCGCGTCCAGAAAGGCGCGGTCCATATAGTCCAGCGTCGGCGCGAGGATGATGCCCGACCGGTGATGCTCCCCCGCGCCCGGCAGGCAGGTGAAGTCAGGCAGCGCGGACAGCGCCACATTCATGCGGAACGTACCCGACCCGGCCTTGAACGCGCCGATGCGCCTCACGAAATCGGCCGGCAGGTCACTCTCCGCCATCATCCGCTGGTAGAGCAATTTCGGCCCGACATTGGCGATCACCACACCACCCATCACCTCTTCGCCGCTCTCCAGCCGCACGCCGACCGCGCGCGCGCCATCGACCAGGACGCGCTCGACCGGCGCCTCCAGGCTGATCTCCACGCCCATCGCCTGCACCACTTTCGCCATGATCTGCGTGATGGCGCCCATGCCGCCGACCGCATGGCCCCATGCGCCCTTCCTGCCGTTCACCTCGCCGAACACATGGTGCAGCAGGACGTAAGCGCTGCCCGGCGTGTCGGGGCTGGCATAATTGCCGACCACGGCATCGAACCCGAAGGCGGCCTTCACGGCGTCGCTTTCGAACCATGAATCGAGGAAACCGCGCGCCGACTTGGTGAACAGGTCCAGCACGTCGCGCTGCTGCTCCAATCCCAGGCCAGCCACCCGCCGCCCCTGCTTCACCGCCTCGACGACCATCCCAAGCCCGTCGCCGACATTGGGCGGGCTTTTCAGCACCAGTTCGCGCAGCACATCCGCCACCACTTCCAGGGCCTCGTAATAGGCGGGCAGCGTCGTGGCATCCTTCGCGCTGAACTTGCGGAACTCCGCCTGCGTCCGCTCCAGCCCGCCCCCCAGCTTGAGGTAGCCGCCATCGGGCTGGGGCAGGAAATTGCTGATCGGCCGCTCGATCACGCGATAGCCATGTGTCGCCAGCTTCATGTCGCGGATGACCTTGGGATTGAGCAGGCTGACCGTGTAGCTGGCGGTCGAGTTACGGAAGCCGGGATGGAACTGCTCCGTCACCGCCGCCCCGCCCACGACATCGCGCCGCTCAAGGATGCGAACCCTATATCCTGCCCGCGCCAGATAGAAGGCGCAGACCAGACCATTATGCCCGCCCCCGATGATGACGGCATCGTAGGATTTGCTCATGCCCGCTTGCTCCACCCCATCCCCGGCGCGTGATGCTGCCGCGCCTCCGGGATCAGATCGCGCACCCGTCCGCAAAAATGGCGCAGCGCGACTTCCTGTTCGCTCAATGGACCGACGGTGAAGCTGGCCGACGCCATCCCCGCCTGCACCCGGCCGACCAGCTCCGTATCCTCGGCATTGACCTGCCGGTTGATCCGCCAGTTGAGGTAGCGCGCCGCTTTCATGTCCCGGCGGTCATCGGGCAGGGCGTAGCTGATCTCGCGGATCAGCGTCTGCGTCGGCGAAACCGGCAGCCACTGCATGAAGTCGACCTGGTCGGGATAGATGTCGAAGGCGAAATTCGGCCAGAGCTTGAAATAGGTCCACAGCCGCTGCCGATCGGGCGGCAGGTGCGGCACCGGGGGCAGGAAATGCTGATAGGCGCGTTCGGACAGGTTTGCCGAAGGACGGTCCAGAATCGCCCCCCACATCTTGTCGGCATTGGGGGACGCCTCGACGCCATAGCCATCGCCCATCAGCCGTTTCAGCCCCGGATGCGCGACCGCGATATGCAGCCCGTCGGAATAATTGTCGCCGATATTCTTCCAGTTCACGGCCCGCGGCCGCACCGTCACCCGCCCCAGCGCGCGGAGGTCCGCGAAGCGATAGGGAGCGATGTCCTGTGCATAGGGCGCCATCATCTGCGCCACCGACGGCCCGTCATCATCCTCCAGCCGCACGAACAGGAAGCCCTGCCAGCTCTCCACCTCGACCGGGACCAGTCCATGATCGGCCAGGTCGAACCCCGCGCCATAGCTGGCCTTCATCGGCACGCCGGTCAGCCGCCCGTCCGTCTCATAGGTCCAGCCATGATAGGGGCAGACCAGCTTCTTCGCGCAGCCGCTGGCCTCATCGACGATCCGCGCGCCCCGGTGGCGGCAGACATTGGTAAAGCCGCGCACTACCCCGTCATCGCCGCGTATGATCAGCACGCTTTCGCCGATATAGTCCAGCCTTTGGAAATCGCCGGACGCGGCGAGGTCGCTTTCATGGGCGACGATCTGCCAGGATGGACGGAAGATGCGGTCCACCTCCACCCCGAAAAATTCGGCGTCGGCATAGGTCCAGGCCGGCAGGCTCCATCCCGCATCCGGGTCCGTCCGGTCTTGTCCCGCCTGCTCCACCTGCGTCGCCCCTCAATTTTACGTATGTATAATATTAGGCGTGCCAAAAGTCGATTCAGCTGTCCATTTCGCTGTCATTTTTTTGCCCGTGGACCGCTGGCCGACGCTCATTCAGCGGGCGCAGGCTTTGCTTCGACCAGCGCCTGCGCGCCATAGCGCCGCGCCAGCAGGGCGCAGGCCATCAACTGGATCTGGTGGAAGATCATGATCGGCAGCAGGATCGGGCCGACCGCGCTTGCCGGGAACAGCACGCCCGCGATCGGCACGCCCGACGCCAGGCTCTTCTTGGACCCGCAGAATTGCAGCACGATCGCGTCTTCCCGCGACAGGCCCAGCATCCGCCCCAGCGCCAGCGTGAAGAGCAGGATCACCGCCAGCATCGCGATGCCGACCCCCGCCAGCACCAGCAGTTCATGGCTCGATATTGTCGACCATAGCCCCTCCACCACGGCGGCGGAGAAGGCGGCATAGACTACCAGCAATATCGACCCCCGGTCGACCCGACCCAGCATCGCCTTGTGCCGCGCCACGAATCCGCCGATCCACGGCCGCATCAGATGGCCGACGACGAAGGGCAGCAGCAATTGCAGCACGATCCCCTCGATCGACGCGAGCGAGACCAGGCTCCCGCCCCCACCCCCGCTCCGCTGCATCAGCAGCGCGACCAGCAGAGGCGTCAGGAAAATGCCCAGCAGGTTGGAAAAGGAAGCGCTGACCACCGCCGCCGCCACATTGCCCCGCGCGATCGCGGTGAAGGCGATGGAGGATTGCACCGTCGATGGCAGCAGCGTCAGGAACAACAGCCCGGCCCGCATGTCCGCGGGCACGAACCCGAATCGCGCCACGATCAGCCCCAGAATCGGGAAGGCGAGGAAGGTCGTGCCCAGCGTCCCCAGATGCAGTTTCCACGCCCGCGCCCCGCTCCAGATCGCTTCGCGCGACAATTTGGCGCCGTGCAGGAAAAAAAGCAGCACGATGCCGGCATCCGCCACCGCGCCCGCAATATCGGCCCCCCGCCCCCGCGCCGGCAGGACCGACGCTAGGGCAACGGTCGCGACCAGCAGCAACAGGAAGGGATCGAGAGCTTGGCGCAGGCGGTTCATCATCATGTCCGGGCGATCGGCGATATCGCGAGGGGGATAGACGGGGCGCCCGGCCTGCGCCAACAACTTCCCCTTGTGCATAGACAAGGAGAGGCTGCCGCCATGAGCGAGCATATCGCGATCATCGAGGACCAGGGCATCATCGAAATCCACATCGACCGCGCCGACAAGAAGAACGCGCTGACCGGCCCCATGTATCGCGCCATGACCGCCGCTCTGGCCGATGCCTCCGCCCGCGCGGACATCGGCGCAGTGCTGTTCGCGGGCCGGGGCGACGCCTTCTGCGCGGGCAACGACCTCAAGGATTTCATGGCCGGGCCGGAGGGCGGCGCGGCCGCCTTCGACTTCATCCGCGCCATCGCCGCCTTCGACAAGCCGATCGTCGCCGCTGTCCAGGGGCTGGCCGTGGGCGTCGGCACGACGATGCTGTTCCACTGCGACCTGGTCTATGCCGCCCCCGACGCGCGCTTCGTCATGCCCTTCGTCAATCTGGGCATCGTGCCCGAAGCCGGCTCCAGCCTGCTCGCGCCCGCAACCATGGGCCATGCCAAGGCGGCGGCGATGCTGCTGCTGGGCGAACCGATGGACGCCGACAGCGCCGATCGCGCCGGCCTCGTCACCGCGATCGTGCCCGGCGACGCCCTGCTCGACCATGCTCGCTCCAAGGCGACGGCGCTGATGCGCAAGCCGCCCCAGGCGCTCGCCGCCACGCGCCGCCTGATGAAGGGCGATCCTGCCGCGCTGACCGCCCGGATCGAGGAGGAAGCCCGCCTGTTCCGCCAAACCCTCGCCTCTCCGGAAGCCCAGGAAGCCTTCGCCGCCTTCTTCGAAAAACGCGCCCCGGTGTTCCGGCGGGGCTAATCCGCCTTCCGCCCGAAGCGGATCTCGCTCACGATCACCGCCGCGACGATCAGCAACCCGCCCAGCAGCGCCATGGGCGGCAGCCGCTCGCCCGCGATGCGGCCGATGATCCCGGCCCATACCGGCTCGCCCGCATAGATCAGCGTCGCCCGCGTCGGCGACACGCTGCGCTGCGCCCAGTTCATGACGAACTGGATCAGCGCCGTCATGGCCCCCAGGCCGCAGGCCGACAGCAGCACCGTCCAGGAAAAGGGCGGCACGCTCTCCCCCGCCGGAACCATGCAGGCGAAGGCGAGCAGGGCCGTCACCGCCAGCTGCACCAAAGTCACCCGCGCGACATCGACCTTGCCCGCCCACAGGCTGATGAAGATGATCTCCAGCGCGATCGCCAGCGTGCTGACCAATGTCAGCGCCTCACCCTCGCCCAGGGCCAGCCCCTCGCCGGGCGCGGCGATCAGCATCAGGCCGATGAAGGCCAGCGCCACACCGATCCAGCTCGCCAGACGAGGCGGCCGCCGCAGGATGATCCATTGCAGGATGGGCACCAGCGGCACATAGGCGGCGGTGATGAAGGCGGACGTGCTGCTGCTGATCGTCTGCAATCCCCAGGTCTGGAGCGAATAGCCGACGAAAATGCCGACCCCGATCATCAGCCCCGCCAGCAACTCCCGCGCAGTCAGCCCGCGGAGCGCCGGCAGGGCGAAGGGCAGCGCCATCAGCGCCGCAGTACCGAACCGCAGGCCGACGAAGAAGAACGGCCCGGTCATCTGCACGGCATTATGGACGATCAGGAAGGTGCCGCCCCACAGGATCGTCACGCCGATGAGCGCGAGTTCGGGGCGGCCGATCATCAGGTGGTTCCGGCCGGGCTTGTCCAGGGCAGCATTGTGCAACATAATGCACAACGCCCTATGAGCACTATATTGCACAGTCAAGATGCGCCGGCGCCAGCCGATGCCCGGGAACGCCCCGACGTACTGGCCCATGTCGCCGGTAATGTTCGTGCGTTCCGCGTCGAACGCGGCTTCAGCCAGGAGGCGCTGGCGGCGCTGGCCGGGGTCAGCCGACGGATGATTTCCGGTATAGAAAGCGGCGAGGCCAATGTGAGCCTCTCGACGCTTGACAGGCTCGCGCAGGCGCTGGGAGTCAGTTTCTCAGCGCTGGTACGCCCGTCCGGGATGCGCGACAACAGCCGCATCGACACTCTCGCCTGGCGCGGCGACAACCCTGACAGCCGCGCCACCCTGCTCGGCACCGTGCCCGCCACGCGGGAAGCGGAACTCTGGACCTGGTCCCTGGGTGTGGGTGAAACCTATCGAGCCGAGGCCGACGCCGCCAACTGGCATGAAATGCTCTATGTGGTGGAAGGCGCGTTGACGGTGGAGATGGAAGGGGCGACGCCCAGAAAGGTGACGGCCGGCGACTTCCTGATCTTCAGCAGCGACCGCCCCTATCGCTTCGCCAATCATGGAACGACGCCGGTCCGCTTCGTCCGCAATGTCGTCTTCTGACGTTGCTTCTGACGCCAGCGGGCGTCATCCAGCCTCATTCATTCCTGAGATCGCTGCCTGCTTTCTCCAGCGATTCGCCGACATTCCGCTTCGCTTCGCCTGCCTCGCGCCTGGCGTCATCCGCCGCCTCATTTGTCGCGGCTCCGATTCTGTCGGCGCCATTGTCAATCGCCCGGCCTGCATCCTCAAGCCCATTGTCGATCTTCGCGCCGGCACGGTCGACCGCGCTGGTCACGTCGTTGCCGATCGCCGATCCGGCATTTTCCAGATTGTCCTGCGCCTTTTCCGAGCAGGCGGACAGGCCGGCCGCAGCCAGCACTGTCAGCCCGGCGAGAAGGGATTTACGCATATTTGGCTCCTCTTGCGCGTATCTTGGAGCCGCTTAAAGCGCAGGAATGACGATAAGGTTGCGTCAGGGCAATCACCCCCCGCGCAGGCCGAACACCATGGATCGATCGCCTTCGGGGATCAGCCCTTCGAGCACGCGCCAAAAACCGGTGACGGACCCCTGCCCCGCCTGGGCATAGGCCGCCGCCATCTTCTCGCGCAGCGCGCGGAACAGGTCCGCCTCCAGCGCCTTTCCGGCCGGGCTGAGCCGCAGCAATTTCTGCCGCCGGTCGCTCGGCCCCGTCCGCGTCTCGATATAGCCGCGCTCGACCAGGTCGTTCAGCACCCGCCCCAGCGACTGTTTGGTGATCGCCAGCAGCCGCAGCAATTCCTTGACCGTGAGGTCAGGCTGGCGCGAAATGAAATAGAGCGCGCGATGATGCGCCCGCCCCAGCCCTTGCGCCGCCAGCCCCTCGTCGATCGAACGGGTGAGCGCGGAATAGCCGAAATAGAGCATCTCGATCCCCCGCCTGATCTCATCCTCGCGCAGGAAGAGCGGGGAGGCAGGGGAAATCTGGGTGGAAGGCGCGTTGGAAACCGACATGGGGGGCTTATGATCCGGCGAAAGGGCGAAACGCATATTGGCGTCATCAAACTAGCATGACTAGGCTTTCCTTTCGCCGATCACACGTTATATGGCGGTCCGCGTCGACGATCCGTCGACCCTGCTGGGGCGTAGCCAAGCGGTAAGGCAGCGGTTTTTGGTACCGCCATGCGGAGGTTCGAATCCTCCCGCCCCAGCCAGTTTCCCGACCATCCTTCCGCCACCTTGCCCTCCCCGCGACGCTGGCCTAAAGGCTCGGCTCATGCCCGACATCTTCATTCCCGACGCGTCGCCCCAGTCCCCCGGACCGGAGTTGACCGGCAAGGCGCTGTTCCCGCATCGGCACCTGCTTTCGATCGCCGATCTCAAACCCTGGGAAATCCGCTTCCTGCTCGATGAGGCCGAACATTGGGCGCAGGCCAACAAAGGCCGCGCGCGCAAGCATGATGACCGGCTGGCGGGCATGACCCAGATCAACGCCTTCTTCGAAAACAGCACCCGCACATTGCTGTCGTTCGAGATCGCCGGCAAGCGGCTGGGCGCCGATGTCGTCAACATGCACGCGGGCCAGTCCAGCGTGAAGAAGGGCGAGACGCTGATCGACACCGCCATGACCCTGAACGCCATGGCCGCCGACGTCATCGTCATCCGCCATGCCAGTTCAGGCGCGGTGGCGCTGATCGCGGACAAGGTCGACTGCCCGGTCCTCAATGCGGGCGACGGCTGGCACCAGCACCCGACCCAGGCGCTGCTCGACGCGCTCACCATCCGCCGCCGCAAGGGCGGGTTCGAAGGACTGGTGGTCGCCATCTGCGGCGACGTGCTGCACAGCCGCGTGGCGCGTTCGAACATGCTCTGCCTCGCCGCGCTGGGCGCGCAGGTGCGCGCGGTCGCCCCGCCCACGCTGCTGCCGCCGGAGGTAGAAATGCTGGGCGCGACACCCTATACCCGCATGGACGACGGGCTGGATGGCGCCGACGTGGTAATGATGCTGCGCCTCCAGAACGAGCGTATGGATGGCGCCTTCATCCCGTCGGCCCGTGAATATCATGCCCTCTACGGCCTGACCCCCGAACGGCTCGCCATTGCGAAACCCGACGCGCTGGTCATGCACCCCGGCCCCATGAACCGGGGCGTGGAGATCAGCAGCACCGTGGCCGACCATCCCGAACGATCGGCGATCACCGAGCAGGTGGCGATGGGCGTCGCGGTACGCATGGCCTGTCTGGACGTGCTGACGCGCGGTGCGCGCGGCGTGGAGGGATGGGCTTGACCATCCCGACGAACAAGCTGGAGGGATGAGCTTGATGGCTCCGAACAATTCTTCTCGTCCTTGCCGCCTGCGCGGGGATGACCTTGTCCATAAGAGGTGCGGCGCGTGACGAAGATCGCCATCATCAACGGCCAGCTGGCCGATCCGGCGGCCGATGCGCTCACGCCCGGCGCCGTGCTGATCGAAGGCGACCGGATCGTCGCCAGCGGCGCGATCCACGTCCCATCCGATGCAGAACAGGTGGATGCGCAGGGGCTGGTGGTCGCGCCCGGCCTGATCGACCTCGGCGTCTTCGCCACCGACAAGCCGGCCTTCCATTTCGGCGGCATCACCCGCGCGGCGCTGATGCCCGACCAGCGCGCCCCGCTGGACGAGGTTGGCCTGATCCGGCAGGCGGCGCGCGCGGGCAAGCCCGATTTCTGGGTCCACCCGATCGCGGCGGCGACTCGTGGCCTTCAGGGTGCCGAAATGGCGGAGATCGGCCTGATGCAGGCGGCGGGCGCGAAGGCAGTCGGCACCGGCCGCCAGTGGATCGCCGATTCGGGCGTGATGCTGCGCGTCCTGTCCTATGCCAGCGGCCTCGGCCTTACCCTGATCGCCCATGCCGAGGATAGCGGCCTGACCGCCAAGGCCGTGGCGACCAGCGGCGAGACCGCGACGCGCCTCGGCCTGCCCCATGCCCCGGCCTGCGCCGAAGCGATGGCGATCGCGCGCGACATCATGCTGGTGCGCGAAACCGGCGCGTCGATCCATTTCCGGCTGGTGACGACGAAGGCGGGTTTCGACCTGATCCGCGCGGCCAAGGCGGAGGGACTGAAGGTCACCTGCGGCATCAGCCCCGCCTATCTTTTCCTCAACGATCAGGCGGCGACCGACTTTCGCACCTTCGCCCGCCTGTCGCCGCCGCTGCGGTCCGAAACCGACCGGCAGGCCAGCCTGGCCGCGGTCGCCGACGGGACGGTCGACGTCATTACCTCCAGCCACGACCCGCGCGGGCCGGAAGACAAGCGCCTGCCCTTCGCCGACGCCGCGCCCGGCATGGCGGGGGCGGAAACCCTGCTGGCCCTGTCGCTCAACCTGGTGCGCGACGGGCATGTGACGATCAACCGGCTGATGACGCTGCTCTGCGCCAATCCGGCGCGCATCCTGGGCGTCAATGCCGGCAGCTTCGCTGCGGGGAGCGCCGCCGACCTGATCTTCATCGATCCCGACACGCCCTGGATCGTGGATTCGGGCAAGATGGCGGCCGCCGCGGGCAATACGCCCTTCGACCGGCTGCCGGTGCAGGGCCGCGCGCGGCGGATCATGAAGGGCGGCGCATTCCTTTAGCCGCTTTCCCGGGTGAGAATAGGGGCGGCCTGACGGATCAGCCGCCCGCCACCCTCATCCCAGGATGAAGTCGACCCCCGCCTTGGCGTGGATGCTGGTGCAGTCGTAGATCGGCACGACATTGGCCTTCACGTCGACGATCAGTTCCAGTTCGGTGCAGGCCAGCACCACCGCCTGCACATGCTGCTTGGCGATGTCGGTCAGTTCCGACTTCATATAGCGCTCGGACTCGCGGCTGATCTTGCCCACGGTCAGTTCGTCATAGACGATGCGGTCGATCCGCTCCGCCATCTCCATGTCGGGCGGCAGCAGCGACACGCCATGCGCGACCAGCCGCTGGCGGTAGAATTTCTCCACCATCACGTTGCGCGTGCCGATCAACGCCGCTTTCTCGACGCCGTCCGCCTGCATCTTCTTCCCCACCCGCTCGGCGATATGGAGGATGGGGATGCCGACCGCGCTCTGCACCCGGTCGTAGACACGGTGCATACTGTTGGCGCAGATCAGCAGCGCACCCGCGCCAGCCGTCTCCAGCCGGCGGGCCGCGTCGATCAGCTTGACGGCGGCATTGTCCCAATCCTCTTCGGTCGCGCAGCCAGCGACGGACGCGAAGTCGAGACTTTCGATCAGCAGCGGCGCACTGTGCTGGCCGCCCAGCGCGCGATGCACGGCCTTGTTGATGATCTCATAATAGCGGGCGGTGGAGGTCCAGCTGAGACCGCCGATCAGGCCAAGCTTGTGCATATGTTCCCCGCAAATCCCCGACATGAAAAAGGGACGGACGGGCGCCCCGCCCTGCCGTCCCTTCATGGTTAAGGGAAGCGATGCTTAGTGGGCAAGCCCCTTCACGATCTCCTCGACCATCTTCTTGGCGTCGGCCAGCAGCATCATGGTGTTGTCCATGTAGAAGACCTCATTGTCGACGCCGGCATAGCCCGCGCCGCCCATGGAGCGCTTCACGAACAGCACCGACTTGGCGTTGGCCACGTCGAGGATCGGCATCCCGTAGATGGGCGACGTCTTGTCGGTCTTGGCCGCCGGGTTGGTCACGTCGTTGGCGCCGATGACGAAGGCGACGTCGGCCTGGCCGAACTCGCTGTTGATGTCCTCCAGTTCGAACACTTCGTCATAGGGGACGTTCGCTTCGGCCAGCAGCACGTTCATATGGCCGGGCATACGGCCCGCGACCGGGTGGATCGCATATTTGACGCTGACGCCTTCCTTCTTGAGCAGGTCGCCCATCTCGCGCAGCGCGTGCTGCGCCTGGCTGACCGCCATGCCGTAGCCCGGCACGATGATGACGCTGTCCGCCTGTTTCATCAGGAACGCCGCGTCTTCGGCGCTGCCGCGCTTGTAGGGACGATCGACCGCCGCCGCGCCGCCGCCCGACGGGCCGCTTTCCGCGCCGAAGCCGCCGGCGATCACGCTGATGAAGCTGCGGTTCATCGCCTTGCACATGATGTAGGAGAGGATCGCACCCGAACTGCCCACCAGCGCGCCGGTGATGATCATCGCGGTATTGCCCAGGGTGAAGCCCATGGCGGCGGCGGCCCAGCCCGAATAGCTGTTCAGCATCGACACCACGACCGGCATGTCCGCGCCGCCGATCGGGATGATCAGCAGGAAGCCGATGACGAAGCTGAGCGCGGTCACGGTCCAGAAAATCCAGGGCGACTGGTCGGTCACGAAATAGGCGATGAGGCCCAGGATCGCGGCCAACGTGCCCAGGTTGATGATATGGCGGCCGGGCAGCATGATCGGCTTGCCCGACATGTTGCCGTTGAGCTTGAGGAAGGCGATGACCGACCCGGAGAAGGTGATCGCGCCGATCGCGACGCCCAGCCCCATCTCGATCCGGCTGGCATTGTGGATCTCGTCCGTCAGCGGATCGAGAATGCCGAAGGCGCCGGGATTGAGATAGGCGGCAGCGCCCACCAGCACGGCGGCCATGCCGACGAGGCTGTGGAAGGCGGCGACGAGTTGCGGCATCGCCGTCATCGCGATCCGCCGGGCGATCAGGAAGCCGATGCCGCCGCCAACGATGATGGCGCCGACGATCTCGGGCAGGCTGACCACATCATGGGTGTAAAGCGTGGTCACGACCGCGATGGCCATGCCGACCATGCCCATGCGGTTGCCGCGTCGGCTGGTGGCGGGGCTGGACAGCCCGCGCAGCGCCAGGATGAAGAGGATGCCGGCGATCAGATAGGCGAGCGCCACGAAGGGAGAGACAGGAGCCAGCTCGTGCATCACTTGCGCTCCTTCTTCTTGTACATCGCCAACATGCGTTCCGTGACCGCGAAGCCACCGAAGATGTTGACCGATGCGAAGACCACCGCGACCAGCCCCAACACCTTCGCCGCAATGCTGCCCGCCTCCGCCGACGCGACCAGCGCGCCGACGATGATGACCGAGGAAATGGCGTTGGTGACCGCCATCAGCGGCGTGTGGAGCGCGGGCGTCACCGACCAGACCACATAATAGCCGACGAAGCACGCCAGCACGAAAATCGACAGGATGGAAATGAAGTCCATCGTTCCTACTCCCTGTTCGTCCCGCCTCGCTGCGACCGGACGTTCCCGCGCGGCCCGCCCCCTCGGCAGACCCACGCCCCTATAGTCAGTTCGGGACCAAGCCCGCGATCAACTTGCCAGCAACCGCTCGTTCACCACTTTCCCGCCCTGCGTAAGGCGGATCGCGTTGCCGATTTCCTCGTCCAGCACCGGGGCATTCTTGTCCTTGTCCCAGAAGGCCGACAGGAAATTATAGAGGTTGCGCGAGAAGAGCGCCGAGGCGTCGGCCGCGAGTCGGGAGGGCACGTTGCGATGGCCCACGATCCGGACGCCGTGGCGCTCGACCACTTCGCCCGCTACAGCGCCCTCGACATTGCCGCCCTGCTCGACCGCCAGGTCGACTATCACGCTGCCGGGTTTCATCGTCGCGATCTGCGCGTCGGTGATGAGGCGCGGCGCAGGACGGCCTGGGATCAGGGCGGTGGTGATGACGATGTCCTGCTTGGCAATATGGGCCGACACCAGTTCGGCCTGCGCGGCTTTATATTCGTCGGACATTTCGGTGGCATAGCCGCCGCTGCCCTCGCCCTCGATGCCCGCGACCTTCTCCACGAAGATCGCCTTGGCGCCGAGCGATTCAATCTGCTCCCTGGTCGCAGCGCGGACGTCGGTAGCGGACACCTGCGCGCCCAGACGCCGCGCGGTGGCGATCGCCTGGAGGCCCGCGACGCCCACGCCCATGATGAAGGCCTTGGCCGCCGACACAGTGCCGGCCGCCGTCATCATCATCGGGAAGGCCTTGCCATATTCGGCGGCGGCATCGAGCACCGCCTTGTAACCGGACAGGTTCGACTGGGACGAGAGAATATCCATCGACTGGGCGCGGGTGATGCGGGGCATGAACTCCATCGCCAGAGCCTCGAACCCGGCTGCCGCATAGGCATCGACCCGCGCGCGCTCGCCAAAGGGGTTGAGCCCCGCCGCGATCCAGGCGCCAGACTTCGCACCGGCCAGGCTTCCGGGCGCCGGTCCCTGCACGCCCAGGATGATGTCCGCGCCCGCGACCGTCGCGCCCCGATCGGCCACCGCCGCGCCCGCCGCCGCATAGTCGGCGTCGGCGATCGACGCCGTCAGCCCGGCGCCGGCCTCGACGGCGACATCGGCGCCCAGCGCCTTGAACTTCTTAACCGTCTCGGGCGTCGCGGCGACCCGTCGTTCGCCCGCCGCCTGTTCTTTCACGATTGCTATTTTCATGTTGTCGCACCCCCTCCCGGTCACGATCGTCAGTTCAGCCCGAAATCAGCAGCACCACGATAGCCGCCACGATCACGCTGGCGATGGTTCCCCACTTCATCAGGCCGACAAAACCATGATAGGTTTCGTTCGCGCTCTGGATATGTCCTTCGTTCGACATATTCGCTCCTCTTCCTGTGTTTTTCGCGGCCCACCTCTTATCCTGTCACCTCCCCCCCCTCAACCCGGCGACCGACAAGAAAATCTTTCGCAGTTAAGCACGCCTTTACCGCTGTCCCTTAGCGTCGGTCGCCTGTTGCATTTGAGGGGTAGAGATGGCGCGCGACGGCGTACCGATGCTGATGCTGATCGACGACGAGCCGGCTCAACGGCGACTCGTTTCCGCCCTCGCATCCCGCGCCGGATGGCGCACCATCTTCGCGCAGGACGGCGAAACCGCCATCGCGATGCTGGGAACGCAGGACGGGATGCGGCTCGACGCCATCATCCTCGACCAGTGGAGCCCCGATTTCGACCCCTCCGGCCTGATCCGCGAGATTCGCGCACGGCGCCCGGCGCTCCCCATACTGGTCCTGACCGCGCATAATCATGTCTCCAGCGCCGTCGACGCCATGCGCGCCGGCGCGACAGATTATCTTTCCAAGCCGATCGCGCCCGAACGGCTGCTCGCCGCGCTGAACGCCACGGTCGCCGAAGGCGGCGCGACCGGCGAACTGCGCCCGCTGACAGAGAAGATCAGCGCGCCCCTCTCCTTCGAGGATGTGGTCGGCGCCGCGCCCCAGTTTCGCGCCGCCCTCGCCATTGCGGCCAAGGCGGCGCGCGCCCGCGTACCCGTGCTGATCGAAGGGGAAAGCGGTGTCGGCAAGGATGTGATCGCGCGCGCGATCCACGCCGCCTCGCCCCGTCACAAGCAGGCGATGGTGACCGTCAATTGCGGCGCCATTCCGACCAACCTGGTCGAATCGGAACTGTTCGGCCATGAACGCGGCGCCTTCACCGGCGCCTTCGACCGGCATGTCGGCAAGTTCGTAGCGGCCGACATGGGCACGATCTTCCTCGACGAAGTCAGCGAGATGTCGCTCGACGCGCAGGTGAAGCTGTTGCGCGTGCTCCAAGACGGCGAAGTGCAGCCGATCGGCGCCCGTCGCCCGGTGCATGTCGATGTTCGCGTGATCGCCGCCACGAACCGGCGACTCGCCGAAGAGATAGAAGCCGGTCGCTTCCGCGAGGATCTTTATTATCGCCTCAACGTCGTCCAGCTGACCGTTCCGCCGCTGCGGGAGCGGATGGGGGACATACCGGCACTCTGCCGCCATCTGCTCGCCCGCATCGCGACCCAGCCGGGCCTGCGCAGCCTGGGCCTCACCGACGATGCGCTCTCGCTGCTGATGCAGCATCCCTGGCCGGGCAATGTCCGCCAGTTGCAGAACGCCCTCTTCCGCGCCGCCGTGCTGTGCGAGGGCGATGCGCTCACCCCGCTCGACTTCCCCCAGATCGCGGTGCAGATCCGCGCCGGAGAGGTTGCGGATCGCATCGCCGCACGCCCGCGCGCGATCACCCCGCCCCATCGCGACGGCGCGGGCATCACCCTGTTCGAGGGCGACGGCCATGTCCGCCAGCTGGCGGAGATCGAAGCCGACGTCATCCGTCTGGCGATCGGCCATTATCGCGGTCGCATGACCGAAGTCGCGCGGCGGCTGGGCATCGGCCGGTCCACCCTCTACCGCAAGCTCGCCGAACTGGGCATCGACAGCGCCGCCTGACCGTGTGCGGCGTTGAATTCTGCCCCCGCCTATGCTTTGGACGGGGCATGAAACATGTCGCCCTCGCCGCCTGCCTGCCCATCCTGCTGCTTGCCGCCTGCGGTCGCACCGAACCCGTCGCGGATATGCCGACCCAGGAGGAACTGGCCGCCGCCGCCAATGCCGCGGCCGCCAATGCGATCGCCAGCCAGCAGCAGGACGATGCGCCGGAAAGCCGCAACTATGTGAATGTCGAACGGGGCTTCTCGATTACCCTTCCCGAAGGCTGGGTGATGGACAAGGGTGCAAGCACGGCCGATGGCATCGTCTATCAGGACCCCGGCGCCGGGGCCGACGTGCGTGTCTTCTGGCAGAAGAATGACGGCGACCAGACGTTGCAGCAGATCGTGGAGTCGGTCAGCAACGGCGCGGAAGGCGTGGATGGCGATTTCGTCGGCGACAATGAATATCGGGGAACCGCCAATGACGGCGAAGGCAATAATGTCGCCATACGCCTGCTCAGGCAGCCCGACGGTTCGATCGTGACGGCCACCTTCGTCTATCCCGAAATGCTGAGCGAACAATATCAGGGCATTGCCGACCGGCTGCTGACCAGCCTGCGCATCTTTGCGCCCCGCGATCAGGCCGAAGCGGCCGCCGGCGCGCCCGGCAATGCCGCCAACGCCGTCGCCGCCCCCTGATCCCGCTCAGCGCGCGACCTCCGCTTCCCGCAGATCGCGCGTTTCGGTGAGCGCCCTTGGTCCCAGCGTGAGTTCGCGGGCCTGTTCCTCGACCAGCCCGCTCCGCGTCGAAAGACCATAGCGCACCGCCACCTGCACGCCGTCCCCTGCCAGCCTTTCTTCCAGCCGGACCTTTTCGCCCTGGCGGTCCTCCATCCGTAGCACGCCTTCGACATTGACCGGGCGCCCCAGCGGCGATCCCGCCATGGTACGCACGCCACGCCCGGCCGCCCCGTCCTCGACATCACCCCCGGCGAACAGGAACAGCGGCAGATATTCGCCGGCCAGCAGCGCCAGCCGTCCTTCGGCGGACAGGCCGGTGAAAAGCGCCTTCACCGCGCTGGCGGCGCGGTGTCGCGGCGATCCCGGATCGAAACCCTCCAGCATCCGCTCCTGCCCCTGGCTCACCACCGCCCAGACGTTGTCGATGTCGTCAAGCGCGATGATCCTGCCCCTGGCGTCCAGGCGGAAGGCCATCTCCACATCGATGAGCGGCGTCAGTGCGGCGCGGAAGGATTCGGTTGCGGCGGACGGCGCGTCACTGTCGATCTTTCGCAGCGTGGCGCGCAGCACATAGCCTTCGCCCGCCCGCTCGAACCGGAGGCGGCGCGTGGCGGAAAAACGGCTCTTCTGCCCGTCGACGGTGCGATCCTGCTCGATCCGGTAGACCAGGTCGCGCCCGACCGGCGGGACGAAGGGAATGGCGACCTTCTCCGCAGCCGCCGGCTGCGCCAGGATAATGCACAGCGCCGCCATGCCCCATATTCTCATCGCGTCTGCTCCCCGATCCAGCCGGCAAAGGCGGCCGAAGCCCGCGCATCCATCTGGATGATGGCGGGCCGTTCATAGTCGTGCAATTCGGCCAGCCGCGCCTGCAAGGCTGCGCCCTGCGCGACGCCGGTCTTGAACAGGACAGGGATCTCGGCCGCCTGTTCGATCCTGCCCTTCCATTCATAGATCGAGGTGCAGGGCGCGCCGATATTGGCGCAAGCCGCCAGTTTCTCCTCGACGATCTGGCGCGCCACGCGCCGGGCGTCCTCGGCTGATCCGAACAGCGTATAGACCAGCATGATCGCCTCGCTCATGCGCCGGGCCGTCCGATGGCATGGGCTCCCCAGGCGGCCGACGCCACCACCAGCGCACCCACCGCCTGGTGCAACACCGCCAGCGGCAGCGCGATCCCGCTGACCACCGTGGCGATGCCGAGCAACACCTGCGTTCCCACCGTGGCGTTGATGGCGATCGACGCGCCGCGATGCCCCGCCCGCCTGGCGCGCCGCGCCAGCAGGACCAGCAACGCCGCCACAACCCAGGCCCACCAGCGATGGATGAAGTGGACCAGATAGGGATCGGAGGAAAGCGTCGACCAGAAGGACCCCATCCAGCTGATCCCATCCGGCACCAGATAGTCGTTCATCAAGGGCCAGGTGCTGGAGACATAACCGGCATCCAGCCCCGCGGTGAAGGCGCCGAACAGGAGCTGCACGAACAGAGCGGTCAGTGCGAGCATCGCGAGGAGCCGCAGCCGTGCCGGCCGCGCTGCCCGATTGCGCGTCAGCGCCAGCAGGTCGAGCGCGGTCCAGATCAGGCCGCCGATGATGAAGAGCGCGGTCAGCAGATGCACCGCCAGCCGATAATGGCTGACATCGGTGCGTACCGACAGGCCCGACTTGACCATCCACCAGCCGATCGCCCCCTGCAGCCCGCCCAGCGCCAGCAACGCGACGAGCCGCCAGCCATAACCGGCCGGAATCACACGCTTCCATGCGAACCAGGCCAGCGGCAGGGCGAAGGCGATGCCGATCAGCCGTCCCAGCAGCCGGTGCGCCCATTCCCAGAAGAAGATGAACTGGAAATCGCCCAGACTCATGCCCCGGTTGATCTCCCGATATTCGGGGATCTGCTGGTAGAGGCGGAACGCCTCCATCCACTGGTCATGGGTCAGCGGCGGGATGGCACCGGTGATCGGCTTCCACTGGGTGATGGACAGTCCGGATTCGGTCAGGCGGGTGATGCCGCCCACCACCACCATGCAGAAGACCAGCGCGGCCACGGCGAGCAGCCAGCGAGCGATGGCGCGCGGCGCGGGCCGGGAGGACGAGCGAAAGGCGGATCCAGTCATCGGCGGTGTCATGCGCGCGCGCCTTGTCCGTTTCAAGAGTGCAGATGAGGACAAAAGGTCCGGGGGCGCACGCGCGGTGGAAACAATTGCGCACATGGACGTATCGGATCGACGATCTCAACGATAATATAGAGATGAGGATGAACCCCGTGTCCGGATTAGCCGAGAGAATCGCCGCGCAGGGACCGCTGGGCAAGCTCACCGCGGCCCTCGACGGCGCGTCGCCGCTCGGGCCGGTCGACGGCTGGTCGCCCATCCTCGTTTCCACAGTCCAGCTGATGCTGTCATCCCGGGCGGAAATCGTGCTCTTCTGGGGGCAGCAGCTCTGCGCCCTGTACAATGATGCCTATGCGCCCACCATCGGCGACAAGCATCCGCATGCGCTGGGGCGTCCGGCGCGGGACGGCTGGGCCGAACTGTGGGACGATCTGGGGCCGTTGCTGCAATCGGTGCTGGAGCAGGGCAAGACGATCCACGCCAAGGATCGCCCCTTCTATATCGAACGCGACAAGGGACGCGGGGAGGAAGTGTTTTTCGACATTTCCTATTCGCCCGTGTTCGAAGCGGACGGCTCGATCGGCGGCGTGTTATGCATCGTCAGTGAAACCACGCGCCGCGTCCTGGCCGAGCGGCAGACGACAGCCGAGCGCGATCGGCTCTGGTCGCTGGCCCGCGACCCTTTCCTGATCACCGACACGAATGGCATCTGGCTCGCCGCCAGCCCGGCCTGGAGCGACATATTAGGCTGGCCGCTCGACCAGTTGGTGGGGAGCGACGCCCGATGGATCGAGCATCCCGACGACATCGCCCGGACGCGCGCGCAATTGGGCGACATCCTGTCCGGTGACGCGTCGCCCCGATACGAAAACCGCTACCGGACCACAGACGGTCTGTACCGCACCTTCAGCTGGACCTCCGTTCTTGACGGGGACCGTATCTATTGCGTCGCCCGCGACGTCACCGAGCATCGCGCCGAAGCCCGCGCCCGCGCCGAGGCCGAGGCCGCGCTGCGCCAGGCGCAGAAGATGGAAACGCTGGGCCAGTTGACCGGCGGGGTCGCGCACGACTTCAACAATCTGCTCCAGGTCGTCACCGGCAATCTGGAACTGCTGCAACGCAGCCTGCCGACGGACCCGCCGCGCCTCAAACGGGCCGCGGACAACGCCATGGCCGGAGCGGAGCGCGCGGCGATCCTGACCCAGCGCCTGCTCGCCTTCTCCCGCCGCCAGCCGCTCAGTCCGCAGCCCATGGACCCCAACCGGCTGATCGCCGGCATGTCCGATCTGTTCCAGCGGACACTGGGCGAGACGATAGAGGTCCGCAGCGTGCCGCAGGAGGGTGCCTGGACGATCGAGGTCGACCACAACCAGATGGAGAATGCGCTGCTCAACCTGGCGGTCAATGCGCGCGACGCGATGCCGGGCGGCGGCAAACTCGACATCGAAATAGACAATATCGAGATCGATTCCGCGCAGGCCGTGCGCGACGGCGAGATGCCGCCCGGCCAATATGTGCGGATCAGCCTGTCCGATAGCGGCGCGGGCATGGACGCAGACACGCTGCGCCATGCGGTCGAGCCATTCTTCACCACCAAGGATGTCGGGCGCGGCACGGGCCTGGGCCTGTCCATGGTCTATGGCTTCATCAAACAGTCTGGCGGCCATTTGCAGGTCTATTCCGAACCCGGCCAGGGCACCTGTGTCAAGCTCTACCTGCCCCGCCATCATGGCGTGCCGCCGGTCGAGAACAGCGACGAGCCTACCCCTCCACAGACGATCGGCGGCACGGAGACGATCCTGCTGTGCGAGGATGACGACAATGTGCGCGCCTATTCGGCCGCTGTCCTGCGCGACCTGGGCTATCGGGTGGTGGAGGCCGGCGATGCAGCGCAGGCGCTCGGCGCGCTCGGCATCGCGACGGACCCGATTGACCTGCTCTTCACCGATGTCGTGCTGCCCGGCGGCATGAGCGGCGCCGATCTTGCCCGCGAAGCGCATATCCGCACCCCGGACCTCAAGATCCTCTTCACCACCGGCTATGCCCGCAACGCCATCATCCACCAAGGTCGGCTCGAGGCGGGCGTCGAACTGCTCACAAAGCCGTTCACCTATTCCGAACTGGCGGCGAAGGTGCGCGCCATGCTGGACCGCCATCCGGGCCAGGCGGATCAGCGGCCCTGATCCGCCGCGCCTTGTCGTGCCGAATTTCCGCCTGTTCCGCGCCATGCATCCTTGAAATAGTATTTGTATGAGTATATCGGAGAGGCGAGCGCGCATAAGCGCCCCGTCTTTTTCGTCAGGATGCCCCAATGAGCGATTCGCCCAAGACTGCCCCCAAGCTGCGCAGCCGCGCCTGGTTCGACAACCCCGACAATATCGACATGACCTCGCTCTATCTGGAGCGCTACCTGAATTTCGGCCTGAGCCTTGAGGAACTGCGTAGCGGCAAGCCGATCATCGGCATCGCCCAGACCGGCAGCGACCTCAGCCCCTGTAACCGCCACCATATCGTGCTGGCCGAACGTATGCGCGAAGGTATCCGCGAAATGGGCGGCATCGCGCTGGAATTTCCGGTCCATCCGATCCAGGAAACCGGCAAGCGCCCGACCGCCGGCCTCGACCGCAACCTCGCCTATCTGGGCCTGGTCGAAGCCATTTACGGCTACCCGCTGGACGGCGTCATCCTGACCACCGGCTGCGACAAGACCACGCCCGCGCTGCTGATGGCGGCCGCCACCGTCAACATTCCCGCGATCGCCCTGTCGGTCGGCCCGATGCTGAACGGATGGCACAAGGGTGAGCGCACCGGGTCGGGCACGATCGTGTGGCATGGCCGCCAGTTGCTGGCCGCCGGAAAGATCGATGAGGAAGGTTTCATCAAGCTCGTCGCCTCCTCCGCGCCCTCGACCGGCTATTGCAACACCATGGGCACGGCATCGACCATGAACAGCCTCGCCGAAGCGCTGGGCATGATGCTGCCCGGTTCGGCGGCGATCCCCGCCCCCTATCGCGACCGTCAGGAAGCCGCCTACCGCACCGGCAAGCGCATCGTCGAAATGGTGCATGAGGATCTCAAGCCCTCCGACATCATGACGCTCGATGCCTTCCACAATGCCATCCTCGTCAATTCGGCGATCGGCGGGTCGACCAACGCGCCGATCCACCTCGCCGCCATCGCCCGCCACATGGGCGTCGACCTGCCGCTCAAGGATTGGGAGACGGTCGGGCACAAGGTGCCGCTGCTGGTGAACCTCCAGCCCGCAGGCGAATATCTGGGCGAGGATTATTATCGCGCCGGCGGCGTCCCCGCCGTCGTCAGCCAGTTGATCGAACAGGGGCTGATCCGCGAAGGCGCGATGACCGTCAATGGCAAGACCATGGGCGAAAATTGCAAGGGCGTGGAGATCGAGGATGAAAAGGTCATCCGCCCCTTTGGCCAGCCGCTCAAGGAAGAGGCCGGCTTCCTGGTCCTGTCAGGCAATCTTTTCGACGCCGCGGTCATGAAGACCAGCGTCATCAGCGAGGAATTCCGTCAGCGCTACCTGTCCAACCCCGACGATCCGGAGGCCTTTGAAGGCCCGGCGGTCGTGTTCGACGGGCCGGAGGATTACCATCACCGGATCGACGATCCGGCGACCGGCATCACCGCCGACACCTTGCTGTTCATGCGCGGCGCCGGCCCGATCGGCTATCCGGGCGCGGCGGAAGTCGTGAACATGCGTCCGCCCGCCTATCTCATCACCGAAGGCGTCAGCGCCCTGCCCTGCATCGGCGACGGCCGCCAGTCGGGCACCAGCGGCAGCCCTTCGATCCTGAACGCCTCGCCCGAAGCGGCGGCGATGGGCGGTCTTGCCCTGCTGGAAACCGGCGACCGGGTCCGCATGGACTTGAAGGCCGGCACGGTGAACGTGCTGATTTCGGACGAGGAACTGGAAGCGCGCCGGGCCAGGCTGGTCGCCGAGGGCGGGTATAAATATCCGGCTTCGCAGACCCCGTGGCAGGAAATCCAGCGCTCGGTCGTCGGCCAGATGAACACCGGCGCGATCCTGGAGGGCGCGGAGAAATATCAGCGTATCGCCCAGACCATGGGCCTGCCGCGCGACAACCATTGATATCGGCACCGAGCCATTGAATCAGGCGGGGCGGCACGCCATCTGACGGCCGCCCCATCCTCGCGATTTTTGCATCGCTTGTGCCGGAAAACGAACCGTCCTTTCCCGGCGCGATCGTCTAGCCAGACCTTTCTGAACCCCTTCAGGAGAAGACCATGTTCAACGGAGCCATCCTCATCGGCGCGAGCGAGCGCCAAGGCGGCGAGCCTTTCTACGCCATAAACCCGGCCACCGGCGCGAAGGGCGATGTCGCCTTCTCCAGCGCCATGCCCGCTGAAGTCGAGGAAGCCGCCGCGCTGGCCGACGCCGCGTTCGAAACCTTCTCCACCCTGTCGCCCGAAGCCCGCGCAACCTTCATGGAAAGCGTCGCCGACAATATCGTCGCGATCGGCGACCTGCTGATCGAAACCGCCATGGCCGAAACCGGCCTGCCGCGCGCCCGCCTGGAAGGCGAGCGTGGCCGCACCGTCGGCCAGCTGCGCCTGTTCGCTTCCTATGTGCGCCTGGGCGACTGGCTGGACGCCACCATCGACAAGGCGCTGCCGGAGCGCGCGCCACTGCCGCGCGCGGACCTGCGCCGCGTCAACCATTCGGTCGGCCCCGTGGCCGTGTTCGGCGCGTCCAACTTCCCGCTCGCCTTCTCGGTCGCGGGTGGTGACACCGCCGCTGCCTTCGCCGCCGGCTCGCCCGTCGTCGTCAAGGGCCACAGCGCCCACCCCGGCACCGGCGAACTGGTCGCCCGCGCCATCCAGGCGGCGGTCAAGAGCTGCGGCCTGCATGAAGGCGTCTTCTCCTACCTGCCGGGCAACAACCGCGCGCTGGGCGGTTCGCTTGTCGCCGATCCCCGGATCAAGGCGGTCGGCTTCACCGGCTCGCGCGGTGGCGGCACGGCGCTGATGAAGATCGCCGCCGAACGCCCTGAACCGATCCCGGTCTATGCCGAAATGTCGTCGATCAACCCGGTCGTTCTGCTGCCCGGCGCCCTTGCTTCGCGCGCCGAAGCGATGGGCACCGCGTTCGTCGGTTCGCTGACCATGGGTTCGGGCCAGTTCTGCACCAACCCCGGCCTGGTGATCGCGCTCGACGGCCCGGATCTCGATACGTTCGTTGCCGCCGCCGCTGCCGCCCTGTCGGGCGCCGCGCCGCAGGTCATGCTGACGCCGGGCATCCACGACGCCTATGAAAAGGGCGTGGCCGCCCTCGCCGGCGCGCCAGGCGTCACCACCGTCGCCCGCGGCACCGATCCGGAAGGCTGCAACCGTGGCCAGGCCGCCTTCTTCTCGACCGACAGCGCGACCTTCTCGTCCAACCCGGTCCTCGCCGAAGAAGTGTTCGGTTCGTCGTCCGTGCTCATCCGCTGCTCCAGCATCGAAGAGATCATCGCGACCATCGCCGGCCTGGAAGGCCAGCTGACCGCAACGCTCCAGATCGGCGAAGGCGATGAAGGCGACGCGGCGAAGCTGCTGCCTACCCTGTCGCGGAAGGTGGGTCGCATCCTGACCAACGGCTGGCCCACCGGCGTCGAAGTGACCCATGCCATGGTCCATGGCGGTCCCTTCCCGTCGACGGCCGACGGCCGTTCGACATCGGTCGGCACGCTGGCGATGATGCGCTTCCTGCGCCCCGTCTGCTATCAGGACGTGCCCGACGCGCTGCTGCCCGCCGCGCTTCAGGACGCCAACCCCTGGGGCCTGACGCGCCGCATCGAAGGCAAGCTGGAAGTCGCAGCATGACGATCCGGGCAGGTCTGGTAGGCCTCGGCAAGATCGCGCGCGACCAGCATCTGCCCGCGATTCTGAAGGTCGACGGCATCGAGCTGGTCGCCGTCGCCAGCCGCAACGCGCAGGGCGAGGGGGTGAATAACTACCCCGACCTCGGCGCGATGCTGGCGGGCGAGCCGGACCTCGATGCCGTCATCCTCTGTCAGCCGCCGCAGGTCCGTTATTCTGCGGCCCGGCAGGCGTTGCTGGCAGGCAAGCATGTCTTCCTGGAAAAGCCGCCGGGCGCGACCGTTTCCGAAGTGGAGGCGCTGACCGCCCTCGCCAAGGCGCAGGGGGTCACGCTCTATGCCAGCTGGCACAGCCGCTACGCCGCCGCCGTGGCGCAGGCCAAGGGCTGGATCGCCGAACGGACGATCCGGCGCATTTCGATCCAGTGGCGCGAGGATGTCCGCCACTGGCATCCCGGCCAGCCCTGGATATGGGAAGCGGGCGGCTTCGGCGTGTTCGATCCTGGCATCAACGCCCTGTCGATCCTGACCGAGATCGTGCCCGAACCCGTCACCGTCCTTTCCGCCAGCCTCGAGGTGCCGGAAAACAAGGACGCGCCGATCGGTGCGACCCTGGCCATGGCGACGGCGTCCGGCGCGCCGATCGACACCGTGTTCGACTGGCGCCAGACCGGCCCGCAGACCTGGGACATCGCGGTCGAGACCGACACGGGCAGCCTGCTCCTGTCCGAGGGCGGCAACACGCTGCGGCTCGACGGCGAGGTGCAGTTGAAGGCGCCGGACGAGGAATATCCGGCCATGTATCGCCGTTTCGTCGGCCTGGTGGCGGACAAGGCGATCGACGCCGACACGGCGCCGCTGCGGCTGGTGGCGGATGCCTTCCTTTGCGGACGGCATTGCCCTACGGCTGCATTCGAGGATTGATTTACAGGAGGCAGGATTGGGGAGCGAGCGCAAGGACGGACCGGAACGCAAGTTCGGATCGGACGAAAGCTCGCTCCGCATCCATCAGGCGATCGCCCGCGATCTGGGCACCGCCATATTGACCGGAAAGCACAAGCCGGGCGACCTGTTCGAGGGCGAAATCGAGGCTGCCGAGCGCCTCCATGTCTCCCGCACCGCCTATCGCGAGGCAGTGCGTATCCTGATCGCCAAGGGGATGCTGGAAAGCCGCCCCAAGGCCGGCACCCGTGTGCTACCGCGCGCACGCTGGAACGTGCTGGACCCCGAAATGCTCGCCTGGATGTTCGCGGGCGAGCCGGACAGGGACTTCATCCGCGACCTGTTCGAACTGCGCGGCGTGATCGAGCCGGCGGCGGCCGAATTCGCCGCCCGCCGTCGCACCGACGGACAACTGGCGATCATGGACGCGGCCCTGGCGGAAATGGAGCGCTATGGCCTCTCCACCCCCGAAGGCCGGGCCGCCGACCAGCGTTTCCATAACGCGATCCTGGCCGCCACGCATAATGATGCGCTGGAGGCGCTGGCCAGTTCGGTGGGAGCGGCGGTCAGCTGGACCACCACCTTCAAGCATCGCAAGAAGCTGTTGCCGCGCGACCCCCTGCCCGACCACCAGGCCGTCCACCGCGCCATCGCCGCCCGCGACACGGCGGCGGCGCGCAACGCCATGGCGGAACTGCTGCGGCTTGCGCTGGCGGACATGGACATCGCCCTGTCAGAATAGGCGATCAGTTCATCCGTCCCCTGCAATGAGCGGATGGACGTCCCTAAATCTGCACCAGATGCGCGACATCCTTCGCGCTTTCGTCGGCGATACTGCCCTGGCGGATGATCCGGCCATTCTGCATCGCGCTGTAGCGGTCGGCGAAGCGCCAGACGAAATCGAGATATTGTTCCACCACCAGCACCGTCATGCCCAGTTCGTCGCGGACATGGACCAGCGCCGCCTCGATCTGCTGCACGACATTGGGCTGGATGCCCTCGGTCGGCTCGTCGAGCAGCAACAGGCTCGGCTCCCCGGCCAGCGCCCGGCCGATGGCAAGCTGCTGCTGTTCCCCGCCCGACAGGAAGCCTGCCGCACGGGTTCGGATGTCCCAGAGCTTCGGGAAAAGATCGAAGATATGCTGCGGCACCTTCGCCGACCCTCTGCCCCGTCCGGCGAGCGCGGACAGGCCGGTCTCCAGATTTTCCATGACGGTCAGCTGCGGGAAGACATGGCGGCCCTGCGGCACGAAGCCGATGCCGGCGCGCGACCGCCTGTGCGCGGGGAAGCTGCCAATGTCCTGCCCGTCGAAGCGGATCGTGCCGCCGACCGCCGGGCGTGTGCCCATGATCGCATGTAGCAAGGTCGTCTTGCCGACGCCGTTGCGGCCGATCAGTGCCATCACCTGCCCCCGCTCCAGCGTCAGGTCGACGTCCCACAGCACCTGGCTCTGGCCATAGGCGCTCGACAGGGCGGTGATTTCGATCAGCGGCGCGCTCATGCGGTATGGCCCAGATAGACGGCGGCGACTTCCGGGTCGGCGCGGACCTCGGCGATGCTGCCCTGCTTGAGGAACTTGCCCTGGTGCATGACGGTGACGGGGGCGGCGAGTTGTTCGACGAAGCTCATGTCATGGTCGATGACGAGGACGGTCCGGCTGACGCCGAGGCCATGGATCAGTTCCGCCGTGCGGCTGGTTTCCGCCGGGCCCATGCCCGCGGTCGGCTCGTCCAGCAGCAGCAGTTGCGCGCCGGTCGCCACGACCATCGCGATCTCCAGCCATTGTTTCTCGCCATGGGCGAGCGTCCCTGCCTCTACCCCGGCCCTGTGGGTCAGGCCGACGCTGTCGAGCGCTTCCTCCACCGCCTGGCGTTCCTCCGCCGGGATGCCGGTGCCCAGGCTCTTCCACCAGCGCCGGTCGCGCCGTGCGGCCAGCGCCAGATTGTCGCGCACGCTCAAGGTCGGCAGCACGCCGGGCGCCTGGAACTTGCGGCAGATGCCGCGCGCGACGATCTGCTGTTCGGGCAGGCGCTGAATCTCCTCGCCCCTGAAGATCACGCGGCCGGTGCTGGGGCGCACCCGGCCGATAATCGTGTCGCAGAGCGTCGACTTGCCCGCGCCATTGGGGCCGATCACCACGCGGGTCTCGCCCCGGTTGAGCGTCATGCTGAAATTGTCGAGCGCCTTGAAGCCGCTATAGTCGATGGTCACGCCATCGACGCTGAGCAGCAGGTCGGAAACGGCCGAACCGCTCATGCCGCCCTCCCCTTCGCGAGGCCCGCAAGACCCTGCGGCAACAGGGTGACGACGAAGATGAAGAGCGCGCCCATCAGGTAGAGCCACAGTTCCGGGAAGGCGCTCGATACCGCGTCACGCGCAAGGTTGACCAGCAGGGCGCCGGCGATCGCGCCGGCCAGGCTGTAGCGCCCGCCGATCGCCACCCACACCACCATCTCGATCGAGGGCACGACACCGATCAGCGCGGGCGAGACGACGCCGGCATGGAGGGTGAAGAGCGCGCCGCCGATCCCGGCCAGCATCGCCGCGATCGCGAAGGCGACGACCTTGAAGGGCGTGGGGCTATAGCCAAGGAAGCGGACGCGATTTTCGCCATCGCGCGCAGCGCGGAGCAATATGCCGAAGCGCGAGGCGAGCAGCCAGCGCAGGCCGACGAAAGCCGCGCAGAGGATCGCCAGCGTCACCCAATAGAGGGTCGAGCCGGTGCCGGGGCTGGCAAGGCCCACGCCGAAGACCGAATAGAAGTCGGTGAGGCCGTTGAAGCCGCCGGTCACATCCTGCCGGCTGATGATGAGGGTGGAAAAGGCCAGCGCCAGCGCCTGGGTGATGAGCGCGAAATAGGTGCCGCCCACCCGCCGGTGGAACACGGCCCAGGAAAAGAGCGCGCCCGCCAGCGTGGGCACGATCAGGATCGCGGCGATGGTGAACAGGGGACTTGCGAACGGTTCCCACCAGAAGGGCAGGCTGTCCCGGCCGCTCCAGACCATGAAGTCGGGAATCTCGCCCTGCGGCAGATCGGCCAGCTTCATGTGCAGGGCGATGGCATAGCCGCCAAGGCCGAAAAAGACCCCCTGCCCCAGGCTTAATATGCCGCCATGCCCCCAGATGAGGACGAGGCCGAGCGCGAGGATGCCCATCGCCATGAAGCGCGCGAGCAGGTTGAGGTCATAGGCTGACAGGGCGAAAGGCGCGACAAGTCCCAGCGCCAGCAGCGCCCAGGGCAGGAACGGCTTTATCGGATCGAGGCGGGAGAGGTCAGGCATCGAGCTGGCGGGTCTTTACGGCGATCACGCCTTGCGGGCGGACCTGGATGAAGAGGATGACGAAGACGAGCAGCAGCATCTGTGCGACGCTGACATCGACGAAAATCTGCGCGAGCGCGGCGAACAGGCCGAGGATGATCGCGGACGCCGTCGTGCCCACGATGCTGCCGAGGCCGCCCATCACCACGACCAGGAAGGCCGGGATGATGTAGCTTTGCCCGACATTGGGCGTGACCGGGCCGAGCAGGGCCAGCATGACGCCGGCAAGCCCCGCGACGCCCGAGCCAAGGCAGAAGATGGTGAAGTCGACGCGCCTGACGTCGATGCCGCAGGCGGACGCCATCATCCGGTCCTGATTGACGGCCCTGACCAGCAGGCCGATCCGGGTCTTGAGCAGCAGCAGCGCAAGGCCGCCCAGCACCAGCGCGGCGATGAGGATTATGAAAAGTCGCGCTGACGGAAGCGTGACTCCCGCCAGGGTAAAGCTGCCCGTCAGCCATTCGGGCGCGCGCACCTCCACGCCGATCGCGCCGAACAGGTCGCGCGCGCCCTGTTGCAGGATCAGGCTGACGCCCCATGTCGCGAGCAAGGTATCGAGCGGGCGCGCGGACAGACGGCGGATCAGGGTCGACTGTATGAGGCCACCCATCGCCGCCGCGCCGACGAAGGCGACCGGAATGGCGAGGAGGATGCCCGCCGCGCCGGGCACGACGAGCAAGGTCATCCAGGCGAGATAACCGCCCAGCATCAGCATCTCGCCATGCGCCATGTTGATGACGCGCATCAGGCCGAAGGACAGCGCCAACCCCAGCGCCGCCAGCAGATAGAGCGAGGCCAGCGAAGCGCCGTTGAACAGCTGGTTGAGGAAAAGGGCGTCCATGATCTATGTTTCCGTTCGCCCTGAGCGAAGTCGAAGGGCCTGCCAGAGCGAAGCGAAGGCATCTCGCTCCATCCGATAAAGGGGTTCGGCAGGCTCAGTCCGAACAGGGGTTCGGGGCATCGTTACAGCTTGCAGCTCTTGCCGGGGAAGGCGAGCGCGTCATAGGGTTCGGGCGCGATGTCCTTGCCGCTGTCGGCGATGATCTCGAACTGGCCGTCGCCCTTCAGCTTGCCGATATAGGCCTTCTGCACCAGGCTCTGGTTGGCGGCGAAGCTGACCGTGCCCATCGGCGTGTCGAAGCCGCCGAGCGTGGCCGCGGCCTTTCGCACGGCATCGGGATCGAAGCTCTTGGCCTTCTCCACCGCCGCCTTCCAGGCATAGACGTCGAGATAGCCATGGACCATTGGGTCGGTGATCGCGGCATCCTTGCCGAATTTCGCCTGATAGGCGGCGATGAACCTGGCGTTCGCATCCCCGGGCAGGCTCTGGAAATAATTCCAGGCGGCATAGCTGCCCTCGACCAGCGCCGCGCCCATCGCCTTGGCTTCCTGCTCGCCGATGGAGAAGGACATGACCGGCATGGTCTTGGTGCTGATGCCGGCCGCCTGCAACTGCTTGAAGAAGGCGACGTTGCTGTCGCCGTTCAGCGTGTTGATGATGATCGCCGGCTTGGCCTGTGCGATTTTCGCAATGACCCCGGAAAAGTCGGTGCCGCCCAGCGGCACATAGGCTTCGCCCAGCACCTTCATCCCGCCCTTCTCGATATGCTTTTTCAGGATCAGGTTGGCGGTGCGGGGATAGACATAGTCGGACCCGACCAGGAAGAAGCTCTTGTGACCCTGCGCCACTGCCCATTCTAGTGCCGGCAGCGCCTGCTGGTTGGGCTGCGCCCCCGAATACATGATGTTGGGCGAACATTCATTGCCCTCGAACTGCACCGGATACCAGAGCAGGTTCTTGGTCCGCTCGAACACCGGCAGCATCGCCTTGCGGCTGGCGGAGGTCCAGCCGCCGAACACGGTGGAAACGCCGTCGCTCTCGATCAGCTTCGACGCCTTCTGCGCGAAGGTGGAGGGATCGGACGCGCCATCCTCGACCAGGGCGTTGATCTTCTTGCCCATTACGCCGCCGGCCGCATTGATCTCCTCGATCGCCAGCATCTCGGCATTTTTCACCGTGATCTCGCTGATCGCCATCGTGCCCGTCAGCGACTGGAGCACGCCCACCGATACGCTGTCGCCAGCGGGGGCGCCGGCATTGCCGCCGCCGCCCGAACAGGAGGCCAGCGCCAAGGCACCGGCAGTGGTGGCAAGCAAGAGCAGCTTGGAACGGATCATGATGTGAATGTCTCCCCTGGCTGGCCACATGCGGCGGCGCAGCAAATCGGTCCCCCAAAGGCTATGGAAAGGCGGCAAACCCCCGTATGCGTCATTTGACGTAGGCTTCAGACGGCCGGTTCCCGGTAAAAATACGCCATGAACAACGGGGCAGACGTGATGGATAGTGCGGCAAGCGCGACCGGGCCGAGCGCGCGACCGGCGCCGATGCGGTTCGGGGGAAAAGTCCTGCGCGACCCGCTCTTCGCCTTCCTGTTGGCCGGGGTCGCATTGTTCGGCGGCTATCATGTCGTCCAGCGGCTGGAAAAGCCGCCGGTCATCTTCACGCCGGACATCGAGCAGGCGCAGGTGGCCGATTGGGAAACGCTGACCGGCCGGAAGGCGAGCGCTGCCGACCGCGCGAAGCTGAAGGCCGATTATATCGCCGAGGAATTGTTGTTCCGCGAAGCCATCGACCGCAACATGCACCTGACCGACGGGGAGACGCGCAAGCAGCTGGTCGACAAGGTCCGTTACCTGATCGCCGGCGCTCCGCCCGAACCGAGCGAGGAACAGCTGGTCAACCATTATGCCGGACATCTGGACCTGTACCGTGCCGAACCACGCACCAGCTTCACCCAGATTTTCCGGCAGCAAAAGCCCACCGACGCGGCCCTGCTGCTCGCCCAGCTGAATGCGGGCGAGACGATCGGCGGGGACGATTTCTGGCTGGGCCGCGATTTCCCGCGCTATGGCGATTCGATGGTGCGCGGCATTTTCGGCCAGGATTTCGTCGAGCAGCTGAAAGACGCTCCCGAGGGCCGCTGGTTCGGCCCCATCCAGTCGCCGCGCGGCTGGCATTTCGTCAGGAGGGGGGAACGCATCCCATCCGCCATGATCCCCTTTCCCGCGATCAGGGACCAGGTGCGGCAGGATTATATGATCGCCCACAGCAATGCCGCGATTCAGCAGGCGCTGGCGGGCCTCAAGGAAAAATTCGATGTGGCGCAATAGCCTCGCCATCCTCCTTCTTGCCCTGGCGACGCTGGCGCCCGGTACGGCGATGGCCGACATCTTCCTGTCCGCCGACTTCGCGCTGACCCGCGGCGAAGACCCGAACAGCTACGAATTCACCGCCGCCGTCCCCGAAGCCGTGGGCCAGCCCGCACCGCTCCGCCTGCCCGACGGATGCCGGCAGACCGGGATGAGCCGCCAGACCAGCGGCGGCCGCGCCCAATATGCCTATGAACTGGCCTGCGATCGGCCCTTTGTGGCGGGCGATGTCATCCAGACCCCCTGGAAGGCCGATGGCGGCCGCTTCGTCACCAATGTCATGGGCAGCCAGGTCGACCGCAGCCTGACCGGCGACGCCAGCGGCATCGCGGTACCGGTCGGCGAGACCGCCGCCACCGCGCGCCCGATCGGACAGATCGCCCCGGAATTTCTGGCGCAGGGCGTCTGGCATATCTGGCTGGGCTGGGATCATCTCGCCTTTGTCCTCTGCCTCGCGCTGCTCGCGCGCGGGCGCCCCCTGCTGTGGCTGGTGAGCGCCTTCACCGCGGGCCACTCCCTCTCGCTCGCCATCGCCTTCTTCGAACTGGTGCGCGTGCCGGTGCCCCCGGTCGAGGCCGCCATCGCCCTGTCGATCGCCTTCATGGCGCGGGAGGCATTGCTGGTCGGCGCGGGGGAACGGGCCTTCGCCTTCAAGCGCCAACTGATCGTCGTGTCGCTTTTCGGCCTGCTGCATGGACTGGGGTTCGCCACGGCGCTGGGCGAACTGGGCGTGCAGGCGGACGAAAGGCTCCCCGCGCTGGTCTTCTTCAACCTCGGCGTGGAGGCGGGGCAATTGCTGTTCGTCGGCGCGATCGTGGCGACGCTGGCAGGGCTGCGCGCCCTGTCGCTGGCGGCCCCGGTGCGGAGCGCCGCCCTCTATGCGGTCGGCGCGATCGGCTGTTTCTGGATGGTCGAGCGGGTCATGGGGTTCGGCATCGCCTGACCGAGATGGCGGGCGACCTCCGGCCGTCCGCCGCCCGCCACAAGGCCGCTCATGTTCGCGACAGCGAAACTGACACCATGGAGGTTGCGCCGCTGCGGTACGCCGGGGATCGGCCTGGGATGGCCGGAGGCGTAGGCCAGCCCGTCCCGCACCCTATGCCGGTCGCGGGGACAAGCCCAATCCAGCGACACGCCCAGCACCTGCGGAAGACTGCCCGGATAGCAGGGCGTCCCATCCGCCTCGCGCGCGGCGACGATCAGCACGCCCGCCGCCAGCGCTCGGTCGGCCGCCGCCGCGAACAGGTCGCGATGCGCCGGGTTCATCGTGCCGAGGCTGAGGTTGATGAGGTCGACGCGCGCCGCCAGCGCCCGGTCGATCGCCGCCACCAGCGCACGCGCGGTCGTGCGCAGCGAGTCGTGAAAGACCCGGATCGGCAGGCACAGCGCATCGGGCGCATGGCTCTGGATCGCGGCGGTGACGGCCGTGCCATGGCCCAGGGCGTCACAACTGTCCATGTCGCTGTCGGACCCGTCCGGCGCGATGGCGAAACCGGGCAGCAGCCGCGCCGCGTCGATATGCGGATGGGCAGGATGCGCGCCGCTGTCGATGATGGCGATGCGGATCGGATCAGGTGCAGGATCAAGTGCAGCATCAGGCATGGGCGAGTTGCGCGCGCGCCATCATCCGCGCCGATCCCTGCTCCAGCCGGATGATGTGGTCCGCCATGTCGGCCAGCGCCGGCTTGTGGGTGATGACGATGATCGTCGCATCGGGCAGCGCCCCGCGCAGCCGGCCGGCGACAAGTTGCTCAGTCTCCCCGTCCAGCGCCGAAGTCGGCTCGTCGAGGATCAGGATGCCAGGTCGACGCAGCAGCGCGCGGGCCAGCACGATCCGCTGCCGCTCCCCGGCGGACAGCGCCGCGCCCCTTTCGCCCGCGCGGGTTTCATAGCCTTCGGGCAGTCGCGCGATGAATGCCTCCAGCCCCGCCGCATGGGCCGCCGCCTCGATCTCGGCCCGCGTCACATCGGGCATGGCAAAACCGATATTGGCGGCGATCGTGTCGTTGAACAGCCAGGGCGCCTGATCGACCAGGATGATTTCCCGTCGCAGGTCATCGAGGGCGTAGTCGCGCAGGTCGCGGCCATCGACCATGATCCGGCCGCTGTCGGGATCGAGATAACGGACCATCAGGTCGGCCATGGTCGATTTGCCGACGCCGCTGGGGCCGAGGATGGCGCAAAGACTGCCGGCCGGGATCGTCAGGTCGACATCGTGCAGCACCGCGTCGCGGTCATAGCGCATCGCGACCCGATCGAACCGCATGTCCCCGGCCCGCACCAGCGGCACGGCATCGACCCGCTCCACCACATCGGGCTTCGTATCGAACAGCTCGAAGATCCGTCCCAGCGATACCCGCGCCGAAGCAAGGCCGGAGGTCAGCCCCATCAGCGTCTGGATCGGCGACAGGAGGCGCATATGATAGGTCATGAAGGCGACGAGCGTGCCGATGCTCATGCCGCCCTCTATGATCCGCCAGCCGCCATAGAGGATCACCGCCGATGTCGCAGCCGTCATCAGCGTGCCGGGCAGCGCCCCGGTCATGAAGGACGCCACCTGCATCTTCAGCATCGCGCCGATGAAGGCGTCGTTCTTCGCCTTGAAACGCGCCACCTCATGCTCGCCCGCGCGCAACGAGGCGACCACGCGCATCCCCATGACCGTGTCGACCAGCAGGCTGCCAAGGTCCGCCCCCCGCTCCCGCATGTCGCGGGTGAGGGCGGTAAGGCGGCGCTGATAATAAGCGAAGGTCGCGAGGCTGGCCGGGACCAGCACGACGCTGACCAGGAACAGCCGCCAGTCGAGCCAGAGCATCATCGCGACGCAGCCGACGAAGAAGAGAAGGTTGCTGACCACCGAGAGCAGGCTGTCCGACGCGACCCGTTGCACGTCGCTGACATCGCTGTTCATCCGGGACACGAGATCGCCGAGCCGGAAGCTGCCATAGAAGCGCGGCGACAGGGTCTGGAGATGCCGCAACAGCGCCGCGCGGATGTCGTAGAGCATCGCCGCCGATAGCGCGACATAGCGATAGCTGGCGAGGATATTGACCGCAAAGCCGGCGATGGTGACGCCGATCATGATTGCCGCAATCTCGATCAACGCGCCCATGTCGCGCTTGAGCAGTGCCTGGTCGATCATCAGCTTGGACAGATAGGGCTGCGCGAGGCCCAGCGCAGTCGAGAGCAGGCTGATCGCCAGCACGACGAGCAGCGCGCCGCGATAGGGCCGTAGAAAAGGCGCGAGCCGCCGGTAGGTGCGCCAGTCGGCGACGGGAGGCTGTATCTGGGGTGTCATGCCGCCGCCTGCCGCGGCACCAGGCGAAAGCCGTCGAGCAGGAAGCGCGGCTCGGGCATTCTGGCCAGCAATGCGGTGCAATGACGATGCCCCTCCATCAGCGCGTCATGCTGCGCACACCACCAGTCGCCCTTGCCCCCATTGGCATAGAATTGGGCGCACAACAGCAGATGCCGCCGCATCGCCGCGATCAACATGGATTGATAATGGCCGAGCAACGCTCCCCGGTCCCCGCCTTCGGCAATGGCGGTGACGACGGCAGCGGCAAGGATCGCCTCGCGCACCGATTGCGCGGTGCCGTCACCGCAGATCGGGTCGAAACCGAGCGCCACCGTGCCGCAGGCCAGCCAGTCCGCATCCTGGAGCGGCAGATGCAGGCGCGGCGCGGCGAGGAAGGGCGTGGACACCGCCCCCACGGCGTCCACGACCGGCGCGATCAGCGCGCTCTGCCCCAGCAGCGCCTCGATCGTGCCCCCCACCCCCAGCAGCCAGCCCGCCCCGGCCTGCGCCGGCACCAGATAGAGCCAGCCCCCTGCGACCGCCTCGATCCGCGCCTCGTCCCCGCAGGCGGGATCGCGCAACCTGACCCTGGCGGCCACCGCATGGCGCTCGCCGAAGAGGCGCATGTCGCCCAGTGGCAGGGGCGGCGCGGTGTGGATGGTGAAATCACCAGCGCCGGCACCCGACTGGCCGACGACCGGCAAGGCCGCCTGAACCTCCTCTTCCGACGCCAGCGCCGCGCCATGCGGCACCACCACCGGCGGTCCGCCCCACGCGACAACCCGCCGCTTGACGCGCGGGCGGTCGGCAAACAGGTCCGGCCGATCGAACACGCCACGGATCAGGCCCAGGGCCGGGTCGCTCAGCATGATCGTCGGCACGGACGGGCGGCGGATGTCCTCGATTGCGACCCGAAGGCCCGCGCCAGTCAATATATGCGCGCATCCGCTGGCGGCGATGCCACTGCCCCGGATGGCGATGGACGTCATCGTTCCCCCGCCGAAATCTGGCAGAGCTTACCCGGACCCGTCATTCCACCGCGACCATGCCGGCGCCGGTGGTGTCATTGCCCAGATCCCAGGTGGTTTCCAGCTTCAGCGTCTTCGCGTCATAGACTTCGATGTCATAGCTGGCGCCGTAGATATAGAGCTTGGTCCCATCCATCGACATGCCGAAGCGGAAGCGCGAACGGCAGGGGAATTCGGCCTTGTCCACCACGGAGTTGGTCGCCATGTCCATGTGCCAGAATTCGCAGCGCTTGTTGCCGAGCTTGCCGTTGGTGACCACTGTATAGGCCTGCTTCCCGTCGGGCGTCATCTGAAGTCCCGCCATGCTTTCGGGCGCGGGGCCAATCGGCGTGAAGTCGAACTGGCGGCTGTTGAGATCGAAGCGGGCGAGGCCGAACATCTTGTTGTGGATATAGGGGTCGGCCGCGTTAAACAGCGACACGAACTGGCCGGGCGTGCGGATCGTGTCGATCGCACCGCCGAAACCGACATTCTCCAGCCCCGTCCCCTCTGGCTTGGCGAGGTCGATGCGGTCGACCACCTTGAGCGTCGCGGTGTCGAGGATCACCACCTTCTCGCCGAAGGCATAGAGGAACTTGCCGTCCGGCGAAATCTTGTACGCGGCCCGCCAGCCACCACCGCCACGCTCATCCTCCTTGTCCAGTTCGATCGTGCGAACGACCTTCTGGAGCTTCAGATCGATCACACCCCAACTCGGCTTCCCGACGGTATAGCGGTCCATACCTTTGTCGAACCGGGTCAGCATCGTGTAGAAATAGCGGCCGGTCGGGTCGGCCGTTCCGCCCCAGAAGCGATAGCGGGTGACGCCGTCATTCAGGCTGAACTTGTTGACCACCTTGCGCGTCGCGGTGTCTATCACCTCGATCCCGCTGGTGGTGATGGTTGTCACATAGATGCGCTTGCCGTCGTCGGACAACAGCATCGATGTCGGCAGGCCGGTATCGAGCTTGATCTTGCCCGTGACCGCCGCCTTGCCTTCGTCGAAGACCAGCAGTTCGTCGGGATAGGACCCCATGAACAGGGTCGAGGCGGACGCCGGGAGCGTGGCCAGAACGGAAAGCCCTGCGGAGAGCCCGGCGGCGAGGACAGTACGGAATGTCGGCATGGCGCGCCTCACGGGAAAACGAGGTCGAGGTTGCGCCAGTCCTTGGTGGCCGTGGCGCAGTTGCTGGCCCAGTCGGGCGAGTAGTTCACATGATCGGGCACCTGGACCGGCCAGAAGCAGGTGACATAGCAGTCGTAGATGTCGCGCTCGACCGGCTGGCACAGGCCCGCCGTGCCGCCGCCCGCATCCACTTCCCAGCCGGGCGAGAAGGACAGGGTGCAGCCCATCGGCACATGGGGGCGCGGCTGCTGCTGGAGGGCGACGACATCCTCCTCCATGTCGGCGGGCGACGCGAGCGCCGCCGCCTCGATCTGCGTCACCGCCTCGTCGATCGCGCGCGCCTTTTTGTTGATGGCACGAAGATGCTTCATGACAGGCCCTTTCGTTCAGCGAAGCGTTCGAGGAAGCCGGGGTTCTTCACGGCCAGCACGCCGTAGATGCGCAGGCAGGTGTCGGTCCATTGCCGGATCCAGTCGCAATAATGGAGGTTGGCGTGGCCGGTGTCGCCATAGCGCACGAAGGCTTCATGATGGCATCCACCGGCACAGAGCGGCCGCGCCCAGCAGCTCTGGCAGTCATATTTCGCCTCGACATGCCCCTTTTTCAGGAATTCGCCCTGCTTTACGCGGTCGATGCCGCTGGAGACATGTCCCATCACATGCGTGTCGGCGTCCGTGAAGCGGTGGCAGGGCGACAGATCGCCCGAAGGGCTGACGCCCATCAGGCCCAGGCCCGCGCCGCAGGGATGCGACTTGTTGACGCCGGAGATCAACTCGCTGATCGTTTCGCTGACATTGGTGAAGCCATGGGATTCGCCCCGCAGGGCATGGTCCAGCCACTCGTCCGCCAGCAGGGTGAACTGCGCCAGGACGCTGTCCATCCCATTGTCGTCCAGCGAATAGGCGCGCTCCTCGCCGGTCGTCACCGGCGCGAAGCCGACTTCGTGGAAGCCCAGATCGTCCTTCAGGTGGCGGAAGATACGGACGACGTCGGTCACGCCCTCCGTCAGCGTCACACGGGCGGTGATGGCGCGGGTCTTGTGATGGGCGATCAGCGTGCGCAGGCGCGGCTCGATCACCGCATAGCTGCCCTTGCCATTCTTGTAGACGCGATGCTTGTCCTGCACTTCGGGCGGGCCATCCATGGAGACGGTGACGCCGATCCGGTTGTCCGACAGGAAGGTCACGATCTCCGGCGTCAGCAAGGTGGCATTGGTGGTGAGGCTGTAGGTAATCCCCTTCCCCGCCGCAGCCGTCGCGCCGTTGGCGTAGTCCACCACTTCGCGCAGCAGCTTGAAGTTCATCAGCGTCTCGCCGCCGAAGAAGGTGATATGCACCGCCTTGCGCCCGACCGCCTCGGCGATCAGCAGGTCGACCGACGCCTTGGCCGTTTCCAGCGTCATATATTTGGGCTTGCCCGCCGGCGTGGCGATCTTGTCCGCGCCGAATTCATAGCAATAGGTGCACGCCAGGTTGCACTGGTTGGTGACGTTGAGCACCAGCGCCTGCAACGGGAAGTCGACAGGCGGCGCCTGCGGCATGACCGGGGCGGCGACGCCCAGCTGGATCAGGCGCGCGGCGCGCAGCTCGCGCACCAGCGCCTCCGCCTCGGCCGGGTCGCTGCCATCGCTGGTCAGTTCGCGGATCAGCGCGGCATGGGTCAATTCCCGCCCGTCGAGCCGGCCCAGCACCCGCTGCACATCGGCATCCACCTCGAAGATGGCCCCTGCGCTCACCAGATAGACGAAGGTGCTGCCGCCGGCCTCGAAGCCATGATATTCGGCGCGGGCATAGGCGGGCGCCTGCATGACGGTCATCGCGACACCTCCGGCTGATCCCATTTCTGATAGGCCGGGACGGTCACGACCATGTAGGACCGGGCGCTCAGCGGTTTGCCGAACTTGTCCTTTTCATGCCTGGCGGTGGCGACGACCCAGACCTCGCCATAATTGTTGCGGCCAAAGCGGCGCTGCGGGTTCGGCCCTTCGGTCGAGGGGGTGAAGAAGGCGGCGGGGCTGAGCGCGCCCACATATTTGGTATCGTCGTCATAATAGACCGACATGAATTCCTGCATCGCCCAGTCGGCCTCGACCGGACCAACGGCGATGTCGTCGGCGGTGTTGGGCTTGCCATCGAGGCCGTTTTCGTAGCCGATCGCCTCGAACTGCTGATAGCCCTTGGGGAATTTGACCCCGCCCAGTCGCGCCAGCGCGGTTTCGGGTGTCGCCTTGATATAGTCGATCCTGTGGAAGACCGGGTAAGCCTGTTCCAGCACCGCGCCGGCAATCGCCACGTCGCGCTGGCCGGATGCCGCGCCCGCCGCCACGTCCGCCGTCACCACCAGCTCCTTCGGGCTGGCCGACACAATCTTCGTCACGGCGACGCCCGCGCCCAGGTCGATGTCGGCCGCGGTGGGCGAAGCAGGAAGATTATGCCCCAGGATGCGCAGTCGCACGCCCTTCGTCCCCGCCTTCACCGGCCCCGGCGTCACCGCCAGGATCGCGGGCGCGGCGGTGGCGCGCACCAGCTTCACGTCATAGCCGAATTCCTGATAATCGCCCCAGAACCAGCGGCCCTGCGCGCTCTGCTGGTCGGGCGCGAACCACATCGCCTCGCGCGCCGCGCTGCCCAGATCATCGGGCTTTGCCGCTGCGTTCCCCTTCGACGAGCCGCGCCAGCTGTAGCCGGCATAGACGATGCCGGTGCCACTGCGGCTGATCGTGCCGCCGTCGGTGAGCGAACGGAGCGTCGCGCTGGTCGTAAATTCGTCGGCAGCCTTGCCCGGCGCGACATCCAATTCGCCTATGAACCTGCCCTTGCCCGGCACCGAGGCGACCACCAGCCACTGGCCCGCCAGGCGCGGATTGCGCTGGCGCGCGCTCCAGGCGGCCCATTCGGGGGTGTGGAGGCCCGCGACCTTGGGCAGATAGGTCAGCGCATATTCGCCGCGCGTCAGCTTGTCCTTGGGATCGCGGCCAACGGGCTGCTCGCTGTCCTCGGCCGGACGGCGATATTGGGCGTCGGCCTGCGAATAGAGGGCGACGTGCAGATCCTGAAGCTGCTTCCATTCCAGCTTCGACCGGCGCCAGGACAGGGGCTGGGCATAGCTGTGGCAGGCTGCACAGGCGCCGCGCATCGTCTCGTTGGGAATATTGGTCTCGTCCAGCGTCCGCTTTTCGGGCAGATACATGACGGTCCGGGCTTCCTCCGGCGCCAGGCCGTGCGAGGAGGAAAGCGACTTGACGATCGCCCGGCTTTCCTCGGGCGTGATCGACAGGCCATTCAAACGCACCATGCGCTTGATCGCCTGCGCCCAACCCTCCGGCGTGGTGCGGACCCAGCTTATGCGGGACATATTGCCCTTGTCGTCGCCGGTGTGGCAAGTCCCGCACTTTTCCTTGACCAGCGGGTCGGCGACGGGGATGCCCGCTTCCGTCTCCTGCATCGTCGCGCCGTCCCGGCCGCCATCAGCCTGAGCGAACACGACCGACGCGGAGAATAGCGCAGCCAGGCCAAATTTCGTGACGGGAAGCCGCTTCACCCTGTATGTCCCCCTTGGCGTCCGGCCTCTTTGCCTGGACGCTGTGAAAGCCTAGGCAGGCGCTCGCGCGGCGCCATTGCCCAAATGACGTATGGCCCCATGGCAATCCGCCATGAGAATCTTGACGGCCGTCAGAATTTCTTTTTCGGACCGTAATAATCGTCCTGCCCATGTTCGGACGATACCGGGTTCCAGTAGCGCGGGGGCAGCCCCTTCTTGCGCATGGCGATGCCGGTCAGGCAGGCGTTCAGCAGATAATTGCTGTTGAGCGCGGTCTTGTAGCTGGTGTCGAGATAGGGCGCGACTTCGACGATATCGATGCCGGCAATATCATTTTCGGCACAGAGCCGCCGCATGATCGGCTGCGCCTCGCGCATGGTGAGGCCGCCCGGAACGGGCGTGCCGGTGCCGGGCATGAAGGCGGGATCGAGCACGTCGACATCGAAACTGATCCACAGCTTCTTCGCCTTCTGCCGCGCTTCGGCGATGGCGCGGTCCATCACCTTGTCCCAGCCCCATTTCTCGACCTCCACCATCGTGTGGTAGCGCATCCCCTTGTTGCGCATCCAGCCGAAGGTTTCGAGGTCGGGGCCGCGCGCGCGCAGTCCGACTTGGATATAATCCTGTGGCCGCACATGGCCTTCATGCAGCACGCGGTAGACGGGCGATCCATGGGTGATCCAGTGGACGCCGTTGCGGCCGACATCATAATGGCTGTCGAAATGGACGACGCTGACATTGCCCTTGCCATGCACGTCGGCGGCGGCCGCGACATTGGGATATTCGAGGCTGTGGTCGCCGCCGATGACGATCGGGATCGCGCCGGTCTGGGCGATTTCGCGGACCATTTCGCGCACATGGGCGACGCTGCGTTCGGTCGAGTTCTGGTCGATGGCGATGTCGCCATAATCGACGATCTCCAACGCAGAGCTGGGGTTGATCATCGCATACATGTCGTTGCCGCCCGCGCCGCCGGTCATGCGCAGAGCGCGCGGTCCGTCGATCGCGTTGCGCCAGCCCGACCCCATGTCGAGCGGGGCGCCGACGATCGCGACATCAACCTTGCCTGCCTTCAGGTCTTCCGGCGTCATCGCCACCGGCGCGCCCGCGAAGGTCGCAAAGCCGCCGCGGCGCCCGCCGATATAGCGGCCAAGGTCCATGGGGCCAGCGTCGCGCTTCGGGTCCATCACCAGCGGGCGCTTCGCCTTCCAGGCGTTGAACCAGGCGGACCGGGTGTCGAGCGGGATCGTCTTGGCGTCCCGCCCTTCCTTATATTCGACCTGCGCGTGGAGCGCCGCGATCGCGTCGATATAGGCGATCAGTTCCGCTGCCGGCATGGTGCGGATTCGATCGAACAGCGCGTCCTTTTCCACGTAGCGGCCAGTGCGCCCTTCCCGAATGAGCGCGACTTTTTCGGGCGCGATGCCGGACAGTTTCGCCATCACGTCAGCCGGAATTTCGACGGGCTTGGGTTCGCCCATAATGTCTTCCTGCGGGATCGGCGGCGGCGGGTTGGGCGTGTCGAAACCCGCCACCACGGCCGATGCGGCCGCCGCCGCCGCCATGCTCCATCCGCTTATCGCATTGATCGATGGCATGGCCGCCCTCCCCGGTTCAGCGCTTGGCGGTCTTGACCGGCGTCGCGCCCGTCTTGCGCATCGCAATGCCGGACAGGCAGGCGTGCAGGATATAGTTGGCGCTCATCCGGCTGACATAGGTCGGGTCCAGGATCGGCGCGGCGTCGAGCAGGTCGAAGCCCACCACCTTCGTCTGGGCGCAGATCTGGCGCACCATCGGGATCGCTTCGCGCATCGTCAGCCCGCCCGGCACCGGCCGGCCGGACGCCGGGGCATCGCCGGGATCGAGGACGCTCATGTCGAAGGAGACGAAGACATTGTCCGGCCCCTTCTTCAGGCTGGCGACCAGATCATTCGTGACCGACTGCCAGCCCTTGTCCTGGATGGCGGCGGTCGGGACGATCTTCGCGCCCGCTTCCGCCAGCCGCTTTTGCACGGCGGGGCCGGCGTCTCGGCCATGCAGGCCGACGAGGGTCACATCACTGCCGCGCAGCAGATTCTGCTCCAGCAGGCGGGTGAGCGTCTGGTTGTCGGAGATCATGTGATCGCCGTTCAGTTCGGCATCGGCATGGGCGTTGAACTGGACCAGCGCGACCTTGCCCGCGCCATAGGTGTCGACCATCGCCGCGACATCCGGGAACATGATCGTATGGTCGCCGCCGACGATGAAGGGAATGGTGCCCACGCTCGCCATTTCGGCGATCATCGCGCGGATATGGTCGAGACCGCGATCGGGCGCCATATAGTCAGGCGTCAGGTCGCCATAGTCGGCGATGGAGAGGACCAGACCCGGATCGATCCCGCCATCGGCGTCGGCGCCGACCAGCCCGTCCATGCCACGCAGCGCCATCGGCGCGTGCTTGGCATCACGCCAGCCCGAGGAAAAGTCGAGCGGCACGCCGACAAAGGCGACCTCCACCTTGCCCGCGACCAGATCCTCCTTGCGGATCGCGACGGGCGCATCGGCGAAGGTCGGCACGCCGCTCTTCTGATACATATAGCGTTTCAGGCTGAACGGACCGTCGTCACGCTTCAGCTTGTCGAACATCTTGGGGCGCAGCGTGGTACCGGCATTCCAGCCGCGCGCCTGCGGATTGAGCGCGATCTCCGCCGGATCGCGACCGGCCTTGTACCGGCTGTCCTCGACCACCGCCATCAACGCGGTCGCATAGGCATCGACATCGGCGGCAGCGCGCCCGGCGAGCGCCACCTGAACCTTCTCGGGTGTCAGGCCGAAGCGCTCCAGCGTCGCGGGGTCGGACAGAAACGCCTTTTTCTCCGGCGCCAGGCTGGCGAGCGGATCGCTTCCTTGCGCCAGAGCGGGGCCGAACAGGGCTGCGAGCGCAAGGGCAAGCGCGGCGCCGCGCGCCGGCAGGGTGGAGCGTGCCATCAGTTCTTCTTCCCATAATAGGCGTCCAGGCCGTGATCGACGGAGACAGGGTTGAGATAGCCGGGCTTCAGCCCCTTCTTGCGCATGGCGATGCCGGCGAGGCAGGCGTTCAGCAGGAAATTGCTGTTGAGCGCGGTCTTGTAGCTGGTGTCGAGATAGGGCGCGACTTCCACGATATCGATGCCGGCAATGTCATTCTGGGCGCAGAGGTTGCGCATGATGGGCTGCGCCTCGCGCATGGTGAGGCCGCCGGGAACCGGCGTGCCGGTGCCGGGCATGAAGGCCGGATCGAGCACGTCGACATCGAAGCTGATCCACAGCTTCTTGGCATTTTCCCGCGCTTCCTTGAGCGCGCGGGCCATCACCTTGTCCCAGCCCCATTTCTCGACTTCGACCATCGTGTGGTAGCGCATCCCCTTGTTGCGCATCCAGCCGAAGGTTTCGAGGTCGGGGCCGCGCGCGCGCAGCCCGACCTGGATATAGTCGCTGCCGCGCACATGGCCTTCGGAGAGGACGCGATAGACCGGCTGGCCATGGTCGAGCAAATGCACGCGCCCGCGCCCGATGTCATAATGGCTATCGAAATGGATGACGCTGACATTGCCCTTGCCATGCACGTCGGCGGCCGCCGCGACATTGGGATATTCGAGGCTGTGGTCGCCGCCGATGACGATCGGGATCGCGCCGGTGCGGGCGATTTCCCCCACCATCTCGCGGACATGATCGACGCTGCGCTCGGTCGAGTTCTGGTCGATGGCTATGTCGCCATAGTCGACGATCTTGAGCGCGGCATTGGGATTGATCATCGAATACATGTCGTTGCCGGCCGCGCCGCCGGTCATCCGCATGGCGCGCGGCCCGTCGATCGCGTTGCGCCAGCCCGACCCCATGTCGAGCGGGGCGCCGACGATCGCGACATCGACCTTGCCTGCCTTCAGGTCTTCCGGCGTCATCGCCACCGGCGCGCCCGCGAAGGTCGCAAAGCCCCCGCCCCAGCCGCCGATATAACGGGTCAGATCGACCGGACCGGGATCGCGCTTCGGGTCGAGCGCGGCGGAACGCCGGACCTTCCACGCGTTGAACCAGGGTGATCGGGTGTCGAGCGGGATCGATGCCTGATCGCGCCCGGCCTTGAACTCGACCTGGGCGTGCAGCGCCTGCATCGCGTCGATATAGGCGCTGATCTCTTCGGCCGTGCCCTTGCGGATACGCTCGAACAGGGCGTCCTTCTCGACATAGCGGCCGGTGACGCCGCTTTTCAGGAAATCGACCTTCGCCTTGTCCACGCCGGCGAGCTTCGCCGCGATATCCTCGGGCAGTTCCAGCGGCTTGGGCCGCCCCATATCATCTTCCAGCGGCGTCTGCGGCGCGGGCGTGCCGGCGTTGGGAAGACGGGACGGCAGGTCGCCCGCGACCGCGGCGCCGATGGCCGCGATCCCGGCCATGCTCCACCCGGTGATGGCGCTCATAGACGGCATGTCATTCTCCGGCCCGGCGGCCCTCCATTGGGCGACGCGGGCATAGGCAGCGGGAAAGGGACGGAAATTCCCGCCGCTCCAGCCATGGGTAGGCGGCAGGAGCACCGCATCCCAATGGGGCATTTGACGTAGGACCGGCCCATGTGGGGAGAGACGGACAAGCTACGTCAAATGCCCCATGTTTGACTGGCTGCGCGCTCCATAGCCTGACCACCATGCCAGAAAAGCACGAGGCGGCGGTCCACGCCGCCCGCCGCGCCGTTGCCGCCGCACAGGCGGGACGTCCGATCCGGGAGGGGATCATGGCTGGAAAGACATTGGAAAAAAGGGGAACACCATGTCGTATCGCGCAAAGCTCAAAATGGGACTCTTGTCCGCGACGATCATATCCGGCGCGGCCGCGGCCATGCCCGCCATGGCGCAGACCGCCGCGGCCGCCGACGAGGGCGATGTGATCGTCGTCACGGGTACCCGCCGCAGCACCACGCTGATGGAAACGCCGATCAATATTTCGGCCGTGGGCGCGGAGGAGCTGGCGGCGCAGCGGATCGACGACATTCGCGACATCGCGGCCTTCACGCCGGGCATCACCATCACCGATACCGGTCCGCGCGGCGCGGGCACCATCATCATGCGCGGCCTGTCCGCCGACGACAGCAGCGCGGGCGGCAACAACAGCGACAATGCCATCGGCATCTATCTGGGCGACGTACCGCTTTACACCGACTACAAGCTGATCGACCTCGAACGGGTGGAGACGCTGCTCGGTCCGCAGGGCACGCTCTATGGCCTTGGCACGCTGGCGGGCGCGGTCCGCTACATCCCCAACCGGCCCGATCCGACGAAGTTCAGCGGCGAGGCCTATGGCCGCCTCTATGACGTCGCCCATTCGAAGGGCGTGGGCTATGTCGGCTATGGCGTGCTCAACCTGCCGATCGTCCAGGACGCGATCGCTTTCCGCACCGTCACCGGCTATTATTACGACCCCGGCTTCATCGACTATCCCTATCTGCTGAAGGAGCCGGGCGTGTCCCTGCCGCAGCCGGGCGACACGTCGAACCCGATGGGCACCGACGCGCAGCAGAGCGCCAATTTCGCGGGCAAGAAGGATCTGAACTTCGAAAAGACCTTCACCAGCCGCAACCAGCTCGGCTTCGTCAGCCCCGACTTCCAGGCCTATTTCACCTACGCCTATCAGGAAACGAAAACCGACGGCCGCCAGGCCACCGGCGCGGGCGTGGTGGGCGAAGGCAAATATGAGGCGCCCTGGCGCTACAAGGAACCGTCGAAGCGCATGTCACACCTGATCTCGCTGGAGCTTCAGGGCAATGTCTACGACGTGGCGCAGGCGATCTTCGTTTCGGCCTACACCAACAAGAAGCAGCGCAGTTCGACCGACGTGACCGACCTGCTGCTCGACCTCGACTATGATTATGAACTGTTCCCGTCCTTCTCGGGCTATACCCGGTCGCGCGGCGCGGAAGAACAATATAACCAGGAAGTCCGCCTGGTTTCGACCCATGGCGGGCCGTTCAGCTGGGTGATCGGCGGCTTCTGGAACCGCCTCAACACCAGGTCCGACTATCGCGAGATCGTGCCGGGCTATCCCGCCTGGGCAGGCATCAACCGCCCCGACGAGGTCGAATATGCCTCCTACGTCAACACCAAGACCGACGAGAAGGCGGTGTTCGGCGAGGGCAGCTTCAAGATCACGCCGGAATGGCAGGTCACGGCCGGCGTCCGCTATTTCAAATATAGCGCCGACGTCATCGGCGGGACCGCGCTGCCGCTGTTCCAGGCCTATCCCAACATCAACTTCCGCTCGCGCGCCGGATCGACCAGCGACGACGGCACGGTGTGGAAGTTCAACAGCTCCTACAACATCACGCCGGATCTGATGGTCTGGGGCACCTATTCGAAGGGCTATCGCATCGGCGGCGTCAACCGCGTCGCGCCCTGCGTCCTGCCGCTGCCGGCCGGACAGAATCTGTGCGCCCTGCCGAGCGAACTATTCTATGGCCCGGACAAGGTCAAAAACGCCGAAATCGGTGTCCGCGCCCAGTTGTTCGAGCGCAAGCTGTCGATGAGCCTGTCGGCCTTCCGCGTTAAGTGGGACGGTATCCAGCTGTCGGGCCAGACGGTGAATGGCGCCATCGGCATCACCACCAATGGCGGCGCGGCGATTTCGAAGGGCGTCGACTTCTCCTTCAGCGCCAAGCCGATCGACGGCCTCACCATCCGGGGCAACTACAGCTATCTCGACGCGCATCTGACCGAGGACGTGCCGGCGCTGCTGTCGATCGCGGGCGGCGATCTGGTCGATGTCCTGGCAGGCGACCGCCTGCCCGGATCGACCAAGAACAGCGGCGCGATCGGCGTCAGCTACGACATGCCCATGGGCGACAATATGCTGAACCTGGGCTGGACCACCACCTATACCGGCGGCATCTACACCCGTCCGGGCCTGCGGGGCGGCGGCGAACGGCTGCCGTCCTACATGATGAGCCGCGCGAACATCACCTACAAGACCGACATCTATGAAATCGGCCTGTTCGCGAACAACATCTTCGACAAATATGCCATCACCGGCGTCAGCAACGACCTGACCCGTTTCGGCCTGGTCAATGACGGCATCATTTCGCGCTATTATGCCCGGTCGGTCGCGCAGCCGCGCGTCATCGGCGTCGAGGGCCGCGTGAAGTTCTGATCGTCCGCGCATGACCGATCGCGGGGGCGCTCTTCCATTCGGAAGGGCGCCCCTTTTTTCTGCTCGTCATGTCGGGCGGCGGGCGGCATCCGCTGCCGCATGGAACCAGCCTTCCCCTTCGCGCGCTTGCCCCGATCAACGGCAAGGGGCGATGATGAGCATAAGGATAGCGCAACAGGTGCATGTCGATGCGCCGTGGAAGATCCCGCCACGTGCCTGGTGGGAGATATCGAAGCGCGTCTGGATCGCCACGTTCGCCAATCATCTGGGGCTGTTGTCGGCGGGCGTCGCCTATTACGCCTTCCTGTCGATCGCGCCGCTGCTGGCGGCGGTGGTGCTGACCTATGGCCTGATCGGCGATCCCGCGCTGGTGCAGCGGCACATGGCCGCCATCATCACCGTGGTGCCCCGCGATGCGGCGACCATCATCAATGACCAGTTGATGGGCGTCGTATCGGCCGCCAAGGGCACGACCGGCCTCGGCCTGGTGCTGGCGCTGAGCCTCGCCCTCTATGGCGCCACTCGCGCCGCCTCGGCGATCATGGAGGCGCTCAACATCGTCTATGCGCGGAAGGAAGAACGCGGGATCATCGCCTTCTACCGCGTGTCGATCGGCATCACTTTCTCGGCCGTGCTGGTCGTCGTGTCGGGGGTCGTCACCGCGACGGTCATTGGCCTGATCCAGACGCTGCTCACCGGCTGGGGATCGGGGGTTCTCCTGGCGATCAAGGCGGTGACATGGGTCTGCGCGGGCCTGCTCGCCAGCCTGATCTTCGCGCTCATATACCGGTTCGGTCCGAACCGGCGCAAGGCGCAGTGGCAATGGCTGACGGTCGGATCGGCCACGGCCACGGTCTGCTGGCTGCTGGTGACTCTGGGCGTGTCCTTCTATGTCTCGCGCTTCGGCAACTACAACGAAACCTACGGTTCGCTGGGCGCCGTGGTGGTGCTGCAACTCTGGCTGTTTGCTTCCGCCTATGTCGTGCTGCTGGGCGCGCAGATCAACGCCGAGGCGGAGCGGCAGACCAGCGCCGACACGCAGGTGGCCGGGCCGATGCAAAAAGCCGCATAATGGCGCTTGCCCTCCCCTTCCTGCCACGCTAAAGCGCCCTCCTTCGCTGGCTAGGGCCAGTGCAGGAGTGTAGCTCAGTTGGTAGAGCGTCGGTCTCCAAAACCGAATGCCGTGGGTTCGAGTCCCTCCACTCCTGCCAAGCGAACTGGCCGCGAACCCTTGAATTGCAAAGGGTTCGCGGCTAAGTCCGCAGGCGAAATTGGTCGCGGAGCAAGCGGCCGCACCCCCGGACGCCAGACAGGGCGGGATCGGGAGGGCGGACTGTTGCTTCGCGAATTGGCGTTGGTATCGAAGTTTGAGAAGGCAGGCGATGGCGAAGGTTTCTCCCGGCGAATTCGTCAATCAGGTGAAGACCGAGGCATCCAAGATCGTCTGGCCGACTGGCCGCGAGACGGTCATGACCGGCGTTATGGTCGTCATCATGACCACGCTGCTGGGCCTCTTCTTCTTCGGCATCGACACGTTCTTCGGCGCGATCGTCCAGTGGCTGCTGGGCCTCGCCGCCGGTCAGGCCTGATATTGCCGGGCCTGGGTTCTTGATTGCCGCGATTTCTCAAGTGAAATCGCAGACGCGAGTTTGATTGGCGCGATTTCTCAAGTGAAATCGCTCTGTGGGAGTTTGAAACGGTAACATGGCGCGCTGGTACATCATCCACGCCTATTCGGGCTTCGAGAACAAGGTCAAGGAATCGATCCTGTCCGAAGCCGAGCGCATGGGCCTCTCCCAGTTGGTCGAGCAGGTCGAGGTGCCCACCGAGACCGTGACCGAAGTGAAGCGCGGCAAGAAGGTGCAGGTCGAGCGCAAGTTCATGCCCGGCTATGTCCTCGCCAAGCTGAACATGAACGACGACATCTACCACCTGGTGAAGAACACGCCCAAGGTGACGGGTTTCCTGGGCTCGAGCGGCAAGCCGCAGGCGATCAGCGAAAGCGACGCCGCCCGCTATTTCGGCGCCCAGAAGGAAGCCGAAGCCGCCCCCAAGCACAAGGTCAATGTCGATTACGAGATCGGCGACAGCGTCAAGGTGCTCGACGGCCCCTTCGCCAGCTTCAACGGCGTGGTCGAGGAACTGGATTTCGAAAAGAACCGGGTCAAGGTGTCGGTGTCGATCTTCGGTCGCGCCACCCCGGTCGAACTGGACTTCGAGCAGGTCGAACTGTCGAAGTAAGAGCCGCATCGCGGATTGCAAAAGGGTCGCCAGCCACCGGGCCGGCGGCCCTTTTTGCTGGAATTCTCACCGACCGGGGGCTGCGCCGGGGGTTCAGCTTCCTTTTTCGCAAGCCCCCTTCCCTTTGGACCGGAACATCGCTATAGGCCCGCGCTTCCGTGCTGCCCCCAAGGTGGCCGGACATGTGCGGGAGGCCTTTTTCGGAAGGCCGTTCGACCGCTAAACTTGAACCGGCGGATATGTTCGCAGATCCGCCAGCTACAGAGTGAGTGAACATGGCCAAGAAGATTACGGGCTATATCAAGCTCCAGGTGCCCGCCGGAGCCGCCAACCCCTCGCCGCCCATCGGCCCTGCCCTGGGTCAGCGCGGCGTGAACATCATGGAATTCTGCAAGGCGTTCAACGCCTCGACGGAAAAGATGGAAAAGGGCACCCCGCTGCCGACCATAATCACCGTCTATGCGGACCGCTCCTTCACCTTCGTGACGAAGCAGCCGCCGGCCACCTATCTGATCAAGAAGGCCGTCAACCTGAAGTCGGGTTCCAAGGAACCGGGCAAGGTCGTCGCCGGCAAGATCACCCGCGCCCAGCTCGCCGAAATCGCGCAGACCAAGATGGTCGACCTGAACGCGAACGACATCGACGCGGCGACGAAGATCATCGAAGGCTCCGCTCGCGCGATGGGCCTCGAAGTGGTGGAGGGCTAAGACCATGGCAAAGCTGACGAAGAAGGCGAAGGCCCTGGCCACTGCCATTGACAAGGAAAAGCTGCACGGCGTCAACGAAGCGCTGGGCCTGATCAAGACCCACGCGACCGCCAAGTTCGACGAAAGCGTCGAAATCGCGATCAACCTGGGCGTCGATCCGCGTCACGCCGACCAGATGGTCCGTGGCGTCGTCACCCTGCCCGCCGGCACCGGCAAGGACGTCCGCGTCGCCGTGTTCGCCCGTGGCGACAAGGCTGATGCAGCGACCGCCGCTGGCGCCGACGTCGTGGGCGCCGAAGACCTGCTCGAATCGATCCAGGCCGGCAACATCGACTTCCAGCGCGTGATCGCCACCCCCGACATGATGGGTCTGGTGGGTCGCCTGGGCAAGGTGCTTGGTCCCAAGGGCCTGATGCCGAACCCGAAGCTGGGCACGGTCACCCCGAACGTCGCCGAAGCGGTCAAGGCTGCCAAGGGCGGCCAGATCGAATTCCGCGTCGAAAAGGCGGGCATCATCCATGCTGGCCTCGGCAAGGCGAGCTTCTCGGCCGAAGACCTGCGCAAGAATTTCGACGCCTTCGTTGACGCGATCGTCAAGGCGAAGCCGTCGGGTTCGAAGGGCAAATATGTCCGCAAGATCGCCCTGTCGTCCTCGATGGGCCCGGGCGTCAAGGTCGACGTGGCGGAAGTCGCCTCGATCTGATTTTTGCGCTATAGATGATAGGCAGGCCTCCTTCCTCGGGAACGTGGGAAGGAGGCCTTCCTGTTTTTTGAATCATCCTCCCCTGTTCGGGGGCGATGGCGGCACGCAGTGCTGACGGAGGGGTGCTCCTCTCTCGACAGGGGGACACCCCTCACCACCCGCCAGGCGGGCGGTCCCCCTCCCCTTGCAGGGGAGGATTTTGGAACCGGAGGCCTGACCTGCCTTCGGGCTTCCCGTGCGGAAGCATGAACGGTCTTTCGTATCCGTCGGGAATGGCGGGTCGCTTTTACCGATGGAAAACAAAAATATGGCATTTGAAACTCTCCCCGCTCTCCTGTCGCAGGCGTTGACCGCCAAGGGCTATGAGGCGCTGACCCCCGTCCAGAGCGAAGTCACGCAGGAAGAAGCGCATGGGCGCGACCTGCTGGTGTCGGCGCAGACCGGATCGGGCAAGACCGTCGCCTTCGGCCTCGCCATGGCGGGCGAACTGCTGGGCGACGCCGACCGCCTCCCCATGCCGGAAAAGCCGCTGGCGCTGGTGATCGCGCCGACGCGCGAACTGGCGTTGCAGGTCAGCCGCGAACTGGAATGGCTGTACGGTGCCGCGCGCGCGCGCATCGCGACCTGCGTGGGCGGTATGGACGCCGCCAAGGAACGCCGCAACCTGAGCCACGGCACCCATATCGTCGTCGGTACGCCGGGCCGCCTGCGCGACCATCTGGAGCGCGGCGCGCTGGACCTGTCGGCCGTGCGATCCGTCGTGCTCGATGAAGCCGACGAGATGCTGGACATGGGCTTCCGCGAGGATCTGGAGGAGATTCTCGACGGCGCGCCGGAAAGCCGCCGCACCCTCCTCTTCTCGGCCACCATGCCCAAGCCGATCGTGGCACTGGCCAAGCGCTACCAGCGCGACGCGCTGCGCATTTCGACCATGAGCGAAGAGCGCGGCCATGGCGACATCAGCTATCAGGCGGTGACGGTCGCCCCGTCCGACATCGAGAATGCGGTGGTCAACCTGCTGCGCTATCATGAGGCGGAAACGGCGATCCTGTTCTGCGCCACGCGCGACAATGTGCGGCATCTGCACAGCAGCCTGACCGAGCGCGGCTTTGCCGCCGTGGCGCTGTCGGGCGAGCATAGCCAGAATGAACGCAACCATGCGTTGCAGGCGTTGCGCGACAAGCGGGCGCGGGTGTGCGTCGCGACCGACGTCGCCGCGCGCGGCATCGATCTACCCTCTCTGTCGCTGGTCGTCCATGTCGAGCTGCCGCGCGACGCCGAGACGATGCAGCACCGTTCGGGCCGCACCGGACGTGCGGGCAAGAAGGGCACCGCCGTGCTGATCGTGCCCTATCCGCGTCGCCGCCGCGTCGAATCGATGCTGCGGGGCGCGAAGATCCCGGTCGAATGGGGCAACCCGCCGAGCAGGGAAGCGATTCTGGAGCAGGACAATGCCCGGCTGCGCACCAGCCTGATGGAGAAGGCGGAACTGGACGAGGCCGATTGGGCGCTGGGCGCCGAACTGCTGGCCGAGAAGAGCGCCAAGGAAATCGCCGCCATGCTGGTCAGGAGCGCCCGCGCTGCGCTGCCGGCCCCAGAGGAACTGCTGGACCGCAGCGAGGCGCCCGTGCGCCAGGAAGGGCCGCGTCCGGGATTCGAGGACACGCAGTGGTTCCGCATGGACATCGGCCGTCGCCAGAATGCCGACCCGCGCTGGATCCTGCCGCTGATCTGCCGTCGCGGCCATGTGTCGCGCCAGGATATCGGCGCGATCCGCATCACCACCAACGAGACGATGTTCGAAATCCCGAAGGCGATCGCGAGCCGCTTCATCGCGTCGGTCAAGCGCACCGGCGAAGCGAATGACGAAGGCGCCGACGTGGCGTTCGAGGCCATCGACGGCGCGCCGCGCGAACAGGCGCGCGAGCATAAGCGCCAGGGCGCCCGTCCCAATGATCGCGGCCCGCGTCCGGGCGGTCCGGGCGGCTATGCCCCCCGTCCGTTCAAGGGCGGACCGAAGCGCCCGGGCGGCCCCGGCGGACCGCGCAAGCCGCGCTGATTTCCCTTTCGGGCATGTAGGATAAAGGCGGGCCGTCGATCATTCCGTGGGGATGATCGACGGCCCTCTTCTTATTCCGGTCCTTGGCGACCAGCTGACACCCGACATCGCCGCGCTGCGCGATGCCGACAAGGCGGACAGCATCGTGCTGATGATGGAGGTGGCGGACGAAACCACCTACGTGCGGCATCACAAGGCGAAGATCGCCTTCCTCCTGTCCGCCATGCGTCATCATGCCGAGGCGCTGCGGGCGCTGGGCTGGACAGTCGACTATGTGCGGCTGGACGACCCCGCGAACAGGGGCAGCTTCACCGCCGAGGTCGCCCGTGCGATCGAAAGGCACCGCCCCCGCGCCATCCATGTGACCGAGGCGGGCGAATGGCGGGTGCGCGCCATGCTGGAAGCGTGGGAAGAGTGCTTCGCCATTCCCGTGACCATCCATGAGGATGATCGCTTCCTCTGTTCCCATGCGGAGTTCGACACATGGGCGGCGGCGCGGCGCCAGTTGCGGATGGAATATTTCTATCGCGACATGCGCCGCAAGACCGGGCTGCTGCTGACCGAGGAAGGCGCGCCGGAGGGCGGACAATGGAATTATGACGCGGAGAACCGCAAGCCCCCGCCCGCACGCGACCTGCTGATGCCCCGGCCGATCCGCTTCCGACCCGACGCCGTGACACAGGCGGTGCTGGAGATGGTGGCGGTACGCTTCGGCGACCATATCGGCCGGCTCGACCAGTTCCATTTCGCGGTGACGCGGGACGAGGCGATACGACAGCAAAAGCGCTTCCTGGACGAAGGGCTGCCACGGTTTGGCGACTATCAGGATGCGATGCTGACCGACGAGCCGTTCCTGTGGCATTCGATCCTGTCGCCCTACCTCAACGCCGGGCTGCTCGACCCGCTGGAACTCTGCCGGGAGGTGGAGGCGCGCTATCGGGCGGGCAAAGTGCCCCTGAACGCGGCAGAGGGCTTTATCCGGCAGATCATCGGCTGGCGCGAATATGTGCGCGGCATCTATTGGCTTGAGGGGCCGGACTACGCCAAGCGCAATGCCCTGCGGGCGACCCGCAACCTGCCGGGCTTCTACTGGACCGGCGAGACGGACATGCACTGCCTGTCACAGGCGATCGGCCAGACCATCGACCATGGCTATGCCCATCATATCCAGCGGCTGATGATCACCGGCAATTTCGCATTGCTGGCCGGGGTCGACCCGCACCAGGTGCATATCTGGTATCTGGAGGTCTATGCCGACGCCTATGAATGGGTCGAGCTGCCCAACACGCTGGGCATGAGCCAGTTTGCGGATGGCGGCCTGCTGGCGTCGAAGCCCTATGCGTCGGGCGGCGCCTATATCAACCGCATGTCGGACTATTGCGGGGCGTGCCGATATGATGTGAAGCGCCGGGTGGGCGAGGATGCCTGCCCCTTCAACGCGCTTTACTGGGATTTCCTGGCACGCAACGCGGGCATGCTCGCGCGCAATCCACGGCTCGCCATGCCCTATCGCAACTGGGACCGGATGACCCAGGAAGACCGCGCCGCCACGCGGGATCAGGCGGCGCGCTTCCTCGATACGCTCGACTAGAGGGTCACGCCACCCCGCACAAAGTGAGCATCCTGGCCGCCAGTTCGCGTTCACCCATCACCACATGGGGAACGCCCAGCGCCTCCAGATGGGCGACCTCCGCGTCGCTATGGGCGCGGGCGATGACCTGAAGGTCGGCGTTCAGGCGGCGCGCATGATCGTGGATGGCCCCGCCCTCATAGCCTTCGGGCACCGCGATCAGCAGGTGGCGCGCCTCGCGGATACCCGCCGCGAGCAGATGCCTGTCCTCCAGCGCGTTGCCCTTCACGACCGACAGGCCGGCCTCTTCGGCTTCGTCCACCCGATCCCCGTCGCCTTCCACGACAACGAAATGGACATGTGTTTCGACAAGGCGCCGGGCGATCAGCTTGCCCACCCGGCCGTAGCCGACCAGGATGACATGGCCGATGGCAGGCGGCGCCGGACGACCGGAGGGCTGGCCCGCGTCCGCGCCCTCATCCTCCTCCTCCTGCTGGTGCTTGCGCACGATCATCGAGAAGAGGATGGGATTGAGGAAGATCGACGCCAGCGCGCCGGCCAGGATCAGGTCGCGGGCTTGCGCCGGCAACACCCCCAGCCCCGCGCCCAGCGACGCCAGGATGAAGGAAAATTCGCCGATCTGGGCGAGGCTCGCCGCGATGGTGAGCGCGGTTACGTTGGGATGGCCGAAGGCGCGGACGATCCCCCAGGCGGCGATCGACTTGCCGATTACGATGATGAGAATGGTGGCGAGCAGCGGCAAGGGCTGCTCGACCACGATCGCCGGGTTGAAGAGCATTCCGACCGACACGAAGAAGAGTACGGCGAAGGCGTCGCGCAATGGCAGCGTCTCTTCAGTCGCGCGACGGCTCAGGGGGGTTTCGCCCAGGATCATGCCGGCGAAGAAGGCGCCGAGCGCGAAGGACACGTCGAAGGCGGCCGCCGCGCCGAAGGCAACGCCCAGCGCGATGGCGAGGACCGCCAGGCGGAACAGCTCGCGCGATCCGGTATGGACGACCCAGTGCAGCGCCCAGGGGATCACCCGGCGGCCCACGATCAGCATCACCGCGACAAAGCCCACCACCTTGAGCAACGTGCCGAGCAGCGGCCCGATGAGCGCGGACGCACCCGCTCCCTCGACGCCGTTCATCACGCTGGCAAGCGCGGGGAGCAGCACCAGCGCAAGGACCATCACCAGATCCTCGACGATCAGCCAGCCGACCGCGATGCGTCCGCGCCGGGTTTCGACCAGGTCGGCGCCCTGCAAGGCGCGCAGCAGGACGACGGTGCTGGCGACGGACAGGGCAAGGCCGAATACCAGGCCGCCCATGACGGGCCAGCCCATCAGATGGGCAAGGCCCATGCCGAGCAGGGTCGCGACCGCGATCTGGACCAGCGCGCCGGGAACGGCGATGGCCTTCACCGACAGAAGGTCTTTCAGGGAAAAATGGAGGCCGACCCCGAACATCAGCAGGATGACGCCGATTTCGGCCAGTTCATTGGCAAGGCCGGCATCGGCGACGAAGCCGGGGGTAAAGGGACCGACCATGATGCCGGCGACGAGATAGCCGACCAGCGGCGAGAGCTTCAGCCGATGGGCGATCGCGCCCATGATGAAGGCGACGACGAGACCGGCGACGATGGTGCCGATCAGGGGTGTGTGATGGGGCATTTTTGCCTTTCGATCCGGTGGCCGGCCGTTGGGGCGTGCGTCCGGCGGGAAATGAGCAGGATATCGGCGCTCTCCCGACCTCCGTCGGTCATGGAGACGTGCTTTTCAGTCGACGACGATCATCATCGCGGCGAGGGCCATAGCGGCGGCGCCAAGGCCCGCCATGACGAGGGGCATGAACCACCAGGGCGGACGAGAGCGACGGCCGCGGCGCAGGCTCTTGCGAGGCATGGGATGACTCCTCTTTCGACCAGGTGCCCGCGCGTGACGGGCGGGTTCGATCCGTCAGAAGGAGGCGGGCGGCGCCCTGGCAAGATGCGCGCGCATGAGCGGCGGGCGCGGGAGGCGGGGGGCCGCCGGCGGGGCGGACAAGGCGGGCAGAAACCGCCAGACGCCCACGATCGCCATGATCGCCAGTCCCAGGATCGCCACCGGCGGCCACCCGTCGCCATCCGGGCGGATGGGCGGGACCGCCTGCGCGGCGGATGGAGCGCGGGCCTTGAGCACCACGTCGCTGGTCGCGGGATTGAAAGCGGAGCCGGTGGCGCGGCTGAGCGGCGGACCGAGCGGCGCGAGAGCCGACAGCAACGTGACGGCGATGAGGGTCCACAGGGCGGCCAGAATTGCGGCGCGGGGGATCGCGCCCCTTCCCTTCCGCCTTTTCCTGCCCATATGCTGCATCTCGCCGCCAAATCCCCTGGTTCCACAGGAGATAGGGGCGGACGGGCGTGAAAACCAGTGCCGAAACCGACCCGCATCGGTTGACAGGTGCGAGTCATTCCACTAACGGGCCACATTCCCGCGCGGGTCGACAGGATTTGTCCTCGAAGATCTGCGTAAAGCAGATTTGAACGAGAAGAGACAAGCCATGTTCGCTATCGTGCGCACGGGCGGCAAGCAGTATCGCGTCGCCGCCGGAGACAAGATCGTCGTTGAAAAGCTGGCTGGCGAAGCCGGCGACAAGGTCACGCTGGACGACGTCCTGCTGGCCGGTGAAGGCGGCGACCTGAAGGACGCTGCCAAGCTGACCGTCGCGGCGGAAATCATCGCGCAGGCGAAGGGCGAGAAGGTCATCGTCTTCAAGAAGCGCCGCCGCCACAATTATCGCCGCAAGAACGGCCACCGCCAGAACCACACGATCCTGAAGATCGTGTCGATCGGCGCCTGAGCCACTAGCTGAAGATTCGAGGAGTTTAGGTCATGGCACATAAGAAAGCTGGCGGTTCGTCGCGCAACGGTCGCGATTCCGAGTCGAAGCGCCTTGGCGTCAAGAAGTTCGGCGGTCAGGACGTGATCGGCGGCAACATCATCATTCGCCAGCGCGGCACCCGCGTGTATCCGGGTCGCAATGTCGGCATGGGCAAGGATCACACCCTCTTCGCCCTCGGCGAAGGCAAGGTGGTATTCCACACCGGCAAGCTGGGCCGCAAATATGTGTCGGTAGACGCAATGGCCGAAGCGGCAGAATAACGGACGACTGATGACGGGTCGTCCTTCGATAGGGGCGATCCTCCCGGCGTTCGGACCTTCCGTCTGATGCCGGTGTCCGAGGGAACAAGGGGCGCTCCTCACCTATGAGGGGCGCCCCTTTTCCGTTGGGCGAAATCTCCCTCAAAAATCCCTCAAGTCTCTGGAACTCAACGCCTTCTCGCGCGTCCTGCGGGCGGGGAATCATCCAGAGGCAAGTCGTCGTCAAGCCGTCATCATTGGCGGTTAACGGCGCGCAGAAGAGGAGAGACGAGAATGTTCGCCCGTACCCCCCGCCTGCTGCTGCGTCCCGGCTGGATGGAAGACGCGCAGGCCCTGGCCCTGGCCATCAACGACCCGGCGGTCGCGCGCAACCTGACGCGCGTCCCCAGCCCCTATGGGCCGGACGACGCCGAAGCCTTCCTGGCGCTGCCGCAACATCCGCGCCTGCCCCGACTGCTCGCCTTCACCCGCACCCAGGGCGCGCCGCGCCTGGTCGGTGGATGCGGAGTCCATCTGGACGAGCAGGGCGCGCCCGAACTGGGTTACTGGATCGCCCGCCCCTATTGGGGGCTGGGGTTCGCGACCGAGGCCGCGCGCGCGGTGCTGGACATGGCGCGGGCGAACGGCATCCGCGACATAAAGGCCGGGCATTTCATCGACAATCCCGCGTCGGGCAACGTCCTGCGCAAGCTGGGCTTCCACTTCGCGGGACGAATCGAGAAACGCTACAGCCTGGGCCGCGACGCACTGGTCGATTGCCTGATGTTCGACGAAGGCGAAGGCGGGCGAATGAGCGCCGATCCCGCAATGGATCTCTATGGGGATGCGTTGCCGGTGGCGGCTTGAGCGCGACACCCTATCGATGATCGTCCTTCCCGCCATCGCGGGAAGGACGGCGTGACAATATGTCGCGACGATCCCCTTAGCGGGGAGGATGTTTGGGGCGGTCGAACACCCGTGTCGGCCTGCCCGCAAGTTCCGTATCGACCAGCGCATGGAAACCCAGCTTTTCCGCGACCTTGATGGACGCCAGATTGTCCGGGTCGATGATGCAGCGGAGCGAGGGCGCATCGAGATGGGCGTCCGCCCAGTCGAGAACGGCGTGCATCGCTTCAGTGGCGATGCCCCGGCCCCAGGCCTCTGGCGCCAGCACCCAGCCCGCCTCCGGCACGCCTTCCAGTTCGGGCAGGCCGCGTTCGGCGCTGAGCAGGCCGGCCTCCCCCAGGAAAGCGCCGCTGTCCCGCTCCTCGATCACCCACATGCCATAGCCTAGCATGGACCACATGCCGGCATAGCGCAGCAGGCGGAACCACACCGCCTGCGCGTCCTGCGTCACGCCGCCGATATGGCGCACCACGTCGGCGTCCCCCCATAATTTGCGGCAGGCGACATAATCCTCCACCCGATGCGGGCGGAGGATCAGGCGGATGGTTTCCAATGTCGGAGCGTCAGTCGTCACTTTATCCTCGCGGCGACCACTATATCCGTTCGGGCCGGGCCTGTCGAAGCCCTGCCCTGCCCGACGCAAGAAAAATCCTGCGCGACGGCCGTCAAGGCAGGCCTATCGCCCTTCAGGCGACCGAGGGCAAGGCGGCGGGCGGCCGCGCATCGGCATAGGGCGTATCGGCCAGAGCGATCAACGCGCGATCATCGACCCGCCAGGGATGGAAGCCGGGCAGGAAATAGCCGAGCCACGGACGCGCCACGCGACGCAATATGCCCGGCCGCACCAGCGCGTAATGGAGCAGCCCGCCCCAGGCGCGCCGTCCGGTGATGCCGTCCTGCCGCAGCAATTCCATCATCCCGCGGGCGCGATGATGGAGAAAATTCCTGGTTACGACCAGCATCATCAGCGACTTGACCCACCAGCGCCGGAAGCGCGTCCAGTCGCGCGTGGCGTGCATCCAGGTATCGCAGGCGACGCCCTTATGCTCGATCTCCTCGATGGCGTGCCATCGCCACAACGCGGCGATCTCCGGGTCGGCGCCGTCCAGATGGCGCGGGTCGCTCAGCAGTTCATGGGCGAGGATGGCGGTGAAATGCTCCAGTGCCATGGTCGCCGCCAGGCTGTCGATCGGGGGACGCCGCTTCGCCATGTCCAGCACCAGGGTCACGTCGGCGTCGAGGCGCGACACGTCATAGCCATGATCCGTCACCTGCCGGTTGAAGGCGAGATGCTCGCGGCTATGGACGACTTCCTGGCGAATGAAGGCGGCGATCTCGCCCGCCAGCCGGTCCGGCACGCCGTCGCGGAAGGCGCGTACGCTATCGATGAAATAAGCTTCGCCGCGCGGGAAGGTGATCGACAGGGCGTTGAAGAAAGCCGTGGCGATCGGATCGCCATTCAGCCAATGTCGGGATGCGGCGCGATCCCGCCCGAAGCGGCGATCACGCGGGGTAATGGTGAGTTCGGTCGGGGTCATGGGGACGCCTCCGTTGCTTACTTACACTGATGTAAATATGGACAACTGACATAGATGTCAATAAAGCGCGCACGCCTCAGCCCCGATGAAAGCCGCCTCGTCGCCGTCGAGGCGGCGCGCGACCTGCTGATCGAGGCAGGGCCGCAGGCAGTGACGCTGAAGGCGGTGGCCGGCCGGGTCGGGCGGACCCACGCCAACCTGCTGCATCATTTCGGATCGGCCGCGGGATTGCAGAAGGCGCTGGCCGCGCATCTGGCCGATACCATCACCACCAAGATCGGCGAGGCGGTGGATGCGGCGCGGCGCGGCGAACTGGCGCCGCGCATCATCGTCGACATGACATTCGACGCGTTCGACCGCGAGGGCGCGGGCGCGCTGGCGAGCTGGATGCTCGCGTCGGGCAATGAGGATGCGCTGGACCCGGTGGTGGACGCGATCCACCGGCTGGTCGACAAGCTGGCGGCAAGCGCCCTCAGCCCGAACATGGCCGAGCTGATCCGGGAGAACACGCTGATGCTGGTGCTGCTGGCGCTGGGCGATTCGCAGCTGGGGGGCGCCATGGCAGGGGCGCTTTGCCTGCCGCGCGAAAAGGCCCGCGAGATCGCAACCCGCAGCCTGACATTCGCGTTGATGCAGGAAGCCGCGACGATTGCCGCGCAGGCCAAGGTTTAACTTTTCGCGATTAGGCGTTATGGGCGCGCCATGCATTTTCTCGATCAAGCCAAAATCTATATCAAGTCCGGCTGGGGCGGCCCCGGCGCGGTCAGCTTTCGCCGTGAAAAATATGTCGAATATGGCGGCCCGGACGGCGGCAACGGCGGCAAGGGCGGCGACATCATCTTCGAGGCCGTGGCCGGCCTCAACACGCTGATCGATTTCCGCTACACCCAGCATTTCAAGGCGCAGCGCGGCCAGCCGGGCATGGGCAAGAACCGTTATGGCGCGGGCGGCAACGACCTGGTCATCAAGGTGCCGGTCGGCACCCAGATCCTGTCCGATCCCCAGCCGATCGAGGGCAGCGAGGACGAGGACGGCTATCCCGACTTCGAGGAGCAGGAAGTGCTCGCCGACTTCACCGAGGTCGGGCAGCGCGTCACCTTCCTGCGCGGCGGCGACGGCGGCCGGGGCAACCTGTCCTACAAGACCAGCACCAACCGCGCGCCGCGCCAGCATGGCACGGGCTGGCCGGGGCAGGAAATGTGGGTGTGGCTGCGCCTCAAGCTGCTGGCCGATGTCGGCCTGGTCGGAATGCCCAATGCAGGCAAGTCGACGCTGATCAACCAGGTGACGAACACCAAGGCGAAGGTCGGCGCATACGCCTTCACCACCACCAAGCCGCAGCTGGGCGTGGTGCTGCACCGCGACCGCGAATTCGTGCTGGCCGACATTCCGGGCCTGATCGAGGGCGCCGCCGAGGGAGCGGGCATCGGCGACCGCTTCCTGGGCCATATCGAGCGCTGCCGCGTTCTGCTGCACCTGATCGACGCGACCGGCGACGATCCCGTCGATGCCTTCCGCATCGTGACCGACGAACTGGCCGCCTATGGCGGCGGACTGGAAGACAAGCCGCAGATCGTGGCGCTCAACAAGGGCGACCTTCTGGGGAAGGAACTGATGGAGGACATCGCCGCACAACTGCGCGAGGAAGCGGGCGTGGAGGACGTGTTCATCATTTCCGGCGCGACCGGCGAAGGCGTCGGCGCGCTGATGGACGCCGTGCTGCCGATGCTGGATCAGGACGCCGAGGATGAAGAGGATGAGGATGGCGGCGAGGAAGGCGAAGCCACCTGGTCGCCGATCTGACCGCGAATAGGCTAAACGGATATTCAGTCCCGTGACCAACCCCCTCTCCGGTTTTCCCCCTGAACTTGTCCGTCGCCTGGTCATCAAGATCGGGTCGGCCCTGCTGGTCGATCCGGCCGGCGAGGTGCGCGTCGACTGGCTGCGCACGCTGGTCGCTGATGTCGCGATCCGCAAGGCGGCGGGGCAACAGGTCATCATCGTGTCGTCGGGCGCGATCGCGCTGGGCGCGCGGCGGCTGAAGCTGCCCAAGGGCGGGCGCGGCAGCCTGGAAGACGCGCAGGCGGCGGCAGCCACCGGGCAGATCGCCCTGTCGCAATGCTGGGCCAGCCTGCTCGCGGAAAAGGGCATTACCGCCGCGCAGATGCTGGTGACGCTGGACGATCTGGAGAACCGGCGGCGCTACCTCAATGCGTCGGCGACGCTGGAGCGGCTGATGGCATTGGACGTCGTGCCGGTGGTCAACGAGAATGACAGCGTGGCGACGGCCGAGATCCGCTTCGGCGACAATGATCGGCTGGCGGCGCGTATCGGACAGGCGGCACGGGCTGACGCGGTTGCGCTGCTTTCCGATGTGGACGGGCTTTACACCGCCAATCCGCACGCCGATGCCAGCGCCATGCTGATAGAGACAATCGAGACGATCGACGCGCGGATCGCGGCGATGGCGGACGGCGGTTCGGCGTCGGGCATGGGTTCGGGCGGCATGGTGTCGAAGATCCAGGCCGCGCGCATCGCGACCGGCGCGGGCGCGCACCTGGCCATCATTTCGGGCAAGGTCGATGCGCCGCTTTCGCACTGGGCGAATGGCGGAAAGGGGTCGATTTTCCTGGCGGCGCAAGCGAAAGGCGCGCGCAAGGGCTGGCTGGCGGGTCGCCTGACGACGCGCGGGCGGCTGATCGTGGACGCGGGCGCGGAAAAGGCGCTGGGCAAGGGCAACAGCCTGCTGCCCGCCGGCGTCGCCCATGTGGAAGGCGTGTTCGATCGCGGTGACGTTGTCGACATCGTCGCGCAGGATGGCCGGGTGATCGCGCGCGGGCTGATCGAATATGACAGCGAAGCGGCAGGGAAGATCGCCGGTCGCCGCAGCGAGGAGATCCCCGTGCTGCTGGGCGAAATGCCACGGTCGGTGCTGGTCCATCGCGACCATATGGCGATGATCTGACCATGACCCCCTTCCGGATTGCAATGACCGGCGCGACGGGGTTCGTCGGCGCCGAAGTGCTGGAGCAGGCGCTGGGCGAAGGACTGCGCGTCAACGCGCTGACTCGCCGGGCGCAGCCGCCGCGCGCGAAGCTGAAATGGGTGCCGGGGTCGCTGGAGGATGCTGCCGCGCTCGACACGCTGGTGCGCGACGCCGACGCGGTGGTGCATATTGCGGGCGTCGTGAATGCGCCCGATCGCGACGGGTTCGAGGCCGGCAATGCGCGCGGCACCGTGGCGGTGGTCGACGCGATGCGCCGGCGCGGGATCAGGCGGCTAGTGCATGTGTCCTCGCTGGCGGCGCGCGAACCGGGGCTGTCCGACTATGGCTGGTCCAAGGCGCTGGCCGAACGCCATGTGAAGGCGAGCGGCCTCGACTGGACGATCGTGCGGCCGCCCGCCATCTACGGGCCGGGCGACCGGGAAATGCTGGAGCTGTTCCGCATGGCCAGGCGCGGCATCATGATGCTGCCGCCGGGCGGACGGCTGTCGGTCATCCATGTCGGCGATCTCGCCCGGTTGCTGCTGGCGCTGGCGCAGGAGAAGGAAAGCAGCCTGACCCGCACCTTCGAGGTGGATGACGGCACGCCCGAGGGCTGGGATCACAAGGAATTCGGCGCAGCGATCGGCCGGGCGGTCGGGCGGGCAGTCAGGACCGTGGCGACGCCCGAATGGCTGCTGAACGTCGCCGCCCGCACCGACCGGCTGGTGCGCGGACGGAAGGCCAAGCTGACGCCTGATCGGGTCGATTATTTCTGTCACCCCGACTGGGTGGTCACGAAGCGCAAGCAGCCACCCAAGCGGCTGTGGCTGCCGCAGGTGCAGACGGAGGAGGGGTTGAAGGCGACCGCCGAAGCCTATCGGGAGAAGGGCTGGCTATAACGCCGGCCAGAACGTCCATCAGGGCAAGGCGGCGAGGCGGCGGACCCGCTCCCTGTCCTTGGGACGGCCAAAGCCGGTCAGGAGTTGCTGAAGCTCCAGCCGTTCAGGCATGAAGAGCGTCACCCCGTCGATCTGAACCGGGCAACGGGTTTCAGGCTGGACCGCGCGCCAGCCCTCCGTCGACCGATAGTGGAAGCCGGCCATGAACTCGACCGGCAACGGCGCTTCCAGCCAGATGCCGAAGATGGCGGAGCGGAAGATGTCAGAGCCTGTGTCCCGCTGACAGATCACGCCAATGGCGGGCAGGATGCGGGCGGCGTCGGCGACGCTCAGCAGCACGTCCACATCGGCGACCGTCCCGGCATCGGCGCCATGCAGGGCAACCGCCGCGCTGGCGATGATCCACCAAGTATCACAAGCGGCGGCCATCACCGTCCCGACCGCCTTCAGCGATGCCGCCAGCGCCGGATCGATCCCAGCCCCTGTGCGCTTTCCCGCGGCATTGAGTGCACCGACAGGCAAGGGCGGCTTGTTCGGCATCGCCTAATCGCGATCCTCCGCCGCAGGTTTCTTCGCGCGCTGCTCCGCCAGAAACTCACTGATCGCCTGGCCGCTGGCGTTGAGCAGCGGATAAGTGCGCGCATCGCTCAGCCAGTCAGGACGCCGGGCAGCGCTGCCGTAGAATGTGTCATAGACCAGGCTGAACGCGAGGAAGACGAGCGTCGCGCCGATCAATCCCTTCACCGCGCCGAAGCCCGCACCCAGCACACGGTCCACCGGCCCGAGGATCGACTGGCGCGTGCGGCGGCCGATGGCATGGGCGATCAGCTTGCCGACGCCGAAGGTGACGCCGAAGACGAGGACCAGCGCCAGCATCGCCGCGCCGCTGCTGTTGCCGACGAAGGCGCTGAGCAGTTCGGCGGCCGAGGCGTGGAACAGGCGGATGGCGAAGATCGCCAGCACCCAGGCGATGAGCGAGAGGGTTTCCAGCACGAAGCCGCGCAGCAGGCCCAGCACGGCGCAGCCGCCGATGGCGAGCAGGACGAGAATGTCGATGGCGTTCATTGCCAGCGTGGCTATCCGCGTCCCAGCATCTGGTCAACCAGCTGGGCAAGGGTGCGAAAACCGCTGACCGCGATTCCCTTCACCCCGTCGGCGGCGGACGCCGGAATATAGGCGCGGTCGAAGCCCAGTTTCGCCGCTTCGCGCAGACGCAGCGGTGAATGGGCGACGGGGCGGATTTCGCTCGACAGGGCAATTTCCCCGAAGAGGACGATATCGGCGGGGACCGGCCGTTCCGACATGGCGGAGATAAGCGCCGCCGCGACGGCGAGGTCGGCCGCCGGGTCCGACAGGCGATAGCCGCCCGCGATGTTCAGATAGACTTCGCAGGTGGAGAAGCTGAGGCCGCAGCGCGCCTCCAGCACCGCCAGGATCATGGCGAGCCGGCCGCTGTCCCAGCCGACCACCGCGCGCCGAGGCGTCGCGCCGCTGGAGAGGCGCACGACCAGCGCCTGTATTTCCACCAGCACCGGGCGAGTGCCCTCCAGCGCGGGGAATACAGTCGCGCCCGTCACCGTCTCGTCGCGGTTGGTGAGGAACAGGGCGGACGGGTTGGCGACCTCCTCCAGCCCCTCGGCGACCATGGCGAAAACGCCGATCTCGTCGGTGCCGCCAAAGCGGTTCTTGACCGCGCGCAGGATGCGATACTGGTGGCTGCGTTCCCCTTCGAAGGCCAGCACCGTGTCGACCATATGTTCCAGCACGCGCGGGCCCGCGATGCTGCCATCCTTGGTGACATGGCCGACGAGGATGAGCGCGGTGCCGCGCTGCTTGGCGAATTTGATAAGTTCCTGGGATGAGGCGCGGACCTGGCTGACGGTGCCGGGCGCGCCCTCGATCAGGTCGCTGTGCATCGTCTGGATCGAATCGATGATCAGCAAGGCGGGCGGCGCCCCCTCCCCCAGCGTCGTCAATATGTCGCGGACCGAAGTGGCGCTGGCGAGCTGGACCGGCGCGTTGCCGAGGCCGAGGCGCTGGGCGCGCAGGCGGACCTGATCGGCCGCTTCCTCGCCGCTGATATAGGCAACCGACAGCCCGCGCGAGGCGATGCGCGCTGCCGCCTGAAGCAGCAGGGTCGACTTGCCGATGCCCGGATCGCCGCCGATCAGCGTCGCGGACCCGGTGACGATGCCGCCGCCCAGCGCCCGGTCGAACTCGGCAATGCCCGTGCTGGTCCGCGGCGGCAGCTCGACCGCGCTGTCGAGGCCGACCAGGGTGATCGCCCGGCCGCCATTTTGCAGGTCATGGCGCGCGGAGAAAACGGTCTCGCCCGCTTCCTCGACGATGCTGTTCCATTCGCCGCAATCCTCGCACTGGCCCAGCCACCGGGTGGTGACGGTGCCGCATTGCTGACAGACGAATTTGCGTTTTGCCTTGGCCATGCTTCCGATATGCCGAGCCGACGCGAACATTGCAAGAACATCGCGGCTTGAGCTGGAAACATACAGCGCGCTGGCGCATTGATACGGCATGAAAACGATCCGTGTCGCCAGCTATAATATCCGCAAGGCCATCGGCACGGACCGGCGACGGGTGCCCGAGCGGGTGCTGGAAGTGCTGGCCGAGGTGGATGCGGATATCGTCGCCTTGCAGGAGGCGGACCGGCGATTCGGGGTGCGCTCCGCCGCCATTCCGCCGCTGCTGATGGACCAGCAGAGCAGCTATCGGCCGGTGCCGCTCAACGTCCAGGTGGACAGCATGGGCTGGCACGGCAATGCGCTGCTGGTGCGCAAGGAAGCCGAGATCGGCGCGCATGACGTGCTGCACCTGCCCTATCTGGAGCCGCGCGGCGCGACCATGGCGGAGGTTTCCCTGAAGGGCGCGGCGGTGCGCGTGTTCGGGATGCATCTGGACCTGTCGGGCCTGTGGCGGCGCAAGCAGGCGGCTGCGGTGATCCACGCCGCGGCGCAGGGCACGGCGATGCCGACCGTGCTGATGGGCGACCTCAACGAATGGAGTGCCGAGCGGGGCTGCCTGGCCGACTTCGCCCGCCACTACAGCTTTGCGCCATGCGGTCGCAGCTTCCATGCGCGGCGGCCGGTGGCGCGGCTCGACCGGATCATGCATTGCGGGAAGCTGACGCTGAAGGATTGCGGCGTGCATGAAAGCGCGGCGGCCAGGAAAGCGTCGGACCATCTGCCGATCTGGGCCGAATTTGCCCTTGGGTAGGCACCGCTCCTTTTGGTTGCCATTCCTGCCGCCCTCTGCGATTCCTGCGCCATGAAGGAGAGGGAATTACGGCTGGCGCTGGTCTGCTATGGCGGGATCAGCCTGGCCATCTACATGCACGGCATCACCAAGGAAGTCTGGCGGCTGGCGCGGGCGAGCCGAGCCTTTCACGACAATAGCCCGCCCAGCGGCAGCAGCGAGGCGGTCTATCGCCAGATGCTGGAAGCGATCGAGGCGCACGGCGGCATCAGGCTGCGCGTCATGCCCGACATCATCGCCGGGGCGAGCGCGGGCGGGATCAACGGCATCTTCCTGGCGCAGGCGATCGAGACCGGCCAGTCGCTGGACCCGCTGACCGACCTGTGGCTGGACAATGCCGATGTCGACCGGCTGCTCGACCCGGACGCACGGCCGGCGCGGGCGCTGACCAAATTCTGGGCGACGCCGCTGGTGTGGATGGCGGCGCGGCGGCCGGGCGATGCGGTGGAGCGCACCGTCGCACCCGACACGCGCGAGGAGGTGCGGATGAAGCTGTCCCGCTTCATCCGGTCGCGCTGGTTCGAACCGCCCTTTGGCGGGGAGATATTCTCGACGATGCTGATCGACGCCTTCGATGCGATGGCGGCGGCCGAGGCAGGATCGCCACTGCTGCCCGAGGGCCATCCGCTCGACCTGTTCGTCACCGTGACCGACTTCGAGGGCCATCCCCAGAGCCTGAATCTCAACAGCCCGCCGCAGGTGATCGAGACAGAGCATCGGCTGTCGATCGGCTTCAAGGCGCGCGGACGGGGGAAACGGACCTTCGCCGATACGGCCGAGCTGGTCTTTGCCGCGCGGGCGACCGCCAGCTTTCCGGGCGCCTTCCCGCCCTTCACCGTGCGCGAACTGGACCGGGTGCTCAGGCGCCGCCATCGCGGCTGGCCGACGCGCGACGCCTTCCTGGCCCGCGCCCTGCCCCGCCATGCCGCGCGCGGGACGGCCGAGGACGCGGTGCTGATCGACGGATCGGTGCTGGCCAACGCCCCCTTCGCCCAGGCGATCGGCGCGCTGCGCAACCGGCCGTCGCGGCGCGAGGTCGACCGGCGCTTCGTCTATATCGATCCCAAGCCGGGCCATCGATCGATCCGGCTCAACAAGGAAGGCGAGCAGGAAGATGCGCCGACCGGCGAGAGCGCACCCCTGCCCGGATTTTTCCGCACCATCTTCGGCGCGCTGAGCGACATTCCGCGCGAGCAGCCGATCCGTGACAATCTGGAGGCGATCGACCGCCATAGCGCGCGCATCCGAAGGATGCGGCGCATCCTCGATGCGCTGCGGCCGGGCATCGAGGAAGAGGTGGAAAGCGCGATCGGCCGGATGCTCTTCCTCGACCGGCCAACGCCCGCCCGCCTTTCCGCCTGGCGCGCCAAGGCCCAGCAGCGGGCGGCGAGCGCGGCCGGCTTTGCCTATCCGGCCTATGGCCACCTCAAACTGTCGGGCATCGTCGAATCGCTCTGCGCGCTGCTGTTCCGCCTCAGCGGCGAGGACAGCGCGATGATGCGCGAAGCCTATCGCCAGGCGATCTGGGCGGAGATTCGCAAGGCCGGGGCGGACCAGCTGGCCGAGGAGAACGGATCGGCCTCCGCCCCGGTCGCCTTCTTCCGCGCGCATGACCTGGCCTTCCGCATCCGCCGCCTGCGCTATCTGGCGCGACGGCTGGCCGACACGCTGGAACTGGAGGCGGATGCCGACGATCCGGCGGTGCAGGCGATGCACGACGCCATCTATGGCGCGCTGACCCTCTATGCCGAATGCGAGGACAGCGATTTCCACGGCGCCGAGGTGGTCGCGGCCGCCAAGGCAGTACCGGCCGACGCCGCCGCCGCGCTGGACGCGGTGGCGCAGGCGCGCGGCCTGAAGGCGCGCGACGACGCGGCCGACCTGATGCTGGCGGAAGCCTTCGCGGGGCTGCCCAGGGTCGGGCGCAGGACGATGCTGCTCGCCTATCTCGGCTTTCCCTTCACCGACATTGCCACCCTACCGTTGCTTCAGGGTGACACTCTGGATGAATATGATCCGGTGAAGGTCGACCGCATCTCGCCCGAGGATTGCACGGCGATCCGCGCGGGCGGCGCGGAATCCATGCTTAAAGGCATAGAATTCAACAATTTCGGAGCCTTCTTTAGCAGGGTCTATCGCGAGAACGACTATCTCTGGGGCCGGCTCCATGGGGTCGAGCGGCTTCTGGATATCGTGAATTCGGCAACACCCGCGGCAAGCCGTCTTTCCCCCGTCTTGCTCGCCGATTATAGGCGTGCCGCGTTTCTGGCGATCCTCGACGAGGAAGAGTCGCGGCTGCCGCATGTTGCGGATCTGATCGCCAGCTTGCGGGAGGAAATCGGTTGAGCAGGCAGGTGGTGCTGGTTCCGATGGTGATGATGCTGGCGCTGGTCGCCGGCTGCCGTGCGTCGGACGAAGCCGCGCAGGCCGACAATGGCCCGACCGCGCCGCCCATCGCCGCCGTCGCCGACAATGCCGCGACGCCGGTCCCTCCTGCTCCGCCGGCCGAGGCGCCCAAACCCGGACCGGTGGTGACCGTCCGCGCCCAGCCCGCACCTTACTTCCCGCTCGACCTGCCGCCCTCCGACGTCGCGGCGAGCGCGGCCCCCTTCCCGCGCGAAGTCACCGAGTTCATGGTGGCGCGCGATGGTTGCGACCATTTCCGGGGCGAGGAGCCCTATGATGCAGAGCGACGCGTCTATATCGAGGAAAGCATCGCCGAACTATGCCGGGGCACCGATGCGAAGCTGGCCATGCTGCGTCGCCGCTATGCCGGCGATCCGTCGGTCATCTCCGCGCTGCACGGCTATGATGACCGGATCGAGACCAGCACCCTTTACTGACCCCGGCCGGATCGGCACCGCCCCCTCAGCCGAGCAGCGCATCGATCGCATGGGCGAGGTCTATGTCGCGCCGTGACAGGCCGCCCGCATCATGGGTGGTGAGGAGAATGTCCACGCGGTTGTAGACATTCGACCATTCGGGATGATGGTCGGCCTTTTCCGCGAGGATCGCGACGCGGGTCATGAAGCCGAAGGCGGCGTTGAAGTCGGCGAAGATGAAGCGGCGCGAGATACCCTCCGGCCCGGCCGCCGGCGTCCATTCGGGCAGGTCGGCCAGCGCGACCGCCCGTTCCGCTTCGTTCAATCTGGCAATCATGGCCTCATCCTCGAAATTGCTTGTCTCCCGTGATTGTTTAGCGTGATTTCGGGGCTGGGGAATGTTCCATTTGCCGCGAAACCACTTTATGCCGCAGCCATGTCATCGCCCCGCTTCGCGCCCACCAAGGAAGAGATCGAAACGCTCGCGCTGGCAGCGCTCAATCGCCTGCCCGCGCCATTCGACGAGCATCTCGCCAATGTCCTGCTGTTCGTGGAGGAATTCGCGTCGGCCGATCTCCTCAAGGAGATGGAACTGGACGACCCGTTCGAGCTGACCGGCCTCTACAGCGGGCGCAGCATCGGGCAGGAGGCGCAGACCGGGGACATGCCGCCGACCGTCCATCTGTTCCGCCGGCCGCTGCTGGATGAATGGGTGGAGACGGGCGTACCGCTCGACGCGCTCGTCACCCATGTGGTGGTGCATGAGATCGGCCATCATTTCGGCCTGTCCGACATCGACATGCATGTGTTGGAGGACATGGTCACCCTATGACCGGCGCCGCGCTGCGCCTGGCCGATGTCGCCTGCCTGCGCGGCGGACGGATGCTGTTCCGGGGCGTGAGCCTGACGCTGGAGCCGGGTGGCGGCGCGCTGCTGACCGGGCCGAACGGCGTGGGCAAGTCCAGCCTGCTGCGGGTGATCGGGGGGCTGCTGCCCGCCTTTGCCGGGACGATCACGCTGTCGGGCGGCGTGGGCATGGCCGATGAGCGGCTGGCGCTGGACATGGACCTGCCGCTGGGCAGGGCGCTGGATTTCTGGGCGAAGCTGGATCGGGCCGAGCCGGATGCCGTGGCCGCGGCGCTGGAGGCGATGGCGCTTACGCGCCTCGCCGACGTGCCGGTGCGGATGTTGTCCACCGGGCAGCGCAAGCGGGCGATGCTGGCGCGCGTGATCGCCAGCGGCGCGGGCATATGGCTGCTCGACGAGCCGGGCAATGGGCTCGACATGGCGTCGCTGGACCTGCTCGGCCGAGCCGTGGCGACGCATCTGGCGGCAGGCGGGATCGTGGTCGCGGCGTCGCACCAGCCGCTGCCGATCGATGCGCCGGTGACGCTCGCACTCGCCGATCATCGGGCGGAGGCGGCATGAGGCTGCTTTGGCTGCTGGCGGCGCGCGACCTGCGCCAGGCCTGGGCATCGGCTGGACTGTGGCTGCCCGTCGCCTTCCTGTTGCTGGTCGCCAGCCTCTACCCATTCGCCGTCGGGCCGGATGCGGCGCTGCTGGGGCGAACGGGCGGCGGAATGTTGTGGATCGCGGCCCTGCTCGCCAGCCTGTTGCCGGTCGACCGGCTGGTCGCGCCGGACCGGGATGCAGGCGTGCTGGACCAGATCGCGTTGCGCGGCATCGGCGAGGAATGGGTGGTGATCGCGCGGCTGGCGGCGCACTGGCTGGGCTTCGGGCCGCCGCTGATGATCGCGACCCTGCCCGCCGCGGCGCTGCTCAAGCTCGACGCCGCGACCATCATGAAGCTGGAGATCGGGCTGGCTGTCGGGACGCCCGCTCTGGCGGCGCTCGGACTGCTGGTGGCGACATTGACCGCCGGGCTGCGCTCGAGCGGGGCGCTGGCCGGGCTGCTGGCGCTGCCGCTGGCGGTGCCGCTGTTGATCTTCGGAGCGGGGACGCTGGGCGACGGCAGCGGCGCGGCGTTGAAGTTCCTGGGTGCGGCGTCGCTGCTGCTGGTGGCGATCACGCCCTTCGCCGGGGGTGCCGCGATCCGGGCGGGCCGGGAATAATCCCTTCGCTCGGCGACGCACATGTCAGGATTGGGGCGCATCAAAAAACTGGGCCGACCCGTAGGGCCGGCCCAAGTCGGAGTCCCCTATAACCATAAGAGCCCCCGGGTCGCCCGATCACCTTAAGCAATTGCCGCGATTCTGATTGTACGTTCCGGACATACCCAAGTATTTTTCCGATTTTCGAACAATAATATATAACATAGAGCAATATTGTTGGGTATATTACTGATTCTGCAAGATTTTCATGGTTGGTAGGGTCCGTTGACGGTGACGCGCGAATCATGCAGTTTCCCCTACGGCAGCCGAGAAAACATTGGCGCCACGGAGAGGATGCCCATGAACCGAATTCACACGAGTTCCGGAAAGCTTTTTCATGAGCTTTTAATTCGCTGTCTTGCCGAACAACATCAGCCCACCGAAGACGAGATAGAATTGGTTGCGGGCAAGATCTGGCAGGATAGCCATGGGTCGTTGACGGGCCAGCCATGGCCCGATGTCGCGCGCGGCAGCGACGCCCACCGCCAGATGATCGAAGCGGCCATGATGGCGCTTGGCACCCACGAACGAAGCGCGATCCCGCTCCAGTAGGACGGAAGGCCGGCGCTCGCCTGGCTGACGGGAGGCATGGCCGCACGCCGTCCGCCCTCTGCCGGCTCGACATTGCCCTGCCCTTCGGTCAAAGGCGGCGGCATGTTCGGCCTGTTCGCGTCCATCCTCTTCGTCCTGATCTGGTCCACCGGCTTCATCGTCGCGCGGGCGGTGGTCCCGCACGGCGCGCCGGAACTGGTGCTGGCGGTGCGGCTGAGCGCCACCACGCTGCTGCTGGCGGGCGCGGCGGCCTATGCTGGGCAACAATGGCCGCGCGGGCGGCGGCTGGGGCTGCATCTGGGCGCGGGCGCGATGCTGCACGGCCTGTACCTGACGGTCAGTTGGTGGGCGGTGAGCCATGGGATGCCGGCGGGGATCATGTCGCTGCTGGGCGCGACACAGCCGCTGATGGTGGCCGTCGCCAGCGTGGCGTTGCTGGGAGAGAAATTGCCCGGACGCGCTTGGGGTGGCCTTGCCATCGCGATCGCGGGCGTCACCTGCGTGTTGCTGCCCGCGATCGAGCGCAGCGGCGCGGGCGCGGTGCCCGTCGTCCCGGTCGTCGCCGGCATCTGCGCGATCATCGCGATGACCGGCGGCACGCTGATCCAGCGGGGCGCGATTGCAGGCGACCCGATCCTGATGTCGGGCGCGGCGCAGAATCTGGGCGGCGCGCTGGTCGCGATCGCGGCGACGCTGGTGGTGGGCGAATGGCGCTGGGACAATGATCCCATCCTGTGGGTCGGCCTCAGCTGGTCGGTGCTGGGGCTGTCGGCCGCGGGCCTGAGCCTGCTGGTGTGGCTGGTGCGGCATCAGGGCGCGACGCGCATGTCGATGCTGTTGCTGCTGGTGCCGCCCTTGGCTGCGGTCGAGGCGTGGCTGCTGTTCGGGGAGAGGCTGGGGCCGGTGCAGCTGGTGGGCTTCGCGCTGGCGCTGGGCGGCGTGCTGCTGGGCCGGTCGCAGGGAAAGAAGGCGGCGGTGGCAGTGACCGAACCGGCCTGACCCGCCCCCCGTCACAGGATCGTCACATCCTGCAACATCGGCGTCATCATCCTGCGCTATCGGGCGGCATGAGCAAGCGCCCGCCTTCCCTTCCTACCCATGCCGCCGACATGCGGATGCAGATGGCCCTGCGCCAGATCGGTTTCGGCGGACCCGCAGCCCCTGCCCCGCGCGCCGTCGCGCCGCAGCCCCCGCCGCAAATGTCCGAGGACCGGCTGGCGCTGAAACGGCGGGACTGGCTGCTCGATGTGATGGAGGGGCAGCGCGCCTTGTCCCCCTATGCGTCGGGCCTGCTGACGGCGGAACATCTGTCGGGTGAGGATTTCCTGCACAATTTCTATGCGCCGGGGCGGCCGGTGGTCATCAAGGGGGCAATGGCGGACTGGCCGGCGCTGGCGCGGTGGACGCCCGATTATCTGACGGATGCGGTCGGCGACGCGGTGATCGAATATCAGGGCGGTCGCAGCGGCGCTGGGGATTATGAACTGGCGAAGGACCGGCACAAGAGGCGCGGGCCGTTCCGCGAATTCATAGCGCTGGTGCGCGATGGCGGCAACGACGCCTATCTCACCGCCTATAACAGCGCCGCCAATGGCCCGGCGCTCGCCCCGCTCCAGGCCGATCTGGAAACCATCGACGCCTATCTGACGCGCGCGCCGGGAATGCTGTGGATCGGTGGCGAGGGCGCGTTCACGCCGCTGCATTTCGACCTGACCAACAATCTGCTGGCACAGGTGACGGGAACCAAGCGCGTGATCCTGATCCCGCCGTCGCAGACTCCCCGGCTGGCGCACCGCACCCATGTGTTCAGCGATGTGGGCGACGTGACCGATGCGGCGCGGCTGGCGGTCCATCCGCAGGCGCGGGACGTGCTGCGCTACGAGGTGCTGCTGACGCCGGGCGACCTGCTGTTCATCCCGATCGGCTGGTGGCATCAGGTGCGGTCGGAGAGCTTCTCCACGATGCTGACCTATACCGGATTCCATTGGCCCAATGCCGGGCATGAGGGCTATCCGGCGGGGTAGGGTCGGGCCGAGATCGGCTTTTCAGCCCTCGCGCAGCCGTTCGTGGTGGCGGATCACCTCGTCTATGATGAAGCGCAGGAATTTCTCGGTGAAGTCCGGGTCCAGATTCGCGTCGAGCGCAAGCTGGCGCAGGCGGGCGATCTGGCGTTCCTCGCGGCCCGGATCGGCCGGCGGCAGGTCGTGAGTCGCCTTATACTCGCCAACCGCCTGGGTGATCTTGAACCGCTCGGCCAGCATGAACACCAACGCCGCGTCGATATTGTCGATGCTTTCACGATAGCGCGTCAATGTCTCGTCCACTTGGGCCTCCGGTTCCAGATGGCGCGCTTTTTGCCGCATCCGGGCCGGCGCGCAAGCTATTCCCGCTTGCCTTTAGCTTTTTGCATCGCCAGAGGACGCAGGTCATGACAGCACCCGCCCCCGGTAACGTCCATCCGATCGGCCGCGCGAAAGCGGAGCCATCGCTCACGCCCATCCTGAACCTGGTCGCCGACGGCATGAACCAGGTCAATGCCGTCATCCTCGATCGGATGCAGTCGCGCATTCCCCTGATCCCGGAACTGGCGGGCCACCTGATCGCGGGTGGGGGGAAACGGCTTCGGCCGATGCTGACGCTCGCCTGCGCCGATCTGGTCGGCTATGCGGGCAGCCGCCACTACAAGCTGGCCGCCGCTGTCGAGTTCATCCACACCGCCACGCTGCTGCATGATGATGTCGTAGACGGATCTGGCCTGCGCCGCGGCCGCAAGACCGCCAACATCATCTGGGGCAACAGCGCCAGCGTGCTGGTGGGCGATTTCCTCTTCTCCCGTTCGTTCGAGTTGATGGTCGAGGCCGAGTCGCTGAAGGTGCTCAAGATCCTGTCCAACGCGTCGGCCGTGATCGCCGAGGGCGAGGTCAACCAGCTGACCGCCCAGCGCAAGATCGACACCAGCGAAGAGCAGTATCTCGACATCATCGGCGCCAAGACCGCCGCCCTGTTCGCCGCCGCCTGCCGCATTTCCGCCGTGGTCGCCGACCGCAGCGAGGGCGAGGAGCAGGCGCTGGACGTCTATGGCCGCAACCTCGGCATCGCGTTCCAGCTGATCGACGACGCGATCGACTATGAGTCGGACGGGGCGACCATGGGCAAGGATGCGGGCGACGATTTCCGCGACGGCAAAGTGACGCTGCCGGTGATCCTGGCCTATGCGCGGGGGTCCGAGGAAGATCGCGCCTTCTGGAAGGCGGCGATCGCGGGTCACAAGATCAGCGACGCGGACCTCGCCCATGCGACTGGCCTGCTGCGCAAGACCGGCGCGATCGCCGACACGATGGCCCGCGCGCGCCATTATGGCCAGCGGGCGATCGACGCACTGGGCATGTTCGATGCCGGCAAGGCGAAAGCGGCCCTTACCGAGGCGGTCGAATTCGCGATAGCGCGCGCCTATTGAGGGGACGGGCCGTCCGGTTCGTTTGCTGTTCCGTTCGCTCGCTCGACAAGCTCGGGGCGAACGGGAAACAAGTTAGGCCCGTCATTTCATGATCCTGTCCCCCGAAACCATCGCCTTCCTCATGGCCGCCGCACTGATGGCGGGGTGCATCGATGCGATGGCGGGCGGTGGCGGCCTCATCACCCTGCCCGCGCTGATGGCGGCCGGCGTGCCGCCGGTGCAGGCGGTTGCGACCAACAAGCTGCAGAGCTGCTTCGGCACTTTCGGCGCCTGCGTCGCCTATGGGCGGCGAGGGCATATGGACCTCAAGACCTACAAGGGACCGGTGATCGCCGCCTTTGTGGGATCGGTGGGCGGGGCGTGGCTGTTGCAGCGGGTCGATCCGTCGATCCTGGCGGGACTGATGCCCGCGCTGCTGATCGCGATGGCCGCCTATTTCACCTTCTCCCCCAAGCTGGGCGACGCCGACCGCCATGCGCGGCTGGGCATTGCGGGCCTGTCGGGGCTGATCGGCATCGTGGGCTTCTATGACGGATTTTTCGGGCCCGGCGCAGGGGCTTTCTATACCACCATCTTCCTGGCGCTGGGCGGCCTGTCCATCCTGCGCGCGACGGCGCAGACCAAGGCGGCGAACTTCGCGAGTAATGTCGCCGGGCTGCTGACCATGGTCGCGGGCGGCCATGTGATCTGGATCGCAGGGCTGGCGATGGCGGCAGGGAGCCTGGTCGGCGGGCAAATCGGATCGCATCTGGCGATGCGTTTCGGATCGCGGCTGATCAAGCCGCTGCTCATCCTGATGTCGCTGGCGCTCACGACGAAGATGCTGCTCGACCCCAAGAACCCGATCCACATCTATCTGTTCGGCTGAACATGCCCCGCTCGCTTCGAGCGGAGGTAGTTATTCCGCCTGCAACAATGTCGCGACCCGGCGGCGCAGTTCGTCGACGGCAAAAGGCTTGGTCAACACTTCCATGCCCGGCGCGATATGACCGTGGTTGAGCACCGCATTTTCCGCATAGCCCGTGACGAACAGGATGCGCAGGTCCGGGCGCAGGGCGCGCGCGGCGTCGGCCACCTGGCGGCCGTTCAATCCACCGGGCAGGCCGACATCGGTGACGAGCAGGTCGATCCGTGACCTGGATTCGAGGATGCGCAGCCCTGCCGCGCCATCGCCCGCTTCCAGGCAATGATAGCCAAGATCCCCCAGCGCGTCCGCGACCAGCATCCGCACCGACGGCTCATCGTCGATGACCAATACGGTCTCGCCGGGATCCGCCTCCACCGCCATGTCGGCGGGCAGCACCACGTCCTCCTCTTCCTCGCCGCGATGGCGGGGCAGGTAGATGCAGACCATCGTCCCTTCCCCGGCTTCGGAATAGATGCGGACATGGCCGTTGCTCTGGCGCGCGAAGCCATAGACCATGGACAGGCCCAGCCCCGTCCCCTGCCCGATCGGCTTGGTGGTGAAGAAGGGATCGAACACGCGGTCGAGGATCGCCTTGTCGATGCCTGTGCCGGTGTCGCTGGTGCAGATGGTTACATATTGGCCCGGGGTGAGCCCATGGTCGCGCGCGGTGCGATCGTCGAGCCAGCGATTGGCCGTCTCGATCGTGATCTTGCCGCCGTCGGGCATGGCATCGCGGGCGTTGATGCACAGGTTGAGCAACGCGTTTTCCAGCTGGTTGGCATCGACCAGCGCCGGCCAGAGGCCGCTGGAGGCGATCGTCTGAACCTCTATCTGCGGGCCGACGGTGCGGCGGACCAGTTCGGAAAAATCACCGAGCAGCCGGTTGATGACGGTCGGCCGGGGCGACAGGGTCTGGCGGCGGGAAAAGGCCAGCAGCCGATGGGTCAGCGCAGCGGCGCGGCGGGTGGCGCCCTGCCCCGCGGCCAGATAGCGTTCGACATCGGCCGTCCGCCCCTGTGCCAGCCGCACCCCGATCATCTCGAACGCGCCCGATATGCCGGCGAGCAGATTGTTGAAATCATGCGCGAGACCACCGGTCAGCTGGCCGACCGCTTCCATCTTCTGCGCCTGGCGCAGCGCGGCCTCCACTTCCTCCCGCTCGGCCAGCGCCTCCGTAACACGCGCCTCCAGCGTCGCATTCACATCTTGCTGCGCCTTTTCCGCCTGGATGCGGTCAGTGATGTCCTTGAACAGCACGGCCACCTGGCGATGTTCGAAGGGGCCGACGCGAAAGGAATGCACTTCCAGAAAATGGCCGGTCGCGACCAGTTCCCGCTGGAACCGGATCGGCTGGCCGCTGTGGAGCACGCCGCCATAGAGTTCGACCCAGCCGTCCGCCTCGTCCGGCACCATTTCGCGGACCTTCTGCCCCACGACATTGGGAATGCCGGCGTGGCGTTCATAGGCGGCGTTCGCCTCGATATGGATATAGTCGCTGAGCGGTCCGTGCGGACCATCGAAGAATTCGATGATGCAGAAACCTTCGTCCATCGTTTCGAACAGGGTGCGATAGCGTTGCGCATCCCCCGGCAGAGTCGCCATCCTTGTCGCCCTTTGCTGCCATGCGCGCCCCCGCAAACATGGTACGATCCCTTGTGGACGCGTAACGTGCTGCCGGGCAACTATTTCCCTGCACAATCGATTTTTCCGCGCCTTGCGATTTGAGCCGATTGGCGCGAGAGGAACGGCGATGACCGACCTGCCGATCCATGCCGTACTGCCGGACCTGCTAGCTGCGTTGCGCGCGGGGAGCAATGCCGTGCTGGTGGCGCCGCCGGGCGCAGGCAAGACGACCGCGGTGGCGCCCGCGCTGCTGGACGAGCCTTGGTGCGCGGGCCAGGTGCTGCTGCTGTCGCCCCGGCGGCTGGCGGCGCGCGCGGCGGCGGAGCGGATCGCCGAACTGATGGGCGAGCAGCCGGGCGGCACGGTTGGCTATGCGACCCGGATGGACAGCAAGGTTTCGGGCAAGACCCGGCTGCTGGTCCTGACCGAGGGCATTTTCGTGCGGCGGATACAGGACGACCCGGAACTGGCGGGCGTGTCGGCCGTGCTGTTCGACGAAGTGCATGAGCGCAGCCTGGACAGCGATTTCGGGCTCGCGCTGGCGCTGGACGCGCAGGGCGCGCTGCGGCCGGACCTGCGGATCGTACCCATGTCGGCGACGCTGGACGGTGCGCGCTTTGCGTCTCTGCTCAACGGCGCGCCGGTGATCGAGAGCGAGGGGCGCATCCAGCCGCTGGACTATCGCCATATCGGCCGCGCGGCGGAAAGGAAGATCGAGGATGAGATGGCGGCGGCGATCCGCCGCGCGCTGAGCGAGGAAGCGGAAGGCGACCTGCTCGCCTTCCTGCCGGGCGTGCGCGAGATCGAGCGGACGGCGGAGCGGATCGAGGGTGTGGCGGAAGTGCATATGCTGCACGGAAGCCTTGACCCCGGCGCGCAGCGGGCCGCGATCCGGCCTTCGCGCGAGGGGAAGCGCAAGGTGATCCTGGCGACCGCGATCGCGGAGACGAGCCTGACCATCGACGGTGTGCGGATCGTCGTGGACAGCGGCCTCGCGCGGCGGCCCCGCTACGATCGGGCAGCGGGCGTCACCCGGCTCGTCACCGAGCGGGCGAGCCAGGCGTCCGCGACTCAACGTGCGGGCCGCGCCGCACGGCAGCGGCCGGGCGTCGCCTATCGGCTGTGGGAAGCGGCCGCAAGCGCGGGGATGCCGCCTTTCGATCCACCGGAGATTTTGGAGAGCGACCTCAGCAGCCTGCTGCTGGATTGCGCGCTTTGGGGGGTGAGCGATCCGGGGGCGCTGCGCTGGCTGGACGCCCCGCCGGCGGCAGCGGTCGAGGAAGCCCGGCGGCGGTTGACCGTGCTGGAGGCGCTGGACGCGGACGGACGGATCACGCCGCATGGCAAGGCACTGGCGGCGCTGCCGCTGTCCCCGCGGATCGCCCATATGCTGGTGCGCGCGGGGGAGATGGGGCTGGCGGAAGTGGCGGCCGAGGTGGCGGTGCTGCTGGGCGAGCGCGGCATCGGCGGACAGGACACGGACCTGACGCTGCGGCGGCAGCGCTGGCGGCGCGAGAGCGGCAAGCGTGCGGATGCGGCCAGAGGGCTGGCGAAGCGGTGGGCGCGGCTCGTCGCCAGCGGAAGCGACAGCATGACCCCTGCGGATGCCACGGGCCTCTGCCTCGCGCTCGCCTTCCCTGATCGCGTGGCCAAGCGCCGCTCCGCCGATGGCGCGGACTGGGCGAGCGTCGGCGGGCGCGGCTTCCGGCTCGATCCGCTGTCGCCGCTGGCGCGCGAGCCATGGCTGGCGGTGGGCGAGGTGCAGGGCAGCGCCGCCGGCGCGCGCATATTGTCCGCCGCGCCGATCGACGAAGCCGGCGTGATCGGGCTGTTCGGCGCGCGGATCGCGGAGCATCGGACGGTGAAGTTCCGCCCCGCCAATGGCGGCATCGAAGCGCTGCGCGAACGGCGGCTGGGTGCGGTGCGGCTGTCGTCCGGGTCCGATGACCGGCCCGACCCGCAAGCGGTGGTCGCCGCGCTGGTGGACGGCGTGCGGCAGGGCGGCCTTGCCCTCCTGCCCTGGTCGGAAGCGGCGCAATCGCTGCGGATGCGGGGCGAATTTGCTGGGATCGAGGCGCTGTCCGACACCGCCTTGATCGAGACGCTGGACGACTGGCTCCCGCCGCTGCTGGCCGGCAAGCGACGACTGTCCGATATCGACCGGTCGCAGCTTTCGGCGGTGCTGGAGGGGCTGATCGGCTGGGACGGCAAGCAGCAACTCGACCGGCTCGCCCCACCCGACTTCCGGTCGCCCGCCGGGAGCAGTCATGCGATCGACTATGCGGCGGAGGGCGGGCCGCGGGTCGAACTGCGGGTGCAGGCGCTGTTCGGCCTGTCGGAGCATCCGACCGTCGGCAGCCAGCGCATCCCGCTGGTCCTGTCGCTCACCTCGCCAGCCGGGCGGCCGATCCAGACGACGCGCGACCTGCCCGGTTTCTGGGCCGGCAACTGGCGCGACGTCGCCAAGGAAATGCGCGGCCGCTATCCGCGCCACCCCTGGCCCGACGATCCTGCCGCAGCCAGCGCCACATTGCGCACCAAAAATGCGGATGCCCGCCGGAGGTCTTGACTTCGCGGCAACCGCTGGTGCAACGCACCATCACGATTTTACGGAGTCCCATCGCGATGACCGCGCGCATCTATCAGATCCAGAAGAACGCCCTCCAGTCCGGCAAGGCGCTGACCCACAAATGGGTGCTGGAATATGCGCCCGCCGAAGCGAAGCAGGCCGATCCGCTGACCGGGTGGGCCGGCTCAGGCGACACGCAACAGCAGCTGAAGCTGAGCTTCCCGTCGCAGGAAAGCGCGGTCGCCTATGCGGAGAAGAAAGGCGTGGCTTACACTGTCATCGCAACTCCGCCCAAGACGCTGAAATTGCAGGCCTACGCCGACAATTTTCGCTGATCGGCGGCCTGCCCCCTTTTGCCGTCCCCGATGTGGGGGTCATCAGATGATGCCATCTGACTGAAAATCCCTATGCTTGCACATTCGGGCGCGATACTGCCCGATTGACGCCTTAATCGCCTGCCAAAGGGCGGGACGGAGCGGCGAGGGCCGCGCTTTGACGGAAAGAATTTCACGATAATGACGGATCGCGCCGAGATTTTCGACAGCGTCGCAACGCAGATCGAACCCTTCAACAAAAAGGGTGTGGAGCTGGCCGAGGCCACGACCTTCGCCGGCGACCTGGAATGGGACAGCCTGACGGTGATGGACTTCGTCGCGGCGATCGAGGATGAGTTCGACATCATCATCACCATGAACATGCAGGCCGAGATCGAGACCGTCGGCCAGCTGGTGGATGCGGTCGCGAAGCTGAAGGCCGCCTGATCTGGAATTTGCCGTTCGCCCCGAGCGAAAGCGCGGAAGGCAGCCTCGCCTCCGCTCGACAGAGGGCTTCGACTTCGCTCGGCCCGAACGGTTTAGGGATAGCTGATATTATGACCGACGCCGCCATCGCCACCCAAACGCGCGACCTGTTTTCCAAGTTCGATCCGCTGATCGCCGAGCGCGAGGCGCTGCTGGCGACGGGCGTCCGCGACCCGTATGCGATCGTGATGGACAAGGTGCTCTCGCCAACGCGCGCGATCATCCAGGGCAAGGAAACCATCCTGCTCGGCACCTACAATTATATGGGCATGACCTTCGATCCCGACGTGGTCGCGGCCGGCAAGAAGGCGCTGGACGAGTTCGGCGCGGGCACCACTGGCAGCCGCGTGCTAAACGGCACCTATCAGGGCCACAAGGAAGTCGAGGACGCGCTCAAGGAGTTTTACGGCACATCGGGCGCCATGGTCTTCTCGACCGGCTATCAGGCGAATCTGGGCATTATCTCCACCCTCGCGGGCAAGGGCGACTATGTCGTGCTGGACGCCGACAGCCATGCGTCCATCTATGACGGCTGCGGCCTTGGCAATGCGGAGATCGTCCGTTTCCGCCACAACAGTGTCGAAGATCTGGACAAGCGCCTCGGCCGCCTGCCCGCCGATGCGCTGAAACTGGTGGTGCTGGAAGGCGTCTATTCGATGCTGGGCGACGTCGCTCCCCTACCCGAAATGGTCGCCGCGATCCGCAAGCATCCCAACTGCATGATCCTGTGCGACGAGGCGCATGGCATGGGCTTCTTCGGCCCCAATGGGCGTGGCGCCTATGAGGAGCAGGGCGTCGAGGGCGAGATCGACTTCGTGGTCGGCACCTTCTCCAAGTCGGTCGGCACGGTCGGCGGCTTCTGCGTGTCGAACCACCCCAAGTTCGAAATCCTGCGCCTCGTGTGTCGTCCTTATGTCTTCACCGCGTCGCTGCCGCCCAGCGTCGTCGCGACCGCCGCGACGAGCATCCGCAAGCTGATGCACGCCGGCGAAAAGCGCGCGCACCTGTGGAAGAACAGCCAGCGGCTGCACAAGGGCCTCTCCGACCTCGGTTTCAAGCTGGGCAGCGAGACGCCACAGTCGGCGATCATCGCGGTCATCCTGACCGACCAGACGCAGGCCGTCGCCATGTGGCAGACGCTGCTGGAACTGGGCCTCTACGTCAACATGGCGCGCCCGCCGGCGACCCCGGCCGGCACCTTCCTGCTGCGCTGCTCGCTCTGCGCCGAGCATAGCGACGAGCAGGTCGGCCAGATCATCGCCATGTTCGAGGCGGCAGGCAAGGCGACCGGCGCTATCGGTTGATCGGCGATGCGTGCGGGAGTAGGGTGAGCCGAGTCCTAGCCGCGACGAAATGTTGCTTTCAGGGGGAAGCTTTGATCTGCCATATTCCTCCATCCCGCTCGTTCGACTAGTGTAACGGTCGATGGCTGACGGCGAATTTCTCGACGATCCGAGCGAACGGCTGCGTGCCCTGGTCCGGCGCGCCGTGCCATTGCTGCTCGTCGCCCTGCTGATCGGATCGTTGGGCGCCCTGCTCTACACCGCCAGCAACGCCACGCGCGACCATCAACATGCGCTGGCCGAACAGCAGCGCAGCTTCGAGATCATCGCCCTGGCGCGCGGGTTCGAGGCGCGCATCGCCCGGTCCGAAGTGACGCTGGCCCGCTATGTCATCAGCCTGGACCCGGACACCGGGCGCCTGTTCCAGGACCAGTGGCGCGGCGCGGCGAGCCAGCTCAAGGCGCTCCATTACGCCACGCGCGGATCGGGCTGGCAACGCGGCAATGTGGAAGCGCTGCAATATGCGTTCCAGCAGCGCGGCAAGACGCTGAACGAAATCGGCCTGCGCACCACCTATGACCAGAAGATGGCGGCGCTCGCCCGCTTCCACCAGGCCGGAAAGTCGCAGGATCTTCGGCGCATCACCGCCCTGCTCGACCTGGTCATCAATGCCGAGAATGCGCGGCTGCGCGAACGCAGCCTGGCGGTGACGCTGGCGGGCGACCGTAGCGAATTGGTCGGCAAGACGTCGCAGCTGCTGGGGCTGGCGATGCTGGTCTGCATCCTCTTTGCCGCCTGGTTCGCCAATGTCGCCTATGGCGAGCGGCGCAAGGCGCGGCGGCAGGCCGAACTGGAAACCGAGCGCGCCGACCGGCTGGAGGACGCCGTGCGCGCCCGCACCGCCGAACTGTCCGACGCCTATGAACAGCTGAAGCAAGAATCGGCCGAGCGCGAGGCGGCCGAGGACAATCTGCGCCAGATGCAGAAGATGGACGCGGTCGGCCAGCTCACCGGGGGCATCGCCCACGACTTCAACAATATGCTGGCCGTCGTCGTCGGCGGGCTGGAACTGGCCAAGCGCAACCTGCGGCTGAAGCCCGACGAGGCGGGCCGGCACCTCGACAATGCGATGGAGGGCGCCAACCGTGCCGCCGCGCTGACCCGGCGACTGCTGGCCTTCGCCCGGTCCGAGCCGCTGCTGCCCAGCGCGGTCGATCCCGACAGCCTGCTGCGTGGCCTGGCGGACCTGGTGGACCGCACCATCGGCGACCAGATCATCGTGGATTTCACGCATGAAGCGCGCGGCTGGCGCATCTTCGTCGACCAGCATCAGATGGAAAATGCGATCCTGAACCTGTGCGTCAATGCGCGCGACGCGATGGAGGGTCGCGGCAAGCTGACCCTGTCCACCGACCGCGCGACGCTCAAGGCCGGGGAGATCGGCGAATGCATGGCCGGCGATTATGTCGTGCTGACCGTCGCTGACGATGGATGCGGCATGACGCCGGAGGTTCTGGCGCGGGTGTTCGAGCCGTTCTTCACCACCAAGCCGGTCGGCAAGGGAACGGGCCTCGGCCTCAGCCAGATTTTCGGCTTCGTGCGCCAGAGCGAAGGCGAGATCCGCATCGAGTCCGAACCGGGCAAGGGCAGCAGCGTGCATCTCTACCTGCCGCGCTCGACGCAGGAACTGGAAGGGCTGGCGATGGACGACGGCGCCTTCGCCCGCACGCCGGTACAGCATCCGCCCACGCGCATTCTGGTGGTGGAGGATGATCCGCGCGTGCTGAACCAGACGATGGCGGCGCTCAGCGAACTGGGCCATTTGCCCGTCGCCTGCGATCATCCGTCAAAGGCGCCGCGGCTGCTCGCCAATAATGACGATATCGGCCTCATCATGAGCGACGTGCTGATGCCCGACATGACCGGGCCGGAGATGATAAAGGGCCTGCCGGCCCATTACCGCCACCTGCCGGTGCTGTTCGTGACCGGCTATGCCGGCGATGCCAGCGAAACCGCAGATTTCGAAGGCCATGCGGTGCTGCGCAAACCCTATACGCTGATGACGCTGGGCCAGGCGCTGGCGACGGCGCTCAACGGATCGCACCACCCCGGAACAGCCGCGGCAGCAGAGTGACCGCGCCCAGCAGCGGCCAGCGCCGCTGCCAGGGCTTGATTTCGATCTGCGTGCCTGCGTGGCGGTTGATCTTCCAGGCCAGATAATCGATGCCACCGGCATAGGTGAAGCTCGCCTTGGCCAGGCGGATCACGGAGAGCCGCTTGCCGCGCCGCTGGAGACGGCGCCAGAGCGCGGGCGCATCCACGGGCGACGGCGGCAGGCCGTCGGCCAGGGCGGCGTCGCCGAACCGGCGATAGCGGGCCGGATCGGCGTCAACGATCGAGAGCGAGCGCCCCTTCTTTTCCGCGCGCAATTCCGCATTGTAAGTCAGGGTAAAGCCGGCCTTCCACAGGCTGAGCGCGTCGCCCTGCCCTTCCGTCATCGGCCGGGCAAGCGACAGCAGCGTCGGCGCGGCGTGCGCCACGGCGGCGATGGCGCGCTGGCGGGCGAGGTCGTCGGAGGCCCAGAGCAGGCGCGATGGCTGGGCGAAGCGCGCCCAGACGGAGACATTGTCCGCCCCCGGACTGTTCAGGCGCACGAAGTCGGCTTCAGACAGCACCGCATATTTGGCGATCAGGCCATGATGTTCGAACGGGAAGACATTGGGCGGGATCAGCCGGTTGGCGCGCGCCAGCCAGCCCTTGCCATAAGCCACCGCATAGTCCGACACGATGAGATAGAAATCGAGCATCAGCCCGTCGAGATTCTTCTCCCGCAGGCAGGAGCCGTAGAACAGCACCGCGCGCGCGGCATCGGGATATTGGGACGCGAGCGCGCCGGCCATGGCGGCGGCGCGGGGATCCGCCGGCGCGGTCAGTTCGGCGGTGACGAGGGGGAGAAGCTGGCTGGGCATGGATGACTATCAGTTGATGATCTCGCCGTTGCGAGCGCCGCGACGAAGGATAGTGCCAGCCTTCGCAGGAGCAGGGCCTTGTTTCAATCCCGGCGTCGAAACAACAGCGACAGATTGTTGGCGGGCATTTCGACCAGCCGGTCGAACGCCAGCCCTTCCGCCTCAGCCGCCACGATCACATCCTCCAGACGCCGCAGCCCCCAGCGCGGGTCGCGGGCCTTGAGCGAGGCGTCGAAGGCGCGGTTGCCGGGGGCGGTTTCCACCCCGTCGCGGAGATAGGGGCCGTAGAGATAGAGGAGGCCGCCGCGCGGCAGCGCGGCCCCTGCCCGTTCGAGCAGCCCGACCGTCGCGGTCCATGGACTGATATGGACCATGTTGATGCAGAGGATCGCATCGGCCTGCGCGATCGGCCAGTCACCTGTCGTGTCCAGCCGGAGCGGCGCGCGGAGATTGGGCAGCCTTGCTTCGGCCCGCCAGGCCGCGATCGAGGCGAGCGCCGCCGGGTCGGGATCGGTTGGCTGCCAGTCGAGATCGGGAAAGGCGACAGCGAAATGGACAGCATGTTCGCCACTGCCGCTCGCTACCTCCAGCACCAGACCGGAGGATGGCAGCTGGTCGCGCAGCACGCCAAGGATGGCGTCGCGGTTGCGTTCGGTCGCAGGGGCATATCGCTTGCCCGCCGCGACGGGGCCGGAACCGGGTTCCCACGGTTCCGGCCTGTCCGTCATTCGGCGGCCTGCGCCAGCGCGGCTTCTGTCCAGGTCAGCACCGGCTTGCGCGCGGCCAGCGTTTCGTCGAGGCGGCGGCGCGGGGCGTGATAGGGCGCGCCCTTGAGCGCCTCGTCCCCGGCCTTGGCGCGCTGCGCCAGGCTGCGCAGCGCCAGGATGAACTGGTCGAGCGCGGCCTTGCTTTCCGTCTCGGTCGGTTCGACCAGCATCGCGCCATGGACGACCAGCGGGAAATACATGGTCATCGGGTGGAAGCCCTCGTCGATCAGCCCCTTGGCGATGTCGAGCGTGGTGAAGCCTTCTGCCAGTCCCTTATCGCTGAACAGCGCTTCGTGCATACAGGGACCACTGGCGGCGAAGGGCGCGTCCAGCACATCCTCCAGGCTGCGCAGGATATAGTTGGCGTTGAGCACCGCATCCTCCGCCACCTGCCGCAGGCCGTCCGCGCCATGGCTGAGGATGTAGGTGAGCGCGCGGGTGAACATGCCCATCTGACCATGGAAGGCCGACATGCGGCCGAAACTCTGTGGCATTTCCTCGCCGACATTCTCCTCCTCGATCAGGTGGATGCTGCCGTCGGCCATGCGCGCGGTATAGGGGAGCGGGCCGAAGGGCGCGAGCGCTTCGGACAGCACCACCGGCCCCGAACCGGGACCGCCGCCGCCATGCGGCGTGGAGAAGGTCTTGTGCAGGTTGATGTGCATCGCATCGACGCCGAGGTCGCCGGGGCGGACCCGGCCGACGATCGCGTTGAAGTTCGCGCCGTCGCAATAGACGAACCCCCCTGCGGCATGGACCGCATCGGAGATCGTCTTCATGTCGCGCTCGAACAGGCCGCAGGTGTTGGGGTTGGTGATCATCACCGCCGCCACGTCCGGGCCGAGACGGGCCTTGAGCGCTTCCAGATCGACACGGCCGTCCGGGGTCGCGGGAATATCCTCCACCTTGTAGCCGCAGAAGGCGGCGGTGGCGGGATTGGTGCCGTGCGCGCTTTCGGGCACCAGCACGACCTGCCGCGCGTCGCCGCGCGCTTCCAGCGCGGCGCGGATGCAGAGCAGGCCGCACAGTTCGCCATGGGCGCCGGCCTTGGGGGTCATGGCAACGCCATGCATCCCGGTCAGCTTGATCAGCCAGACGGCCAGTTCGTTGATGACGCCCAGCGCGCCCTGCACCGTCGATTGGGGTGCGAGGGGGTGAACGTCGGCAAAGCCCGGCATCCGGGCGACCTTCTCGTTAAGGCGCGGATTATGCTTCATCGTGCAGGAGCCGAGCGGGAACAGGCCGAGGTCGATGGCATAGTTCTGGCGGCTGAGGCGCGTATAGTGGCGCACCGTTTCCGGCTCCGACAGGCCGGGCAGGCCGATGGAGTCGGTACGGGCGAGAGTGCCGAGGCGACTGGCGACCTTCGGCGCATCGGCCAGATCGACGCCGGTGGTGGCGGTCGATCCGATCTCGAAGATCAGCGCTTCCTCCAGCATCAGCGCACGATTGCCCGTGGCGGTCGCGGGGGAGCTGTCCAGTTCGTCGACGGCTTGCGGCGCGGTGGGGCGGCCTTCCTTCAGCATGGTCATGCCAGTTCCTCCTCAAGCGCCTTGGCAAGGGTTTCGATATCCTCAGCAGTTACCGTCTCTGTGACGGCGACGACCAGGCCGTGGCCGATCTCCGGCGCGGCCGGGAAGAGACGGCCGAGCGAGACGCCGCCCAGCACGCCCCTGTCGGCGAGGTTGCGGACGACGTCGCGCGCGTCCTTCGACAGGATCAGCGTGAATTCGTTGAAGAAGCTGTCGTTGAGCAAGGTCACGCCCGGCACCTGAGCCAGACGGTCGGCGGCCTGAACCGCAAGACCGTGGTTGAGCGCCGCGAGATCGCGCAGGCCCCGCTCGCCCAGCAGGGTCATGTGGATGCTGAACGCCAGCGCGCACAGGCCCGAATTGGTGCAGATGTTCGACGTCGCCTTCTCACGGCGGATATGCTGTTCGCGGGTGGAGAGGGTCAGCACGAAGCCGCGCTTGCCCGCCGCGTCCACCGTCTCGCCGCACAGGCGGCCGGGCATCTGGCGGACATATTTCTGCTTGCACCCGAAGAGGCCGAGATAGGGCCCGCCGAACTGGAGGCCGACGCCGATCGACTGGCCTTCGCCGACGACAATGTCCGCGCCCATATGGCCTGGCGCCTTGATCGCACCGAGGGCTACCGGCTCCGTCACAACCGCGACCAGCAGCGCCCCGGCCGCATGGGCGGCGTCGGCGAGCGGGGTCAGGTCGGCGATGCGGCCCAATATGTCGGGATATTGCACGACGACGCAGCTCGTATCCTTGTCGATGGCAGCGATCAGCCCGTCGATGTCGGTCGCGGCGTCGAGCGTGGGCGCTTCATGCACCAGCGCGTCGCCGGTGAACTTCGCCATGGTGTTGGCGACCGAGACATAATGGGGATGCAGGCCGGACGAGAGCAGTGCCTTGCCCCGCTTGGTGATGCGACGGGCCATGCCGATCGCTTCCCAGCAGGCGGTCGAGCCATCATACATGGAGGCGTTCGCCACGTCGCAGCCCAGCAGGCGCGCCACCTGGGTCTGGAATTCGAACAGCACCTGGAGCGTGCCCTGCGCGATTTCCGGCTGGTAGGGCGTGTAGGCGGTCAGGAACTCGCCGCGCTGGATCAGATGATCGACGCTGGCCGGGACATGGTGCTTGTACGCACCCGCTCCCAGGAAGAAAGGCGCTTCCCCCGCCGACAGGTTTTTCCGCGCAAGCGCCGCCATGTGGCGTTCGACCGCCAGTTCGCTGGCATGATCGGGCAAGTCCGCGATCTTGCCGCTGAGGCGGGCTTCAGCGGGGACATCCACGAACAGGTCGTCGATCGACGTCGCGCCGATGACGGACAGCATCTCCTGACGGTCGGTGTCGGTAAGGGGTAGATAGCGCATGATTTTTTCCTGCGGCGTCATTCCCGCGAAGGCGGGAACCCAACTCCAGACCTTGCGCCAAGCGGGACGCCGGGGAGATGGGCCCCCGCCTGCGCGGGGATGACGATTAAGAGATCAGAGACTCGCCACGAATTTCTTGTAGGCGGCTTCGGTCATCAGGCCTTCCAGCTCGCTGGCGTCGGTGATGCGCAGCTTGAAGAACCAGCCATCTTCCTCGGCATCGCTGTTGACCAGCGCGGGTTCGTCCTCCAGCGCGCTGTTGCTTTCGACCACTTCGCCCGAGATCGGCGCATAGACGTCCGACGCGGCCTTGACCGATTCCACCACGGCGGCGTCGTCGCCCTTCTCGAAATTCGTGCCTTCGGCAGGCAGTTCGACGAACACGATGTCGCCCAGCTGTTCCTGGGCATAATCGGTGATGCCGACGGTGGCGATGTCGCCCTCCACGTCGATCCATTCATGTTCGTCGGTGAAATAGCGGCTCATGATGATACTCCCCGGAATGATTTGCTTGAAATCATGACCAACAAAAACGTCGGAAAGAATAAGGTTCAGGCCTTGCGGCGGTAACGATGCGGCACGAAGGGCATCGCGGCAACCGTGGCGGATATGCGCTTGCCGCGAACCTCGATTTCCAGCGCCGTGCCCTCCGCGCTGTGCGGCAGGCTGACCCAGCCCATGGCGATCGGCGCGCCGACGGTCGGCGCGAAGCCGCCCGACGTGACTTCCCCGACCTGCGCGCCGGCGGCAAAGATCGGCGCGCCTTCGCGGGCCGGCAGGCGCCCCTCGATCTTCAGCCCCACGCGCTTCGACCCCGGCCCATCGGCCAGTTCCTTGATTACGCGGGCATGGCCGATGAAGCCGCCTTCCTCGCGGCGGCGCTTCTGGATGGCGAAGCCTAGGTCCGCGCCGATGGTGCTGACGGCGGGCGACAGGTCATGGCCGTAGAGCGGTAGCCCGGCTTCCAGACGCAGCGAGTCGCGCGCGCCAAGGCCGATCGGCTTGACCTGCGGCAGGTCGCACAGCGCATCCGCCAGCAGGGTCGCATCCTGCGCCGGCACGCTGATCTCGAACCCGTCCTCTCCGGTATAGCCCGACCGGCTGATCCACAGCGGAACGCCGCGCCAGGCGAAGAGACCCGACTGCATGAAGATGAGGTCGGCGGTTTCGGGAATCAGCGCGGCAAGCGCCTCGCCCGCTTCCGGTCCTTGCAGCGCCAGCAGCGCCTGATCGTCCATGTGATTCATCACGACTTCGTCGGGCAGATGTTCGATCATCCAGCCGATATCGTCATATTTGGTCGCACCGTTCACGACCATGTAGATGGCGGCCCCATCGAAGGCGCCGTCGCCCGGCCGCGACACCATCAAATCGTCGAGAATGCCGCCTTCTTCATCCAGCAGCATCGAATAGCGCTGGCGGAAAGGCTTTAGCCCCTTGATGTCGCTGGGCAGCAGATATTCGAGCGCCTCGTCCACGCCCTCGCCCGAAAAGGCGATCTGGCCCATATGGCTGACGTCGAACAGACCGGCATGTTCGCGGGTCCAGGCATGTTCCGCCATGATGCCGTCATACTGGATCGGCATATGATAGCCGGCGAAACCGACCATGCGCGCGCCTCTGGCGCGGTGCCAGGCGTCGAGCGGCAGTTCCTGCAGCGGCAATTCTTCTTCGAGGTGGGCGACGTCATCAGTGCCGGACATGGAGCGGCCTTTCCGTGCGAGTTGCTGGCGACAAACGGCGCGGCCCGGAATCGGACCCGTCCTTTCTGCCACCCCCTCTGTCACGGAACCTGAGAGCTTTGACCAGCGGCCTTGCGGCCGACAAGCTTACCCCTTCGGTGGGACGGGAAGCCGTCCGCTTTCCAGAGTGCCTTGCGCGCGATGCGGTCCTTTGGCCTGAGAGATTCCGGGGCGGTTGCTCCTTCGGCGACGGGCAAGGCCTCAAAGGCTTCCCATGCTCTCCCGCATCGTGCCCCGCTGCCGAATCCACAGCACCGGGAGACAATTGTGCAATGCGTCAAAGGCGTGGCGGCGTCAATCGCAACTTCGCCTGCCCCCCAAAAGGGCGAGATCAGGCGAGCACCCCGCCGAAAATCTCCGCATGGCGCTTTTCGGCATAGCGGTCGGTCATGCCCGCGATGAAGTCGGCGATGTGGCGGCTGCGGGTCGGTTCCTCCAACGCGCAGTCGTCGCGCCATTCAGCGGGCATCAGGGCCGGATCGGCCTGATAGGCGCGGAACAGGTCGGTGACGATCACCCGCGCGCGGTCCGCCGCCGCGAGCTGATCGGGATGATGATAGAGGGTCGCGTACATGAAGCGCTTCAGTTCGCGTTCCTGTGCCGCCAGTGCGGGCGAGAAGGCGACCAGCGTGCGACCGAGCGTCCGGACATCCGCGACCGTCTCGACGCCGGACTCCGCGATGTTCCGCCGGGTCGCCTCGATCAGGTCGTTGGCCATGACGCCGATCTGCTCACGCACCAGTTCGCGCAGCAGCCGGTCCTGCGGCACGTCGGGATAGCGGGCGCGCACCCGATCCCAGCTGTGGCGCACCAACGGCACGTCCAGCAACTGTTCGAGCGTCAGCAGCCCGGCGCGCAGGCCATCGTCTATGTCATGATTGTCATAGGCGATGTCGTCGGAAATGGCGGCAAGCTGCGCCTCCAGCGAGGCGTGGCTCGTCAGGTCGAGCGGAAACATCCCGTCCAGTTCCCGCATCGCCCAGCCCGGACTGGCGATCGGGCCATTATGCTTGGCCAGCCCCTCCAGCATTTCCCAGCTGAGATTGAGACCACGGAAGCGCGGATAGGGGCTTTCCAGCAGCATCAGCGTCCGAAGCGTATGGGCGTTGTGATCGAACCCGCCATGATCGTCGAGCGCGACCTCCAGCGCATCCTCCCCGGCGTGGCCGAAGGGGGGGTGGCCAATGTCATGCGCGAGACAGAGGGCTTCGGTCAGATCCTCGTTCAGCCCCAGCGTGCGCGCGGTGGTGCGGCCGATCTGCGCGACCTCCAGGCTGTGGGTCAGGCGGACGCGAAAATGATCGCCGTCGGGCGAGACGAACACCTGCGTCTTGTGCCGCAGCCGACGGAAGGCGATCGAATGGATGATCCGGTCCCGGTCGCGCTGGAAGACATCGCGCGGCCCCCGCATCTCCCCGCCCGGCTCGGCATGGAGGCGGCCACGGCTGGCGGCGGGATGGCAGGCATAGGGCGCGAGCGTCGTCATGCGGTGCCTCTTAGAACAGGTTCGATCAATATTGAACGGCTACCGATTCCCGTGGGGCATTTTGCGGCCGGCCGCGTGGACCTTCTGGCCCTTCCCCCTCAAGGGAGGAGGAATGACCTGGACTGATCGCCCCGCCCCTCGGGCGGACCGATCAATCGCCCGGCAATTTCTCGACCACCTCGCCGGCGTCGCTCTTCCAGGCGAAAACGTCGGCGCCGGCGGCCTTCAGCTTGGCCTCCAGTTCCTTGGCGCGGGCGAAACTGGCGAAGGGGCCGACGAGCAGGCGATTGGTGCGGCTCCAGCTGGCGCTCCAGGCATCCTGCGGCGCGAGCGTCGCGTATTTCCGGCGCAGGCCCTTCATGGTGAAGCCGAGCGCCGACTTGCTCTGGCCGACGCCGACCTGGAGCCAGTTGCGCGACGGGTTGGCGGCGAGGCGCTTCTTTTCCTCGGCTTCCTTCTTCGCCTTGGCGTCTGCCTCCGCCTTGGCCTTGGTGGCGGCTTCCTTCTTCGCCTTGTCCGCCGCCGCCTTCGCCGCGGCCTGACGCTCGGCGCGGCGTTGAGCCTGAAGCGCGGCGATCTCATTCAGGTCGACGGCGGCGACGCTAGCCTGCCGCTCGGTGTCGGGCACGTCGATCGCACGGATGATGTCGGCCAGCGTCCGCGTCGCCTCCGGGTTGGGCGAGGGCGGCACCGGGGTGATGGGCTGGACCGACGACGGCGCGGATTCCGTCGCCGGAGGCTGCGTTGGCGGAGGCGCAGCCGCCTGCGACGCTGGCGGCGTGGCCGGCGTCCCGGCCTGGGCCAGCGCGATCGCGTTGAGTTGCGAGCCGGCATTGGAGGGCTGCGGCGTCGGGCGCGGCGGACTGTCGAACGATTCAAAACCGGGCGCCGGCGGTCCCTGCACCGATGGGGAGGGCGTGGAGGGGATCGTGGGCTGGCGCGCGGAGGGCGGCGGCGCCATTTGTGCCGTCGCGGCGGCTGGTGTCGACAGAGCCGGACGCGCAGCGGACGGTGGGGGCGTCTGCGCCTGCGCGACCTGTGCCGGGGCGGTCGTCGGCACCGGCGGACGCTGGGCCGATGCCACGGCGCGGGAGGTGGGCAGACCTTCGGCGCGGGCGATCCGCGCCGCCGCGCGCTGCTGGCGACGCTGTTCGGCGCGGCTGAGCGGCTTGGCCTGGGCCGGCGGGATGGTGGCAGGCGCGGCCGCGACAACGGCGGGAGGCTTCGGCGCGACCGCGACGCCCGGCGCGGGCGGCGTCGGCGTGATCGCGGCGATCGTCGTGCCAGTCTGCGCCGGGAATTGCCCGAAATGAACCGCCGCCGCCTTCTGCGACGCAGTCAGATAGGGCATTTTCTGCATATAGGGCGTGATCGCCGCGGCGAGTTGCGCGGGCATGGTCTCATCGGCGATCTTCTTCGCTTCGGCCTGCCGGTTGTTCATCGCGTAGATGAAGGCGCGATAGCGCCAGGCCGCACGGTCACTCTTGTAGAGCAACGGCTCCAGCATCCTGTCGGCCCCCTGCACCTGCCCCGATATGCCGAGCGAGGCGGCATATCGACGACGCAGTTCGGCATCGTCGGGGGTGCGGGCGAGCGCCGCCTGATAGTCGCGCTGCGCCCCAGCCTGGTCGCCGGTCATGTCGCGCGCAAGTCCGCGATCAGCGAGGATGCCGGTGTCGGGATAGCCGAGGCGGGACGCCTGATCGAACAGCCGCGCGGCTTCGGCCGGATTCTGCAATTTCAGCATGACCCGCGCCAGCCCCGCCTTGATCCGGCCATTGCCGCTCTCGATCGCATCGGCCCGCGCGAAGAAGCCGGCGGCGCCATGGGGGTCGTCCAGCGCGAGCGCCGCTTCACCCGCCCCGATCAGCGCGGCGACATCACGAGGATTACTCGCAAGCCGGGTGAGATGGGTGTTGAGATCGGCAGCGTCGGTCGGGCGCGCGATCTGCGCCTGATCGGTCTGGGCCAGGGCGGGACTGGCGGAAATCAGGCCACCGACAGAAACGGTGGAGACGAGAATCCAGGCAAGAGATTGTATCACATGCCCGCCTTAACCGATCCGGGGTGAATGGCAAATTGATGTCACAAAAAAGCGCGCCGGGCCGCTCCGGACGACCGATGGCGCGCTCATTTTGGCGGCGGCGCGCGGCGGAACCGCGCGGCCGATCCTTACTGGTTGCTCTGCCGGTTGAGGAAGCGCGGGATGTCAACCCCCGGCGCGCTCTCGTCGGAACTGGGCGCTTTCTCGCTGCCACGGGTCAGGCCCGCCATCCGCTCGAACAGGGTGCCGCCGGTGGCGACGCGCGGTGCGGGCTGGGCCGGCGCGGCCGGAGCGGGGGCGGGCTGTTCGGCATTGTCTGCGCCCAGCACCAGCTCATCCTGGTCCGGCCCCTCGTCGGAGAAGACGGCCGCGGGCCTCGCCGGGGCGGCCACGACGGGCTTTTCGACCGGCGCGGGGGCCGGCGCTTCGGGCACGTCCAGTTCCAGCGTCTCCGGTTCGGGCGCGGGTGCGGGGATCGGCTGCGGCGCGGGCGCGACGGCAGCCGGACGCGACGCAGGCTGCGGCACGGCGACGGTCGGGCGGCTGGCGAAGCTGAAAGGCTGGGTCAGGGGCGCAGCCTGGGCGCCGACATCGCTGTCGATGCCGGTCGCCACGACCGAGACGCGAATCTTGCCGTTCAGATTGTCGTTGAACGCGCTGCCCCAGATGATGTTGGCGTCCGGATCGACCAGTTCGCGGATATGGTTGGCGGCCTCGTCCACTTCCATCAGGCGCATGTCGTCGCCGCCCACGATCGAGACGATGACGCCCTTAGCGCCGCGCATCGACACGCCGTCGAGCAGCGGGTTGGCGATCGCCTTCTCGGCGGCCTGGAGCGCGCGGCCATCGCCTTCGGCTTCGCCGGTGCCCATCATCGCCTTACCCATTTCGCCCATCACCGAACGGACGTCAGCGAAGTCGAGGTTGATGAGGCCCGGCATGATCATGAGGTCGGTGATCGACCGCACGCCCTGTTGCAGCACCTCGTCCGCCATCTGGAACGCTTCCTTGAAGGTCGTGTTCGGGTTGGCGATCAGGAAGAGATTCTGGTTCGGGATGACGATGAGCGTATCGACATGCTTCTGAAGCTCCTCGATGCCGCTTTCCGCCGACTTCATGCGGCGATTGCCCTCGAAGGTGAAGGGCTTTGTCACGACGCCGACGGTCAGGATGCCGCGTTCGCGCGCCGCCTTGGCGATGACGGGGGCCGCGCCGGTGCCGGTGCCGCCGCCCATGCCGGCGGTGATGAAGCACATATGCGCACCGTCGAGCGCCTGTTCGACCGACGCGATGGTTTCCTCCGCCGCCGCCTTGCCGATTTCGGGCCGCGAACCCGCGCCCAGCCCTTCGGTGATCTGCGGGCCGAGCTGGATGCGGCGTTCGGCCGGCGAGCTGTTGAGCGCCTGCGCATCGGTATTGGCCACGATGAAGTCAACGCCTTCGACCGAGGCGGCGATCATGTTCGCGATGGCATTGCCGCCCGCGCCGCCGACGCCGATTACCGCGATGCGCGGCTTCAGTTCGTCCACATGAGGCGGGCTGATCTCAATGCTCATATTTACTGCTCCCTCAGCTTCCTCGTCAGGAAGCAACACCGTCATCATTTGTTAACACCAGAAAATAGAGGATTTCACCAGCTATTTTCGTCTTTGCGTTCATTCATATCAATAGTTGGTCCGCATCGCGCGCATCATGCGCTGCCACCATTGGGGCGCGCCAAGACGATGCACGGTCTGCGGCGCGGGCGCCATCGTGCGGAGATCAACCGGGTTGGAAGCGCCGTAAAGCGCGAGTCCCGCCAATGTCGCGAAAGCCGGCCCACTATGCGCTTCGGGCATGGCGGACAAGCCCCTTGGCCGCCCGATCCGCACGGCCCGGCCCAAAGCGCCCTGCGCATAATCGGCAATGCCCTTCATTTCCGCGCCGCCGCCGGTCAGCACGACCTGGCGCCCGGTGCTGTTGAAGCCCATGCCCGACAGCGCCGCATTCACTTCGGTCATGATCTGGTTCAGCCGTTCGCAGATGACGCCGACGAGCGCGGCGCGGGTGATCTTGCCCCCTTCCGCATTCGGCCCGGCTGCCTGCCCCGGCACCGCCACCTCGCCATGGGGCGGTGCGATCTCGATCATCTCGCGAAAATCGCGGGGGTTCTGCATCGCGGAACCGTAGAAGCACTTGATCCGCTCCGCCTGGCTGCGGCGGATGCCGAAGGCCGAGGCGATGTCGTCGGTAATGTCGGACGCGCCGAACGGAATGGAATGGAGGCCCACCAGCATTCCGCCAGCATAAAGCGAGACATTGGTGACGCCCGCGCCCAGTTCCACCAGCGCGACGCCGAGGTCGCGCTCCTCCTCCGACAAACATGCGAGGCCGGTCGCGATCGGCGAGGCAACGATCGAATTGACGTTGAGATAGGCGCCGCGCACGCACAGGTCGAGATTGGCGAGCGGCGCGCCGTCGGCCAGCACCACATGGATGTCGACGCCCAGAAGATCCGCGTGCATCCCCAGCGGCTTCTTGACCGGCACCTTGCCGTTGATGGTGAAGCAGGTCGGCTGCGCATGGAGGACGATGCGGCCATCGGGGTCGATGCCCTGCTGGCCGGTGGTGAGGAGGTCGTCAATGTCCGCCTGCTCGACGCGATAGCCGCCCATGTCGCGCTCGACCGTGACGACGTCGCTCACCAGGCTGCCGCCCGAGAAGCTGACCCAGACATCCTCGATATTGGTGCCGGCGACCCGCTCGGCCTGCTCCACCGTTTCGCGCACGGCGAGTTCCGTCCGCTCCATGTCGGCGATGAAGCCCCGGCGCACGCCCCGGCTTTCGCGCTGGCCCGTGCCCAGGATCGCGAGTTCGCCGGTGTCGGTGCGGCCGGCGATCAGCGCCGACACTTTCCAGGAGCCAATGTCGATCGCGGTGATGAGCTTTTCGACCTTGGGCTGCGCCATGGACCTTAGCCTTCCTCGCCTTCGTCCGGCGTCTTGGCGGCAGCGGCCGCCGCGTCCACCGGCTTTTCCTCGACCCGACCCTGCGGCAGGCGCAGCACGAACCGGTCGGGATCACGCATGTCGAACTTGACGATGCCCCGGCCGAGCAGCCGGTTGACCCCGTCCATCCGCGCGAAATTCACCAAGGCGGATGCCGAATCCCTGTCGCCTTCCGGCAGGGAGAGGGTTTCCCCCGACTGAAAGCGCAGATCCCAGCGGCGGTTCCCGACCCAGGTCGCCCCGGCCAGCATGGGTTTCAAGGCAGGGGCGTTTTCCATCAGCTTGTTGAGGCCCGCAGTCTGGAGATTGGCGTTGGGGCCGACGACCAGGGGCAGGTCTGGCATGGCACCCGCAGACACCGACTGGAGCACGACCCCGGCCACGTCGATCAGGTGCAACTGGCCCTCATGCTGCCAGACGGCCACCGGATCGCGCTCGACGATGTCGACCACGAGAGTGTCGGGCAGGCGGCGGGAAATGCGCGCATCCTTGACCCAGCCGAGTTTCAGCATGTCCTCGCGGACCCTGGGCAGGTCCAGCGAAAGCATGGAGCGGTCCACCTGCCCCAGCGCGATATTGTAGACGGGCAGTTCGTCCATCCGTTCGACGCCGCGCACCTCGACCTTCTCGACCTCGAAGCCGGCGCGCGCGGCGATGTCCGCCGCCTGCTGCCGCACCATGCCGGGCAGACCCATGAAGATGGCGATGGCGATCACCAGACCGCCGACGATGGCGACGATGACCCAGCTGGCCATGCGCTGGAGCGTGGCTTCGCTGACCGGCAGCAGTTCGATCAGCTGGTCGACCCAGCTGCGGCGCTTGAGCGTGCGGCCACGGCTGCCTTTCGTCGCCCTGCCCCTGGCGCTGCTCAGCCGCGCGGTGCCGCCGCGCCTGATCCGTGCTTCAGCCATCTTGCTTACCCCCGGCGCGGTTCAGCGCCTCCTCGACAATAGTCTCCACCAGCGTCGCATAGTCAATGCCCAGTTTCGCCGCCTGTTCGGGAACGAGGCTCAAGGGCGTCATGCCCGGCTGGGTATTGACCTCCAGCAGATAGAGGCCTTCCACCCCCTGATTATCATCCCAGCGGAAATCGGCCCGCGACGCGCCCTTGCAGCCCAGCAGCTGGTGGGCGCGCAGCGCGATCGCCTTGCACGCCTCGCTGATCTCCGCCGGGATGTCGGCGGGGCAGACATGTTCGGTCATGCCATCGGTATATTTGGCGTCGAAATCATAGAAGCCGCTCTTGGGGCGGAGTTCCGTCACCAGCAGCGCCTCGTCGCCCAGCACGGCGGTGGTGAGTTCGCGGCCGCGAATATAGGGTTCGGCGAGCAGTTGGGGGAAATCCTGCCATGGGCCAACGGCATCGCGCGCGATCGGATTGCCGTAATTGCCCTCGGCCGTGACGATGGCGACGCCGACCGAGCTGCCTTCATTGACGGGTTTCAGCACATAGGGACGCGGCATCGGGTCTGCGGCGAAGAGGCTTTCGCTCTCCACGATATGGCCGCCGGGCATGGGGATGCCGTGGGGGACGAGCGCCTGCTTGGTCAATTGCTTGTCGATGGCGATGACCGATGTGGCGAGGCCGCTATGGGTGTAGGTGAGACCCATCAGGTCCATCATGCCCTGCACCGTGCCGTCTTCGCCGGGGACGCCGTGGAGCGCGTTGAAGATCACATCCGCCTTCGTTTCGGCAAGGCGCGCGGCGACGTTTCGATCCATGTCGATCCGCGTGACCCGATGCCCGCGCGATTCCAGCGCCTTGGCGACGCCCTCCCCGCTCGACAGCGACACCGGCCGCTCCGCCGACCAGCCGCCCATCAGGACGGCGACATGCCAGGGACCACGGGTCATGCGTAACACTCCACACTAAAACCGTTCGGGCTGAGCTTGTCGAAGCCCCGCCCTTCACTTTTTAAAGAAGGAAAGCCCTTCGACAGGCTCAGGGCGAACGGATTGGGAGCATTGTTCACTTCGCCAACCCCACGCGCTGGATTTCCCATTCCAGCTCGACGCCGCTCTTTGCCTTGACGCGGCGGCGGACCTCCTCGCCCAATGCCTCGATGTCGGCGCTGGTGGCGTCGCCTGTGTTGAGCAGGAAATTGGTGTGCTTTTCGCTCACCTGCGCGCCGCCCAGAGCCAGGCCGCGACAGCCCGCTTCGTCCACCAGCGCCCAGGCCTTGTGGCCATCCGGGTTCTTGAAGGTCGAGCCGCCGGTCTTGCTGCGCAGCGGCTGGCTTTCCTCGCGCGCGGCGGCAATGCGGTCCATTTCGGCCTGGATCGCAGCGGGTTCGCCGGGATGGCCGCGAAAGGTCGCGGACACCACGACCGCGCCATCGGGCAGGGTCGAATGACGATAGCTATAGCCAAGGTCGGCGTTGGACAGCGTCACCCGCTCGCCCGAACGAAGCACGACGTCGCATTCGGCCAGTATGTCGCAGGTTTCGCGGCCATAGGCGCCGCCGTTCATCCGCACGAAGCCGCCGACCGTGCCGGGGATGGAGCGGAGAAATTCGAGGCCCGCAATGCCTGCGTCGCGCGCGGTCGAGGAGACGAGGATGCCCGATGCGCCGCCGCCGCACAGGAGCGTGGTGGCGTCAAGGCTCTCGACCTTCGCGAAAGCTTTGCCCAGCCGCACGACCACGCCCGGCACGCCGCCGTCGCGGACGATGAGGTTGGAACCGAGGCCGAGCGCCATCACCGGCATCGCCGGATCGAGCGCCGCGAGGAAGGCGGAGAGATCGTCCGCATCCTTCGGCTCGAACAGCCATTGCGCCGCGCCGCCCGCCTTGAACCAGACGAGCGGGGCCAGCGGAGCGTCGGCCTTGAGCGTGCCGCGAACGGCCGGAAGGGTGGCGGTCGCAGTCAACCGCGAATGCCCCAGAGGTTCATCCAGCTCTTCATCGCCTTCATGCCCGCTTCGTTGGCCTGGGTCGCGGCAAGGCCGGTTTCGACCTGGCGCTGCGCCGCCTCCACCATGTCGCGCGCGGCTTCGACGCCCTGCATCTGGACGTCGATCATGCGCTTCTGCATTTCGAGGCCAACGGCGAACAGCTCGAACATCAGGCGGTTTCCTTGACCTTTGCCGAGACGGCCGCCGCAAGGCCCGCGGCCCATTTGGTGATGTCGCCCGCACCCAGGCAGATAATCATGTCGTCGGGCTGGATATCGGCCGCGACCAGCGCGACGAGATCGTCGGCGTCGGTGACGGTCGAGGCATGGCGATGCCCGCGTCGCTTGAGGCCGGCGACCAGCGCCGCGCTGTCCACGCCCTCGATCGGCTGTTCGCCGGCGGTATAGACCGGGGCGGCATAGACGATGTCGGCATCGTTGAACGCCTGCTGGAACTCATCCATCAGGTCGCGCAGGCGGGTGAAGCGGTGCGGCTGGACCACGGCGATGACGCGGCCTTTCGCGCCTTCGCGGGCGGCGGCGAGGACCGCCCTGATCTCGACCGGATGGTGGCCATAATCGTCGATGACGGTCGCAGTACCGCCGCCCACGGCGATTTCGCCCACCTTGGTGAAGCGGCGCTTCACGCCGCCGAACTTGGCGAAGCCGGTCTGGATGGTCGCGTCGTCGATGCCCATTTGCAGCGCCACACCGATCGCCGCCATGGCATTGAGCACATTGTGGCGGCCGGGCATCGGCATTTCGATTCCCTCGATGCGGCGGACCGACCCGTCACGCTCGCGAATCTGCACGTCGAAGCGGTTGCCGCCGGGAATCGGCTGGACATTCTCGCCCCGAATGTCGGCCTGCGCGGAAAAACCATAGGTGACGATCCGGCGGTCCTGCACCCGCGGCAGGATGGCCTGCACTTCGGGATGGTCGAGGCAGAGCATCGCAGCACCATAGAAGGGCACATTGCCGACGAACTCGACAAAGGCGTCCTTCACCCGGTCGAACGAGCCGTAATGGTCGAGATGCTCCGGATCGATATTGGTCACGACCGCGATCGTGCCGTCGAGACGCAGGAAGCTGCCGTCGCTCTCGTCGGCCTCCACCACCATCCAGTCGCTATTGCCCAGCCGCGCGTTGGAGCCATAGCTGTTGATGATGCCGCCGTTGATGACGGTCGGATCGACCCCGCCCGCGTCCAGCAGCGCCGCGACCATCGAGGTGGTCGTGGTCTTGCCATGAGTGCCTGCCACCGCGACGGTGGATTTGAGGCGCATCAGTTCGGCCAGCATTTCGGCGCGGCGGATCACCGGGATGCGGGTTTCCAGCGCCAGTTCGACCTCCGGATTGCCGCGCTTGATCGCGGTAGAGGTGACGACCACGGCAGCGTCGCCGAGATTTTCGGCCTTGTGGCCGATCATCACCTTGATGCCCTTCTTGCGCAGCCCTTCGACGACATAGCCCTCGGCCACGTCGGACCCCTGCACGCTGTAACCCAGATTATGCATGACTTCGGCGATACCGGACATGCCGATGCCGCCGATGCCGATGAAATGGATCGTGCCGATGTCGGTGCCGACACCCTTCATGCGGGAACTCCCTGGAGATTGAGGCTGGTCGGCGTAGGGCCGACCTTTACGGGATCATTCATGATCGGCGCCTTGCCGATGCTTTCGAGCAGGTCGGCCATGTCGCGCGCCGCATTGGGGCGACCGCAATTCCACGCGCGCTTCGCCGCATTCTGAAGCGCGCCCGGCTCCATCGCCATCTTCTGCATCTGCTTGGCGAGTTCGACCGCCGTGAAGCGCGCCTGCGGGATGGTGCGTGCGCCGCCCGCCTCGGTCATTTCCCTGGCATTGGCGGTCTGGTGATCGTCCATCGCACTGGGCAGCGGAATGAGGATCGCCGGGCGGCCCGCGCAGGTCAGCTCGGCGAGCGTCGATGCGCCAGCGCGCGCGATCACCAGATGCGACCAGCCGAGCTTTTCCGGCACATCGTTGAAATAGGTGGCGAGGTCGGCGGGAATTTCCATCTCCGCATAGACCTTGCGCACACGCTCGATATCTTCGGCGCGGCACTGCTGCGTCACCTGAAGGCGGCGACGGAGCGCGACCGGCAGCATCGACAATCCCTCTGGCACGACGCTCGACAATACGGTCGCGCCCTGGCTGCCGCCGATCACCAGCACGCGGAAGACGCTTTCGTCGGTCAGCGCGGGAAACTCCTCCTCGCGCAACTGCTTCACTTCCTCGCGCACGGGGTTGCCGACCAGATGCACCTTGGCGGCATATCTGTGCTTGAGGCGCTGGACGTCGGGATAGGCGGTGGCGATGGCGTCCACGCGCCCGGCGAGCAGGCGGTTGACCCGGCCCAGCACCGCATTTTGTTCATGAATGGCGGTCGGGATGCCGTCCGCCAGTGCGCCCAGCAACGCGGGCATGGCGGGATAACCGCCGAAGCCGACGACGGCGGTGGGGCGGAAGGTTTCATTGAGGCGACGGGCCATGGCGCGGCCGGCGAGGATCGCCTTCAATGCGCCCGGCCAGCTCGCCGGATTTTTCGTCATGCGCCCGGCCGGCATGACATGGACCTGTGCCTTATCGAAGATACCGGGAATTTTGGCGCCGCGCTCATCGGTGACGAGGGCGACATGATGACCGCGCGCTATCAGCTCCTCGGCCACGGCATGGGCTGGAATCATATGACCCCCCGTCCCGCCGGCGGCGAGGACGAAGTGACGGGAAATGCTCATCGACCACTCCATTTGACGACCGTGTGCCGACCCATGAAGGGGTTGCGCCGCGTGAATGCGAGCAGCAGGCCGACGCCGATACAAAGCGCCAGCATAGAGGAGCCACCGTAGCTGATAAAGGGCAGCGTCATGCCCTTCGACGGAAATATCTGCGCATTGACGCCCATGTTGATGATCGCCTGCAAGCCGAACTGGGTGGTGAGGCCCGCGGCGGCGAGGATGGTGAAATTATCTTCCTCGTCCAACAGGCGCAGCAGCACCCGCACCACGATGGCAAGATAGACGCAGGCGATGGCGATGCAGGCGAGCAGGCCGAACTCCTCGCCGATGACGGAGAAGATATAGTCGGTATGCGCTTCGGGCAGGCGAAACTTGTTCTGGCCGCCGCCCGGCCCGACGCCGGTGAAGCCGCCATGGGTGATGGTGCGGAAGGCAAGGTCGGTCTGGTCCGGGCCGGTGTCCATCTGCACGCCGATGCCCAGGAAGTCGTTGATCCGCTGCCGGCCATTTTCGTAGAACATGTAGACTCCGACCAGCCCCGCAAGGCCCGCGCCGCCAAGCATCGCGATCCAGCGCATTTCCAGGCCCGACAGCAGCAGCAGGCAGCCCCAGCAGGCCAGGAAGATCACCGTCTGGCCAAAATCGGGCTGCTGCATCAGCACCGCCGCGATCAGCAGCGTCATCGCGCCGGTCAACTGCATCACCGGCAGATTCTGGTCCTTGGCGCGCAGCGACAGCAGCCAGGCCAGCGTCACCACATAGGCGGGCTTGAGGAATTCCGAAGGCTGGAAGCGGAAGCCGGGCAGGTCGATCCAGCGCTTGGCGCCGTTCACCGTCGACCCCAGCAGCGGCACGAACAGCAGCATCAGGAAGAAGAAGGCGCACATGAAGATAGCCAGCCGCCGCGCCTGCGGCCGGGGCAGCATGGAGATGACCAGCATGATCGGCAGGCCGATGAATACCCACATGAGCTGGCGATAGAAATAGATGAGCGGGTTGACCGCGACCTGCGCGGTCGAGCGGTCGATCGCGGCGACGGGGGATGCGGCGGCGACGGCGACCAGCCCGATCGCCATCAGCGCGACGATCAGCGACAGGAGGACGCGGTCGATTTCCCAGAACCAGATGGCGAGCGCCGTCCGCTCGCGCGGGACGGTGCGGGTGCGAAAGCCCTTCACCAGTTCGCCAGCCCTGGACATGCCTGTTCCCCTTCTGCTCATCGCCGCCCCATGGCCTTCCTATTCCAGCGCGTTCACGGCCGCAGCGAACGCATCGCCGCGCGCCTCGAAATCGCGGAACTGGTCGAAACTGGCGCAGGCCGGCGACAGCAGCACAATATCGCCCGGCCGGGCCACCCGCGCGGCGCGGCGGACGGCGGCGCTTAGCATCTCGCTGTCGTCCACCGCCATATGCGGACGCAGCAGGTCGGCGAACATATGGCCCGCTTCGCCGATGGTGTAGGCGTGGGCGACATTGGCGAAATGCGGAGCGCACTCGTCCAGATTGTCGGACTTGGCGACGCCGCCCAAGATCCAGTGGATACGGGGCTTGCCGTCGATCGCGGGCCAGGCGGCGAGCGCGGGCGCGGTCGAGGCGGCATTGGTCGCCTTGCTGTCATTGACGTAGAGGACGCCATTGCGGGTCGCCACGGCCTGCATCCGGTGGGGGAGAGAGGCGTAGCTGGCAAGGGCGTTGACGATGGTGTCCGTGTCGATGCCCAGCGCCTTTGCGACAGCGATCGCGACAGCCGCGTTCTGGGCGTTGTGCGGGCCTTGCAAAGCGGGCCAGCCTAGCTGTTCGACGGGGTCGATGTCGGACGAAGCCACCTCCACCACATCCTCCCCGCGGAGGCGAGGAACCATCTCCCCGGCGTGGATACCGGGCGCCAGGTCGGGAGATGGGTTGCCGCCTTGGCGGGAATGACGGACGATATGGGCGATGGTGCGGCTCGGCTCGTCCTCCGTAGCGATGACCGCGACATGCGCGGCCGACTGCATTTCAAACAGCCGCGCTTTCGACGCAATATAGCCCTCGAAGCCATTATAGCGATCCAGATGATCCGGCGTGATGTTGAGCAGCACCGCGACGTCGCAGTCCAGGCTGTGGGTCAGGTCGATCTGGTAGCTGGACAGTTCCAGCACATAGACGCCCACGCCGTGCAGGTTCGGCTCCAGCGGCGGCTGGCTGAGGATCGGCAGGCCGATATTGCCGCCCATCACGGCGGGATAGCCGGCCTGCTCGATGATGTGATGGATCAGCGCGGTCGTGGTCGACTTGCCGTTGGTGCCGGTGATGCCCACGACCTTGTGCGGCGGCAGCGTCGGCCGTGCGAGCGCGAACAGTTCGATGTCGCCGATGATCGGGACGCCCGCCAGCTTCGCGCGCATGGCGATGGGATGCTTGTTCAACGGCACTCCGGGCGAAACGACCACCCCGTCGAAGCCGGCCAGGTCGATCTCCATCGGATCGCCCAGTTCCGCCTTTCCCTCCACCAGCGCGCGGGCTTCCTCACGACTGTCCCAGGCAACGACGCGCGCGCCGCTCGCCACCAGCGTGTCGACGGTGGCGAGGCCCGACCGGGCCAGCCCCAGCACGGCGTAGGTCTTGCCTGCAAAAGCGTCCGAAACGATCATCCGCTTACCTCAGCTTCAGGGTGGCGAGCCCGGCGAGCGCCAGGACGAAGGCGATGATCCAGAAACGGATCACCACGGTCGGCTCGGCCCAGCCCAGCTGTTCGAAATGATGGTGGATCGGGGCCATCTTGAACACACGGCGGCCGGTTCGCTTGTAGAAGAAGACCTGGATGATGACGCTCATCGCCTCCACCACGAAGAGGCCGCCGATAATGCCCAGCACGATCTCGTGATGCGCGGTGACGGCAATCACGCCGATCGTCCCGCCCAGCGCCAGGCTGCCGGTGTCGCCCATGAACACGGCGGCGGGCGGCGCGTTGAACCAGAGAAAGGCGAGGCCCGAACCGATGATCGCGCCGCACAGGATCGTCAGGTTGCCCGCGCCGGGCACATGGGGGATGCCCAGATATTGGGCGAAGTCGGCGCGGCCGACCAGATAGACGATCGCCATGAAGGCCATGCAGGCGATGATGACCGGCATGGTGGCGAGGCCGTCGAGGCCGTCGGTCAGGTTCACCGCATTGCCGAACGCGACGATGACGAAGGCGGCGAAGCAGAAATAGAAAGGCCCAAGTTCGATCGCGGGGCCATTGTAGAAGGGCACGTAGAGCGCGGTATTGCCATGCTGGTTGACGATCATCCAGGCGGCGATGCCGGCAATCAGGAATTCGAAGGCGAGCCGCATCTTGGCCGACAGCCCCTTGTGACTGGCCTTCGTCACCTTGTCATAGTCGTCGAGGAAGCCGATCGCGCCGAAACCCAGCGTCACGAACAGGCAGGCCCAGACATAGGTGGAACTGAGGTCCATCCACAGCAGCACGGAGATCACCATCGAGGTCAGGATCATCAGCCCCCCCATGGTGGGCGTGCCGCGCTTGGCCAGATGGCTCTGCGGACCGTCGCTGCGGATCGGTTGCCCCTTGCCCTGGCGCACCCGCAGCCAGCCGATGAACCGGGGGCCGATCAGCAGGCCGAGGATCAGCGCGGTCGCGATCGCTGCGCCCGCGCGGAAGGACAGATAGCGGATAAGGTTGAAGACCCCAGCGAAATCAAGGGTTTCGGCCAGCCAGTAGAGCATCAGTCATGGTCTCCGTCGCGGACGGCCTCGGCCAGGGCGGCGACCAGGCGGGACAGACCGACGCCGTTGGAGCCCTTGACCAGGATCGCGTCGCCCGCGCGCATTTCGGTTTGGATGAGGGGAATGGCGCTCGCCGTGTCGGGGACATGGGCATAGGGGATGGCGCCGTCGAGCGCGTCGGCCAGCGGCGCCATTTCCGCGCCGACCAGAATGGCGAAATCGACCTGCCCTGCCCGCATCGGATCGGCAAGGCCCGCATGAAGTTCGGCGCTGCGGTCGCCCAGTTCGCGCATCCCGCCCAATATGGCGATGCGGCGCTCGGCGCGCTCGCGTCCCAGCTGCCTGAGCGTCGCGACCATCGACAGGGGATTGGCGTTGTAGCTTTCGTCGATCAGCAGCGCTTCGCCGCCCGTAACCGGCAGGATACGCCGCGCGCCACGTCCAGGCAGGCCCGGCATTTCGGCCAGCGCGAGCCCGGCCGCCGCCAGATCGCCGCCGACCGCGTCGACCGCCGCCAGCACCGCCAGCGCGTTGGACACCCAATGGTCGCCGGGCGCCGCGACGGTAAAGCAGAGTTCGGCGTCGGGCAGCCGGGCCGTGACCAGCGTGCCGCCGCCGGGCGCCGCCACCGTCTCCAGCACATGGACATCCGCCTCCGCCCTGGTGCCGAAGGTCAGGATGCGGCCGGCATGGCGTTCCGCCTTGCTGTAGAGGGTGGCGACATGGGGACTGTCATAGGGGATGATCGCCACGCCGCCCGGTTCCAGCCCCTCGAATATCTCCGCCTTGGCCTCGGCGATCTTGTCCTCGGTGCCGAAAAATTCGATATGGGCGGGCGCGATGGCGGTGACGATGGCGACATGGGGCCGCACCTGCCGGGTCAGCGCCGCCAGTTCGCCGGCATGGTTCATGCCCATCTCGAACACGCCATAGGCGCTTGTCCGCGGCATCCGGGCGAGGCTCAGCGGCACGCCTACATGGTTGTTGTAGCTTTTGACCGAGCGATGCACCTGCCCCGGCGCGGCGCGATCGAGGGCGAGGAAAAGCGCCTCCTTGGTGCCGGTCTTGCCGACCGAGCCGGTGACGCCGATCGCCTTGCCTGCCATGCGGCCGCGCGACGCCTTGCCCAGCGCTTCGAGCGCGGCGGCGCTGTCGGGGACCAGCACATGCGGGTGCGCGACCGGCTCGCTGACGATCGCGCCGGACGCGCCCTGGCCGAACGCCCTGTCGACGAATTTATGGCCGTCGGTGGTTTCACCCTTCATCGCGACGAACAGGTCGCCCTGCCCTACTTCACGACTGTCGAAAGCGACGCCCGAAACGGCGAACGGCGCCGACGCGGCGCCGCCTGTGGCCTGGGCGATCTCCTCGGAGGTCCAGAGCGCGGCCATCAACGCCAGCCTCCGGATGCAGGTGCGTGCCGCCTCACCCCGCGCACTCCCGCGCCACGGTCACGTCGTCGAACGGCAGGACGCGGTCGCCGATGATCTGGCCCTGCTCATGCCCCTTGCCGGCCAGCAGCACGATGTCGTCGGAACCGGCCCGGCCGATGGCCGCGGCAATGGCGGCGCGGCGGCCGCCTATTTCCTCGGCGCCCGGCGCGCCCGCCAGAACGGCGGCGCGGATCGCCGAAGGGTCTTCGGAACGCGGATTGTCATCGGTGACGATGACATGGTCGGCGAGTTCCGCAGCGACCTTGCCCATCAGCGGACGCTTGCCCGCGTCGCGATCCCCGCCCGCGCCGAACAGCGCGATCAGCCGCCCCTTCGTGTGGGGACGCAGCGCCTCGATCGCGGCCTTGAGGCCGTCGGGCGTATGGGCATAGTCGACATAGACGGGGGCGCCCGCCTTGCTGATGACGGCGCGTTCCAGCCGGCCACGCACCGGCTGCACCCGGCCGAGCAGTTCCAGCACCTTGGCGGTGTCGCCGCCGCACGCGATGACGAGACCGGCGGCGGTCAGCGCATTGGCGGCCTGATAGGCGCCGATCAGCGGCAGGTTGACCTTGTAGAGCTTACCGTCCGCCTCGATCTCCAGCGTCTGGCCCAACTGGGTCGGGGTGCGGTTGGCGAGGCGGAGAGCCTGCCCCTGCACCCCGACGCTCAGCACACGAAGCCCCCGCTTCGTAGCCCGCGCGATAACCTTGTCCGACCATGCGTCGTCCGCCCAGACGACCGCCGCGCCGTGGGGCGCGACCACTTCGTCGAACAGCCGCATCTTGGCGTCGAAATAGCTGTCCATGTCGCCATGATAATCCAGATGATCGCGCGACAGGTTGGTGAAGGCGCCGGCCAGCACCGGCAGACCTTCGGTGCGATACTGGTCCAGGCCATGGCTCGACGCCTCGAACGCGGCATGGGTGATGCCTTCGCGCTTGAGCCCCGACATGTTGGCCAGGAAGGTGACGATGTCGGGCGTGGTCAGACCCGTCGACACCTGATCGACCGAGGTGGTGACGCCCAGCGTGCCGATCGACGCGGACTTGTGACCCAGCATCCGCCAGAGCTGGCGGGCGAGTTCGACCGTGCTGGTCTTGCCGTTGGTGCCGGTGACGGCGACGGTCACGTCCGGGAAGGGCGCGAAATAGCGCGCGGCGAGCAGCGCGAACAGGCGGCGGGGATTGGCATGGGCGATGTGAATCGTGCCCTCGACCCTTGCGTCGGGCCGGGCGACCACGGCGACGGCCCCGGCCTTCACCGCGTCAGCGATGAAATCCTCGCCATTCACGCGCAGCCCCTGGAAAGCGCCGAAAATCGTCCCTGGCGCCACCTTGCGGTTGTCGATAGCAAAGCCCGTAACGGACGTGTCGAGGCCGGTGGTTTCACCGACCTCGACATCCAGCCCCTCGATAAGCGACCCGAGGCGCATTATTCTTTCTCCTTGTCGCCGTGCAGCAGCGGCATCAAATCCGAAATATCGACGTCCCGCCGCTCGTCCGGCATCACCCCCAGCATCGGGCCGGTGCGCTCCACCACGCGCTTGACCACCGGGGCGGCGGTCCAGGCGGCGGTGCGCAGACCGAAGGCGCCGGTTGCCTCGTCCATGATCGCGACCACGACATAGCGGGGATTGTCCATCGGGAAGGCAGAAGCGAAAGTCGTCACCAGCGAAGTCTTGTTGTAGCGCCCTTCCTGGGGCTTTTCGGCCGAACCCGTTTTGCCGCCCACCCGGAATCCCTTGGCGTCGGCGCTACGCCCTGTACCCGCCGACACGATCATCCGCAACAGTTGCCGCATCCGCGCGCTGGTCGCGGCGGAAAAGACCCGCCGTCCCTCCGGCACCTCGTCCGCGTCCAGCTTGCGGATCGTCGCCGGGCGCCACATGCCGCCATTGACCAGCGCGGCATAGGCGGTCGCCAGATGTAGCGGCGTCACCGCGATGCCATGGCCATAGGATACTGTCATGGTGGTGATGCGGCCCCAGCTGGACGGCCAGATGCCCTTCGCGCGCTCATTGAACTCGATCGGCGCGCGCTGGTCGAAATCGAGGCTGCGGAACAGCCGCTGCAACGGCGCGGCGCCCACTTCGTCGGCGATGCGCGCGGTGCCGATGTTGGAGCTGTGCACAAGGATTTCCGGCACGTTGATCCAGCGACCGAGCGAATGGTCGTCCTTGATGCGGAAACCCGCGACGGCGAGCGGCGCGGTCGCGTCATAGCGCTTCGCCATCGACGTCACCACGCCGCTGTCCATGGCGGCGGCGATCGACAGCGGCTTGAACGAGGAACCCAGTTCGTAGCGCGCCTGCACCATATGGTTGCAGAGCGGCGAGTCGCTGCACCGGGTACCCGCGTATTTCTGCACCTTGTTGGGATCGAACACCGGGATGGAAGCCATGGCGATCACTTCGCCCGTATTGGCGTCCAGGATGATCCCGCCCGCGCCCTTGGCGCGCTGCGTCACCATCTGGTTGTAGAGTTCGCTTTCCAGCGCGCCCTGCACCCGGCTGTCGATCGAGATGGCGAAGGGCTTGCCGCGCAGCGCGGGGTCGATCAGCCGGTCGTTGAAGGCCGCCTCCACGCCCATGCCGCCCGCGCCCTCGCTGTTGGGGGCAAAGCCCAGCACATGGGCCGCGAGCGTCCGCTGTGGATAGAGCCGCTCCTTTTCGCGCGGGAATTCGATGCCGATCTCGCCCAGGGCGTTCACCGCCGCCACCTGTTCGGGCAACGCGCGCCGGCGCAGATAGGCCCAGCCCCGGCCGGTCAGCTTCCTGCGGAAGGCCGATTCGGATTCGTCGGGGAAGATGTCGTGCAGCTTGCGCGCCAGTTCATCCGGATCGCCGATCAGCTTCGAGGGGCGCACCGCGATCGAATAGGCGTCCATGGTCCGCGCCAGCGGCACGCCGTTGCGGTCGACAATATCCGCGCGCGCCGGCACGAACGGTCCCAGCACGCCGTCGCCGCCCGCCCCATGCGCAAAAATGCCGACCCACAGGAGCCGGCCGATCAACACCGTCGTGATTGCCATGAACAGGATGAGCAGCAACATCAGCCGGTTATGGGCGGTGGCGGTCAGGTTGACCCGTTGCTTGCCCGCCCGCGGCCCGCCCGGCTGGACGATGATCGTGGCCATCAGCGCGCCCCCTTCCGCCGCTCGCGCGCCGCTTTCGCGGTCAGGTCGCCCAGGGTGCTGTCATCCAGCAGCTTGGCGTCGAGCATCGCCATACGTTCCGCCTTGCGCGCGATCGGATTGGGCTTCGACACATCGGCATCGGCCTTTGCCTGCTGCACCGGACTGGGCCTCGCGGGCTTGGGCAGCTTGTCGACATTGTCGGCGGCGTGCGCCTCCCGGATGACCGCGATCTCGCTGCGGATCTGGGTCGCAGCCGGGCTTTCCGGCGCCTTTTGCGGAGCGGACGGCAGATCGGCGGGGCTTTCGACCATCGCCACCATCACCGGCGGCGCGACATAGTCGGGGCCGTTCGGCTGCACCCCGTCCAGCTGCGCCAAGGCGCGCTCGCCCGCCAGATATTGCTGGGAGGTCGGCGTCGCATAGAGAAAGTCATGCTGGTTCCAGCTTTCCAGCTGACGCATCGAGGCGCGCGCGCTGAATTCTGTTTCCAGATAGCGGATCTCCGCCTTCGTCGCGGCGATCTGCGCGCGCACGCGCATCAGGTCGTTGCGCTCGGTCGCGACCTTCAGCGACACCATATAGGCCCCCAGCGCGCCCAGCGCGACCAGGATCACCCAGATCAGGCTCTGCAACCTCTTGACGGCGATCATGCGCGGGGACTCCGGCGGGAGGAATTCTGGGCAGGGGCAGACGTGCGGACGGCGCTGCGCAGCGTGGCGGATCGGGCGCGGGGGTTACGCGCCAGTTCCGCCTCGCCGGGGCGCACCGGCTTGGCAGGCTTGGCGAAGGTCGGCTGCGGCCCGGCGGCGCGTTCGGGCAAATGGCGCGAGCCAGCCCCTTCGCCGCCGCTATGCTTGCGGAAGAACTGCTTGACGATGCGGTCTTCCAGGCTGTGGAAGGTGACGATCGCCAAGCGACCGCCCTCCTCCAGCAGCGCCTCGGCCGCCTCCAGCCCACGCTCCAGCTCCTCCAGTTCGCGATTCACATGGATGCGGATCGCCTGGAAAGTGCGGGTCGCCGGGTCTTTCTTGTCATGCGGCTTGTGGCCCAGCGCCTTGCGGACCACGGCAGCGAGCTGCCCGGTGCGTTCCAGCGGGCGCGCCTCCACGATCGCGCGGGCAACGCGGCGCGAGCGCGGTTCCTCGCCATAGCGGTAGATGACGTCGGCGATTTCCTCTTCCGGGGCGGTGTTGAGGAAATCGGCGGCGCTCATGCCGTCCTGGCTCATCGTCATGGCGAGCGGCCCGTCCGACTGGAAGGAAAAGCCCCGCTCGGCCCGGTCGAGCTGCATCGAGGAGACGCCGATGTCGAGCGTGACGCCCGCCACCCGATCGATCCCGCGTTCCGCCAGCAATTCGGCCATGCGCGAAAATTCGCCCGCGATCAGCGTGATGCCATGCGCGTCGGCAACGGCCTGCCCCTCACGGATAGCATCGGGATCGCGATCGAAGGCAAAGACGCGCGCGCCGGCGCGGGCCATGGCGCTGGAATAGCCGCCCGCGCCGAAGGTGCCGTCGACATGAATCTCGCCAGGGGCAATGGCGAGGGCGTCGAGCACTTCGTCGATCAGGACCGGGATGTGGGGGGCGGTCGCGGAGACGGCGCTCACTTGCCGCCCTCCGCCGCGCGGGCTTCGAGCCAGCGTTTAACCTTGTTGCGGATCAGCGCCGGGCGATCGGGGCTTTCGACCAGCGCTTGCGGATTCCAGAGCTGAAAGTAACGGCCGACGCCGTAGAAGAAGACTGCATCGGTGATGCCGGCCTCTTCCTTGATATCGGGGTGGAGGAAGAAACGGCCGCCATCGTCGAAATTCACATCCTCGATCGTGCCGAGGCGATTCTCGCGCTCCAGATCGGCATTGAAGTCGCGACCCGACTCATAGGCCTGGCGCTCCAGCTTTTCGACTTCGTCGAACAGGAACTGCTTGTGCGACAGGCCGAAGCCGGTGGCGCAACCATTGTCGAAATGAACGGACAGGCACAGGCGATTCTCGCCGCCGCTGGCCTGCTTGACCAGCTTGCGCATCTCCAGGGGCAGCACGAAACGGCCCTTGCCGTCCGCGACGCTGAACGCGTTGCCCGAATAGAGAATGACGTCCGACACGCTGGAAACAGGCCCCTTTGATCCGGGACGCAGGCCGTCCTTCGCCGGAATCGCGAAGAAACCATCCGGCGCACAGGACTGCACAAAGCCTGACGAACCCCAATGCCGGTTTTCTACCAAGCATGGAGCCGACTGAAAAGGGAAAAGTCGGGAGAGGATGGGAAAAGCCGGTCAAAAATGGGTTAGACTGTTTTCCTGTATCCTTTCCAGTCGATTTTCGCTTTTTGTTCCCGGCCTTTTCGTCGCAAATGGCCGGCCGAACAACATCGCACCCAAAATTGCCCAGCCTGTCCCAGCCAGAATCGCCCAGCGCAGGCCCGCAATCACGGCCGCCGGCGTCCGCATCCAGCGCCGTTCGCCGGGAATCGGTGCGCCGAGCCATTCGCCGAGCAAGGCGGGCGTGTCAGCCGTCCAGGCCCGCGGATCGAGCGGGCGGACGGGATCGGCCAGCCACAGCCGGTCGTCGATCAGGTCGGCGTCGCCCAGCAGCAGGACTTGGCCACGGCCGATCTTCCCGGATTGCGGGAGGACTTTCCCGATGGCAGCGCCGGACAGGGTGAGCAGGCGGCCATCCGGCAGGAAGTGGCGCACCTCCGCCGACGCCAGCGTGCCGGGATCGAAGCGCCAGTGGGTGAGCAAGGGCGCCAGCAGGCTGGCCGCAGGCGCCCGGCGGCGGTCGCCCAGCGGCAGGTCGGAGGGCCAGCGGAGCAATGGATCGGCAAGGACAAGGGCGGTGCCACCTGCCCTCACCCAATTGTCGATCGCGACCAGCTGCTCCGGCGCAAGCGCACGGGGCTGGGCGACGAGCAGCCTGCGCGCGCCCGAGCCGGCGAGAAAGCGCGGATCGTCCAGCGGCTCCACGGTGAAGCGGGTGCGCAGCACGGCGATGATGGGGACGTCGCGCGGCGCCGCCCCAGCCTGTCCCGGCTCCGCCCAGAAGAGCGGCAGCGCGGTGAGGACGGCGAGCTTCGGCCGATCGGGGACGGGCGCGATGGGCCGTGCGGGACCAAGCCAGAGGAGCAGGCCCGCGAGCGCCAGCAGAGCAACCGCCGCCAGACGCCCCTGCGCCAACGGAAGGGGAAAGCGGAGCCAGGCGCCGCCGAATGTTCCCATGACGGCCAGCGCCAGCAAACCCGGCAACGCCCCCATGTCGGGCATCCGGCCCGCTGCCAGGGCACAGAAGAGCAGCGCCGGCCCAACTACGCCCATCGCCACCCAGGCCAGGACGGCCGAGCCACGGCGCGCGAGCAACAGGCCGACCACCACCGCGACCGCCAGCACCGGAACGCCCCAATCCCAGGGATCGGCCTGCCCGGTTTCCCAGGCGCGCGCCAGACCCGCGGGCAAAACAGCCAGCATCGGCAGCCAGAGCCAGAGGAATCGCGTCAGCGCCGCCATCTTGGCGTCCCACGCCGGCCCTGCATCATGGATCAGCGCGGCTGCTGCTGCGCCGGGTCGCGGTCCATGGGCTTGTTGAGATTGGGATCGGGCTGAAGATCGGGAACGATCGGCGCCTGTTCGGGCGCGGGCTGTACGCCCAGTTCGGCCAGCGGCTCCTTGGGCGAGACGGCATTGGCGCTCAACGTCGGGACGGTCGGCGGCGGGAGGGCGGCGTCGTCGATCCGCGCCTTTTCGATCACGATATTCGCCAGCCCCACGAGCAGCACGACGCCGGCCAGGCCGGTCAGGCCGATCTGGACGCGCTGCAACCCTTCCTGACGGCGGGGTGTTTCAGCCATATTCGCGCTCATTTTTTCTTCGCCGCGACCCATGTCGGCGTTCATGCAGTGTGCGCGAGCCAGGGGAACACCGTCAAGCCCTTCGATTCGAGCCATTGCCGGTTGTAGAGGGTCGAAAGATAGCGGAAGCCGGTGTCGCACAAGATGGTCGCGACCCGCTTGCCCGGCCCCAGCTGCCTGGCCAGCGCCACCGCGCCCGCGACATTGATGCCCGACGACAGGCCGAGGCACAGCCCCTCTTCGGCCAGCAGGCGGCGGACCCAGTGCAGCCCCTCCTCGTCCGAAATGCGGAATTGCGTGTCGATCGGCGCGCCTTCGAGATTTGCGGTGATGCGCCCCTGACCTATGCCTTCGGCGACCGAGGAGCCTTCGGCCTTGAGTTCGCCATGGGCATAATAATTATAGAGCGCCGCGCCATGCGGGTCGCTGAGCGCGATGGTGACATTCTCATCCTTCGCCTTGAGGCCAAGGCCCACGCCCGCGATCGTGCCGCCCGTGCCCGCCGCGCAGGTAAAGCCGTCGACGCGCCCTTCCATCTGGGTCCAGATTTCCTCGGCGGTGCCGACGATATGCGCCTTGCGATTGGCGATATTGTCGAACTGGTTGGCCCAGATCGCATTTTCCGTCTCTTCCGCGATCCGGCGGGAAGTGTGGACGAAATGACCGGGGTTGGAATAGGGCGCCGCCGGCACCGTCACCAGTTCCGCGCCCAATGCGCGCAGCGTGTCCATCTTTTCCCGGCTCTGCGTTTCGGGCATGACGATGATCGTCTTGTATCCCTTCGCATTGGCGACCAGCGCCAGGCCGATGCCGGTGTTGCCCGCCGTCCCCTCGACGATGGTGCCGCCGGGCTTGAGCAGCCCCTTTTCCTCGGCATCATTGACGATGAACAGCGCGGCCCGGTCCTTCACCGAGGCGCCGGGATTGGCGAATTCGCATTTGGCGAAAATGTCGCAGCCCGTTTCTTCTGAGGGGCCGGCAAGGCGGACGAGCGGCGTATTGCCGATCAGCGCGAGACTGTTGGAATGGAGCAGCATGGCGTCACGCATAGCGGAGGGCGCGTTGCTTTGCCAAGCAAGGGATTGCTGAACGGGGCCAAGGGACTGTTTCCGCCAGCGTTAACGCCTGGCCTGGCCGGCGTGCCATCGCGGCACAGCCGCGAAATGGGCAGCGAAGTGGAAAGGAATTTGGGGTAAGGGCGATGCTGCGCGGCGGCAGGTCGCGGAATTTTCAGGGTTTTGCAATGCGGCAGTGCCGGGGATGAAAGGGTGGAAGGCGCAGGCCGGCATTGTCGCGCTGGCGCTGGCCGCGCTCGTCGCTCCGCGCCTGATTACCGCCGCCCCGCTCGACCTGCTGGACAGCGCGCCGGCGCCGATCGATCCCGCCGAACAGCCTGGCGACAATTTCCCCGGTTCCGCCTTCTTCTATGCCGAGGGCGCGTTCGATCCGGCGCCGGGCGTCGAGACGGTGCAAAGCCGGCATGTGCTGGGGCTGGACGCGGTCAAGGCCGCGCCCGCGGCCATCTTTCGCGGCATCACCGCGCTCGACGGCTACCGCGCGCTCAACTGCCTGACCAACGCGGTCTATTATGAAGCGGGCAACGAGCCGGAGGACGGGCAGCGCGCGGTGGCGCAGGTGGTGCTCAACCGGGTGCGCAGCCGACTCTGGCCCGACACGGTCTGCGGCGTCGTCTATGAAGGGTCGGAGCGGCTGGACTATAAATGCCAGTTCACCTTCAGCTGCGACGGGTCGATGGCGCGGATGCCCGACGCCGCCGCCTGGGCGCGGTCCCGGCGGATCGCGCAGGATGCGCTGGCCGGGCAGGTCTATGCCCCTGTCGGCCTCGCCACCCATTATCATACGCTGGCCGTGCGACCGGACTGGGCGTCGGCCCTTCAGCCTGTCGCGGTGGTGGGAGCGCATATCTTCTACCGCAATCCCGGTTTCAACGGAACGCCGGCCGCCTTCACCGCTCTTTATCGCGGGCATGAAGCGATTTCCGGCCCGGCTCGGCGCGTCTGGCCGGAGAGGCCCGCGACGCCGCCCGGCTATTGGCCCCCAACGGGCGGCCCCGGCGCGCGCCCAGCGGCGGTCGCCCCGCTCCCGGCGCGGGTGGCGCCCTCGTCCCCCGCTATGGGCGAGGAGGACGGCCTGCCGGAATCCACTATCCGCCCCGAATATCGCAACAGCGGCCGTCCTCTGACCTGAGCTTGCGCGCCTGACAGAGGGTCGGATCGCGGAACTTTTTTCCGGTTAACGCCTCGTAGACCATTCAAATCGCTGAAATGTCTGAGAAATTAAAATCGAAGATTTTTCCCTCGGTCGGGAACCGATCTGCGATTTCGTGGGTTCTGCACACCGGATAGCAAATCTTTTGCCCCCCGCTCTTGCTATCCACAAAATATGAGCCCGGAACGTTTCTCCCCCCCCCGACGCGTTCCGGGCTCAGACTTTTTCAAATCCCTGAAATCTTTATTATTTCTGGCTTCGGAACGGAATGTTCCGGCACGGGTTCTCCTCTCGTAGCCGCCATGGCGTCGTCCTGTGCGGCTGGACCTTTGAGGAGATTTTCGATGACGAAGAAGATCCTGGCAGCGCTGCTGCTTACCGGTTCGCTGATGGTTGCCGCCTGCAACACGGTGGAAGGCGCGGGCCGCGACGTGCAGAGCGCCGGCAAGGCCGTGGAGGATGTCGCGGATTAACATTACGCGTCAGCATTGGAACGACCCCCTCCCTAGCATGGCCCGCCTCCCCGAGGCGGGCCTTTTTTTGCTGTCATGCGCGCTGCACCGTCGCCAGCAACTGGTGACGGATCAGGCGGAAAAGGCAGGCGCGGCGAGCGCGCGGGCGTGGTCGCGGATGCCCGCGGGCCAGCTGTCCGACAGCGATATATACAGTTGTTCGTCCCTGGCGTAGAGCGCCCGGATCGCCGCCTCATAGCCCGGCCGATCGCCCGCCATGGCGGTGAGGAAATGATAGGCGGCATCCATCGCGAAACGGGGGTCGGGCGCATCGGCGCTGGCCTTGCGCGCGGCATCCACCAAGCGCCGGAGCGTGGCCGAGGCGCCGCCCGGCTGGGCCGCCAGCCAGTCCCAATGGCGCGGCAGCAATGTCACCTCGCGCGGCTGGACGCCCAGTTTCGGGCGTCCCCGGCCCCGTGGTGCCTCCGCCTCTGGGCCGCGCAGATCGATGTCGACCTGGCGGCCGGTGCTGTCGTCGAACAGCAGGATGGTGGCCGCATCGTCGCCGACGGCGCGCAAGGCCTCCCGCATTTCCGCCTCGTCGCCGGTCGCGATCCAATAGTCGCCCGCAAAGGCGGTGAAAGTCCGTTCCATGCCGATCTCCTTCGGCATGGTTATTATTACCCGGATTTTATTGAGTCAATATTGCCCGGATAATAATTAGCGGGGGCGCAGTTCCACCCAGGTCGGCGCATGATCGCTGGCCTTTTCCCGGCCGCGAAATTCCTTGTCGACCTGCGCGTCGATCAGACGGTCGGCAGCGGCGGGGCTGAGCAGCAGATGGTCGATACGGAAGCCCGCATCGCGCGGCCAGGCGTTCATCTGATAGTCCCAGAAGGTCCAGACGCCGCCGGCGGGATGGCGACTGAGGATCGCGTCGGTCCACCCATCCCCGAGCAGGCGGCGGTAGGCGGCTCGGCTTTCGGGCTGCATCAGCGCGTCGTCCTGCATCGCCTTGACCGAATAGACGTCCACGTCGCGCGGAATGACATTATAGTCGCCGGCCAGGATGGCAGGCACTTCCTCCGCCCATATTTCGGCGGCGCGCGTCCGCAGCCGCTGCATCCAGCGCAGCTTATAGTCGAATTTCGGGCCGGGCTGCGGATTGCCGTTGGGCAGGTAGATGCTGGCGACCCGCACGCCCTTCACATCGGCTTCCAGATAGCGGCTATGCTCGTCCTCCGGCTCGCCCTCCAGCCCCCGCCGCACCTCGACCGGCGTTTCCCCGCGCGCGAGGATGGCGACGCCATTGAACCCCTTTTGCCCGTGCCAGATGACGCCATAGCCGGCCGCCTCTATGTCCTTGACCGGGAAGGTGTCGTCGCTGGTCTTGATTTCCTGGAGGCAGGCGATGTCGGGTCGCGTTTCGTCCAGCCATTCCAGCAGGCGCGGCAGGCGCGCCTTGATGCCGTTGATGTTGAAGGTGGCGATCCGCATCCGACTTCCTTATCCAAACCGTTCAGGCTGCCAGCGCCCTGCCCTGCTCTTTAAAGAAGTAATGCCCTTCGACAAGCTCAGCGCGAACGGCGGCTGGAAAAACGGAAGACGGAAATCAGACCGAGAAGCTGGTCCCGCAGCCGCAGCCGGCGGTGGCGTTGGGGTTCGTCACCTTGAACGCCTGTCCGCCCAGGTCGGACACGAAATCGACCGCGGAGCCACGCACCAGGTCGATGCTGACATCGTCCACCACCAGGGTCACGCCATCCCGCTCGATCGACAGGTCGTCCGCCTCGACCGCGTCGGCCAGGCCGAAGCGATATTGGAAGCCCGAGCAGCCACCGCCTTCCACCGACAGGCGGAGAATGGCGGGCTTGCCCTGTTTTGCGGCGATCGCGGCGACGCGCGCGGCGGCGGAGGGGGTAAGGTCGATGTCGGCCATGCTGCCTAGATAGGATCAGGCAAAAGGCCCGGCAACCCATCGGGCGCCGGGCCTTTTGCGAATTTCGAGGATGAGGCGATCAGTCGGCAGCCTTTTCCTGCGCCTTGGTCGGGCCGCCCATGGCGACCGGCGGCTTGGTGTTCATCGCCACCAGATAGTCGGGACCGGCGACGAACGGGATCGGGTTGATCGCGGCGCCGTCGACGCGCACTTCATAATGGAGGTGGCTGCCGGTGGAACGGCCGGTCGACCCCATCAGGCCGATGATCTGACCGCGCTTCACATAGCTGTTGGCGGCGACGAGCAGCTTCGACATATGGCCGTAGCGCGTTTCCATGCCGCTGCCATGGGTGATCTGAACCAGATTGCCATAACCGCTGGCCCATCCGGCGCGACTGATGACGCCGTCGGCCGTCGCGTAGATGGGCGTGCCGATCGGGCCGGGAATGTCGATGCCCTTGTGCATCCGTGCGCCGCCGTTGAAGGGATCGGAACGGACGCCATAGTTGGAGGTCAGCGACAGCTTGGCCACCGGACGACCGGACGGGATATAGGCCGATGCCTTGGGCGTGCCATCGAGCCGCTGGAGGCTGGCGAACAGATTGGAGAAGGCAGGATCGGCCTTGCTGTCCTGCCCGGCGGCGGCGGCAGGCACCTCGCCATAGGGATCATCGTCGTCGGTGGATGCCTGGGCCGGGGCTGCGGCGCACAGGACGCCGGCAATGCCGATGGCTCCAAAAAATTTCACCAGCTTCGACGCGGACTGGAACATTTGCGATCCGCGCGCATTGACCGTGTTAAGAACCGACATGCAGACCCCGACTATAAGACCGGAGACTTGTGCCTCTCGGTGCTTCCCGTGTTATCTCTTTGGCGACCTGGATCGCCCCCGCTGTCTGCACAGTGCCGATCACGGATCAGGTTGCAAGCGGAGTGTAAAATTCTTCGGTTAAACCGGCCTGTCGACGCGCCGAGTCGTTGAACGGCGGCTTAACGACGCCGCGAAAATACTGTTTCACAAGGATTTGGTAATGATTGGGGGCGTCCAGCCCCAGTCTGTTCGTCGCCCAGGCGAACCATTTGGTCCCCGCCGAGACATGGCGAATCTCGTCGTTCATGATGCGCCGCAGCATCCGGGCCGACGCCATGTCCCCCGCCCCCTCGAACCGCTCGACCGTCGCCGGGGTGATGTCGAGCGCGCGCGCCTCCAGCACCATCGGCACGATGGCGAGCCGGGCGAGCGCGTCCCCCGCCGTCTCCTCCGCCGCCTGCCACAGGCCGTCATGCGCGGGCAGCGCGCCATAATGGCTGCCGACCTGCCGCAGCCGGCGGTCGAGCAGCGCGAAGTGCATCGCTTCCTCCGCGCCGACCTGCATCCACTGATCGGTGAAGGCGCGCGGAAATGCGCCGCCGAACCGACCGATCAGGTCGAAGGCGAGGTCGATCGCGACAAATTCGATATGGGCGAGCGCATGGAGCATGGCAATGCGCGACCGTTCCGATCCGATCCTGCCGCGCCGGGGCATCCGGTTGGGGGGCAGCAATTCGGGCGCGTCCGGGCGTGCGGGCCGGTCGGGCATCGCGCCGTCGAAGCGATGCGCGAGCCGGCCCAGCCGCCAGGCCCGCGCCGTCGCGCGCGCCGCCATCAGCTTTTCATAGGGATCAGCGGTCAGCATGACATGGGCGCAGGCCGCGCCCACGCTGTCGATGGGCATAGGCTCGATCGAAACCGGCAGGGTCAAAGCGCTTGCACCGCCTCCAGCACGTCGGCGGCATGGCCCTTGACCTTCACCTTGGGCCAGACGCGCAGGATCGTGCCGTCGGCGCCGACCAGGAAGGTCGCGCGTTCGATCCCCATATATTTGCGGCCGTAGAGCGATTTTTCGACCCAGGTGCCGAAGGCTTCGCACGCATCGCCCGGCTCGTCGGACGCAAGGATCACGGTCAGGCCGTATTTTTCCGCGAACTTCTTGAGTTTCGCGGGCTTGTCCCTGGAAATGCCGATAACCGGCACCCCGGCGGCGGCATAGTCATCGGCCAGCGCGGTGAAATCCTTGGCCTCGTTGGTGCAGCCGGGCGTATCCGCCTTGGGATAGAAATAGACGACCAGCGGCTTGCCCCGATAGGCGTCCAGCGCGAAGTCTACGCCATCCGCGTCCTTGAGCGCCACGGTGGGGATGGCGTCTCCCTGTTCCAGCATCATCGGTCCTCCTGATAGGGCGCGGCGAGCGCAGCCCAGGCTTCGCCCACGCATATCCGCGCTCTGGCGTAGCTGGCAAGCAGCGCGTCCCAATCGGACGCCCCGCAGGCGCGGGCGACGAGCGGTCGGGTCGCCTCCGGCGGCTCGGTCGACTTTGGCGAGACGAGCCGGGACACCACCAGATAGCGGGTGATGAGGTCATGCGCGGCGATCAGGCCGGACGGCAGATGCCCGGCCGCGACCAGTTGCGCCAGCGCCTTGCCCAGATCGGGATCGAAGGCCATGCCATGGCGGAACTGAGTGATGTGGATGAGAAACTCCAGGTCCACCAGCCCGCCGGGCACCAGCTTGACGTCGAGATCGCTGGCCGGCGGCTTGTGCCTGGCGATGTCGCCACGCATCTTCACCGCCTGCCGCGCCAGTTCGTCGAAATCGCGCGGGCGCCGGAGCGTCTCGGCAAGGATGGCGTCGATCGCGGCGCGGGCCTGCGGCGAACCGAACACGGGCCGGGCGCGGGTGAGCGCCAGATGCTCCCAGGTCCAGGCCTCCTCGCGCTGGTAGCGGGCGAAGCTGTCGAGGCTGACCGCGAGCAGCCCCTGCGCGCCGGACGGGCGCAGCCTGGTATCGACCTCATAGAGCGGGCCGGACGCGGTGTGGACCGACAGGGCGTTGGTGATACGCTGGCCCAGGCGGTTGAAATATTGCGTCGCGCCCAAAGGCTTTGGCCCATCCGATTCGGTCGAGAAATCGCCGGTGAAGAGATAGACGAGATCGAGGTCGGAGGCATGGGTCAGCACGCCGCCGCCCATGCGGCCCAGCGCCAGGATCAGCATCTCGCCGCCGGGCACCCGACCATGCGCCGCCTCGAACTGCGCGACCGTGGCGCTGGCCAGCGCCTCGATCGCGGCTTCGGCGACCCGGCCATAGCCCTTGCCCGCCTCCAGCGGATCGCCGCCCCGGATGATCTGGGCGCCCAATGCGAAGCGACGGTCGCCCACGCGCTGGCGCACCCGGTCGAGCAGCGCCTGATAATCCTCGCCTGGCTCCAGCGCGCCAAGCTGTCGCGCCAGCTGGTCCACCGGCGGCGGCGGATCGAAGGCGGAGGCGTCGATCAGCCCGTCGAGCAGTTCGGCGCGGCGGCCGAGCGCATCGGCGAGCGTCGGCGCATGGCTCAATATCTCCGCCAGCAATTCGACCAGCGCGGGCCGCGCGGCCAGCAGCTTGAAGAAATTGATCGCGCTGGGCAGCCGGGCGATCATGTCGTCGAGCCGGTTGAGCGCGCGGCTGGGATCGGGCGCCCTGGCCAGCGAGCGCATCAGGCCGGGCAGCAATGCCTCCAGCGCATCGCGCGAGGGCGCGCTGCGCAGCGCGCGGATCGTGCCGCCGCGCCAGCGGGCGATGCGGGCCAGCGGCGTGTCGGGATCGGCGAAACCGATGTCGGCCAGCTGCACCTTGAGCCGGTCCTCGTCCTGCGAGAGGGAGGCGTCCTCCTGTTCGGGGCCAAGGCGGTCATAGTTGCGGCCGACCCACTCGACATGCGGGCGCAGCAGGTCGAGCAGCGCCGCGCCATCGGAAAGGCCGTGGAGCCGTGCGACATTGTCGAGGCTGTCGGCCGATTTCGGCAGTTCGTGGGTCTGGCGGTCTTCCACCATCTGGAGCCGATGCTCGATCGTGCGGAACAGGATATAGGCCGCGTCGAGCCGGGCGGCGGCATCGGCGTCGATCACCCCCGCGCCGGCGAGCGCCGCCAGCGCCTGCCGCGTGTTGCCCGATCGCAGCGCGGGGTTGCGGCCGCCGTGGATGAGCTGGTGGACCTGCGCGAAGAATTCCACCTCGCGGATGCCGCCCCGCCCGCGCTTGAGATCATATCCCGGCCCGAACGCCTGCCCCTGCGCATAATGGTCGCGGATACGGCGGGATATGTCGACGATGGCGTCGATCGCGCCGAAATCAAGGCTGCGCCGCCAGACGAAGGGGCGGATCTGGCGCAGGAAATAGTCGCCCAGTTCCATGTCCCCCGCCGCCGGACGGGCGCGGATGAAGGCGGCCTGCTCCCAGCCGAGCGCGGTCGATTCATAATAGCCGATCGCCGCCTCCACCGGCAGCGCGATCGGCGTCGCCTCCGGCGAGGGCCGCAGCCGCAGGTCGACGCGAAAGACATAGCCGTCGCCGTCGCGATTGGTCAGCAGTTCGCTCATCCGCCGGCCGATGCGGACGGCGGCGTCAGCGACATCCTCCCGCTCGCCATGCGGCAGGGTGGCGGGATTGTAGAGGAGGATCGGGTCGATGTCGGACGAATAGTTGAGTTCCCGGCTGCCATGCTTGCCCAGCGCCAGCACGACGAAGCCGCGATGCTCGGCATCGGGATAGCGTTCCTGCATGGCGGCGGCGAGCGCTTCCTCCAGCGCCTGGTCGGCGAAATCGGACAAGGTGCGCGTAACCCGGTCCATGTCCCAGGCGCCCGCCAGATCGGCCGCCGCCACCGCCAGCGCGATGGCGCCGCGCCGACGCCGCAGCGAGCGGGCGATGCCGTCCTCGGGGCCGGCGACGGCCTGCGCCGCGCGGAGCGCCGCATCGAAATCGCCCGCCGCCAACTGCTCGGTCACGGTGGGAAAACGGTCCAGCGCGCGCGCCAGAAAGGGCGAATGGGCCCGGATGCGGGCCTGCGTTTCCGGCCAGTTCGTCACCATCATCTCTCCTTTCCAACGGCCTATCGCGCGCAGCCGCGACGAACGCCAGACACTTTTGGCCGGAAACGCATGACCAGAAACTTTTGGGCTGCCCGGCCGTTGGTGGGATCATGGACATGCAGCGCAAATCTCTCGGCCGATCGGCACCGGGGCGGAACGGGGACCGCGACCGCCTGGTCACGGTCGGCCTGCCGACGCCCTATGAGGGCGTCGGCAATGCGCTGCGGTCCACCTACGCGCCGCCGCGCGAGGCAATCCCGGACGACATGATGGCGCTGCTGATGAAGCTGGACCGGCACTAGCCGGGCAGTTGCTGGCGGCTCGCCAGCAAGGCTTTCTTTACCGCTTCGTGCGAGACTTTGCGGCAAAATCGTCGCAGGAAAGTCTTTCGTCCGATGCTGTATCGCAACTTTGCCATCGCCACGCTGATCGCCGCGCCGCTGATCGTGCTGGCCGTGCAGAATTTCCTGCCGACCCCTGCGCCCGCGCCGCAGGCGGAACAGGTTGCGCCGCCGCCCCCGCCCGTCCCCGTGCCGGTCGCTCCGCCCGTCGCAGCCCCCAGCGCGCCGGCGGTGGCCAGCGACCCTGCGGTCTTCGGCCAGCCGATCGCGGGCGCGGGCCAGCCCATGCTGGCCGGAGAGGGGCTTCAGGAAGCCCCGCCGGTGCCGCCGGGCGGCATTACCGAACCGGACCCCGACATGGCGGGAACGCCCAACGGGGAATGACCGCGGCCGGACCGCGCCCTTGCCGGAGCGCAAGATCGCACCCTTGCCCGGTCGTCAGATCGCTCCCTTGAACGTGTCGCACTGGGCCGGATCGCCGGTCGACAGACCCTTGCGCAGCCAGGCCATCCGATCGGCGCTGGTGCCATGGGTGAAGCTTTCGGGCACCGGACGGCGGCCGGCCGCCTTCTGCAACGTGTCGTCGCCGATCGCCTCGGCCGCGCGCATCCCTTCCTCCAGGTCGCCCGCCTCCATCAGATTGGTGTCGCGCGCCGCCCATACACCGGCATAGCAGTCGGCCTGCAACTCCATCTTCACCTGGAGGGCGTTGCCCTCGGCCTCCGACACGCGCTGCTGCGCCTTGCGGATGCGATCGGCCTCGCCAGTGACGGTCTGGATATGATGGCCGACCTCATGCGCGATGATATAGCCGATCGGGAAGTCGCCGGGCGCGTTGAAGCGGCTTTCCATCTCGTTGAAGAAATCGGTGTCGAGATAGATGCGCTGGTCGGCCGGGCAGTAGAAAGGCCCCATCGCCGATTGCGCCGCGCCGCAACCCGACTGGCCGTTCTGGCTGTAGAAGACGAGGGTCGGCGGCGGATATTGCTGTCCCTCCGCCCGGAAGATGTCGGCCCAGCGCCGCTCGGTCGATCCCAGCACCTTGAGCGAGGTGCGCTGCACGTCGCTCAGTTCGCCGGTTGCCGGGCGCTCCGTCTGCACCGGCTGCCCGCCGCCCCCGCCGCCAATCAGGCTGAGCGGGTTCACCCCCATCACCACCATGATGACCAGCACGATGACGATCCCGCCGCAGCCGAAGCGGCTGCCGATCAGGGGCAGCAACATGCCCAGGCCACCGCCCAGACCGCCACCCAGGCCGCCGCCGCGCCCCTCCTGCACCTCGAAATGGCTGCTTTCCTGTTCGTCGTCGAGCCGCATCGCGCCCTCCCTTTCCGGCGTTGTGCCTACGCCATTCCATCGGAACGGGAAACCGTCCGAAGGCGACGAGGTTGCGACGGATCGTGATTTCTTGCGCGACATTAAGTTGGATTGGCGCGATCAAAGCTTATATTGCAGTGCGACATGGCAGATATCGAACCCCAACACGCCGAAGCCAAGCCCCTGCGCCGCGCCAGGACGCCGCTCCCCCTCCCCCGCGAAATCGCGCTGCTGCTCCAGGGCGGCGGCGCGCTCGGCTCCTTCCAGTCGGGCGTCTATGAGCGGCTGGACGAGCTGGGGGTGGACGTCAGCTGGGTCGCGGGCATCTCGATCGGCGCGGTCAACGCCGCGATCATCGCCGGCAACCCGCCGCACCGCCGGATCAGCCGGCTCAAGAAATTCTGGTACACCGTATCGGGCGGGATGCCCAACGTCATCCTGCCGGAAATCGACCATATCCGAGAGGCGGCGCACCTGACGGCGGCGGGCACGGTCGCGACCTTCGGCGTGCCGGGCATGTTCCGCCCCCGGCTCTGGCCCGCGCCGCTGATGCCCGCAGGGACGCCGGGAGCGATCAGCTTCTACGACAGCAGCCCGCTCAAGGAGACGCTCGACGCCTGCATCGACTGGGATCTGCTGAACGAAGGGCCGGTGCGCCTCTCGGTCGGCGCGGTCGACGTGGAATCGGGCAATTTCGCCTATTGGGACACGCGCGGCCCCGGCGGCAACACGCGGATCGACGCGCGCCACATCATGGCGTCGGGCGCCCTGCCCCCCGGCCTGTCGCCGGTCGAGATCGACGGGCGCTGGTATTGGGATGGCGGCATCGTGTCCAACACCCCGCTCGCCCATGTGCTGAACCACCAGACCGAGGACATGCTGGTGTTCCAGGTCGACCTCTTCCCCGCCGAAGGGCCGATGCCGCAGCAGATGACCGATGTCTATTCGCGCATGAAGGACATCCAGTATAGCAGCCGCACCCGCCAGGTGACGGACCAGTATCTGCGCCTGCGCCGCGAGCATGGCGCGATCAAGGCGCTGCTCGACAAGCTGCCGCCCGAATTGCAGGACAGCGCGCAGGCGCAGGCGCTGCGCCAGTGCCTGGACCAGGGATCGGTCAACATCGTCCACCTCATCTACCGGTCGCGCAACTGGGAAAGCGGCGCCAAGGATTTCGAATTCTCCCGCTCGACCATGCTCGACCATTGGAGCCAGGGTCGCGAGGCAGTGGAGGAAGTCATGCACAAGGGCGACCTGATCGCCCGCAACATCCTGAACGGCAAGAGTTCCAGCTTCGATCTGGACGCCCCCGATCACCTCAAGGAGAAACAGGCATGAGCAAATCCCTGGCCGGCAAGACCGCCCTCATCACCGGGTCCACATCGGGCATCGGGCTGGCCTATGCCAAGGCGTTGGCCGGGGAAGGCGCCAATGTCGTCATCAACGGCTTCGGCGATGCCGCCGCGATCGAGCAGGAACGCGTCGGCCTTGAGGCGCTGTCGGGCGCCAAGGCGCTCTATTCGGGGCACGACCTGACGAAAGTCGACCAGATCGAGGCGATGATGAAGGAAGCGGCCGATGCGTTCGGCGGCGTCGACATCCTCATCAACAATGCCGGGATGCAGCATGTCGCCCCGGTCGAGGATTTCCCGCTCGACAAATGGGATCTCATCATCGCGCTGAACCTGAACGCCGCCTTCCACACCACCCGGCTGGCCATCCCGCACATGAAGGCGCAAAAGTGGGGGCGGATCATCCAGACCGCATCAGCCCACTCGCTGACCGCCTCCCCCTTCAAGAGTGCCTATGTGACCGCCAAACATGGCCTGGCCGGTTTCACCAAGACGGTGGCGCTGGAAGTCGCGACCTTCGGCATCACCGCCAACTGCATCTCGCCCGGCTATGTCTGGACCCCGCTGGTGGAAAACCAGATCCCCGACACGATGAAGGCGCGCGGGCTGACGCGCGAGCAGGTAATCAATGACGTGCTGCTGGCGGGCCAGCCGACCAAGCAGTTCGTGACGGCGGAGCAGGTGGCAGCGACGGCGCTCTATCTGTGCAGCGACGCGGCGGCGCAGGTCACGGGCGCGAACCTTTCGATCGACGGCGGCTGGACGGCGCAGTAGGAACCTGCTTCGACGCTTGCGTCACCCTGGACCCGATCCGGGGTAGCGCTTTTCTTCGCGCATGTTCCGAACGGAAGCGGGATGCGGGGCCAAGCCCGGCATGACGGATGAGAAATGGCTGCGAGCGGCCAGAAGCAGACTGTTAAGCGCGGCGCGACGTCGCTCGAAAGCGGTCATCCCGCATTACCGTCACCCATTTCGTCATTCCCGCGACCCGAAGGGCGGCCGCAGGCCAAAGCGGGAACCCATCTCCTGGCCGTGCGTCCAGCACGGCACTGCGGAGATGGATCCCCGCCTTCGCGGGCATGACGATGGAGAGCGGCCGTTACGCTACCCACCCTGCCCGGCCGCACCGCATCCACAACTATTTTTCCTGGTGGGATTATCCCCGATCCATCCTGCGGGATGGAACCGATCCGTCGTTCACAGCCTTGCACCGACCGTTTTCCTTTGCGCCAAAAGAAACGCGGTGCAGGCGCGCACCGGTTGCAGCGAAAGCACTTTGGGCGCGGGTCGCGGAGGCTTCGGGGGTGCTTGGGCCGGAAACGCCGACAACGGCGTGAAATCGCCCCTGTCGCTTCAGTGGCGCGCGCCCTCTTTCCACCGCTCCCTCCGTCCGCTAGTCCGACAAATGTAAAACAAGGGGACTGCCATGCGTTTCACCACCAGCCTCGCCGTCCTGGCGCTGGCCCTTTCCGCCACCACCGCCCAGGCCCAGGACGAGGCCGGGAAGAAGGACGAAGCTGCTGAGAGCACCGTCCCTGCGCCCAATGTTTCCGTCACGAAGCACAAGGGTGTGTTCGGCGGCAAGGCGATCAGCTACACCGCGACGACCGGCGAAACCTACCTCAAGGACAAGGACGGCAAGCCGCTCGCGGCGATCTACGCCACCTCCTATGTCAAGGATGGCGGCGACAAGACGCGCCCGATCACCTTCCTTTACAATGGCGGTCCGGGATCAGGATCGCTGTGGCTGCACATGGGCGCCTTCGGCCCCAAGCGGGTCGTGCTGCCCGACGCGCAGGATGACGGCGCGCCGCCCTATCCGCTGGTCGACAATGCCGAATCGCTGCTGGACGTCACCGATCTCGTCTTCATCGACCCGGTCGGCACCGGCTTTTCCCACGCCATCGGCAAGAAAGACCCCAAGGATTACTGGGGCGTGTCGGCCGACGCCAAGTCGATCGCGGAGTTTATCCGGCTGTGGCTGAACGACAATGGCCGCTGGTCGTCGCCCAAATATATCGGCGGCGAAAGCTATGGCACGACCCGGTCGGTGGCGCTGATCAATGAACTGGAGGGCAGCTACAACGACGTCACGGTGAACGGCATCATCCTGATCTCGACCATCCTCGACTTCGGCGCCACGGCCGAGGTGCAGGGCAACGAGATGCCCTATATCATCAACCTGCCCTCGATGGCGACGACCGCCTGGTATCACAGGAAGATGGGCAATCCGCCCGCGACGGTGGCCGAAGCCGCGCAGCAGGCGCGCGCCTTCGCGATCGGCCCCTATGCCGCGGCGCTGCTCAAGGGCAACCAGCTGCCCGCCGGGGAACGCGCCAGCGTCCGCGCGGAACTGGCTCGGCTGACCGGCCTGTCCGAACCGTTCGTCGACAATGCCGACCTGCGCGTGTCGCCGGGCCGCTTCTACAAGGAGCTGTTGCGCGACCGGGGGGTGAGCATAGGCCGGCTCGACACCCGCTATACCGGCAAGGATTATGACCGCGCCGGCGAGGAGCCGGACAATGACCCCAGCTTCACCGCAATCGACGGCGCCTATACCGCGGCGATGAACAGCTATGCCCGCGACACGCTGAAATATCGCACCGACCGGTCCTATGTGACGATCGGCGGGGTCAGCGGCTGGGACTGGAAATTGCAGGGCCAGCGCGGGCGCGACGGCGAAGTCTATGCCAGTGTCGCGCCCTATCTGGGCAAGGCGCTGCGGGAAAATAGCGGCCTCAAGGTCTTTGTCGGCCAGGGCTGGTATGATTTCGCCACGCCCTTCTTCGGCGCGGAATATGCGATGAGCCGCACCGGCTTCGACGCGTCGCGTATCCAGTATCATTATTATGACGCCGGCCACATGATGTATGTCCGCCCCGACGACCTGCGCAAGCTGAGCGCGGACATCCGGACGTTCATCACCGCGCGCTAGGCCCGGTTCGGCCCGTCCTTGCCGGGCGGGCCGGCACCCCATGCGCGCGCCGCGCGCCGAAGCGAGGCGCAGCGGTCGACAGGGCGCAGTTTCATCGAATTGTAATATAAGGAATTTGGGTTATCATCGCCCCATAACAGAAGGTCGCTCCGTCGTTGAATGGGGGACAAGATTGTGGGAATGGAGACTAGCCTTGGGCGCATAGGGCGATGTGCGTCAGGCATGGCGCTGATCGCCGCCATGTCCGTGGCAGCGCGGGCCAATGAGGGCGCGGGCCCGACGACGGAGACGCTCGACGCGATTTCCGTCATGGCCAACGCGGACAGCGGCGATGCGCCGATCCGGTTAGCGGCCGCGTCGGCCGGCTCCTTCGACCTTGCGGAACTCACACCGGCGCAGGACGCTGCATCCGCCGTGGCGCCGATCGCGGGACCGCCGGTCGATACGGACGAACCGGCGACGGACCCGGACCGCTATCGCTCGCTCGGCGGCCGCATCGGCGCCGCCAAATGGGAAACGCTGGGCCTGTTCGCCTATATCACCGCGACCCAGGCCTATTGGACCGACGACACCGAGTCCTTCCATTTCAAGGACGAAGGCTGGTTCGGGCGGAACACCAACAATCTGGGCATCGACAAGCTGACCCACGCCTTCAACGCCTATCTGTTCGCCGAATTCCTGGGCGCGCGCATCGCCCGCAAGACCGGCGACCGGGCGGCCGCGGCCCTGCCCGCCGCGATCCTGTCCACCGGCCTGCAACTTTATGGCGAGATATGGGACGGGCATAAGAGCGACAGCGGCTTTTCCTATCAGGACATCGTGTTCAACACCGCGGGCGCCGCTTTCTCGGTTTTGCGCCACAGCGTGCCGGGGCTGGAGGAAAAGCTCGACTTCCGGCTGTTGGTGAGGCCCAATTCGGAGGTCTACAGCTTCAAGGGCAAGCGCCATTATGAGCAGCAGCATTTCCTGTTGTCGCTGGAACTGGCCGGCTTCCGGAAGCTGAAGACCAGCCCATTGCGCTTCGTGGAGTTGCAGGCCGGCTATCGCGGCAAAAACTTCTTCGCGGCCGACCGCGCCGCCGGGATCAGGCCCAAGCGCGACATCTTCTTCGGCGTGGCGCTCAACATCAAGGAACTGTTCTTCAAGAACAGCCGGTCGCGGCTGGGCCGGGTGATCGGAAGCGGACTCAACTATTTCCAGCTGCCCTATACCGGCGTCTACGATTATTACTGAACCGGGCCGGTGACGGCCGGCCCGGCCACAATCCCCCTTTTACCGGCGCAAAATCACCCTATGCTTCTGGACAGCAAGGGAGATTCACGCACATGCGCCACGCGCTCACGGCCATTCTGGCCGCCGTCAGCTTCACGTCCATCGCCGCCGCCCAGACCCCTCCGACCGAGGCGCCCGCCACCCCGACCACGCAGAGCGAGATCGGCGCGGCGATCGCCAAGGACATGGACGGGCTGATGACCCTCTATCGCGACCTGCACGCCAGTCCCGAACTGTCGTTGCAGGAAGTGAATACCGCGGCGAAGCTCGCCAAGCGGCTCAAGGCGCTGAAATATGACGTGACCGAGAAGGTCGGCGGCACCGGCGTGGTCGCGATGATGAAGAACGGCACTGGCCCGGTGCTGCTGATCCGCGCCGACATGGACGGGCTGCCGGTGGTCGAGCAGACTGGCCTTTCATTCGCGTCCAAGGTCCGCACCAAGACGCCCGAGGGCGTGGAGACCGGCGTGATGCACGCCTGCGGCCATGACACGCATATGACTGCCTTCATGGCGACAGCGAAACTGCTCGCGGCACGCAAGGACCAGTGGAAGGGGACGCTGGTCATGATCCTCCAGCCTGCCGAGGAAGTGGGCAAGGGCGCACGCGACATGCTGGAGGATGGGCTCTACACCCGCTTCCCGCGCCCGACCCACGCCATCGCCTTCCACGACGCCGCCAATCTGGAGGCAGGCGTTGTCGGCTATACCCCCGGCTATGCGCTGGCCAATGTCGACAGCGTCGACATCGTGGTGAAGGGGCTGGGCGGCCATGGCGCCTATCCGCAGACCACCCGCGACCCGATCGTGCTAGGCGCGCGGATCGTGACCTCGCTCCAGACGCTGGTCAGCCGCGAGCAGGAACCGCAAGACCCCGCCGTCGTCACGGTCGGCAGCTTCCAGGGCGGCGCCAAGCATAATATCATCCCGGACGAGGCTAAGCTGCTGCTGACCATACGCAGCTATTCCGACGAGACGCGCGCGAAGCTCATCAAGGGGATCGAGCGGATCTCGCGCGGGGAGGCGATCGCGGCGGGCGTGCCGGACGACCGGATGCCGGTCGTCACGGTGAAGGACGAGTTCACCCCCTCCACCTACAATCCGCCCGAATTCGCCGAACAGATGGCGGGCCTGCTCAAGACGCATTTCCCCGAAGGCCGCGTGGTCAAGACCCCGGCGGTGATGGGCGGCGAGGATTTCGGCCGCTTCTATCGCGCGGACAAGTCGATCAAGAGCTTCATCTTCTGGGTCGGCGGCGTGCCGGCGGACAAGATGGCGGCGGCGCAGGCCGGGCAGATCTCGCTCCCCTCGCTGCACAGCCCCTTCTGGGCGCCCCAGGCCGACAGGGTGATCGCCACGGCAAGCGAGGCCATGACCGTGCTGGCGCTGGACATATTGAAGAAGAACTGAGGGTTCGGGGAAAGGCGCTCTGCATCGGAGCGCCCTTCCCTGCGCCCGGTTCAGGCCCCGAAGCCGCCGTCGATCGTGTGCAGCGCGCCGGTGATGATGCCCGCTTCCGGGCCGGCGAGATAGGCGGCGAGACCGGCAATCTCCTCGCCCGTGGCATGGCGCTTGATCGCCATGAAGCCGTGCATCATGTCCGCCATCGGGCCGTCGGCCGGGTTCATGTCGGTATTGGTCGGGCCGGGCTGGATGATGTTGACGGTGATGCCGCGCGCGCCGAAATCCCGTGCGAGGCCGCGGGCCATGCCCTGCAACGCCGATTTGGTGAGGGCGTAGGCCGCGCCGCCCTCGAACGGCATGCGGTCGCCATTGACCGAGCCGATCACGATGATGCGCCCGCCTTCGCGCATCCGCCGCGCGGCTTCGACGGCGGCGTGATAGGGCGCGCGGACATTGATGTCGATCATCCGGTCGACCGCGTCGGCGTCGAGCGTGAGCGGATCGCCCATCACCAGAGCGCCTGCATTCACCACCAATATGTCGAGCGGCCCCTGCCCCGCCACCACGTCGATCACCTGCTGGCGGTCGGCCGCATCCGACTGGATGGCGGTTGCGTCCGTTTCGCTCGCGAGGGTCTGCGCCGCGTCATGCGATCCGGCATAGGTGAAGGCGACCTGCGCGCCGTCGCCGGCGAAGCGGCGGACGATGGCGGCGCCGATGCCGCGGCTGCCGCCCAGAACAAGGGCTTTCCTGGAAGTGAAGTCGGTCATGTCGGTGTCCTTGAGATATTTGTAATGATCGCTATATAAATCATCGACAGGTAGGTTCAAGGATTTTTGTAGTGGTCGATAAAGAAAAATCGAAAGCCCGTGGCCGCCCCCGCGCGTTCGACCGGGATGCGGCGCTCGATCGGGCGCAGGCGCTGTTCCATGCGCAGGGTTATGAGGGCGTCGGCGTCGCCGCGCTGGCCGAAGCGATGGGGATCAATCCGCCCAGCCTCTATGCGGCGTTCGGCAGCAAGGCGGAGCTGTTCGACGAAGTGCTGGGCCGCTATGCCCGCAAGGCGTTGCCGGTCGACGATCTGCTCGCGCCCGGCAGCGATCCGGCGCAGGCATTGACGCGCCTGCTGGGCGTGGCCGCGAACGTCTACGCGGCCGATCCGCAGGCGCCGGGATGTCTGGTGCTGGAAGGCGCGCGAGGCGCCGATCGGCAGGCGGCGGCGCTGGCCTGCGCCTGGAAACAGGCGAGCCGCGAGCGGGTGCGCGACTATCTGCGCCCGATCCATCCGGGACAGGCCGATGTCGTCGCGGACTATATGATCGCGATCATGTCCGGCCTGTCGTCCGATGCGCGCGGCGGGATCGCGGCGGCGCGGCTGCTGGCGGTCGCGGACATGGCGGGGCTGGCGGTCGCGGCGATGTTGGCCAAAGACTGACGCACATTATTGCGGGCGATGCCCCTTGCGCCACTTGGTCCAGAGGTGCCGCGCCAGCATCAGCGGCGGCATCCGCAGCCAGTGGGAGCGGAGATAGAAAGCGAAGACCAGCGGCTTGGCGGTTTCCTGCCCCCAGCCATTGCGGGCGAGCAGGCGCGCACGGACCAGCCGGTCCCGGAGGGTGAGCCGCGCGCCGTCACCATAGAGGGCCGCGGCGAGGCGCCGGGCCTGACGGACATGGGACAGCAGGCCGTGCCGGACGGCGCGCGCTTCCAGCGCCGCCGGATCGGCATCGGACAGCAGGCAATATATGTCCCACAGGTTGCGCAGGCCGCCCTGCAAGTCGCCGTCGGCCAGCATGTGCGCCGCCGCGTGGATGATCCGGTCCTCGGGCGAGAGGATATATAATCCATCGGTTATCGCAACGGCGTCCGCGATCATCGCGGCGGCATCGGGCGTCTGGCGCGCGGTCAGCGGCAGCACGGTATGATGCACGTCGATCATCCGGTCCCGCTCCCGATGGATCATCGGCGGCAGTTCGTGCATCCACTGGCGATAATAGGCGTCGTCATAGGGATCGGGCTTCACCCATTCCCAGCCGGCCGCCATCATCGCCCTTTCCGCCACCGGCATGGCGTCGCGCGGCACGAGAATGTCGAGATCGCCGATGAAACGCCCCTGCCCGGCGCGCAGCCCGGCGGCGGCATAGGCCGTGCCCTTGAGCAGGATGGTCGGCACGCCGGTTCCGCGCAACGCATCGACGCAGCGATCTGCTTCCCACAGCGCCTGTCGCGCTTCCCGGTCGGTGTCGCGCCGGGCGTCGGCCAGGATCGGCGCGACCGCGCGTGGCACGGCGACTGGCTCCAACCGGTGCGCCAGGGTGCCGATCAGCCGCTCGGCGCGGGCGGCGGCGATCAGGCCGTTCCAGCCCGTGGCGTCCAGGCCCGCGACGGCGGCGGGATCGCGCAGCGCACGGACCAGCAGCACCGCGCTCATGCCATCTCTTCCCACAGGCGATCGACCATGGCGAACGCGGCATCGCCCGAAGGGAAGTCGATCGCGCGCGCGGGCACGGCCTGGACGAAACGGGTCAGCGCTGCGAAACCGGATTCGCCGAGCGCCACATAATTGGTCGACGCCTGGGTCAGCCGCATGAAGATTTCCCCCTGCCCCACGGCGCGCACATCGGCCGCATGACCGAAACGGGGAAAGAGCAGAAGGCGCGGCATCCCGCCTTCGTCCATCCGGGCGACGGCGTCGCCCCGCGGCATCATATGGCGGATGTCGCCCTTCGCGGTCGCGCGCAGCAGCGGCCCCATCCGCGCGTCGCCGACCGCATCCGCGACGACGTCGATCGCACGATTCTTGAGCGATACTAGGCGCGGGAAGGGCAGGATCGCGCCACTGTCGAGATCGAGCAGGGCGAACTCGTCGCCCATGAAGCGCCAGCCGCGTTCCCCCAGCAGCGCCGCCAGCGTCGACTTGCCCGATCCGGATTCGCCGGTCATCACCAGCACGCGCCCGTCCTTCTCGACGCTCGACGCATGGAGCAAAAGGTGCCGCCGCCAGCCCAGCGCCATTTGCAGGTTCATCCCCATTTCGGCGGCGAGCAGGCCGTGCGCGAGGCTCATCGGCGCGGCATCGGCCAGGCCATGGTCGCCGGTGATGAAGATGGAGGGCCGTATCCAGCGGCGCGCGAGGCTGGTCGGCTGGAGCCGGACAGTGAAATCGGCGATGGCGTCCCCGGCCTGCGGATAGGCGGCGTAGAGGCGCGCCAACTGGTCGATCGGCGCGCGCCACGCCGATCCGATGCGGAAGCTGGCGGGGCCGATACGAAGCGTCAGCCTATGCCTCATGCCGGGCGCACCAGTCCGAGCGCGACCAGCGCGTCGAGATGCGCCGCGATCTGAGGCAGCGCGGTTTCGGGTGGGCCAAGGTCGAAGCTGCGGGCCAGCCGGTCATGCACCTCCGCCGCGCTGACGCACTCGCCGACCCGCATCTGGTCGAGAATCTCGGGCACCGGGCTGATGACCATATGGGTCTGGCCCGAACGGGGATGATAGAGGAGGACAAGATCGTCGAGCACGCAGGCGCGGGTCGCATCCCGCGCCTCCAGCCGATAATGTTCCGTCGCTTCCACTTGCCGGCGCTCCTGCTGCTCACCCCCTCCTAGCGCGGGAGAGTAGCCAAGTGCCTAACGTATCAGGGAAAGGCAGGCGATGGGATCGGTTGGCGTTCCGGCTGGCGCGCGATGGAGGCGAAGGCGCGGAGATAGGCATCGAGTGCGGGCGCCAGACCATGGGCGCGCACCGCGCAGGACAATTGCGCGGGGGCGGCGGGCCGGGCCAGCGCCCGTTCGATGGCGCGGGCGAAGGCGGCGGCATCGCCGACCGGCACGGGAGGATGCTGGCCTGCCGCCGCCAACAGAGATCGGATATTGGGGGTGCTGTCGGTGGCGACGACTCCCGCGCCGCAGGCCATCGCCTCGATCAAGGTGGCGCACAGCCCCTCCCAGCGCGACGGCTGGAGGAGCAGGTCCGCCTCCCCCATCAGCGCGGCGATCCGATCGGGATCGCCGACATAGCCCAGGAAATCGATCCGGTCGGCAATGCCGAGATCGCGCGCCTGCCGCTCCAGCGCCTCCCGCAGCGGCCCACGCCCCGCGATCGCCAGCCGCCAGTCGAGATGGGGCAGCCGCGCCAGGGCGGCGAGCGCCGTCGCCTGGTCCTTCTGCTGCGCGAGGCGGCCGACCATCAGCAGGCGGAAGGGCTGGTGCGGTTCGCGCGGCAGGCGCCGGTCGCGCGCGCGCTCCATCGCCGGCGTCACCGTCGGGCGCGGCAGCAGGCGCACGTCCCCGCTGTCCGTCAGCAGCGCCCGGTCATGTTCGCCCATTACGATCGTCAGCGCCGACAGGCGGGTGATCGCCCGGAAGCGCCGGACCCGCGCCCAGGCACCGAGCGCGGGCTGGGCCGGGCGGACGATCGGGTTGGAAATGCGCGCCACCGATCGGGTTGCCGTGCCGAGGCAGGCCAGCGCCGCCAGCATGTTGCTCTGGTTGCCCGCCGAATAGAGAATGTCGGGCCGGTGGCGGCGGACCATCGCGTGCAGCGCCGGGAACTGACCGATCATCGCGAGCCGACGCGTTCCGCGCGGCGCCGGCACGCGCCGGACGACCAGACCCGGATCGATCAGGTGCGCGTTCAGGCCATCCGTGCGCGTCATCCAGAGCTCGACCGCGACGCCGCGGGCGAGCAGATGGTTGGCGAGCAGGATGGCCACGCGATCCAGCCCGCCGTCGCCCGGTTGATAGAGATAGACCGCAACGGAAAGTGCGGGCGCCGATGGCGCGAGAGAAGGATGCATGTGCCGCGTCTGCCGTTGAACCGAACCGTTGCAGGTTCGACGGTGTCAACGCTCCCAAGCCGTACCGGTTCTGGTCGTTGCGCTGGCGAGCGGGCGCTGTCGTCGCGGAAAAAGGTCGGATCAGCGCGGCATTTGCAGGGAGGCGTAGCAGGTGAAGCCGCTCGTCCCCTGTTGCAGGCGGCGAATATAGTTCAGATAGGCCTGGTTCTGGTCGTAGCTGGTCCCGGGCAGCGGGCGACCGCGCAGCGCCTGTTTCACCTGTTCGCCGGTGAAGCTGCGCCCGGTACCGGGAAAGGCGCCCGGCGTGCCGGCGGGCACGACCTGACCATTGGGGGCGATATAATTGCCCGCCCGGCCACCGTCGGGCACGGGGATGGTGCAGTTGAGCACCGAGGCGGCGGTGTTGGCGAGCGCAGGACGGATCGACACGATCGCGGAAGCCGCGACCGCGCCGCCCATCAGCAACTGGCGGCGCGAGGCAAGCGCCCCGTCGGCCGGATTTTCCGGCGCCGGCGCGGCCTGCGGCAGAATGCCGTCCTGATCGGGCGTCGTTTCGCTCATCTGATCCTGTTTCGCATCCCGCGCTTGCCAAAGCGTAAAGATTGCACGCTATTGCGGCGAGACATTGCAGCAAATGCGCGACAAATCCAGTGCGGTAACCATGAATCGACTCAGTATTTCCCAAATCACCGCTTCGCTCGCGATGCTGATGCTGGGCACCGGCGGCGCCTTGATGCTGGGCGCGCACCCGATCAGCATCGCCCTGCCGGTGCTGGCGGGTGTCATCGTGCTGATTATCACATCGGGAGATGCCGGCCTGCGCCCGGCGGCGCCCAGTGTGGTGCCGGACCAGCCCGACCTGATCGCCCATCCCGACTTCGCCAGCCTGCTGGAGGGTATTTCCGATCCGCTGATGCTGGTGGAAAAGGGGCGGATCGTGCGCGCCAATCGCGCGGCGCAACGCCTGCTGGGCGCGCATATCGAGGGCGAGGACGCCCGCATCGCCATCCGCCATCCCGCCGCCGCCGAACGGCTGGCGAGCCTGGCGCCGCTGGCCGAACCGATCATGATCGAGCTGGTCGGCTTGGGCACGCGCGACCAGCGCTGGCAGATGCGGGTGGCGCCGGTGGGCGCGGTCGCGGACATGCGCCGCCTGGTCCATCTCGTCGACCATAGCGGCACCCATGCGGCCGAGCGGATGCGCGTCGATTTCGTCGCCAATGCCAGCCATGAACTGCGCACGCCGCTGGCGGGCATATTGGGCTTCATCGAGACATTGGCCGACCCCGAACTGGGCAAGGATGTCGAGACGCGCAAGCGTTTCCTCCAGATCATGGACCGGGAGGCGCGCCGGATGCAGCGGCTGATCGACGACCTCATTTCGCTCAGCCGGATCGAATCGGAGAAATATCGCCTGCCCGACGCGCGGGTGGACCTGTCCGAACTGGCCGCCGAAGTGGTCAGCGTGTTCCGCTCCAGCCATGGCGAGCGGGGCCGCGAGGTGGAAATGGAGATCGCGCCGCATGTCCCCGTCGTGCAGGGCGACCGAGCGCAGCTGTCGCAGCTGCTCCACAATCTGATCGGCAACTCGGTCAAATATGGCCGCCCCGGCACGCCGATCCGGGTGACGCTGAACGAAGGGCCGAGCGGCATGGCGCGGCTGGTGGTCGCCGACGAGGGCGAAGGCATCGGTCCCGACCATCTGCCGCGCCTGACCGAGCGCTTCTACCGCGTCGATTCGGGACGCAGCCGGGCGATGGGCGGCACGGGCCTGGGCCTGGCCATCGTCAAGCATATCGTGGAGCGGCATCGCGGCCGCTTCGACATAGCCAGCACCTTGGGCAAGGGCACGACCATCACCGTGCTGCTGCCCCCGCCGGTCGAGGAAAGCCAAGGCAAGATCGACGAAAAAAAGCGCCCATCGGCGCTTTCCGACACGGTGTCATGAAAATGAAACCTGACTGTCACAAAGGCGCGATGGTCCGCGACTAGGGCGCTTCCTCAAGGGGGGCGGCGACATGCGACTCGCGGCCTTGATGATGGAGGTTTCCGTGACGAAGTTCGCCCTGCTCGCTGCTACGACCGCGAGCATTTTCAGCCTTGCCGCCTGCGGCGACCAGACCGGCGGCGCCGGCGCCACCCGCGACCAGATCCGCGCGGTCGGCTCCTCCACCGTCTATCCCTTCGCTACGGCAGTCGCCGAACTGTTCGTGCAGGGCAATGCCGGCATGAAGTCGCCGATCATCGAATCGACCGGCACCGGCGGCGGCATGAAGCTGTTCTGCGCGGGCGTGGGCGCCCAGCATCCCGACATCGCCGACGCATCGCGCCGGATGAAGAAGGCCGAATTCGAACAGTGCCAGGCCAATGGCGTCAAGGACATCGTCGAGATCCAGATCGGCGTCGACGGCCTTGCCTTCGCAGAAGCCAAGAACGGCCCCGGCCTGAAGCTGACCCCCAAGATCGTCTATGAGGCACTGGCCGCCAATCCCTATGGCAAGGGTCCGAACAAGGCGCAGACATGGAAGGATGTCGACCCCAGCCTGCCGGCCATCGCCATCTCCGTCTTCGGCCCGCCTTCCACCAGCGGCACCCGCGACTCGCTCGCCGAACTGATCCTGGAAAAGGGCTGCCAGAGCGACGAAGCGATGAAGGCGCTCAAGGAAAAGAATGAGGACGAGTATAAAGCGACCTGCACCCGCGTCCGCGAGGACGGCAAATATGTCGATTCGGGCGAGAACGACAATCTGATCGTGCAGAAGCTGGGCGCGAACCCCAATGCGGTCGGCGTATTCGGATACAGCTTCCTGGAGGAAAACAAGGATTCGCTGAAGGACGTGCCGATCAACGGCGTCGAGGCGACCTATGAAACCGTGTCGACCGGCCAGTATCCGGGCGCCCGTCCGCTCTACATCTATGTGAAGAAGGCGCACATGACGGCCATCCCCGGCCTCCAGGGCTTCCTCAACAGCTTTGCCGCCAACTGGAACCCCGGCGGCGCGCTGACCAAGCGCGGCATGGTCGCGGCGCCGGAAGATGTGCGCAAGAAGAGCGCCGAAACCGTCAAGTCGCTGACTGTCCTCGACGGTTCGCAGCTGAAGTAAGGGCGACATGACCGGACCTGCAATCCTGCTGCTCCTGGCGGGCCTGGGCGCGATCGCCTGGGTCAGCGCCCGCGCCCGCGCGCTGCGGTTACAGACCGCCGCGCGCGCCACCGGGCGGCGCGACGCTGTGCATAGCCTGCCGGGCTATCATGGCTGGTATGTCGCGCTGTGGACGCTGCTGCCCGCCGGCATCTTCCTGGCCGTATGGGCCAATGTGTCGCCGGGACTGGTGACCCAGGCCGTGCTGGCCGACCCGGCGGCGCAGAGCCTGCCCCTCGACGCCTTCTCCCGCTCCGCCATCCTGGGCGAGGCGCGAGCGATCGCGACGGGGATGCAGGCCGGCGCCTTCAACCCGGCGTCGCAGGCGCTGGTCGAACCCTATCGCGCGGCGACCAGCAGCTATGGCGTCGGCGGCGCGGTGCTGGCGCTGATCCTGGCCTTTGCCGGGGGCGCCTATGCCTTCACCCGCGTCCGTCCCGACTTCCGGGCGCGCACGCGGGTCGAGCGACTGGTGATGGCGCTGCTGCTGCTCGCGTCGCTGCTGGCGATCGTCACCACGCTGGGCATCGTCGCCTCGCTGCTGTGGGAAAGTTTCCGCTTCTTCTCGATGGTGAACCCGCTCGACTTCCTCTTCGGCCTGAAATGGAGCCCGCAGTCGGCCGCCATGGGCTATGGCAATGAGGATGCGTTCGGCGCCGTGCCGCTCTTTTGGGGCACGATCTTCATCGGCGCGATCATCGCGATGATCGTGGCCATCCCGCTGGGCCTGATGAGCGCGGTCTATCTGACGCAATATGCCAGCCCCACCGTGCGCCAGTGGATGAAGCCGATCCTGGAGGTGCTGGCCGGCGTACCCACCGTCGTTTACGGCTATTTCGCCGCGCTGACCGTGGCCCCCGCGCTCCGCGACCTTGCCGTCTCGGTCGGCATCCATGGGGCCAGTTCCGAAAGCGCGCTGGCCGCTGGTCTGGTGATGGGCGTGATGATCATTCCCTTCGTTTCCTCCATGGCCGACGACAGCATCGCCGCCGTGCCGCAGTCGATGCGCGACGGCAGCCTGGCGATGGGCGCCACCACCAGCGAGACGATCACCCGCGTCCTCATCCCCGCCGCCCTCCCCGGCGTGGTGGGCGGCGTGCTGCTGGCCGTCAGCCGCGCCATCGGCGAGACGATGATCGTGGTGATGGCCGCGGGCCTGGCCGCCAACATGACGCTCAACCCCTTCGCAAGCGTGACTACGGTGACGACCCAGATCGTCCAGCTGCTGACCGGCGACCAGGAATTCGACAGCGCCAAGACGCTGGCGGCCTTCGCGCTGGGGCTGGTGCTGTTCATCGTGACGCTGCTGCTCAACATCGTGGCCCTGCGGGTCGTGAAGAAATATCGCGAGGCTTACGACTGATGACGGCCGAACGTCTCCCCACCGACTGGAAGTCGGACGTGATGCGCCGGCGGATTGCGCGGCGCTATGCCGCCGAGCGCCGCTTCCGCCTGCTGGGCCTGGGCGCGGTGGCGCTCAGCGCCGCCTTCCTCGCCTTCCTGCTCTTCACCATGATGGGCAATGGCCTGCGCGGCTTCACCCGGACCGAGATCGCGCTCACGGTCGATTTCCCGGCCTCCCCGCTGCTGCTCGATCCCGCCGCCATCACCGACGAGGCGCTCAACCAGGCCAACCTGCCGATGGTGACGGGCGAAGTCGCGAAAAAGGCGCTGGGCGCCGACGCCGACGCATGGCTGTCGCCCACCGCCTGGATCAGCATCCGCGACGCAATCAAGGCCGATCCGAAAATTCTCGGCCGCACCGAAACGATCAGCGTCCCCGCCTCGACCGCGGTCGACCTGGCCGCCAAGAGCGATGGTTCGCCCGAGGCGGAAGCAGCGGTCGAGCGGCTGAACAAGGCGGGCGTCCTGTCGACCGGCTTCAACTGGAGCTTCCTGTCGGCGAGCGACGGCACCGATCCGACGCAGGTCGGCATCTGGGGCGCGTTCAAGGGGTCGCTGCTGACGATGCTCGTCACCCTGGTGCTGAGCTTCCCCATCGGCGTCGCGACCGCCCTCTATCTGGAGGAATATGCGCCCAAGGCCTGGTGGACCGACATCATCGAGGTGTCGATCAACAACCTCGCCGCCGTGCCCTCGATCATCTTCGGCCTGCTTGGCCTGTCGATCTTCCTCAATTTCCTGCATCTGCCGCGTTCGGCCGCGCTGGTAGGGGGCATGACGCTGGCGCTGATGACCATGCCCGTCATCGTCATCGCCGGGCGCAACGCGATCAAGTCCGTGCCGCCCAGCATCCGCGACGCGGCGCTCGGCATCGGCGCAAGCCCGGTGCAGGTGGTGTTCCAGCATGTGCTGCCGCTCGCCCTGCCCGGCATCCTGACCGGCACGATCATCGGCATGGCGCGCGCGCTGGGCGAAACGGCGCCGCTGCTGATGATCGGGATGCGCGCCTTCATCGCCACGCCGCCGGGGGGCATCACCGATCCGGCCACGGTGCTGCCGGTGCAGATCTTCCTCTGGTCGGACGAAGTCTCCAAGGGCTTCGTCGAAAAGACCTCCGCGGCGATCATCGTGCTGCTCGCCTTCCTGCTCGCGATGAACGGCCTCGCCATCTACCTGCGCAACAAGTTTGAAAAACGGTGGTAAAGACCCCCATGACAGAAGAACAGCAAAGCCTGGCCATCGCCAACCCGAAGATGACCGCGCGCGACATCAAGGTCTTTTACGGCCCCAAGCAGGCGATCAAGGGCGTGTCGATCGATGTTGGCATGGACCATGTCACCGCCTTCATCGGCCCGTCGGGCTGCGGCAAGTCGACCTTCCTGCGGACGCTGAACCGCATGAACGACACCGTCGCATCGGCGCGTGTCGAAGGCACGATCACGCTGGACGGCGAGGATATCTACGCTCCGTCGATGGACGTGGTGCAGTTGCGCGCGCGGGTGGGCATGGTGTTCCAGAAACCCAACCCCTTCCCCAAGTCGATCTACGAGAATATCGCCTATGGGCCGCGCATCCACGGCCTGGCCGCGGGCAAGGCGGACATGGACGTGATCGTCGAAAAGTCGCTGCGTCGCGCGGGCCTGTGGGAGGAAGTGAAGGACCGGCTGCACGACAGCGGCACCGCCCTGTCGGGTGGCCAGCAGCAGCGGCTGTGTATCGGCCGCGCCATCGCGGTCGAACCGGAAGTCATCCTGATGGACGAACCCTGCTCGGCGCTCGACCCGATCGCGACGGCGAAGATCGAGGAGCTGATCCACGAGCTGCGCGGCCGCTACGCGATCGTCATCGTGACGCACAACATGCAACAGGCCGCGCGCGTGTCGCAACGGACCGCCTTCTTCCACCTGGGCGAACTGGTCGAATATGGCGTGACATCCGACATCTTCACCAATCCGCGCCAGGAGCGGACCAAGGATTACATCACCGGCCGCTACGGCTGATCCGGCGCGAGAGAGACGAGACATGGCAGAACATACGATCAAGGCGTTCGATCAGGAAATGGACAAGCTGCGCGGCCTGATCGCCGAAATGGGCGGTCGCGCGGAGGCGGCGATCGAGAATGCGATGCTGGCGCTGCAACGTCAGGACAAGGTGCTGGCGGCCGACGTCGTTGCCGCAGACAAGCGCATCGATGCGATCGAAGCGGAGGTCGAAAAGCTGGCGATCGAAATCATCGCGCTCCGCGCGCCGATGGCCAACGACCTGCGGGACGTGATCGCCGCGCTCAAGATCGTGAGCGTGGTCGAGCGGATCGGCGATTATGCCAAGAATATCGCCAAGCGCGTGCCGCTGATCGCGACCAACACCCGCACGCTGGAGCCGATCTCGCTGCTGCCGTCCATGGGCCAGGTCGCTGGCGAGATGGTGCATGACGCGCTCAACGCCTTCGCCGCGCGCGACGCCGATCTGGCGCTGGCGGTTGTCGAGCGCGACACGGTGGTCGACGATTTCTACAACAGCATGTTCCGCACGCTCGTCACCTTCATGGTCGAAAATCCCAAGACGATCAGCGAATGTGCCCATCTGCTGTTCATCGCCAAGAATATCGAGCGGATCGGCGACCATGCGACCAATGTCGCGGAAATGGTCTATTATGCCGCGACCGGCCAGACCCTGCCCGAGCGCGAGCGCGGCGCCGACATTCAGCCGGAGGATTGATCCATGGCGCGAGCAAAAATGCTGCTGGTCGAGGATGACGCGGCGCTCGCCGAACTGCTCATCTGGCATTTCAAGCGCGAGGATTTCGACGTCGCCCACACGGTCGACGGCGAGGAGGCGCTGCTGATGGCGCAGGAAAACACGCCGGACATCGTGCTGCTCGACTGGATGGTCGAAAGCCTGTCCGGGATCGAAGTGTGCCGCCGCCTGCGCCGCATGAACGGCACCGCCAATATTCCGATCATCATGCTCACCGCGCGCGGCGAGGAAGAGGATCGGGTGCGTGGCCTCGAAACCGGCGCCGACGATTATGTGACCAAGCCCTTCAGCCCCCGCGAACTGGTGGCGCGCGTCGGCGCGGTGCTGCGCCGCGTGCGGCCGGCACTGGCCGGCGAGACGCTGACCTTCGCCGATGTCGAGATGGACACGGTGGGCCACAAGGTGCGCCGGGGCGGCCAGGTGATCCCGCTCGGCCCCACCGAATTCCGCCTGCTCAAGCATTTTCTGGAGCATCCCGGCTGGGTCTTCTCGCGCGAGCGGCTGCTCGACAGCGTGTGGGGCCAGGACAGCGACATCGAGCTGCGCACCGTGGACGTCCATATCCGGCGCCTGCGCAAGGCGATCAACGGCGACGGGCAGTTCCAGGACATCATCCGCACCGTCCGGTCGGCGGGCTATGCGCTGGATACCGAGGGGATGAACTGAGGCGGCGGCGCTAAACGCCTCTTAAGCTTCATGGAAGACATTGGAGCCTTGACCATCGGGCCAATGCCTTCCCATCTTTTCCAGTATCTGCCAACGCTGGCGTTGATCGCGATGATAGGTTTGCCGGCGACGCCCGATAACTGCGGGTGGGCAGATTCGCCATGATCTTCGTCAATTGGGCGATTCCCTGGCTGACCTTGGCGCTGGCGCTTCTGAAGGGCGAATATCCGCTGTTCTGGTCGTGGAAGACAGGTCAACCCGCTCCGGTCCGCTGGGCTTTGCGGGCGACCGAAGTCATCGCGCTTCATCCAATCCAGTTTTGCTGTTCGTGTCGCTGATGTTCGGCGCGGGGATGCGGGGTTGAATCAGAAGCAGCTTCAACCGACCGCCGCGACCGTCATGGGATAGGCGTGGAGCTGCGGGAACACATCCTCCATCGGCTTCGCGTCGGGCAGGATGTAGACATAGCCGCCCTTCCTGCGAAAGAGCGGTCCGACCTGCGCGTAGAAGCGTTTGGGCACGTTGATGCAGCCGAAGGTGATGCGGTTGTCGGCGATGTCGGGGGAGAGCATCCGGTTGACGCGCTTTTCCTTGGGGTTGCCGGGCGGGATGGTGTGGAGCGCGACCGAGGTCGTATAGTCGACCCAGAGCACGCGCGTCTTGCCCGCGGCGACGCCAAAGCGGGCGAGGAAGCGGCCGGCAGGAGTGGTCTTTTCCGCTGGACCGATTTCCGCAAGCGACTTGGCGCCGACGCCAGGCGTGGCGTCGTCGCCGGCCATGATCCCGATCAGGACGGGCGCGTCGGCGATGCGGCTGCCCTTGGCATCGAACAACCAGATGCGCGCGGCCTGCTTGTCGATGATGACATAGGGCAGCTTGCCATTGTCATGCGCCGAACCGACCCAGCGCAGTACGCGCTGCGCGGCGGGTGTCGGATCGAACGTAATTTCGGTGGCATCGGGCTGCCTTTCCGGTTCGGCGGCCGGGGCACTCCCGGTCGCGTCCGCTGGCGCCGTCGCGACCTGATCCGGCGCCTTGCGTGGCTTCTTCGCTGCGAGCGCAGGCGGAGCGACGACAAGAGCGACAGCCGAGAGCATGGTTGCGATCGGCGCCCGCGATAGTCTGATCATCTTGGGAAAATACTCGCGTTAAAGGACCGGAGCGGGACCTGCAGGCTCCGGCCCTTCTGTCTGTCGTGCCTTCAGAGCGCGCTGCGTTAAATCGGACGCAGGACGCGCGCTCTAGTTGTCTGTGGTCGCATCGTTTTTTGTGCAAAACCGGTGCCCACTTTTGCGCACGATGCTTTAGTTGCGCGGGCGCTTGCGCTGCGCTTCGACCATGCGCTGCTCGACACTGTCGACGCGCGCACCCAGTTGGTCGATACGCTGGCCGTTCTGCTGCGCCAGTCCCGAAGCCGAACGCGCTTCGCCCAGCGCCTGCTGCGCCGTGCCATCAGTCTGTTGCAGCTTCGCGTCCAGCGCATCGACGCGCTGATTCACGACGGCGACCTGTTCACGCACGAAACCCTTGGTGGCGCAGCCACTCAAGGCGACAGAACCGATCAAAATCAATGCCATCGGGGCAATTTTCGTCAAGGACGGCGACATCTTATTCTCCTGTAGGTCAAAATGACCGCCCATTGCCAAGCCGAGCGCGGTCGAAGCGACAACGCGATTTTGTCGGATTGTGCATCCCTTCGGGTGAATGGAGGGGCAGATTTCCGCCGATTTTTCGCAGTTGAACGGCCGGTTAACCAAGTAGGCAAGGCTAGTCCATTGGACGCCGCCTGCACTCGCCCCGCCGCAGAGGTTCCGAAATGCAAAACGCCCCGGCCGAAGGGGCCGAGGCGTGTTTTCGCTTCGATCGCGAGCCGTTTGCGTCAGGCGGCGCGACGCGCCTTGTTCAGCTTCTTGAGCAGCATGTCGCGCTTCAGGCGCGAGAGATGATCGATGAACAATATGCCTTCCAGATGATCCATTTCATGCTGGAGGCAGGTCGCGAGCAGACCGTCGAGCTGTTCCTCATGAATGCGCCCTTCCCGGTCCATCCAGCTGGCGCGGATCGTCGCGGGGCGCTCCACCTCCGCATACTGGTCGGGGACCGACAGGCAGCCCTCATTATAGACCGACAGTTCGTCGGACCCCTTGAGGATTTCCGGATTGATGAACACCATCGGCTTGCGGACCGGCGGCGCGCCCTCCTCGTCCGATTCGGGTTCCTGCAGGTCCATGACCAGCACCCGCTTGGGCACGCCGACCTGAATTGCGGCGAGGCCGATACCGGGCGCGTCGTACATGGTTTCGAACATGTCGTCGATCAGCCGCTGGAGATCGTCGTCGATCGCCTCGACCGGGGTCGAAATGGTGCGCAGGCGCGGATCGGGCGCCTCAAGGATCGGAAGGATTGCCATTGTCCGAACATAGATGGAACAGGGCGAAATATCAAGCGAGCGACCGCGCGACGACTACTCCCCCAGCCATGCGTCGATGGCGGGCTTGAGCGCGGTGGAGCTGAGTTCCACCAACAAAGCGCCGTCCGGCGAGGCGCAATAAGCGATCATGCCATAGCCCGCTTCGGGCCGCATATTGGCTGCGCGCAGGGCCCCGCCCAGGCCCGAGAGGCGCGCTGGCCGGCCTGGCGGGATCATAGAAATGGCTATCGCCCTGCACCCGTTCGAGATGGATCGGCCCACCCAGCGAGTAGGTCGCGCGCACCCGAAACCCGCGCGCGCCGTCCAGAAGGGCAAGGCATCGAAATCGCGCACCGGCGCGAAGGCCAGGCCCAGCGCCGCGCCATAGTCCGCCACCGCCCGTTCGATGTCGGCGACGGCGATGCCCTTGCGGTGCGTGCGGCTGAGGTCGATCATCGGGCTGTCCTTTCCGGCCGGCTGCCAGGCCCGGTGTAGCCGAGCGCGGCGGCGTGGAAAGCTGGCAGCTTTGGCAGGTCGTCCTATCCCACCGGCCGCCGCGCGCGCAGCGCCTGCGCCAGCGTGCCTTCATCCAGATAGTCGAGTTCGCCGCCGACCGGCACGCCATGGGCGAGCTGGGTCAGGCGGATGGGGAAGCGCTCCAGCCGCTCGGCGAGATAATGGGCGGTGGTCTGCCCCTCCAGCGTGGCGTTCATCGCCAGCACCACTTCGTCGATGCCGCCCTGCTCCAGCCGGGCGACCAGCGCGTCGATGGTCAAATCCTCCGGCCGCACCCCTTCCAGCGCGGACAGCCGCCCGCCCAGCACATGGAAACGGCCGGGAAAGAGGCGCGACTTGTCGAGCGCCCAGAGGTCGGGCACATCCTCCACGACGCAGAGCGCGCGTGCGTCGCGGCGCGGATCGGCGCAGATGCCGCAAGGGTCCACCGTGTCGACATTGCCGCAGACATGGCAGGTGACGAGCCGGTCGTTCACCGCCTCCAGCGCGCGCAGCAGCGGCTCCATCGCGCCCTCGCGCTTCTTGAGCAGGTGCAGCACCGCGCGCCGCGCCGAGCGGGGGCCAAGGCCGGGCAAGCGGGACAGCGCTTGCGTGAGCGCCTCGATTTCAGGTGAAGCCATATCGTGAGATAAGGGGTTGCAACTGGGAGAGACAAGGGGTTTGAGCATCCATCATGCGTATCATCTACATGGGCACCCCCGATTTCGCCGTTCCCGCGCTCGACGCGCTGGTGCAGGCGGGTCATGACGTCGTCGCGGTCTACAGCCAGCCCCCCCGCCCGGCCGGCCGCGGCAAGGGACTGCGCCCCTCCCCGGTCCAGACACGGGCCGAGCAACTGGGGATCGCGGTGCACACGCCGGTGTCGCTCAAGGAGGCGGCGGTGCAGGGCGCCTTCGCTGCGCTCGACGCCGATGTCGCGGTGGTCGCCGCCTATGGCCTGATCCTGCCGCGCGCGGTTCTGGATGCGCCACGCCATGGCTGCATGAACATCCACGCCTCGCTGCTGCCGCGCTGGCGCGGAGCGGCGCCGATCCAGCGGGCGATCCTGTCGGGCGACAATGTCACCGGCGTCACCATCATGGACATGGAGGCAGGGCTGGACACAGGACCGATGCGGGCCAAGCATGTCACCCCGATCGAGGACAAGACTGCGGGCACCCTGACCGCCGAACTGGCTCTTGCCGGGGCGGAACTGATGGTCGAGGTGCTCGACGACATCGCGCTCCACCCGCCGATGGCCCAGCCGGAGGAGGGCGTCACCTATGCCTCCAAGATCGACAAGGCGGAATCGCGGATCGACTTCGCGCGCGGCGCGCATCAGGTCGAACGGCAGGTCCGGGCCTTCAACCCCTTCCCCGGCGCCTTCTTCGAATATCGTGGCGAGCGCTTCCGCATCCTTGCGGCCCATGTCGAGCATCATGCCGGGACGCCGGGCGAGATGCTGGACGACAGCCTGCTGATCGGTTGCGGCCATGACGCGATCCGCCCGACCCTGATCCAGCGCGCGGGCAAGGGCGCGATGACGCCGGGCGAATTGCTGCGCGGATATGAGATGCCGGCGGGCAGCCGGATCGACGCCTGAAACCATGACCCGCTTCGCCTTCACCGTCGAGTTTGACGGCCGCCCCTTCATGGGCTGGCAACGCCAGGCCCATGGGCCCAGCGTGCAGCAGGCCATCGAAGATGCGATCCTCGCCGTCACCGGCGAGCGCGCGGTGATCCATGCCGCCGGGCGGACCGATGCGGGCGTCCATGGCCTGGCGATGCGCGCCCATGCGGAGATCGCGAAGGAGATCGCCCCCTTCCGCCTCATGGAGGCGATCAATGCGCGGCTGCGGCCGGCCCCGGTGGCGATCCTGGCGTGCGACGCCGTGCCCGACGACTGGCACGCCCGTTTTTCCTGCATCGGCCGGTCCTATGTCTATCGCATCGCCAACCGGCGGGCGCCGCTGACCTTCGAGCAGGGGCTGGCGTGGCGGGTGATCCAGCCGCTCGATGCGGATGCAATGCACGAGGCCGCGCAGATATTGGTCGGGCGGCATGACTTCACCACCTTCCGGTCGGCCCATTGCCAGGCGGAAAGCCCGGTCAAGTCGCTCGACCGGCTGGACGTGGCGCGCGACGGCGACCGCATCGCCATCCATGCGGCGGCCCGATCCTTCCTTCACCATCAGGTGCGGTCGATGGTCGGGTGCCTGACGATGGTCGGGATGGGGCGGTGGAGCGCGGACGACCTGCGCGCGGCGCTGGAGGCGAAGGATCGCGCGGCGCTGGGCCTGAACGCGCCGCCCGATGGCCTCTATTTCGTCCGCGCCGCCTATCCGGGCGAGGCGGTCCTATGAAGGCGCGCGTTGGCGCGCGCATCGACATTTTTCACAGGCTGGCCCTGAAGGGCGTGAAATCGGTGCCGGCATCGTAGACGTCCAGCCCTTCGCGCCGCTTGACGAAGCCCACCACGGCGTAGGTGACGGGGGTCAGGATCGCTTCCCAGCCGACCTTCATCGCCCAGTTGGTGACCATCACCGTCAACACCTGCGCGTCGCTCCAGTCGCCATAGAAGGCCAGCGGGTAGAAGATCAGGCTGTCCACCCCTTGCCCCACCACCGTCGATCCGATCGTGCGCGTCCACAGCTGCCGCCCCTGGGTCCGCAGCTTCATCTTGGCGAGGACGAAGCTGTTGGCGAACTCGCCCGCCCAGAAGGCGCAGAGCGAGGCGAAGACGATGCGCCAGGTGCTGCCGAACACCGCTTCATAGGCCTTCTGGTCGGGCCAGCCCTCGGCAGGCGGCAGGGCGACCACCACCCAGCTCATCAGCGCCATGAACAGCATCGCGGCGAAACCCGCCCAGACGCAGCGGCGCGCGCGGGCATAGCCATAGACTTCGGTCAGCACGTCACCCAGCACATAGCCGAGCGGGAAGAAGAGGATGCCAGCGCCGAAGGTGAAGCCGCCCAGCGTCGATAGCTTGGCCGCGCCGATCAGGTTCGACAGCAGCAATATGGCGACGAATGCCGCCATGAAGAAATCGAAATAGCGCAGCGGGCGCGTACCCAACGCCCCGGCATCGACCTTGTGAACAGCCCCCTCGTTCATGCGGACATGCTTATCGCCTGGTCGGATGATTGCAAGCCGTGCTGTTGCAAGCCGTTCCCTCGCCCGCTATCGCGGCAGGCGCACGGCCCCGTAGCTCAGTTGGATAGAGCATTCGCCTTCTAAGCGAATGGTCGCAGGTTCGAATCCTGCCGGGGTCGCCAATAGAGAATGCGGCAATCGGACCAGTCGCACCGCCTTCGAATGGCTCACCATCTTGACCCGATGGACAGGGGTCCAGGCGGTCCTCTGGTTGAACGGTCATCATCCGTAAGATGCGTTCGGCCACGGCCGTGACCGGCTTATGATTGCCGATATGAAGTGAGTCGTCCCTGCCGAACCGAACGGGAGCGGCCTTGGGCGAGGAACAGATGGGATTGAGGTATGTCTTGACGGCAATTGCCCCCGCATTGCCGCCAGCGTCCTGCGCCCGCGTTTCCCGCGCCTCGGCTATCGACCGGAATGACCTTGCTTCCGTGCCCTGAAGCCACCCCCTTTCGGGCCGAAGGGAGGGTCAGGCGCGAGCCTGGCCCTTTCCTTTTGTGGCGTTCATGCCGCGTCGGAGATTATCCCGGTCCCCATTATCGTCGCTCGACACCGGCTTCCCTGGCCGTCTAAGAAGACGGACATGATGAAGCTGTTCATTGGCAACAAGGCCTATTCGAGCTGGTCGCTGCGCGGCTGGCTGGCGTGCAAGCTGTCCGGCCTGCCCTTCGAGGAGGTGGTCGTCCCCCTCTATGACGAAGCCTGGGAAAAGAGGCGCGAGGGCGACGAGTTCGCGCCGTCGTCGGGCAAGGTGCCGATCCTGTGGGACGGCGACGACATCGTCGTTTGGGACAGCCTGGCGATCGTCGAATATCTGAACGAGAAGACCGGCGGCGACAAATTCTGGCCCGCCGATCCCGCCGCGCGCGCCATGGCCCGGTCCATGGCAGCGGAAATGCACAGCAGCTTCGCCGCGCTGCGCCGCGAGCACAGCATGAATATCCGCCAGATCTATCCCGCCGTTCCGCCGTCGGAAGCCGTGGCACAGGATATCGCCCGGATCATGCAGCTCTGGGCTGAGGCCCGCGCCCGCCATGGCGGCGACGGCGAATATCTGTTCGGGGCGTTCGGCGGCGCCGACCTGATGTTCGCGCCGGTCGTGACCCGCTTCATCACCTATCAGCTGCCGGTCGCCCGCTTCGCCGAAGCCTATATGCGCGCGGTCATCGCCCATCCGTGGATGCAGGAATGGATCGGCGGCGCGCAGGCGGAGGAATGGGTGATCGACAAGTTCGAAGTCCCGCCCCAGACGGCCTGAGCCGATGAGCGACAGCCCGGAGACTCGCAAGGAGGAAGCCGCCAGAATCCGCCGGCGCTGGATCACGCTGGGCGAATTGCTGGCGGTGGCCGCGGTACTCATCTCCGCCCTCACCCTTTATCTCAACTGGGCGAACAAGAAGGACGAGCGCGCCGACAAAGCGGCGCAGAGCCTCCGGGATTCCGCCCGTGCCGCCCGGCTGGTACTGAATGGGCAGGCCGATGGCGACAGCCGGCTGACGCTCAAGCCGACCGATCCCGGTCAACTGGTGCAGAGCCAGACGATCCATTTCCCCACGGCGCTGGGCATCGCGCCGGTCGATACCACCGGCGAACCGCGGATCGAGGCCCGCTGGTTCGAGGACGCGCTGAAAAAAGCGCGCAATGCGGCCAAGCTGCCCGATGACAGCATCGGCGACGAGACATTGCCGGTGACAATCGTCACCCAGTTCGTCGTCAATGGCGACACGCGCAGCGACTCCGCCATCTATGCCATCGGCTATGGCATTGCCGGGAAATGGCTGTCGGGCCATCGGCTGACGTTGCGTGGCCTGTCGCTCGTCGGCCCCACGCAAGGAGCAGGCGCCCAGGCCCAGATCGACGCCCGCTGGGCGCGCCAGACGAAGCGCTGAGCCAAGCCAGCCAACAAAAACCCGGCAGCCCCTGTGGGAGCGCCGGGCCTTCTTGCTCGTCCGGAGACGATATCGGTTTTAGCCGACGATTTCTTCGGGCTTGAAGAAATAGGCGATCTCGATCGCGGCATTTTCTTCACTGTCAGACCCGTGGACCGAATTGGCTTCGATCGATTCGGCCAGTTCCTTGCGGATCGTGCCTGCGTCGGCATTGGCCGGGTTGGTTGCGCCCATGATGTCGCGGTTGCGCTGCACGGCATTCTCGCCTTCCAGCACCTGCACGACCACCGGGCCGGAGATCATGAAGGCGACCAGATCGGCGAAGAAGGGGCGTTCCTTGTGAACGGCATAGAAGCCTTCGGCCTGTTCGCGGCTCATGCGGATGCGCTTGGAGGCGACGACGCGCAGGCCAGCTTCCTCCAGCATCTTGGTGACCGCGCCGGTCAGGTTGCGACGGGTCGCATCGGGCTTGATGATCGAAAAGGTGCGCGTGACGGCCATGGCCCTCGGTACTCCAATGGTGGGGGAATAAAGTTGCGCGCCCTTTAGACGCGCCGGTCCCGCGCCGCAAGAGGCTTCACCGCTACGGGCCTTGCACCCATTTGCGGCCTTCCTGCCGCCAGAAACGCGGTTCGACGCCGTCGGCCCTGCTCAGCGCGCGCCAACTCGCGCGCGCGCTCTCGATCGTGTCAGCGTCGAAAAAATAGAAGGCGCGCTCGAACCCAAGCGCTTCCTCGCGCCAGATGCCGTCCGCCAGAGCGACATGCGCCGCGCCGTTCAGCGGGTTGCAGTCCCCGCTCAGCAGGATCGGCTGGTGCGCCTCGCCCCCATCGCCCGCCCGGCCATGCGCCAGGAAAGTTTCGGGCGGGCCGGCCCACAGACCCGCCGAAATCCGCTCCAGCCGGTCCGGCTCCTGCGCGACCACCAGCAGCCGCGCGCCCAGGCCAAGGATGCGCGCCGCGATGGCGGGCAGCACCTGGTCCACGGGATCGCGGCCGAGCTGGTAGAAATCGACCTGCATCAGGCTTCGAACTTGTCCGCCACCAGCCGGTCGATCAGGCGCACGCCATAGCCGGTCGCGCCCTTGTCCCAGGTGCCGCCGGGCTTGTCGGCCCAGACCATCCCGGCAATGTCGAGATGCGCCCATTTGACGCCATCCTCGATGAAGCGCTTGAGGAACTGCGCCGCGGTGATCGACCCGGCATAGCGCGGGCCGATATTCTTCATGTCGGCGATCGGGCTGTCGATCAGCTTGTCATAGGCAGCAGACAGCGGAAAGCGCCACAGCGGGTCGCCCACCGCCTGTCCCGCCGCGATCAGATCGTTGGCCAGGCCATCGTCGTTGGAAAAAATGCCCGCATATTCGCTGCCCAGCGACACGATCATCGCGCCGGTCAGGGTGGCCAGGTCCACGATCACGTCCGGCTTGTAGGTGCGCTGCGCCCAGGTCAGCGCGTCGCACAGAACCAGCCGCCCTTCGGCGTCGGTGTTCAATACCTCGATCGTCTGGCCCGACATGGATGTGACGATGTCGCCCGGACGCTGGGCATTGCCGTCAGGCATGTTTTCGACCAGCCCGCAGATGCCCACGACATGCGCCTTGGCCTTGCGCCCGGCCAGCGCCTTCATCGCGCCCGCGACCGCGCCCGCGCCGCCCATGTCCCACTTCATGTCCTCCATGCCCGCCGCCGGCTTGATCGAGATGCCGCCAGTGTCGAAGGTCACGCCCTTGCCGACGAACACCACCGGCTTTTCGACCGCGCCGTTGGTGCCGTCCCATTCCATCGCCAGCAACCGCGCCTCGCGCACCGAACCCTGCGCCACGCCCAGCAGCGATCCCATGCCCAGGCCTTCCATCGCCGCCTTGTCGAGAACGGTAATCTTCACGCCCAGCTCTTCCAGATGCCGGCAGCGTTCGACGAAGCTTTCGGGGTAGAGAATGTTCGCCGGCTCCGACACCAGTTCGCGGGTGAAGGCGACTCCCGCCGCCACCGCCGACAGTTGCTCCCACGCGGCGTCCGCGCCGGCCGCGACCAGGGTCAGCGTCTTCAGCGTCGGCTTCGCCTTTTCCGGCTGGCGCGTGCGATAAGTGTCGATGCGCCAGCCGCGCAGCAGCGCGCCGAAGGCCAACTGCGCCGCCAGTTCGCCACTGGCGCCGCCGAAGAATTCGACCGCGGCATGGATTGCGCCGCTTGTCGCCAGCTTGCCCGTCAGCGCCGCGCCGGCCTTCTCGACATCCTGCGCACTGCCGGCGCCGATCCCCAGCAACAGCACGCGCAGCGTCTTGCCGCCTTCGGCGACAAAGCTTTCGAAGACCGACGCGGTTTCCCCGGTGAAGCGCGAAGACGCCGCGCCAGCCGCCAGCGTCGGCGCGGCGGCCAGTGGCAATGTGTCGAAGCCACCCTTGGGCACGGCAAAGACCAGGGTGTCCGCATCGGGACGGGTCGGGCTGAAGTGGATATCCATCTGGGCTCTTTTCCTCTTTTGTCGGCGGGCGGCGGGAACCGCGCTCTTGTCTGCCAGATAGTGCGCTTTCCCCGTCTGGCAAAGCGCTTCGACCGATTTTGCGGCCCGTCATGGATCGCGGGCGATTGCGGACAGCCAATCAGTGCGATAGGCGGGACGCCAGATGCGCCCGTCGATAAGGCCCCCCTGCTTGCAAAACGCCCTGTTCCCCATTTCCTTCCGCGCCGCATTGCTGGGCGGTGTCGCGTTCGCCGCCGGCCCGCAAGCGCTGGCGCAACAGCTCAACGAACCGCAGACGCCGATCAGCGCGCCTGACGCGCCGGTGCCGGACAGCGAGGACCAGCTCGGCTTTGCGGCCGACACGCTGCAATATGACAGCGACAGCGACGTGGTGACCGCAAGCGGCAATGTGCAGCTGCTGCGCGACGGCAACCGCCTGCGCGCCGACAAGGTCGTATGGGACCGCAACTCGGGCAAGGTGGAGGCGCAGGGCAATGTCTCCGTCACCGACCCCGAAGGCAATATCGCCTATGGCGACCGCTTCGACGTGACCGACACGCTCAAGGACGGCGCGGTCGACAATATGCTTCTGGTGCTCCAGTCCGGCGGCCGCCTGGCGGCAGTCAAGGGCGAGCGCGTCAACGGCGTCTACACGCTCCACCGCGCCGCCTATACCGGCTGCGCGGTGGAGGACAGCGATGGCTGCCCCAAGGAGCCGACCTGGCAGATCAATGCCGTCCGCGTGATCTACGATCCCACGCGCGAACGCGTGACGTACAAGAACGCCAATATCGAGCTGTTCGGCCTGCCGCTCATACCCCTGCCCGGCCTGTCCCATCCGGTCGGCGACAATGGCGGCAGCGGCCTGCTGATGCCCAACCTGCGCTACGACCGCACCAACGGCTTCGAAATCGCGCTGCCCTATTATTACAAACTGGCGCCCAATCGCGACCTGACCATCACGCCGCACGTCTACACCGACACGCTGCCGATGCTGGAGACGAACTTCCGCCACCTGACCGATCGCGGCGCCTACCAGATCACCGGCTACATCACCCATGGCAGCCGCGTCGCGACCAGCGACAGCGCTGCGGGCACCACACCGGCAGATTCGGAAAGGGATATTCGCGGCTATCTCGATGCCAGCGGCGCGATGCAGCTCAGCCCGGAATGGAGTGTCGACGGGTCGATCCGCGTGGCCACCGACCGCACCTTCCTGCGCCGTTACGACATCAGCCGCGACGACCGACTGCGATCGACCATCGGCGGGCAGCGCATTGGCGAGGACAGCTATTTCTCGATTCGCGGCTGGGCGGTGCAGACGCTGCGCCAGGGCGATTCGCAGGGGCAGACCCCGATCGCGCTGCCGGTGATCGACTATCGGCTGCGGATGAAGGATCCGTGGCTAGGCGGCGTGCTGCAATTGCAGGCGAACACGCTGGCGATCACCCGGACCAGCGGCCAGGACACGCAACGCGCCTTCGCAGCCGCAGAATGGAATTTGCGCACGCTGACCGGGCTTGGCCAGGAAGTGACGTTCACCGGTTATCTGCGCGGCGACGTCTATCACAGCAGCGACAATCTGCTGACCTCGGTCGCCAGCTACGCCGGCGATCCGGGCTGGCAGGCGCGCGGCATCGCTGCAGCCGCCGTCGACATGCGCTGGCCCTTCGTCGGCGAGGCATTTGGCGGTGTCCAGCGAATCGCGCCGCGCGTGCAGATCGTGGCCGCCCCCCACCTTGCCAACCTGTCGCTGCCCAATGAAGATGCCCGCGCCGTCGACCTGGAGGACAGCAACCTCTTCGCGCTCAACCGCTTCGCCGGCTATGACCGGTTCGAGGACAGCTCGCGCGTCACCTATGGCCTGGAATATAGCCTGGAGCTGGCCAATTTCTCGCTCCAGAGCATCGTCGGGCAAAGCTATCGCCTCGACCGCCGGGAAAGCATCCTGCCCGACGGCACCGGCCTTTCCGACCGCACCTCCGACATCGTCGGGCGCACCACGCTCCGCTACAAGAATCTGGTGGCCTTCACCCACCGTTTCCGGTTGGACAAGGATAGTCTGTCGGTCCGCCGCAACGAGATCGACGCCACCGTGGGCAGCAAGAAGACCTATGCCATGGTCGGCTATCTGCGCCTCAACCGCAACGCCATCTCCGGGCTTGAGGACCTTCAGGATCGCGAGGAGCTGCGCCTGGGCGGTCGGGTGCAGTTCGCGCGCTTCTGGTCCGTCTTCGGATCGACCGTCGTCGACCTGACCGACGCGCAGGAAGATCCGGTCAGCGCCGCCGACGGATATGAACCCGTCCGCCATCGGCTGGGCTTCGCCTATGAGGATGATTGCCTGACGCTCGGCCTCACCTGGCGACGCGACTACCAGGCCAATGGCGACGCGCGAAAGGGCAATGGTTTCCAGCTACGGCTAGCTTTCCGCAATATTGGCATATAAGGATCACGCTTCCCGCGTCCCCGTCAGGGCTGGTTAAGGCGGATCGATACATCATGTATCGGACCGTATTGGAGATTATTGCCGACGATGCTGCCTGTCGTTTCCACGCCCAACCGCATGATCCGCGGCGTTCGTACCGGTTTGCGCGCCCTGCTGCTGTCGTCCGCGCTGATCGGCACCGGCATCCAGTCGGTCGCCGCCCAGACCGTCGATGATAGCGGCGATATCGCCGCGCAGCAGCTCAACCTGCCCAAGGACGTCACCGTCTTCGGCAAGAGCGATCCGAATGTCCGCAAGGCGACCGCGATCGTGAACGGCCGCATCATCACCGGCACCGACGTCGATCAGCGCCTCGCCCTCATCATCACCGCCAATGGCGGCAAGGTGGAGGCCGAAGAAAAGGAACGGCTGCGCGTGCAGGTTCTGCGCAACCTGATCGACGAGACGCTCCAGATCCAGGAAGCCGCCGCCAACGACATCAAGGTCGATCCGGCGGAGGTCAACCAGAGCTATGAGCGGGTTGCCGCCAATTTCCGCCAGTCGCCCACCCAGTTCGACGGCTATCTGCGCGAAAAGGGCAGCTCGTCCGCCAGCATCAAGCGGCAGATCGAGGGCGAACTCGCCTGGAGCCGCCTGCTCCGCCGCAATATCCAGCCCTTCGTCAACGTGTCGGAGGAAGAAGTGAAGTCGGTCATCGACCGCCTCAACGCCGCGAAGGGCAGCGACGAATATCGGATCGGCGAAATCTATCTTTCGGCGACGCCGGAAAATCGCGAGCAGATCGTCGCCAACGCCCGCAACATCATCCAGCAAATCCAGCAAGGCGGCAGCTTCCAGGCCTATGCCCGCCAGTTTTCCGAAGCGTCGACGGCCGCGGTTGGCGGCGACCTTGGCTGGATTCGCCCCGCGCAGCTCCCGGCCGAACTGGCGCAGGCCGCCGCGGAAATGCAGGTCGGCCAGATCGCCGGACCGATCGAGACGGTGGGTGGCGTGTCGCTCATCTACGTCATGGACAAGCGCAAGGTGCTGACCGCCGATCCCCGCGATTCGCTGCTCAGCCTGAAGCAGTTGTCGGTCCTCTTCCCGCAGGGCACGACCAAGGAACAGGCAAGCGCCAAGGCCGCGAGCTTCGCGGCCGCGATCAAGGAGATCAAGGGGTGCGGCCAGGCCAATGAGGTCGGCGCGAAGATCGGCGCCGACGTGGTCGACAATGACAATGTGAAGGTCCGCGACCTGCCGCCGCAGTTGCAGGACATATTGCTCAACCTGCAGGTGGGTGAATCGACACCGCCATTCGGCTCGATCACTGACGGCGTGCGCGTCCTGGTGGTCTGCGGCCGGGATGATCCGGCCTCCGCAAACGCCCCCAATGCCGACCAGATCATGGCGCAGCTGGAGGAAGAACGGGTCAACAAGCGCGCGCGCATCTATTTGCGGGATCTTCGCCGCGATGCCGTCATCGAATATAACTGACGCGCCCCCCCTCGCTCCGTTCGCCGTTTCGCTCGGCGATCCGGCGGGGATCGGGCCGGAGATCGTCGCCAAGAGCTGGGTGATGCGGGAGGCGCGCGGCCTGCCGCCCTTCTTCGCGGTCGGCGACATCGCCTCGCTGCGCGCCGTGTGGCTCGGGCCGGTCGTCCAGATCGACAGTCCGGAGGAAGCCGCCGACGCCTTCGGATCGTCCCTTCCCTGCCTCCAGGTCGCGCAGGCGGGCGACATCGTTCCGGGCAGCCCCTGTGTCGATGGCGCCCGTACCGCTTTCCAGGCGCTGGAAGTCGCGGTCGGCCTGGCGCGATCGGGATCGGCAGGCGGCGTCGTCACGGCCCCGGTGGGGAAGGAACAGCTGTACGGGGTCGGCTTCACCCATCCCGGCCAGACCGAATTCATCGCGGAACGCTGTGGAGTTGCGCCGCACAATGCCGTCATGATGCTGGCCGGCCCGTCACTGAAAGTCGTGCCCATCACGATCCACATCCCGATCGCGGAAGTGCCCGCCGCCCTGACCATCGACCTGATCCGCAGCCGCGCGCTGACCACCGCCAAGGGATTGCAACGCAATTTCGGCATCGCCCGCCCGCGCCTCGCCGTCGCGGGGCTAAACCCCCATGCCGGCGAAAATGGCGCGCTGGGCCGCGAGGAAATCGACGTGATCCGTCCCGCCATCGACCTGCTGCGCGCGGATGGCCTCGACATTGTCGGGCCGCTGGCTGCCGATGGCATGTTCCATTCCCGCGCCCGCGAAACCTACGACGCGGCGCTGTGCATGTATCATGATCAGGCGCTGATCCCGATCAAGACGCTGAATTTCGACGAAGGCGTCAACATCACGCTGGGCCTGCCGATCGTCCGCACCTCGCCCGACCATGGCACCGCCTTCGGCATCGCCGGCACCGACAGCGCCAATCCCGGCGCGATGATGGCCGCGCTCCGGATGGCGGCCGAAGCCGCCCGCGCCCGCATCGCCCATGGCTGAGTCCCGTCCGGCGCTGCCGCCCTTGCGCGATGTCATCGCGCGCCATGGCCTCGCGGCCAGCAAGGCGCTGGGGCAAAATTTCCTGTTCGACGAACAATTGCTCGACCGCATCGCGGCCATCCCCGGCCCACTCAAGACGGCGCGCGCGTTCGAGGTCGGCCCCGGCCCCGGTGGCCTGACCCGCGCGATCCTGCGTGCAGGGGCGCAACTGGTCGCTGTCGAGCGCGACCAGCGCTGCCTGCCAGCCCTGGCCGAATTGCAGGAAGCCTTCCCCGACCAGCTGCGCGTCATTTCCGGCGACGCCATGCAGGTCGATGCCCAGAGCGAGGCCGGCGACGGCGCGCATGTGATCGCCAATCTGCCCTATAATGTCGGCACACCCCTGCTCGTCGGCTGGCTGTCGACCGACTGGTCGCCGCTACCCTGGTGGCAAAGCCTGACCCTGATGTTCCAGATGGAGGTCGCCGAGCGGATCGTGGCGAAACCCGGCACCGACCATTATGGCCGCCTCGCCGTGCTTTCACAGTGGCGCAGCGATGCGCGGATCGCGATGAAAGTGCATCGCAGCGCCTTTACGCCGCCGCCGAAGGTCATGTCGGCCGTGGTCCACCTGACCCCCAAGCCGGCGCCCGAGGATGTGCAGCTCAAATATCTGGAGCGGCTGACCGCTGCCGCCTTCGGCCAGCGACGCAAGATGCTGCGCCAGAGCCTGAAGGGACTGCCCGGCGCTCTGGCGGCGCTGGAGGCCGAAGGGATCGACCCGCAGCGCCGCGCGGAAACGGTGAGCGTCGAGGAATTTGTCGCCGTGGCCCGGCGTCTGGGCCACGGCTGACCTCAGTCCTTCTCGCCATCGAGTTCGGCGATCTCCTCGTCAATGTCCCGCAGCGCCTCGGCCCGGTCGGCAGCCGGCATCCGCGTGGCGGCGATCTGGGCGCGGGCAGACAATAATCCGGCCCGCGCGGCAGCCTTGCCCATGCGCGCGGCGTGCCGTGCCTGCGCCTCGATAGCCCGCTCGCAGATACGGACACGGATATGGCGGCGGCCATCGGAGTCGACCGTCTCGCGGTGACTGGTCATCTCGTTGCCGTCGCAGCCCTCACGGACATCGACGATCGGCACCATCCGGGCGATTTCCGCTTCCGTGGGAATGCGATGACTTTCGACCCGTCCATCGGCGTGGGTGACCATGATCCGCCCCTTCTCACTGCGCACCGTCACCGGCGGCGCAGGCGGCACTGGCGGAATGGGTGCGACCATGTCGGCGGCGGGCGGCACAGGCGGGACCGGTGGCAGCGGCACGGCCTGGGGCTGCGGATCGGCGTGCCCGAGCGCGGCCGGGACGGCAGGCACGGCTCGAACGGCTGGCACGGCGGCGACGGCAGGGATGCTGGCCTGCGCCGGCTGGGCGACCAGATCGGTCAGGCGAGCGAGATCGGCGCCTTCGACCTTTTCGGTCAGCGCCGCCATCTGCTGCGCGGCGCGACTGCCCGATGCGGTGAGGGCAAGACCGGTGGCGGTGACGAGCGCGACAGCCGCCATGCCCCAGCTGATCCGCCGCAGCGATGTTTCATGAGTCGACAACATTTTCAGCCTCCCTTTGAGCGTGGCGAGACGGGTGAGATGACAGGCGCCGGCGAACTGCCGACCGCCGGCGGCCTTCAAAATCGCGCGGCCATAGGCGTGGGCCTGGTCGCTGCCGTAGAGCGACAGGACACGCGCGTCGCAGGCGGTTTCCTGATCGGCGCGATAGGCGCGATAGGCCATCCAGGCGACGGGATTGCACCAGTGGATCGCCAGCAGCAGCAGTGCGATCATGTTGGCGGTCAGGTCGCCGCGTTCATGATGCGCCCGTTCATGCGCGATCGCCATGTCCTGCTCCTGCGGATCGTATCGCAGGGCGAAATCGGGCGGCAGCACGATGAAGGGACGGAAAATGCCGAAGGCAAGCGGACCCGACGCCTGGGGGCTGGTGATGATGCGGATGCGGCCTTCCATGCCGATCTCGGTCGATCCGGCCAATATGTGACGGCGGAAGCGGACATAGCCCACGGCCTGGATCGCCAGGAAGACGATCAGTCCAACGAACCAGATGGCAATGGCGATTTCCAGCCAGGGCAGACCCGGCGCGGTGTCGACTGCCGCACCGATCGGCGCGTCGTTGAAGATTGCGGGCAAACCGGCCTGGTCGACCGCGACATGCAACGGCGAGGGATCGACTACATCGTCCGGCAGCGCGGGCATCAGCATTCGCGCCAAGGGTAGAAGCCAGAGCATATAGGCCGCCCCCGCCCCCAGCCAGCGCGCGACAGGTCTTCGCAGCATCATGACCAGCGCCATCAGCAAGGTGGTAGCGATCAGGGTTTCTGCCAGCCAGACGCTCATGATCTCAATCCTTTCAGGATTTCCTCAAGCTCGGCGATATCGTCCGCCGTCAACTGATCCTGCTGCGCCAGCTGGGCGACCAGCGGCGACACGCGCCCGCCGAACAGCCGGTTCACCAGCCGTCCGGATTCACCCGCGACATAATCGTCCCGCGCCACCAGCGGGCGATAGAGAAAGCGGCGGCCATCCTGGTCGGCGGCGATCACATCCTTGGCCATCAGTCGCGACAGCAGCGTCTTGACGGTCTGAAGGCTCCAGTCACGGTCGGCGGCGACGCGGTCGGCGACGTCATTGGCGGTCTGCGGCGCCTGTTCCCACAGCGCTTCCATCACCACCAGTTCCGCTTCGCTGATCTTCTCGCTCACTTGCCCGACACCCGACTCATCCGTTTGACAACCACAGATGTAGTCGCATCGATTACGAATGTAGTCAATAGAAGTTCGAGCGAGTGACAGCCTCGCCATTTCAACGGGAATCGGACTATGTCGGGAATTTTGACAAAGCGAACGCCCGGATGCCGCCCGTTAACCTTTGCAATGGCCGACTTTCCTGACCGGCATCATATTGGCACGGCGATTGCGACACGATGGGCGTTCCCACCGTTCAACTACCGGGGGATGCCGGCAGGTCTCCGCAGGCATCCCCCACCCGGTTCGTCTCATGTCGTGGAACGGCTGAAGAGGCGTTCGCGGGCGGCGTTCGACCCCGCGCAAAGCCATCATCATCCGGGTCAGTTCAGGCCGACGCTTCCTCGGTCGCCTCATCCTTCGCCTGCTTGCGGTCGGTGAACCAGATGGCGATGATGGTGATTTCGTACAGCAGCAGCAACGGGATCGCGAGCATCAGCTGCGATACGACGTCGGGCGGAGTCAGCACCGCAGCCAGAATGAAAGCGGCGACGATCATGTAGCGGCGCAAGCTGATCAGTTGCGCGCGCGTCACGAACCCCGCACGGTTGAGCAGCATCAGCAGCACCGGCATCAAAAAGCTGATGCCGAAGGCCAGGATGAACTGCATGACCAGGCCGAGATAGGAGTCCGCGCTGGGCAGCGCCTCTACCGACAGGCCGCTGCTATTGCCCTGGAACTCCAGGAAAAAATGAAAGGCGGTCGGCATCACCACGAAATAGGCGAGGCTCGCTCCCATGGCAAAGAGGAAGGGCGTGGCCAGGATGAAGGGCAGCAGCGCCTTTTTTTCCTTGGCGTAAAGACCGGGCGCGACGAAGGCCCAGAGCTGGTTGGCAATGATCGGGAAGGACAGGCAGAAAGCGCCGAACACGGCGATCTTCACCTGCACGAAAAAGGCTTCGTAAAGCTTGGTATAGACCAGCTTGCCGCCGCCGTCGCCAAAGGCTTCCTTCAGCGGGTGGACAAGGATGGCGAACAATTGCTCCGAAAAATAGAAGCAGATCGCGCCTGTCAGGAAGAGCGCATAAACGCATTTGAGCAGGCGGCTGCGCAGCTCGATCAAATGATCCAGCAGGGGCGCCTTGCTGTCGTCAATATCCGTGATCATGCCGCTGCGTCATCCTTGCGCGCTCCGGCAGCGGGCGCTTCCGCAACATAGGGCGGGCCATCGGAGGCCGGGGTCGCCACGGGCGCCGATTCAGCAACATAGGGCGGCTCGTCGGCCAGCGGCGCGGATTCGGCCACGAACGGCGGCGTGTCGCCGGCATCCGGAGCGGGCAGGGCTTCGGCCGCAGTCTCGGCCGGATGCTCCGCCATGATCCGCTTGTTTTGCGCGGCCCACTTCTTTTCCAGCTCTTCCAGTTCGACTTCGCGCACCATGGCGTCGATCCCGGTGCGGAAATGCCGGGCCATGCCCTGCGCCTTACCCACGATCTGCCCCACCTTGTAGAGCGCGCGCGGCAAATCCTTCGGCCCGATCACGATCACCGCAATGATCACGATCACCAGAAGTTCGGTCGAATCGATGCCAAACATGCGGGACTATCGGCCTGTGCTAGCGATCAGGCCTTGGTCTTTTCGTCGGATGCGGTCGGCGTCGCGCTCGGCGCATCCTGTTCGGGGACGCGATGACCTTCGATCCGGGTGGCGGGCTTGGTCGGCGTGACCGCGTCATCATCGTCCGCCATGCCCTTCTTGAAGCTCTTGATGCCCTTGGCGACATCACCCATCAGACCGGAAATCCGGCCGCCACCGAACAGCAGCATGACGACCAGGAGCACGATCACCCAGTGCATCAGCGAGAAGGAACCCATTTTTCAATACTCCTAGTAGAAGGCCTTTCTAGGCGTCTTCCTCGTCATTTTCCACAACGGATTGGTCGGCGAGACCCTCCAGCGCCAAATCCACGGGATCAAGCAGCCCGGCGACACGCAAATCCTCGATCCCCGGCAGGTCACGGCGGCTGCTAAGGCCGAAATGTGACAGGAATTCTACGGTGGTTGCATAGATGAGCGGGCGTCCGGGCACCTCGCGCCGCCCCGCAGGCCGGACCCATCCCGCTTCCATCAGCACGTCCAGCGTGCCCTTGGCGACCTGCACGCCGCGAATCGCCTCGATCTCGGCACGGCTGACCGGCTCGTGATAGGCGATGATGGCCAGCGTCTCCATTGCCGCGCGGGACAGTTTGCGCGGCTCGTCCTTTTCGCGCCGCAGGATATGGGAGAGGTCCGGCGCGGTCTGGAAATGCCAGCGCCCGCCCCGCTCGACCAGATTGACCCCGCGCCCGGCATAATGGTCACCCAGCGCCGCCAGCGCGCCGTCGAGGTCGCCCGCATCGCCCACATGCAGCTTCAGCTCGGCGGGCGTCATCGGCGCCTCCGCCACGAACAGGGCAGCTTCGACGGCACGAAGGAAATCGTCGGGTTCCTGGATCATGACTGGGGTCCGACCGGCGCGGCGACGCGCAGGTAAATGGGTTGGAAAATGCCGTCCTGCTGGATGTCGAGCCGCCCCTGCCGCGCCAGTTCCAGCGCCGCGACGAAGCTGCTGGCCAGCGCCGACTTCGCCTTGGGCTGGTCCAGATCGCGGGGCAGGAAAGCCTCCAGCCGGGTCCAGTCCAGCGCCGCGCCCACCAGCGCGCCGACCCGCTGGATGGCCTCGTCCAGCGTCATCACCGGCCGCACCGCGATGGTGTGGACGACGGGCTGGGTCCGCGCGCGAATCTGTCCATAGGCCTGGATCAGGTCGAACAGACTGGCGCGCCACTGCGCCTTCCGGACCAGCCGCAACCCTTCGGGCTTGCGACGCGGGAAGACGTCGCGACCGATCCGGTCGCGCGCCATCAGCCGCGCGGCAGCGTCGCGCATCGCATGGAGCCGTTGAAGCCGCAGTTGCAGCCGCAGCGCCAGCTCCTCGGGGCTGGGATCGGGCTGTTCCTGGCGGGGCAGCAACAGGGAGGATTTGAGATAGGCGAGCCAAGCCGCCATCACCAGATAATCGGCCGCCAGTTCAAGCTTCAGCTGCCGCGCACTGTCGATGAAGGCGAGATATTGTTCGGTCAGCGCCAGGATGGAAATTTCACGCAGGTCGACCTTCTGCCCCCGCGCCAGCGTCAGCAGCAGGTCGAGCGGCCCTTCCCAATGGTCGAAGCTGACGGTCAGCATGTCCGGCCGCGGCGCCTGCGAAGCCGGGGCCGGCGGCTCGAACAGGTCTTCGGTCACTCCACCGTCACCGACTTGGCGAGGTTGCGGGGCTGATCGACATCGGTGCCCTTGGCCACCGCCACATGATAGGCAAGCAGTTGCACCGGCACGGCATAGACGAGGGGCGCGATGAGCGGATGAACCTGCGGCATCTCGATCGTCGCCATGCAGCCTTCGCCGGCCAAGGCAATGCCCTCCGCGTCGGAGATCAGCACCACCTTGCCGCCCCGCGCCTGCACTTCCTGCATGTTGCTAACGGTCTTTTCGAACAGCGGCCCGCTCGGCGCGATGACGATAACGGGAACCAGCTCGTCGATCAGCGCGATCGGGCCGTGCTTCATCTCGCCCGCGGCATAGCCTTCCGCGTGGATATAGCTGATCTCCTTGAGCTTCAGCGCGCCCTCCAGCGCCATCGGATAGTCCGGCCCGCGCCCCAGATAGAGCACGTCGCGCGCCGGCGCGATCAGGTGCGCCATCGCCTCGATCTGACCGTCGCGGCTGAGTGCCTCGTTCAATGCGGCTGGCGCTTCGGACAGGTGCCAGACGATCTCGGCTTCCTCCTCCGGGGTCAACTTGCCCTTGGCCCGCGCGAGATTGGCCGCCAGCGCCGCCAGCACGGCCAGTTGGCAGGTGAAGGCCTTGGTCGAGGCGACGCCGATCTCCGGGCCGGCATGTGTCGGCAGCAGCAGGTCCGCCTCCCGCGCCATGCTGCTGGTGGGGACGTTCACCACGACGGCGATGATCTGCCCCTCCGCTTTGGCATGGCGCAAGGCAGCCAGCGTATCGGCCGTCTCGCCCGACTGGCTGATGAAGAGGGCGAGCCCCCCCTGCTCCAGCACCGGCTCGCGATAGCGGAACTCGCTCGCCACATCGATGTCGACCGGCACGCGCGCGAATTTCTCGATCCAGTATTTGGCGACAAGACCGGCATAAAAGCTGGTGCCGCAGGCGACGATGGTGATGCGCTTCACCTGACCCAGATCGAAATCCATGTCGGGCATGGCGATCTGGTTTTCCATGCGGCGCAGATAGGAGCGCAGCGTCTGGGCGACGACCACCGGCTGCTCGAAAATCTCCTTTTGCATGAAGTGGCGATGATTGCCCTTGTCGATCATCGCGCCCGACACACCGGAAATCGTCACCGGCCGCTCGACGGGGTTGTTGTCCTTGTCGAAAATCTCGGCGCTGTCACGCGTGATGACGACCCAGTCGCCCTCATCCAGATAGGCGATGCGCTGGGTCAGCGGCGCAAGCGCCAGCGCGTCGGAGCCGAGATAGGTCTCCCCGTCGCCATAGCCGACCACCAGAGGCGAGCCCAGCCGCGCGCCGATCAGCATGTCGGGATGGCTGCGGAAGGCGATGGCGAGCGCGAAGGCGCCATGCAGGCGGGGCAGCACCTGCGCCACGGCTTCCTTGGGACTGACGCCCTGCTCCACCAGTTCGCTCACCAGATGGGCAACGACCTCGGTATCGGTCTGGCTGTCGAACACGCGGCCGCGGGACATGAGTTCCTGCCGCAGCGGCTTGAAATTCTCGATGATGCCGTTGTGGACCAGCGCCACCTCACGCGTGGCATGGGGGTGGGCATTGCTGGTGGTCGGCGCGCCGTGGGTCGCCCAGCGGGTGTGGGCGATGCCGGTCATGCCGGGCAGCGGTTCGGCGGCCAGTTCCTTCACGAGGTTGGCAAGCTTCCCCTCGGCCCGGCGCCGTTCGATCGCGCCGTCATGGACAGTCGCGACGCCTGCGCTGTCATAGCCGCGATATTCCAGCCGCTTGAGGCCGTCGACCAGCCGGTCGGCCACGTCGTCCTTGCCGATGATTCCAATGATGCCGCACATGAAGAAGATGCCCCGTCGAACCCGATGAACCAGCGAAACCGCTCTTATAGAGTGGTTTCACCGCCATGCCAGTCATCGCGACCGGCCAGCAGCATCATGACGGGCGCGCGAGGATATTTCAGCCCGGCCGGATGGTGATCATCCAGATGTCGGGCGGCGCGAACATCCGGATGGGAAAGCCGCTGGTGCCCACGCCGCCTGAAACGATCATCGTCCTGGCGCCCTCGCGATACAGGCCGCACGCATAGCGGGTGCCGTAGCGCGAGGGCACGTAGACTACGCCAACCAAAGGAAATGCGACTTGTCCGCAATGGCTGTGGCCCACCAGCGTCAGCGACGGCGCATCGGGTAGCCTCGGAAAAAGGTCGGCCCCGTGCGACAGCATGACCGGCGCACCGCCGATCCGGCGCATCGCCGCCAGCGTGTCGGGCACATCGGGCTTGCTGGTGTAGATGTCCTTGAAGCCGCCGATCGCCAGCGGCCCGCGCCGGACGGCCCGATCCTGCAGCAGCGTCACGCCGATCCGGTCGAAAGCCGCCTGCCAGTCCGGCCCGCTCAACGCCCGCTGGTTCTTCCGGCTGCGGCTGTCATGATTGCCCAGCACCGCAACCACGCCAAGTGGCGCACGCAGGCCGGCAAAGGGCGCGATGCTCGCCTGCCCGTCATAGATCGCGCCGCCCTTGTCGTCGCCGACATAGTCGCCACCCAGCAGGATGAGGTCGGGCCGGAGCGCATTGATCTGTGCCACGATCCGCGCCATCCGCGCCGGGCTGTTGTCCGGGCCGGACAGGTGAGTGTCGGTCATGAGCGCAACCGTCATCGGCTTGCGGGGCGCATCGGCGGGGAACGGCAGCAATATCTCCGCCCGTCGCACCACCGGCATGGCGCTGGCGTTCAGGACCAGCCAAGCCGCAAAACCGATGATCGCCAGCAGCAGACACAGAAATCCCGCCAGCCAGGGATGACCACGGACGAAACTCATCCTTTGACAGCCGCCTTCTTCGCCTTCATCCGCGCGCGGAATGCCGCCGCCCAGCCGGCCTTGCCGACCTGTTCGGGCCGGACCAGACACAGCGAATCCGCCTCCACGGCCTGGGTCACGACGCTGCCCGCAGCTACGATCGCGCCGTCCCCGATAGTCGCGGGCGCGACCAGCGCGCTGTTGGAGCCGATGAAGGCGCCCGCGCCGATCTCCGTCCGGTACTTGAAATAGCCGTCATAATTGCAGGTGATGGTCCCCGCGCCGATATTCGCCCCCGCGCCCACGCTGGCGTCACCGATATAGGACAGGTGATTGGCCTTCGCCCCCTCGCCCAGCGTCGCCTTCTTGATCTCGACGAAATTGCCGACCTTCGCCTTGGGGCCGATCTCCGCCCCCGGCCGCAGCCGCGCATAGGGACCGATCTCCGCCCCGCTTTCGACGCGCGCGCCCTCCAGATGGGAAAAGGCATGGATCGTCACATCGTCCGCCACCATGACGCCGGGGCCGAAGACGACGTTCGGTTCGACCACCACGTCGCGGCCCAGCTCGGTGTCATGGGAGAAGAAGACCGTCTCCGGGGCGACCAGGGTCACGCCGTCGCGCATCGCCTCGATCCGGCGGCGCGCCTGCCACATCGCCTCTACCCCGGCCAGTTCGATGCGGCTGTTGATGCCCGCCACTTCCCACGCCTCCGTCTCGATCACGGCGCTGGTGGCGCCGGGCAGCATCACGATATCGGGCAGATAATATTCGCCGGCCGCATTGTCGTTGCCGATCCTGTCGAGCAGGATGAACAGGTCGGTCGAGCGCACCGCCATCAGGCCGCTGTTGCAGAGCGTCACCGCCCGCTCGGCCTCGCTCGCGTCCTTATATTCCACCATCTTCTCGATGATGCCCTGCCCATCGGCGATGATGCGGCCATAAGCGGCGGTATCATCGGGACGGAAGCCCAGCACCACCGCGCGCGGCTCGTCGCCCCGGCTCAACCGATCGAGCATCGCCCGCATCGTAGCGGCGCTCACCAACGGCACGTCGCCATAAAGAATCAGCACATCGCCCGCGAAACCCGCGAGCGCGTCATGCGCCTGCGCGACCGCATGACCGGTGCCCAGCTGCCGGTCCTGCACGGCGATCACCGCGCCCGTGCCGGCAACCGCCTTCTCCACCTGCTCGCGTCCCGCGCCGACGACCACCACCTGCCGTTCCGGCGCCAGTTGGGAAACGCTGGCCAGCAGATGGAGCAGCATCGGCCGCCCGGCGACCGGATGCAGCACCTTGTGCAGCGCGGATTTCATACGTGTCCCCCGGCCGGCGGCAAGGATGATGACGGCGAGCGGACGAGAGGCGGGGCTGGTCACGGCGTGCGGATCCTGTTGTTCCTGAGCGTCCGGCGTGATGATCGTCCCCACGGCAAGCCCAGCCCTCCAGGGTCGGAGCTTGCCGCTTCCCCATGCTTTCCCTTTCCGTGTGAAGGAGAAAGCGCCGCCCTTCGACTGGCTCAGGGCGAACGGAGAATGGTGCGACGATCACCCTCGCCGGGCGATTGCAGGACTGCTCTGCCATGTTTGGCTTGCCTTTGCCACCATGGTCGCGGCATGGCGATGGTCATGGCGAACATCCCCTTCGACATCATCGGCTTCGACCTGGACGGCACGCTCATCGACACCAGCGGCGACCTCGCTGCGGCGGTCAATTATGCCATCGGCACGATCGGCCGCCCGGCCTTTCCGGTCGCGGCCATCCATCCCTTCGTCGGGAAAGGGGCAAAGGTCATGCTCCAGCGCGCGCTGGACGCCTCGGGCGGCCATGACGAGGCGATCCTGGCGCAACTGCTACCGATCCTGCTCGATTATTATGAGCAGAATCTGGCCATTTACTCCGTTCCCTATCCCGGCCTGATCGCGGCGATGGATCAGCTTGCGGGGCTTGGCATCAAGCTCGCCATCTGCACCAACAAGGCGGAGCGCTTCACCATCCCATTGATGCGCCAGATCGGCCTGTCCGACCGGTTCGCCAGCATCGTGGGCGGTGACACGGTCGGCATATCGAAGCCCGACCCCGCGCCGATCCGCGCCATGATCGAACGCGCGGGCGGCGGCCGGACCCTCTTCGTCGGCGACACGATCAACGACATTGCCGGCGCGCGCAATGCAGGCGTCGCCAATGTCGCCGTCAGCTTCGGCTTCCTTGACGGCCCTGTCGAGGACCTGGAGGCCGACGCCATCATCCATCATTTCGACGAACTGGTGCCGCTGCTGGAACGCTGGCCGGCATGACTCTCCGGCTCGAACGCGACGGTGCGGTCGCCCGTCTGCTGATCGACCGGCCCGCGCGACGCAACGCCATGTGCCAGGCGATGTGGGAAACATTGCCGCAGCTGGTGGGAGACGCGATGGGCGACCCCACGGTGCGCGTGCTGATCCTCGCTTCCGGCACGCCCGGCCTCTTCTGCGCCGGGGCCGACATAGACGAATTTGCCCGTTTCTCTGGCGCGGAGGAGTGGCGGGTCGCCAATCAGGCCGCAATCCGCGCCAGCCAATATGCGCTCGCCCATGCCGAAAAGCCGGTGATCGCCGCGATCGATGGCGATTGCATCGGCGGGGGATGCGGCCTTGCCATCGCCTGCGACCTGCGCGTCGCCGCACCAACCGCCCGAATGGGGATCACGCCGGCGAAGCTCGGCATCGTCTACTCGCTGTTCGACACGAAATTGCTGGTCGATCTGGTCGGCCCGGCGCGCGCGAAGCGCGTCCTCTTCACCGGCGCGCTACACGGGGCGGACGAAGCCCTGTCGATCGGCCTGATCGAGCAGATCGCCGTCGATCCGCTGACCACTGCCGACACCCTGGCCCGGAGCATCGCCGCAAATGCCCAGCATAGCGTGCGATCATCCAAGGCGATCATCCGCCGCATCCTCGACGGTCAGGCCGACGATGACACGACCACGCTGGCAATGTTCCGCGACGCCTTCACGCTGCCCGAATTTGCGGAGGGCGTGACGGCGTTCCGGGAGAAGCGGAGGCCCGATTTCTGAATATCGGTTGGAACCCCGTTCCGCCGCTACAGAATGCCGACCGCAGCGTCAGCCCAGATGACGCCGGCGACAGCCACCGCCGCGCCGACCAGCATCGCCCGCAACATCGGCGCAGATGTGACCCTGAACGACAATTCGACACATAGCCCCAGGCCGCCGAGCAACAGCGCCCAAGCGGCAAAATCCTCGATGCCCCAGACAAACTGCCGCGAAAAACGCATGGCGATCGCAGGCAGCACCCAGAGGCAGCACAGGACGGTCCAGAAGCTGCGTCGCCATCGGACGCCAGCTTCACCAGTTTTGATCGCGAAACGCATGAGCATGGCTCCCCGTTGAAGCACAGATCCTCTCACGCCCTTTCGGCAGGGACAACGGGCATATGACGCCGCCAAAGGAAAAGGGCCGCCGCAATGCGGAGGCCCTTCCTTTGTCTACCGATGGGTCGACGCGATAGGCGATCACATGTGGATCGGCTTGCCGGTCACAGCCATCGCCGCTTCCTTGATCGCCTCGCTGTGCGTCGGATGCGCGTGGCAGGTGTAGGCGATGTCCTCGCTCGACGCGCCGAACTCCATCGCCTGTGCCGCCTGCGCGATCATGGTGCCAGCAGGGACCCCGATGATCCACACGCCCAGCACCTTGTCCGTCTCGGCGTCAGCAATGATCTTCACGAAGCCGTCGGGTTCGTGGTTGGTCTTGGCGCGGCTGTTGGCCATCATCGGGAATTTGCCGACCTTGATCGCGCCGCGTTCTTTTGCGACTTCCTCGGTCAGCCCCACGCCTGCGATTTCCGGCTTGGTATAGACCACGCTGGGGATCACGTCATGATTGACGATGCCGGTCAGGCCCGCGATATTCTCGGCAACGGCAATGCCTTCGTCCTCGGCCTTGTGCGCCAGCATCGGTCCGGGGATGACGTCGCCGATCGCCCATACGCCCGGAACCTTCGTACCGAACTCATGGTCCGTCTCGATCTGGCCGCGTGCGTTCAGCTCCAGGCCGATCTTGTCGAGGCCGAGGCCTTCGGTGTTGGGACGACGGCCGATCGAAACGAGCACGACGTCCGCCTCGATCGTTTCCGCGTCGCCACCGGCAGCAGGCTCGACGGTCAGGGTCACGCCCTTCTTGCCGACTTGCGCACCCGTCACCTTGGTGCCGAGCTTATATTCGAAGCCCTGCTTCTTGAAGATCTTGTTGGCTTCCTTGCGGACTTCGCCGTCCATGCCGGGCAGGATCTGGTCGAGATATTCGACCACCGTCACCTTGGCACCCAGGCGCTTCCAGACACTGCCCAGTTCGAGGCCGATCACACCGCCACCGACGACGACCAGATGGCCCGGAACCTTGTCCAGTTCCAGCGCGCCGGTCGAGTCGACGATCTGACCGCCGGCATTGTCGACCGCAACGCCCGGAAGCGGCGTGACCGAGGAGCCAGTCGCGATGACGATGTTCTTCGCCGTCACCGTCTCGCCGCCGACTTCAACGGTGTTGGCACCGGTGAAGCTGGCCCGACCCTTGAGCCAGGTCACCTTGTTCTTCTTGAACAGGAACTCGATGCCCCCGGTCAGACCCTTGACCGCGTCCTTGCGCTGGCCCTGCATGGTGTCGAGGTCCAGGCTCATCTTGTCGATCTTGACGCCCAGCTTGGCGAGCGCACCGTTCGCGGCCTCGTCATAGAGTTCCGAGGCGTGCAGCAGCGCCTTGGAAGGGATGCAACCGACATTGAGGCAGGTGCCGCCCAGCGTCTCGCGGCTTTCGGCGCAGGCGGTCTTGAGGCCCAGCTGCGCCGCGCGGATCGCCGCGACATAGCCACCGGGGCCGGCACCGATCACCAGCACGTCATAATCGAAGTCTGCCATAACGATCTCCGTTCGCCCTTGAAGCGAGCCGAGTGTCTCGCTTCAACCTGTCGAAGGGCATTACTTCTTCTTTTGTCCGTCCGAAACAGGAAGGACGGGGGCTTCGACAGGCTCAGCCCGAACGGGATGGGTCGGCTCGACCTTACAGGTCGATCAGCAGGCGGGTCGGGTCCTCGATCGCATTCTTGACTGCGACCAGGAATGTCACCGCTTCGCGACCGTCGATCAGACGATGGTCATAGCTGAGCGCGAGATACATCATCGGGCGGATCACGATCTGACCGTCGCGCACGACCGGGCGGTCCTCGATACGGTGCAGGCCCAGCACCGCCGACTGGGGCGGATTGATGATCGGGCTGGACAGGAGCGAACCAAACACGCCGCCGTTGGAGATGGTGAAGGTGCCGCCCTTCATATCTTCCATGGTCAGCTTGCCTTCCTTGGCCTTCTTGCCAAAGCCGCCGATGGTCTTTTCGATGTCGGCGACGCTCAGCGATTCCGCGTTGCGGATCACCGGAACGACCAGGCCAGTCGGGGCCGAAACGGCGACCGAGATGTCGGCGAAATCATTATAGACGATCTCGTCGCCCTCGATCTGCGCATTGACGCCCGGAATGTCGCGGAGCGCCATGCAGACGGCCTTCGTGAAGAAGCCCATGAAGCCGAGACGGACGCCATGCTTCTTCTCGAACAGATCCTTGTACTTGGCGCGCGCCTCGATGACGTTGGTCATGTCCACGTCGTTGTAGGTCGTCAGGAGCGCCGCATTGTTCTGCGCTTCCTTGAGTCGCTTGGCGACGGTCTGGCGCAGGCGGGTCATCTTGACGCGCTCCTGCTTGCGGCTCGGACCGGCGCCCGGGGCATCGGCAGCCGGCGCTGCCGCAGGCGTCGAGGCAGCCGCCTTAGCGGTGCCGGCGGCGACGGCGGCGGTGACGTCGTCCTTGGTCAGGCGGCCGTCCTTGCCGGTGCCCTTGATCTTGCTCGGGTCAAGACCATGTTCCAGCACCAGGCGGCGGACCGCCGGCGACAGGGTCAGGTTGCCGCCTTCTTCGTCGTCCGAAACGGGTGCCGATGCAGCTGCGGCAGGCGCCGCTGCCTCGGCCTTCGCAGCCGGCGCAGCAGCGGCCGGTGCCGGCGAAGCGGCCGCAGCCGCACCTTCGTTCACATAGGCCAGCAGCGCGCCGACCTCGACCGTATCGCCTTCCTTGGCGATGATATCGCCCAGCACGCCGGCGACAGGTGCAGGCACGTCGACCGCGACCTTGTCGGTTTCCAGGCTGACGATCGGCTCATCGGCCTTGACCGCTTCACCGGGCTTCTTGAGCCACTGGCCAACGGTTGCTTCGGTAACGGATTCGCCCAGCGTGGGGACTTTGACTTCGGTTGCCATGAGCTGTCTCAGCCTTTCTTCTGGCGGCGGATTTCTTCACGAACGCTGTGGCCCAGCGCATCGGCGACGAGGGCGCCCTGTTCGGCGACATGGCGCTTGGCCAGGCCCGTGGCGGGCGAGGCCGATGCCTTTCGGCCGGCATAGCGGGCGCGCATCGGCGCCTTTCCGGCCTTGGCCAGCGCTTCCTCGACATAGGGTTCCACGAAGAACCAGGCGCCATTGTTGCGCGGCTCTTCCTGGCACCACACGACCTCTTCCAGGTTGGTCATGCGCGCGATACGTGTCGCCAAGGCCTCGGTCGCGAACGGATAGATCTGCTCGATCCGAACGATCTGCACGTCCTTGTCGCCATGTTGATCGCGGGCTTCCATCAGGTCGTAGAAGACCTTGCCCGAACAAAGCACCAGGCGCTTCGTGTCCTTGTCGGACGCCCCATTGGGGTCCGACAGGATGCGCTTGAAATGCGTTTCGCCCAGGAAATCCTCGGCCTTGCTGACCGCCGCCTTGTGCCGCAGCAGCGACTTGGGCGCCATGATGATCAGCGGCTTGCGGAAAGGCCGCAGCATCTGGCGACGCAGGATATGGAAATAGTTGGCCGGCGTCGTGACGTTCGCGACCTGGATATTGCCTTCCGCGCAGAGCTGGAGATAGCGTTCCAGACGCGCCGAGCTATGCTCCGGCCCCTGCCCCTCATAGCCGTGCGGCAGGAGGCAGACGAGGCCGTTGGAGCGAAGCCACTTGGTCTCCGACGACGCGATATACTGGTCGAAGATGATCTGCGCGCCATTGGCGAAATCGCCGAACTGCGCTTCCCAGATGACCAGGCTCTTGGGGTCCGCCAGCGCGAAACCATATTCGAAGCCGAGCACCCCATATTCGGACAGCGGCGAATCCAGCACCTCGAAACGGCCATGCGGCACGGTCGAGAGCGGGATATATTTCGCTTCCGTATCCTGGTCGGTCCAGACCGCATGACGCTGGCTGAAAGTACCGCGCCCGGAATCCTGACCCGACAGGCGCACCCCATAGCCTTCCGACAGGAGCGACCCGAAGGCCAGCGCCTCGCCGGTCGCCCAGTCAAAATTCTCGCCCGTCTTGAACATCTCGGCCTTGGCGTCGAGAACGCGCTTGAGCGTCTTGTGGACGTTATGCCCTTCAGGAACGGTAGTCAGCGTCTTGCCCAGGCCGTCAAACAGCTTCTGGCTGATCGCAGATTCCACGCTCTGGCGCGCGGTTTCGGCGTCGGCGGGCTTGTGCAGCCCCGACCAGCGACCGGCGAACCAGTCGGCCTTGTTCGCCTTGTAGCTCTTGGCCGCCTCGAACTCTTCTTCCAGATGGTTGACGAAATCGTCCGTCGCCTTGGCAACGAAGGCATCATCGACCAGGCCTTCCGCCTTCAGCCGCGCCGCATAGACGTCGCTGACCGGGGGATGCTGGCGGATCTTGGCGTACATCTGCGGCTGGGTGAAGCCCGGCTCGTCGCCTTCATTATGACCGAAGCGACGATAGCACCACATGTCGATCACGATGTCGCGATGGAAGGCCTGGCGATATTCCATCGCCAGCTTGCAAGCGAAGGTCACGGCTTCGGGATCGTCGCCATTGACGTGCAGGATCGGCGCCTGGACGCCCTTGGCCACATCGCTGGGATAGGGCGAGCCGCGCGAGAATTGCGGGCTGGTGGTGAAGCCGATCTGGTTGTTCACGATGAAGTGGATGCAGCCGCCCGTATTATAGCCGGGGACGCCCGAGAAGCCGAGGCATTCCCAGACGATGCCCTGGCCGGCGAAGGCCGCGTCGCCATGGATCAGCACCGGCAGCACCTGGTCATGCTTGGCCAGATCGTCGCGGAAGGTCTGCTGCGCGCGGACCTTGCCCAGCACCACGGGATCAACGGTTTCGAGGTGCGACGGGTTGGGCACCAGCGACATATGGACCTTGATGCCATCGAACTCGCGGTCGGTCGAAGTGCCGAGATGGTACTTCACGTCGCCCGAACCGCCGACATCTTCGGGATTGGCTGTACCGCCCGAAAATTCGTGGAAGATGACGCGGAAGCCCTTGGCCATGACATTGGCCAGCACGTTCAGGCGGCCGCGATGAGCCATGCCGAACACGATCTCGCGCACGCCCGACGAACCGCCATATTTGATGACGGCTTCAAGCGCGGGAATCATCGATTCGCCACCGTCGAGGCCGAAACGCTTGGTGCCGACATATTTGCGGCCCAGGAACTTCTCATATTGCTCGCCCTGGATGACCTTGGCCAGGATCGCCTTCTTGCCCTCGGGCGTGAAGTGGATTTCCTTGTCCTTGCCTTCCAGCCTGTCCTGGAGGAAGCGGCGCTCCTCCACGTCGGCGATGTGCATATATTCCAGGCCGACATTGCCGCAATAATTGGCGCGCAGGATCGCGACGATCTCGCTGACCGTCGCATATTGCACGCCCAGCGTACCGCCCAGATAGATCTTCTTGGCGGGATCGGTCAGGCCATGATATTCCGGCGTCAGGTCGGCCGGCAGGTCACGCTTGGCAAGGCCCAGCGGATCGAGGTTGGCGGCCAGATGACCACGCACGCGATAGGTGCGGATCAGCATCTGCGCGCGGATGGCATCGTCAGCGGCAGCCACCACATCGGCATCCGACACGGCCTTGCCCGCCGACTTGGCGGCGGCCTTCACGGCGACCTGCATCTGCGTGGGGTCCAGCGCCCCGGTCAGATCGTCGGTGTCCGTCAGCGGCCAGTTGTCGCGCGCCCAGCTCGGCCCGCGCTCGACCTCGAAATCCTGGTTTTCGTAACCCATGTCCCTACGTCCCATCCCAGCCGCGTGCAGTCGCGGATGCGGGAAAATAGCGGCCGGGGTGCAGCCCGGCCGCATCATCTATCGGCTGATCAGCCCTTCAGCACTTCGACCAGCGTCGAACCCAGCTCGGACGGGCTGGCAGCGACCTTGATACCGGCCGCTTCCATCGCCGCGATCTTGCTCTCGGCGTCGCCCTTGCCGCCCGACACGATCGCGCCGGCATGGCCCATGCGACGGCCCGGAGGGGCGGTGCGGCCCGCGATGAAACCGGCCATCGGCTTCTTGCGGCCCTTCTTGGCCTCGTCGATCAGGAACTGGGCGGCCTGCTCTTCCGCGTCGCCGCCGATTTCACCGATCATGATGATCGATTCGGTCGCGTCGTCGGCCAGGAACAGTTCCAGCACGTCGATGAAGTTGGTGCCGTTGACAGGATCGCCGCCGATGCCGACCGCGGTGGTCTGGCCCAGGCCCGCATTGGTGGTCTGGAACACGGCTTCGTAGGTCAGCGTGCCGGAACGCGACACGACGCCGACCGAACCCTTGGAGAAGATCGACCCGGGCATGATGCCGATCTTGCACTCATTGGGGGTCAGCACGCCGGGGCAGTTCGGGCCGATCAGACGCGACTTGCTACCCGACAGGGCGCGCTTCACGCGAACCATGTCGAGGACCGGGATGCCCTCGGTGATGCAGACGATCAGCGGGATTTCGGCGTCGATCGCTTCCAGGATCGAATCGGCCGCGAACGGCGGCGGCACATAGATGACCGACGCATCGGCGCCGGTCTTCGACTTGGCTTCCGCAACGGTGTCGAACATGGGCAGGCCGATATGGGTCGTGCCGCCCTTGCCGGGCGTCACGCCGCCAACCATCTGGGTGCCGTAGGCCAGAGCCTGTTCGGTGTGGAAGGTGCCGGTGGCACCGGTCATACCCTGGGTGATGACCTTGGTGTTCTTGTTCACCAGAATGGACATGCGTGTCCCTTTATCTTCTGTGGACGTGGCACTTGGGTCTAAAGCGATCCGCCCCAGGCTGCGCACTTACCTGGGACGGACCGGTGCAAGCTTGTGGGCTCAGGCGAGCGAGGGGTCGATGGCCTTGCAGGCTTCCAGCAGTTCCTTGACCGCATCGACCGACACCTGAAGGTTCGCCTTGGCTTCGTCGTTCAGCTCGATCTCGACGACCTGCTCGACGCCATCCTTACCGATGATGACCGGCACGCCGACATAGAGATTGTCCACGCCATACTGGCCGGTCAGGTTGGCGGCGCAGGGCAGCAGGCGCTTCTTGTCGCCCAGATAGGCTTCAGCCATGGCGATCGCGCTCGTGGCGGGTGCGTAGAAGGCCGAGCCGGTCTTCAAGAGCGCGACGATCTCGCCGCCGCCCGAACGGGTGCGCTGCACGATGGCGTCGATGCGCTCCTGCGTCGAGCGACCCTGCTTGATGAGGTCGGGCACCGGGATGCCGGCGACGGTCGAATATTCGATGACCGGGACCATCGTGTCGCCATGGCCGCCGAGCACGAAGCTGGTGACGTCCTTGGCCGAGACGTTGAATTCTTCGGCCAGGAAGTGGTTGAAGCGCGAGCTGTCGAGCACGCCCGCCATGCCGACGACCTTGCTGTGCGGCAGGCCCGAAAATTCGCGCAGCGCCCACACCATCGCGTCGAGCGGATTGGTGATGCAGATGACGAAGGCGTCGGGCGCGTTGGCGGCGATGCCCTCGCCCACGGCCTTCATGACCTTGAGGTTGATGCCCAGCAGGTCGTCGCGGCTCATGCCCGGCTTGCGGGCGACGCCGGCGGTGACGATGATGACGTCCGCACCCGCGATATCGGCATAGTCGTTCGAGCCAGTGATCTTCGCGTCGAAGCCTTCGACCGAACCGCACTGGGACAGATCGAGCGCCTTGCCCTGCGGCACGCCCTCCACCACGTCGAACAGGACGATATCGCCCAGACCCTTGAGCGCCGCGAGGTGCGCCAGCGTGCCGCCGATATTGCCAGCGCCGATGAGCGCGATCTTCTTACGGGCCATATGCAATCATCCTCCAAGTCATGACTACTGGAATTGCCGGCCCGCCTACGCCCTTCGGACGGGGGTTTCAACCTGTCAAAGAGCTGAGGGACAAATTATCTTTGCAATTCATTCGCAGTTGCATTAATGGAGATTTACACCCTGTCGCTCCGGGCTCCTACCCTGGTCCGCGAGCCTTCCCTGCAGAGGTATCCTGCCGGGCGCCTTTCTCCTCGGGGGCGCCCGGCCTGTTTTGCTTTATGAAAATTGCGTTCCGATGAACGACACGCGCAATATCCGGCGAGCGGATTCCTCCCGCCGATGAACTGACTTGCGATGCGAAAGCCTATTTTGGCCCGTGGCCCAGCGCCAGATAATCGTCTGACTGCATTTCCATCAGCCGCGATACGGTGCGCTCGAACTCGAACGCCCCATCCCCTTCGGGATAGAGGCGCGCCGGCTCCGCATCCGCCGCGGCCAGCAGCTTCACCCGATATTCGTAAAGCGAGTCGATCAGCGTCACGAACCGCGCCGCCTCGTTACGATTTTCGGGCCCCAACACCGGAATGCCCACTATGATGACGGTGTGATATTTGCGCGCGATGGCCAGATAGTCCGGCGCGCCGCGCGCCTCCACGCACAACCGCTTGAAGGAGAAGACCGCGACGCCCTTCAGGCTCTTGGGCACCTGCATGGTGCGCCCGCCCTGCACCACAATCTCCTCCGCCGGCACCTTGGCCCGGTCCTCGACCGGATAGTCGGTCAAGCGGAAAAAGGCCTCGGACAGCGCCTTCGTCGCCTCCGGCCCGTTGGGGCAGTGCCACAGCTTCGCGTCGCCCAGACGGTCGCGCCGGTAATCAACCGGCCCGTTCAGCGTCATCACGTCCAGCTTCGCCTTGATCAGGTCGATGAAGGGCAGGAAAAGCTGGCGGTTGAGACCATTCTTGTAGAGTTCGTCAGGCTCGCGGTTGGAGGTGGTGACGATCGTCACCCGCTTTTCCAGCAGCCCGGTGAATAGGCGCGACATGATCGCCGCGTCAGCCATGTTGTTCACGACCATCTCGTCGAAGCAGAGCAGTCGCGCCTCCTCGGCCAGCGACTCGACAACCGGCGGGATCGGATCGCCCGTCTCAGACTTGCGCGCCTCGGCAAGGCGGGCATGAACGTCCAGCATGAATTCGTGGAAATGGGCGCGCTTCTTGCGCTTCACTTGAACCGTGTCGAAGAACAGGTCCATCAGCATCGACTTGCCGCGCCCGACGCCACCCCACATGTAGAGGCCGCGCGGTGGCTCGGGCGCCTTGCGCAGCAGCTTCCAGAGCGTCGATCCGCGGGCTGGCGCCGCTTCCAGTTCCTGTTGCAGCCGATCGAGTCGAACCGCCCCCGCCCGCTGGTCCGAGTCGGGCCTCAGTTCGCCGGCCTGGACCAGCGTGTCGTAGCGGGCGATCACGCTGCTCACCTGGCGGCAGGCGCCTTGCGGATAGTGGCGGAGGATGCTGCGACGGGCTGACCATCCTGGGTGATGAGCATCCGCAGGAAGAAGAGCCTCCCCGTCTCCCGCAGCATCTCCACGTCGGCAAACAGATCAGGCCCGACCTTGCCCGCGCCCAGATATTGCATGGACAGGTCGATGGTCACGCCATTGACCTGCGCCTTGTGCCCCATGACCCAAAGGCCGCCGAAATAGGCATGATCGGCAAACGCCGCCAGGAAGCCGCCGTGAAGCGTGTCGACTCGATTACGATGATTGGCACGCGTCTCCAGCCCGACCAGCGCCTTGCCCGGCGCATCACTGCGCATATAGCCGCGCCCGATCGCCTGGAGGAAAGTGTCGGGGTGCGGGTCCGACCAGGCGGCCCAGCCCGCCCACTTGCCTTCGGTCAGCGTGGCGCCGCCCGCTATGCCGTCACTCGCCAACTTACAGCTGCCGTTCGACCATCATCTTCTTGGTTTCGGCGATCGCCTTGGCCGGCGAAAGGCCCTTGGGGCAGACGTTCGCGCAGTTCATGATGGTGTGGCAACGATAGAGGCGGAAGGGATCTTCCAGCTCATCAAGACGCTCGCCGGTATATTCGTCACGGCTGTCCGCCAGCCAGCGATAGGCCTGGAGCAGGATCGCCGGACCCAGGAACTTGTCGCTGTTCCACCAATAGCTGGGGCAGCTGGTCGAGCAGCAGGCGCACAGGATGCACTCGTAGAGGCCGTCCAGCTTCTCGCGATCGGCGGGCGACTGGAGCCGTTCCTTGCCGCTCGGCGGCGGGCTGACGGTTTGCAGCCACGGCTTGATGCTGTTGTACTGGGCGTAGAAATGGGTGAAGTCCGGCACCAGATCCTTGATGACGTCCATGTGCGGCAGCGGCGTGATACGCACATCCTTGCCGGCGCACTCGTCGATCGCGGTGGTGCAGGCCAGCCCGTTACGGCCGTTCATGTTCATCGAACAGCTGCCGCAAATGCCTTCGCGGCAGGAGCGGCGGAAGGTTAGCGTCGGATCATATTCATTCTTGATCTTCAGCAGCGCGTCCAGGACCATCGGACCGCAGGAGTCGAGGTCGATCTCATAGGTGTCATAACGCGGATTTTCGCCGGAGTCGGGATCGTAGCGATAGACCTTGAAGCTGCGGACGTTGGTCGCCCCTTCAGGCGCCTTGTGGGTCACGCCCTTGCCGCTGATCTTGCTGTTCTTGGGCAACGCAAATTCGGCCATCGCTCGTCGAGCCTCTTCGTCGATGTCTGTCTGTTGGGGGTCCGCATAACGAAAAATCTGCAAAGGTCCAGCACCGAGGACCATGTTTCTGCCCGCAAAGCCTTGTTGCAAATGGCTTGCAGATCAGCATGGCGGCCAAGTCCGCGTCTTGCTTCCTTCACCATCCGCGCTAGGGCGACGAAATCTGTGGGGAACTCCTATTGCCGATCGACATCGCCTTTCTCGCCATCGCCGAGGCCCAGCAACTCTATCATTGGCTGCCCGCCGCGCTGGAACTGGCGCGCCGGCCCGATGTACGGGTCAGCATCTTGTCCCCTTCGGACCTGATATTGGCGCTGGTGACAAGCTATGATCCAGAAGGCCGCCTGAACATCGTTCGCCTGGCGCGGCCGCCATCGCGGCCCGACTCGCTCTTCCGCCAGCCCTCGCGGCTGGCGACCCTGCTGCTCAACTTGCCCACCATCGCCCGTTTCCCGACGCTCGTGACCACCGAGATCAGCAGCGCCTGGCTCCGCCGCATACCCGGCTTCCATTCCCGCCTCATCCTCATCAAGCATGGCGCGGGCGACCGGGAGGGCGGCTACAAGAAACGCCACGCCGATTTCGACCTGACCCTGGTCGCGGGCGAAAAGGATCGCCGCCGCATGATCGAGCGCGGCCTATGCACCGCCGAGACGGTCGCCGTCGGCGGCTATCCCAAGTTCGAACTGAAGGCGGCGCGGCAGCGCTTCTTCCCCGACGACAAGCCGCTCCTGCTCTACAATCCGCATTTCGATCCGGCGCTGTCGTCATGGATCAAGCACGGCCCCGACGTTCTGGCCGCGCTGGAGTCGCTGACCGGCTGGAACGTCATCATCGCCCCGCACACCAAGCTGGCACGCAAGGTGCCGGCGATCACCAGCAGCGCGCCGCACATCCGGATCGACATGGGCAGCCGCCGGTCGATCGACATGAGCTATACGATGAGCGCGGACGTCTATCTGGGTGACGTATCGAGCCAGGTCTATGAGTTCCTTATCGAACCGCGCCCCTGCATCTTCCTCAACCTCGACCGGCACGACGGGTCGGGCGATGCCTTCGCCCACTGGAAGCTGGGGCAGGTCATCGAGCGGGCCGACGCCCTGCCCGCCGCCCTCGCCCGCGCGAACGACTTGCAACCGGGCTATGTTGCTGCGCAAAAGGCGGCAATGCAGCAATCCATCGACCTGTCCCCGGTCCCCGCGTCGCAGCGCCAGGCCGACCTCATCCTGAATTTCGCGACAGCCCCCAAGGACTCATAACGCCATGAGCCAGACGATCACCACCACCCTCGGCCCGGTCCGCCTGCTCGGCGAGAATGCGACGCCGATCTGGGGCATGTCCAATGCCGAGCGCAACCGCCGCATGGCGGAAAGCGCGGCGAAGAACGGCAGCATACTCGCGCCAGGGCATGAACTGCTGTTCAACCTGGCCTATGCCTTCGACCCTTTGCTGCTGCGCCTCGCGCTCGAAACGCCGGGCACGCTGTTCGCCTGGGGACGGACGCCCATTGTCGGGCAGGTGCCGGTGGGCAGCGATCCGCTCGCGGCGCCGACGGTCATCGACCTGTCGGACGGCCGCAAGCTCTACAATCGCCAGCTTCGCAAGCTGGAACAGCCGATGGTGCGCGAACTCACCCCGGGCACCCGGCGCGAGATCGAGCGGCGCAGCTATTTCGGCGCCTACAAAGGCGTCACCGACCTGCTGACCAAATATCTCTGGCCCGAACTGGCGCTGGTCCTGACCCGCATCGCCGCGCAGCTGCGCATGACGCCCAACATGGTGTCGGTGATCGGCGTCACCCTCTGCCTGGTCGCAACCTTCCTCTTCGCCAAAGGGATGTACTGGACCGGATTCCTCAGCGGCTTCATCTTCATGGTGCTGGACACGGTTGACGGCAAGCTCGCCCGCTGCACCATCACCTCGTCCAAATGGGGCAATGTGATCGACCATGGCGTCGACCTGGTCCACCCGCCCTTCTGGTGGTATTTCTGGGGCACCGGCCTCGCCTATTGGGGCCTTGCGCTGTCGCCCGGCACCTTCGCCTTCATCATGACCGCCGTGATCGCCGGCTATGTGCTGCAACGGCTGATCGAGGGGATGTTCCTCAAGGACTTCAAGATGGACATCCATGTCTGGCAGCCATTCGACAGCCAGTTCCGCCTGATCACCGCACGGCGCAACCCGAACATGGTGATCCTGTTCGTCGCGCTGCTGGCCGGGCGGCCCGACATCGGCCTGATCGCCCTCGCCTGGTGGACCATCCTTTCGCTGGTCGTCCATGCCGTGCGGCTGGCGCAGGCCTATGCCGTGCAGCGCAGCGGCAAGCCGATCGTCAGCTGGATGGATGAAGCGGAGGCGGCGCGATGAACGCGACAATCGAGAAGTTCGGCTGGCCAGCCACGCTGGTCGCGGCGTTCGAGCACTGGCTGGTCCTGCTCCGCCCGGCCCAGCCGACGCTGGGATCCCTGGTGCTGGCGGCGAAAAGTGACGCCACCGCCTTCGGCGACCTGCCGGCGGCGGCCCATGCCGAACTCAAGACCGTGACCACCGTGATCGAGGCGGCGCTGGGCAAGGCGGTGGGCTACAGCAAGATCAACTATCTGATGCTGATGATGGTCGACCCGCATGTCCATTTCCATGTCATCCCCCGCTATGAAGGGACGCGCAGCGCGGCTGGCGTGACCGTCGCGGATGCGGGCTGGCCGGGCCAGCCGGAGCTTGGCGCGGCGGTAAGACTGGACAGCGAAATGGACAGCTTGCGCGCGTTCCTCCAGGAGGGGTTCGAAAAGGAAATCGCCAAGAGCGCCTGAAATTCGATATAACATATTGAAACTCAATAGTTTTTATACCCGTCTCGGCGAACGGGAACGCCGCGTCTCGCGAGCGTGTTTTGCGCATTTTTGAATCGAAGTGCGTCAAATCATGGTTCGACGATCATTCGCCACGGTCAGCCGCCGACCGTCAATTCCTCATAACAGGCCTGCGCCTCGGGCGCGGGGCCGCGCCGGGCCGGCAGCTGGATCACGCGGACCACCCGCACGCCGCTGGGATGGGGGAAGGTGATGAGGTCGCCCGCGCGCACGGGCGCGTGGGAGCGCTCCACGCGACGGCCGTTGAGGCGGATATGCCCGTCCTCGGCCAGCTTCTGCGCGGTCGACCGGCTCTTGGACAGGCGCGCGAACCACAGGAATTTGTCGATCCGCAGCGCCGGTCCATGGCCGGAGCCCGCGTCAGCCATTGCGGCCCAGCAACTCGGCGAGGCCGGCAAAGGCGTTGTTGGCGGGCGCGGGGCTGCCGCCGGCCGAAGCGGTGCGCGGCCGACCGCCCTCCTTCTGGCCGCCATCCCTCTGTCCACCCTCCTTGCCGGGGCGACGGTTGCCGCCCGGCTTGCCGCCGCGCGGCTGCTGACCATGCTGGGGGCGATCGGTGCGCGCCTTCTGCCGGCCCTTGAACGCCCAGTTGGCGCCCGCGGGAGGCGCGGCGGCGGCGACCACGTCGTCCCCGCTCTCCGTCGCCTCTGTCACTTCAGCCGCTTCCGTTTCGGACGCCGGCGCCGCGGCCGGGGCGACCGGGCGGAAACCGGCAAGGCGCATCAGTTGCAGGAAGGAGGGTTCGCTGAGACCCAGCGAAACGATCTGCGGGCTGAGCGCCGTGAAGGCTTCATTCTTCGCGATCGCCTCATGCGCGGCGCGGGCCATGCGTTCGGCCATGTCGATCCGCAGCATCTGATCGCCAAAGCCGCGGAAACCGGCGATTCGCGCACCCATCTGCGCCGGCTTCTCGCCCGCCGGGATCAGCGTGAGGCCGGGGCCCGGCAGCGGCAGGCAGGGCTTGGCGATGCGCGCCGCCAGCAGCGCCGATCGCCAGCGCGCGGCGCCGGGCTTGAGCAGGCCATGATGATAGATATCGAGCACGCCGATATCGATGCCCGCCTTGCGCAGCAGATGGCGCTGATCCTTGTCGAGATGGCCCAGCGCCGAATCGAGTTCGGTCCGCGCGATCACGCCGCCAGCATCGGCCAACTGCGCGAAGACCGCGCGCACCACCGGCGGCACGGCCGGATCGGCGGCGCTTTCGACCATCTTGACCAGCGGCAGCAGATGCTTCTGCTTCTGACCCTCGAACCAGGCGGCGAGGCGCGCCACGACCTGCTTCTGCACATCCTGGCCCAGGCCCAGCAATGCACGATCAAGCCGGATTTCGGGCGCCAGCAGGGTCGGCCCCGCCAGCAGGGTCGCCACCGGCGTCTCGCCCCAGGCGATGCCCGGCGCCTGTCCCGCCTCGTCCAGCAGCGCAAAATCCGCATCCGCCGCAGCAACCAGTTCGTCAGCCTTCACTCGCAATACCTTTCCAAGGCGCCGTTCCGCGGCCGCCAGCAACATCTTTCGGTCCTGATGCCGCGTAGCGGGATCAACCGAGAATCGGAAGCCGTCAAGTCGTCCGATCGTCTCGCCATCGACACAAACGCTCCCGTCCGGCTCTACCGTGACCGGCAGGGTGCTGGCATTCTGGCCGATGTCGCGCAGCAGAACGGAGGTGCGCCGGTCGACGAATCGCTGCGTCAGCGCGGCATGGAGCGCATCCGACAACTTCTCCTCCAGCGCGCGGGTCCGCTCCGCCATCTCGGCGGGATGGGCCAGCCAGTCGGGCCGGTGCGCGATGTAGGACCAGGTCCGCGCCGCCGCGATCCGGCCCGACAGCGTGTCGATGTCGCCCTGCACCGAATCGAGCCGGGCGAGATTCTGCGCGAACCAGTCGCGCGGGATATGGCCGGTCCCTTCGGACAGGAAGCGCCAGATGCGGCCGACGGTGCGGGCATGATGCTCCGCGCCCAGCTTCTGGAAATCGGGCAGGCCGCTGGCCGCCCATAACCGTTCCACCTGCCTCTGCCCCCTGGCGCGTTCGATGACGAGGGGATCGTCGGCCAGCCGTTTCAGCACGGCATGGTCCACCGCTTCCGGAGCGGCACGCAGTTCGGGGCGCTCGGGCTTCTGTTCCAGGTCGAAGAGCAGATGGTCGAGCCGGTCGGTGCGCGGCGTGCCGTTGCGCCAGAATAAGTGTTCCACCGGCGGAAAGCGGTGCGCCTCGATCGCTTCGATCTCCTCGGGGGTGAAGGCGGCGTCGCCATCTTCATGGCCCAGGCTGCCGAAGGTGCCATCCTTGTGATGCCGGCCGGCCCGCCCGGCGATCTGCGCCATCTCGCTGACGGTCAGGCGCCGGGTGCGCCGGCCATCAAACTTGCGCAGCGAGGCGAAGGCGACATGGGCGACATCGAGGTTGAGCCCCATGCCGATCGCGTCGGTGGCGACCAGATAGTCGACCTCGCCATTCAGGAACATCTGCACCTGCGCGTTGCGGGTTCGGGGCGACAGGGCGCCCATCACCACCGCCGCGCCGCCCCGGAACCGGCGGAGCATTTCGGCCACGGCGTAAACCTCCTCCGCGGAGAAGGCGACGATGGCCGAGCGCTTGGGCAGGCGGGAGAGCTTCTTCGCGCCGGCATAGGAGAGGGTGGAAAAGCGAGGGCGGCCGATGATTTCCACGTCGGGCACCAATGCCTTGACGACGCGGCTGATGGTCGCGGAGCCAAGGATCATCGTTTCCTCGCGCCCACGCGCGCGCAGCAGCCGGTCGGTGAAGATATGGCCGCGCTCAGGGTCCGATCCCAATTGCGCCTCGTCCAGCGCGACGAAGGCGAAATCTTCCTTCGTGCCGCTTTCCCGTCCTCCACCGATTGTTTGTGCGGCTCCGGCCTGCCGGCCTGCGCCGATCGGCATGGATTCCGCCGTGCAGAGGAAATAGCGCGCTTGCGGCGGCACGATCTTTTCCTCGCCGGTGACGAGCGCAACCTGTTGCGGCCCCTTGATCGCGACGACGCGGTCATAGACCTCGCGCGCCAGCAGGCGCAGCGGAAATCCCATCATGCCGCTGCTATGGCCGCACATCCGCTCGACGGCGAGGTGGGTCTTGCCGGTGTTGGTCGGTCCCAGGACGGCAGTGACGGAAGAACGGGCGAACTGGGCCATATCCGCCCTATGTCGGGGATGGAACGGCACGGGGCAAGGAGATTCGGCGGTTCCCGCCGCTTTGCCGAGCCTGTCGGGCCGGCGGCACGATTCGTCGCACGACCGAGTCGATGCGCCCCATCTTAAATTGACTTTAACCCTGCCCGGTTCACAACGGCCGCCCCGACGCATAGAGCGGGAATGTCGGGTCGGCGGTGACGATATCACCCTTGGGGGTCGCGGGTTTGTTTCAGGATAGCCAGTTCGGGTCTCAGCAGGGCGGCGCGTCCATATCCCTGTGGCTCGCGGACTCGCTACGCCGCGAAGCCCCGCCGCGGCCGCAGGACTGGCGCAGCCGGTTGCGCGACTGGGCCGACGAAGTGGACCTCGTCCCCGACCTGGGCCAGCGCATCGGCAGCCTTACCTGGTTCCGTGGCCTTGCCACCTGTTTCGGCCTCTGCGCCACCGCCCTCTACCTGTCCCCCGGTTTTCAGCCCGTACCCGGCGCGCCCGGCCCGACGCTGAGCGACGCGCATTATGACGAGGTGCGCAGCCAGATGATCACGCCACTGGCGCTGGGCGCGGACAGTGGCCGGCACATGGGACCGACCGATGCGGTGCAGCCGCTGCGCCAGACGCCCGAGCGCCCGCAGATCGAACTCAACGCCCAGGTCGGCAGCAGCGACACCCTGCCCCGCGCCCTGTCGCGCGCAGGGGTCAGCGGCGGCGATGTCGCGACCGTCATGGCGATGGTCGGCGGCGACATCGGCGCGGGCGTGAAGCCGGGCACGCGGCTCGACATCGTGCTGGGCCGCCGCGCCAGCCGCGACCGCCCCCGGCCGCTCGACAAGCTGGCCTTCCGCGCGCGGCTCGACCTCGGCGTCGAACTGACCCGCAATGGCAACGTACTGTCGGTGAAACGCATCCCCATCCGCGTCGACAATACGCCGCTGCGCATCCAGGGCGTGGTCGGCGAAAGCATCTATCGCTCGGCCCGCGCGGCTGGCGCCCCGCCCAAGGCGGTGCAGGCCTTCCTGCGCGTCATCGCCGGCCAGGTCGACCTGGGCGGTATCGGTGCGGGCGACCGTTATGACATCGTCACCGAATATCGCCGCGCCGAAACCGGCGACGTGGAGGTCGGCGAGCTGCTTTATGCGGGCCTGAAGCGCGCGCGCGGCAAGGCGATCGACATGCTGAAATGGACCAGCAACGGCCGCACCGAATGGTTCGAGGCGTCAGGCGTCGGCGAACGGCGCGGCGTGCTCTCTTCGCCGGTGGCCGGGCGCATGTCGTCGGGCTATGGCCAGCGCCGCCATCCGATATTGGGCTATACGCGGATGCACGCCGGCATCGATTTCGCCGCCCGCTACGGCTCCCCCATCTATGCCGTGACCGACGGCGTCGTCGGCTTCGCCGGGCGGCATGGCGGTCATGGCAATTATGTCCGCATCCAGCATGGCGGCGGCCTCGCCACCGGCTATGCCCATATGAGCCGCATCGCCGCCGTGCCGGGCCAACGGGTGCGGCGGGGCCAGGTGATCGGCTATGTCGGATCGACCGGCCTGTCGACCGGGCCGCATCTTCATTATGAGCTGTATCGCGGCGGCGCGACGGTCAATCCGCTGTCGGTCAAGTTCACGACGACGGCGCAGCTGGCCGGTCGAGACCTGACCGCCTTCCGCGCGCGGCTGGCCCAATATCGGAGCCTGCGCGTGGGGCTGCATGACGGTTTCGCACAGGCGCCGTCGGCCGTGCCGGTGGCGAAAGGCAAGTAGATTTCCGTTCGGGGCCGGGATGCAAAAGCCCTTCCCGCCTCTCCGCCACTCCGCTAACGCGCGGCGATGACAGGTTCCGTTACCGCCATCCTGCTCGCAGGCGCGCGCCCCATTCCCGATCCGCTGGCGCTGGCCGCCGGCGTGCCGGTCAAGCCGCTCGCCCCGGTCGCGGGCGAGCCGATGATCAATCGCCCGGCGCGGGCCTTGCTCGACCATCCCGCCATCGACCGGCTGATCGTCCTGACCCAGCGGCCCGACGTCTTTGCCGCCGATCCCGCCACCGCCTGGCTCGCGGCGCATCCGCGCGTCACCTTCGAGACGGGGGGGCAGGGAATCGCCTCCTCGCTGCTGGCGCTGATGGCGGCGGACGACCTGCCCTTCCCGTTGCTGCTGACCACGGCCGACCATGTGCTGCTCGACACGGCGATGCTGGACCAGTTCGTGGGCGAAGCGGCAGGCGCGGACATTGCCGTCGCCATGGTGGAGCGGGCGACGCTGCTGGCGCGCTATCCGCAGTCGCGGCGCACCTGGCTGAAATTTCGCGACGGCTGGTGGTCGGGCGCCAACATCTTCTGGTTCGGCAGCACCAGGGCGCGCCCGGTCATCGCACTGTGGCAGGAGGTGGAGCAGGACCGCAAGAAGGGCTGGAAGATATTGTCCGCCTTCGGCCCGGTCGCGCTGATCGGCGCGCTGCTGCGCATATCGACACTGCGCGGCGGGATCGCGCGGATCGGCCGGCGCTTCGGCCTTGCCGCGCGGCTGGTGGCGATGGACAGCCCCGAAGCCTGCATCGACGCGGACAAGCCCGCCGACGTAACGCTGATCGAATCGATCCTCGCCCGGCGTTAGACAGACTCTAGCCCCCGCTTGTCACGGCCCGGCGGCTGGCGAGGCCCATCATCGTGAAGCCGGCGAGCGATGCTGCGATATTCGCCATCGCCGCACCCTGCGTGCCGTAGAGCGGCAGCAGCGCGGATTGCAGGCCGAGCAGCAGCAGGGTCGAAACGAAGGATATCCGCAGCGACAGGCCAGCCCGGTCAGTCGCCATCAGCAGCGGGCGGTAGCTGACCCCGATCAGGTCGATGCAGGCGGCGACGCCCAGCATCAGCAGCAGCGGATAGGCCGGCAGGAATTCCCGTCCCGCGATCAGCCCCAGCAAAGGATGGCCGATCATCAGGATCAGGCCGATGATGACCGCGCCGACCACCAGCGCCAGGCGGTTCGTCCGCCGGAACAGGGCGCCCAGCGCTTCGCGCCCGTGGCTGCTGGTCCGCGAGAGTTCGACGAAGATGCTGCGCGACAGGAGGCTGGAAATCTTGGTCAGCGAATTGGCGAGCTGGTTGGCGAGGCGATAGAGACCCGCCCCGGTCGGGCCGACGAAGGCGCCGACGATCAGCACCGCGACCTGCTGCCCGATGGAGGACAGGCTGGTCTGGAGGTTGGTGGCGGTGAGGAAGCCGATGATGCCGGGATTTTCGGCACGCGCATCCAGCGCACGGCCTGCGCGCCAGTCGCCGATCCGCCCGCGCCCGACCCGGAACGCCAGCCACCAGTAGCTCAAGGCGCAGAGCAATTCGGCAAAGGCCCAGGCGATCAGGAAGCCGGTGATGCCGGGCATGAGCGCCAGCGCGACCAGCGCGCCGATCATGCGGCCGACAGGGATCATGGTTTCGGCGAAGGCAGCCGAATCGAACCGGTCGAACAGGCGCAATATGCCGGTGGGGCTGGATCGGATGGTGATCATCATCACCATGCAGAACAGCCAGACCTGCCAGCCCATGCCCGGTCCCAGTTCCAGCGCCCGGCCGAAGAAGAGGATGATAGCCGCCGCGATTCCACCGCCCGCTACCGCCGATGCAAGGTCGATCAGGATGCAGAAGCGCAGCACGCGATTGAGCGCGTCGCCATCGTTCGCGGCGAGATGGGGCTGGCCATAGCGCACGACGATCTGCCAGCTGTCGAAGCTGACCAGCGCCTTGATGACGTTGGCGGCGCTCAGCACCAGCGCGAAGCGGCCGAAATCGGCGACGCCGAGCGTGCGGGTGACGATGGCGAGATAGGCGAGGCTGAGCACCGCGCCCACGCCCTTGCCGCCCAGCAGCCAGCCGGTATTGGCCAGGATGCGGGCGAAGCCGTCGCCCGCCGCGCCCGATCCGCGCTTGAACATCACTATGACTGCCGGCCTTTCCGTCATGGCATCGCAGAGGCATGGCATCCGTTCGTCCGGGCTCGGCCCGAATGGCGTGCTGCTCTCCATGCGCGCTTTAGGCGAGCGCCGGGTCGAGTGCAAACGCCGCCTTTTTTTGGGCAAAATTGCCCGTTAACAGCGCGCCCATGACCATCAGCAAAGCCATCATCCTGTCCGCCGGCCAGGGGTCGCGCCTCCTGCCGCTGACCCGCGACATTCCCAAATGCCTGATCGACTTCAACGGCCGCAGCCTCATCAGCTGGCAGGTCGCGGCGCTGGCGGCCAATGGCGTGACCGACATCGTCGTCGTCACCGGGTTCCGCACCGAGCGGGTCGAGGATCATGCGCTCCAGATCTACCGCGAAAGCGGCGTGCGCATCCGCACCGTGTTCAACCCCTTCTTCCAGGTCGCCGACAATCTGGGCACCTGCTGGATCGCGCGCGAGGAAATGCACCGGGACTTCATCATCCTGAACGGCGACACCATCGTATCGGACGAGATCGTCGCCCGGCTGATCGCAGGCGCGCAGGATGCAATCACCGTCACCGTCGACGTCAAGGCGAAGGGTGAATATGATGATGACGACATGAAGGTGAACCGCGATGCCAGCGGGCGCCTGCACGCCATCGGCAAGCGGCTGCTGCCGCCCGACACCAACGCCGAATCGATCGGGATGCTGGCCTTCACCGGCGAAGGTCCGGCGATCTTCCGCAACCAGATCGACCAGATGATGCGCACGCCCGAAGGCGTCGAACGCTGGTACCTCCGCGCGATCGACATCATCGCCAAGGGCAATCGCGTCGGCACCGTCTCGATCGAGGGGCTGGACTGGCAGGAGGTCGACTTCCCGCAGGATGTGGAGGCGGCCAAGACGCTGACCGCCGCATGGGTGGCCGAGGGGCGCTACGCGAAATAGGATGGACGGGCCGATCCGGCGTCCTGCGACGCTGCACTTCCGCCCGCACCGCCCAAAACCGGCCCTACATCCCCGGCAACAATATCCTCATTGACCTTCGCGCGCGGCAGGCATAGCAGGACCGCGCTTTTCCAAACGATAGAGTGCCCAGACAATGACCTATGTCGTGACCGACAACTGCATCCGCTGCAAATATATGGATTGCGTCGAGGTCTGCCCCGTGGACTGTTTCTACGAGGGCGAGAACATGCTGGTCATCAATCCCAACGAGTGCATCGACTGCGGCGTGTGCGAACCGGAATGCCCGGCCGAGGCGATCCTGCCCGATACCGAGAACGGCCTGGAAAAGTGGCTGGAGCTGAACACCAAATATTCGGCCGAATGGCCCAACATCACGGTCAAGGGCGAAGCCCCGGCCGACGCCGAGGCGATGAACGGCGTCGAGAACAAGCTGGAGCAGTTTTTCTCGCCCGAACCCGGCTCCGGCAACTGATCCGGGCGGCCGCGCGCCGCTCCTTATTGCGTCCCATATTGCGGTGCACCCCCAGACTTTGTGTCCAGGGGTGGTAATTTTGTTACGAATCTGCTAAATAACGCCGCAACGGCCGGAATGCCCCCCTTATTCCGGCCTTGGAGAATAAGCTTCATGTCCTGACGGGTCGCGCCGCGGACTTCCCGGCAGATGGCCTTTGTGCATCTGCTCCGCGACGTCCCGTTCCCCGGTTGAATTGGAAAGGTATCAAATGGCTGCCAAGGCGCTGTCCTTTGACGTTGGTGATTATGTCGTTTATCCCAAGCATGGCGTAGGCCGCGTGATCGAGCTGCAGAAAGAGCAGATCGCGGGCATGGAACTGGAGCTCTATGTGCTCCGGTTCGAGAAGGAGCGCATGACGCTCCGCGTTCCGACCAACAAGGCCGAAGGCGTCGGGATGCGCAAGCTGTCCTCCAACAAGACGCTGGAGGAAGCGATGGAAACCCTGAAGGGCAAGCCCAAGGTGAAGCGCACCATGTGGTCCCGCCGCGCGCAGGAATATGAAGCGAAGATCAATTCGGGCGACCTGGTGTCGATCGCCGAAGTGACGCGCGACCTGTTCCGCGCCGACGACCAGCCCGAGCAGAGCTATTCGGAGCGCCAGATCTTCGAAGCGGCCTCCAGCCGCCTTGCCCGCGAACTCGCGGCGATGGAGGAGACGGACGAGCCGAGCGCGCTCAAGAAGATCCTGCGCATCCTCAACGAAGCCGCGCCCAAGCACGTCAAGGTCGAAGGCTGACCATTCCGCCGAGCCGACCACGGCAGGCCGATAAAGGAAAAGGGGCGTTCCGATCGATCGGGACGCCCCTTTTTACTGTTATTCCGGTGGGCCGGTCGGAACCTACTCGCCCTTGACGCTGCCAGCGGCGTCCTTGGCCGCGTCGCCGACATCGCTGGCGGCCTGGCCGACCTGGGTCGCGGCCGTCGACACCGCATTGTCCTTGTTCGTTTCGCTGCTGATCAGGAAGAAGGCGGCCACAGCCACCACGACCACCAGCAGCAGGACCGCCAGCGTCATGCCGCCGCCGCTGCGCTTCTCGATCACCGTCGTCGTCGTTGCCGGACGCTCCTGATAATCGGCCATATGTCACTCCTCCTCGTCACGCCACCCGGCCGGTTCAATGCGCGAATGCGGGGCAATGTTCCGGGGAGGATCGACCGGCATCAGTCCTGGACGGGGACGAAGGCGCCCTTGGCTCGGTCCTTCACCACCTGGTCGGCGCGGAACACCGATCCGCTCATGGTGATATAGACGCCCGGCTCGGCGACCTGCGCGGTGGCGAAGGCCATGCCGAGGTTGAAGCTCGCATCGCTTTCACCGAAACGCGCCGGGGCAAGCGCGCCGACCAGCACGATCGTCTTGCCCGCAATGTCCTTCAACTGCTTCGCCGTCTCGGTCATGGTGTCGGTGCCATGGGTGATGACGATATGGCGTTCGGATGCGGCCGCGACACGGGCGTAGATCAGCGCCCGGTCCTGATCGTCCAGTTCCAGACTGTCCTTGCGAGTCACTTCCTCTATGCGGAAAGGGCGCTTCACGCGGGCGACCTCCAGCAGCTTGGCCATCACCGTCTCGCCGACCTGATAGTCGGACAGGGCGTCGAAATAGATTTTGTCGATCGTGCCGCCGGTGGTGAGCAGCAGGATCGGGGTTTCGGGGGACAGCATAAGGGGACTCCGGGGTCGATTTTCGGGCGCTTTAGCTGAAAAGCGTCCGGGCCGGAACGCCCTTATTCCCCGCGCGCCATCGCTTCGCCCCGGTCGCGCGCGGCGCCAAGCGTATCAGTCAGCAGCGCCAGCAGCCGGTCGTCGGCGTCGAGGACATTCAATCCCTCGCGCGTCATGCCGCCGGGACTGGCGACCTGATCGGCGAGCGTCGCCGGGCTTTCCGCCGCGCGGCCGGCCATCTCGGCCGATCCCCGCACTGTCGCCAGCGCCATGCGCGCGGCCTGGTCAGCAGGGATGCCGATCGCTTCACCCGCGCGCGCCAGTGCGTCAACGAAGCGGAACAGGAAGGCCGGGCCGCAACCCGACAGCGCCGTCACCTGATTGAACAGGCCTTCGTCGGCGATCCACTCAGCGAGGCCCAGCGGCTGGATCAGGGCGTCGATGTCGCCCCTCGCCTCGGCCGATGTCGCCATGTCGGTAAACAGCGCGATCACGCCCTCTCCCAACCCCACGGGCAGGTTGGGCATAGCCCGGACGATGTCGCCCGCGGCCGGAAAGCGGCGGCGCAGTTCGGCGAGCGTCGTACCGGCCAGGATCGAGACGAGCCGCGTGTCCGCCGCGCAGAGCGGCGCCAGCGCGGCCGCGACATCGCCGATCTGATAGGGCTTCATGCCCAGCAGCACGGTGGTGCCCGCAGGCAGCGCTGAAGGATAGTCGGTCACGACGGCAACCCCGTCGGCCACCGGCCGGCCACTGGGCCGAAGCACCGTGACGCGCGCGGGGTCGAGACCGCAATCCAGCCAGCGGATGAGCATCTGCCCCGCCATGTTGCCGCAACCGACAAGGAACAGATGATCGGGCCAGACAATCGACATGGGGCGTCTCAGGCTTCGCCGCGCGTTTCGATGAGGCTGGCGGAAATCGCCTCGCTGGGCGACTTGCCACCCCAGAGCACGAACTGGAACACCGGATAGAAGCGTTCGCATTCGTCGATGGCGGTTTCGACCAGCAATTGCGCCTGGTCGAGCGTCAGCGTGCCGCCCGCACCCAGCAGCGCGCCGTGGCGGAACAGGACGATGCCGCTCGACGACCAGAGTTCGAAATGGCCGATCCACAGCTGTTCGTTGATCAGGCCCAGCGTCTCATAGATGGTGCCGCGCTTTTCCTCCGCCACCCGGATGTCGGGCAGGGCCAGGAGCTGGAGCACCTGATCCTCGTCACGCCAGATGCCGCGCAGTTCATATTGCGCCCATGAACCCTGCGTGTTCGCGACGATCTCATCCTCGCCGACCTGCTCGAAGCTCCAGCCATGCGCCTCGAAATAGGCCGCCAGCATGTCGATCGGGGCCGCTTCCTGGCCGCCATGTTCAAATTCGTCGCTATCCATCATCGCCGGGCCTTATCACCGCATAGGGCGAAAGGACAGATAGGATCAGCCTGCGTCACCCGGCGCGGGCTTGGCCGTCCTGGCGCCTTTGGCGACAGGTTCGCCCGCCTTGCCTTCCAGCGCGTCGAGCCGGGCCTTGAGCAGTTCGACCTCCTCCCGCGCCGCGGCGGCCATCGCCTTGACCGCGTCGAATTCCTCGCGCGACACGAATTCCATGCCGCCGATCCATTCCTTCGCCCGCTCGCGCGCGTTGGATTCGAACTCGCGCGTCATGCCCGCCACCGTGCCGGCGGCGCCGTTCACCAGCTTGGCCAGATCGTCGAAAAAGCGGTTCTCGCTCTGCATTGCTCTATCCTCATTGCGGCGCGTCGGGCGCGCCAGACATTCATATCTGGGTCTTGAGCGCCGGAGCGACAAGGGTCTCGGCCTCAGGGTTCAGGCGGCCGATCTCATAATTGAGGAAGGAGGCGAAAGCCAGCCAGCAGAGATAGGGCAGCAGAAACAGGCCCGCGAAGCGACGGATGCGCCAGAACAGCGCGATCGTTGCGGCCACGACGAGGATGAGGGCCAGCAGCAACGCCAGCGAGCCGCCGACCTGGTGCCAACGAAAGAAAAGCGGCGACCAGGCGAGGTTCATCAGCAACTGGACCAGGAACAGCGCGATCGCGGCGCCCCGCCCCCTTGCCCTGCGTGCGTCCAGCACGATCGCGAAGGCCAGCGCCATCAGGATGTAGAGGATGGTCCACGCGACGCCGAAGGCCCAGCCGGGCGGCATCAGCACGGGCTTTTCCAGCGCGTCGAACCAGCGATTGCCATAGCCGCTATTGGCGAGCCTGCCCGACAGGAAGCCCAGAAAGACGATGGCGGGCACCGTCACCAGCGCCCAGCGCAGATAGGCGAGACGCAACTGACCCTGGGACGCAATCTGGTTCATCGACGGCAACAACCCCCACGCATGTCACTCGGCCGGTTCGGGCGAATCCTTGAGCGCCGATTCCAGCTTGCGGCTAACGGTTTGCGGAGAAACCGTGCGCTTGGCAACGCGGGAATAGAAGATCGGGATCAGGAACAGGGTGATGAGCGTCGCCAGGCTGACGCCGAACACCACGACCACGCCGATCGAATGGCGTGCCGCCGCCCCTGCCCCGCCCCGGATGACCAGCGGCACCGCGCCGATCACAGTCGCGATCGAGGTCATCAGGATCGGCCGCAGGCGGCGCGTCGCGGCCTCGCGAATGGCCTGCGCGATCTCCAGCCCCTCGTCGCGCAGCTGGTTGGCGAATTCGACGATCAGGATGCCGTTCTTGGCCGCCAGCCCGACCAGCATGACTATGCCGATCTGGCTGTAGAGATTGATCGTCCCGCCGGTGATAGCCAGCCCGATGACGCCGCCGGCCACCGCCAGCGGCACGGTGGCGATGATGACGCCGGGATGGATGAAGCTTTCGAACTGGGCCGCCAGCAGCAGGAAGACAATGACGATGGTAAGGCCGAACACGAGCCAGATCGCGCTGCCCGTCTCGCGCAGCGACTGGCTTTCGCCGCGATAGCCCAGCGCCAGCACTTCGGGCGACTGGCGCGCCTGCTCCTCCAGCCAGCCGAGCGCTTCGCCGAGCGAAGTACCCGGCGCCAGCGCCGCCGTCAGGGTGATGGCGCGCAGCTTGTTGTAGCGGTTGAGCTGGCGCGGCCCCGCCACTTCCTTGACCGTGACCAGCGTCGACAGCGGCACCAGAACCCCGGTGCGCGACCGCACATGGATGCGCTCCAGATCCGCCAGCGTCTCGCGCCCTTCATCCTCCGCCTGGACCAGCACGCGATATTCCTCGCCCCGGTCGACATAGGTGCCAACCCGGCGCGACCCCAGCAGGCTTTGCAGCGCCTGGCTGACATCATCGACCGAAACCCCCAGGTCGCCGGCGCGGGCGAGGTTGGTTTCGATCCGCATCTGCGGCTTGCTTTCCTTGTAATCGCTGTCGAGGTTGATGAGTCCGGGATAGTCCGCAGCTGCCATGACGATGCGGTTTCGAGCGGCCACCAGGCCTTCATAGGTGGATCCGGCCAGCACGATATTGACCGGCAGGCCACGCCCGCGCCCCAGCCCCGATCGCGGTGCGGCATTGCCGCGCACGCCGGGCTGGTCGGCGATCACCTTGTTGATGACGGTCGCGACCTGCGCGGTGGTGATGGTACGATCCTCCCACGGACGCAGGAAAGCGATGATGTTGCCGCCGTTGAAATCGTCGGTCGCGCCAAAGCCGGCGGGCGTGCGGATGACCAGGTTCTGAAGCGTGCCATCCTTGCGCAGATAGGCGAGATCATCCTCGATCTTGCGCATATAGGCCATCATGCGATTGAAGCCGGTGCCTTCGGGTGCGCTGATCTGGGCTTCGACCACGCCCGTATCTTCGGCCGGGGCGAGTTCGCTGGGCAGGCGGGTGAAGAAGAAACCGCCGATCGCAAGGAAGATCAGCACGCCGGCCAGCGGCAGCAGCGGCCGGCGCAACACTGCGTCGAGCCAGCGGGCATAGCCGTCCTCCAGTCGCTGGAAGCGGGCATCGACCCAACGCGCCAGCCGGCCGCGCTCGGCGGTCCTGAGCAACTTGGAACAGAGCATCGGCGCGAGGCTGAGCGAGATGAAGCCGGAGAAGGCGATCGCCGCGATCATCGCGATGGCGAGTTCGCGGAACAGAAGCCCGGTCTGGCCGGCGAGGAACATGACCGGCACGAACACGGCGCACACGACGAGCGTGGTGGAGATGATCGCAAAGCCCACCTGCCGGGTGCCGAGATAGGCGGCGACCAGCGGGTCTTCGCCCTGTTCGATGCGGTGATAGACATTTTCCAGCACGACGATCGCGTCATCGACCACCAGCCCGATCGCCAGCACGAAGGCGAGCAGGGTCAGCAGATTGATCGACAGGCCGAGCAACCACATCACCGCGCAGGTGGCGAGCAGGCAGATGGGCACGGTGATGGCCGGGATGATGGTGGCGCGCACCGAGCCGAGGAACAGGAAGATGACGAGGATGACGAGCAGCGCCGCTTCGATCAGCGTGTCGTAGACATTGTCGATCGCGCGTTCGATGAAGAGGGATTCGTCGGTGCCGATGGCGACCCGCATCCCCTGCGGCAAGGTGGGCTTCAGCTCCGCGATCAGCGCCTTGGCCTTTTGCGCGACATCGAGCGTGTTCGCGCCCGACTGGCGGATGATGCCGATGCCGATCGCCGTCCCCTGGTTGGAGCGGAAGCTGCTGTAGGGATTTTCCGCGGCTTCCTCGATCCGGGCGACGTCGCCGAGCTTTACCTGATAGCCGTCCGTCCCGCGGCCGACGACAAGTTGCGCGAACTGGTCGGGCGTGGCGAAGGGGCGTTCGACGCGCAGGGTCTGGTTCTGGTCCCGCGATTCGAAGCGGCCGGCCGGCAATTCGACATTCTGGCTGCGCAGCGCCGTTTCGACATCGGCCGGCGTCAGGCCGAAGGCGGCGAGCCGTTCGGCGTTGAACCAGACCCTGGTCGAAGGGCGCGCTTCCCCGCTGATATTGGCGCGGGCGACTCCATCGATTGCGGCGAAGCGATCGACGACGTTGCGGTCGAGATAGTCGCTGATCTGGATGGGCGACCAACCGGGCCGCGAGAAGGCGATGAAGAGGATGGCGCGCGCGTCCGAATCCACCTTGCGGATTTCGGGCGCCAGAGCGTCCTCCGGCAAATCCTCCGTCACCGATCCCACGCGGTCGCGCACGTCGTTGGCGGCGCTGTCTATGTCGCGCGAGGGGTCGAATTCGATATTGATGTTGGACGTGCCGTCCTGCGAGGTCGAGGTGATCGTCTGGATGCCCTGCACCCCGGCCACCGCATCCTCGATCAACTGGGTGATGCGGGTTTCAACCACCGATGCCGCCGCGCCGGTATAGCTGGTTTCGACTGACACGATCGGTGGATCGGTGTCGGGATATTCGCGCACCGACAGGCTGATGTAACCGACGACGCCGACGATGCAGAGCAGCACCGCGACCACGGCGGCGAAGACCGGGCGGCGGACGGACAGGTCGGACAGTTGCATGGCTTCAGCCCGCTGCCTTGGCGGGACCGGGCTTGTCGCCGGCCAGCCGCACCGTCACCCCGTCGGTCAGCTTGACCACGCCTTCGGTCACGACCTTCTGCCCGGCCTTCAGCCCCCCGGTGATTTCGACGAGGCCGTTCTGGCGGATGCCGGTGTCGACCTTCACGCGCTTTGCGGTGCGATCCTCCAGCACGAACACGAAACGCTCATCGCCATCGCCGACAACGGCCAGTTCGGGCACCGCGAGCGACTGGCGCTGGCTGGCGAGGACGCTGACGGTCAGCAACATGCCCGGCTTCAGCGCATGATCGGGATTGGGCAGGATGGCGCGCACCCGGATGGCGCGGGTGGCGGGATCGATCACCGGGTCGATGGTGGCGATCATGCCGGCAAAGGGCCGATCGGGCCATGCGGCGGAGACCGCCTTGATCGGCATCCCTTCCCGGAGCAGCGACAGCCGGGTTTCGGGAATGGTGAAGTCCAGCTTGATGCGGCTGATGTCGCTGACCGTGGCGATCGCGGTGCCGGCGGTGACGATCGCGCCGGGCGATACGGTGCGCAGGCTGACCCAGCCGGCGAAGGGCGCGCGGATGACGCGGTCGCCGATCGAGGCGCGGGCCAGGTCGGCATTGGCGCGGGCGGAGTTGGCAAGCGCGGTCTGCTGGTCGAGCGTCGCCCCGGTGGCGAAGCCGCGCGCCTTCAACGCCTGGATGCGCTGGAGCTGCTGGCTCGCCTGAAGCGCGGTCGCCTCGGCCGAGGCGAGTTCGGCCCTTTCCTGCCCCACGGCGAGGGTCGCGATCACCTGCCCCTTCGCCACGAAGCCGCCGTCCGCGAAGTTGAGCGCGGTGATCCGCTCCGTCACCGGCGCGGACAGCACCACCTGTTCATTGGCGAGCGCGGTGCCCACCGCTTCGAGCGTGTCGGTGAAGCTGGCCCGCGCGATCGGACCAGCCTCCACCAGCGGCACGGCGCGCGGTTTCTGCTGTTTTTCGCCATTGCAACCGGCGAGGCAAAGGGCTGTGAGAATGATAGGCAAAAACGGGCGCATGGCAGAGGGCTATCGGGCCTTTCAACGCGACACAAGCTGACCGTTGGTCGCGTCATGTATCAATATGTATCGGGGCGGAAAACGAACATACGTCCATTATCCACCAAGCCGGGCATGGATGAGAAATTCGACATTGCCCTGCGGCCCGGTGATCGGGCTTTGCGTCACGCCTTCGACGGTCCAGCCCTGACCGCTCACCCAGTCCCGCACCTCCGCGCAGACCCGTTCATGGACGGCGGGATCGCGCACCACGCCATTCTTGCCCACCTCGTCGCGCCGTGCCTCGAACTGCGGCTTGATGAGCGCGAGCAGATGGGCGCCGGCGCGGGCGAATGTCATCGGCCGCTCCAGCACCTTGGCCAGGCTGATGAAGCTGGCGTCGCACACGATGATGTCGACCGGCCCGGCGATGTGGGCATCGGTCAGGATGCGGGCGCTGGTCTGTTCATGGACGATGACGCGGTCGTCGGAGCGCAGTTTCCAGGCGAGCTGGTTGGTGCCGCTATCGACCGCATAGACCTTCGCGGCGCCGTGGGTCAGCAGCACGTCGGTGAAGCCGCCGGTCGAGGAGCCGACGTCGATCGCCACCATGCCGGTCACGTCGATCGCGAATTGCTCCAGCCCATGGGCCAGCTTGATGCCCCCGCGCGACACCCAGGGATGATCGCGGCCGCGCACGTCGAGGTCCGTTCCCTCGGGCACCTGCTGCCCCGCCTTCTCGATCTTCCGGTCGCCGAGATAGACGAGGCCGGCGAGGATGAGCGCCTGGGCGCGGGCGCGGCTTTCGGCGAGACCGCTGTCGACGAGCAACTGGTCGGCGCGGATCTTGGCCATCAGCGCACCAGATCCGTCAGCGTGGCGGGAGTCAGCAATTGCGGCAATGTCAGGGCCTCCCTGCCCGGCGCATACCAAAGGTAGAGCGGAACGCCCGAGCGGCCCTGGCTTTCCAGGAAGCGGGTGATGGCGGGATCGGCGTTGGTCCAGTCGCCGACCATCACCGTCACGCCGGCCTGTTCGAAGGCGGCGCGGGTTTCGGCGCGGTCAATGGCGGCGGCCTCGTTCGCCTTGCAGGTCAGGCACCAGTCGGCGGTGAAATAGAGGAAGACCGGCTTGTTGGCGGCGCGCAGCTCGGCCAGTTTCTGGACACCGAACTGGACACGAGTTTCGCTCTTTTCGGCGACGACCGGGGCGCGGCTCGGCAAGGCGAGGCTGCCGCTGGCCAACAGCGCCGCGGCCGCCAGCGCGGCGACCAGCCCGCCGCCCTTGCCGAACCGCTGCCGACCGCCGAGCCACCAGAGGAGCAGGGCCAGCAGCAAGGCCGCAGCAAGGCCGATCGTCATGCCCGGCACGCCGCGTTGCTGCCCCAGCAACCAGGCAAGGCCCAGCGCGGTCAGGAACATCGGAACGGCAAGCATCTTCTGGACGCGCCCCATCCAGGCACCCGGCCTTGGCAAACGATTGCGGAGGGCCGGGAGATAGGCGAGCAGCAGGAAGGGCAGCGCAAGACCCAGCCCCAGGCCGACGAATATGGCGAGCGCGGCGGGCAAGGGCAGCAGCAGCGCCGCCCCCATCGCCGCCGCCATGAACGGCCCGGTGCAGGGGGTTGCGACGAAGGCGACCAGCGCCCCGGTCCAGAAGGAACCGGCAAGACCGCCCTTCCCCGCGAGGCGATCGCCCCCGCCATAGGCGCCAAGGTCGAACAGGCCCGCCAGATTGAAGGCGATCGCCGTCACCAGCAGCAGCAGCGCGAGGATGATGCGCGGATCCTGCAACTGGAACGCCCAGCCGACCGCCCCGCCTGCCGCGCGCAGCGCCAGCAGGAGCGCGCCCAGCGCGAGGCAGGTGAGGATGATGCCGGCGGTGTAGGCCAGCGCCTCGCGCCGCACCGTGCGTTCGTCCCCGCCCGCCTTGGCCAGCTTCATCGCCTTGAGGCCCAGAATCGGGAAGACGCAGGGCATGATGTTAAGCAACAGCCCACCCAGCAGCGCCCCGCCCAGCGCGGCAAGGATCGCGCCCGCCTGTCCGCCAATGGCCTGTCCGCCGCTCGCCCCCGCCACATGTCCGGGCCGGGCGGTCAGGAGGAAGCCGACATGGTCGCCGGTGCGCAGAACGGCCTGCACCATGCCGCCCTTCCCGCCTTCGGCCGCGTCCGTTTCGATCAGCAGCCGGTCGCCGTCGCGAGTCACCGTCTGCGCCGCGGCGTAGCGGGCCAACCCTTCGGCCAGCGGAAAGAGGTGGATGTCGCTCGCCCTCGCGCTCGCCGGGAAGGGCACCGACAGGCGCACCCTGCCGTCCTTCACCGCATAGGTCGCCTCCGACCCCAGCGGCCGGGGCAGATGGATGCGCCAGCCGTCGAAGCGCGTGCGATCCGATGCCGCGACCATCCCGTCCCCCACGACCAGATCGAGCGTCAGTTCTCCGCTTTCGGGCACGCACACCTTGTCGGTGCAGGCCAGCCATTGCGCCCTGGCCCGGACCGGCAGCCGCGTGCCGGGCGCGATGTCGGCCGCGACCTTGAGCGTCGCGAGCACCGCATAGGGGCCTTCATAGACATGGTTCATCAGGCCCGAGATGACCAGGGTTTCCGGCACCGGATAGCGCAACCGCCCGATGCTGACGCCCTTGGGCAGGGTCCATTCGACCGTCATGCCGAGGCCCGCGTCGCCGGGATTTTCCCAATAGCCGTGCCATCCCGCCTCCGGCGTCATGGCGAAGGCGATGGTCGTGCCCGCGCCGGGCGCGGGCGCGGCGCTTTCGGCGACCAGTCGCGCGGCGATATGCGCCTTGCCGCCCCCGAACGCACCCTGCGCGTGCGCGGCGGGCAGGCTCGCCAGCAGGGCAAGCGTCATCAATATGACTTGAAAAATCCGCATCGGGCCTCTGGTCGCGTGGATGCATGGGGGCTAGGTCGCTCCCTATCCGCCGTCAAGGCATGAGAAGGTTATAGAATATGTTCAAACGCGTCGCCGCCGCCCTGTTGCTCGCCAGCGCCATGCCCGTCATGGCGCAAACGCCCGCCCCCGCCCCCGTTGCCGCGACCGTCGCGCCCGTCGCTGCCCCCAAGCTGATCGTCGCGATCAGCATCGACCAGTTTTCCGCCGACCTTTTCAGCGAATATCGCCAATATTACAGCGCGGGCCTCAAGCGGCTGACACAGGGAGCGGTCTTTCCGCGCGGCTACCAGAGCCATGCCGCGACGGAGACCTGCCCCGGCCATTCGACCATCCTGACCGGCAGCCGCCCGGCGCGCACCGGCATCATCGCCAACAGCTGGTTCGATCTCGGCACGGGCCGTGAGGACAAGGCGATCTACTGCGCCGAGGATGAAAGCGCGCCGGGCAGCAACAGCGACGCTTATGTCGCCTCGCCCGTCCATCTGAAGGTACCGACGCTGGGCGGCCGGATGAAGGCGGCGAACCCCGCCACCCGCGTCGTGTCGGTCGCGGGCAAGGATCGCGCGGCGATCATGATGGGCGGGCCGACCGCCGACCAGGTCTGGTGGCTGGGCGGCGCGCAGGGCTATGTCAGCTACAAGGGCGTCCCCACCCCGCCGCTGGTCGCGAAGGTGAACCAGGTGTTCGCCCAGCGCCTGGCCCAGCCGAATCCCGGCTTCGAACTGCCCGCCCAGTGTGCGGCCAAGGATTTTCCGGTGCAGGCGGGCAATCGCACGGTCGGCACCGGCCGCTTCGCGCGCGACGCGGGCGACTATAACGGCTTTCGCATCTCGCCCGAACAGGATGCGATGACCCTGGCTTTCGCCGCCGCCGCGATCGAGACCATGGGCCTTGGCAAGCAGACCCAGACCGACATCATCTCGATCGGCCTGTCGGCGACCGATTATATCGGCCACACCTATGGCACCGAAGGCACCGAAAGCTGCATCCAGGTCGACCGGCTGGACCAGGAACTGGGCGCCTTCTTCGACCGGCTCGACAAGGATGGCATCGACTATGTGGTGGTGCTGACCGCCGACCATGGCGGCCATGACCTGCCCGAACGCCATCGGCTGAACGCCATGCCGATGGAAAGCCGGGTCGACATGGCGCTGACGCCCAAGGCGCTGTCGGCCGCCGTCGCCGAGAAGGCCGGCCTGCCGGGCCGGAAGGTCATCTGGGGTGACGGGCCGGCGGGCGACCTCTATTTCGACAAGGGGCTGACCGCCGCGCAGCGCGCGCGCGTGGAAGCCGAGGCGCTCAAGCTGCTGCGCGCCCATCCGCAGGTCGAGACGGTGTTCACCAAGGCCGAAATCGCCGCCACCCCCTCTCCCTCCGGCCCGCCCGAAAGCTGGAGCCTGATCCAGGAAGCGCGCGCCAGCTTCGATTCCGAACGGTCCGGCGACCTGCTGCTGCTGCTCAAGCCGCGCGTCATGTCGATCCCCGAACGGGCGGTGATGGGCGCGGTCGCCACCCACGGCTCGCCCTGGGACACAGACCGTCGCGTGCCGATCCTGTTCTGGCGCAAGGACATGCGCCATTTCGAACAGCCGCTGGGGGTCGAAACGGTCGACATCATGCCCAGCCTCGCAGCGCTGATCGGCCTGCCCGTGGCGAAGGGCGAAATCGACGGGCGTTGCCTGGACCTGATCGCGGGTGCGGGCGACAGTTGCGCACCGGAATAGCAGAGCCCGCTCGCTTCGGGCGAACGGAAATCGCCTAGATATTCTCCCCGATCCCGTCCGTGCTGTCGCGCAGGGCATGGACGCGGTGGGGAGCGGACACTTCGACGCGGCTCGTCACCTCATATTGGGCCTTGGCCTGGCGGACGTTGCTGTCCGCCGGGACGCTGTCGGTCAGCCAGACATTGCCGCCGATGACGGAGCGGCTGCCGATGATGATCCGGCCCAATATCGTCGCCCCGGCGTAGATGACCACGTCATCCTCGATGATCGGATGGCGCGGCCATGCCTTTTCGAGCCGCCCCTTCTCGTCCGCGGGAAAGCTGCGCGCGCCGAGCGTCACGCCCTGGTAGAGCCGCACCCGATCGCCCACGATCGCCGTCTCCCCGATCACCACGCCGGTGCCATGGTCGATGAAGAAGGACTGGCCGATCGTCGCGCCGGGATGGATGTCGATCCCCGTCTCGCCATGCGCGATCTCCGAAATGATCCGCGCGACCAAGGGCGCGCCCAGCGCGTGGAGCCGATGCGCGAGCCGGTGATGGATGATCGCCAGCATGGACGGGTAGCAGATCAGCACCTCATCCACGCTGCGCGCGGCCGGATCGCCCAGGAAGGCGGCCTCGACATCGCTGTCGAGCAGCGCGCGCAAGGCCGGCAGGCTCTGCGCGAAACCGCCGATGATGCGCGCCGCCTCGCGATCGACCGCCTGCACCGGCTCATCCTTGAGCGCGTAGAGAAGTTCGAGCCGGATCTGGCCGTAGAGGCGGCTGAGCACCGTCTGGAGCGTTTCGGCGACAAAGGCGTCCTCATTGTGAAGGCGCACGAAACTGGGGCCGAGGCGCAACGGGAAGAGCGCGCCGCACAGCGATTGCATGATCTTCGTCAGATTGGCCCGCGACGGGAAGCCCTCCGCGCCATATTCGGCATGATGCTGCTGCGCCTGTCGCCAGCGGCGGCGCGCGGCCCCCAGCTCCGTCACCAGTTGCCCGATATCCCAATATCCCTCGACGATGCTGTCGTCTTCCGGTCCGTCTGCAATCATGTCCGCCTCACGCGCTTGATGGATCGGGCATAGCCCCTGCGCGGGCATGGCGGTAAACGAGTTTTGCTTGGGGACGGACAGCTTCTCTTTTAGCGGGCCGAGGAAGCGCCGCGCGTCGCGGATCGCGGCAGCGGCAGGCAGATTTCGGCACGCAGGCCGCCTTCGGGGCGGTTCGCGAGGAGAAATTGCCCACCCTCCGCCGCCACCGCCTTCTGCACGATGGCGAGGCCGAGGCCGAGGCCGCGCGTGTTGCGCTGGCGCGCATCGTCGAGCCGGGCGAAGGGCCGCAGCACCTCCTCCAGCCGGTCGCGCGGGATGCCGGGGCCGTCATCATCGACGCGGATCAGCACCTCTCCACCCTGGCGCTGCAACGAAACGCGGGCGCGGTCGCCATAATGAAGCGCATTTTCGATCAGGTTGCGGACGGCGCGGCGCAAGGACAGGCCGCGCACATCCATCTCCAGATGCGCCGGCCCTTCATAGCTGACGTCGGCGCCATGGTCCTGGAAGGCATCGACAACGGTTTCGATGCTGACGGCGATGTCGGTACGCACGGGCGGCTCGGGATCCTGCCCCCCGCCCAGGAAGGCGAGCAGCGATTCAAGCATGGCGCCCATTTCCTCCAGGTCGCCGGCCATGGCCTCCTGGATTTCGGGGTCGTTCACCGCCTCCAGCCTCAATTGCAGGCGGGACAGGGGCGTGCGCAGGTCATGGCCGACCGCCGCCAGCGTCTCGGTCCGTTCGTCGATCAGCCGATGGATGCGCGCCTGCATGGCGTTGAAGGCGACGATCAGGTTGCGCACGTCGCTGGTGCCGGCTTCCGGCACGATCACCTCCACCCCCCGTCCGATCCGATGGGTGGCGTGGGTCAGGTCGCGCAGCGGCCCCAGGGTGCGGCGGATCAGCAGCCAGCCGGCGACGAGCAACGCAATGACGGGGATGAGCGCCAATCCCATGCGGCCGATGGTGAAGGCCCATTTGCCGCCACTGTGGTGCATCCCGAAATAGAGCCAGCTGCCGTCGGGCAGCTGCAACCCGCCATTAATCTCCGAATGACGCCCTGGCGAGATCCGGAGCCACAAGCCGGATTTCTCCAGGCTCGGTTCCCAGGCGACGATCTGCCGCCGCATCCGTTCCAGTTCGGGCGACAGCGGCGGCGGGGGCGGCGCGGCGGGCGACCAGTGGACGTCGTAGCGATCGGTGGTCAGCTGGATGCCAAGCGCGCGCCGCTCGGTCGGCGGCTGTTCGGCCAGCAGCTTGCGCGCGATGACCAGATGTTCGGCCAGGCGGCGGGCCTCATCGTCCTGCAACGAGAGCTGGCTGGCGCGCTCGTAGATCAGCGTGCCCACGGCAAATTCGAGCGTGACGGTCAGCAGCAGGATCGCGAAGAGCCGGCCGACCAGCCCCAGCGACCCCCGCACATGCGGTCTCAAGCGCGGCTGACTTCGGCGTTGAACATATAGCCCACGCCCCGGACGGTGGTGATCGGCGCGCCCTTGTCCTCGGTCGACAGCTTGCGACGCAGGCGGCTGACCAGCACGTCGATGCTGCGGTCGCTGCTGTCGCCCATGCGGGTGCGCGACAGTTCGATCAGCCGTTCGCGCGCGATGACGCGTTGCGGATGGCTGAGGAACGACCCGAGCAGGTCGAACTCCGCGCCGGTCAGGTCGACGATCGCGCCAGTGGGCGAGCGCAGTTCCCGGCGGGGGAAGTTGACGGACCAGCCGTCGAAGCGCGCCTCGCTCTCGCGATGTTCGTCCGGGCCGCGCTCCACGCCGACGCGGCGCAATATGGCGCGGATGCGCGCGATCAGTTCGCGGGTGCCGAAAGGCTTGGGCAGATAGTCGTCGGCGCCAAGTTCCAGCCCGACGATACGGTCGGTCTCGCTGCCCTTGGCGCTGATGAAGATGATGGGCACGTCGCTCTTGCGGCGGATCTGGCGGCACAGGTCGATGCCGTTGGTGCCGGGCAGCATGACGTCGAGCACGACCAGGTCGACCGGGCCGGCGTCGAAGGCGACCCACATTTCGGGGCCGGAGGAGGCGGGGCGCACCTGATAGCCATGTTCCTGAAGCGCGCGGGCGGTCAGCGTGCGCAGCGGCGGATCGTCTTCGACCAGAATGATCGACGGAGCGGTCATGGGAGCGTCAGCGCACGAAAGGTCATGGCCGGGAGATAGGGCTGGCCCGATCGGGGGTCAACCGCGCGCCGGCAGCGAAACGGCCGATCGCTACAGCAGCAACAATTTGTCACGGCGGGGACTAGTGGTCCGATTCTGACATTTGCAACCATCCCAGCCGCTAGCGGGAGGCAAATGTCAAAATCAATCCGCGATAGAGGCGCCGGACCCGGCGAACCGGGTCCGGCGTTCAGGATCAGAAGGCGGCCGAGAGCGAGAAGACGACCGTGCTGCGCGCGATCGACTTGCCGAAGTCCTTGCTGTCGGCGACCATGAAGTTGGGGCGCAGATAGTTTTCCTCGACGCGGGCGATGTCGGTGTCGACATAGGAGACGCCGACGGTCAGCGGCGTGCCCGGGATGGCGACGTCCGCACCGACCAGCCAGTCCAGATATTTGCCGGTCGGCGCGACCGAGGTGCCGTTCGGGCCAAGGCCGCTATTGCCGTTCGACCAGCCCAGATGCGCCTTCAGCGTGACCGGGGTGTTGGGCACGGCGCCGCTGACGTCGCCCCAGACGTAGAAATTGTCTTCCTTGTCGCCCGGATCGAAGACGGTGCAGGCCGCGTCGCTGCACCACTTGCCCAGCGCTTCCTGCTTGGGCGCATAGGCAACGCCGACCAGACCCTTGACCGGACCGAACTGGTGCGACAGCTTGACATAGGGTTCGGCGAAATCGGTTTCATCCGCGCCCGACGGATACATGTACCAGGTCAAGCCGACATCGACCGTCGTGCCTTCACCGAGCGACGCCGAGTAGCCGGCGATCAGATCGAGTTCCATGTTCGCGCCGCCGAAACGGCCCCAGCCGCCCAGGTTCGATCCCCAGGTGCCGACATAGAAGCCGCTTTCATGCGTGGCGGTGATGCCGCCCTGGATCGCCATGCCCCGGTCGGACTGCGACACGCCACGGAACCGATAGTCGGACACGAGGCCAACGCTGCCGGTGACGGTGACGGGGCTGGTGGGTTCTTCCTGTGCGAAAGCCGGTACGCTGGACATGAGCGCGAGGGCGGCACAGGCGATTTGATACTTCATGAACATTCCCCTTTACGAAAGAATGTTCCGTCCTGCTTCCACCCGCCCGGAAGTCTGTCGTGCGCCCCGGTATCAGTGGATGCGCCAATGAATATGCAATGCGGCCAGAATAGAAAACCGCTTTTTCTCGCATTTGCGAAATGAAGTCAGCCCCTGTTGCGCGGATGCAACAACCGTCCGGTGCCGGAAACGGAAAAGCCGCCGTGCCGGGGAATGGCACGGCGGCTCCGGCAGTCGCCTGGACGGGGGTGAGGATCAGGCGACGAGTTGGCGCATCCGTCCGGTTGCGCCGAACAGTTCGACCGGGGCGCCCGCGCCGCGACGGCGATCGACCCACTCGCGCAGCATTTCCGCGCAAGTATGGTCGATATGGCCCAGGCGCTCGACATTCAGGATGACGAGGCCGGCGGCGGGCAGCGATTCGAGCTTCGCCGACAGCTTGGGCAGGCTGAGGAAGGTCGCGGAACCGCGCAGCGCGACTTCATGTGCATCGCCGCGGCTTTCCTCCTCCATGTTGAGACGCAGGCGCCTGGCATGGGGCAGCAGCTCGATCAGCGACAGGCCGATGCCCACCAGCACGCCAGTCAGCAGGTCGGTCGCCACGACACAGATCAACGTCGCCGCCCACACCAGGGCCGGAAGCGGGCCATAGAGGTGGAACAAATGCTTGACGTGGGCGACACTGACCAGACGAACGCCGGTGATGACGAGGATGCCCGCCAGCGCGGCCATCGGAATCTCGCGCAGCAGCCAGGGGAGCAGCGCGACGAAGCCGAGGATCCAGATGCCATGCAGGATCGCCGAAAGGCGGGTCTTGGCGCCGGCCTGCACGTTGGCGGACGAGCGGACGATGACGCCGGTCATCGGCAGCGCGCCGGCGAAGCCGCACAGCAGATTGCCCACGCCCTGGGCGCTCAGTTCCTTGTTGTAGTTGGTGCGAACGCCGTCGTGCATCCGGTCGACCGCCGCCGCCGACAGCAGCGTTTCGGCGCTGGCGATGAAGGCGATGGCGATGGCGGTGGTGATGATGGCCGGGTTCATCAGCTGGGCCAGCAGCCCGGCTTCGGGAAGGCTGACCGCCGCGACGATCGATTCGGGCACGACCACGCGCGCCACCGGCAGGTCGAGGATGAAGGCGACCAGGGTGGCCAGCACGACGCCGACCAGCGCGCCGGGCACCAGCTTCATCGATGCGGGACGGAACTTTTCCCAGCCCAACATGCCGAAGATAGTGACGAGACCGACCGCGAAGGCCGTGGCCGCGCCGCCATTCGACAGGCCCAGTATCTGGCCCGGCATGGCGATCAGGTTATGCAAGCCGCTCGACAAGGGCTTGTCGTCGAACAGCACATGGAACTGGCCGACGACGATCAGCACGCCGATGCCCGCCAACATGCCATGGACGACGGCCGGCGAGATGGCGCGGAACCAGCCGCCCACCCGCGCCAGCCCGGCGATCACCTGGATGGCGCCGGCCAGGATCAGGATCGGACCAAGGGCCGACAGCCCCTGTTCGCGGACGATTTCAAAGACGATGACGGCAAGACCGGCGGCGGGACCGCTGACCTGGAGCGGCGAGCCCGCGAGCAAGCCGACGACGATGCCGCCGATGATGCCGGTGATGAGGCCCTTTTCCGGCGGCACGCCGGAGGCCACGGCGATGCCCATGCACAGTGGCATCGCCACGAGGAAGACGACGATCGACGCCGTGAAGTCGCGGCTGAAATTGCCGCCGGAAAGAGCCTTCAACATGTGTTACTCCGCCGCTTGGGCAAGGACCGTCTCGCCCGCGAGGCGACGGCCGTGGGGAAGCGCGATCGGCATGGGCTGGCCTTCGCGCAGGGGCAGGAAGCGGCCGGTATCGCCGTCGAGGCCAAGCACCTGGCCGGCATGAATGTCGACATACCAGCCGTGCAGGGCGATCTCGCCGCGCGCGATGCCCGAGGCGACCGACGGATGAGTGCGCAGATGGGCGAGCTGGGCGACGACATTTTCCAGCGCCATGTTGCGGAGCTTTTCCGCATCGCTCAGATCGTCGGGATAGCTTTCGCGGCAGACCTTCTGCGCGGCGTGGCTATGACGCAGCCAGGCGGCGACATTAGGCATGGTGGTGAGATCGGCGTTGGTGGACAGCGCCTTCATCGCGCCGCAATCGCTGTGGCCGCACACGATGATGTCGCGCACGCCCAGCACCATCACCGCATATTCGACGGTGGAGGTGACGCCGCCATTCTGGGTGGCGTGCGGCGGCACGATGTTGCCCGCGTTGCGGCAAACGAACAGGTCGCCGGGCTGCGCCTGCATGATGTGTTCGGGCACGATGCGCGAATCAGCGCAGGAAATCATCAGTGCCTTGGGGCTCTGGCCATGGCTGGCCAGCTGGTTGTAGAGCGCGCTTTCGTTCGGGAAGACCTTGGTTTCGAAGCTGAATACGCGACCGATAAGCTCGTTCATGGAGTCTATCCTCTTCTCTGTTGCTCTATGCGGTTGCCGATCAGGGGGCGGACCGGCGCAGAGTGAAGAATAGGATCGCGGTTTTGCTGCGGCGCAGCGGCTTTGTTAAATAATATGTCTGGCTAATAAACGGTGCCAAAGACGCGCCGAACCGCTGAAACCCGCCATTTCCGCGCGAAACAGGGGCGTCAGCGCCGGTCGACCACCGCGCTGAACATATATCCGACGCCGCGAACTGTAACAATCGGCGCGGCACGCCCGCCATCCCCCAGCTTGCGGCGAAGGCGGCTGACCAGCACGTCGATGCTGCGGTCGGAGGAGGGGGCGTCGCGCACGCCGGCCATTTCCATCAGCCGCGCGCGGGCGATGACGATCTGGGGATGGTCGAGGAAGACGGTCAGCAACGCGAATTCGGCAGCGGTCAGGTCTACGGGAAAACCCTGCGGGTCGCGAATCTCCCGGCGGGCGAAATCGACGATCCATCCCTCGAACACGGCCCGGCTCTGACGGCGCAGGCCAAGCGCGCGCTCCCCCCTGCCACGCCGCAAGACGGCGCGCAGCCGCGCGGCAAGCTCCCGAGTCGAATAGGGCTTGGCCATATAATCGTCGGCGCCCAGCTCCAGACCGACCACGCGGTCGACCTCCGAACTGTTGGCACCGACCAGGATGATCGGCACGTCGCTGCGCTCGCGCACGTCACGACACAGGTCCAGCCCGTCGGGACCGCGCAGCGCCGCGTCCAGCACCAGCACACCCACCGGCACGCTGGTCAGGGCGTGGAAGACGTCGTGCGCCGACCCTGCGGGCAAGGCGCGAAATCCGCTCTGTTCCAGATATTCGCGGACATTGCGCCGCAAATCCTGCTGGGTTTCGGCGATCAGGACCAGGGGCGGATTCATGCGGCCAGCGTCCGCGCACCATCCCCTGCCGCAGCGATCGGGCAATGCGCCTGGCCGTCAAGGCCGGAGCCTGCGTGGAAAACGGCCGATAAAATACTCGCAATGGTTGACGCCAGAGCGGGGGACATGAACGCTTCTCCTTTGCGGCCCGCACCATCCCGGCCGCAAAGCCGGACGACCGTGTCAGGTTAGGCGCGCTCAATGTCTGCGTAATTGGCTCGACGTAACAAATTGTTGCTGGCGACATTGTCGCCTGTCACTGGGCCGCCAGCAGGGCGCGCGCGCTCCGCGCCTCGCCGGTGGCATGGGCGATCAACGCGGCCAGCCAGAGCGCGTCTCCCGCCGCCCGATGCCGCTCCACACCCTGCGCGTCGGCATAGGCGACCGCCGCGCCGATCCGCGCCTCGTCGATCGCCCGCTCATCGAACAGCGTCGAGACATGGTCGATGCGGAAGGGCGAAGCTGCGCCGGCGGCCGCCGCGAGGGTGTCCAGCCAATATTGGTCGATCAGACTGTCGGCGATCACCCGCCGCCCCCGCGCGGCGAGGGCCAGTTCGGCGAGCACGGCCTCGACCGGCCATCCCTCCGAATCGATGCGGCTGAGGCTGAGGCCATGCAGCGCCTCGGCTTCGGCCGTCCAGTCCCAGCCGGCCCAGCTGTCATGCGGCCGGATCAACCAGCTGCGCGCGGCGCCATCATCCGCCATCCCCACCTCGATCGGGAAGGAGCGCCCATGGCGCGGCAGGCAGGACGCCTCGAAATCGATTGTCATTATGGTCACGTTTCAGGCTCCGGTCCTGCGCGCCGCCGGCCCTCTCCCAGCCTGTGCCGCGCGCATCGTCTTGCGCGCCCCCATTTCCACCCCAACTATGTCAGGCAAAAGTCAGCCGCCGCCCTGATGGCCGAAAATGACATGAGCGGACATGCCGACGCGGCGAACCGCAGGTCGCGCGGGACGGCGCCGCCCGCTTCTGCTAATCGACGGAAACAACAGCGAAACAGAAGAGATCATGACCGTCATTGCCGCCTATCTCTACCGCAACGGCCAATGCGTGCGCCCGGTGTCGATCGACGAGCGGATCGCCTGTGCGGCGGACAAGTCCGAATTCGTCTGGATCGGCCTCGCCGATCCCAGCGACGACGAAATGCACCGATTGCAGCGCACCTACGATCTTCATCCGCTCGCGGTCGAGGACGCGATCAAGGCGAACCAGTTGCCCAAGGTCGATCTGTATGGCGACCAGCTGTTCGTCGTCGCCCGCACCGCCTATCTCGAAGCGGACGCCATCTCCTATGGGGAGACCGCGATCTTCGTGGGTCACAGCCATATCATCAGCGTCCGCCACGGTTCGGCGCGCGCCCATCTCACCCTGCGCCACGACCTGGAGGCGGTGCCTGCCCGCCTGGCGCAGGGCGTCGACTATGTGCTGCACGCCATCCTGGACTTCATCGTCGACGGCTATCTGCCGATCATCGAGGGGATCGAGGATGAGGTGCTGGCGATGGAACAGCAGATGATCGACCATTTCCTGGGGCGCGACGACATTACCCGCATCTTCAACCTGCGCCGCCAGCTGATCCGGTTCCAGCGCATCCTGGTACCGATGCAGGAGGTGGCGACCAAGTTCGTGAAGGTCGAACTGCCATGCATCGACGCGGAGGCGCGGGCCTATTTCAGCGACGTGCGCGACCATGTGCGCCGCGTCCAGGTGATGGTCGACGATCTGCGCGAGGTGCTGAGCAGCGTGTTCGAATCCTCCAACCTGCTGGAGCAGCAGCGCACCGGCGCCATCACCCGCCAGCTTGCCGCCTGGGCCGCCATCCTGGCGGTGCCGACCGCGATCGCGGGCATTTACGGCATGAATTTCGAGCATATGCCCGAACTCAAGACGCGCTACGGCTATTTCGTCGTGCTGGGGGTGATAACCGTCATATGCAGCCTGCTCTACGCCCGCTTCAAACGGCTGAAGTGGCTGTAGCAGCCGGATCGAGCCGTGTTTTGCAACGCCAGTGGACTTCGTCCCGTTCTGACGCGGTTACTATCTTGTAAAACTGGAAAATTCCGAAAAAATCAGTTATTGTTCGATCGCATCGAAAAAATTCGGAATACAGGCCTGAATTGGCCGGGGTGAGGACGGAAGAAGCGCATATGATAGGTGTTCCGACCGATCCGAGTGAAAGAATTGTCGATTCTGGCCCAGGCCCGATGCCGGCACGGTGCGATCCTTTGCCGGGCGAGCATCCGCTCGTCACTCCCGTTGCAGACCCGTTGCCGGCGTTCGTCAGGGCCGAACGCATGGTCCAACATCTGTCGCGTTGGGCGGGGCCAACCGCGCTGTCTGGCGCCGTCCTCCTTCTGGGATACTGGCTGCTGAGCTGATTCGCACGGGCTACAGCCGCGCCTTGTCGCAGCGCAGCGCAGTGATGGTCTTACTCCGGTTATCGCACTTGTGGGGCGCCACGTCGCCGATCGCCTTCAAGTCGTCGGAAAAGCCCTTCCGGGCGTCTATAGTGGATTGCCAGCCGCGAAAGATTGTGGCGTGCTGCTACGCAACATAAATCAAAATAACGCACGCGTAACAAATGCCTTCATTCCGGTCGCCCATGGAAACATGGATCGGGCATGACGTCATGACGCAAAAAGGGTTGTAGATGTCGAAAATCGATCTTGCGATCAAAGATATCCCCCGTTTCCATCCCACCACAGCCGCAAGTCTCCGGAACATCCGACTGGCGCTGTGCCTGCTACTGTTGGCGACAGACATGGTGGCATTGGCTACCGGATTTGCTCTGGGCCTGCGCGCGGCGGGCCTCCCTACACTGTCGAGCGCACTTTGGCAGTCCATGGCAGGTGGCATGATCGTTTATGGGATACTGGCCTTTCATAACCAGGCGTTCCATCCGCGATGCCTTACAGGCATTACCAGCTCCTGCCGCAGCGCGATCATGGCACTGGCCGGCACGCTACTGATCTTCCTCCTGGTCGTGTTCTCGCTCAAGGCGACCGACAGTCTTTCCCGCCTTGGCGTGACATCGGGCATCCTGTGCAGCGCCACGCTGCTGATCGTCCAGCGAATGATGATCGTGCGCGCGGTGCGCCGCCATTTCGGCGACGGCCTGTTCGCGCAGCTGCTGATCGTCGATGGCGGCGTCCTGCCCGACAATGTCCAAGGCTTGACGGTTATCGAAGCCGATGCTGCGGGCCTGCGCCCCGACCTCGACGATCCCTACATGCTGCATCGGCTGGGGGTAATCCTGGAGGAATTCGACCGCGTGGTGATCGCCAGCGCGCTCGATCGCAAGGACGACTGGGCCCAAATGCTCAAGGGCGGCAACATCTCCGGGGAAATCATCGTTTCCGACCTGGATTCGATGGCGCCGCTCGCGGTCCATAATTGTCGCGGGATGCCTACGCTGGTCGTGTCCCGCGGGCCGCTGAACTTGGCCAACCGGGCCAAGAAGCGCCTTCTCGACATCATCCTGACGGTCCCGGTGCTGATCGCGCTGGCCCCGATGATGGCGGCGGTGGCGATCCTCATCAAACTCGACTCGCCCGGCCCGATCTTCTTCCGGCAGGAGCGGATCGGGCGTGGCAACCGCATCTTCCACATCCTGAAATTCCGCAGCATGCGGGTGAACCAGGCGGGCCAGGACGGCGCGACATCGACCCGCCGCGACGATGATCGCATCACGCGCGTCGGCGCCTTCATCCGCAAGACCAGCATCGACGAACTGCCCCAGCTCATCAACGTGCTGATGGGTGAAATGAGCCTGGTCGGTCCTCGCCCCCATGCGCTGGGATCGACGGCGGAAGATCAGCTGTTCTGGCAGGTCGACCGGCAATATTGGCATCGCCACGCGCTCAAGCCCGGCATCACCGGCCTGGCGCAGATCCGGGGCTTCCGCGGCGCGACCGAAACCCGGCGCGACATCCTCAACCGGGTGGAGGCGGATCTGGAATATCTGCACGGCTGGAGCCTGATGCGCGATATCGCCATCCTGGTGGGCACGCTCAACGTACTGGTCCACCGCAACGCATATTGAGCGCACCGCCGCGCCGGGCGGAACGCGACGAACGGTTGGCGCTAAGCCCCGCATTCCTACCTTTTGTTAATATCCGCGCGATATCCCGCCTGCATCAGGAACAGGCGGGATTTTTTTGTGTCATGCAGAACCGGAAGTCTGGCGTGATCGTTGCAGTTCGTTCGGCTGAGGAAATCAGCCCGAAAATCCATATTCCCGCCCGTCGTCGCGCTACGCCGGTGCTTGCCGATCGCCTGGAAAACATCGTGCAGATGGTTTCGCGCTGGGCTGGCGTCACCGCCTTGATCGCCACTTTGGCTGCAATCGGATGGGTGATTCTCTAGGTCCAAACAGCGCTCGCTAGATTGCTCCCAGATTAACAAGTCCGACATGGCGGGTTCCGGCCTGTAACCCGCACATTTCGGACGATCCGAACCGTTGCTTTGCCGCGACCAACGGTGTGTGGCCATGTGTGCAGGCGGCGGAAACCCGACTAGCATGGGCTCATTGCTGCAACGCAACATGAGTCGCATTTTGGCCCCATCAGATCATCCGCAACTGCGGACGCACTTCGTCATGCCCGGCACGGGTCGCCTGGAGCGTCGAACGCGCGTCCTGCGCACCATATTCGTCACGGCCGCAGCCCTGACGATCACCCCTCCTGTCGCGTTTGCGCAGGACAATATCGGATCCAACGGCGCACTCGAAGAGCGACGCCTGGTCGACTATGGCTTCAACCTCACGGCCGGGCTGGACCTGCTCTATGACGACAATGTCTATCGCGTCGACGACGCGGTGGCCGACCCGAAGAGCGACCTGATCGTCACGCCATCGATAGAGGCGCGGTTCGGGCGGCCGGTCGGACGACATGACATCCTGTTTCGGGCCAAGCTGGGCTATGACCGTTTCCTGTCGGAACAGCAGCGCAGCAAGCTGCGCGTCGATACGGAGGCCAAGGCCGACCTGCGCTTCGGCGCCACCTGTGTCGTCACGCCCCGCGCCGCCTACCGGCAACAGCGCGCCGATTATGGCGATCTCAACACGGCGACCGAGAATCTCCAGCGCTTCACCTCCTTCGGGGCCAAGCTCAGCTGCGAGCGGCCCGGCCTGTTTCCCGTGGCCGCCTATAGCCACGACCTGACGCGCAACGCCGACCAGTTCGACTATGCCGACCAGACCAGTGACAGCTTCATGGGCGGGATCGGCTACAACAAGCCGAGCCTGGGCACGATCACCGCTTATTATGCGCGGGTCGACAGCAAGCGCGACACGCTGGGAATCGAAAACCGGATCAACAGCTGGGGTCTGCGTTTCCAGCGTTCGGTGTCGCCGCTGACCCAGATCGACGCGGACCTGCGCTGGCTCGACGTCGACAGCGATTCGGCCGCGGTCGGCAGCTATGACGGGCTGGGCTGGAAGGTCAGCCTGTCGACCAACGCGGTTCCGCGCCTCAAGCTGACCGCCACGACCGAACGGAGCATCGTCAACGACAGCCTGATAGCGGCCGGCTTCGCCATCGAGACCGCCTATCGCGTGCAGGGCGACTTCGCCATTTCCGAACTCACCTCTGCCGGTCTCTACGCGGAATGGGAACGGCGGAAATTCCGGCAGGACGCCGCGCTGCGCCCCTTCACGATCAACGCCGACCGTAATCAGCGGCTGGGTGGCGTGCTGAGCCGGAAACTGTCGGACCGTGTCGCGCTGACGCTCGACGCCCAGCATTATCGGCGCCGGACCGACACCGACATTTCCCAGTTCAGCGGCACCCAGGTGACGCTGGGCGCGGCGATCAAATTCTGAACCATCCAGGGAGCAAAGACCTGTGAAAACAGCCAAGACCCTGACCATCTTGCAGGCGGCGGCCCTTGCCGCGCTGCCTGCGGCCGCCATTGCCCAGGCCGCTGCACCGGCGAGCACGACGGCGGCCGTCGCCCCCGCCGCGCCACAACCCGGCGCCGCGGCCGGCTATCTGCTCGGCCCGGACGACGAGGTGAAGATCGCCGTGTTCGGCCAGCCCGACCTGTCCACCACGACGCGGGTGAAGGCGGATGGCACGGTCCTGCTCGCGCTGATCGGCCCCATTCAGGCGAACGGCAAGAGCACGGCCCAGCTGTCGCAGGACATCGCCGCCGGCTATGCCGCCGGCGGCTATCTGACCAAGCCGTCGGTCAGCGTCGAAGTCAGCAATTATGTCAGCCGCTTCGTTACCGTGCTGGGCAATGTGCCGCAGGCAGGCAATTACCCGCTCGACCGGCCCTATACGGTGGCATCGATGCTGGCCAAGGCGGGGGGATCGACCAAGGACGGCGCCAACGCGGTCATCCTGACGCCCGCCGAGGGCGGCGCGCCGGTGCGTATTTCGCTGGCCGACATGTCGGCGGGCGCCAACCGGCCGCTGAAGCCGGGCGACACGCTGTTCGTGCCGCAGGCCGAGAAAGTCTATGTCTATGGCCAGGTGCAGCAGCCCGGCGCCTTTTCCTTCGCGCCGGGGCAGAGCTTCCGCCAGGCGCTGGCATTGGCGGGCGGCCCGACCCTGGCAGGGTCCACAAAACGCATAAAGGTTCGCCGGGGGGGGAAGGAAATTCAGGCCGATCTGGACGATCCGGTGCAGCCTGAAGACGTCCTCATCATCCGGGAGAAGCTGTTTTGACCGCGATAGATCAAGGCATATTGCAGGAACGGACCGGCCTTCTGGGCCGCTTCCTCTCGTCCGCCCTCGGCGATACGCGACGGCGCAGCGACCGGCTGATCCCCGACGAGGTCCAGCTGGAAGCGGACATGCGCGCCGTGCCGGGCTTCCACCACGCCTCGTCCGAACAGGAGACCGATGACGCGCAGCCGCGGCCGCTGTCGATGAGCGCCATGACCGCGCCCATCCGCCCGATCAGCCTGCGCCGCGACAGCATTTACGCCGCCTTCAACACGGCGATGCCCGTCACCGACCGCCATGGCCTGGCCGGGCGCAACAGCGAGCTGGAAAAGCTGGTCGAGGCGATCGTCGTGCAGCGCAAACATGCGGTCGTATTCGGCACGCGCGGATCGGGCAAGACCTCGCTCGCGCGGGTTTTCGGCGACCTGGCCGACGAGGCGGGCTGCGTTGCACTCTACGCCTCCGCCAATGGCGATTCGGATTTCGATGCGCTGTTCCGCCCGTTCCTGCCCGAACTGCCGATGAGCGCGGCCGGACGCGAGCGGCTGAAGACCATGCTGGCCGATCGGCTGGACGTGGCAAGGCTGGCCGCGCTGCTGGTCGAGGAAGTGCGCGAACGATCGATCCTGATCATCGACGAATATGACCGGGTGGAATCCGATGGCGCAAAACAGGATGTCGCGGCGCTGCTCAAGCTGCTGACGGACATTCATTCCCCGGTGCAGGTGGTGCTGGTGGGCATCGCCAGCGACATTGACGGACTGATCGCGGCCCACCCCTCGCTGCGTCGCCATCTGGTGCCGCAGCGCGTCAGCCCGATACCCCGCCCCCAACTGGAACGGCTGCTCGCCAGTTGCGCGTCCAACGCGCGGCTGACCATCGACCCCGACGCGCTGGAGGCGCTGGCCGCCGCCGCGATGGGATCGCCCTATCATGCCCGGCTTTTCGGGATGCACGCCGCGCTGGCCTGCGAAGGGGCGGGGCGGGATCATGTGACGCTGGCCGACGCCGAACAGGGGCTGGCCGATGCGCTGACCGGCTGGGCGGAAATGAGCGAGCCGACCCACGCCCTGTTCCGCCGCATCCTGTGGGAAGCGGGCGCCAGCCGACGCATGATCGGCCTGGCCGCGGTAGTGGCGGCGCAGATGCTCGCCATTTCCAGCGATCGCCTGGCGCGCCTCGGCCATGAAGTGCTGGGCGGCGGGTCGATCAACGAAGGACAGGCGCGCGACGCCATGGCCCGGCTGCAACCCGCGCTGGTCACGACGCCCAATGGCGAATTGTGGATGTTCGAGGACACGCTGGCACCGCAATTCCTGCTGCTGATGGCCAAGCAGCAGGTGACGGCGGCTCCGCCAGAACAATCCCCGGCCGAGGAAATGCGCGCATTGCTGCGAGGAGTGGACGGGCTATGAGCATGAATCCCATCGATCTGCTGGCCGCGCTCCAGGCGCGCTGGCGCACCGCCGCGACGATCGGCGCCGTGCTGTTCGCGCTTGTCGCCGCCTTTGCCTTCACGCAGCCGCGGCAATATATGGGCACGGCCTCGCTGCTGCTCGATCTGTCGCAGACCGACCCGACATCGACGACGAACGACCAGGGCAGCCGGGTCGATACCGAAAGCATCATCGGCACCCAGACCGACGTGATCCGCAGCGCCAAGGTGATCAACGCCGTGGCGAAGGAAGCCGGGTTCGTCGACGCCCTGCCCGCCGACATGCCGGCCGACGCCCGCCTGCAACAGGCCGCCGCGATGGTGCGCGCGAACCTCATCATCACCACCGGACGGCAGAGCAACGTGCTGCAACTCCAGTATCTGGACCCCAGCCCGCAAATCGCGGCCAAGGTCGCGAACCTGGTCGCCAAGATCTACATGCGCGAACAGGTGGAGCTGCGGGCCTCGCCCGCGCGCGGATCGGCCAAATGGTTCGACGAGCAGACGCAGGAAGTGCGCCGCCGCTACGAACTGGCGCAGAAGAAGCTGTCCGACTTCCAACGCGCCCATGACATCATCGGCATCAACCGCATGGATCTGGAAGCCGAAAAGCTGAAGAACATGTCCTATCAGCTGACCCAGGCGCAGGCCGAGGCGGCCGCCGCGCGCTCCAAGGCGCGCGCCGGCAGCGTGTCGGACATCGAAGGGTCGCTGATCGTCCAGAATCTGCAGGAACAGGTCGCGGCGCAGTCCGCTCGCGTGTCGGAACTGGGCAAGACCCTGGGCCCGAACCATCCGACCATGGCCGCAGCGAGTGCCCAATTGTCGGAATTGCAGGCGAAGCTGGGCGCCGCCCGCGCCAGCCAGGCCGGCGCGGTCAGCGCCAACAGCGTCGCCGCCAACGGCCGCGAGGGCGACCTCAAGGCCAACATGGCCGCGCAGGAAGATCGCATGATCCGCATGTCGGACGTGCAGGACCAGCTGATGGTGCTCCAGCGCGACGTGGATGCGGCGCGCCAGACCTATGACACGGTGCGCCAGCGCTTCAACGAGGCGGCGCTGCGGAGCCAGATCTCCCAGCCCAACGCCAGCCCGCTGGACGAGGCGGCCGTGCCGCTGCTGCCCGCCAAGCCAAACATCCCCTTGTGGCTGGTCGCGGGCGTGGCGCTGGGCCTGGTCGGCGGCGTAGCGGCGGTCATCCTGATGGAGATCGTCAACCCCCGCGTCCGCTCCGCCTCCGGTGTCGCCCGCGCCACCGAAGTCGACGTCATCACCGAACTGATGCCCGCCCCTGTCCGGGCCGGGTGGTTCCCGAAGCACAAGGAGGCTGCATGAGACTGCGTTCCACGGCAGGCGCCCCGCCGCAGATGAACCCCGGCGGCACCGCCGCTTCCCGTCCCCGTGCCCGCGACAGCAAGGGCTTTGCCCGCCTCGCGGTGGAGCATGGTTTCATGGCGGAGGCCGATGTCGCCCGGATCGAGGCCCACGCCCGCGCCGAAGGACTGGCGCTGCATGATGCGGCCGTCGACCTGGGGCTGCTGGACAGCGAGGATGCGGCCATGCTCGCCGCCTTGCAGGGCGGCTTCGCCCTGCTGCCGATGGGCGACCCGCGCGTTGACCCGCTGGTGGCAGCGGCCTTCGACCCGGCCGATCCCTACGCCGCAAAGATCCGCACCATCCGCTCCAAGATGCGGGCCGTCGCCAAGAATGGCGATCCCACCGCGCTGCGGCTGGCCGTCCTGTCGGTCGATGCGGGCGATGAAGGCGCGATCGTGGCGGCCAACCTGGCCGTCGTGCTGGCGCAGATGGACGGACCGACCATGGCAGTCGACGTCGACATGGAGCGACCCTCGCTCGACCGGCTGTTCCGGGTCGCCAACAAGGCAGGGCTGGCCGAACAGCTGATCGGCAGCGCCGCCTTGCTGCCCGCCGCCAAGACGGCGGTCGACGGGCTTTGGCTGATGACCGCCGGGCGTGCATCGGGCAGCGCATCCAGCCTGGTGACGCGGGGGCCACTGGCCGAAACCGCGAGCGGCTGGGGCCTGCGGGACATGACGATGCTGTTCTACCTGGCCGAACGCAAGGGCGACCAGACGCCCTATGGCAGCATCCTCGCCGGCTTCGACGCAGTAACGCTGATCGTGCGGCGCGGAGAAACAGGGATCGCCGCCATGCGCCGCGTCATCGACGAACTTGATCGCCATGGCGTGCCGATCGCCGGGACGGTGATCGCATGAACGATCTGGCTGCCAACAATCCGCTGCCCTGGCCGGAGGGCGCGCGAGCAGAGTCGTCGATCGCGCATGTCGGCGGCATTCCCGTTTCCACCCTGTCGCTCGACGCCCTGATCGGCAAGATGCTGCGGGAGGCGCCGTTGCGCCGGTCGCTCGACCAGCCCGCCTGGCTCGTGTTCGATTGCAATGGCCAGGGCCTGTCGATGAACGCCACCGACCGGGCGTTTCGCGCCGACCTGGCGCAGGCCGACCTGATCCACGCCGACGGGCAGGTCGTGGTCGCCGCTTCCCGGTGGCTCGACGGCCCGGCCATCGCCGATCGGTCGAGCACCACCGACATGTTCATCGACAGCCTGCAACCCGCCGCAAAGGCCGGCGTCAGCTATTATCTGCTCGGCGGAACGGAAGAGGTGAACGACCAATGCGCGCGGCGGATCACCGAAATCGCGCCGGGGCTGAACCTCGCCGGACGCCGCAACGGATACTGGTCGGCGCAGGATGAGGATGCGGTGATCGATGCGATCAACGCGGCTGCGCCCGACGTCCTCTGGGTCGGCACGGGCAAGCCGCGCGAGCAGGCTTTCTGCGTGCGCAACCGGCACCGGATCAAGGCGGGCTGGATCGTCACCTGCGGGGGGCTGTTCAACTATGTGACCGGCGATTATCCGCGCGCGCCGATGTGGATGCAGGAACGCGGGCTGGAATGGCTGCACCGCATGGTGACGCGCCCGCGCCAACTCGCCTGGCGCTACATCACCACCAATCCCCATGCGCTCTGGCTGATCTGGAAGCATCGCCATGGCTGAAGCGCCAGCGGCCGAAAAGCTGCCAGCCGGGGAGCGACCCGCGACGGGTAGTGCCCAGCGGCTGGGCGGCGTGCTCGGCCGCTTCGGCCTGGCGAGCCTGTCCTCGGCGATCGTGTCGGTCAGCCATCTGGCCGTCCAGCTCTTTTCCATTCACCATCTGGGGACGGCGGCGATCGGCACGCTGGCCTTCTTGCTGGTCATCATCCAGTTCGGATACGGCCTGTCCAACGCGCTGGTCTCGACGCCCTATACGATCGCGGTCAACCAAGGCGAGGAAGCGGACGCGCGCCGTTTCGACTTCTTCTTCCCGGTCAACCTGCTGCTGGCGGCCAGCCAGGGACTGATCTGCGCGGGCATCGCCTGGGCCACCGCCTCCCCCGCCGCCGCCCTGCTGTTCGGGCTGGCTGGCACCTTCTCGCTGATCCGCTGGTTCGGCCGCTCCAATGCCTATGCCCATCATGCGCCGATGCGCGCGGCGCGATCCGACCTCGTCTATGCGGGCACGATCCTGATCGGCCTGACGATCGCGACGCGCACCGGCGCCAGCCTGCCCACCATCGGCGCGATGCTGGTGGCCGCCAGCCTGATCGGGATGCTGCCCTTTGGCTTCGCCTTCCTGCGCCGCCATGGCGCGATGACGCCGGGCCGCGCGCTGCGCGCCTACCGCCCGGTTTGGCGCGAACAGTCCGCCTGGACGCTGGTGGGCGTACTGTCCACCGAGGCGACATCCAACGCGCACAGCTATATCGTCACCCTGCTCGCAGGCCCGGCCGCCTTTGCCCCGGTCGCCGTGGGGATGCTCTTCTTCCGCCCGGTCAATGTCTGCATCACCGCGCTGACCCAGCTGGAGCGACCGCGCATGACCCGTGCCGTCGCGCGCGGCGACCATGATGCGGCGATCAAGTCCGAACGCCTGTTCATGGCCGCTTTGGTCCTGCTCTGGATCGGCACCTGCGTCGTCGCGGCGATCGTGCTGGCCGCCTTCCCCGGCCTCATCATCAAGCCCACGCTCGATCATCAGGCGGTCGTCATGGCGGTCGCGCTCTGCGCGCTGCTGTCCCTGGTCCAGTGCGTGCAGACGCCGATGAGCGTGATGACCCAGGCGCGCCGCGCCTTCCGCCCGCTCGCCGCACAAAGCCTGCGCAGCTGCGGGGTCGGCATCGTCGCCGTCACACTGATCGTGCTCGGCGCCGATCCGGTGCTGTCGATCGGCGGCGTGGTGCTTTCGCAGCTGGTGATGATGCTCGGCATCTGGCGGCTCGACCGCCAGTGGCGGCGCGCCCGGCGCACGGAGGACTGAGGCCATGGCGACAAGCTGGCGCCGCATCGGCCAGACCCCGACCATCGCCACCGCCGCCCCGACCACGGATGGCGCCGGCGACCGGATGGTTTGGGTCGCCCAGATATTCTATTATGTGTTCCTGATGATGGTCTTCATCGGCCAGCGTCCCTTCGCCACGCGGACCCAGGACGAACTGGTCGCGCTGGCGCAGGACAATGACGGCTCGGACCTGTTCAAGCAGGCGCTGTTCATCGGATTCGCGCTGCTGCTGACGGGCGTGCAGATCATCCGCAAACAGCCCTTGCGATACCGGTTCAGCTTCTGGCCGCTGGCCGTCATGCTGGCCTGGTGCTTCGTCACCTGCGCCTGGGGGGCGGACCCGTTCGTGTCCTTCAAGCGCGCCATGCAGCAATTGATCGTGATCTACATCACCTTCTGCGCCCTGTCGCTGATCGGGCCGCAACGACTGTTCGATGCCTTGCGGGCAGCGCTGATCACCTCGCTGCTCATCTGCTGGATCTCGCTGCCGCTGACGGCGGCCGCGGTCCATCCGCCGACCGAGAGCGACAAGGCATTGATCGGCGCATGGCGCGGCTTCTTCTTTCACAAGAATATCGCCGGCGCCGTCATGGCGCTGACCTTCATCGTCTGCGGCAACGCGTGGATCGACCGGCGCAAATGGTATTATGCGCTGTTCGCGATCATGGCCTTCGTCTTCGTCGTGGGAACGAAGAGCAAAACATCAATGGCGCTGTCCGTCGGGATGCTGGCCATCAGCAACATCTACCGCGCGCTGAGCGGCAATACGCAGAAGCGGGCGATCCTGCTGCTGATGCTCGGTTTCGGCATGGTCGGATTCCTGGCGCTCTACATCGCCTACCAACCGACGGTCGAGCGACTGTTCGCCGATCCCACGGCCTTTACCGGGCGTGTGTCGATCTGGCGGGTGGTGTTCGACTATCTGGCCGACCACCCCTATCTGGGGGCGGGCTTCGGGGGATTCTGGCAGGTCGGCGCGCAATCGCCCGCGCACGACTATCTGAACCAGCAATTCCAGATGCTGACCGCCCATTCGCACAATGGGTATCTGGAAATCTGGGTCACGACCGGGCCGCTCGGCCTCCTCATGCTGCTGCTCAGCTTCCTTGCCCTGCCGGCCTACTGGTTCCTGACGGGGTCGACCCGCGAGAACCAGCATCTGATGGTGCCGGCCTTCGCTATATGGGTCTTCGTCATGTACCAGAATCTGCTGGAAACTTCCTTCTTCGACAAAGATCGCCAGGTCTGGGTGATCTTCCTGGCGGCCGTCGCGACCGCGCACGCGACGTTCAAGGCGCGACCGCGCCCGGCCTGGAATCGCCGCCATCTGGCGCGCAACGAGGAGGCCGCCCATGGATAGGGCAATCGGGAAAATCGTCATCGGCATCGCCACCTGCAACCGGCCGCAAGGCCTGTTGCGCACGCTCCGGTCGATCGCGCAGCAAGATACCTGCCTCCATCTGGAAATCCTGGTCGCGGACAATGACGCCACCCGCCAGGAAGGGATGGCCGTGGTCGAACGGATCGCGAGCGAGGGCTATCGCTGGCCGATCCGCGCCCTGCTAGTGACGGAACGTGGCATTCCGCGCGTCCGCAATGCGCTGGTGGCGCAGGCGCTGGGCGATCCGGCCGTGACCCATGTCGCGATGCTGGACGATGACGAGGCCGCCTCCCCCGGCTGGATCGAGGCGATGGTTGACGCCGCCCGGCAATGGAATGCCGATGTCGTCGGCGGCGCCGTGCTGCGCGAGATGGACGCGCCCGTGCCCGGCTGGGCGGCGCCCCACCCGCTGCTCCAGCCCAAGATGCGGGGCCAATCCGGCCGGGTCGACCTGGTCGACAGCACCGCCAATGTGCTGATCGCCGCATCCGCGTTGCACGCCATGGGGAGCGCCCCGTTCGACGAGCGGATGGCGCTGACCGGCGGGTCGGACAAGCAGCTTTTTTCCCGGATGCAGCGCGCCGGCCATCGTTTCGCCTGGTCGGAGGAGGCGGTCGTGACCGAACTCATCCCCGCCAGCCGGGTGACGCAGAAATGGCTGCTGATGCGCGGTTATCGCATCGGCATGACGGACATGATCGTCGAGCGTTTCCACAAGGGACGGATGCGCGCTTTGCTGGGCGAAGCGCCCCGCATCCTGGGCGGCGCGGCGTCGGGGGCGTTCGGCGCCCTGCTCACGCGCGACCGGGGCAAGCGCATCCAGCGGCTCGGCCGTCTTTATCGCGCGGCCGGCAAGATCGCCGGCCTCGCCGGTTTCCATTATGAAGAATATCGAAAGGTGCATGGCGCATGAGCGATGCGACGCATCAGTCTGAACGCCCCTTTTACTCGGTCGTCATCCCGCTCTACAACCGGGCGGACATCGTCGGCGCGACGATCCGGTCGGTCCTGGCGCAGGACTGGCAGGATCTGGAGATCGTCGTGATCGATGACGGATCGAAGGACGATCCGCGTCCGGTGATCGACGCGATCGGCGATCGGCGCGTCCGCTACATCCGGCAGGACAATCAGGGCGGCGGCGCGGCGCGCAACCATGGCATAGTGGCAGCGTACGGCCATTATATCGCCTTCCTCGATTCCGACGACCTATTCCTGCCCGGCAAGCTGTCCATCATGGCGAAGGCCTTGGCGGGCGACGATGGCCGCACAGTCCTTTATTCGCGGATGAAGGTGGACCGGGGCGTAGACCGCTACTGGATACGCCCCGACCGCGGCATCCGCGAGGGCGAGGATGTCGGCGAATATCTGTTCTGCGCCAACCAGTTCATGCAGACATCGACCATGGTCGTGCCCACCGACCTGGCGCGACGCGTGCTGTTCGACCCGGCGCTCAAGAAAGGGCAGGACCTCGACTTCTGCGTCCGTTTGCAGGGTGCGGGCGCGCGTTTCCGCATGATCGACCAGCCGCTGACCGTCTGGCTCGACGCGACCGAGGCGGGGCGCACATCCTATGTGAAGGGCTATGAAACCTCGCTCGACTGGCTGGAGCGGTGCGGCCACATGCTGACCGTGCGGGCGCGGCGTGGCTATCGCGCGACGGTGCTGGCCTATCATATGGCGCCGATCCGGCCGGTGGCGGCGATCCGCGACCTGGCGGTGGGACTGGTCGCGGGCGGCGTGCCACCGAAGATCATCGCCCGTCAGTTGCTGCGATCCTATCTGCCCAAGCCGCTCTACCGGTCGCTGGTCAATCGCTTCGTCCTGCATTTCGGCAAGGCGGAGGCCGCGCGCCGCCCGCCGCAACCCTCATGAAGCTGGTGGACCTCGCCCCCGCCCGCGCCGCAACGACGGCTACGCCGATCTTTTCGGTCATCATCCCGAGCTATGAGCGGCGCGAGCAAACGGTCGCCGCGACCGTCTCCGCGCTCGAACAGAGTATCGCGGATATCGAGGTGATCGTCGTCATCGACGGATCGACCGACGATACGGAGGCTGCCCTGCGGGGCATCGACGATCCAAGGCTGACCGTGATCGTGCAGCCCAATCGCGGCGCAGCAGGGGCGCGCAACACCGGCATCGACCATGCGCGCGGCGCCTATGTCGCCTTCCTCGACTGCGACGACCTGTTTCTGCCCCATCATCTGTCCGATCTGTTGGTGCTGCTGCAACATGGCGAGAATGTCGTCGCCTATGGGCAGGTCGTCGCCGACCGGGGCGCGGGCCGCCAGTTCCTGAAACCGCCCCGCGCCATCGCCAGCGGCGAGACCATGGACCGTTACCTGATGTGCGAACGCGGGTTCGTGCAGACCAGCAGCATGGCGCTGAGCCGCGCACTGGCGCGCAAGGTCCGCTATCGCGAGGATGTCGGCTTTGGCGACGATACCGACTTCGCCATGCGCCTAGCGCTCGCCGGCGGTCGCTTCCTGATGACGGAACGGCCCGGCACGATCTGGACCGACCGGCAGACCGGAGACCGGCTTTCGCAGGTGCGCGACAATATCGGCAATCTGACATGGCTGCGCGAGCTGCGCCCGCATATCTCGGCCAAGGCCTTTTCCGCCTATCTGGGCTGGCACGCGGCGAAGAGCATCTGGCCGGTCAGCCGCCGCAGGGCGATGGGCTATTATCTGTCCGCGCTGGTCCGGGGCGCGTTCGGGCCGCGGCTGGCCGCGACGATCCTGCTCCAGATCGTCATGCCCGACCCGCTATATCGCCGCCTGTCGGATCGGTGGATCGACTTTTCCCACATGCTCGCGGGCAAGGGACCGCGGCTGTGAGGCGACGGGAATTCCTGGCCGGCTCGCTCGCCCTGTCCGCCTGCGCGCCGATGCCGCCAAGCCATGCGCGCGACGGTGCCGCGACCGAAAGCATCGCAGCCCGCGCCCGCCGGTCAGGCCGTCGCTTCGGCGCGGCGGTCAAGTCGCGCCTGTTGCGCGAAGACAAGGCCTTCGCCGCCGCCGTCGCACGCGAATGCGACATGGTGGTCCAGGAATATGAACTGAAGCGCGGCACGACCGAGCGAAAGCGCGGACGGTTCGATTTCAGCGGCGCCGATCAGATCCTCGCCTTCGCGCAGCGCCATCGGATGGCCGCGCGCGGCCATGCGCTGGTCTGGTACGCTGCCAATCCGCCCTGGCTCCAGCCCGCGCTGGAAGCGACCGACCGCGCGGGGCGCGAGCGGCTGATGACCAGCTATATCGACGCCGCAATGCCGCGCTATGCTGGCCGGATCACGGAATGGGACGTGGTCAACGAGCCGCTGGAACCCAAAGACGGCCGCGCCGACGGGATGCGCCAGAACAGCATGTGGATGCGCGGGCTGGGCGAGGACTATATCGACATCGCCTTCCACCATGCGCGCGAGGCGGATCCCGGCGCGACGCTGTTCCTGACCGATTATGGGCTGGAGCATGATTCCCCCCGCTGCGAACGGCGGCGCACCGCAATGCTGAAACTGCTGGACCGACTGATGGCGCGCAACGTGCCCATCGACGCGATCGGCATCCAGGGCCATCTCAAGCCCTTTCGCGAAGGCTTCAGCGAAAGGATCTTCGCCAAATTCCTGACGCATCTCAGCGACTATGGCCTTGCGCTCTCGATCACCGAATTCGACGTCGCCGACCGGGGTGGCCCGCCCAACCCGGACAAGCGCGACCGTGAAGTGGCGGCGGTCGCCAAGGCTTTCCTGGATGTCGCGTTCGACAATAGCGCGACGCGTGGGCTGCTCTGCTGGGGCCTGTCGGACCGCTATAGCTGGCTGTCCAACTACCCCGAATATAAATGGCCTGACGGGCAGCTTTCGCGCGGCCTTCCGCTCGACGGTGAGATGCGTCGCAAGCCGCTGTGGGACGCGATCGGCGCTGCCTTCGACGCCGCGCCTGCAATGCGCGAGCAGGCTGGGCTGCGCAGGTCCGACGCATGAGGATCGCCGCGCTCACTGGTCTACGCGGGGTGGCGGCCGTGGCAGTCCTGCTCTACCATATCCCGCATAATCCCGCTTTCGCGGCCTTTGACATCCCGCTCTTTTCGCGCGCCTATCTGGCGGTCGATCTGTTTTTCATCCTGAGTGGCTTCGTCATTTCGCTGGGCTATCATGACCGGGTGATGGGTCGGCCCGGATGGGCCGGCTATACCGATTTCCTGGTCAACCGCATGGCTCGCGTGTGGCCGCTGCACCTGATCGTGACATTGGTGTTCAGCGCCCGCCTGCTGCTCAGCATTTCGGGCAATCCTGGAATCGATCTCAACGCGCCTAATATCATCAGCAATCTGCTGATGGTACAGAGTTGGGGCTGGGGCACGGAACCGATCGCGGGCAACAGTTGGTCGGTCAGCACCGAAGTTGCCGCCTATCTCCTCTATCCGCTGATCGCCTTCATCGCCTTTTCCCGTTGGGCCTGGATCCAGGGCATTCTGGCCGTCGCACTGCTGGCGCTGGTGGCGGGTTCAGGGCGTGGGGTCAGCGGACCGCTCGACGTGATCGACAGCGACACGGTGCTGACCCTGCTGCGCTGCCTGGCCGGCTTCTCGCTCGGCGTGCTCGCCTATCGCGTCGCCGACCGGCGCTGGTGCCGGGCGCTCATCGACCGGCCGGGCGGCTTTGCCGCCGTCTGCGCGCTGATCGGCGTCGCGCTCTGGTTGCCGGGCAAGGTCGACCTGCTCGTCGTCTGCCTGATGCCTGCACTGGTCCTGAATTGCTATTATGACGGCCCGGCCGCGCGCGCCGCCATGTCCAACCCGGCCAGCTTCCACCTAGGCCTAATCAGCTATTCCATATACCTGTGGCACCCGCTGGTCCGCGATGTGGTGGCGCGGGTCATGACGATGGCGCATGGACGCGGCATCACCGGCATGGACGGGCTGTTCGTCGTGGCGATGCTGGTGGCGACCTGGCTGCTCTGCTGGGCCAGCTATGCGCTGGTCGAGCTGCGCGGGCATAGGCTCGTCAAATGGCTGCAACGGCGCGCACAACGGCGCCTGGACGTCAGGGAAGCGGCGATTTGACCGCTCCCGGCAAGCGGATCTGGATCGCGATCCCAACCTTCCGCCGTCCCCGGCAACTGCGTCACCTGCTCGAAACATTGCCCGCGGTGGTCGCCGGGAAGGACGCGATGCTGCTGGTCGCCGACAATGACCCCGAACGCCAAGAGGGTGCGGCGGTCGTGCGCGACCTGATCGAATCGGGCTATGAGCTGCCGGTGACGCTGCTCCCCGTGCCGGAGCCGGGCCTGTGCGCCGTCCGCAACGCCATCGTGGCGGCCGCGCTCGGCGATCCGGCGATGCGCTTCCTCGCGATGATCGACGATGACGAATGGCCCCAGCCCGGCTGGCTCGACGCCCTGCTCGCCTGTCAGGCTGCGGTGGACGCCGACGTCGTGGCCGGCCCGGTCGATTCGATGTTCGTCGGCCCGGCGCCGCGCTGGGCGCATGAAACGCTGGTGTTCCGCGCAGAAGAGCGGCCGGCGGGCGTGACGGCCATGCTCTGGGCCAGCAACAATCTGCTCCTTCGCCGCGCGGCGCTGGAGATGCTGGAGCGCCCCTGGTTCGATCCGCGCTTTAACCGCAGCGGCGGCGAGGACCTGGACTATCTGGCCCGACTGGCGCGCGCCGGGGCGCGCTTCGGCTGGGCGCCCGATGCGCGCGTCAGCGAATGGGTGCCGCCCGAACGGGCACGCCTTGGCTGGGTTTTGCGGCGCATGTGGCGCATCGGCTGCACCGAAACGCTGGCTCGGCGGAAGGAGACGCCATTGCCGGTCCTGCTGATTCGCTCCGTCGGCATCGTGGCGCTTCGCACGGCGGGCCTGTCCGCCCTGTTGCTGCCCGGCGCGCATCGTGTCGACATCGCCGGGCAGTGGATCAAGAGCTGGGGCCGCCTCTACGCGCTCGCGGGCGGCGGCCACAAGGCTTATGGCGCGCTGTAGATCTTGAAGCTGCGGATGATCATGTCGCCCGACCCGTCGGTAAAGGCGCTGTCGGTCTTAACCGCGACATTCATGATGGGGTACCAGCGGAAACCCTGGAAGGGATTGACCGACTGGTAGGTTTCCTTCCCGTCCACGAACCAGGTGATATAGTCGCGCTGGATATCGACCGCGAAACGGTGGAAATCCTCCGAATAGCCCTTGATGCCATAGGCCTGCTCGGTCTGGATCACGACACCGCGCTGGAACGACCGGACCCCGCCGGAACCGCCATGGATGGTCTGGCCGACATGTCGGTCGAAATCCCAGTAGCTCTGATAGCCAAAGCCTTCATAGATATCGATTTCCGGCGGCCAGCCGCTGGTCGACACCAGCCAGAAGGCCGGCCATGTGCCGCGCCGGTTGGGCATCCGCGCATCCCATTCATATTGGCCATAGCCAATCTGCGAGGCGAGGAAATTGCGTCCGTCGAGCACTGACGCGCCATATTTCCAGCTCTGCCCTTCGTAGTAGATCGGGGTCGCCAGCTTCTGCGTATGCAGGACCAGTCCCTTGCTGCTCCAGTAGACCGGCCCTTCGATGCCAGGCCAGATCGAGGAATCGAGATAGAGTCCGGTTTCGCCATTGGCGACCTGCGTGCGGCCATGGGACAGCGATGTCGCCCAGCGGTTCCAGCCACCATCGGGCGACCTTTTGTGCGTGTCCTTGAGCAGTTCGAACTGAAGCGTTCCGGTCGGCGCGAACGTGCGCGCGGCGCGGAAGGTGCCGGTCGCCTTGGCCGTCACCGTCGCGGTGCTGGAGGCGGTGACGGTACCGACCGACTGGCCCTGCAACCCGCCCCAGGGCGCCTCGCGCAGCTTGAGCTGGAAGAACTGCCCCTCGGCCGCGCCGATGATCGGGACGGCGACCGTCTGCATCAGCGGGTCGCCGGGGCGGAAGATCACGACCGTGTCGACCGTCTGGTAATGATAGCCCGACAGCGCCCGCAACGTGCCCGACCCATTGACCGTGATGACCCGCGCGATCACGGTGTTGGGCGTTGCGCGATCGAGCTTGATCGGCACATAGGCGGTTCCGGTGCCGGGACGGAAGGTCGCATTGCCGATCGACAGGGTGGCCTTGTCGGGCAATTTGGTGCCGTTCGCAAAGTCGAAGGTGGAGAAGCTGGACGTCGTTGCCGTGCTGCCAACACTCGCAATGCTCGTCTGCGTCGATGACGTCGTCGTGCTATAGTTAACGGTATTTAAACTATTTGCATCGATACTTGTCGTCGAAGTCAAAATCGTGGCTGCCCCGGCTGCGATGACGCAGAACACGGCAAACCCGGCTCCGATGGCGGAGCCGACCTGTTTGCTGTTCATGATAAAACCCCCTGCGGTTCACCCTGAAAATCCGCCAGGCACATTAACAAAGCCTTGCGGACGAACACGGTTCACCGCAATCTCGGGGAAATTGCGACGAGCCGCTTTCGGGCGACCATTGCCGCCGGATGCACCGCCGCTCGCAACCCGTTGCTTGCGGCAGGCTGACGCTTCCTTGGGCATTGCAAGGCCCGGATGACAGTCGGGCGATCATGCAGGAGACAGGTGTTGCGGGTCATGGTGCTGGTCAAGGCGACCGAGGACAGCGAAAAGGGCGTGTTTCCCGAAGCGTGGACGTCGCAGATGATGGCGGCGATGGGCCGGTTCAACGATGCGCTGCGCGCGGCCGGTATCCTGGTTATGGCGGACGGGCTTCAACCTTCCTCCGCCGGCAAGCGGATCGCGTTTGACGGGGTTGGGCGCAGCATCATCGACGGGCCGTTCCCGCTGCCCTCCGAGCTGGTCGCGGGCTTCTGGCTCTGGGACGTGAAGGACATGGACGAAGCGGTTGCCTGGGCCAAACGCTGCCCCAATCCAATGCCAGGACCGTGCGAAATCGAGATCCGGCCGCTTCACGACCTGCACGCCCCGGACTGAGATACGCCCGATACGCCAGTCATCATCGTGAAGACACCGCGTTCCATGCCGAGGACAAGCCCAGAATGGTCGCGAGCCGCTGCCGAAGCCCTCATCTGCAACACAGAAAAGGACGCCGGCGGCTTTGCCCCTCCACCGAGCAGCGATGTTCGGCGTCAGTTTCTCCTCGGCCGCCGCCAGCACGCGCCATAGGTGCCCGCCCAGATTTCTGCATGTCCGCTTGGCTATGCAGGGCCTCTATCTGTTGGACGAGCAGTCGAGCTAGATCTTCCCGACTTCCGTCCAGCTCAGGAGCCGCGTGACACTCTCTCGCCTGGGCAGCCATCCCGGCCGAATCGCATCGTTACCCGAAGCACTGGAAGCCTTCTCCCTCCACTGACGCCGGGCGGCGAGATATTGAGGATCGAGCAGCGACAATATGGTGAGCGGCAGCGCGCTTGCCGGCCAGCATATCTGTACCATGCGCCGCCAATATTGCAGCCTCGCCCGAACGCCGATCAACCCGTCGGGCACTGGGAGATCGAGCATTTCGCGCGCAGTCAGCAACTGAGTCCTTGCTGCTGCCCTAGCATAGCCCGCCGCGAACAGCCCATCCAAACGCGCCCAATCCGTCGCACCAAATCCGGCGGCAAGACCCTGCATGTCCAGCAAGTGACGCAGGTCGACCCTCCCGCGCAGATAGTCCCTCCCTTTCAACTGATCGTGCAACAGCAGGATCGCCATGCCTGCAACAGGAGAGGGCAGACAGGCTACTCCCCGCGGCAGATGGCAAGGCGTGCCATCTATTGCCAGATCATCATGAGCCAGGCGCAAGATACTCGCCCCGCCATATTCTGTGTGCAGGTCGATGGTGCCCGAATCTTCGGGGCGCATGAGCACCACCGGAATCTCCGGTCGGACGATCGGCGTATCGGGCCGATACCCCGCTCCAACCAACTGCGCGATGGCCTCATGGAACCTGTCCGCCGGAACCATCATGTCCAGATCGGTGATCAGGCGATCGGCCCGCCCACCCGCTGCAACGTCCGCCAGCCAGGCCGTCCCCTTTAGCAACACAGGACGCACGCCCACCCCGTTCCAAAGCGCCACGGCTTCATCAAGTTGCAGAAGCAGGCGTCTGTTCCGCTCCTCATTACGCGTTTGGATGAGCTGAAGAAACTGCTGCACATCAATCGGCAGCGAGGAAAACCGTCCTGCCGCCTTCAGTCGGCTCGCCAGCATGGGCGTGCAGAGCGAGCGGTTGGCCAGGCCTATGATCCCAACCCAATCCTCCCCAGCTGGAAGCTCGCCCTTCAAACATGAAAGCAGACTCCGAAGCGCCTCAAGCCGCTTCATTATCGCTCATTCGCCGGAGCAGCGCGCCCGCATCGTCCAACCCTGCATAATGAAGCTCGTAGCAGCGCGCACCGCCGACAGCGCGGATCATCACGTCAAGCGCCCTGTGGCTCATGCCGTCGCCATGCGATGTCGCCTCTTCCAGCAGATGCCTGAGTGCCAAAGATGATTGCAGGGGCGCGAGGTGCGCAGGTCGGGCAGCACGTCGGCGCAACCTGACGATCCATCCGATCTCCGCCAATCCGTCCCCCGCAATAACGCGTGGCGCAGGAAAGCGAACCCGTCTTCGATCGGCCCGAACGTGCATCGGCAATGCCCCAAGACCGCCATAAACCGATGCCAGCAATTTCCAGCCGCCCGCCTTGACCGAAGGCAGGAAAGGCAGCCCCTGCACCCGGCCGTCTTCGCTCACGACAACAATATCGTCTCCACCATAAGCAAAACCCTGCCCGGTCAACCAGGACGTCAGGGTCGTCTTTCCAGCGCCCGGCTCTCCCAGGATCAGCATTGCCTTGCCATTCCGGTGCAGACACCCACCATGAACCCCCAGCAGCCAACCGGGACTGCCCAATATATCCTCGGCCATACGCGCCTTGATGACTGGCCCCGTCTGCGCCGCCTCCATGATCGTCGCCGGCGCGCCATCCCGGCTGAGGCAGGCCATGCCGTCATCATGCCACAGATCGTAGACAACATCGAAAAGCCCGCAGTCAGCCTGCAGATGGGCGAACAGCGGCGAAACGCGCGCCGCAAGGCCCCTATCATGATAGCGCAGCAGGAACTTCCTCCCCCCGATGGATACCTGCTGTACGATCAGGGAATGGGAAGCAGGCGGCGGATCACAGGCGCTCACCAGCCCGCGCAGGGACCAACTGGTTAACACCTTGCGCAGCATGGCTAGGGGCTCAGTAATTCCCCGATCCAGCACTTCCTGCGCCAGTTGGGCGAACGGCACGCCATCTTCAAGGCGACAGGCGACATACCCAGCGACCTGATTGACGCCCATCAACTGCTGGCTGGCAACCGAAAAAATTAGGGGTTGGCCGTCGATGAAGACGATAGACGTGCCCTCCGACAGACGCAGCCGCATCTTCACCGCTCAGCCTTCCCCCCCAGCCGGTCACCAATATCAGATTTTTGGCCGCCGCCCCGGATTTCCTGGGCCGGTACCGGGACCGTCATTGATCGGCGGATTACCGGGCGGCTGAGGATCCAGACCATTGCCAACACCGTTATTGCCCTTCGGGCCACCGCCGCCGCCGCCGCCGGATTTCGCGATTGCTTCTGAAGACAGGGATGTGGACAGCAGCACCGTGACGGCGGGTGGGACCGTCGCTGCAAACCGCCCGCAGGTTTTCAGAAACTCGCGCCTGTCCTCGGCGCTGGAAGTCCGATCTGGTTCCTCTGGCAAAGCAGCCTCCGTACAAATAGGGACTGCAAATCTATCATTGGGCGGTCAACGATCGCACTGCTATCCGGGACTACATCTTTCGGGGTAGCTCCCCAATGTCTGAAAGGACTTGCGCCAGCTTCCGCTGTTTTCGGCGTCCGTCACAGCGCATCATCGTCTTGGAAATTGCCAGGAAATGGAGATCGGATCATCATCGAGACGATCCTGTTGCCGCACGTCATGTACCGTAGGCGCTGCCGCCCCCTCAACCTCGTTCACCAAAGGGCCGTTGCCGCCAAATTTGCGCGACTCATCTTGTCGATGTCTGCGCAGACATCGTCCCTTTCAGGAAAATGCCGATATGATGTCTGAAGATGAAGGTGAATGGTGCACCCAACAGGATTCGAACCTGTGGCCTTCGGATTAGGAATCCGACGCTCTATCCTGCTGAGCTATGGGTGCACGCAGGGAAGCGCTCTATTGCGCGTCGGGCTTCGGGTCAATTCTTGGCGTGCGGGGGAATGACGGGAAAAGGCAGGGGCGCCACCTCCACGCCTTCGTCGATCAGCGCCTTGGCCTCGGCCGGGGCCACCTCGCCATGGATGCTGACGCGGTCCTGTTCGCCGTAATGCATCGCCCGCGCCTGTTCGGCGAAACCGCGCCCGACCCAGGTGGAGCCTTCCAGCGCCTTGCTCTGCGCCTGTGCCATCGCCTCGACCAGCGCCTGCATCTTCGCCTGGTCGGCGACGTTCATGACGGGCGCGACCGGGCCCGCGGGCACGGGCGCGGGCGTGGCGGGCGCCCGATCGGGACGACTATTGCCCTTCGCCCCCACGGCGGGGGCCATCACCGCTTTGGATATGTCAACGTCGCCACAGATCGGGCACGCAAGCAACCCGCGCACCTGCTGCGCCTCATAATCGGCGCTGGAGCCGAACCAGGCCTCGAACACATGGCCCTGGGCGGCGCATTTGAGATCGAACACGATCACGAAATCGTTACTTCCTTCGGTATGGGCCGGCGATTGGCGAGCGCCGGCACGCGCCCGCGAACGTCCCCTATGCGCGTCATGTCGAGGTCCGCAAGCCCCAGCCCGGCCGTCTCGTCCATGTCGAGCAGCACCTCGCCCCAGGGATCGATCACCAGACTATGGCCATAGGTGGTCCGCCCGTCCTGATGCATCCCGGTCTGGGCCGTGGCGATAACGTAGCAGCCCGCCTCGATCGCGCGAGCGCGCAGCAGTACATGCCAGTGCGCCTGCCCCGTGGGCACGGTGAAGGCGGCTGGCGCCAGCAGGATCGTCGCTCCGGCATTGGTCAGCGCGCGATACAGATCCGGGAAACGCATGTCATAGCAGATGGAAAAGCCCATCCGACCCCAGGGCGTATCGGCCGCCACGACCTGCTCGCCCGGCCCATAGACGGAGGATTCGCGCCAGCTTTCGCCGGTCGCCAGGTCCACGTCGAACAGATGAATCTTGTCGTAGCGCGCGCGAATCGCGCCACTGTCGTCGATCAGGAAGCTGCGATTGGCCCAGCGCCCGTCGGCCCGCTCGCCTTGCAGCGGCAGCGACCCGATATGCACCCACAGCCCTTCACGCGCCGCGGCCTCGCGCACCGCGGCCAGCACTACGTCCTCGGCCTCATTGCGAAGCGTCGCCGCCGCCCGTGCCCGGTCCCGGTCCAGACAGCCCGCCATTTCCGGCGTGAACAGCATGTCCGCGCCTTCGGCCTTTGCCCGCTCGACCATCGCCACGATCGCCGCGGCATTAGTGGCAGGGTCGACCCCGCTGGTCATCTGGAACAGGGCGGCGCGCATCGTCGTCATGCCGCCAGCAAGGCGTCCAGCTTGCCCTCGCTGTCCAGAGCACGCAGGTCGTCGCTGCCGCCGACATGCTGCCCGTCGATGAAGATTTGCGGCACGGTCGTCCGGCCGGGCGCGCGGCTGAGCATCTCGTCGCGCTTCGGCCCGCCCATGGTGATGTCATATTCGTCGAAGGCTACGCCCTTGCCTTCCAGCAACGCCTTCGCCCGCGCGCAATAGCCGCACCAGGCCTTCGTATAGATTTCGACTTTCGCCATGAATATCTTGCTCCTTGCAGGATCGAAATTGGGTGAACGCACGGCTTTGTCAATCGGCACCGCTCATTCGACGTCCGCGTCGGGAAGCACCCGCGCCCAGCAGAGCAGCCGCACCTCGGCCGCCCCGCCGCGCTTGAGCGCCCGCGCGCAGGCGGCCGCCGTCGCCCCGCTGGTATGGACATCGTCGATCAGCAGCACCCGCCGGCCCTTGAAACCATGCTCCTCCGCCAGCGCGAAGGCGCCGCGCACAGCCCTCTCCCGTTCGGCCGGGTTCATGCCGCGTAGCGGGGCCGTCCGCTTCACGCGCTGCAGGGCCCGCTTGTCGACCGGCCACCCCGTCAGCCCGCCCAGATGATCCGCGATCAGCGCAGACTGGTTGAACCCCCGGTGCCACAATCGCCAGCGGTGGAGCGGCACCGGCACGATCAGCAGTGGCATTTCGCGCGCGTCCCCCACATGCCGCAGCATCTGCCGCGCGATCAGCCGGGCGAGGCCGATGCGCCGTCCATATTTGAGCCGCAGCGCCACCGTCCGCGCGACATCGCCATAGGCCAGCACCGCCCGCGCGCTGTCCCAGGGCGGCGGTTCGGCCAGGCACGCCCCGCACTCGGCCCCGTCCCCCATCTCATGGGGAAATGGCAAGCCGCAGCGCGCGCAGCAGGGTTCGCCCAGAAAAACCATCCCGCTCCAGCAGGACAGGCAGAAGGCGAAATCCGCGCCCACGATGGCGCCGCAACCGGGACAACGCGGCGGCAGCGCATAATCGACCGCAGGCTGCAAGGCGCCCTTGAGAAGCGGGAGGAGCGACATCATCTGCCTTGTCCGCACTTCGCGCCCGATGCACAAGGCCCGCCATGGACTCCCGCCCCGACATTTTCGACCGCGCCCGCCGCGCCCGCCACCGCGACCGGATGCTGCCGGCCTTCGCCGATCACGACTTCCTCTATCGCGCGATGCTGGACGAACTGCTCGATCGCCTTCGCGACGTGCAGCGCGATCTGCCTGAAGCGCTGGTGATCGGCTGCCCCGACGGCAGCGCCAGAGCCGCGCTGGAAGCGATGGGCAAGCGCGTCGCCTGCGCCGACCCCGGCTTCCTTGCGGCAAGAGCCGCGGGCGGCGTCCAGGTGGACGAGGATGCCCTGCCCTTCGCCGACGACAGTTTCGATCTGGTGATCGCCTGCGGGACGCTGGACAGCGTCAATGACCTGCCCGGCGCGCTGATCCTGATGCGTCGCGTGCTGCGTCCCGACGGCCTGATGCTGGCGGCCTTCGCGGGCGCGGGCAGCCTGCCCCGCCTCAAGGCCGCGCTGCTCGCCGCCGAAGGCGACCGGCCGGGCCAGCATGTCCATCCGCAGGTCGATGTGCGGTCCGCCGGCGACCTGCTGAGCCGCGCCGGCTTCGCCATGCCGGTCGCGGACGGAGACATGCTGACTATCCGCTATGGCGATGTCGTCCGCCTGATGCACGACCTGCGCGGCATGGGCGCGAGCAATGCGCTGGCGACCCGCCCCCCGGGCCTGACCCGCGACGTGCTGATGCGTGCGGCAGGTCATTTCAGCGACGCCGCCGACCCGGACGGCCGCACGGCCGAGCAGATCGCGATCGTCTATCTATCGGGATGGAAACCCGACCCGAGCCAGGCCGGGCCGGCGCGGCGCGGTAGCGCCACGGTGTCGCTGGCGGCGGCCCTCAAGGGGAAGGAGTGACCCGCTGCTGACGTCGCAGACGGCCGTCAACCCAACCCTCGCCTCGGCTCCATTTTTCCGACCGTCGGCGGGTCCACGACTTCCCGCGCCGCCCATGCCTCGCCATCGTGCCGATATTCGACATGGCTTGCCCGGCGGAACGCGGCGCCGTCCCACACGATCACCTGCAATTCCATCTCGTTGTTGCGGCGGACATGGAGCCAGTTGAAGCTTTGCGGTTCGTTGTTGCGCAACCGGGTCGAGGTGGCGGTGCCCGCCTGGATCACCAGCGCACCGCCGCTATGCGCCACCATCTTTCGCGCGGCTTCGGCATAGGTCCGGTGAAAATGGCCCGCCAGCGCCAGATGCACCCCCGCTTCGCAGGCGGCCTTGACCGCGTCATCATGCCGTCCGACCGCTTCGCTCCATTCGCCGCCGTTGCCGATCGGCATGGCGAAGAGGGGATGGTGTGTGACGAGGATTCGGGTCTTGTCCGGCGGCACGCGGGCGAATTTCTGCCGAAGCATGTCCATCTGATCATGGTTGATCCGCCCGTCCTTGATCGTCAGCGACCGCGCCGTGTTGAGGCCGAGAATCGCCACCTCCCGATCCTCGTAGAAGGGGCAGAGATCGTTGCTGATATAGCGTTTGTAGCGATCCAGCGGCGCCGCGAACCGCCGCACCACATCATAGAGCGGCACGTCATGATTGCCCGGAATGACGAGGATCTTCAGCCCCGCCGCACGAAGCCGTCCCAGCCAGACGGCCGCCTGATGGAATTGTTCGACCCGCGCGCGTTGCGTGACATCCCCGCTGATGACGACCAGGTCGGGGCGGCGATCCTCCAGCCAGGCGGTGGCGGCGTCCACGATCTTGGGATCATGCGCGCCGAAATGAATGTCGGACAGATGGGCGATGCGAGCCATCCCCACGTAACGAATGGACGGCAGGGCGGTTTCCGATGGACCCGAAATCACTTACGCGGTGTTATTGCGGCATGGAAACGAAGCCCCTCCCCAAGGACGCCATTCTCGTCGTCAACGCCCATAGCCGCCGTGGCCAGGACGATTTCGCCCAGGCCAGGGAGAAGCTGGAGGCAGCCGGAGTCCGCCTGATCGCCGCCCATGCGGTCGAGGAACCGGACCGGATGAACGCCACCGTGCGGCAGGCGGTGGCCAGCGGCGCCCCCATGGTGATCGTCGGCGGCGGCGACGGTTCCATGTCGGGCACGGTGGACGAACTGGTGGGCAAGGATTGCGTGTTCGGCGTGCTTCCGCTCGGCACCGCCAACAGCTTCGCGCGGACCTTGGGCCTGCCGCTCGACCTGGACGGCGCGGTCCGGGCGATCGCCACCGGGCAGCGCCGGCGCGTCGACCTCGGCATGATCGAGCATGATTATTTCGTCAATGCGGCCTCGCTCGGCCTGTCCCCGATGATCGGCCAGACGGTGCCGCACAAGCTCAAGCGCTATCTGGGGCGCGCGGGCTATCTGCTCTGGGCGGTGAAATGCTCGGTCGGCTTCCGCCCCTTCCGCCTGACGATCGACGATGGCGGGACGGAACGGCGCATGTGGTCGACCGAGGTCCGCATCCTCAACGGCCCTTATCATGGCGGGGTCGAACTGTCCGACCATGCCGATGTCGATACGGGCGAGATCGTAATCCAGGCGGTCGTCGGGCGCAGCAAGCCGCGCCTGGCCTGGGACTGGTACGCCAAATTCTTCAAGCTGCGCGACCGGGACGCCCATACCGAGGAATTTCATGGCCAATCCTTCCGCGTCGCGACGCACCCGCCCCAGCGCATCTCGATCGATGGCGAGGTGCTGGCGAGAACGCCGGTGACGGTCAGGATCGCCCCCGGCGCGATCGAGGTCGCTGTGCCGGGGGAGAATTAGGAGCGTCCGCCCTCCGCATCCCCGACGCCCCGGACAATCGTGCCCTTACAGCCTCTTTTCGTAGATCTGGTACACCTTGTTCACCGTGCTGTTGATGGCGTCGGCGATGGCGTTCATGCCCTGATTGTCGTCCAGCACCCAGCCGATCTCGCCACGGGTCGAGCCATAATGAGCGATCGCCTGCCGGCGGATGGTCTCGATCATCATGAAGGCGAGCTGGCTCGCCATGCGCGACGATTGCAGGCGCTGCACCACGCCCATCAGCGGCACGCGCATGGTGCGGGCGTTCGGCTTTCTCAACCATTTGAGCAGCCTGATCCAGCCGAACGGAAAGAGCGAGCCATTGAGCGGCGCAATCGCTTCATTAAGATCGGGCAACGTCATCATGAAGGCGACCGGTTCGCCGTCCAGTTCCGCGATCATGATCAGATCCTCGAACACGATCGGCTTCAGCTTCTTGCCGGTGTGCGCGACCTCCGCATCGGTGATCGGCACGAAACCCCAGTTATTGCCCCACGCGTCGTTCAGGATAGCGAGGATGATCGCGGCTTCCTGATCGAACCTGGTCTTGTCGACCTTGCGGATGCGGATGCGGGCATTCTTCTCGCCCGACTGGACGATGCGCTGGATCAGCGGCGGAAAATCCTTCGTGATGTCGAGTTCATAGGTCTTGAGCTGCTTGACCGGGATATAGCCGGAACCCTCGATCATCGCCTGATAGGCAGGGCTGTTATGCCCCATCATCACCGTGGGGGGATGGTCATGCCCCTGGATTAGCAGCCCCGGCTCCTCCCAGATGGAGAGCGAGATCGGCCCCAGCACGCGGGTCATGCCCTTGGCGCGGAGCCACGCCTCCGCAGCCGCGATCAGCGCCGTGCCGGTTTCCGCATCTTCCGCCTCGAACAGGCCGAAATTGCCGGTACCCGGCCCCATGCCCTGCTCGACCGGCTGGGCGAGCGCGAGACGGTCGATATGGGCGGAAATGCGGCCGACCACGCGGCCGTCGCGCCGGGCGAGGAAATATTGCGCTTCGGCATGTCCGAAAAACGGGTTCTTGCCGGGCGTCAGCAGTTCCTTCACCTCGCCCTTGAGCGGCGGCACCCAGTTGGGGTCGTTGGCGTATAGCCGCCAGGGCAGGTCGATAAAGGCCTTGAGATCGGCCTTGCCGGAAACAGGAGTGATGACCAGATCGGATTGCGCCACTATCGCCGCCTTCAAAAGGATGATGCCGTGCAGTTCGACGCTTGTTTGCGGAATGTCAATCACGCGCGCGAAGCCGGGGCGTAACCGGGTGAATATGTCATGGTGCTGCCATGATCTCAGCGCATTTGGAGGCTAGGACCGCCCGCATGACAGTGCATGATCCCATTCTTGCCGCCGCGCAACGGGCGCGCGCGGCGATCCCCGACGACAGCGCGATGCTGCGCGCAGCGGCCGATCTGTCGCGCGCGTTCGCCACGGCCAATCCCCGCATCTACTGGCCCGACATGCTGGCCTCCGCCCTTGTCGGCTGGGCCGCGCTGGCCGGCGCGATCCTGGTCCAGAATGTGGCGGTCGCGATCGCCTGCGGCATCGTGGCGATGCTGGCGCTCTATCGCGCGGCCAGCTTCATCCATGAACTGACCCACATCCGCAAGGGCGCGTTGCCTGGCTTCCGCTTCGGCTGGAACCTGATCGTCGGCATTCCGCTGATGATCCCGTCCTTCCTCTATGAAGGCGTGCATACCCAGCATCATGCGCGGACCCGCTATGGCACGGCGGATGACCCCGAATATCTGCCGCTGGCGCTGATGAAGCCCTGGTCGCTGCCGCTTTTCATCCTGGTCGCGTCGCTGGCGCCGGTGGGCCTCATCCTGCGCTTCGGCCTGCTGACGCCGCTGTCGCTGCTGATCCCGCCGCTGCGCGCCAAGGTAGTGGCTGAATTTTCGGCCCTGTCGATCAACCCCGCCTATCGCCGCCGCGCGCCGGAGGGCGAATTCGCGCGCATGTGGCAATGGCAGGAAGCAGGCGCGAGCCTGTTCGCGCTGGCGCTGGTGGCGAGCGTCTTCGCCTTTGGCTGGAAGCCGCTGCTGGTCTACATGGCCGTCCATTCGGCGATGACCGTCATCAACCAGTTGCGCACGCTGGTCGCGCATCTGTGGGAAAATGAGGGCGAGGCCATGACCGTCACGGCGCAATATCTGGACTCGGTCAATGTCCCGCCGCCAGGCTATCTGCCCGCGCTCTGGGCGCCGGTGGGCCTGCGCTATCATGCGCTGCACCATCTGTTGCCCAGCGTGCCCTACCATGCGCTGGGCAAAGCCCATGCGCAGTTGATGGCGACGCTGGAGATGGATTCGCCCTATCGGAAAGGCAATTATACGGGGATGCTGCCGCTGGTCGGCAAGATCGCGCGCAGCACCATGACCGCGCGCTGACAGGCCGGATCGAGCGGCCGGGCCGTTCGATTATTTTCCAGTTGCGACTTGAAACCTGAGAAAGCGCGCCCATATCGCGGCTGTTCCGGTCACTTTCCCCTCCCCCTGAGGACCGGGACGCCCCCTATGAACGCCCTGGCGACGCCCCTTGGTCGCCGGGGCGTTTTTCGTTGGGCGTCCGGATCATTCCTCCGTGCGGAACAGTACGGTCTCGCCGACGAGCAGGAACAGGAAGAAGGGCGCCCACGCAGCCAGAACCGGGGGATAGGCCCCCAGATTGCCCATCGCGAGCGAGAAATTGTCGGCGACGAAATAGGCGAAGCCGAGCGCCATGCCCATCACCGCGCGCACGAACAACTGCCCCGATCGCGCCAGGCCAAAGGCCGCGACCGATCCCAGGATCGGCATCAGGAGCGCGGATAGCGGACCGGACAGCTTGTGCCAGAGGCTCCCTTCCAGCTCTGCGGTCGGCCGGCCCGCGTCATGCAGGTCGGCGATGGCGGCCTCCAGTTCGCGGAAGGTCAGGGCGTCGGGATCGACCTTGGCCAGGGTGAACTGGTCGGGACGAATGTCGCGCCCGAACCGGACCGTGCCGACATCGCGCATCGTGCCGCGCGCCACGTCGAACTGGCGCGCGCCATCCAGCACCCAGCTTTTCGATGCGGGATCATAACGGCCCCTGGGCGCCTGGACGATGGTGGTCAGGCTGTTGTTGACCCGGTTGTAGATCTGGACATTGCGCAGCTGTACCGCCGTCCCGCGCCCGGCGACGATCGCCGCATTGACGAGATTATTGCCATCGCGCACCCACGGATTGGTCTTGACCCCGCTGTCGCGCGGGATCGGGCCGTAGTCCACGGCCTCCCACGCACTGAGCGCAGCCGTCGACCGAACCACGATCCGTTCGTTGAAGACGAAGCTGATGGCCGACACGCCCAGCGCGGCGACGACCAGCGGCGCCAATATCTGGTGTGCGGAGAGGCCCGCCGCCTTCATCGAGATGATCTCGCTATTCTGGTTCAGGGTCGCGAGCATGACCAGCGTGCCAAGCAGCACCGAGAAGGGCAGGAACCGCGCAACGATCTGCGGCGCCCGCAGTCCGACATAATGCCATAATTGCGCGTCGCCATTGCCCGGATAGGCCAGGATGTCACCCGAATTGCCCAGCAGATCGAGCGTCTGGAGCACGACCACAAGCAGCGCCAGCACCGCGAAGGTACGGGTCAGGAACAGCCGCATCATATAGAGGCTGATCTGGCGCGAGGGAAAGAAATCGAGGTTCATGGGGTCAGGCGGCTCCTTCCGCCGGGGCGCGCCGCCGGCCGACACGCACCAGCCGGGCGATCTGCTTGCCCAGCTTGGCGAAGGCGACTTCCAGCGCCGCGATCGGCTGGCCACCGGGCCGATGGGCGATCACATGATACATCCACAGCACCAGCGCGGACGCGAGCAGGAACGGACCCCACAGCGCCAGGATCGGATCGACCTTGCCCAGCGCGCCGACGCTTTCGCCATATTGGTTGATCTTGTGATAGGTCACGATGAAGACGATCGACAGGAAGACCCCGAGCGCCGAGGTCGATCGCTTGGGCGGAATGGCGAAGGCGAGCGCCGCGAGCGGCAACAGCATCATGAACACAACCTCGACCATGCGGAAATGGAAATTGGCGCGCACTTCATTGCGCAGCTTGTCGGGCGTCGCCTGGTTCTTGCCGATGACCACCAGTTCGGGAATCGTCTTTTCCCGGTCGACGTCGCGCCCGCGAAATGCCTCGATCTGGGGCAGGTCGATCGGCAGGTCATGGCTGGAAAAGGACAGGATTCGCGGCGTCTTGTAGCGCGGCGCCTCGTTCACCAGCACGCCGTCGCGCAAGCGGAAGATGATGGTATCGGGATCGTCGGTCGCGAGAAACGTGCCCTGCGCCGCCGTGACCGCGACCGACTGGCCATCGCGACTGGTCGCGCGGACGAAGATGCCCTGGAGGTTGCGTCCTTCGTCCAGGCTGCGCTCGATCCGCAGCGTCATGCGCTTGCCGAGGCTGGTGAACTCACCCACCTTGATCGACGCGCCGAGCGCGCCCGAGCGAAGCTCGAAGCGCAGCGCTTCATAGGCGTGACGCGACAGCGGCTGGACGAAGCCGACAATGCCGAAATTGATGAGCGCCAGCGCGATCGCATACATATAGGGCACGCGCAGCAGCCGGCCGTAGGACAGGCCGACAGCACGCATCACGTCCAGTTCGGAGGACAGGGCCAGTTTGCGGAAGGCCAGCAATATGCCGAGCATCAGCCCGATCGGAATGCCGAGCGACAGATATTCGGGCAGCATGTTGGCGAGCATCCGCCACACGACGCTGACCGGCCCGCCTTCCGCCGCGACGAAATCGAACAGGCTCAGCATCTTGTCGAGCACCAGCAGCATCGCGGCGATCACGAGCGTGCCGAGCATGGGCACCGCGATCAGGCGGGCGAGATAACGGTCGGTGGCGGTCAGCATTCTCTAAGTCGTCGTCCCATCACCATGTTTTGGCCGCAAACCCATCTCATATGCGAGTCAGGTAAAAAGCGGGGCGAACAGGGGCTCGCCGTCCGGTCCATTCGGGTGGCTATAGCTTCCAGGAGTCTGATGGTCATGTTGAAAGTTGCAATGGGTATGATGTCGGCAGCAGCGATGGTCGCTGCGGTTCCGGCGCTCGCCCATGGGCAGGAAATCGCCAACAATCTCGAACGCTGCGGCACCGATGCCAAGGGGCCGGCGGTGCTGGTCGACGTGCGCGGCTTCGCCGCCGCCACCGGCAAGGTTCGCGTCCAGTCCTATCCCGGTACCAAGGCCGCATGGCTGACCAAGGGCGAATGGCTCAGCCGCATCGATGTGCCGGTGCGGCCCAGCAACGGCACGATGCGTTTCTGTATGCCGGTGCCTCAGCCGGGCAAATATGGCATCGCTGTGCGCCACGACCGCGACGGCAATGGCAAGACCGACATTTCGCGCGACGGCGGTGGCTTTTCGAACAATCCGTCGATCAGCGTCTTCAACCTGGGCAAGCCGGGCGTGGACAAGGCCGCCTTCTATGCCGGCACCGGCGTGACGAAGATCACGATCAACCTTCAATATATGTGATCCAAAGCCATGGTCTGCGTCGCGCTCCTGTCCAATCCGAAGTCCACGGGCAACCGGCAGACCCTCCCCCGCGTGCGCAGCTATTGCGCCAGCAACCCCGACATCTTCCATTATGAGGTGGAGCATGTCGACCAGATCGGCCGGGCGTTCCAGACGATCGCCCGCGTCGATCCGGCCGTCATCGTCATCAATGGCGGCGACGGGACGGTGCAGGCATCGCTGACCGAACTCTATCAGGGCGAGCATTTCAAGGGCCGGGTGCCGCCGATCGCGGTGCTGCCCAACGGCAAGACCAACCTGATCGCGCTGGACCTTGGCATCCATGGCGACCCGATCAAGGCGCTGGAGCGGATCGTCGCGATCGCCAAGTCGGGCGTCGACGACCATGTCGTGGCCCGCGAATTGATCGCCCTGTCCGACGGCCGGGCGGAAACCCGGCCGGTGCTGGGCATGTTTCTGGGGGGCGCGGGCCTGGCCGACACCATGCTCTATTGCCGCAACCAGATTTATCCTCTGGGCCTTTCCAACGGCCTCAGCCATTTCATCACTGCGATCGCGGTGATCGTGTCGCTGCTGTTCGGCATCCGCGCGCGCTTCCTGCCGCCGTCGAGCAAGCCGGTCCGTATCTCGCTGATCCGCGACGGCGAGCTGGCCGGACGTTTTTCGGTGCTGATCGTCACGACGCTGGAGCGGCTGCTGCTGGGCGTGCAGCCGGGCGGCAGCCGACGGGGCAACATGAAGCTGATGGCGGTCGACCAGAGCCTGCCAGCCTTGCTCCGCCTGGTCTGGGCCAGCCTGTTCAAGCGCGTGGGCAAGGCGCAGATGCAGGGCATCCACCTGGAACAGGGCGACATCATCCGCATCGAGGGCGACCATAGCAGCGTCATCCTGGACGGCGAGCTGTTCGAGGCTTCGGAAGGCAAGCCGATCGTCCTGCGATCGACGCAGCCGGTGCCCTTCCTGCGACTGGCAGCCTGAACCGGCTGGCGAGCGCGGCGTCAAAAGAGGGCGGTACCAGACTATCCCTGCCGCAAAATTCAGCGCCGGGCTGTTATGGGGAACAGCGGAACACGCCCGGCATCGCGCTGGCGAGGGGTCGGCCGCACCCTGCGCATGAAAAAGGCGGCCCGCCATAGCGGACCGCCATCCTGTTCCCGGCAGCCGGCCCGCTCAGTTGGCGGCGGCGACGCCCTGGTCGGTCATGAGCTGCTGCAACTCGCCCGCCTCGTACATTTCCATCATGATGTCGCTGCCGCCGACAAATTCACCCTTCACATAGAGCTGGGGGATGGTCGGCCAGTCGGAAAAGGCCTTGATCCCCTGACGGATCGCCTGGTCCTGCAACACGTCGACCGTGTCATAGGACACGCCCAGATGCTCAAGGATCGCGATGGCGCGGCTCGAAAAGCCGCATTGGGGGAAAAGCGGCGTGCCTTTCATGAACAGCACCACATCATTGCCGTTCACGATCTCCGCGATCCGCTGTTGCACGGCGTCGGTCATGTCCTTGGGTCCAATCTTTCTGGCGTCACCGTCGCGGGCGCGCGAATGTCTTACGGGGTTCTAGTTGGGAACGGCGGTGGTGAGTTGCAAGGCGTGAAGCACGCCCCCCATCCGCCCGCCGAGCGCGGCATAGACGGCGCGCTGTTGCGCGACGCGGTTCATGCCGCGGAAACTTTCCGCAACGACGCGCGCGGCATAATGGTCGCCGTCCCCGGCCAGGTCGGTGATTTCGACCTCGGCATCGGGAATGGCGGCACGGATCATGTCCGCAATCTCGTCGGCGGCCATTGGCATGGATGCGCTTCCTTACCTATTCGATTAGGTTATTGGGCTTCGATGAACATGCGTCGGGCGATCACCGCCTGCTCGTCCAGCGCCGCGCGCACGCCGGCTTCGTCGATGTCGATCCCGGCCGATGTCATGTCACCCACCAGCTTGCGAATGACGTCCTCGTCGCCCGCTTCCTCGAAATCCGCCTGCACGACCGCCTTGGCATAGGCATCGGTTTCTTCCGGGGTCAGCCCCATCTTCGCCGCGGCCCATTCGCCCAGCAGCCGGTTGCGGCGGGCCTGGATGCGAAACTGCATTTCCTGATCATGGGCGAACATATTTTCGAACGCCTTTTCGCGATCATCGAAAGTGGTCATGCGTCAGTGCCCCGTTACGTGCCTTGGTTACTTCCAATTGATAGGGAGTCGTGCCGGATTACGCAACGGTGGCGGGGACGATCCAGGGGCGTTCCTGTGCCACTTTCGCTTCATAGCTGTCGATCACATCGGCATCGTCCAGGGTCAGGCCGATTTCGTCCAGACCGCCGAGCAGGCAATGTTTGCGGAAAGGATCGATCTCGAACGTGAAGCGGTCCTGGAACCGGGTGGTGACCGTTTGAGCCTCCAGATCGACATGGATCGGGTCCGGAGTCCCGTTGATGCCGCGGGCCACCTCCATCAGACGATCGATCGCCTCCTGCGGCAGCACCACGGTCAATATGCCGTTCTTGAAGGCGTTGCCCGAGAAGATGTCGGAGAAGCTGGGAGCGATCACGACCTTGATCCCCAGGTCGCCGAGCGCCCAGGCGGCATGTTCGCGGCTGGAACCGCAGCCGAAATTGTCGCCCGCGATCAGGATCGGGCTGCCCGCATAGTCCGGATCATCGAAGACATTGCCGGGCTCCTTGCGCAGCACTTCGAACGCGCCCTTGCCAAGGCCATTGCGGGAAATCGTCTTGAGCCAGTGCGCCGGGATGACGATGTCGGTATCGACATTCTTCATCCCGAACGGATAGGCCCGGCCGTCGACGGTCGTCAGTTTTTCCATCAATGAACCTTCTTCGTCTCGGCCGCCGGGGTATCCTCGGCGCGGCCCAGGGTCGCCGCCATCGCCGCGCTGGCCAGAGCGCCCAGCGTCAGCAGCCAGAATATCTTTTTCACAGCGCCATCCCCTCTTTGTTATTCAGCAATTCGCGCACATCGGTCAGCCGGCCGGTGATGGCCGCCGCCGCCGCCATGGCGGGCGACACGAGATGGGTGCGCGATCCCGGACCCTGACGGCCCATGAAATTACGGTTGCTGGTCGATGCGCAGCGCTCGCCGGCAGGCACCTTGTCGGGGTTCATTCCGAGGCAGGCCGAGCAGCCCGGCTCGCGCCATTCGAACCCGGCGTCGAGGAAGATGCGGTCCAGCCCTTCCTCCTCCGCCTGGCGCTTGACCAGGCCGGAACCGGGCACGACCATGGCGTGCTTGATGCCCGGCGCGATATGGCGCCCTTTCAGCAGCGCGGCGGCGGCGCGCAAATCCTCGATCCGGCTGTTGGTGCAGCTGCCGATGAAGATATGCTCGATCGCGACATCCTGCATCCGCTGGCCGGCGGTCAGACCCATATAGTCGAGCGACTTCTGAGCGGCGGCCTGCTTGGACGGATCAGCGAAGCTCTGCGGATCGGGAACCAAGCCAGTCACGGGGACGACATCTTCCGGGCTGGTGCCCCAGGTGACGGTGGGCACGATGTCGGCGGCGTCGATGACGACCGTCTTGTCGAAGACGGCGCCTTCATCGGTGGCCAGCGTCTTCCACCAGGCGACGGCCGCGTCGAAGTCCGGGCCCCTGGGGGCCATGGGACGGCCCTTGAGGTAAGCCACGGTCTTTTCATCGGGCGCAAACAGGCCCGATCGGGCACCTGCCTCGATCGACATGTTGGCGACGGTCAGGCGGCCCTCGATCGACATGTCGCGGAATACCGAGCCGCGATATTCCATGACATAGCCGGTGCCGCCCGCCGTGCCGATCGTCCCGCAGATGGCCAGCGCCACATCCTTGGGCGTCACGCCGGGGGCCAGTTCGCCGTCGACCACGACGGCCATGGTCTTCGACTGTTTCAGCAGCAAGGTCTGGGTGGCCAGCACATGCTCGACCTCGCTGGTGCCGATGCCGAAGGCCAGTGCGCCCAGCGCGCCGTGCGAGCTGGTATGACTGTCGCCGCAGACCAGGGTCGTGCCCGGCAGGGTAAAGCCCTGTTCGGGGCCGACGACATGAACGATGCCCTGCTCCGCATCGGCGTCGCCGATCAGGCGGACGCCGAATTCGGGCGCGTTCCGCTCCAGCGCGGCAAGCTGCTGCGCGCTTTCGGGATCGGCGATCGGAATGCGATTGCCGGCCGCGTCGCGGCGCGGGGTTGTGGGCAGATTATGGTCCGGCACCGCCAGGGTGAGATCGGGCCGGCGCACCGTCCGGCCGGCAAGGCGAAGCCCCTCGAACGCCTGCGGCGACGTCACCTCATGAACGAGGTGGCGGTCGATATAGATGAGACAGGTGCCGTCGGGACGACGCTCGACAACGTGCGCGTCCCAGATCTTCTCGTAGAGAGTGCGTGGTTTAACCATAGTCCCTTCCCCGTAGACCCGTCCGGCGAATCGGGAAAGGGGGTGGACGACCGAAATCGACTGTTTTTCCTTTCAGCCGGGCAAGAATGTTACAGTGCGGTCACACCGCCCGAAAGTCCTCCACTATCCGACCGGCCGCTCCGATCTCCGCCTCATGGCTTTCCTCGCGCCAGGTTTCGGCCAGCGCGTGCCCCTCCCATTGCTGCATGGAGGGATGGGCGAGCATATGGTCGACCCAGGCCTGCGCTGTCCGACCGACATCCAGACCATAGGTACGGACGCGAAAGGCCACGGGTGCGTAGAAAGCATCGAGCGCCGTGAAGACGCTACCGGCGAGATAGGCGCCGCCGAACCGGTCCAGGCCCTGCTCCCACAATTCGCGCAGGCGCGCGATATCCTTGTTGAGCGCGGGCGAGTGCATGTGCGGTTCGACCCGGACGCCGACATTCATGGTGCAATCGCTGCGCAAGGTCGAAAAGCCGCTGTGCATTTCGGCGACCGCGCATTGGGCGAAGGCGCGCGCAGCCTCGTCCGCCGGCCAGACGCCCGGATGGCGATCACCGAGATAGAGAGTGATGCCGAGCGAATCCCAGACCGTGCGGTCCCCGTCGACCAGCACCGGCACCTGACCGGTGGGCGAAAAGCTGCGGAAGGCGGCATAGTTGGTGGCCGAGGCGAACGGCTCGATCCGGTCTTCGAAAGGAATGGCCAGCGCCTTCATCAGCACCCACGGACGCAGCGACCAGCTGCTATAGTTACGGTTTGCGGTGATGAGCGTGTAGGTCATGCGGTTCCTCCCTCGGAAAGCTGCACGCGCGCCATATCGCATCGGGCACCCAGGCAATAGCCGCGATGATCCATGATGCTGACAAGCCGGGCTTATGGATGGCTGCGACCCCTTGTCGCGACGGGCCTAGCCAAGCTGTTGAACGCACGTCAAAAGAGCAGATCGCGGGCGGCGCCCCCTGCCGCCCTTCCCCATCCATGGAGTCCTCCCGTGAACCGACGCCAGTTCCTCGCCACCAGCGGCGCGACCGCCATCGCCGCCGCCTGCCCCGCCGTGCTTGCCCAGACCGGCACGCCCGATGCGCGATTCCGGGCGATGCTCGATGGCTTCTTCTACGAACGGCTGGAGGATTCGCCCGAAAGCGCGACGCGGCTCGGCCTCGACACCGGCCCGCGCGCCGCGCTGCGCGGGAAACTGACCGATACCAGTGCTGCCGGGGTAGCCCGCGACGTGGCCCGGACCAAGGCGCAGGCCAAGCAGTTGTCCGGCATGGACCGGGCTGCACTGAGCGCGGCGAGCCAGCTCGACTATGATGTCGTCGCCTATCAGCTGGACCGTGCGGTCGGCGGCGAGCGCTTCGGCTATGGCGAGACGGCGGGACGGTTCGCGCCCTACATCCTCTCCCAGCTGACGGGCAGCTATCGTGAAGTGCCCGACTTCCTCGATTCGCAGCATCGGGTGAAGGATGCGGCGGACGCCGACGCCTATCTGTCGCGCCTCGAAGCCTTCCCCGCCGCAATGGACGGCGAACTGGACCGGCAGCGGGCGGATGCCGCCAAGGGCGTGTTCGCGCCGGACTATATTCTCGACACGACGATGAAGATGCAAGCGGCACTGCGCGATCAGCCCGCCGCGCAGACGGTGCTGGTCGCCAGTTTCGCGAAGAAGCTGGCGGCCGCCGGCCTGCCGCCCGAACGCGCCGCCCAGGCGGAAAAGATCGTGGCGGAGCGGATCTTTCCCGCCGTCGACCGCCAGCGTGAACTGGTGCGGCAATTGCGCGCCAAGGCCAGCCATGACGCGGGCTGCTGGCGCCTGCCCGATGGCGAAGCCTTTTACGCCGCCGCCGCCGAGGCGGCGACCACGACCAAGCTGACCGGCGACGAAATCCATCGGATGGGCCTGGACCAGGTCGCCGACATCTCCGGCCGGATCGACGCGATCCTGAAGGGCGAAGGGATGAGCCAGGGCAGCGTCGGCGACCGGCTGGTGGCGCTCAACCAGCGGCCCGACCAGCTTTTCCCCAACACCGATCCGGGCCGCGAGGCGCTGCTGGCGCAATTGAACAGCCAGATCATCGCCATGCAGAAGCGGCTGGGCGAGGCATTCCACACCGTGCCCAAGGCGCCGGTCGAGGTGCGCCGCGTGCCGGTGACGATCCAGGCGGGGGCGCCGGGCGGCTATTATCAGAATGCCTCGCTCGACGGTTCGCGGCCCGCCATCTATTTCATCAATCTGCGCGACACGTTCGACCGGCCCAAATTCGGCCTGGCGACATTGACCCATCATGAGGCCGTGCCGGGGCATCATTTGCAGGTGTCGGTGGCGCTGGAATCCGATTCCATCCCGATGATCCGGCGGCGCGGCTTCTACAGCGGCTATTCCGAAGGCTGGGCGCTCTATTCCGAGCAACTCGCCGACGAAATGGGAATGTTCGAGGGCGATCCGCTGGGCCGGGTCGGCTATCTCCAGTCGCTGCTGTTCCGCGCCACCCGCCTGGTGGTGGACAGCGGGATGCACGCCAAGCGCTGGAGCCGCGAGAAAGCGACCGACTATCTGATCGCCACCACCGGCATCGCGCGCGGACGCAGCCAGGGCGAGATCGACCGTTACACGGTCTGGCCGGGCCAGGCGTGCAGCTACAAGATCGGCCACACCGTCTGGAACGACCTGCGCGAGGAAGTGAAGAAGACGCAGGGGGCGGCGTTCGACCTCAAGCAATTCCATGAAGTGCTGACGCTGGGCGCGATGCCGCTCGACATCCTCAAGCAGACCGTGCGGCAGCGGGCAGGAGTCGCGTAACCACCTGCCCGGATGGAAGCGCCCGGACAAAAAGACGGCCCGGTGGTGCGCCACCGGGCCGTCCAGGTCCTTCCACCCAAATCGCGAGGGAGTGTCGACGTCCCCGCGAACTGGCTGTCTTCACGGCCCCGGCCGCGAAACTGCATGTCTTTCACTTCCGGTGCGAAAGCGAAACCCATCTCCCCTGTCGCGCATCAGGACATCGCCGGGGAGATGGGGCGCTTTGCGGACTGCACGCCGCGAAGCTGGATACGCCTTGAACGGGTTGAGATTTTGCGGTCTGGTCAGGCCGCGAACTGGTTCATCGTATTGTGCGCGCCACCGGCCTTGAGCGCGGCTTCGCCGGCGAAATATTCCTTATGGTCGTCGCCGATGTCGGAGCCGGCCATGTTCTGGTGCTTGACGCAGGCAATGCCCTGGCGGATTTCCTCCCGCTGGACCTGCTTGACATAGCCCAGCATCCCTTCCTCGCCGAAGTAGCGCCTGGCGAGATTGTCGGTGCTGAGCGCGGCCGTATGATAGGTCGGCAGGGTGATGAGGTGATGGAAGATGCCGGCATCGCGCGCCGAGTCCTTCTGGAAGGTGCGGATGCGCTCGTCCGCCTCCATGCCGAGGTCGGTGCCGTCATAGTCCACGCTCATCAGCTTCGAGCGGTCATAGGCGGAAAGGTCGCGGCCCTCCTTCTCCCAGGCGTCGAACACCTGTTGCCGGAAGTTCAGCGTCCAGTTGAAGCTGGGTGAGTTGTTGTAGACCAGCTTGGCGTTGGGGATCACCTCGCGGATGCGGCTGACCATTCCGCCGATCTGGCCGATATGCGGCTTTTCCGTCTCGATCCACAACAGATCGGCGCCATTCTGGAGCGCGGTGATACAGTCGAGGACGCAGCGATCCTCGCCGGTACCGGCGCGGAACTGGTAGAGGTTCGACGGCAGGCGCTTCGGCTTCATCAGCTGCCCGTCGCGGCTGATGAGGACATCGCCATGGCCGATCGCCGCCGGATCGACCGGATCGCAGTCGAGGAAGCCGTTATAGAGGTCGCCGATGTCGCCCGCCGCGCGGGTGAAGGCGATCTGCTTGGTCAGGCCCGCGCCCAGCGAGTCGGTGCGCGCGACGATCACGCCGTCGTCGACGCCAAGCTCCAGGAAGGCATAGCGGACCGCGCGGATCTTCGCGAGGAAGTCCTCATGCGGCACCGTGACCTTGCCGTCCTGGTGGCCGCACTGTTTTTCGTCCGAAACCTGGTTCTCGATCTGGATACAGCAGGCGCCGGCCTCGATGAACTTGCGGGCGAGCAGATAGGTCGCCTCGGCATTGCCGAAACCGGCGTCGATGTCGGCGACGATCGGGACCACATGGGTTTCGAAACCGTCAATCTGCTGTTGCAGCTTCGCCGCCCTGACCTCGTCCCCTTCCCCGCGGGCCTTGTCGAGATCGCGGAACAAGCCACCCAATTCGCGGGCGTCGGCCTGGCGCAGGAAGGTGTAAAGCTCCTCGATCAGCGCCGGGACGCTGGTCTTTTCATGCATCGACTGGTCGGGCAGCGGGCCGAATTCGCTGCGCAGCGCCGCAACCATCCAGCCGGACAGGTAGAGGTAACGGCCCTTGGTGGTGCCGAAATGCTTCTTGATGGAGATCATCTTCTGCTGGCCGATGAAGCCGTGCCAGCAGCCCAGCGACTGGGTGTAATTGGCGGGATCGGCATCATAGGCGGCCATGTCGGCGCGCATGATCTTCGCGGTGTAGCGCGCGATGTCGAGGCCGGTGTGAAAACGGTTCTGGACCCGCATCCGCGCGACGGATTCCGGGGCGATACCGTCCCAATGGGCCTGGCCGCCGATCAGCGCGTCGGCCTTCGCGATTTCACTTTGATAGGTCATGTGTCCATCCTTGGGTGAGCGGGAATGGACAGCGAAGTAGACAGGTAAACCGCCTTTGCGCACCCCCGCCAAAGTCCAGTTGTCGATCTTTACAAAAATCTGCTGTAAAGTTGTAAAGGTTGCACAAAGGGGTATGAGTCGTTGGCCAAGGATCGCCCGGTTTACATGGGACCGCGCCTGCGCAGGCTGCGGCGCGAGCTGGGGCTGACCCAGGCGGACATGGCCGCAGACCTGGAGATTTCCGCCTCCTATGTCGCTCTGCTGGAACGAAACCAGCGGCCGCTGACCGCCGACATGCTGCTGCGGCTGGCGCGCACCTACAAGCTGGACATGGCGGAAGTGGCGGGCGACGGCGGCGCGGAACAGACCGCGCGGCTGCACGCGGTGCTGAAAGACCCGATGTTCGCCGACATCGACCTGCCGGCGCTCGCGACGGGGGACGTGGCGGTCAATTATCCCGGCATCACCGAAGCGCTGCTGAGGCTCTATACCAGCTATCGCGAGGAGCATCTGGCCCTGGCCGATCGCGGGGCGGATCGCGGCGCGGGGCCGGATCGCCAAGAGGATGTCGCCGATCCGGTAGCGGAATCCCGCCGCTTCCTCGCCGCGCGACGCAACAGCTTCCCGTTGCTGGACGATATGGCGGAGAAGCTGGCGGCCGAGGCGGAGGCTGAGGGCGGACTGGCCGGCTGGCTCAAGGCGCGGCACAATCTGCGTGTGCGGCGGCTGCCGTCCGATGTGATGGCGGGGTCGATGCGGCGGTTCGACCGGCATCGCGACGCGGTATTGCTGGACGATGCGCTGGACGGCGCGAGTTCGCAATTCCAGCTCGCGCTCCAGATCGCCTATCTGGAAATGCGCAAAGCCTTCGACACGCTGCTCAAGGACGGCCAGTTCAGTGGGACGAGCAGCCAGCGCCTCGCCCGGCGCGCGCTGGCCAGTTACGGCGCGGCGGCGATCCTGATGCCCTATACCGCCTTTGCGAGGGCGGTTGAGGCCAAGCGCTATGATGTGGAGGCGCTGGCCCGGCAATTCGGCGCCAGTTTCGAGCAGACCGCGCACCGGCTGACCACGCTCCAGAAGCCGGGGCAGGAGCGCATCCCCTTCTTCTTCCTGCGGGTCGACCCGGCGGGCAATGTGTCCAAGCGGCTTGATGGCGCAGGCTTTCCCTTTGCGCGCCATGGCGGCTCCTGCCCGCTCTGGTCGGTGCATCGCGTGTTCGAAACCCCTCGCGAGGTGGTGACGCAGTGGCTGGAACTGCCCGACGGCCAGCGCTTCTTCTCGATCGCGCGCACCGTGACGGCGGGCGGGGGCGGCTGGGGCGCACCGAGGGTGGAGCGCGCAATCGCGCTGTGCTGCGCGGCGGAGTACGCCCATCGGCTGATCTATACCCAGGACGCGGCGCCGGTGGACCCGACCCCGATCGGCGTGACCTGCCACCTGTGCCACCGCGCCCAGTGCATGGCACGGTCCGCCCCGCCGATCGGCCGCGAGATGTTGCCCGACGACTATCGCCGCACGCGCGCGCCCTTTGGCTTCGGCGACGGGTGATGGACGGAGAAGAAAATGGGGGAGAGCGCGATGTCCGCGCTCAATCCCCCAACCATGCCTCGCCCTGCCGGTTTTGCCGGCAGCATCCTCTCCAAGAAACTATTATCAGGCTCGGCAACAGCACAATCTGTCTAGCGCAGTGATGCGACAAAAAAAAGGCCGGTCCGAAGACCAGCCTGAAAGTTTTTAGGAGAGGATGCCTGAAAGGCACACCCCCTTTGCCAACCGGCCGGCGGGTTCGCAAATGCGAAGGAAAAAACAGTAGTTGCATGAAATGCAATCGCCAGCGCAACGACCCAGGGTGACGCTACGGCAAGCTGGGCCCGTTACGGGCACGCGAATCGCGCGGCATCGCGGGGGCGATTCGGGTAAAGAGATTGTCAGGGCTTTGCCCCTATGCCCCGCCCGATGCACGGGCCGACATCGACACAGCCAGCCCTGGACGCCGCGATTCGCCATCGCCGCGACATTGACGGACTGCGCGCGCTCGCCATCCTGCCGGTGCTGCTGTTCCATGCCCATGTGCCCGGCTTTTCGGGCGGCTATGTCGGCGTCGACATCTTCTTCGTCATTTCCGGCTATCTGATCACCGGCATCATCGCGCGTGAGGTGGATGAGGGGCGCTTCTCGCTCGCCCGCTTCTACGAGCGCCGCTTTCGCCGCATCCTGCCGGCCTTGACGCTGATGATGCTGGCGGTGCTGGGCGCTGCGGCCTGGCTCTATCTGCCGGGCGACCTGGAGGGCGTCCCGAAGTCCGCGCTGGCCGCCACCGCCTTCGCCTCCAACCTCTGGTTCTTCGCCGACACCGGTTATTTCGCCGGGGGCGCGGATACGAAGCCGCTGCTCCACACATGGTCGCTGGCGGTCGAGGAGCAATTCTATATCGGCTTTCCGATCCTGCTGATGCTGCTGGCGCACCTTGCACCGCACCGGCGGACGGCCCTGGTGGCGACGATCGCGGCCGGGTCGCTGGCGCTGTGCATCGCGATGCAGCGCGACGCGACCGGCTTCGCCTTCTACCTGCCGCCGACGCGCGCCTGGGAATTGCTGGCGGGCGCAATGCTGGCGCTGGGTACGGTCGCCGAGGCTCGGGCGCGCTGGCTGCGTGAGGCGATCAGCTGGACGGGCGTTACCGCCATCGCGATCGCGGTCGCGACCTATGATCGCGGCACCCTCTTCCCCGGCATGGCGGCGCTGCTGCCGGTGGCGGGGACCGCCGCCCTGCTTCATGGCGCCCCGGGCACCAGCGTCGGACGGCTGCTCGCCCTGCCGCCGCTGGTCGGCATCGGCCTCCTCTCCTATTCCCTCTACCTCTGGCACTGGCCGCTGATCGTCTTCACCGAATATGCGACGGACCTGCCGCTGGCAGGTTGGACGCGGGTAGCCGTTGTCGCCGCCGCCTTCCTTGCCGCCTTCCTGTCCTGGCGTTTCGTCGAGCGGCCCTTCCGCGACCCGCGGCGGGTGTCGGCGCGGGCGATCTTCACCCTGACGGCGGCGGCGACGGTTCTGCTGTGCGCGCTGTCGCTGGCGCTGATCGCCGCCGGTCCCTGGCCGTCTCGCTTCGCCCCGGCCGTGCTGGCGCAGATCGCAGGACGCCAGGACATCAGCCCGGCGCGCGAGCGGTGCCACGACAATTTCGTGCGGGGCGCGGCGCCCTGTATCCTGGGCGCCGACGCGCCGCCCGACGCCCTGCTGTGGGGCGACAGCCATGGCGTGGAACTGGCCTATGCGCTGGCGGAACGCGCGCGGCGGGAGGGACGGTCGCTGATCCAGCGCACGGCGTCCAGCTGCCCGCCGGTGCTGGACCATGAAGCGACGGATGCGCGCTGCGCCGCCGCCAATCGCGCCGCCTTCGCCGCAATCCGCGCCGATCCCCGGATCCGCCGCGTCTATCTGGCCGCCTTCTGGGGCAATGGCGATTTCGACAATCCCGCCTTCGTCGCCCGGCTCGACCGCACGATCGCGGCGCTGCGGGCCGAGGGGCGGGACGTGACCATCATCGGGCCGGTACCGCCCCAACCCTTCGACGTGCCGCGCCGGCTCGCCCATCTGGCCCGCACGGGCGCGACGCAAGGCGCGACCGGGGTCGCGCGCGCGACCGTCGAAGCGCATACGCGCCGCCTGCGCACGCTGTTCGCCGCATGGCAGGCGCGCGGCGTGGCCTATATCGATCCGATCGCAGCGCTTTGCAGCCCATCCCGTTGCACGATCGAACGGGACCGCAGGCCGCTCTATTTCGACACCCATCATCTGAGCGTCGCGGGCGCCCGGCTGGTGATCCGTGCGCGGCCTTAACGCCTATTCGGCGGCGAGCGCGCAATCCTCGCGCGGCAGCTCCAGCGCCAGCGCCTCGACAATATCGGTCATCAGCCCGCGCATCCGCTCAACGCCCGGCCCCGGCCGGTCGAGCGTTGCGTCCAGATAGAGGCTGCGATCGATCTCGATCTGGATCGCATGGAGCCCGCTTCCCGGACGGCCATGCCGGTCCAGCAGATGGTCGCCGGCATAGGGATGATTCTGCGCCGTCGCCACGTCATGCGCCTGCCCGATGTCGGCGACGAGGGCCATCAGCCGGCTCGACGCGCTGCGGCCGAAACGATCGCCCAGGACCAGGCCGGGCGCGCGCCACCCCGGCGCGGTCGGCGGCAGCGGCGGCATGGAATGGATGTCGAGAAGGATGGCGTGCCCATGTGCACCGCGCGCGGCCTGCATCAACCGGGCCAGCTCCCCATGATAGGGACGGTGGACCTGGTCGATGCGCCGCTGCACCTCCGCCCAGGCGAGCGGTCCGCGCCACAGATCGTTCGCGCCCGGCAGGCGGCGCGGCACCAGGCCGAGGCCGCCGCGCAGCTTGGCGCTGCTGTGGAGGGTGACGCCGCGCGGCAGGTCGCGCAGCATCGCCGGGTCGACCTCCCGCTCATGCCGGTTGAGATCGATCATCGCCCGCGGCGCGCGCGCGACCAGCGTGGTGAAGCCGCGCCCGATCAGGGGCTGGATCAGCAGATCGACCCAGCGATCCTCCAGCCGCCGCAGCACTTCCGGCCCCACCCGCGCCTGCGCCAGCAGTTCCGCCGGATAGTCCCGCCCGGCATGGGGCACCGACAAAATGACCGGGCGATCGGGGATCGTCGGCCCGTGCAGGCGGAAGGGAGCGTTCGATGAAGCGGAAAATCGCAGCGCGCCGTCGTCCAATGCGGTTCCTTTCGCCGGCGCGCCAAATTTGGTTACCCGGGTGGATAATATTTACACCTTGTCGCATATAAGCGGGCTTCGCGCCAGCCAAAGGGGTGGGATGCGCGCGTGAGGTTACAGGACGAAACCGGGCGATGATTCGCATATTGTTGGCAGAAGATGACGAAAGTATGCGGACCTATCTGGCCCGCGCGCTGGAAAAGTCCGGTTATGACGTGGTGCCGGTCGCGACCGGGCTGGAAGCGCTGCCTTATATCAATTCGGACCGGTTCGACCTGCTGCTGACCGACATCGTCATGCCGGAAATGGACGGCATCGAACTGGCCCAGCACGCGGCGTCCGTCGCGCCGGACATGCGGATCATGTTCATCACCGGCTTTGCCGCCGTGACGCTGAAGGCCGGCAAGGCGGTGCCGCAGGCCAAGGTTCTGTCCAAGCCCTTCCACCTGCGCGATCTGGTGCTGGAGGTCGAACGGATGTTCGGCAGCGAGAGCGTGTCAGGCCGGAACTGAAGGCTCAGTCCGGCACCACTTCCTCCATGTCCGGGGTCGGATCGAGCGGGATGCCCGCCATCGCGGCCTTGAACCGCTCCCGGTCCAGCCCCTTTTCCCAGGCCGACACGACCACCGTCGCCACGGCATTGCCGATGAAGTTGGTGAGCGCCCGGACCTCGCTCATGAAACGATCGACGCCCAGGATCAGGGTCATCCCCGCGACCGGCACCGACGGCACGATCGAAAGCGTCGCCGCCAGCGTGATGAAGCCCGCGCCGGTGACGCCCGCTGCGCCCTTGGACGAGATCATCGCCACCAGCAGCAGCAATATCTGCTCCTCCAGGCTGATATGGACGTTGCAGGCCTGTGCGATGAACAAGGCCGCCAGCGTCATGTATATATTGGTGCCGTCGAGGTTGAAACTGTAGCCGGTCGGCACGACCAGCCCCACCACCGACTTGCGGCAGCCGGCCCGCTCCATCTTCTCGATCAGGCTGGGCAGCGCCGCTTCGGACGAGGAGGTGCCCAGCACCAGCAGCAGTTCCGCCTTGAGATAGCGGATGAGGTGGAGGATGTTGAAGCCCACCAGCCGGCAGACCGCGCCCAGCACGACCAGCACGAACAGCAGGGCCGTCAGGTAGAAGGTCGCCACCAGCCCGGCCAGGTTGGCGAGCGTGCCGACACCATATTCGGCGATGGTGAAGGCCATCGCCCCGAAGGCGCCGATCGGCGCGGCCTTCATGAGCAGGGCGACCAGCTTGAACACGGCATGGCTGGCGGATTCCAGCACCGTCATGAGCGGCTCCGCCTTTTCTCCGATCATGGTGAGCGCGATGCCGAACAGGATCGCCACGAACAGCACCTGGAGGATGTTGCCGTCCGCCACCGCAGACACCATGGTCGAGGGGATGATGCTCATCAGGAAGCCGGTGAGCGTGCGTTCATGCGCCTGATGGGCATAGTCGGCGACCTTGCCGGCATCGAGCGTCGCCGGATCGATATTCAGCCCCGCGCCTGGCTGTACGATGTTGGCGACGATCAGGCCGACGATGAGGGCGAGGGTGGAGAAGGTCAGGAAATAGCCGAACGCCTTGGCCGCCACCCGGCCGATCGCGCCCAGCTCCTTCATCCCCGCGATGCCGGTGACGATGGTCAGGAAGATGACCGGGGCGATTATCATCTTCACCAGCTTGATGAAGGCTTCGCCCAGCGGTTTCATCTGCTTGCCCGCGTCGGGCCAGAAATGCCCCATCAGCACGCCCAGCGCGATCGCGACGAGAACCTGGACATAAAGCTGGCGGTAGAAGGGCAGGCGCGGGGTCGTCTGAATCGGCGAGGATGGCGATGGCAGCATGGATATTGGCGTCCCCCTGTTTGCGCCGCAGCATATGGGCCACCCCTGCCCTGTCCAGAAGAATATCGACCCGATGCAATTTCCCGCTTGCGCGAGTCACATAGCCCCGTTATTGGCCCCCTCCACGGCGGGCGTGTAGCTCAGTGGTAGAGCACTGTGTTGACATCGCAGGGGTCGCAAGTTCAATCCTTGCCACGCCCACCATGACAAAGCCCGTCGCTTCCTTTCGAAGCGGCGGGCTTTCTCTTTTGCGGCGCGGCGGGACGCGCGCTAAGGCTCGGCCCGGACGATCGGGGAATGCACCAATGATGCCGGGCTGCGAGACGATATCAGGCAAGCGGATACTGTTCGTGATGGCGGTGGAGGCCGAATATGGCCCGCATCTGCGCGCGCGATTCATTCCGCTGATGACCGGCGTAGGACCGGTGGAAGCCGCGCTGGCGACCGGCGTCGCCTTGCACGACATGGCGCGGCAGAACGCCCTGCCCGACCTGGCGGTCTGCCTGGGCTCGGCGGGATCGCGCACCTGCCCGCTGGGCGACATCTATCAGGTGGCCAGCGTTTCGTGGCGCGACATGGACGCCTCGCGCCTGGGCTTTGCCAAAGGGGTAACGCCCTTTGTCGACCATCCCGTCGACCTGCCGCTGGCAACCCCGCTCCCCCTGCCCCTCGCGCACCTGTCCACCGGGGCGAACATCGTCGGGGGCGAGGATTATGCCGCGATCGACGCCGACATGGTCGACATGGAGACCTTCGCGGTGGCGCGGGCCTGCGCCCGTTTCGACGTACCGCTGATGGGATTGCGCGGCGTGTCCGACGGACCGGGGGAGTTGGACCATATCAACAGCTGGATGGAATTACTGGGCCTGCTGGACGAGCGGCTGGCGGCGGCGGTGGACCTGTTGCCCGCCGCTCTCGCGCATCCGGGCTGATCAGTCCCCGTCGAAGCGGATCAGCGCCTGCGCCGCGACGCCATCGGCCTCCAGCGCCGCCCTGCCACCCAGATCGGGCAGGTCGACCGCAAAGAGCGCCATCAGCACGCTGGCGCCCTGTTCGCGCAGCAGTTGGGCGGCGGCGATCGCGGTGCCGCCGGTGGCGATCAGATCGTCGACCAGGATGACGCGCGCGCCGCGCGGTACCTGCCCTTCATGCATTTCCAGCCGGTCGGTGCCATATTCCAGCACATAGTCGATGCCGACCGTCCTGCCCGGCAGCTTGCCCGCCTTGCGCACCGGCACGAATCCCTTGCCCAGCGCGAGCGCGAGCGCCGCGCCCAGGATGAAGCCGCGCGCCTCGATCCCGACGATCAGATCGGGGTCGAGCGGGCGCGCGATCGCCGACAGGCGATCGACCAGCTCGGAAAAACCCTCCCCGTCGGCGAGCAGGCTGGTGACGTCGCGGAACAGGATGCCCGGCTTGGGAAAGTCGGGGATGGTGCGGATAAGGGCGGTCAGGCCGTCGATGCTCATGGGAAGCCTCCATAGAGAAAGGGCGCGGTTTCCTCAAGAAACCGCGCCCCTCCCTTTTTCTCCGGTCCGGCTTCCGTCAGGCCGCCTTTTTCTTGTCCGCCCAGATATTCTGATAGGACATATAGGCCAAGCCCGTCGCGATCAGCAGGAAGACGATGGTAGCAAGGCCCGCGCGACGGCGGTTTTCCAGCTTCGGCTCGGCCGTCCAGGTCAGGAAGGCCGCGACGTCCTGCGCCATCTGGTCCACGGTCGACTTGGTGCCGTCGCCATAGGTCACCTGGCCATCGGCCGACAGCGGCGGCGCCATGGCGAGGTTGAGGTTGGCGAAATAGGGGTTGTAGTGCAGCCCTTCCGGCGTCTTCGAATCCGGGAACTGCTTGAGCAGTTCGGCAGGTTGCGCCCGATAGCCGGTCAGCAGCGAATAGACATAGGCGCTGCCATGATGGCGGGCCTTGGTCATCAGCGACAGGTCCGGCGGGATCGCATTGTTGTTCGCCGCCGCCGCCGCGACATTGTTCGCGAACGGCTTGGGGAAATAATCGGCCGGCACCGGCTCGCGGGTCGAGGCCTCGCCCGTGGCCGGATCGACCGACGGGGTCTTGATCGCCCACTGCTTGGCGATGGCCTTCACCTCGGCCTCGTTATAGCCGAGCGCTTCCAGGTCGCGGAAGGCGACGAACTTCAGGCTGTGGCAGGCCGAGCAGACTTCCTTGAACACCTGGAAACCACGCTGGAGCTGCTGCTTGTCATATTTGCCGAAGGGGCCGTCGAACGAGAAGGCGACATGCTTGGGAGCCAAGTGAAATTCATGCTCCACCGTGGGCTGGGGCGGCTCGGTGACATAGGCCACCGCGCCCACCAGGAAGGAAACCAGCAGCCAGCCCGCGAAGAAGAGGCCGACGAGAAATGCGCCGATGCGTACCATATCTGTCTACCCCCTTATTCGGCCGGGACCGCGACGGGTTCGCCGTCGGTCTTGCCATATTTCGCCAGCACCGATTCGGTGATCGAGCCAGGCAGCGGCAGCGGCTTTTCGAAGCGCGAGATGAGCGGCAGGATGATGAGGAAGTGAGCGAAATAATAAGCCGCCGCCACTTGGCTGATCATCACGAACGGCTCTTCCGCAGGGGCGCCACCGCAATAGCCCAACACCGCCACGTCCGCGAGCAGGATGTACCAGAATTTCCGGAAGGTCGGACGATAGCGGCCCGAACGCACCGGCGAGGTATCCAGCCAGGGCAGGAAGAAGAGCAGCAGGATCGACGCGAACATCGCCAGCACGCCCAGCAGCTTTGCGGGGACGAAGAAGAAGTCCACCGTGAAGGCGCGCAGGATCGCGTAGAAGGGCCAGAAATACCATTCCGGCACGATGTGCGCGGGGGTCGAGAGCGGGTTCGCCTCGATATAATTGTCCGGATGACCCAGGAAGTTGGGCGCGAAGAACAGCAGGACCGAGAAGATGATAAGGAAGACACCCGCACCGAAACCGTCCTTCGCGGTGTAATAGGGGTGGAACGGGACGGTATCCTGCGGCCCCTTCACTTCCACGCCGGTCGGGTTCGAGGACCCCGGAATATGCAGCGCCCAGATGTGCAGGATGATGACCCCCGCGATCACGAAGGGTAGCAGGAAGTGCAGAGAGAAGAAGCGGTTGAGCGACGCGTTGCCGGGAGCGAATCCGCCCAGCAGCCAGGTCTGGATCGGTTCGCCCACCACCGGGATCGCGCCGAACAGGCCGGTGATCACCTTCGCGCCCCAGTAGGACATCTGGCCCCACGGCAGCACATAGCCCATGAAGGCAGTCGCCATCATGAGGAGGAAGATGACGAGGCCGAGCAGCCACACCATTTCGCGCGGCGCCTTGTAGGAGCCGAAATAGAGACCGCGGAAGATGTGGAGATAGACGACGATGAAGAAGAAGCTGGCGCCGTTGGCATGGGCATAGCGCATCAGCCAGCCCGAATTGACGTCGCGCATCGTCTGTTCGACGGTGCTGAAGGCCACCAGGTCGTTGGCGCCATAATGCATCGCCATGATGACGCCGGTAACGATCTGGATGACCAGCGCGAGGCCGGCCAGCACGCCGAAATTCCAGAAATAGTTGAGATTGCGCGGGACGGGATAGCCCGCGCCGATCGCGTTGTAGACGAGGCGCGGCAGCGGCAGCTTCTCGTCCATCCACTGCATCGCCGGATGCTTGGGGGTATAATGCTCAGCCCAGGGAAAGCTCATGGTTTCTTACCTCAGCCTACGAGAATGGCGGTGTCGGAAGTGAAGCTGAACTTCGGAACTTCCAGATTCTTGGGCGCGGGGCCTTTGCGGATGCGCGCGGCGGTATCGTAGGACGAACCATGGCATGGGCAGAAATAGCCGCCATATTCGCCCTTGTTCTCGCCCTCGCCCGCGCCCAGCGGCACGCAGCCCAGATGGGTGCAGACACCCATCGTCACCAGCCACTGCTTCTTGCCGTCGACGGTGCGTTCCTCCAGCGTCTGCGGGTCGCGCAGCGTGGAAGCGTCCACCTTGTCGGCTTCGGCGATTTCCTTGGGGGTCAGCTGCCGCACGAACAGCGGCTGGCTGCGGAAGGTGGTCTTTATCGCCTGCCCCGGCTGGATCGCCGACAGGTCCACTTCCGTCGATGCGAGCGCCAGCACGTCCGCGCTGGGGTTCATCTGGTCGACCAGCGGCAGGACGACGGCGACGGCGCCGACTCCTGCGAAGCTCACCGCAGCGATGTTGATGAAATCGCGGCGGCGCACCCCTTCTCCGCCGGATAGACCTTGGCCGTCAGAATGCTCTACGCTCGCCATGCACCTCTACCCTTGCAAGACTTCCCTGTCACACCGGAATGCCGTTACTGGCGCTACTTATCAAGGGATTTGGGTCGTCAGCCGCAGCTGCCCCCGCCTACCCCCCGGCGTGGTTCGGGGAGCCTGATAACCGCACATTGCGCGCTTTGCCAACCGCAATGTTACTTAAACTGTTGCAAATCGCGTCCGTGCGGTAAGGCGCGGCCATGCGTATCGCCCTTTACCAACCCGAGATCGCGGGCAATGTCGGCGCAATCCTGCGGCTGGCGGCCTGTTTTTCGGTCCCTGTCGACATCATCATGCCGACTGGATTCGCCTTTTCCGACACCCGCCTGAAGCGGGCGGCGATGGACTATGGCGAGGCGGCGGACGTCACCCGCCACGTCAATTTCGCCGCGTTCGACGCCGCGCGCCGGGCCGAAGGCCGCCGCCTGCTGCTGATGAGCGCCCATGCCTCGCAGCGACTGCCCGATGTGCAATTTCGCGCCGACGATGTGTTGATGATGGGATCGGAAAGCGCCGGCGTGCCGGAGGATGTCCGCGACCTGGCCGATATTCGCGTCCGCATCCCCATGGCGCCGGGCTTCCGGTCGCTCAACATCGCCGTGTCGACGGGCATCGCCGTCGCCGAAGCCCTGCGCCAGACCGGAAGGTTCCCGCAATGACCGCCAGCAATCCCGTTCCCACCGTTCCCTTCGCCCTCGACGCACGGCAACAGGCCGCGCGCAGCTGGTTCGAATCGCTGCGGGACCGCATCTGCGCCGAGTTCGAGGCGATCGAGCGCGAAGCCGGCAGCGACGCCCGCTTCGCCTTCACCGCCTGGGACCGCGAGGCCGACGGTCAGGCGCCCGGCGAGGGTGGGGGCGGCGTGCGCGGCGTGATGAAGGGCAAGGTCTTCGAGAAGGTCGGGGTCAATGTGTCGACCGTAGGCGGCGAATTCGCGCCCGGATTCGCCCAGACCATCCATGGCGCGGCCGACAATCCCGCCTTTTTCGCCACCGGCATCAGCCTGGTCGCGCACATGGCCAACCCCCATGCCCCCGCCGTCCACATGAACACCCGCTATCTGGTGACCACCAGGAGCTGGTTCGGCGGCGGCGCGGACCTCAACCCGCCTTTGCCGCGCGACGAGGATACGGCGCATTTCCACCAGGTGCTGAAGTCCGCCTGCGACGCGCATGACGCGGATCATTATCCCCGCTTCAAGAAATGGGCGGACGATTATTTCTTCATTCCCCATCGCGGCGTGCATCGGGGCGTGGGGGGCATTTTCTACGATCATCTGGAATGCCCCGACGATGCCGCCTTCGACGCGAATTTCGCCTTCACCCGCGATGTCGGCGACGCCTTCCTCGCCGCCTTCCCGCCGATCGTGCGGCGGCGCATGGGGGAAGGCTGGACGGACGCGGACTATCGCACGATGCTGGAATGGCGCGGTCGCTATGCCGAGTTCAACCTGGTCCATGACCGGGGCACTTTGTTCGGCCTCAAGACCGGCGGCAATATCGACGCGATCCTGATGAGCCTGCCCCCCATGGCGAGCTGGAGCTGACGCGCATGGCGCTGATGCCGGTCGATCCGGGCATGGTGGCGACGATCGTCACCCATCTGGAGATGCGTGATCGCCCCCGGCCCGCGCCGATCCCGCCAGCGCCGCTGCGGCTGGTGCCGTGGAAGCGGCCGGAACTGGATGCCTATCGCGCGCTGTTCCGCCGGGTGGGCGCGCCCTGGCTGTGGTTTTCGCGGCTGGTCATGGCCGATTCGGCGCTGGTGGCGATCCTCCATGACCCGGCGGTGGAGGTCTATGCCGTCACCGATCCGCGCGGCACCGAAGTGGGCCTGCTCGAATTGGACTTCCGCTCGCTGCCCGATTGCGAACTCAGCTTTTTCGGGCTGGTGCCCGAACTGAACGGCAAGGGACTGGGCCGCTGGCTGATGGCGCAGGCGAAGTCGCTCGCCTGGCGCAAGGGGGTGGAGCGGTTCTGGGTCCATACCTGCACGCTGGACAGCCCGGCGGCGCTGGGCTTCTATCTGAGGTCAGGGTTCGTGGCCTATGGGCGGGAGATCGAGACCTTCGCCGATCCACGGCTGGCGGGAATATTGCCGCGCGACGCCGCGCCGCATGTCCCGCTGCTGGATCAGGCGGCGACCGCCTGACGATAGAGGCGGGCGAGCATCACCAACATATAGACCTGGATCACCGTCGACACGAGCGCCCCGGCGATGCTGCCGGCCAGACGCGCGCCTTCCGGTCCGGCCACCAGCCCGCCCAGCACGCCGACCACCGCCTGCGCCGCCGCGCTCGCGATCGCGGACAGGATCATCACCAGGAACAGAAACCCCAGCAACCGCCAGAAATGGCCGCGCGTCAGCTGCCATGCGGCGCGCAGCGATTCCACCACCCCGGTCCGCCCGTCGATCACCACCGGGTTGAGCAGGACGAAACGGACGCTGGCGAAAAAGACCAGGATCGCGCCGCCAAAGCCGAGAAGCAGGCCCATCGTGGCGCCGAGCGGCTTCGAGGCGAGCGAGAGGACCACGCCCAGGAGGATCGCCATGGTCACGGCCACGACCAGCGCGCCGGCGATCACCAGCGCGGTGCCGATCAGCACCGGCAGGCGCGCGAAGCTCAGCCGCAGCGCTTCCCCCACGCTGATCCCGGGGCGCAGCGCCAGCGCGAACAGGGCGAGCGACCCGAACCAGATGAGGATGACCGTCAGCAGCATCGCCACGGCAAAGCCGGGCGGCATGGCGGGGATCGTGTCCGCCTTCGGATCGGCGAACCAGGCCGCCAGTTCGGGCGGGGTCATTTCCTGGAGGATGAGGCCCGGCAGCGCCACGAACAGCAGCGCCACGGGAAAGAGCAGCGACGCCTCCCGCGCGACGAAGGCGACCGCTTCTTCCCACGCCTTGCCGATCGACATCGTCGTCATATCTATGTGCCTGCCTGTGTTTTCCGGAAATTATGGCGCGAGACTTGATCGCTCGCCCGCCCCAAGTCAAGGAAGCGCCCCATGTCCGATCCCGTTTCCGATGCCACGCCCCCGCCCCTTCCCTTTCCCGCCCGACTCGAATGGCGCGTCGAGACCGCGCCGCTCGACTATCCGCCCGCGCTGGCCGAGATGGAGGCGCGCGCCGCGGCCATTTACGAAGGGGGCGCGCAGGAACGGGTCTGGCTGCTGGAACATCCCCCGCTCTACACCGCCGGGACCAGCGCGAACCCAGCCGAACTGCTCGACCCGCGCTTTCCCGTGCATGATGCGGGGCGCGGCGGGCGCTACACCTATCATGGGCCGGGGCAGCGGATCGGCTATCTCAACATCGATTTGCGGGAACGGGGCAAGGATGTCCGCAACTTCGTCCATCATCTGGAAGGCTGGATGATCGCGGCGCTGGGCGACCTTGGCATCGCGGCGCGGCGGGCGGACGGGCGGATCGGCATCTGGACCGACGACCGCCAGGGCCGCGAGGCGAAGATCGGCGCGCTGGGCATCCGGGTGCGGCGCTGGGTGACGCTCCACGGCTTTTCGATCAACGTCGATCCCGACCTGTCCCATTTTGGCGGCATCGTGCCGTGCGGGATCAGCGAATATCCCGTCACCAGCATCGCCGCATTGGGCGGAAATGCGTCGATGGCCGCGCTGGACGCCGCTTTGAAGGCCCATTTTCCCGCCTTTCTCAGCCGCTTGGCGCGCTGCGGCGCGGGGGTTGAGCAATGCGGGACAGGCGGCTAGGGTCGCGCCTTTCGCTTGGCGGGGGGCTGCCGGGCATTGGAACAGGCTTTCAAGGAGACCCGGATGCGCCTGACTGCACGGACCATCTGCATCGCTGCGCTGCTGCCTCTTGCCGCCTGCGGGGGCGGTGACAAGGGCGGCAACAGCGTGCAGATGAAGGACATGGAGGTGGTGGACGGTACCGCCACCGACGCCATGACCGACCTGGATGGCGTGCAGAGCGAAGGTACAGCCCTGGCCCTGCCCGGCGGCAACGCGTCCGCCAACGGCAGCGAGCCCGCCAAGCCGGCCGCACCGGCGGCACCTGCCGAAAAGGCGCCGGTCCAGGACGACGAAGTGCTTGCCGATCAATAGGAAGCTCCGCTAGCAAGGCCGGACGGTTCAGCGGCGATACAGTCGTCGCGGGGAATGATAACGGACGCGTCGATCGACGCGCCCTGCCTGAGAGGTTTTGTCGATGAAGGTCCGTTTGCCGTCACGCCGCGCGCTGTTCAGCCTGGCGATCGCCATCGCGCCTGTCGCCGCCCAGCCCGCCGCCGCGCAATTCTACTGGTCGCCGCCCGACATGAGCGCGCCGCCGCTGAGCGATACGACCGCCGCCACCGCGCTCGGCCTGCCGGGCGCGACGCCGGCGGAGATCAAGGCCGGGCTGGCGTGGAACATGCGCGCCGCGCTCAACGTCGCGGCGCTGCAATGCCAGTTCGAACCGACGCTGCTGACGGTGGGCAACTATAATGCGATGATCGCCCATCATGACGCGGAACTGGACGCCGCCCAAGCGACCCTGCTCGGCTATTTCCAGCGCACCGTCGGCAAGGGCCGCGCCGGCCAGTCCGCCGCGGACATGTATAACACCCGCATCTATTCGGGCTATTCGACCGTCCAGGCGCAAAAGGGCTTCTGCCAGGAGGCCGCCGTCGTCGGTCGCCAGGCGATCTTCGCCGACCGCGGCACGCTGAACGAGGTCGGGCGCGTCGGCCTGCCCTCGATCAAGAAGGCGCTGGTGCTGGCGGGCGAGCAATTTTACGGCACGCCTGGCTATGACTATGTCGTCGCCCTGCCGTCCTTCGATCCGAAATGCTGGAAGAAGGGCGTGCTGCAACCCCTCTGTCATCAGGCATGGAACGACCGGACCGGCGTGAAGCCCTGACCCGCGCGGGCGCGCGCAACGGCTCGGACGAAGCGGGCGGGTTCAGCGACGTGCCCCCCTCTCCCGTTCGGGCCCAACCTGCCGAAGCCCGCCGCCTAGCGCAGCCCCAGATATTTATGCGCCTGCACGGTCAGGCGCCATTGCGGGCGGTCCATGACCAGGGCGATTGCGGCGCGGGCATTGTCGGGCGCATGGGCGTCGTCCAGCGGCTGGAGGAGATGATGGTCGAAAGCCCACTCCGCCATGGCGTCGACATCGGCCAGGCTGTGCCCGCCGCCCGGCTGCGGCCAGACCAGCTTGAGTTCATTGCCCGAACGCTGCACCACTTCGCTCCCGGCCTTGGGGCTGATGCAGACCCAGTCGATGCCGGGATGGACCGGCAGGGTGCCGTTGCTCTCGATCGCGATGGTGAAGCCGCGCGCATGAAGCGCAGCGACCAGCGCATCGTCCACCTGCAACATCGGCTCGCCGCCTGTCAGCACGATATAGCGGCCCGCGCCGCCCGCGCCCCAGAAGCCGAGCGCGGCGTCGGCCAGCGCATCGGCATCGGCGAACCTGCCGCCGCCAAGGCCGTCGGTGCCGACGAAATCGGTGTCGCAGAACCGGCAGATGGCTTGGCCACGGTCCTGCTCGCGCCCGCTCCACAGGTTGCAGCCGGCGAAGCGCAGGAATACCGCGCGCCGCCCCGCCTGCACCCCTTCCCCTTGCAGGGTCAGGAACATTTCCTTGACCGCATAACTCATCGGCTATGCCTTTGGCGGCTGCACGGCATAGATGGTGGGATCGGGCAGCCCCGCTTCCTCGAACCCTTTTGAACGCAGGCGGCAGCTGTCGCACAGGCCGCAATGCTTGCCGTCGGGCGTGGGATCATAGCAGGACCAGCTGATCCCGGCATCGAGACCGAGACGGTGGGCTTCGCGCGCGATGTCGGCCTTGCTCATATATTGGAGCGGCGTGTTGATGCGGATCGGATGCCCCTCCACCCCCGCCTTGGTGGCCAGCGTCGCCATCTTCTGGAAGGCGTCGATGAACTCCGGCCGGCAGTCGGGATAGCCCGAATAATCGAGCGCGTTGACGCCGATGAAGATGTCGCTGGCGCCGGCCACTTCGGCCAGGCCCAGTGTCAGCGACAGGAAGATGGTGTTGCGCGCGGGCACATAGGTGACGGGAATGTCGCCACCCACGCCGCCCTTGGGCACGGCGATGTCAGCGGTCAGCGCCGATCCGCCGAACGCGGTGAGATCGAGCGGCAGGACGATATGGCGCATCGCGCCGAGCGATTCGGCCACGCGCGCCGCCGCATTGAGTTCGACACGGTGGCGCTGATTATAGTCGATCGACAGGGCAAGCAGATGATAGCCCGATTCGCGCGCCAGCCCGCCCGCGACCATCGAATCCAGTCCGCCCGAAAGCAGGACGACGGCGAATTTTCCTTGATTGGCAACCATGGTTTTCGCGCTACCCCCCGGGCAGCCGCAGCGCAAGCATCAGGCGGTCAATGGCAGGCGCCGATGCGCCGACCTTCCATCGCGAAGGCGAAGGGTGCTCCGTCCGCCACGCCCTGGGTGCGGATCTGCACCAGCCGCGAGGTTTCCACGCGCAGGTCGGTGCGGCCATTGCCCGCCCCCGCGCAGTCATAGGTCACGCTGGCCGCATGGGCGCTGTCGCTGACGACAAAGCTGACGCAGAGCGGGCCGGGATGCTGCGGCTGCATCAGCTGGCGCAGGTCGGCGACGCACAGCTTGCGCGTTTCGGCGCCCTCGCCCCGGCCGCGCAGTTCCCATTCGCCCGTTTCCAGTGCGCGCAGGGCCAGCAGCTGCGGCATGGTCACCGCGCCGGCCCAACCCGTCATCATCAATGCCGCCGCGACGCCCAGCGCCCGCAGTCCTGCCTTGCCCATGATCCCTGTACGATCCCGCCAAAAAGGGTGCGCGACGGCCAGGCCGCGCGCAATCCCATCATCCATCCCGCACAAATGCGGCATTTTGATAGCGCGAAGCCGCGCCATTGCCTCAATTACAAATATCGTCAGTGTAACGACAGCCGGCGTTCGTCAGGTGAAACTGTCGACCGCGAGGGGGAAGATGCGCGAGCAGAAAGCGCAATCGACGCCGATCACGCCCCGCTCGTCCGCCATTTCCGCCCGTTCTTCCGGCGGAAAGCGGCCGATGACGCTGCGGATATGCGCCAGGTCGCAGCGACAGCCCTTCGCCAGCGGCGCAGGTTCGGTAACGCGCACTTCCTCCTCTTCATGGAAGAGGCGCCAGACGATGTCGGGCAGCGGCAGATCCGCGTCGGTCAGTTCCTCATCCTTCAGCGTGACCGCCAGCGCCTGCACATGCTCCCATTCGGGATGGTCGTGGCGGACATGCAGCCGCTCGCGGCCGACCTCGCCCTCGGGCAGGTGCTGAAGCATCAGGCCGGCCGCGAAGCAGCCTTCGCCCGCATCATGCCGGGTGGCGATGCGGATGATGCTGGGGATCTGTTCGGACTGGAAGAAATAATGTTCGGCCGCATGGGCGAGCGATTCGCCCTCCAGCGGGACGATGCCCTGATAGCGCTCGCCGGTCACCGCCTGGTCGAAGGTGATGGCGAGATAGCCCTTGCCGAACAGACCGAAGAGAGAGGGATTCGGCCCCAGTTCGGCCAACCGGTCGGCGTCGAACTTGGCATAACCTCGCAGTTCGCCATTCTTATAATCGGCAACGAGCAGGCTGACGACGCCATTTTCGGTCTGCGCCTGGAGCGTGAGCTGACCGTCGGCCAGCTTGAGCGTGCTGCCCAGCAGGGCCGCCAGCACCAGCGCCGAGGCAAGCACCCGCTCGATCGGCGGCGGATAGGCATGGGCGGCAAGCACGTCGTCGAGAACCGGGCCAAGCCGCACCAGGCGACCGCGCGCATGGCGGCCGGGAATGGTGAAGCCCATGGCCTGGTCGATGGAGGCGGCAGAAGTCACGATACAGCTCCGGTCGGCCGGCACGAACAGCGCGCCGGCGTGAATAGGCATCCAGCGATGCGGACAGGACGCCTAGATAGGAAGCCCGCCCGAAAACTCAACCAAGCCGCCCGAGCGCCCAGAGCAGAACCGACTTCTGGGCGTGGATGCGATTTTCCGCCTCGTCCCAGATCAGCGACTGCGGGCCGTCGATCACGTCAGCCACCACTTCCTCGCCACGATGGGCTGGCAGGCAGTGGAGGAATTTGGCATCCGCCTTCGCCCCGGCCATCAACGCGGGCGTCACCTGATAGGGCATCATCGCCGCCAGTTTCTCCTCGGCGTGGGACTGGCCCATGGAGATCCAGGTGTCGGTGACGACTACGTCCGCGCCGGCGACCGCTTCGGCCGCATCGCGGGTCAGGGTGATGGTCGACCCGGCGGCGCGCGCCGCCTCCGCAAAGGCCGGATCGGGATCATAGCCTTCGGGAATGCCCATGCGAACATCGAACTTCATCAGGCCGGCGGCCTCCACGATCGAATGGAGGACGTTATTGCCGTCTCCCAGCCAGGCCCACTGGCTGCCGGGCAGCGCCAGCCCATGCTCCACCACGGTAAGCAGGTCGGCAACGATCTGGCAGGGATGCGAAAGGTCAGTCAGGCCATTGACGACCGGGACGCTGGCATAATGCGCCATTTCCTCGATCTTCGCATGGTCGTCGGTGCGGATCATGATCGCGTCGGCCATGCGGCTCAAGACGCGCGCGGTGTCGGCGATCGTTTCGCCCCGGCCCAGCTGGCTGGTCGCGCCGTCCAGGATCAGCGACGTGCCGCCCAGCTGGCGGATCGCCATGTCGAAGCTGACGCGGGTGCGAGTGCTGTTCTTCTCGAAGATCATCGCCAGCGTGTGCCCGGCGAGCGGCGCATCGGCGTCCACAGTGCCCTTGGGCTTGCCCGCGCGCGCGGCCTTCCGATCGATGGCATCCGCGATCATCGCGGCGATGGCATTGCCGCCCGCGTCGGAGAGATTCAGGAAATGCTTGGTCATGTCATTGCCCCCTCAACCGTTCGGGCTGAGCTTGTCGAAGTCCGCTCTTTCCCGTGAAGAAGAGCGGCCCTTCGACAGGCTCAGGGCGAACGGGGGTTGGTGTCAGGCCGCCTTGGCCTCCGCGAAGCTCCGCGCGCCGGCGGAAATCTTCTCGATGGCTTCGGCGATATGGCTTTCCTCGATGACGAGGGGCGGCAGGATGCGCAGCACATTCTGCCCGGCCGACACGGTCAACAGGCCATGATGGTCGCGCAGATGGCCGACGAAGCTGCGAGCGTCATAGCCGTCCTTCATCTTGACGCCCAGCATCAGGCCCATGCCGCGCACATCCTCGAACATGTCGTCATGATTGGGGATGAGCTGTTCCAGCGCGGCGCGCAGGCGCGCGCCCATGGCGTTCACATGGTCCAGGAACCCGTCGGCCAGCACTTCCTCGATCACCGTCAGGCCCACCGCCATGGCCAGCGGATTGCCGCCATAGGTGGTGCCATGGGTGCCGAAGACCATGCCCTTGGCCGCGTCCTCGGTGGCGAGGCAGGCGCCCAGCGGGAAGCCCGCGCCGATGCCCTTGGCCACCGCCATGATGTCCGGCTTCACGCCATATTGCTCGTGCGCGAAGAAGGTGCCGGTGCGGGCATAGCCGCACTGCACTTCGTCCAGCACCAGCAGCAGGCCATGCTCGTCGCACGCCTTGCGCAGGCCAGTCAGGAATTCGCGCGTCGCCGGGGTGACGCCGCCCTCGCCCTGCACCGGTTCCAGCAAGAAACCGGCAGTATTGTCGTCGATCGCCGCCAGCGCGGCGTCGAGATCGTTGAAGGGCACCACGGTAAAGCCGGGCAGCAGCGGTTCGAAGCCGTCGCGCATCTTGGGCTGGCTGGTGGCCGAGATCGTCCCCAGCGTCCGCCCGTGAAAGGCGTTGTCGAAACTGATCAGCTTGTGCCGGTGCGCCTCACCATTGGCATAATGATAGCGGCGCGCGGTCTTGATCGCGCATTCGACCGCTTCGGCGCCCGAATTGGTGAAGAAGACGGTGTCGGCGAACGTGTTGTCGACCAGTTTCTGCGCGAACTTCTCGCCCAGCGGCATCCCGTACAGGTTCGACACATGCATCAGCGTCGCGGCCTGATCGGCGATGGTCTTGACCAGTTTCGGATGGCCGTGGCCGAGCAGGTTGACGGCGATGCCGCTGGCGAAGTCGAGATAGCGTTCGCCGCGCTCGCCGATCAGATAGCAGCCCTCGCCTCGCACCGGACGCACATCGCACCGGGGGTAAACGGGCATGAGCGGCGTAATCGACATGGGCCTTCCCTTTCTGGACTGATGTATCATCGTCTGGTGCGCGGACTTGCGCGAAACGCAAAAAGGCGGCCCCCGCCGGGCCGCCCTTTGCGAGCACCGCCTATACAGGCGCCATGTGGGGGGTGCAACCCCGCAGCATGGCCACCCAGGGGCGATTGGCCTTAGCCGATCTGGTTCCAGGCTTCGGCGATTTCCGCGACCATGGCGCGGGCCTGGTCGACCGGATCGGCCGACCGTTCCTTGGCGCCGACCAGCAGCAACCGGCGCGCTTCGCGGTAGATCTGCGCCAGGCCGACCGCAACATCGCCGCCCTTGTCGAAATCGAGGCTGGATTCGAGCGCGAACAGGATCGACATGGCGCGGGCCTGCTTGTCCGACACCTTCATCCGGTCGCCATTGCGTTCGGCCAGCGCCGCCGCGTCCATCGCCAGCAGCAGCTCGTCGAACAGGATCCTGACCAGCCCGTGCGGGGTGGCGCCTTCGGTCCGGCTCCCCGAATGGACCGCCGCATAACGCCGTGCCGCCGCGCCGCCTGCATAACCCTGATTGTAGAACATCGTCTTGTCGTCCCGAATTAGCTGTCGCTGTTGTTCCAGACCTCGATCTGCTGTTCGAGGTAGCTTTGCGTGGCCTTGAGCGCGCTGAGGCGCGTTTCCATCGCCGCATAGATGGTGGTCAGATGGTCCTCATAATCGGCCATCTGAGTGTCGAGCTTTTCGAGCTGCTCGGTAAATTCGTCCGACAGCGCCTCATAGCGTTCCTGCGCCAGGGTGAGCGGCCCGTCATCCTTCTCGATATTGTCGCGCACCGTGTCCATCAGCGCGGACAGGCCGGGATTCGCCGTGGTCGACACCTTGGGATTGACCATGTTGGTGACGCCTTCGGGGTCGTTCTCCAGCGCGCTCGCCAGCCGGTCGGTGTCGAGGCTCAGCGTGCCGTCGCGATTGGTCGTGACGCCGATGTCGGCCAGGGTCTTGTAGGTCCCGGTCGAATTCAGCTCGGTCGAGGTGAGCGCCGCCAGCTGCCGCTTCATGTCGCGCACGCCCGACACGCCGCTCAGCACCCCGGCGTTCGATGAATCGGTACCCGCCGCGGTCGCGGTGTTGAGCGCGGACATCAGCGTGTTGTAGGCGTCGACGAATTCCTTGAGCAGATCGGACAGGCCCGCCGTCGGCTGCGACATGGACAGGGTCACGATCGTGCCGGGCGACGCCTTGTTGAGATCGATCCGCAGATAGTCGATGGCGCCGTCGACGGTGTTGCTGGCATATTCATATGCGACGCCGTCCAGCGTGATCTTCGCGTTCTGCGGCGCCGACGAACCGGTCATGGTGGCGCTGTCGGTGCCGCTCCACCCCAGGCCGGCGAGCGCGCTGCCGCTGTCGTCGGCCGCGACGCCGATGCTGAAATCATTGTCGGCCCCGGTTTCGCCCTTGAACACCAGGCGGGTGCCCGACGCGTCGGTGACGACACGGGCGGTGACGCCGCTGTTGGCCGCGTTGATCGCCGAGGCGAGACCGGCATAGCTGTTGTTGGTCGAATCGATCGTGATCGTCGTCGTTCCGCCCGACGCGGTCGTGATCGTGAAGCTGCCGGTGCCGATCGCCGTGCTGCCGGTCGCGCCGCTGACCGCGCTGGAGGACAGCACCCGCGCCGTGGCGAGCTGCTCCACCGTCAGCTGCGCGGGCAGGCCCGCCGGGCTGCCGCCGCTCAGCAGGCTGACGGACGCGATGCTGCTGTCGTTGGAGGAGGCCGTGCCGGTATAGTCCGTGCCGGAGAGGACTTCGGTCAGCGCGTCGGCGAAGGTATCGAGCGAGCTGATCGCCGAGGCGAGCGCGGAGATGCGCGAGCTGTTGAGCGACTGGCGGCTGGTGATCGCCGACTCCTTCGGCTCGCGCGTCGCGCTGACCAGGCTGGATACGAGCGCGGAGGTGTCGATCCCCGATCCCGCGCCGAGCGCCGTCAAGATGCTGCTGCCTACCGAAGTCATGGGCCGTCCTTTCAAGAGGGTAGAACGGCGGTAGCGACCAGAGCTTTAGGAAAGATTTGCGTCCCGGAAAAACAGGCTGGCTCAGCTGCCGGATGCAGCGATCTGCTCGACCGTCGCGCGCGTCGGATGCGCCTGCGCGACATGGGCGTAGGCGGCGCGCTCGACGATCCGCTTGGCGAGGACGGCGGCATGTTCGACCGCTTCCTTGCTGGCGGGCGGCAGCGGCACCAGCACGATCGGCCGGGGGATCATCGCCTGGATCGCGCCGGCGGCGGCGTCCACGTCGGTCGCTCCAGCGTCCAGGTCAGCCAGTATCTCGGCGATGCGGGCATGAACCTCGACATATTCGGCGACGCTGGCCAGTTCCTGGCTGGCGCTGGAGGTCTGGGCCACGGGCGCCCGCCGCTCCTGCGTCGCCGAGTCCGTGGATCGGCTGGCCTCCACGGGCTGGACGACGGGCACGGGCGAGGGCGCGCGGACGACCGTCCGGTCGACCGGCGACAACTCAGTACGAGATACATAGTCGTCCATGACGCACCACTTTCATGCGTCCCCGTGAACAGAGTACGGACAGGCCCGGCTAAACTTTAATTCACCAGATGAAATTTTTTCCCTGAGCCGGAAAGAAGGGCCGCGACGATCGGCACAAGGGCGGGTCCGGGCAGGCCGGCCATCCCCGCAACCAGTTGAAGCAAGGGCAAAAGGAAGAGCAGGATGGGAAGGATGCGCCCTTGCCCGGCGACCAGCAGAAAAACGGCCATGGTGGCAAGGGCCAGCGTGTCGTAGGACAGCATATAGGGCGTCGCCGACACCGCGCAGGCCAGGAACAGCAGATTGGCCGACAGATCGCCAGCGGCAGGCCGGTGACGGAAGCGCAGCCAGACCAGCAGCGCCGCAAGCAGCGCCAGCGCCACCTGGAAGGCGCTCGCCACCGGGACGGGCACGCCGGCGACGCGCAGGTTCATGAACAGGGTCGGCATGAACGGCCCGGCCAGATGATCGGGATCGCTCAGCACCAGCGACTGGTTGGCGATGCCGGTCTGGACGTAGATGCGCCAGATGTCCGGCCCCCAGAGCAAGGCGACGAGGGCGGCCAGCGCCAGGCTGGAGACGGCGGCGGCGGCGAAGGCGCGCCAATTGCGGCTGGCGAGGAAGAGGATGGGCAGCAGCAGGGCGAGCTGCGGTTTCACCAGCAGCAGGCCGACCAGCGCGCCGGCGAGGACCGGCCGCTCCTCCCGCCAGCGCAGCACCGCGAGCAGGATGGCGGCGGCGAACAGCGCAAACTGGCCGGACAGGATGGCGATCAGCGCGGCCGGCGAGGCCAGCAGCAGCAGGACGAGCCGCCTTTCCTCGCTCCAGAGCCGTAACGCGACAGCGAAGGCGACAGCTCCGCACAGCGTCCAGAGCGCGAGCGCGGGCAGGTAGGGCAGCAGGCCGAAGGGCGCGGCGCCAGCAGCGCGACCGGGGGATAGGACCAGATCTGGCCCGGATAGCCGCCGCCCACCACCCGCCCCAGCGCTGCGCGATAGGTGTCCATGTCGTAGTAGACTTCCGGATGCGCTTCCCAGGCCGCGCGGCCGTACATCCAGATATTGAGGAAATCACGACCCACCACCAGCGAGGTGCCATCGCGCGGAATGCCCTGCCCTGCCGTCAGGGTTAGAAGATAGGCGGGCACGAAGACCAGCAGCAGCAGGCCTGCCGCGACCCACAGGATGCGCAGCCGGTCGGCCATCGCCGCGCTTACAGCTTCTTCCCGTCGGCGTCGAAGCGCAGGTCTTCGGGCACGGTGATGAAGGGCCGGTCCATCTCGCTCGCCATGCGGTTTTCGACCCGGAAGACGAAGGCGAGTACGGTCGCGACGGCCATGTAGAGGCCTTCATTGACGATCTGCCCGGCGCGCGAGGTGAAGTAGATGGCGCGCGCGAGATCGGGATATTGCAGCACGGTCACGCCATTGGTGTCGGCGAGGTCGCGGATGGCGGCGGCGATCGCGTCGCACCCCTTGGCCACCACAACCGGGGCCGCGTCCTGCCCCGGCTTGTAGCGCAGCGCCACCGCGAAATGGGTCGGGTTGGTGATGATGACGCTGGCCTCCGCCACCGCCTTGCGGGTGGAGCCGCTCAGCACCTCGAACTGGCGACGACGGATATGGCCCTTGAGTTCGGGCGAGCCTTCGCTTTCCTTATGCTCGTCCTTCACCTCCTGCTTGGACATGCCCAGGCGCTTGGCGCGCTGCATGATCTGCGCCGGAACGTCGATACCCGCGATCAGAAAGAGGCCGCCCGCCATGACCAGGCAGGTGAAGATGAAGATGTTGCCGACATCGGCGATGGCGGGCGCGATGCCGGCCTTGCCGAGTCCGGTGATCTCGGTCAGCCGGTCCCAGATCAGCCAGACGCCGATGCTGCCCAGCAACCCGACCTTGGCAATCGATTTCAGCAATTCGATCAGCCCCTGCATCCCGAAGATGCGCTTCAGGCCCGACAGCGGATTGAGCTTTTCCGGCTTGGGCGCGAAGGCGCCGGGACGGAAGCCGAGCGATCCCAGCAGTGCGGGCGCCGCGATGGCGGCGAGGAAGGTCGCCAGCATCACACCCGCGACCGGCAGGGCAATGCCCGCGAGCAGGTCCATCCCGCGTTGGGCGGGGGAGAAGTCAGTGATATCCTCGCGCCGGAAGCGCAGCGCCTCCACCAGCATGTCGCGCAGCGCCTCGATCAGGGCGGGTCCGATGACGGCAAGGCAGCCGATGCCCGCCATGACGACCAGGGCGGTGCCCAGTTCGCGCGACTGGAGGATGTCGCCCTTCTTGGCGGCATCCTGCAATTTCTTCTGTGTCGGCTTTTCGGTCTTTTCGCCGCCCTCGCCGCCGCCCGCCATCTCAGCGGCCCTCCGAGATGAAGCGCGCTTCTTCCAGGCCCGCCTTGAGCGCGGCGGTCATGCCCTCGGCCATGATCGGCGCGGCGATCGCCAGAAGCACCAGCCCGGCCATCATCGCGACCGGCATCCCGACCGCGAACAGGTTGAGCGAGGGCGCGGCGCGCGACAGCATCCCCATGACGATCTGCACCAGCACCAGCGCGAAGGCGACCGGCAGGGCCACGGTGACGCCCATGCCCATCAGCGAACCGCCAAATTCGATGAGCCGCCAGACGGTGTCGTTCGACAGCATCGCCGCGCCCGGCGGAACGGCGGTGTAGCTTTGCACCACGAAGCTCGCGAGCAGCAGATGGCCGTCCATGCCGAGCAGCAGGAAGGTGGCGAGGATGGAGAGGAACTGGCCCAGCACCTGGGTCGACTGGCCCGAGGAGGGATCGACCATCGCCGCGAAGTTGAGGCCCATGGCGTTGCCGATCGTCTCCCCCGCGACGAAGGCGGCGGCATAGCCGATCTGGACGGCGAACCCCATGGCGAGGCCCGCCAATATCTCGCCCATGACCAGCATCACGCCCTCGAAGCTGGCAACGCCGTCCTGCGGCAGGGTGATGGAGACGCTGTTGAGCGCGGCGAGGCCGAGCGCGAGGGCGAGGATCAGGCGCAACTGGAGCGGCACTGCGGGCGCGCCGAAGACGGGCGCGGCAATGAAGGCCGCGCCGGGCCGGATCATGGCGATGAGCCAGATCCAGAGCTGCGTCTCCACGCCCGCGAAGCCCGGCGCGATCATGGCCGCCGCCTCATTGCAGAAGGTCCGGGATGCGCTCGAAGATTTCGCGGGTGAAGTCGGCGATCAGCACCATGATGGAACCGCCGAACAGGGCGAGCATCCCGCCCACCACGATGATCTTGGGAATGAAGCTCAGCGTCTGTTCGTTGATCGAGGTCGCCGCCTGCACCATGCCGATGACAAGGCCCACGATCAGCGCCGGGATCAGCACGGGCGCGGCCGCCAGCGCCGTGATCCACAGCGCCTGCTGGGCAAGGCCCATGAAGAAATCGGCGTTTTCCATGGGATTAACCCATTACACCCGTTGAAGGAAACTGGCTCATGTCGCGAACGACCCCGCCAATGACCCCATGGTCAGCGCCCAGCCGTCCACCAGCACGAACAGCAACAGCTTGAAAGGCATGGAAATGATGGTGGGCGACAGCATCATCATGCCGAGCGCCATCAGGGTGGACGCGACCACCAGGTCGATGATGAGGAAGGGCAGGAAGATCATGAAGCCGATCTGGAAGGCGGTCTTGAGTTCGCTGGTGACGAAGGCCGGCAGCAGGATCGTGAAGGGGATGTCGGCGGGCGTGCGGAAGGCGGGCGCCTCGGCGAGGTTGGCGAACAGCTTGAGGTCGCTTTCGCGGGTCTGCCTGGTCATGAAACCGTGCAGCACCTTGCCGGAGCGGCCGACCGCTTCCTCGATGCTGATCTGGCCCTTGCCATAGGGATCGAAGGCCTGGGCGTTGATCGTGTCGATCGCCGGGCGCATCACGAACAGCGACAGGAAGAGCGCAAGGCCGACCAGCACCTGGTTGGGCGGGGTCTGTTGCAGGCCGAGCGCCTGGCGCAGCAGCGACAGGACGATGATGATGCGGGTGAAGCTGGTCATCATGAGCACGAGCGACGGCAGCACCGTCAGCAGGCTCATGAGGATCAGGATTTGCAGGGAAAGCGACAGCGGGCGGCCGTCGCCCGAAATCTGCCCCATGGCGCGGCTCAGCGCGCCGCCATTGTCGACCGGCGCGGCGGGCGCGGCCTGGGCGAAGGCGGGGACGGAGAAGAGCAGCGCCAGGACAATAACGGCCGTCACGCCCGCAAGAGCGGGGATCCATCTCCCGAGCGTCGGTCCTGGTCGCAAGTCGGGGAAGCGGATTGCCGCCTTCGAGAGGATAACGGGAAAGGGAGAAACAGCCTTAGCGCCCACGGTAGGGGTCGCCTTCCGCGATCTTCTCGATCCGGCCGCGGGTGACGGCGAGGAGGATCTTCTTGCCCTCGAACTCGACCACGGCGAGCTTGCCGAAGGCGCCCATCGGCAAAGCCTCCAGCAGTTTGAGGGAGCGATCCCCCTGCCCCGCCATCATGCCGGGCTGATATTTGCGCCACAGCCACAGCGCGCCGAAGGCCATGCCCCCGACCAGCGGCAGCAGGATCAGCAATTTGACGAAATACCAGAACATGAAGGCCCGCCCGCGACTATGGTTAACGCACGCCTGCGATCCGCAGTTTCACGGGCGAAGGCAAGTGCAAAATCAACGCCCTGCGATCAGCCGCGCCGTTCGATCCCGGCGAGGCGGTTCTCGGTCGCGGCGATGTCGACGATGCGGATGCCATAGCGGCCGTTGACCGTCACCACCTCGCCCTTGGCGATCAGCGCGCCATTGACCATGATGTCGAGCAGGTCGTCGGCCTGGCGGTCCAGTTCGACGATGCTGCCTTCCGCCAGGTCCATCACTTCGGCGAGGCGCAGCGAGGTGGAGCCGACCTCCACCGACATGCGTACCGGAATGTCGGCCAGCAGCTTGAACTGGCGGTTGCTGGTCATCCGGCCCACGGGGTCTTCCCCGCGCTCCATCCGCGGCGCTTCGGTCATGTCGCTCATTGATCGGGTTCCTGTGCAATCTTTTCAATCTGGAAGGCGGCGCGGCCGTCCTGTTCACCGATCGTGCCATGGGCGACGATGCGGTTTCCGACGATCAGCGGCAGCGAGCGGCCGATCGTCACGGGGATCACGTCGCCGGCCTTGAGCTGCATCAGGTCGGCGATCGAAAGGTTGGGTCGCGCCAGCACGGTGCGGGCGGGCAGGCGAATGTCGCGCATCCGACGCGCGATGCGGGCCTGCCAGACGGGATCGGCATGATCCTCATCGGCAGGAATGTTGGTGCCGGTCAGCTGTTCGACGGCGCGCAGGGCGGACAAGGGAAAGAGAAGGTCGATCGGCCATTCCTGATCGCGCGTCAGGCTGATCAGGAAGCGTTGCAGCACCATCTGGTCGGCCGGTTGGGCGGCGGCGGCATAGCCAACTCCGGTTTCGCGCAGGATGAGGCCAGGTTCGAGCGGCAGCACGTCATCCCAGGTCTCGACCAGCCGCGCGACGAGCGCTTCGGAGATGCGGGCGATCAGCCGGTCCTCGGTCGGCGTGAACTCCCCGCGCACGGGCAGCGGCCGGTTGCCGATCCCGCCGTAGAAACAGTCCACCAGCGTCGAGATCATCGTCGCATCGAGGCGCAGCAGCATCTGCCCCTTGAGCGGGTGCAGCCGATAGAGCGAAATGCTGGTGAAGGCGGGAACCTGCGCGGACCAGAGGGCGAAGTCCAGCACGCGGGCATCCTGCGCCTCGACATTGGGGCGCACCCCCGCGATCGGCTCGATCAGCGCGCGAATGCGCCGGCCGAGCTTGTCGCCCAGCCGGTCCAGCCCGGACAGCATCACGGGCGCCTGCGATTCCCCGCGCCCGAAGGCGTAGGATTGAACGTCGGTCATCTTGGTCCCCTGCCCGCATCGGATCAGGGGACATCCCGATCCTTTTCAGGCAACCCTATTGAATAACGAAATTGGTAAAATAAACGTTATCGACGCCGCCATAGCCGGTCTTCTGCTTCAAAATATCGTTGATGATCGTCTTGATCCGACCCTGGAGCGCCTGCTTGCCCTTCGGCGTCGACAGCATCTCCTCGGGCTGCTGCGCGAGCATCATCAGCACCTGGCTGCGGATCGCCATCTCATGGGTCTTGATCGCCTCGACCACGCGCATGTCATAATAGGTCGATACCGCGACCGAGATCTGGGCGAAGGCGTCGGTATCGGACATGTTCGACGTGAAGGGCGTCTGCAACTGGAAATAGGTCGCCTGATAGGCCGCCGGATTGGCCGGGGTGGGGAGGTCGATACCCTTGCCATGCGCGCCATGCGCCGCCGCGCCGCCCTCGCCATGGGGCACGGCATGGGCCTTGGCGATGTCCTCGGCATTTTCGCCCGCCAGCACCAGCACCGGCTTGTTGGGATCTTCCTTCGGGCCTTCCGCCTTGGGGGCGAAGAAGCCCGCGGCATAGAGGCCGCCCGCCGCGCCCGCGCCGCCGACGACGATGCCCACGACCAGCAGCAGGATCATCTTCATGCCCCCGCCCTTCTTCTTCTTGGCCTTAGGCTCGTCGCTCATGCTTCAGTCCCCTGGAAAGTCGCGCCGGTCACGCATAGCGCGCGCGCGGCAGGTCGCCGGCGTCATCGCCAGCCCGGTCATGGTTAAGAACGACCGGATCGCTCGCCCCTTTATGGCCGGGCGCGATATTTTCACGCTGCTGCCCGCGACCGTGCATCTGCGACTGGGCTTGGGACTGAGACTGAGACTGGCCGGCGCTCTGGCCATGATGAGACTGGGATTGCGGCTGAGATCCGGGCTGATTGCCGGCCTGATCGGATCGCGCGGCTTCGGCGACCGGAGGCGCGCGTTCCACCTTCACCTCGCTGATCCGCACCGCCGACAGGCCCGCGTCCAGCTTCAGCCGGTCGCTGTCCTGCCGCAGCGCCTGTTCCGCCGCCTCGGTCGCCGCCATCAGACTGACGGCGACGCCGTCCTCGCCCTGGCGGATGTCGACCTGGATCGGGCCAAGCTGATGGGCGTTGATCTGGAAACGGCCCTGCGCGCCATTGGCCGACAGGCCGGCAATGTCGCGGGCTAGGCCGTCGATCCACTGGCCCGACACCCCCATGTCCACCACCTGCGCGCCGAGCGAGGCGGACAGATCGACGGTCGGCTGCCCGAGGACAGGCTGGGGCGTGGCGATGGTCGGTTGAGCGCCGCCGGACGACAGGAGCGGACGGTCATTTGCGGGCAAGGCAGGCTGCTGCGCGGCGACATCCCGCGCGGGATCGCTCGCCGGGATTGCCATCGGCTCGGCCGATGCCGCCGGGGTCGACGCGTGGTCCCGACCCTTCATATGATCGCGCACCAGCTGCAACAGCGATACCGCTTCCCCCCTCACCGGCCTTGTGGCGGCGATGGGGGCTTCCGGAGCGGCGGGAGCTTCCGGAACGACGGGAGCGGCCGGGGCAGCGGGCAGCGGCCGGGCGGGCGCTACGGCCTCTTCCGCCGGTGGAGAAAGCGCGGACGGGCCAGCGCTCACCATGGCCTTCCCACCATCGCCTTGAAGCGCCGGTCCAATGACGCGGACGGCAGGCTCACCCACCGCACCGGGGAATGCAGCCGCCGAAACGCCAGCGGGCGCCGGGGGCGTTTCCGGCGTGATCGGGATCGTCGTCGTCACGGGACCAGGCGCGGGTGGCGCCATCGACACGACCAGGGCGGGCATGTCAGGCGACGCAACGGGGACGGGCAGGACATCCTCATCCTTCGTGTCGCTCGCGGCCTCGACATCAACCGGCGGCGCGTCTGTTTCGGTATCGTCATGATCGACCGGCATGTCCGCACCGGCTGAGACCATGTGTTCCGCAGTCACGGCCTTCGCCGGGACGCCCGGCGCCTGAGCCATCCGGCCCGAGGCATCAACCATGGCCGGCTCGCGCGGTGCGACGACTTTGGCGGACGAATCGCTGGGCAGCGCAGTCGCTACTTCAGGATCGGGACAGCCCTCATCGGGAGCCGACCCGGAAGCAGCGATCGCGCCAGTGGGCGCACCCTCTGCTGCATTAACCCCTATATCCAGCTCCGCATCCGGCCCGGCTATCGGCAGCGGCGGCGCGATCGACGCGGCCCCGCCGGTCAGCGGCAGCGCGGAGATCGCTTCGGGACGGGAGGCAAGCGCCAGAGCCGCATCCGGCTCCGGCTCCGGCGACGGTGTCGCACCATCCGCTGCGGCGAACAGGGCGGGCGACGGGGCTTGCGGGCCTTGCGCGGCAGGCGCGGCATTGACCCCGTCCATCAACGCAGCGAAATCGGGCGCGCCCTCGACGGGCTGCACCCCCGATGCTGAACCAGCCGACAGCGCCGACGGGAAGAGCAAGGCCTTGAGACTGGTCAGCATGGTCATGGTCAGGCGTCCCCCGTCCGCTGCATCCGGCGATAGCGCGGGAGGGCAGCCAGCTTGTTCTCGCGCCATTCCTCCAGGTCCGCGCGGGCGCGATCCTTCAGGCGGCTGGCGATTTCCTTTTCGCGATTGGCGGCGACGGTCAGGCCTTCCTTGGCCTCGACATTGCGCCGCGCATCGTAGAGCGCGCCGTCGAGCTGGCGGCTGGCCTGCTCCAGACGGGTCGCCAGTTCCTGCATCGCCGCAAAGGATGCGCCGGTCGCTATCCCCTCCCCTCCGAACAATTCGCCGCGCACCTTGCGCAGCCGTTCGAGATTATGGGCGATGCCGTTCGCTTCGTCGCGCGCGCGCGCGGTGTCCGCGACGGCCATGGAATGCTGGACCGCGCGCACACGCAGCACGCGCTGGCGGCGATTGACCAGCCCCTTCATGCACTGAAGCCCGCAATGAGCGCGGCGGCGCTGGTGTCGAGATCGATGCGGCTCTTCTGATCCTGACGGATGAAGTCGAGGATTTCCTGACGGCGGCGGACAGCCTCGTCGATCACGGGATCGTTGCCGGGGCGGTAGGCGCCCATCAGGATGAGGTCGCGATTTTCCTCATAGGCGGCCCAGAGGCGGCGATAGCCGGCGGCGGCCATGCGATGTTCGTCGGGCACGACGTCGGCCATCACGCGCGACAGCGACTTGCCGATGTCGATGGCGGGGAAGATCGCCTGTTCGGACAGATGGCGCGACAGCACGAAATGGCCGTCCACGATGGCGCGGGCGGCGTCGACGATCGGATCGTCGGTGTCGTCGCCATCGGCGAGCACAGTATAGAGCGCGGTGATCGACCCGCCGCTGCGGCTGTCCACGCCTGCCCGTTCGACCAGGCGCGGGATCAGCGCGAGGGCGGAGGGCGGATAGCCCTTCATGGCGGGCGGTTCGCCAAGCGCCAGCCCGATTTCGCGCTGGGCATGGGCGCAGCGGGTCAGGCTGTCGATCAGCAGCAGCACCTTCTTGCCCCGCGCGCGGAAATATTCGGCGATGGCGGTGGCGCGCGCGGCGGCGCGCAGGCGCAGCACCGGGGGATGATCGGCGGGGACGGCGACGACGACGCTTTTGTTCATCGTGTGCTTGAGCTTGGTTTCGAGGAAATCGCTGACCTCGCGGCCACGCTCGCCGATCAGGCCGACGACGACGACATCGGCTTCGGCGCCGGCGATCATCTGGCCCATCAGCACCGACTTGCCGACGCCCGACCCGGCAATGATGGCGATGCGCTGGCCGCGCCCGGCGGTCAGCAGCGCGTTGACGGCCCGCACGCCAAGGTCGAACGGCTCGGTCACGCGCCCGCGATCCAGCACATTGCCCTTCACGCCGTTGAGCGGCCAGGTGCCGCCGGCGATGATCGGTCCCTTGCGGTCGAGCGGCTGGCCCATGGCGTCGATGACGCGGCCGATCAGCCCGTCGCCCACCTGCACCATGTTCGCCTGGCTGTCCGGCTCGACGCGGATGCCGTTTTCCAGCGGCGCGTCGGCATCGAGCGGCACCAGCAATGTGCGGTCGCCGCGAAAGCCAACCACTTCGGCGCGACAGACCGACCCGTCGCTCGCCAGCACGCGCGCGCCGGACCCGATCGGCCGGCGGAAGCCGCTGACCTCCAGCATCCCGGCATCATGGCTGACCAGCCGGCCGACATGACGGGGCGCGCGATTCTGGACCTGAAGATGGTCGAACAGGGTTTCCGCCTGGGCGAGCGCGGCGCGGATCATGCCTTCCCCTCCATGTCGTCCATCAGCGCGCGCAGGCGCGACAGGCGCACGTCCGGGCCGTCCTCGACCCAACCGTCGGCGGTTTCGAGGCGGACACAACCACGATGCATGGTCTTGTCCGCGACCATCGGCACGCCGATCGCCTCGTCCCTGAGCAGTTCTGCGTCGTCGGGATGAACGTGCAGCGCGCTGCGGTCCTGATTGCTTTCGATGAAGGCGGCGACCGTGTCGCAGCGCTGGACCAGACGCTCCATGTCGATCTCGACCTCGCCGACGATCTGTTCGACCAGGCGAACGACGGTGGCGGAGAGCATGGTCGAGAGCATCCCGCTCGGCGCGGGCGCCAGCAGTTCCAGCGCCTCTGCCAGCCGGGTCCGGGCGTCTGCGTCGGCGGCCTGGGCCTCGCCGGTCACGCGGCACCCCTCGTCGAAGCCAAGGGTGAAAGCCTCCATTCGGGCTTCCTCGATCAGGTCGACCTCGGGAACGTCCGGGACCGCGCGCATCGCGGCGGTCTGCTGTCCGGGCGGCGCGGTGTAGAGGCTGCGAAAGCCACCTTCGGCCGGGCGAAAACCCGCGACCGCGACCGGCGCGACATCCTGCACGGCTTCCGCGCCCCATATCCTAGACAAAGTCGTTACCCTTTCCGCCCAGCATGATGGTGCCCGCATCGGCCATGCGGCGGGCGGTGGCGATGATGAGCTTCTGCGCGTCGATCACCTCGGCAAGGCGGATCGGGCCGCGTTCCTCGATCTCGTCGGCGATCGCCTGCGCGGCGCGGGCAGACATGCAGCTGAAGATCTTGGCCTTGAGCATGTCATTCGCGCCCTTCAGCGCGACCACCAGGACCGTGCTGTCGATCGTCCGCATCAGCGTGCCCAGATTCTTGTCGTCCATGTCGATCAGGTTATCGAAGACGAACATCTCCTCCTCGATGGTCTGGGCGATCATCTTGTCGCGCTTGGCGACGGCCTTCATGATCCGCTGCTCATTATCCTTGCGGACATTGTTCATGATCGCGGCCGCCTCGACCGTGCCGCCGCGCTGCGACGCCGCGCCCTGCTTGCTGGCCGGGCCGCGCAGCAGCAATTGCTCCAGATCCTCCAGCGCCTCGTTCGACACGGGGCCGAGCGTGGCGATGCGATAGACGATCTCTTCCTGATATTCGGCCGGCAGCAGTTGCAGCACGTCGGCGGCGACGGGCGCCTCCAGATGGGCGAGCACGATCGCCATGATCTGCGGATGCTCCGCCTCGATCAGGGCGGCGATTTCCTTCGCGTCCATCCATTTGAGCATTTCCAGCTGGGTGGAGCGGGTCGGCGGTGTGATGCGCGCCAGGATGGTTTCGGCGCGCTCCTCGCCCAGCGCCTTGGTCATCGCGCCGCGGATATGCCGGGTCGCGCCATAGCCGATGGTGGTGCGCTTCTTCGCCTTGGTGACGAAATGGTCGAGCGCCTCGTTCACCTCCTCGGGATCGACATCCTGGACGTCATACATGGCGTAGCCGAGCTGGCGGACTTCGTCCGGCTCCAGGCGCGAGAGGATCTGCGCGGCTTCATCCTCGTTGAACAGCATCAGCAGGACGGCGGCGGCGGCGCTGCCTTTCAGCGCCTCGGGACGGCCGGGGACGATCTCAGGCATTTTCCTTCTTCCCCTCCTTGAGCAGGTCGCGGACGACCAGCGCGGCGCGATCGGGGTCCTGCTTCACGAAATTGCGAATGAGGTCGGCGCGCTGGGCGTAGTCGTAGGTGGACGAGATCATGTCGAGCGTTACCTTCGGTTCGGCGCCGTCAGGGCTGGCGGCGGCGGCCTGCTTGGTCAGTTCGCTGGAAATCTCGCGGCCGATGCGCTGGCCGGTTTCGGCGGTGTCGACGGCTGCCGCTTCCTGGGCGACGGCGCGGCGCTTGAGCAACGGACGACCGATGCCGAAGATCAGCAGCAGCGCGACCAGCAGGGCGGAAACGTTGCGCACCAGCGGCGACATCCAGTCCGCCTCATACCAGGGGGCTACGGGCGCCTCTTCCTTGAGGAAGCTGCGCGAGGACAGCGCAACCACGTCGCCGCGCGCCTGGTCGAAGCCGACCGCGCCCTTCACCAGCGCTTCGAGCGCCGCGATTTCCTGCGGCGTGCGCGCCTTGCCATCGGGGGCGGTATCGAGCGCCACGGCGACCGACAGGCGCTTGACCGTGCCGACGGCGTCCTTGGTGACGGACACTTCGCGGCCCAGCTCGAAATTGCGGTTGAACGTCTCTTCGGTCTTCATCAGCGGGTTGGGCGGCGTGCCGGGCTGCTGCTGGGCCGTCTGCCCCTGCGCCACCGCCTGGCCGTTGGGATTGGTCTGGGTGACGGTCGGATTAACCGGCGCCTGATTGCTGAGCGCGCCGGGAATGCCGCTCGCCTCGCCGGTACCCTGACCGCGCGGGTCTGACGCCCAGGTGCCCTGTTCGCTGCGCAGCCGCGCCTCATCCTGCGGATAGGTTTCGCGGGTCGCCTGACGCTCGGCGAAATTCAGTTCGGCATGGACCTCGGTCGAGAAATTGCCGGTTCCCAGGATCGGCGTCAGCAACGCGGTCACCGACTGGCGATAGCGATCCTCGATCCGGGTCTGGATCGCGATCTGGCGGTCATCGGCGGAGTCGCCGTCATTGTCGCTGAGCAGGCGACCATTCTGGTCGACCAGGGAAATATCGTCCGGGCTGAGTTCCGGGATCGAGGAGGCGACGAGATGGACGATCGCGCTGACCTGCTGATCGGTGAGGGTGCGGCCATTGGCCAGGCGGAGCATCACCGAAGCGGAAGGCTTGCTGCGGTCGCGCAGGAACACGCTGGGCGCTTCGACCGCCAGATGCACCTTGGCGCTTTCGACGCTGTCGATCGCCTCGATCGTGCGGGCCAGGTCCATCTCGCGGGCCGAGCGGAGCTTTTCGCCCTCGACCGCGCGTGACGCGCCCATCGGCAGGCTGTCGATCATGCTGTTGCCGTCGGGCGCGCTCTTCGGCAGGCCCTGGGCGGCGAGCATCATCTTCGCCTTGAAATAATCATCCTCGGCAACGGTCATCGCGCCGGAATTGTCGAAGCCATAGGGCACGCCATTCTGGTCGAGCACCTGGGCGACCGCCGACTTGTCGGCATCGGGCAGGCCGCGGAACAGGTCGCGCTGTGGCGGTTCGCGCAGCGCCATCCAGGCCAGGCCGGCGACCGCGACGGTGCCGAGCAGGCCGAGCAGCGGCAGGCTCTTCGCCACGGCGGGCTGCTTCATGAAGCCGGTCACGCGCGCCTTGAGCGCGTCCATTCCCCTGGCGCCGCCAAAGGACGAGCCGGCAGGGAGAGCAGGCGCTGCGGCGCCGACGGTGGTGGAGAGTGCGTTCTCGCTCATGGATTACACCGGCATACTCATGATGTCCTTGTAGGCGGACAGGAGTTTGTTGCGGACCTGAAGGGTCGCCTCGAAGCTGACCGACGCCTGCTGCTTGGCCAGCATGACGGCGGCGATGTCGGTGGTCTCGCCCCGCTCGAACGCGGCGGCGGCCTCACCGGCCTGATTCTGGAGCCCGTTCACCTGGTTCAGCGCGCTGTTGAGCGCCTCGGTGAAACCGCCGGGCGCGGTGCCCTGCGTGCCGGTGGCGCCGGTCGCGCCGCCGACAGTGCCGGCCTGGCTGACGTCGCGCAGCGCGGCGTTCTTCTGCAGGATGGCGTTGCGGATCGCCATCACGCTGTCGGTGGGGGAAATGCCGTTCATCGGTCAGCCTCCCTCAAGCAGCCAGCTCGCGCATTTCGGCGAGCCGATAGCGCAGCGTGCGTTCGGAAATGCCCAGCTTGCGGGCGGCGGCGGCGCGGTGGCCATCGGTTTCGCGCAGGGCGATGCGGACCGCTTCCAGCTTGGAATGGCGGGTCACGTCGCGCAGCAGGATCGGTTCGGCGGCGGCCAGCGGCGCCGCCGGGACGATGCGCAGCGGCTGCGGCGTGCCGGAGATATGCAGGTCGCCCGCGTCGATGCGATCGCCGTCGCGCAGCACCAGCGCGCGCTGCAACACATTGCCCAGTTCGCGGGCATTGCCCGGCCAACCATGGGCGGCGAGCTTGTCGAGCGCAGCGGCCGTCGGCCACACGAACCTGTCCTTTGCCATATCCTGCTGGCGCAGCAGCATGGCAGCGGCGATGGCGCCGATGTCACCCCGACGCTCGGTCAGCGGGCGCAGTTCCAGCGGCATGACGTTGAGGCGCCAGTAGAGATCCTCGCGGAAGCGGCCGCCGGAGACTTCTTCCGCCAGATTGCGGTTGCAGGCGGCTACGATGCGGACATTGACCGGCACCGGATGAGTCGCGCCGACCGGCAGCACTTCACCTTCCTGGAGCGCGCGCAGCAGCTTGGCTTGCAGCGCCAGCGGCAGCTCGGCGATTTCGTCGAGGAACAGGGTGCCTCCATCGGCTGCCAGGAACAGACCGTCGGAGGACTGGGCGGCGCCGGTGAAGCTGCCCTTCCGGTGGCCGAACAGCATGGCTTCCATCATGGTTTCGGGGAGAGCGGCGCAATTGACCGCGATAAAATCATGAGCGGCCCGGCCGGACTGGGCATGGAGGAAGCGCGCCATGCCTTCCTTGCCGGTGCCGGTGTCGCCCTGGATCAGGACCGTGGCGTCGCTGCGGGCAACGCGGGCGGCGAGGCGCATCAGATGGGCGCTGGCGGCGTCTCCCACGGCGGGCACCGAAGCGGGCCGCGCCAGTTCCGCGATCAGCGCGAAGGCGAAGCCCATATCTTCCAGGCCGAAGGCGACGCGTGCCGGCAGGCCGTTGGCGGCGGCGACCAGCGAAGGCGCGCCATCGATCAGGTTGATGAGGATGTCGCGATGGGTGGCATGGCCGATCTCGGTCGCCAGCAGCACGCGGCGGCCATCCTTGTCGCGCGGGCTGGCGGCGTCGACGACCCGAACCATGTAGCAGGCATTTTCGAGCCAGTGCTGCAGGCCCGGAACGAGCGCGCAGACCCCACGGCTCACGTCAAGCGATGACATGAACGATACCCCACATTTTGGCTGGTTTGTACCCCCGTACGCCCCACGCCCCTTCGATGGTTAATTTCTATCTATCCGTGGTTATTAGATGGTTAACGCGGCAATCCGTCTGCCGCTAACCGGCAATTTTTTTCCGCTTCCCGGCAAAAATTTCCGCCCATCCCTCTACGCGCGTACGCCAAGACGCTGATTTTGCTCTTTTTCGGAAAAAAATCAGGACAGCGCTAAAAAGACGATCCGGCCCGCCGTTATCCCCTTTCGAGGCCGCAAGCGCCCTGATGGCAGCGACCTGATAGTGATACGGAAAGGGAATATCATGACTGTTATCGGAACCAACACGGCGGCGCTGCGCTCGGCCAATGCCTCGTCCTCGGCCAGCAAGGCGCTGAGCACCGCCATGGAGCGCCTGTCGACCGGCAAGCGCATCAACAGCGCCAAGGACGACGCGGCCGGCCTCGCCATCGCTTCGAGCATGACCGCCCAGATCCGCGGCATGACCCAGGGCGTCCGCAACGCCAATGACGGCATCAGCCTGGCGCAGACGGCCGAAGGCGGTCTGGGCGAAGTCAGCAACATGCTGCAGCGTATGCGTGAACTGACCGTCCAGGCGCTGAACGGCACCAACGACGCCGACGCCAAGAGCAACATCCAGGCGGAAATCTCGCAGCTCGCCACCCAGATCACCGACACGCTGGCGAACACCGAATTCAACGGCACCAAGCTGTTCGACGGTTCGACCGCCACGGTCGACATCCAGGCCGGCGCCAACGCCGCCGACGTGGTGACGATCACGCTGGACGACGTGGCCGGCAATGCCGACGTGACCGCCGCGCTGGCCGTCGACGCCACCACCGCGACGACCGCCGACCTCGCCACCTTCGACGACGCGCTCGAAGCGATCGCCACGACCCGCGCCAACCTGGGTGCCGTGCAGAACCGCCTCGAATCAACGGTCAACAATCTGACCAACAACATCACCAACCTGACCGACGCCAAGAGCCGCATCGAGGACGCCGATTTCTCGTCGGAAACCACCGCGCTGGCCAAGCAGCAGATCCTGAGCCAGGCGTCGACCGCGATGCTGGCCCAGGCCAACCAGAGCCAGCAGGGCGTGCTGAAGCTGATCGGCTAAACCAGGACCGGATTGGTCGGCTGAGGTCTTGGTCACCGCCAGCCGCCCAAGTGGCCCCCGGCGCATCAACAGTCCCCACCGCGCCGGGGGCGACACCTTCGATCGAACGACCAGAAATCCGAAGCCTCCGTCCCCCCGGGCGGAGGCTTCATCGCATTGCGGCAATGGTTCAGGGATACAGGGCTTGGCTTGATCGTTTCCGCCATCCATGATCGATCCCATGACCAAGATAGACCGGCGCGCGATGATCGCCGCCTCCGGCGCCGCGCTCCTCCTTCCCTCCGCGCTGCGCGCCCAGCCACGGGCCGAGGCTTTTTCATGGGAAGGTCTGGTCGCGCGGGCGCAGCAGCTGGCGCGCGCGCGCTATGCGGACACGCCCGCCCATCCCGGCGCGGCGAGGGTGGATTATGACGCGCTGCACGCGGCACGCTTTCGCGACGACCGGACCCTCTGGGGCGACCTGCCGGGCGATACCGGCGTCCGCTTCTTCCCGCTGTCCAACACCGCGCCACAGCCGGTGCAGATCGCGATCGTGGAGCGGGGGCAGGCGACGCCGCTGCGCTATGATCCCGCCATGTTCGACGCACCGGCGGGCAATGCCGTCGCCGCGCTGGGACCGGACGCGGGCTTTGCCGGCTTTCGCATCATGAACGCCCGGCGCGACGGCGACTGGCTGTCCTTCCTCGGCGCCAGCTATTTCCGCGCGCCCAGCCCGCAAAAGCAGTTCGGCCTGTCCGCCCGCGCGATCGCGATCAACACGAGCCTGGGCAAAGAGGAATTTCCCCGCTTCACCCATTTCTGGCTGGAGCGGACCGGCGACAGCAGCGTCACCATCTATGCGCTGCTCGACGGCACTTCGATCGCAGGCGCCTATCGTTTCGTCAGCAGCCTGGGCGCCGATGGCGTGCGGCAAGACGTTACCGCCGCCCTCTTCCCGCGCACGGCGATCCCGGAGCTGGGGCTGATGCCGATGACCAGCATGTTCTGGTACGACCAGGCCAATCGGGTCCAGGGCACCGACTGGCGGCCGGAAATCCATGACAGCGACCTTCTGTCGATCGCCAGCGCCGACGGCACCGCCCATGCCCGGCCGCTGGTCAACCCGTCCGCCCCGCTGGTCAGCGCCTTTGCCGAGCGTGATCCCAGGGGCTTCGGCCTGCTCCAGCGCGACCGGGATTTCGACCATTATCAGGATGACGGCGTCTATTATGACCGGCGCCCGTCGCTCTGGGCGACCCCGGCCAGGCCGCTGGGCCCGGGCGAGGTGCGGCTCTATGCCTTTCCCACAGACAGCGAATATACCGACAATGTCGCGGCCTACTGGACGCCGGCCGTCGCAGTAAGGCCAGGCCGGCGGATCGACGCCCGCTATCGGCTGGACTGGAGCGCCGCGACGGCACCCGCCTCGACCGGGCTGGCGGTCGTCCAGAATATCTGGCGCGGGCGCGGCGGAGAGGCAGGCAGCGATCGGCTGGTGGTCGACTTTTCGGGCGTGGCGGCGGGCAGCAAGCCGGACATCTGGAGCGACATCAAGGGCGGCACGCTGCTCAAGAGTGCCGGCTATCCCGTGCTCGGCAAGGCCGGATGCTATCGCGTCGTGCTCGACCTGCGGCGAAACGGGGCCGGTTCAGCTGATATTCGCCTGCAATTGCGTGCCGGCAATCGTGCATTCAGCGAATATGTGCATTACCCTGTCGGCGCGTGAGGGGAACCGTCGCCGTAACGAACGGTTCTGACGCCTGGGTCAACAGCAAGCAGGTCTGAACATGGGGAATGGAGGCGCAAGGTCGGCGGGGCCGACCGGCGAGGACGAGCCATTGGCGCGGGCCTTCGAACAGGTGCCGCCCGAAAGCCCGCTGGCCATGCCGGAGCAGGAGTTCGAGACCGCCCCGCCGCTGATCGCGCCGCGCCGCTTCAATATCGACCTGTGGGCGCGGCGGCTGCTGGTTGTGCTGCTGGCGCTGATCCCGGCCGCCATGGCCGCGCATGAGATGCGCCGGTCGATCGGCCTTGACGGCATCAGCGCCATGGAGGGGGTCTATCTTGCCCTCTTCATCTCGCTGTTCGCCTGGATCGCCTTCGGCTTTGCGACCGCGACCATCGGCTTCCTCCTCCAGACCGTGGGCAAGGGGCGCAGCGTCGCCCCCCGCCCGCTGCGCGCGTCCGAACCGCTGCGCGGCAAGACCGCCATCCTGCTGCCCGTCTGTAACGAGGATTTCCTGGGCGTGCTGGGCCGGCTGTCGATCATGGAGCGCAGCCTGGCGCAAGTGATGGGCGGCGAACGGTTCGAATTCTTCATCCTGTCCGATTCCAACGCCGAGAGTGGCGAGACGGAAAAGCGCGCCTATCAGGAAATGCGCACATCCTTCTCGCGCCCAGTCCATTATCGTCGCCGCGCGCTCAATATCGGGCGCAAGCCGGGCAACATCGCCGAATGGGTGCAGCGCTTCGGCGGCGGGTACGACTATATGGTCGTGCTGGACGCGGACAGCGTGATGAGCGGCCAGACCATGGCGCGGCTCGCCGCCGACATGGAGCGGCACCCGCATGTCGGCCTCATCCAGACCGTACCCACGGTGATGGGCGCATCCACCCTGTTCGCGCGCTGGCAGCAATTCGCCAGCCGCCTGTTCGGGCCGATCTCGGCCGCGGGCATGATCTGGTGGGCGGGTTCGGAAGGCATGTTCTGGGGCCATAATGCGATCGTTCGGGTGCGCGCCTTCGCCGAAAGCTGCGGCCTGCCCGAACTGCCCGGCCGCGCCCCCTTCGGCGGCCACATCATGAGTCACGACATGCTGGAGGCGGCGCTGCTGCGCCGGCGCGGCTGGGACGTCCACATGGTGACGGCGGACGACAGTTTCGAGGAATTTCCCCCCTCCATGCCCGATCTCTTCACCCGCGACCGCCGTTGGTGCCAGGGCAATATCCAGCATGTGCCATTGCTGTTTCGGATCGCCGGGCTGCATCCGGTCAGCCGGTTTCAGCTGCTCGTGGGCGCCAGCGCCTATTGCACGTCCCCCATGTGGCTGGCGCTGATGCTGGTGGTGCTGGGCGGCGCGGCGAGCGGTCTATGGCCGCCGGCGGCGGTGCTGCCGTCGAGCGGACTGCTGGCGGTGACGGCGCTGCTGCTGTTCGGGCCGAAAATCTTTTCGATCATCTGGGCGATGGCGGACCCGGCGCGGCGCATCGGCTTTGGCGGGGCGGCGCGCATGACGCGCGGGGTGATCGCCGACATCATCCTGTCGATCCTGATGGCCCCGGTCGCGATGCTGACCCAGACGATCAACCTGTTCGGCATATTGATGGGGCGCAAGAGCAGCTGGAACGGCCAGACCCGCGACCGCGACGGCATGGCCATCACCAGCGCGATCTGGCTGTTCAAATGGCATCTGCTGCTGGGCGCGGGCCTGACGGCGCTGGCGGTGAAGGCTGGCGGCCTGGGCTGGACCATCCCGGTGGTCGCAGGCCTTTTTCTCGCGCCGCTGCTGGCGGCGATCACCGCGCGCAAGGATCTGGGGCGCAGGGCGGAGGAAAGCGGCCTGTTTCAGGTCGCCGCCCCCTGGTGGCGGACGCAAAGCTACCGCCCGCTCCGCTTCCGCTGGCCGACCAGCGACGGTCGGCGCGTGGGACCGGTGGCGGCGAACGACGAATAGGATCAGTTGGACAAGTTCGATCCGGACGATCAATCGTCCCAGTCGCGCAGTTTCTCGCGCAGCTTGTCGAGTGCGGCCTTCTTGATCTGGCACACACGCGCCGCGCCGATGTCCAGCGTCTGGCCGATTTCCTCCAGGTTCAGTTCCTCGACGAAATAAAGTTGCAGCACCAGCGCCTCGCGCTGGGGCAGTTCGCCGATGCAGGCGGCGAGCGCCTTCTTGAGCGACTCGCGCTCCATGATGTCGTCGGCGCGATCCTCGACGTCGGCAAACCACATGGATTGGTCCGAATAGACCTCGTCCATGCTGGTGTGCTGGACCATCTCGACGCTGTCCGCGACCTCGCGATAGGCGGCCGGTTCCAGCCCCATCTCCGCCGACATTTCCGCTTCGGTGGGAAGGCGGCCGAGCTTCTGCTCCAGCCGGCTGCGAACCTTGGCCAGTTCCTTGCGCCTCGCCATCGCGGAGCGGCACAGCGTCGCCTGCCGCCGCAGATGATCGATCATCGCGCCACGAACGCGCAACTGCGCATAGGAAGCGAAGCCCAGGCCGCGATCCTCGAACCCGTTGGCCGCCTCGACCAGCGCGACCATGCCGATCTGGAGCAGATCCTCCACCTCGATCGCGGTCGAAACGCGGCCATGGACATGCCAGGCGATCTTGCGGACGAGCGGCATATATTGGCGCGCCAGCCGCTCCGGGCTGTTCTCCCCCGGCTTGGCATAGGTGTGGGCGCCGGCCTGAATCTTGTTCATGTACATGGCTCAGCCTTTCCTCAGGCGACTCGTTCGCGCTGCGGCAACGGATCGTGGCGCGGCGCCGGGCGAGGATCATTCCCTACCACCGCAACCACTTCCACTCCCTTACCGTCGGGAATTTCCAGGAAGGACAGCACCGGCGTTTCGGGCAGGTGCGGCTTGAACAGGCGGGCGAGCGCCCGGCGCGCGACGGGCGAGGTGACGATCGCGAAATTGCGCGCCTGGCCCAGCATCGGGCGCGCGGCATGGACCACCGATTCGACGATGCGGTTGGCAAGGCTCGGCTCGATCGGATGCCTGGCGTCGCCTGCGACGCGCATGGCCTGCGCCAGCATCGCCTCCAGGTCGCCGTCGAGGGTGATGACCGGCAGCGGCATCTTGACCGGCACCAGCCCCTGGATGATGAGCGCGCCGATGCGCTGACGCACGGCCTCCACCAGTTGCTCGGGACTCATGTCCGGGCGCGCGCCATCGACCATCGCCTCGCAGATGCGGCGGAAATCCTTGAGCGCGATGCCTTCGGACAGAAGCGCGCGGCACAGCGCGCTGATCTGCGTCAGGCTGAGCAGCCCCGGCGTCAGCCCGTCGACCAGCTGCGGCGCCACGTCCTTCAGATTGTCGAGCAGCTTGCGCGCCTCGTCCAGGCCGAACATTTCCGACGCGTTCATGGCGATCAGCTGGTTGAGGTGGGTGGCGACCACCGTCGGCGGATCGACCACGGTATAGCCCGCGACCACCGCCTCGCTGCGCTTCGCCTGCGAAATCCAGACGGCGTCGAGGCCGAAGGTCGGGTCTTTCGCCGCACGGCCCTGCACCGTGCCCTCCAGCGCGCCGCTGTCGAGCGCCAGCAGGTCGTCGGGCCAGATCTCGTCCTCGCCCACGACCACGCCGGCGATGGTGATGCGATACTGGTTCGGCTCCAGCGCCAGATTGTCCTTCACGCGAACCATCGGCACGACGAAGCCCAGTTCCTTGGACAATTGGCGGCGGATGCCGGTGATGCGCGCCATCAGCGGCGCGCCCTTGCGCTCGTCCACCAGCCCGATCAGGCCATAGCCGATCTCCAGACCCAGGATCGCGCCGTCGGACACGTCGTCCCATTCGATCAGCGCAGGATTGGGGGCGGGCGGCGGCGGCACCGGCTCGGCGGCCTTCTTGTGGCTCGCCTTGCGCAGCTGCCAGGCGATGCCCCCGGCAACCGCCGCGGCGGGCAGGATGATCATGTGCGGCATACCGGGCAGGATGCCCAGGAAACCGAGGATGGCGGCGACCGGCACCCATGCCTTGCCCGTACCGAACTGGCCCGCGATCTGCCCGGACAGGTCGCCTTCGCTCTTGACGCGGGTGACGATGGAGGCCGCCGCGATCGACAGCAGCAGCGCAGGGATCTGCGCGACCAGCGCGTCGCCGATCGCCAGGATGATGTAGGTCTGCGCGGCTTCGCCGATGGCGAGGCCATGGCTGACCACGCCCAGGATGATGCCGCCGACGATGTTGATGACCAGGATCAGGATGCCCGCGACAGCATCGCCCTTCACGAACTTGCTGGCACCGTCCATCGAACCATAGAAGTCCGCCTCGGTCGCGACTTCCTGACGGCGGGCCTTGGCTTCATCCGGCGTCATCAGACCGGCATTCAGGTCGGCGTCGATCGCCATCTGCTTGCCCGGTAGAGCGTCGAGGGTGAAGCGCGCGCTGACTTCGGAGACGCGGCCCGCGCCCTTGGTGATGACGACCAGGTTGATGATCATCAGGATGGCGAAGACGAAGATGCCGACCACATAATCGCCGCCGATCAGGAAATGACCGAAGGCTTCGATCACCTGCCCCGCGGCATCCGCCCCTTCATGCCCCTGCACCAGCACGACGCGGGTCGAGGCGACGTTGAGCGCCAGGCGCAGCAGCGTCGCGAACAGCAGCACGGTGGGGAAGCTGGAAAAGTCGAGCGGCTTGGCGGCATTGAGCGCCACCATCAGCACGGCAAGGCTGATCATGATGTTGGTGATGAAGCCGATGTCGAGCATGACCGCCGGCACCGGCACCATCATGAACAGCACGACCATCAGCGTCGCAAAGGGGAGCACGGCGCCCTTGGCGGCGCTCATCCAGATCTTCGCTTTGACTTGGGCAGGAGACATGATCGGCCGTTACCTTCCGAGGGTGGCAAGCATGAGATAGGCGAGGCGTGCGGTCTGCGGCTGCGGCTTGACCATGATGTCAGGCTGCTCGCTCAGGCGCTGGGTTTCGATCCGCACATAGTCGGCGGGCTGCACGGTCTTCGCGCCCGAAGGCAGCGCGGCGTCGGCATATTGAACCGGGCCGCCCAGGTTGTCCGAGCTTTTCTGGAGCTTGGCGGCAAAGCGGTCGCGAATTTCGGAGAAGCTGCGGGCATTGCCGGCACGGTCGTAGAAGATGGAGCGGTTGGCGCGCGCAGCCGACGGAAAGAGCGACGCGGCGCTGGCGTCAGGCGCGCGGTCATGGACCGACAGGAATTTGCTCGCGCCGCCGACACCCAGGAAATGGGCAAGGTAGAGATCGACCGGCTCGGCTTCGCGGCCCAGCCTCGATTCCAGATAGGCCTTGTTGTCGGCGGCATGTTCGGCCGCCATCACCGAAGCGGTTTCGGGATGCTTGCGCAGGTCGAGGATCTGCTGGCGCAATTCGGGGTCGGACACCTGATAGCGGCCGTTGCTGCCCCGGCTGATGGCGTCGGACGCCCAGCCCAGCCCATATTCACTGCCATGCTTGTCGATAACGGCGAGCCAGCTCTGGTCGATGAACTGATAGAGGCCGGTCGCAGAGGAGGTCGATGCGCGGGCAGTCGGGTTCAGGCTGGATTCGATCTTCGCCTGTCCCAGCAGATAGCTGAAGTCGACACCGGTGCGACGGCTCGCCATCGCAATCGCGTTGGTCACGCGATTGCTGGTCGATCCCGACGTTGCCGATATGTCTGCGAAAGCCGACACTGTTCCCAAAATCCCCACTTGCTAGCGAGGACATTAGAGCAAGGCTTGTGCCAAGATTTGGTTAACGCGGCAGCAAGAAAATGCGGCCGGTACAACGAAAAACGGCGCCCGCAGGCGCCGCTTCAGGATCGAAGCGAAAAAATTTCGGCGTCAGCGTCCGTAGGTCAGGGGCGCGACCTGCGCGCCATGCGCGGCCAGGATCGACAGGCGCTGGCCTGCATGGTCGGCCAGCAGGTTGACCCGCACGCGCGCGCTTTCGAGCAGGGGCAGCAGGGCATCGAGCCGCTGGGCCACCGCCGCTTCGGAGCGCCAGGCGCCGATCGCGCGCACCGCCGAAGCCGCCTTGCCGACCCGGTTGCTGGCCTGCTCGATCGCGGCCACGTCATGGCCGCCGAGCACAGCGCGCAATTCCTCGAAGGCGTCGAACAGATCGTCCAGTGCGGCAAGACCAAGCGGCATGGCGGCTCTTTCCTTCCCGGCCTTATCCGGCGGTCGGCAGGTCGAGCGCGATCATGCGCTCGGCAATGGCGTTCGCGTCGACCGGATAATTGCCCGATGCGATCGCGGCCTTGATGGCGGAAATCCGGTCCGTGTCGACCGGCGCGCCTTCGGCGGCCATGCGCGCGGCCGGGCTGGCCGACGCCGATGCAGCCGACGCGCCTGCCGAGCCGGTCGCCGACGAAGCGCGCGCCTTGCCGCCTTCCCGCAGGCTCGTCGCGCCGATCGCGCTGCTGATGCTCTGGCCCACAGAGTTGATCATTGGGTAAAATCCTTCACTCGTCCCTGAAACCCTATAACGGACAAGTTCAAAAACTATTAAATCCGGGAATACGCACAACCCCCATTTCCACGACCTGGGCGAAAATGGGCGCGCTTTTCTTGTCCTCACGCACCCTTATCGTCTGGCCCACGGCGCCATCCTCATCCGCGACCATCATGCGCGAGACACTGAAGACGGCATTGCCGGCCATCAACTGGACGGGATCGCCCTTGCGCACGACATTCTCCCTGGAGGCGACCGCAGGGACGGCGGCGCGCGTGAAGCGGCTGGCGGCGGCATTGCCGGGCAAGGGCCCCGACGCGGCGGTCGCCGCACCCGACACCAGCGGCACGCGGATGCGCCAGCCCAGCGCCTCGCACTTGACCAGCGCCGCGCCGAACACCGGCCCTTCGACGGTCGGCGTGGCGGGGCAGGCGGCCAGGCGAAGGCGGCGATCGACCGGCGCGGCGGGGCCGCCCGGCTCACCCAGATTGGCGCCGACGGTCATGGCGACCAGACTGTCGATGCGATCGAGATTCTCGAATTTCTGCTGCGCCAGCGCAGGCTGCGCGCCATTCAGCCCGAGGGCGGCGAGAAGGAGGAACGACACTCGAAACACAGCACGTCTCCCAAAAAGACAAACAGTCATGCCGTGAATTCAGCAATTTTCGTGCCAGTCGCCTTCAATGGCGCTTGAGCGCGCCCGGCGCGATGCGGATGATCTGGCCCTGCCCGGCCGGGTCCTCCGCCTGGTCGAGGCCACGGATCAGCAGCCGGTCCTGCGCGATTCCCTGGGCTTGCAGCGCCCGCGCGACCGCGCCCAGCCGGGCGGCGGCCAGATCCCATTCGTCGAAGCGCCGGCGCGACGCATCCGCGCCATGGCTGCGTATTTCCACCCCGCCCGGCGCTCCGGCGAAGCGCCGCGCCATGCTGGCAAGCAGCGCCTGCCCGCCTGCGCTCAACAGCGCCTCCCCCGGCACGAACAGCTCGGCGGCGCGCAGTTCGACACCTTGCCGCATGGCCCGTCCGCCAAATTGCTGGCTGACCTGCGCCAGCATCGCGTCGCGCCGCGATCCGCTGGCCTGGAGCAGCACGAAGAAGGCGAGCAGCAGCAGCAGCAGGTCGGCAAAGCTCACAGCCCAGCGATTGCGCCGGGCGGTCGCGGACGATGATGCATGGACAGGCGCGGTCATGCGACTTCGCGCATCGACGCGCGGCGCAGCGGCGCATTTTCGCGCCGGGCGATCGCCAGCATCCGGTCCGCCGCCTCGCGCTGCCACGCGAGTTCGCGCCCGGACAGGTCGGCGAGACGGGCGGCGATGGGCGCGGCGATCAGGTTGGCGATGACCACGCCGTAAAAGGTGGTGAGCAGCGCCAGCGCCATCGACGGGCCAAGCGCGGCGGGATCGTCCATCGCCGCGAACATGCCGACCAGGCCGATGATCGTGCCGGCCATGCCCAGCGCGGGCGCGGCGTCAGCGATCGACAGCCAGACCTTGTGAACCGCGCCGTGGCGCTCCGCGCGATCGGCCACCGCCTGCGCGGCCCAAAGCGCGAACGCTTCGGTCCGGTCGCAATTGGCGAGCTTGCGCGCGGCCTCCGCCAGGAAGGGGTTGGCGGTCTTTACCCGGTCGGTGCAGGCCAGGCCGCGCAATTGCGCCACCTGGTCGATCTTCAGCATTGCCGCACGCGCCGCATCCCGGTCGCGCAACGGATCGGCCCCCAGCAGCGGGCGCAGCGCCGCGATCGCGCGCGCCGACGCGCCGGCGCCATTCTGGAACAGCGTCACCAGGCCGATCCCGCCCAGCATCGCCGCCAGCGTCAGGGGATCGAACAAATGGCTGAAAATCGCGATCATGGCCGTCCCGTCCCTTACCGTCGCACCGGCGGCGGCAACAGCCTGCCGCCGACCGGCAAAAATTTGCCGCCCTTGCCGCCCTTTCCCGCAACAGCCCGGTTTTCCGCAAATTTCCCGCCTGCCGATGCGTCACCCACGCAAATTGGCACGGCTCTTGCTGATCACAGGCTGGATCACCCGCAGGAGACGCCATCAGGCATCAGAACGGCGGGCCACAGGAAACTTTTAGAGCCTTTTGAGGGCAAACGGACATGGCGGTGGAAGAAAATCTGTTCGGGATACATGGAAAGGCGCTGGCGCTTCGCTCGCAGCGCCTCTCCCTGCTCGCGTCCAACATCGCCAACGCGTCCACACCCGGCTACAAGGCGCGCGACATCGATTTCGAAGCCGCGCTGAAAGAGGCCACCGCGCAGGCCGGCAGCTCCGCCGCCGACGTGTCCAGGGCCGTCGATGATGCGATGGGCTATCGCGTGCCGCTGCAACCCAGCCTGGACGGCAACACCGTCGAACTGAGCACCGAGCAGACGCTGTTCGCCGAAAATGCGGTCAAATATCGCACGACCCTCTCCTTCCTGGAGGGCCGCATCAACACCATCAATCGCGCGCTGAAGGGAGAATGAGCATGAGCGGCTCAAATCCTATGAACGTCTTCGACATCGCCGGCCGCGCCATGAGCGCGCAGTTGGTGCGGCTCAACGCCACCGCCTCCAACATGGCCAATGCGGGCAATGTCACCGGCAGCGCGGGCGAAGCCTATCGCGCGATCAAGCCGGTGTTCGAATCCGTCACCGATACGCCGGGCGTATCGACCGTGAAGGTCAAGAATGTCGTCACCACCAATGCCGAGCCGACCAAGCGCCACGACCCCAATCATCCGCTGGCCGACGCCAATGGTGATGTCTGGGAAGCCGCGGTCGATGGCAATGCCGAACTGGTCGACATGATCGAGACCGCGCGCATGTACCAGAACAATGTCCAGGTCCTGAACACGGCCAAATCCCTGATGCTCGAAACCATAAGGATCGGCAAATGACGACGACCTCCACCGTCACCGACAGCGCGGGCCTTTCGGTCTACAACCCGAACGCCACCGTCGGCACGGGCAGCGCCACCATGGACCAGTCGAGCTTCCTGACGCTGCTGACCGCGCAGATGCAGTATCAGGATCCGTTCGAGCCGGTCGACAACGCCCAGATGGTGTCGCAGATGGCGACCATCACCAATTCGTCGGGCATCGCGGAAATGAACGCGACGCTGAAAAGCCTGGCGAGCGAGCTGACCGGTACGCGGTTGGGCGATGCGGCCAGCTGGATCGGCAAGTCGATGCTGGTCCAGAGCAATATCGCCGCGCCCGACGCGACCGGCACCTATGCCGGCCAGATCACCCTGACGGACGCCGTGGACGGCGCCACCATCGACCTGATCGATGCCGACGGCAATGTCGTCAAGACGATCGACATGGGCGCGCAGGAAGCCGGCGACGTCACCTTCTACTGGGACGGCAAGGATGATGCGGGCGAAACCGTCGCCACCGACGCCCTCCAGGTCAAGGTCAATGGTGCCACCCCCAGCCGGGTCGCGACCTGGGCCACCATCGCCGCCGTCCAGTCACCCGCGGACGGCTCCTCCTCAAAGCTCATCACCGCGCTCGGCACCTACAGCCCGTCCGACGCGATAAGCCTGATGTAACGCCACCCCTCACACCCTTTTCCTTTTCACCCAAGGAGCAACGCCATGTCCTTCTACATCTCCCTGTCGGGCCTCAAGGGCGCGCAGACCGACCTGTCGACCATTTCCAACAACGTCGCCAATGTGAGCAGCACCGCCTTCAAGAAGAGCAAGGCGCAGTTCGGCGACATCTTCGCCGCCGCGCCGATGCAGACCACCAGCCAGGTCGCCGGCCAGGGCGTGCGCGTGCAGGGCGTCGCCCAGCAATATACCCAGGGCACCATCGAAACCACCGACAAGACGCTGGACCTGGCCGTCACCGGCGAAGGCTTCTTCACCGTGCGGGGCGAGGACGGCAATGTCAGCTACACCCGCAACGGCGCCTTCTCGGTCGACGAGGACCGCTATGTGGTCGACACCACCGGGTCGCGCATCCAGGTGTTCGCGGTCGATCCCACGACCGGCGACCCCACCACGGCCACGGCCGGCGCCACCCCGGCCGACCTCACCGACCTGCAGGTTCCCACCACCCTTGGCGGGCTCGCGGACGGCGCGCAGCTGACCAGCGTCGGCGTGTCGAAGGAAGGCCTGGTCTCGGCCGTCTATGCCGATGGCAGCACCGTCTATCTGGGCCAGGTCGCCATGGCCTCGTTCAACAGCCAGGAAGGCCTGCGTCAGGAGGGCGACGCCCACTGGACCTCGACCGTGGCCAGCGGCAACCCGATCCTGGGCACCGCCAACCAGGGCCTGTTCGGCGCGGTCAATTCCGGCTCGCTGGAACGCTCCAACGTCGACATCACCGAGGAACTGGTCAACCTGATCGCCGCGCAGCGCAACTTCCAGGCGAACAGCAAGGCGATCGAGGCGGCGAACACGCTGACCACGACCATCGTCAATCTCCGCACCTGAACGACGCAGGGTTAGAAGGAAGCGCCCATGGACCGGCTCGTCAACACGGCACTTACGGCAATGCGCGGCGCGATGGCGCGGCAGGCGTCGGTCGCGAACAATCTCGCGAACGTCAACACCATCGGCTTTCGCGCCGAAATCGCCAATGCCGAGACGCGCTGGATTCAGGGCGAAACCTTCGACACCCGCGCCCAGGCGTCGGAACAGGTGATCGCCGCCGACATGGCGCAAGGCGCGGTCACCGCCACCGGCAATCCGCTGGACGTGGCGATGAACGGCGACGCGCTGCTCGCGGTTCAGGGCGCGGACGGCAGCGAAGCCTATACGCGCCGGGGCGACCTGCGCGTCACCGACAGCGGCCTGCTCACGACCGGCGACGGCCTCGCCGTGCTGGGCGAAGGCGGCCCGATCATCCTGCCGCAGATGGACAGCGTGTCGATCGCGCAGGACGGCAGCATCTGGGGCGTGCCGCAGGGCGGCGACCCGGCCAATCCGCAGCAGGTCGACAAGCTGAAGCTGGTCAGCGCCACCGGCTCCAGCATCGCCAAGGGCACGGACGGCCTGTTCCGCGAAGTGAATGGCGGCGCCCTGCCTTCCGATCCCATCGCCACCGTCACCGCAGGATCGCTCGAAGGATCAAACGTCAATTCGACCCAGGCGCTGATCCAGATGATCGAGGCGAGCCGGGCCTGGGAAACCCAGGTCAAGATGATCGATACCGCCAAGCAGTTGGACGATGGCGGCGCCTCGCTGATGCGCCTCGACAGCTGAATCAGATGGTTAATATTGGCACGCATCTTGCTTTTATGAGCGCATGAGCACCCTTTGGGGATGCCGCACGGAGATTGAACGATGAGCAACGCCGCCCTTCATGTCGCCCGCACCGGCCTCGACGCGCAGAACACGAAGATGCGCGTGATCGCCAACAACCTGGCGAACGTCAACACGACCGGCTTCAAGAAGGACCGCGCCGATTTCGAGACGCTGGCCTATCAGCAGATCGTCGCGGCGGGCGCCAATTCGGACAGCGAGAACAAGTTCGCCACCGGCCTCAATCTGGGGTCGGGCGTCTCGCTCCAGGGCACGAGCAAGATCAACACCCAAGGCACGCTCAACCAGACCAGCAACGCGCTGGACATGGCGATCGAGGGATCGGGCTATTTCCAGGTACAGCAGCCCGACGGCTCCACCGCCTATACCCGCGCCGGCAATTTCAGCGTCACCGCCGAAGGCACGATCGTGACCAGCGACGGCCTGCCGCTGATCCCCCAGATCACCGTGCCGCAGGGCGCGACATCGGTCTCGATCGGCAATGACGGCACCGTCTCGGCCACCTTGCAGGGGGAAAGCGAACCCAGCCAGCTCGGCCAGATCGAACTGGCCAGCTTCATGAACCCGGCCGGGCTTCAGTCGACCGGCGGCAACCTGCTGGTCGAAACCGCCGCCAGCGGCACGCCGCAGGTCGGCGTCGCGGGTCTCGAAGGCCGGGGCGTCATCCGGTCGGGCTATCTGGAGACGTCGAACGTCAACATCGTCGAGGAGCTGGTCGACATGATCGAGACCCAGCGCGCCTATGAGGTCAACTCGAAGATGATCAAGGCGACCGACGAGATGCTCCAGTACGTCAACCAGAATATGTGAGCGGGATGATGCGTCTCTCCCTCGCCACCATCGCCGCCGTCTCGCTGATCGCGCTCGCCGCCTCTCCGCTGGAGGCCGCCAGGAAGAACAAGCGCGACGTCGAGCGCGACTATTACACGCCCGCCATCGCGCAGCCGGCCGCGCAGCCCGCCAACGGCTCCATCTTCCAGGCGTCGATGGGCTATACCCCGCTGACCAGCGGCGCGCGCGCCACCGCGGTGGGCGACATCATCACCATCGTTCTGGTCGAACGCACCCAGGCGACCAAGAGCACCAGCGCGGACACCGCCCGCAACGGATCGGTGGGCCTGACGCCCCCGACCACCGGCATCCTGTCCAAGCTCTTTTCCGCCAGCGACGTGGCGGCGGGCGGCCAGAACAGTTTTACTGGCAAGGGCGCCGCCAGCCAGTCCAACGCGCTGACGGGCGAAATCACGGTGACAGTCGCGGCGGTCTATCCCAACGGCACCATGCTGGTGAAGGGAGAGAAGGCGCTGACCCTCAATCGCGGCGACGAATATATCCAGCTGAGCGGCCTCGTCCGTCAGGCCGACATCGCGCCCGACAACCGCATCGCCTCGACCCGCGTGGCCGATGCCAGGATCATCTACAAGGGCAAGGGCGAGATCGCCAATGCCAGCCGCCAGGGCTGGTTGCAGCGCTTCTTCTCCGCGATCAGCCCCTTCTGAGGAACAGAAACATCATGAACCGCCTGTTCCGCCTTCTTCTTGCCGCGCTGGCCCTCGCCGCCACCCCCGCCCAGGCCGAGCGGGTCAAGGATCTGGGCGGCTTCCAGGGCGTGCGCCCCAACCAGCTGACCGGCTATGGCATCGTCGTGGGGCTGGCGGGCACCGGCGACGACAGCATCCAATATGCGACCGAGGGCATGAAAGGCGTCGTCTCGCGCTTCGGCCTCACCCTGCCGCAGGGCGTCAACCCGGCGCTCAAAAATGCGGCGGCGGTGCTGGTGACGGCGGACCTTCCCGCTTTTTCCAAACCCGGCCAGCGGCTCGACGTCACCGTCTCCGCGCTGGGCAAGGCCAAGTCGCTGCGCGGCGGCACGCTCATCATGACCCCCCTGCGCGGCGCGGACAATGAAATCTACGCGATGGCGCAGGGCAACCTCGCCGTCGGCGGCCTTGGCGTTTCGGGCGCGGACGGCAGCCAGGTGTCGGTGAACATTCCCTCGGCCGGGCGCATTCCCGGCGGCGCGACCGTGGAACGCGCGGTCGCGACCGGGTTCGACACGGCCCCGACCCTGACCTTCAACCTTGCCGAAGCCGACCTGACGACCGCGCTGCGCGTGGCCGACGGCATCAACCGCGCCTTTGGCGATCGCCGCGCCCGCGCGATGGACGCCGTGTCGGTCGCGATCGACGCCGAACCGGGCGCGGAACAGCGCATCCTGATGATGGGCATGATCGAGAATATCGAGATTGCGCCCGCTGAAGCCCCGGCCAAGGTGATCGTCAACGCCCGCACCGGCACGGTCGTCATCAACGGCGCGGTCCGGATCCATCCGGCCGCGGTCGCCCATGGCAAATTGACCGTCAGCGTCAACGAAAGCCCCCGCATCATCCAGCCCGCCCCCTTCAGCCGGGGCGAGACGGCGATGGAGCCATCAAGCAGCATCAGCATCGACGAACAGAAAAAACCGATGGTGAATTTTAAAGGTGGGGCGTCGCTGGCCGATATAGTCAAGGCGGTCAACGCCATCGGGGCTTCCCCGGCGGACATGGTCGCGATCCTCGAAGCCTTGAAACAGGCGGGCGCAATGAAAGCGGAGCTGGTGGTGCTGTGATGCAGGTAGCGACGACATCCTCCGCCGGCGCCAGCGTCGCCGGCAACTCGAACAAGGCCGCACTGGAAAAGGTCGCGCAGCAGTTCGAGGCGGTCTTTCTGCGCCAGATGATCGGCGCGATGCGATCGGCGAGCCTTGCCGAAGGCATCGGCGATTCGAGCGCGACGCAGCAGTTTCGTGACATGGCCGACGCGCGCACCGCCGACGCCATGGCCAGCAAGGGCGCGATGGGCATCGCCGAACTGCTGCTCAGGCAGTTTGGCGACCGCGTCGGTGACAGCCCCTCCCCCAGCGCGCCTGACGGCCCGACCCCGGCGCCCGGTACGCTGGACGACGCCGCATGAGCGACCTCTTCATCATCGGGTCTTCCGGGACGAAGGCCTATCGCACCATGATGGCCGCCATATCGGAGAATATCGCCAACGCCAGCACCGCCGGCTATGCGCGCCGCACGGTGACGACCGCCGAATCGGGCGCATCGACCGCCACCATGTCGCTCTATATCGCGCGCGCCAATTTCGGCGGGACGCAGGTGATGAGCGTCGACCGGGCAAGCGATCCCTATCTGGACGCCACGGTCCGTTCGACCGGCACGGCGCTGGGCAGCGCGACGGCGCGGCTGCGCTGGCTGACCGACACCGAAACCGCGATGAACGACAGCGGCACCGGCATCGGCCAGCTGATGACCGGCATGTTCCAGAATATGGAGAAGCTGGCGGCCAGCCCCACGGACACCTCGCTGCGCGTCACCACGCTCGACAGCATCAGCCGCGTGACGCAGGCGTTCAACCAGACCGCCGCCGACCTTGAACAAGTGTCCGAGGGCATCGCCACCGAAGCGACCGCCTCGGTCGACACGATCAATCGCTCGCTGTCCGCGCTCGCAGACATCAACAACAGCCTGCTGCGCGCCCAGCCCGGCACATCGGCCTATGCGCAGCTGCTCGACAGCCGCGATTCCGCGCTCCAGGACCTGTCCGAAAATCTGAACGTCACCATCAGCTTCGGCGCGCATGACAGTGCGGAGGTCAGCTTCGGCGGCCAGACGCTGGTCAGCGGCAACAGCGCGGCCAGCCTGGCGGTGGCCGCCAACAGCGACGGCACGCTCGCGCTCAGCCTGTCCGACGGCACGGCGCTGACCGCGCCCGCCAGCGGGACGCTGGGCGGCCTCTTCTCCGCCGCGCAGACGGCGACCGATCGCCGCGAGAGCCTCGACACGCTGGCCGAACAATTCGTCACCGACATGAACGCCTGGCACGCGCAGGGCGTGACGGACGGCGGCACGGCTGGCGCTCCCCTGCTGTCCTACGGCGGCAGCGCGGCGAGCATGGCGGCGCTCATCACCGATCCGGCCGAGCTGGCACTCAAATCCTCCGACGGCACGCTCAACGGCAATCTGCTCACGGTCTCGTCGACCCTGCGCGGCAATGGCAGCGTCGAACAGAGCTGGACCTCGCTGGTGTCGACCCACGCGAACCTGCTGGCGGCGACCCAGGCCGAATATGATACCGCGACCAGCCGCAACGACCAGGCGGTCGCCGCGCGCGAAGCGGTGAGCGGCGTGGATCTGGACATGGAGGCGGCCGACCTGCTGCGCATCCAGCAAGCCTATTCGGGCTGCGCAAAGGTGCTCCAGATCGCCAAGGAAACCATCGATTCCATCCTGAACATCATCTGATCGGCGAAGGGCTGACCCATGGTAGGCATCACCAACAAGATCATGCTCGCGGAAATGCGCCGGCAGCAGAAATTGTCGCAAAGCATCGTCGACGGGCAGACCGCGATCTCGACCGGCATCACGCTCAACAAGCCGTCCGACGACGCGCTCGCCTGGGTGCAGGTGTCGGACATCGGCCGGGCGCAGGCGCAGCAGGCCGCGTGGCAGGCCAATGTCAGCTACGGCACCACCCGCGCCGCCAATGCCGAAGCCAATCTGTCGGAAATCAACAATCTCCTGACCCGCGCGCAGGAACTGGTGACATCGGCCCGCAACGGGTCGCTCAACGACACGAGCCGCGCCGCGATCGTCGAGGAAATGACGACGATCCGCACCACCATCGGCGAATTGTTGAACCAGACCGACTATCAGGGCACGCCCGTGTTCGACGACGGACAAAGCACGCTGGTGCCCGTCAGCCGCGGCCTCAACCTTGCCGTCGTCGCCACCCGGCAGGAGGTGTCGGAGGGAATCGACGTCAGCGGCACGCCGATGTCGATCGACGCCATCCTGGCCCAGAGCATCGCCGCGATCGACGGCGGCGTCGACAGCGAGATCGCGACTTCGCTCGACGGGGTCAAGGCGGCCCAGAGCCACATCACCGTCGAACTGGCGCGGCAGGGCGTGCGCAGCGACCGGCTGGAAGTGGTCGGCACCCGGCTGACCGACATCGACCTGACCCTTACCGAGCGACGCGCCGACCTGGAATCGACCGACCTTCAGGATGTCATTTCGCGCGTGCAGGCGCAACTGCTCCAGCTCGAAGCGGCGCAGTCGGCCTTCGCCCGCATCAACCAGCAGACGCTGTTCGACCTGATCAGCTGAGCGGCGGAAAAAGGCGGCTCCGGTCCTAAAGCCGACGCTAACCAGTCCGTATTAACCAGAAACGGACCGGCGCTGTCGAAGGCGCTGACGGAGCCACCGCCTCCGGGCGATATATCGGGGATTTTCATGTTCGCAGTCATCGGCCTCGTCGTGCTCATCGTGATGGTGTTCGGCGGCTTCATCTTCACCGGCGGCGACATCGGCCCGGTGCTCCATGCCCTGCCGCACGAAATGCTCATCATCGGCGGCGCGGCTGTCGGCGCGCTGATCATCGGCAATTCGGGCGCGGACCTGAAGGCGCTGGGCGGGGGCCTGGCCAAGGTGTTCAAGGGGCCGCAATACAAGAAGCAGGATTTTCTCGACTGCATCTTCCTGGTCAGCAAGCTGATGAAGACGCTGCGGGTCGAAGGGCCGGTGGCGCTCGAACCCCATATCGAGGATCCGGGCAGCTCGACCATCTTCTCCGAATATCCCAGGCTGATGAAGGACAAGACGCTGATCCACCTGATCAGCGACACGCTGCGCCTGGTCGTCGTCTCGTCGGGCACGCTCGATCCGCACGCGGTCGAGGAGGTGATGGACAACAGCCTCAAGACCCATCATCACGAAGCGATCAAGCCCGCCGACAATCTCCAGGGGCTGGCCGACGCGCTGCCCGCACTGGGCATCGTCGCGGCAGTGCTGGGCGTGGTCAAGACCATGGGGTCGATCGACCAGCCGCCCGCGATCCTGGGTGCGATGATCGGCTCGGCGCTGGTCGGCACCTTCCTCGGCGTGCTGCTCGCCTATGGCATGGTCAACCCCTTCGCCAATCGGTGCCGCAGCGTGATCGAGGCCGATGGCGCCATCTATCATGTGGTCAAGCAGATCATCATCGCCTCGCTGCACGGCCACCCGCAGCCGCTGGTGATCGAGGCCGCGCGCTCCAGCCTGACCCATGCGAACCAGCCGGCCTTCGCCGAGGTGTTCGACGGCATGAGGGGCAAATAAGCCATGGCGGACAAGAAGCGCGGCGCGAACGAGCCGGAACCGCGGCCGATCATCGTCAAGAAGATCATCGTCGATGGCCATGGCGGTCATCATGGCGGTGCCTGGAAGGTCGCCTATGCCGACTTCGTGACCGCGATGATGGCCTTCTTCCTGCTGATGTGGCTGCTGGGCGCGACCACCGAAAAGCAGCGCAAGGCGCTGGCCGACTATTTCACGCCTACGCTGGTCGAATTGAAGATGGCGTCGGCGGGTTCGACCGGCCTGTTGGGCGGCGACAGCCTGACGGGCAAGGAAAATTACCCGACCACCGGCGGCCAGGGCAATCTTTCCATCACCATCCCGCGCGATGCGACCGGCACCAAGGACCAGGGTGGCAAGGCGATGCGCGCCGCCGACCGGCAGAAGTTCGAATCGATCAAGAAGAGCCTGGAAGAGCGTATGATGCGCAAGGGGCTGGGCAAGCTGCGCAAGAATGTGCGCTTCACCGAAACCCGCGAAGGGTTGCGCATCGACCTGATCGACGAGGCTGATTTCGCGATGTTCGCGATGGGCACCGACCGGCTGCTGCCCGAAGCGCGCACGCTGGTGAGCGAAGTCGCCACCGTCCTCCAGACCATGCCCAACGCCCTGATCGTGCGCGGCCATACTGACGCCCTGCCCTATGCGGCGGGTCGCACGATGAACAATTGGCGCCTCTCCTCCGCCCGCGCCGAAGCCACGCGCCAGGCGCTTGCCGATACCGGCATCGGCAATGACCGCTTCGCCCGGATCGAGGGCGTGGCCGACCGCGAGCCTTTCATGAAGGCCGACGCCTATGACCCGCGCAACCGGCGCATGTCGATCATCCTGGGCTGGAGCCGCGGCGGCAACGACGCCGGCGACGAAGAGATGGACGCACCGACCAAGGCGGCGATCAAGGAACGCGACGACCCAATGCGCGTGGCGCGGGAACAGGCGACGAAACTCGACATGGGCGGCACCGGCCTGCCCGCCGGCGCGGCGCTCATCAACCCCAGCGCGCCCGGCACGTCGAGCAAGCCGGGCAAGCATTGACGCCCGGAAACGGCGTCAAGGCGCGCAAATTCCGCGTGACATAGGGTGCCCTTTCGACTAAGGGCCGCCCAGCGGACCCCGGCAGCAATGCCGGCGGTCTTCCGTCCGAGACAGCTGGGGAAGGGAATATGCCCTTCTTAATGTCCAGCCTAGACGGGGAAAAGTTCTTCACCGAACGGGCGCCTGCGTCCGATTCGGGTCTGCCTGTTTCCTTTTGGGCGCGGGCCAGTCGATCTCTCCCCTTCGGACTTGGTGCCCCGGGCCGCAACGCCCGGGTTTTAGTCGTTCGCCGATGCCAAGTCGGCGGACATGAAGTGGAGTAATGGCATGGATCGTAATCAGAAAGCTGAGGTCGTTTCCGCGCTGAACGCAGAGCTGGCAGAAGTTGGCGTGGTCGTCGTGACCCGCAACCTCGGCATGACCGTCGCCCAGTCGACCGTCCTGCGCCAGAAGATGCGCGAAGCCGGTGCGTCCTACAAGGTTACGAAGAACCGCCTCGCCCGTATCGCCCTTGATGGCACCGCCTACGGCTCGATCAGCGACCTGCTGACCGGCCCCGTCGGCCTCGCCACCTCGGCCGACCCGGTCGCAGCCGCCAAGGTTGCGGTCGAATTCGCGAAGACCAACGACAAGATCGAGATCGTTGGCGGCGCGATGGGCGAAATGCTGCTCGATGCGGAGGGCGTCAAGGCCCTGGCGTCGATGCCGTCGCTGGATGAACTGCGTGCGAAGCTGGTCGGCCTTCTGGTCGCCCCGGCTACCAAGCTCGCAACCGTCACCCAGGCGCCGGCCGCGCAGCTCGCGCGTGTCTTCAACGCCTATGCGGAGAAGGAAGCGGCCTGAGCCGTTCCCCATCCGATTTTTTGACCCTCATCTGACGGGGCGCATCGCCCCATATAAGGAAATTGACAAATGGCAGACATCAACGCTCTGGTCGATCAGCTTTCGGCCCTCACCGTCCTCGAAGCCGCTGAGCTGTCGAAGGCTCTGGAAGAAAAGTGGGGCGTTTCGGCCGCCGCTGCCGTCGCCGTCGCCGGCCCGGCCGCTGCCGCTGCCGCTCCGGCCGCTGAAGAGCAGACCGAATTCGACGTCGTCCTGACCGGCGACGGCGGCAAGAAGATCAACGTCATCAAGGAAGTCCGCGCCATCACCGGCCTGGGCCTGACCGAAGCCAAGGCTCTGGTCGAAGGCGCTCCGAAGGCCGTCAAGGAAGGCGTGAACAAGGACGAAGCCGAGAAGATCAAGAAGCAGCTGGAAGAAGCCGGCGCCACCGTCGAGCTGAAGTAATCGGCTCCGCCTCGCGGCAGAAAAGCTCGCGAGGCGAACCGATCCGGTTCCAGCCGGAGAATGGGGCGGCGCCTTCGGGTGGCCGCCCTTTTTCTTGCGCGGCGCAGATGGCGCACCCTCCGCATGGCGCGGCGGCCACCTTGCCAGCAAGGGGTGGACCGGAAAACTTCGGCTTTCCCAAGCGGCCACCCCGAGTCCCGGGCCTAGCCGTTCGGGACGATCAGATATTTCTCCCCCGTGCGCCGCGCATTGTAGGCCAGCACCGCGTCCCGCGTCAGCGCGTCCTCGAGCGAGAGTCGCGCCTTGTAGGGGCTGGCGAAGGTGGTGGTGAGATTGGCGCGCACCCGCTGGCGCATCCGCTCCACCGTCTCTCCGCCCGCACGCTGGAGGAAGGGGAAGAGCAGCCAGCCCCCCACGGTCCAGCTGAAACCGAAGCTGCGGTTGAGGATCGTCGGCGCCATGTCGAGCGCGCCATAGATATAAGCCTGCTTGAGCGTGCCGGAACCATAGCGGCTATAGGCGCCGTTCTTGCTGGCAGCCTGCTCCATCGCGTGCAGGATCTGGCCCACCAGCGCACCGCCGCCGATCGCGTCGAAGGCGATGGTGGCCCCGGTCGCCTCGATCGCGGACTGGAGCTGCGCCCGAAAATCCTCGCGCGAACTGTCCAGCACATGCTCGGCCCCCAGCGCCTTCAGCGTTTCCGCCTGCGCCTGGCTGCGGACGATATTGACCAGCGGGATCTGGTCCTCCCGGCAGATACGCACCAGCATCTGGCCGAGGTTGGACGCGGCGGCGGTGTGGACGATCGCCTTGTGCCCGTCACGCCGCATCGTTTCGACAAAGCCCAGCGCGGTCATGGGATTGACGAAGGCGGATGCGCCCTGCTCCGCGCTCGCCCCATCCGGCAACGCCATGACGGATCGTGCATCGACCAGCCGATATTGCGCGAACATGCCGCCCGGCACGCATGTCACCAGCTTGCCGATCAGCGCCTGCGCCTCGGGGGCATCGCCGGCCGCGATGACCGTCCCCGCACCCTCGTTACCGACCGCCATCGCCTGCCCGATCCGTGCGGCCAGGGCGCGGCGCGCAGCATCGGGCATCTGCGCCACGATCCGGCCCTCGCCGTAATCCGCATTCCCGACATCGGCCGGGCCGAACAGCAGGCCAAGGTCGGACGGGTTGATCGGCGCGGCCTCGACCCGGACCAATAGCTCATGCCCGGTGGGCGGCGGCAGGCTTTCCTCGGCCAGTTCGACCGTCAACCGGCCATCCTCGGCCAAGGTGGACAGGATCTTGAGGCCGCGCGTGTCGCCCATCGGGATGCTCCTTATCATGTGAGGACCAGGAGGTAGGCAGCCGGGCGGCGAAGACAAGCTGGCAGAAACGCGCGGTCGGGTCAGGCCGACGGTTTGTCCCGATACTGCGCCGGGAACATCGACCGCAAGGCCGCCAGCTTGGGCTTGTCCCAGCGCAGGATATAGGGATGCAGCGGGTTCTTGCGCATGAAGTCCTGATGGTCGCGCCCTGCATCCTGGAAGCCGGCAAACGGCTCCACCCGCGTCACGATCGGGTCGCGCCACAGGCCGGACTGGCCGAGCTGGACCAGATAGGCCCGCGCCGCCCGCTCCTGCTCCCCATTCAGCGGGAAGAGCGCGCTGCGATATTGGGTGCCATGGTCCGGCCCCTGATGATTGAGCGTGGTGGGATCGGCGATCACCGAAAAAAAGATGCGGAGCAGGCTGCCATAGCTGATCTGGGCCGGGTCATAGGTGACGCGGACCGCTTCGGCAAAGCCGGTATCGCCGCCGCTCACGGCCGCATAGTCGACCCGGCGGCCCTTGGGACCACCGGCAAAGCCCGATACGGCGAGCTGGACGCCTTTGACGTGGGAGAATACCCCCTCGACGCCCCAATAGCAGCCGCCAGCGAAAACCGCCGTTTCCAGCCGGCGCGAGGGCGCGGCATCCACCTTGGGGACAGGCGCCTGGACGGCGCGTTCGGCGTGCAGCGGGGAAGCGGCGGCAAGCGCCGCGAGGAAAAGAAGGAACGGAGCCTTAGAGCGCCGCGTCATGGGTCGAGGTCGCCGCGATCGCGGTCGAGCTGAGCACCGGCTGCTCTTCGGGCTGGAGCAGGAACATGCCGACAGCGCCGATCGCGAACCCGCCCATGAAGCGCAGGAACAGGTCGGATTTGAGGAACGCCATCATGGCCAACGCCTTTCTACCATAGTCTGCCGGTCGTGCCGGCTCTCCGGCTATGTCCATGCGCCTTGCCCCTTACTGAACGGTCCGGGCTGCGGGAGCAGCTTTCGACCAATGTGGGCAGGTGAACGACGAACGAAGCCTGTTATTCAGTTTTTATACGCAACGGGCATATAGACCGCCCTGCGACAATCGCAAGACGGCGTGCGGGGAAAAAGACCGTTTCCATTTTTTGCCGGGACAGAAAAACCGGCGATTTCGCGCCGGTTTTTCCTGCATCGCCCAGCGAAGCGTCGCCGGCTTATTTCAGCGCGGCGCAGGCTTCCTGAATCCGCGTGCAGGCCTTCTTCAGCACCTCGTCCGAGGTCGCATAGCTGATGCGAAAGGCGGGCGAGAGGCCGAAGGCGGCGCCATGGACGGCGGCGACCTTGGCTTCGTCCAGGAAATAGCCGATCAGCGCCTCGTCGCTGTCGATGACCGCGCCCTTGGGCGTCGTCTTGCCGATCACGCCGCTGGCGTCGGGATAGACGTAGAAGGCGCCTTCGGGGGTCGGGCAATCCAGGCCCGGCGCGTCGTTCAGCATGGCGACGACCATGTCGCGGCGCTTGCGGAACACGCCGTTGCGCTCCTCAAGGAAATCCTGCGGCCCGGTCAGCGCGGCGACGGCGGCTGCCTGGCTGATCGAGCAGGGATTGCTGGTCGACTGCGACTGGAGCTTGCTCATCGCCTTGATGATCCATTCCGGGCCGCCGGCGAAGCCGATGCGCCAGCCGGTCATGGAAAAGGCCTTGGAGCAGCCATTGACCGTCAGCGTGCGGTCATAGAGTTCCGGGCACACCTGCGCGATGGTAGCGAACGGGGTCGATGCGTACCAGACATGCTCATACATGTCGTCGGTCATCACCAGCACATGCGGATGACGCAGCAGCACGTCGGCCAGCGCCTTCAGCTCGTCCGCCGAATAGGCCGCGCCGCTGGGGTTGGACGGCGAATTCAGCATCACCCACTTGGTGCGCGGGGTGATGGCGGCATCCAGCTGCGCGGCGGTGATCTTGTAGCCCTGGCTCGCCGGGCCTTCGATGAACACCGGGGTCCCACCCGCGAAGTTCACGATGTCGGGATAGCTGACCCAGTAAGGGGCCGGGATGATGACTTCATCGCCCACATCGACGGTCGCGACCAGCGCGTTGAACAGTGTATGCTTGCCGCCCGAATTGACGCTGATCTGGCTGCGCTTGTAGGTCAGGCCGTTGTCGCGCTTGAACTTGAAGGCCACGGCTTCCTTGACGTCGGCGGTGCCGTCCACATCGGTGTAGCGGGTCAGGTTGTTGCGGATCGCGGCGATGCCGGCTTCCTTCACGAAATCGGGCGTGTCGAAATCGGGTTCGCCGGCCGAAAGGCCAATCACGTCCACGCCATCGGCTTTGAGCGCGTTCACGCGGGCGCTCATGGCGAGCGTGGCGGACGGCTGGATGCGACCGAGGGCAGCGGAAGTCTGGCTCATGGCAATAATCTTTCTCCAGAGCGATTTCGAAGCGGGCGAAACAGCCCGCCGACTCGAAAATCGCGACCCAAAATAAGGAATCCTGAACGCCCGCAACATATGCGGACGCGGCGTCCCTTAGTGTGCAACGGACGCAGGGGCAACCGGCCAGATAGGCGTTAATGGCTTTACGGCAGAATAGCGCGGCTATCGCGCCCCAATCAGCGCGCCAATGTCGCGGCGACCATGCCCCGCGCCGCATTGCCGATGAAGAAGCCGTCCTCCAGATCATGGGGACGCAGGTCGCCCTCCACGGCCTCGCCCATCTCGATCAGGCTCTGCCGCAGGATTCCGGGCAACAAGCCGCGCGACAGCGGCGGCGTCACCAGCTTGTCGCCCCGCTCGACGAACAGGGTGGAAAAGCTGCCCTCGGTCAGATAGCCCGCCGCATCGGTCATCAGCACCTCATAGGTTCCCCCGCGCGTCAGCGCGTCGCGATAGAGCGATCGATCGGTGGTCTTGTGAAGGAGGCGCAGGTCATCCGCCGGGGCATTGCGCGGCACCACGGCGACCGGGACGATCGCCTGCGGCCAGCTTCGATGGTCGCGCACCTCGATCGCCAGCGCCCCTCCGCGCGAGATCAGCAGCCGCACCCGGCTCGCCCCGCGCAGGCGGAAGGTGGCGGCCTGAAGCTCGTTGCGCACGTTATGACGATCAAAGGCGAAGCCCAGCGCGTCGGCGCTGGCCTTCAACCGCGCCAGATGCAGCTCGAGCAGCCTGATCCCGTCATGGGGATCGAATGCCATGGTTTCGAGCAGGTCGAACCGTCCATCAGCCACAGACATCGTTATTGTTTCAAGCCCCTGCACATCATCGTCACGCCAGTGAGAGAAAGCGCCCCTTGGCCAGACACTCCGCCCATTCGGCTGCCCCTTCCGAGTCCGCGACGATGCCCGATCCCAGCCCCAGCCGACCGACTCCGCTCCCTTCTTCGACGCAAAGCGTGCGGATGGCAACATTGAAGGCGGCGTCGCCCTCCGGATCGATCCAGCCCATCGCGCCGGTATAGACGCCGCGCGGGAAAGGCTCGACCGCGTCGATGATCTCCATCGCCCGCACTTTGGGCGCGCCGGTGATCGACCCGCAGGGAAACAGCACGCGCAGTACGTCGACCGGAGACAGGCCGGGCAGCACCCGCGCGCGCACCGTCGACACCAGCTGGTGGACGGTGGGATAGGTCTCGACCTTGAACAGGTCGGGCACCGTCACGCTGCCTGCCGCCGATACCCGCGACAGATCGTTGCGCAGCAGGTCGACGATCATCAGATTCTCGGCCCGCTGCTTGGCGTCCTGCTCCAGCCAGCGGGCGTTGGCGGCGTCCTCGTCCGCATCGGCGGCGCGGACGGCCGTGCCCTTCATAGGCCGCGCGGTCAGCTGGCCGCGCACCTGGGTGAAGAAAAGTTCGGGCGAGAAGGACAATATGGTCCGCGCGCCATCCCGGATGACGCCGCCATAGCCCGCCGCCGCGCGCGGACGGATCGCCGCATAGAGCGCCATCGGGTCGCCAGCCAGCGCGACCTCGCACGGGAAGGTCAGGTTGACCTGATAGATGTCGCCCGCGCGGATATAGTCCTGCACCCGGTCGAAGGCGATGCGATAGGCGGCCTCGTCCACCAGCGGCCGCAACGGACCGACCGTGGCCCCGGCGGCATCGGGCAGCAGTTCCGGCAATCCTCCCGGCGCGATCATCCGCACCCCTTCATACAGGCCGAACCACAGCAGCGGCGCACCGCCCAGGTCCCGCTTCCGCGCCACGGGGGCCAGCCGCTCCTCCAGCGCCAGGCCGGCCTCATAACGCATATAGCCCGCGACGTGCAGCCCCGCCTCGCGCGCCTCGGCGATGCGGTCGAGCGCGGGCTGCACCTGCGCAATGTCATGCGCGGCGACGATGGCGACCGGATCGCGATACAGCCGCGCAGGCGCCGCGCCGCGCAGGCGCGCATCGTCGAACAGGCAGAATGGCTCATCGGGACCGGGCAGGCGCATGGCGCTTCTTAACAGGCTTTGCGCGCAGCGGAAGGGCGCGCGCCCGTGACGTTCCGTTCCATGCCCGGTCGGATGGCCCGTTGCATCCGCGGTGCGAAGCCCCTAGCCCGGAATCCATGAGCGACCCGGCCCCCGACACCCATGGCGATCGCCCGATCGGTCCCGCGATCGGCCGCGGCCTGCGCGGTCGCTGCCCGGCCTGCGGCCAGGGCCGGCTGTTCGCGCATTTCCTGAAGGCGGCGCCGACCTGCACGGCCTGCGGCCTGCGCCTCGACCTGCACCAGGCGGACGATTTCCCCGCCTATATCGTGATCCTGCTGCTGGGGCATTTGCTGGTCCCCCTGATGATCGAGGTGAATTCAGCCTTCGCGATTCCGATGGGCTGGCAGGTGCTGATCTGGCCGGGCCTCGCGATCCTGCTGGCGGTGGCGATGATCCAGCCGGTCAAGGGCGGCGTCATCGCCTTCCAGTGGAGCCGGCGGATGGCGGGGTTCGGATAGGCCGGATCGGACCGGTCGATTCACGCCGGCCCGATTATTCCGGCCCGATCATTCCGGTCGGCGCAGGAAATTCAGCTCCATCGCCTCGCGCAGCGTGTCGTCGATCAGGCGGCGCCCTTCGGCGCCATGGGTGACGACCGTCGTGTCGCAGGTGGCAACGCAAACGCCCTTCTGGAAACCGGCCGAACTGATCGTCCAACTGGTGCGGCCGATATGGCCGATCGCGCAATGGACCTCGAACGGATAGGGGAAATGCGATTCCTCGATGAAGTTGAGGTTCACGTTGGCCACCAGCCAGCGCACCCCCTGTTCCTGCGGATGGCGCCCCATGTGATGGTGGAAACGGATGCGCGCGGTTTCGAAGATGCCCGAAATGGCCACATTGTTAATGTGACCCATCGTATCCAGATCCTGGAAGCGGGTGTCGATGCTGGTGACGAAGCGATAGGCTTCGGGACTGAACCGCCAGGATTCGGGTTTGGCCATGTCCTGCTTTCCCATTGGAATTTTCTGTCACATTTCCATAGCCATCATCGCCAGTGATGCAATCGCGTCGGCGAAAATGGCGAGACTGCGACCTTTTTGACACAAGGATCGGGCGCGACGCGAGAATGATTGTGACGATAGTGTCACAATAACGTCGCCATTTCGTCAAGCCACTCTCACCGCAGTGCAACATCGCGCGCCTAAGGCCCCGCCGAACCAGTCATCTCATCCGGGTTCCAAGGGGGATTTTCACCATGCGTCCTGTCAACGCCCTACTGCTCGCATCGACCATGCTCGCCGCCGCGCCAGCCTTCGCCCAGGATGTTCTGCCCGCACCTGATGCGGCGGCGGACAGCGCCGAAATCATCGTGTTCGGCCGTGGCGAAACCCGCCAGGTGCAGGAAATCCAGTCGCGCGACATCGTGACCCTGACGCCCGGCACCAATGCGCTGAAAGCGATCGAGAAGCTGCCCAGCGTCAATTTCCAGTCGGCCGACCCGTTCGGCAATTATGAATGGTCGCAGCGCGTCACCATCCGCAGCTTCAACCAGAATCAGCTTGGCTTCACCTTCGACGGCATTCCGCTGGGCGATATGAGCTATGGCAATCATAACGGCCTGCACATCACCCGCGCCATCAGCAGCGAGAATATCGGCAGCGTGCGCGTCAGCCAGGGCGCGGGTTCGCTCGGTACGCAGGCGACCGGCAACCTCGGCGGGACGGTCGAAACCTTCTCGATGGACCCCACCGGCGCCTTCGGCGCGCAAGGCAACCTGACCTATGGCAGCAACGACACGATCCGCGCCTTCGGCCGGATCGACATGGGTAGCGCCGATGGTATCCGCGGCTATGTCTCCTACGGCTATGGCTCGACCGACAAATATAAGGGCCAGGGCGTTCAGGACCAGCATATGGGCAATGCCAAGGTCATCATCCCGATCGGCGAAGCGAAGATCGACGGCTGGCTAAGCTACTCCGACCGTCGCGAACAGGATTATCAGGACATGTCGATGGGCATGATCCGTCGCCTCGGCTGGGATTGGGACAACACCTATCCGGACTATGCCCGCGCGATCGACTATGCCAGCCGCCTGAACGATGTCGACCTGATCAGCAACAGCGGCGGATCGCCCTTCCCCGATGGCCGCTACGACTATAGCGGCGCAACGGTGGCCACCGGCCAGACCTACCCCGGCAATGTCACCAGCGCCGACGACGCCTATTATGACGCGGCGGGCCTGCGCAAGGACTGGCTGGGCGCGATCGGCTTCACCACGCCGCTGGGCGAGACGGCCAGTTTCAAGATCAAGGGCTATTATCACAACAACAGCGGCATGGGCCTGTGGGCGACGCCCTATGTCCCCAGCCCCAACGGCGTGCCCATGTCGGTACGCACCACCGAATATGAGATGGACCGGATCGGCGCCTTCGGCAGCGTCGACTATACGCTCGGCATCCAGAATCTGAGCGTCGGCGCATGGTATGAGAATAACAAGTTCAACCAGGCCCGCCGCTTCTACGCCTTTGCCAGCCGCACCGAACCCGGCCTCAGCTTCCGCGACTATCCGCAAGATCCCTTCGCCACCCAGTGGGAATTCGACTTCACCACCGACACTTTCCAATATCATGTCCAGGACAAGATCGACCTCGGCATGGTCACGATCAACCTGGGGTGGAAGGGCTTCAAGGTCACGAACGAGGCTGAAGCGGTCGTGTCGTCGTCCTTCCCCGAAGGCAAGATCAAGGTCGAGGACTGGTTCCAGCCCCATGCCGGCTTCGCGGTCGAACTGACGCCCGAAGCGGAAATCTTCGGCGGCTTCACGCAAGTGACGCGCGCCTTCGCCAGCGCCACCACCACCGGCCCCTTCTCGACCAACCAGACCGGCTTCGACGCGATCAAGGATGATCTGAAACCCGAAACGTCCGACACGTTCGAACTGGGCCTGCGCTACAATACGCCCGTGTTCAACGGCACGGTCGGCGCCTATCTGGTCAATTTCAGGAACCGGCTGCTCGCCGTGCAGGTCGGCTCGGCGATCCAGGGCAACCCGTCGGCGCTCCAGAATGTCGGCGGCGTGCGCGCGATCGGCGTCGAGGCGGCGGGCGACCTCAAGCTGGGCGGCGGCTTCGGCCTCTACGCCAGCTACAGCTATACCGACGCCACCTATCGCGACGATGTCGTGAACGGCGACGGCACGCTGGTCGCGGCGATCAAGGACAAGACCGTGGTCGACAGCCCCAAGCATATGGCGCGCGGCGAACTCAACTATGATGATGGCCAACGCTTCTTCCGCGTCGGCCTCAACTATATGTCGCGTCGCTACTACAGCTACACCAATGACGCGTCGGTCCCCGGTCGGCTGATCGTCGATGCCTCGCTCGGCTATCGCTTCACTGACAAGGTGGAAATCCAGCTGAACGCCACCAACCTGTTCGACAAGCGCTATGTCGGCACGATCGGCTCGGGCGGCTTCGGCAACAGCGGCGACGCCCAGACGCTGCTGGTGGGCGCGCCGCAGCAATTCTTCGCCACGCTCAAGACCGGTTTCTGAGCCCGGCATCGGAGACGCACATATGAAGAAGGCCGCGCTTTTCCTGTCCGCACTCGCTACGCTCCTCCCGACGATGGCGAGTGCGGAGCCCGTCCTGCTGATCTCGATCGACGGGCTGCGCCCCGGCGACGTGCTGGACGCGGACAAGCGCGGCCTTGCCATCCCCCATCTGCGCCGATTCCTGAAGGACGGCGCCCATGCCAGCGGCGTGACGGGCGTGCTGCCGACGCTCACCTACCCCAGCCACACGACGCTGATGACCGGCGCCGCGCCCGCCCGGCACGGCATCGTCGCCAACAACAGCTTCGATCCGACCGGCATCAACCAGGGCGGCTGGTACTGGTATGCGCAGGACGTCAAGCTGCCGATGCTGTGGGAGGCCGCGCGCAAGGCGGGCCTGTCCACCGGCAATATCCACTGGCCGGTCAGCGTCGCGGCGAAGGGCGTGACCTGGAACCTGCCGCAAATCTGGCGCACTGGCCATCCCGACGATGCGAAGCTGCTCGACGCACTGGCGACGCCCGGCCTGAAGGCGGAACTGGAGGCCAGGATCGGCCAGCCCTATGCCATGGGCATCGACGAAAGCCTGCCCGGCGACCAGCTGCGCGGCCGCTTCGCCACCGCACTGATCGCCGCGCACAAGCCCGATTTCCTGACCGTCTACCTGACCGCGCTGGACCATGAACAGCATGAGCAGGGACCCGACACCCCGCAGGCTAAAGCGGTGCTGGAAAAGATCGACGCCATCGTCGGCGACCTTGTCGCAGCGGAACTGAAGGCGCATCCCGACGCGGTGGTCGCGCTGGTCAGCGACCATGGGTTCGAAGCGACCCACAGCGCGCTCAACCTCTATCGCCCCTTCATCGACGCCGGCCTCATCACCCTGGGGAAGGATGGCAAGGTCGCCTCCTGGCTCGCCATGCCGTGGATTTCCGGCGGGTCGGCCGCAATCATGCTCGCCCGCCCGGACGACCAGGCGCTGGCGGCGCAGGTGAAGATCGTGCTCGACCGGCTCGCCGCCAATCCCGCCAACGGCATCGCCACGGTCGCCGACCGGGCGCAGGTCGCTGCCATGGGCGGCAACCCGCAGGCCAGATTCACCCTCAATCTCAAGCCCGGCTTCGTCACCGACATCTATCACGGCCCGACCGCCCCCATCGTCGCGCGCAGCGCGGTCAAGGGAATGCACGGCTATTTCCCCGGCCCGGCCAACCTCCGCTCCACGCTGATGCTGATGGGCAAGGGCGTGGCGCCGGGCAAGGATCTGGGCGAGGTCGATATGCGGGCCATCGCCCCCACCCTCGCCAGGATCATGGGCGCGACGCTGACCGACGCGGAACAGCCGCCGCTCGACCTCGGGCGCTAGGACCGGACGTGGAGGACGGGGGAGGATTGCGGAATGGCTTCTCGCACATCGTCATTCCCGCGACCCGAAGGCCGGCCGCAGGCCAACGCGTGCAGCCATCTCCACCTGCGCGGGGACGACGAGATCGGGTGGGTTGAGACCCTGTCCGTTTCCGACATCCCGGCATAAGCTGGGATCGCCCTTCTCTTTGACGCATGTCGCCAGAAAAAGTGAAATGCCAGCCGTCGCCGGCAGGACGGGAATGCGCGCCTCCAGACCGTTAAACCTCGCCCCCGAACCGACCTCAAGCCGCAACCCATCGTTTCCGCCTGAGCCAATGGACTTCATTCCGCGCGCGCCATAATTTCGCCCCCTGTTCAACCGGGGTTCCTTCATGCCGCAACGCTACAGTCTCACCGCCATCATCCTGCACTGGGCGATCGCCGCCCTGCTCGCCTTCCAGATCGCGGTCGGCTGGGCGCTGGAGGATCTGGGGGCGCGCGGCTTCTCCCTCTACCAGCTACACAAGTCGGTCGGCATGACGATCCTGGCGCTGACCCTCGCCCGCATCGCCATCCGCTACTGGAAGCCGCGCCCCGCAAAGCTGGAGGGCGGCTGGCAGGGCGCGCTCGCCTCGGTCGTGCATGTCGGCCTCTACGCCTTCATGCTGGGCGCGCCGCTCACCGGCTGGGCGCTGGTGTCCACCGCCCGGGTCAAGGTGCCGACCCTGCTCTTCGGCGTGCTGCCCCTGCCCCATCTTCCCCTCCCGGCTGAGAGCCACGCCGTTGCGGAAAATGGCCATGGCCTGCTCGCCTGGATCGGCATCGCCCTCGTGCTGCTCCATGTCGCGGGGGCGCTGCGTCATCATGTGATGATGCGCGACGGCCTGATCTGGCGCATGGTGCCCGGCCGCTCGACCGCGCTGCTGCTGGCGTTGCCCGCGCTGATCCTGGTCGGCTTCGTCGCCGGCCGCGCGATCCTGCCCGCCCCGCAGGCCGAGCCCGCACCGGCGCCGGTCGCGGAAGACGTCGACACCGAAGCCGACACCAGCAACGTCGCCATGGCGCAAGCCGTCAACGCCGCCGCCGCACCCCCCGCCACCGCAGCGGCCAACGCCATCGAAGCCGCCACGGAGCAACCCGTTGGCCCGCCCCCGGCCTGGACCGTTCAGCCCGGCGGCCGCATCGGCTTTTCGGTCGGCAATGATGGCGACACGATCAGCGGCAGCTTTGCCCGATGGACCGCCCGCATCGTCATGGACCCCGACCATCCGGAAAGCGCCGACATCCAGGTGTCGATCGACATGGCCTCTGCCAGCGTGGGCGACGCCTACAAGGACGGGATGTTGCCGGGCGACGAATTCTTCGCCACCGCCGCCCACCCGACCGCGACCTTCGTGGCGAAGGGCGCCGAAGCGACCGGCCCCAACCGCTATCGCGCCAGCGGCACTCTGACCCTCAAGGGCGTATCGAAGCCGCAGGCGATCCGCTTCGCCCTGTCGGGCAAGGACGCCACCCGCAAGGTGTCGGGCAGCGCCACCATCGCCCGCAGCGCCTTCGGCGTCGGCAATGGCGACAGCAGCACCGGCCTGACGCCGCAGGTGGCCGTCACCTTCGACTTTGCGGCCCGACGGAAGGACTAATCCCGCCGCGCACTGGCCCGGCGCCCATGGAAGGGCTATGGGTGCGACCCGGACAGGCGTGGTTCAGCATCGCCTTGTTACGGGCGGGCAACAACGACAATTTGCAGGATAATATGATGCGCGCGCTCCCGATCGCGTTGGCGGCAGCCGCCCTCGCCGCCACGCCCGCCCCTGCGGCCCGCCCTTCGGCGCCCGCTTCGGGTAGTGGCGCCTTCATGTTCGAAACCGGCGCGACCCTGCTTTCCAAATGCCGCAACAAGGCGCCCGAATATGGGCTGGCCTGCACCGCCTATATCGTCGGCGTGGTGGACGGCATTCGCAAGGACGCCTTCATCGGCCGGGGCCGCCCGGTCTGCTGGCCCGACCGCATGGGCGCGGACGAGGCGCGCCGCATCGTCGTCGCCTATCTCGAACGCTGGCCCGACCAGCGCAAGGCGCCCGCCTCCGTGCTGGTCAGCGTGGCCCTCAACGAGCGCTATCCCTGCCAGAAATAGAGGGCGCCGATCAGCCTGATCGGGACAAATCATTGCGCATTTCCATGGTCGAAATGGTACATTCTTGCCTTGCCGCCCGCAGGCGCGTAGGTGCGGCGCCTATTTTATCTTGTGCGAAGGAGACTCGACGTGGCGGCGAAGTGGACGCCGGATAGCTGGCGGAGCCAAAAGGGCATCCAGATGCCCTTTTATCGGGATGCGGAGGCGCTTGCCTCGGTAGAGGCCCAGCTTGGCCAGTTTCCGCCGCTCGTCTTTGCGGGCGAGGCGCGCAACCTGAAGGCCGACCTGGCCAAGGTCGTCAATGGCGAGGCCTTCCTGCTCCAGGGCGGCGACTGCGCCGAAAGTTTCGCGGAGTTCCATCCGAACAATATCCGCGACACCTTCCGCGTGCTGCTCCAGATGGCGGTCGTCCTGACCTTCGCGTCGAAGCTGCCGGTGGTGAAGGTCGGCCGCATGGCGGGCCAGTTCGCCAAGCCGCGCTCGGCCGATACCGAGACGATCGGCGGCGTGGAGCTGCCCAGCTATCGCGGCGACAATGTCAACGACATCGCCTTCACCGCCGAATCGCGTGAGCCGGACCCGGAACGGATGATCCGCGCCTACAACCAGTCGGCCGCGACCCTCAACCTGCTGCGCGCCTTCTCGACCGGCGGCTATGCCAGCCTGGAACGGGTGCATGGCTGGATGCTCGATTTCATGGGCCGCAGTCCCTGGGCCGCGAAGTTCGAGGCGATGGCCGACCAGATCGGCCAGGCGCTCGACTTCATGCGCGCCTGCGGCCTCCATGCCGACACCGTGCCGCAACTGGGCGGGACCAGCTTCTACACCAGCCATGAAGCGCTGCTGCTGCCGTTCGAACAGGCGCTGACCCGGCAGGATTCGCTGACCGGCGACTGGTATGACACGTCCGCGCACATGCTGTGGATCGGCGACCGCACCCGCTTCGAAGGGTCGGCCCATGTCGAATATCTGCGCGGCATCGGCAACCCGATCGGCATGAAGTGCGGCCCCAGCCTCGAGCCGGACGCGCTCCTGCGCCTGCTCGACATATTGAACCCGTCGCGCGAGGCAGGGCGCATCACGCTCATCACCCGCTATGGCCATGACAAGATCGAGGCGGGCCTGCCCAAGCTGGTGCGCGCGGTGCTGCGCGAAGGCCATCCGGTGGTCTGGTCCTGCGATCCGATGCACGGCAACGTCATCAAGGCGGCCAATGGCTACAAGACGCGGCCGTTCGACCGCATCCTGGCCGAAGTGCGCGGCTTCTTCGCCGTCCACCGCGCCGAGGGCAGCTTCGGCGGCGGCATCCACGCGGAAATGACCGGCCAGAACGTCACCGAATGCACCGGCGGCGCCATCGCGATCACCGACGAGGGGCTGGCCGACCGCTACCACACCCATTGCGACCCGCGCCTCAACGCGGCGCAGAGCCTGGAGCTGGCCTTCCTGCTGGCCGAGATGCTCAACGAGGAACTGAAGGAACGCCGCGCCGCGGCCTGACGAACGAGCCGGGGCCGGATCGCAACGATCCGGCCCCGATTGCTTTCAGGCGGCCGGGATTGCCGCCGGGCGGACATTCGAGTGGATTGCGTAACGGCCGCTCTTCGGGTCGCGGGAATGACGGAACGGGTGGTTAGCTGACTGACTGCTCACCCGATGCGCGGGTGAATAGCTGACGTTGCCGACCTGCCCGGTAACGCGCTAAGCTGAGCGCATGAGCTTATTCTTTGCTGCTGTAGCCACCGCTCAAATCGCTGTCTTGGCAGTGATGCTATTGCGCGGTCAGACTATCCGCATGCCGATTGCGGGAGGAAAGGCGACACAAATCAGCAGATCAGAAAGCGTTGTCGGTTTCTACGCTTTGGTGCTGATCTGGATAGTCCTATTTGCCTTTGTGGACTTCATTATCTGGGCATAAGGCGCGGACGGCATAGTGTCCGAAAGTGGTCCAGGCCGTGTGAAAACG
>NZ_LXVX01000004.1 GCF_001650725.1 Sphingobium sp. TCM1 | reverse complement strand
CAACAGGAATCCATAGATTCAGAAATTCAGCGCCTTGGGAATCCCCATCGTGAGTCAGCTTCACTGAAGGCTGGTATTAAACCAAATAGCCTCCGGCAAACCCGGGGCGGTTCATACTGGTATTGCTCAACAACTTTCGGATCGGCTCTTAGGCGATAGGCGAGGCGCTCGGGCGGGCGAAACCCTGCGCCAACTTTTCTTTTCCAGCTTTTCTGGGGATCGGCAGACGTCCGAGCCTGGGGAAAGAGGTGCGGAATGTCCTTCACCAGCGACGATTTATCTGCTCTCGATCGGGCAGCGGGGCGCAGGCTGGGCAGCTTTCCGCGGGCGGCCACGCATAGCAAGGCTCTTTCGTTCGGTTGGCCGATATTACTTCGCGGGACGTCGTCGCGAAAATCCCGCAGGAAGAAGGGCCATCGGCCTCCCGCTTCGGGATGTTCCTCGCAATGAACAGGCGGAGGGGCCGCTGCAGCCCTGGACCGAGTACGAAGGTAGGGCGATCCTCACGGCAGCGAAACCCGCCTATCCGCGCCAAGGAAAATTCTATGGGCTGTAAGGACGGAAGCAGGCTTTTCAGGCCATTTCCGTCGTCTTTTCTCTCGCCGCGACTTCGGCGTCGATGCGCGCATAGAGAAGATTGCGTGCCCGCGCGCCCGCTGCGTCGCCCGGAAGCCAGCCCAGTTTCATCGTGCGCAGATCGCGGTCGCCGATATTGGCCTGCTGATCTTCGAGCATGGGCAGGTCTTCCAGTTCGAACGGGACGCTCAGGAAGCGGACCTGCTCCTGTGCCATCTGGTCGCCGATCGGACCCATGGCCTTGGGAAAGGCGATTGAATACCAGTAGTGCGAACTGGTTCCCGTTTCCGGGGTGAACAGATGCGCCGTCGGCGCTTCCCGGCCTTCCGCCTTGGGACGGCCGCTCGTCACCGCACCGGCGAATATCGCCAGGTTGGCCGGCGCGTTCCAGCGGACGTTGATCCAGCGGTCGGCCAGGGCGTCAGGGTCGATCCCCATGGCTTCCGCCAGTTCGGGCGTCATCATTTCGCCATGGATGTCGCGGTTCGACCAGACTTCGTCACCTTCCTGCTTCCAGGTGTAGATGCCTTCGGACACCTTGTCGCTGCCGAGCGTGGTCGGATGCAGGAACTGGACATGGCTCAGGTCCAGGATATTCTCGATCTCCAGTTCGTAGCCCGCCTTGACGTTCAGATAGCCCTTGCCAACCCAGGCCGTCTCAGGATCATTGAAGCCGAAATCGGGGATGAGCGCTGGGTCGGCGCGGTCCGCTTCGCCCATCCAGATCCAGATCGCGCTGTGCAACTCAATGACCGGATAGGGGCGCAGGCTCATATTTTTGGGCGGCGCGCCGAACGGATTGTGAACGCAGGCGCCGTCGGTGCCAAAGCCCAGGCCATGATAGCCGCACTGGACCATGTCGCCGACCAGCTTGCCGCGCGCGAGCGGTGCGTAGCGGTGCGGGCACACGCCATGGAGCGCCTTCACCACACCCGCCTCGTCGCGAAAAAACAGGATCGGGTCGCCCAGCAGGCGGCGGGACAGCATACCGCCTTCGGGCACCTCATGGTCCCAGGCGGCAACGTACCAGGCGTTTTTCAGATAAGCCATGACATACTCCTCATCCCGCCGGCTGTGCAGGCCCGGCCATGTTATGTACCATTGGTACACTTTGGTTTCGGGTCGAGTCAAGTGGGGCTTAGGCTGGCGCGCTGCCTTCCGCCACTCCGTTCAGGAAAAGGGCTGCCGTCGTGGCGGCCTGGCGTGCGATTGCCGCCTCATCGGGTGGCGGAACCAATCCCAGCAGTCGCCGCTCATACAGATCGCTGCGGATCATGTGGGTCAGGCGTCCGGCGCAGTCCTGCAGGTTGATGTCGGCGCGGATGCCCCGTCCGACCCATTTCGAGAGGAAAGCCGCAACTTCATCGACCACCAGAAGATGTGCCTCACGATAAAAACTGTCACCCAATCCCTCGGCCGCATCAGCCGACGCGATTACGCCGCGATAGACCGTCAGCGAATCCGGCCGCAGGTAGAAGGCGAGCAACCCGCGCAGCAGGCTCTGGAGCGCAGGTTCCAGCCGATCCTCCGCCCCGGTGTCCAGCGTCAGCTCCGCCATCACTTCCTGCGCCGTCAGCGCCATGGCTGCAGCGAACAGCCCCGCCTTGTTACCGAAATATTTGACGACCGTGGCCTTCGATCCGCCGGCGAGCCGGATGATGTCGTTCAGACTCGCGTTCTGAACGCCATGCACGGCCATTTGTTCGCGGGCGTGATGGATCAGCGCGGCCTTGCGCGCGTTGGCGGCGCGGTGCTTGCCATTGGCGGACGGGACAGAGACGGAAGCGGGCGCGGACATGGTGGGACATTCGCCGCGATGCCGACATGTTGCAAGCGCCCGGATCGCGGCGCACTTCCATGAATAGGTCGATTTCATCCTTTCGGTTTGACCGGATCGCCCCGCGGCATGATCCTGCCCCCCAGAAAAACCGCGGAGGGGAAAAGACGATGCGCGCTTGCACCATATTGCGGCGGAGCGATTAGCAGCATGGCAAGCGAAACCCTTTCCCACCCTATGCCCGGCGCGCTGACGGGAATCGCGCTGCTGTTGCCGATCACCCTGTCGACCATGGCGATCGTCCTGTTGGCACCCATTCTGCCGCAACTGCTGCACGCCTATCGTGCAGTGCCCGGATATGAATTCTGGGTGCCGATGATCCTGACCGTTCCGGCGCTCTGCGTGGCGTTCCTCTCGCCGATAGCCGGACTACTGGGGGACCATTTCGGCCGCCGCCGCCTGCTGCTGGCCGCCTTCCTGCTCTATGCGCTGACCGGCGTCGCGCCGGTATTCCTCACCAGCCTTCCCGCCATCCTGGCGTCGCGCGTCGGCGTGGGGCTGTCCGAGGCGCTGATCATGGTACTGTCCACCACGCTGATCGGCGATTATTTCACCGGCGCAGCGCGCGACAAATGGCTGGCGGGACAGACCGCCTTCGCGTCCCTGTCGGCCTTGCTCTTCTTCAACATCGGGGGCCAGCTTGGCGCGTTCGGCTGGCGTATGCCCTTCTGGGTCTATGCGTCCGCGCTGCTGATGTTCGCGCTGGTGCTGCGCTTCACGTGGGAGCCGAAGGGGGAGCGTAGCGGTCCCGCGGGGGTGGCGGCGCCTGTCGCTGATGGGGGCTTCCCCTGGCGGCGCATGATGATGATCCTGGCGATCACCGTCTATGGCTCGATCTTCTTCTACACGGTGCAGATTCAGGCATCGTCGGGGCTGGTGCATCTGGGCCTGACCGATCCCGCCCGAATCGGCCTGCTGACATCGATCGCCAGCATCGGCGTGCCGCTGGGCACCTTCGTCTATTCTCGCGTCGGACGCTGGCCCATTCGCCGCCTGCTGCTCATTGAATTCGCGCTGCTCGCGGCGGGCTTTGCGACCATGGCGCTGGCAAAGGGCCCGACGCCCTTCCTTGTCGGCTGTTTCCTCAATCAAGTTGGCGCTGGCCTGCTGCTGCCCACGCTGCTGGTCTGGTCGATGAGCCTGTTGTCGTTCGAGGTACGTGGACGGGGTGCCGGCATGTGGCAGAGCGCTTTCGCCTTCGGCCAGTTTCTCAGCCCCGTCGTCGTCACGCTCCTGGGGCGTCAGGCCGGCGGCTTGATGGGGGCATTCCTGCTGATGTCGGTTGGCGCGCTGGTCGGCGCAGGTATCGCGTTGCTAGCGCCGCTCCGTCGCGGTGCACAGCCGGTGGAAAGCATGATCGTCCATGGCTGATCGGCTGAAGGGCAAGGTGGCGGTGGTCACAGGTGCGGCTAATGGCATCGGCCAGGGCTGCGCGCGCATCTTTGCTGCGGAAGGCGCGCATGTCATCGGCGTCGACCGGGCAGGCGCGGACGAGAGTTGCGACCTGCTGGACGAAGCCGCGACCGATGCGCTGTTCAACAGGATCGGCGCCGATCATGGCCGCATCGACATTCTCGTGAATGCCGCCGCCTTCGCCATCTTCGACTGGATCGAGGCGCTTTCCTATGCCGATTGGAGAGCGACGCTATCGGGTGAACTCGATATCGTCTTTCTCGCGACCCGCGCCGCCTGGCCCTGGCTCAAGGCAAGCGGCCATGCCTCCATCATCAATTTCGCCTCGGCCAATGCCCGCCACGCGCTCGAAGGCTCTCCAGCGCTCGCCCATTGCGCCGGCAAGGGCGGGGTGCTGGCGATGACTCGCCAACTCGCGATGGAGGGCGCGCCACATAATATCCGTGCCAACAGCATCGCGCCCGGCTTCATTCGCACCGCAGCGACGGGGCGCCATCTGGCGGAAAACCCGGCGTTCGAGGCAACGGTGCTGGCGAAAAACATGCTCAAGCGGTTGGGCGAGCCCGACGACATCGGCTGGTGTGCGCTGTGGCTGGCCTCGGACGAGGCCCGCTATGTGACCGGCGCCGACGTGGCGGTCGATGCGGGCGCGACTGCCTGGTGATGCGACGAAGGAAGGAATGGACATGATCAAGGAAATTGCCCGGATCGACATCGATCCGGCCCAAGCCGCCGATTTCGAGGCGGCCGTCGCGCAGGCGCAGCCCCATTTCCGTGCCGCGCCCGGCTGCCGCAGCTTTGCGCTGGAGCGCGCGGTCGATCGGCCGGGTCATTATCTACTGGTGGTGGGCTGGGACAGCGTCGACGCGCACATGGTCGATTTCCGCGCGTCCGACGGCTTCCAGGCCTGGCGCGCGCTGGCTGGTCCCTTTTTCAAGGCGGCGCCTGACGTCTTCCACATCGAACCCGCGATCGGCGGATTCTGACTCATTTTCGGGCTCGGATGGCCCCATAAGAAAGGACGAACATATGGCACAATATCTCAAGCGGGGCGCGACCGCACAGGCGAAGGCCGATGCCGACCGGAAGGTCCGCGATATCGTCGAAGCGACGCTGGCCGACATCGAACAGCGTGGCGACGCAGCGGTGCGCGACCTGTCGATCAAATTCGATGGCTGGGAGCGGGACGATTATCGCCTGAGCCAGACAGAAATCGACGCCTGCGTCGACAGCCTGTCGCCGCAGGAGCGCAAGGACATCGAATTCGCCCAGACCCAGGTTCGCAACTTCGCGCAGATCCAGCGCGACAGCCTGCACGACGTCGAGGTCGAAACGATGCCGGGCGTCATCCTGGGCCACAAGAATCTGCCGCTCAACTCGGCCGGCTGCTATGTGCCGGGGGGTAAATATCCGCTGCTCGCATCCGCCCATATGTCGGTCATCACCGCCAAGGTCGCAGGCGTGAAGCGGGTCATCACCTGCGCGCCGCCCTTCCAGGGGCAGCCGGCCCGCGCGATCGTCGCGGCGCAGGCCATGGCGGGCGCGGACGCCATCTATGCACTGGGCGGCATCCAGGCGGTCGGCGCGATGGCGCTCGGCACCCAGAGCATCGACCCGGTCGATATTCTCGTCGGGCCGGGCAACGCCTTCGTCGCCGAAGCAAAGCGCCAGCTTTACGGCCGGGTCGGTATCGACCTGTTCGCCGGGCCGACCGAGACGCTGGTGATTGCCGACGAGATCGGCTGCGACGCGGAACTGGCCGCCACCGACCTGCTCGGCCAGGCCGAACATGGCCCCGACAGCCCGGCCGTGCTGCTGACCACTTCCGAGAAGCTGGCGCGCGAGACGATGAAGGAGGTCGAGCGGCTGCTACAGATACTGCCCACCGCCGACTATGCGCGCAAGGCATGGGAGACGTTCGGCGAAGTGATCGTGGCGGAGGATGATGCGGAAATGGTCCGCATCGCCGATGATCTCGCGTCGGAACATGTCCAGGTGATGACCGCTGATCCTGATTATTTCCTCAAGAACATGACCAATTATGGTGCGCTGTTCCTGGGATCGCGTACCAATGTCAGCTTCGGCGACAAGGTCATCGGTACCAACCACACGCTGCCGACGAAGAAGGCGGCGCGCTACACCGGCGGGCTGTGGGTCGGCAAGTTCATCAAGACCTGCACCTATCAAAAGGTCATGACCGACGAAGCATCGGCGCTGGTCGGCGAATATTGCAGCCGCCTGTGCGCGCTCGAAGGCTTTTCTGGCCATGGTGAGCAGGCGAACATCCGGGTCCGCCGCTATGGCGGCCGCGACGTCCCCTATGCCGGGGCGGCCGAACCCACGCCGGCGACGGCCGCCTGACGATGGAGGCTTTGCCAACGACGCCCAGCTTCCGGCTGGATGGCAGGCGCGCGCTGGTGACGGGTGCAGGGCGAGGCATCGGCCTCGCCTGCGCCGCCGCGCTGGCGCAGGCGGGCGCGCATGTGACGCTTGCCGCCCGCAGCGGGGAAGAGATCACGGCCGGGGCGGAGGCGATCCGCGCCGCGGGTGGCCAGGCGGAGGCGGTCCGTATCGACGTCAATGACGTGGCAAGCATGACCGCGGCGCTCGGCGCGCTCGTCCCTTTCGACATTCTGCTCAACAACGCCGGGACCAATCGCCCCAAGCCGTTCACCGAGGTGAGTGAGGAGGATTATGACGCGGTGCTCGGCCTCAACCTGCGCGCCGCCTTCTTTGCCGCGCAGATCGTGGCGCGGGGCATGATCGCTGCGGGCCTGCGCGGATCGATCATCCATATGGGGTCGCAGATGGGCCATGTCGGCGGCCCGCGTCGCTCGCTCTATTGCGCGTCCAAATGGGGGCTGGAGGGGCTGAGCAAGGCCATGGCGCTGGACCTGGCGCCGCACGGTATCCGGTCCAACACGATCGCGCCGACCTTCATCGAAACCCCGATGACGCGACCCTTTTTCGAGGACAAGGCGTTTCTTGCCAGCGTGCTCGACAAGATCAAACTGGGGCGGCTCGGCACGGTCGAGGATCTGATGGGCGTTGTGGTCTTCCTCGCGTCCGACGCCAGCGCGCTGATGACCGGCACCAGCTTGGTCGTTGATGGCGGCTGGACCGCCGAATAAGGAAAGGCCCGGCGGTTGCGTCCGCCGGGCCTTTCGCCGCGTTCAATAATCGTCCGCCAGCCGGTGCAGTCCCGCGCCCAGCGCCGCACCGATCGCTTCGGGTGGATCGCCTGCCAGTTGCATCCTGCCGACGGCGATGCTGGTCTCCACGACATGGCGGCACCGGTCGTAGCGTCGCGCTTCATAGGCTTCCAGACCAGCCTCTATAGTAGCCGCCCGGTCCAGTTCCTCCGCCAGCACCAGCGCACTTTCTACCGCCATGCCCGCGCCCGACGCCATGTGCGGCGTGGTCGCATGGACGGCATCGCCCAGCAGCACGATATGCCCCATATGCCAGGGTCCAGGCTGCAAGGCGGCGGCGAGCGGGCGATAGTTGATCCAGTCGTTACGGGTCATATTCTCCCGCACCCAAGCGATGTTGCCGCCGAAATCGGCAAGATTTTCCTGCAATCTGGTGAACAGTTCCTCGTCGGTGAAATGGACTTCGCGATGTTCATGCGGCGTCAGCATCCACAGATAGACCATATCCTGCGCGCAACGATTGATGCCTGCGGGATAGCGATGGCCTAGATAAATCTCCCCGCTCTCCAGCGTCGGCGGGCGCTTCATCGACACGCGCCAGCATCCCTGGCCGGTGGGCTGCGCCTCGGCCATGTGCGGGAAGGCCATGCGCCGCACCGCCGAATAGATGCTGTCGGCGCCGACCACCAGGTCAAAGCGCTCTTGGGTCCCGTCGGTGAAGGTCACGTCCACGCCGCCATCGCGGTTTTCGAGCGCGCTGACCGACAGGCCCAAGCGGATATCGGTATCCAGCGCCTTGACTCGCGCCTGCATGATGCGGTGCAATTTGGGCCGCATGATGCCGCCGGTCGCAGGAAGCCCTTCCTCCAACGCGGGTTCATCCAGTTGCTGCAAGCGCAACCCGTCATGGCGGAAGATGGTCGATCCCTTGGCGATTGCGCCTTCTTCCTTGATCGCGTCGAGCAGGCCAAGGCGCCGATAGGCGCGGAGCGTCGGGCCGGTGATTGTGATCCCCGCGCCGTAGACCCGCCATTCCGGATCGATGTCGATCAGCGTGACCTTGCCGCCCAGTTCGCCCAGACGGATGGCAGCAGCCATGCCGCCAATGCCTCCGCCTACGATCAATATATGTTTGCCCGCAATCATGATACCATGCCTCTCCCGGAAACTCTTCTCACTGTTTCTGCTATCGAGTGCCGGGCGGCCGCGAAAATCCTTTGCTTCAATATCTGCTATCGGAAAGCTGGATAGACGGGGCGATCGTTTCGCCATCGTCCGCGCGTGCAGATAGGTCCCATCCAGAAAATCAATGCGACAGCGACCCGATTCAACGACCAATATTGCGCCAAATCAAAACCATTCAGGGAGAGGGCAATGCGCAAGATTCTATTCGCCACAACGGCCGCCGTCGTAACGATGGCCACCATGCCGGCCGCCTGGGCGCAGGTATCCGAACAGGCGGCCGACCAGTCGTCGGCCGGTATCGACGAAATCGTCGTGACGGCGCAGCGCAAGTCGGAAAGCGCGCAAAAGGCCGCGATCGCGATCGACGCCGTTACCGGCGACACGCTGATCCAGCAGGGCATCACCAAGGCGGAGGATATCACCAAAAGCGTCCCCGCCATCACCGTCACCAATGGCGGCGGGTCCAACACCTCGATCTTTATCCGCGGCGTCGGCAACATCACGTCCAGCAGCTATAACGACCCCGCCGTCACCCCCAGCTATGACGGCGTCGTGCTGGGCCGCGCGGCGGGCGCTTTCGGCTCTGCCTTCTACGACCTTGCCCGTGTCGAGGTGCTCAAAGGCCCGCAGGGCATACTGTACGGCCGCAACGCCACCGGCGGTGCGGTCAACATCATTCCCGCTCGCCCGGAACTGGGCCGCAACGGCGCGGGCTTCAACGTGTCCCTCGGCAATTATGATGCGGTCAATGTCGACGGTTATCTCAACCTTGCGACCGGCGACACCAGTGCGCTCCGCGTCGCTGCCACGCGCCAGGTCCATGACGGTTATAACCGCGATGGCAGTGACGATCTGAAGCGGACCGGCCTGCGTGGCCAGTTCCTGATCGAGCCGACCGACGCCATCAGCCTGCGCATCGGCGCGGACTGGACCAAGATCGGCGGCGTCGGGCCGGGGGGCAGCTATATCGGCGCTTATACGCCCGGTCCATCGGGATATAGCTTCACGCCGGGGCCGTTCGATGCGTCGGAAGGGTTCAACACGGATGCGGCCAACGCCTATCGACGGACATTGCTGGGCGCGCCCGGCTTCGGCTTCCTCAACGCGATGAACCAGCAGCAGTCGGTCGATTACACCTATTGGGGCGTCAATGCGGAACTGAACTGGAAGACCGATATCGGGACGTTCACGCTCGTCCCCGCCTTCCGCAAGTCGAAGGGCGACAGCTTCTTCTACGGCCCGGCGTTCAACACGGCGTATAGCGCCGAAACGGACAAACAATACAGCCTCGAAGCCCGCCTCGCCGGGTCGGTCGGTATGATCGACTATGTGCTGGGCGGCTTCTACTTCAACGAAAAGATCGACGCCCAGAACGAATATAATCAGGAATTCGTGCTGCCGATCCAGTCCTACACCCACAAGACGAAAAGCTGGGCCGGCTTTGGCCAGCTGACCGCCCATGTCAGCGACCGCTTCCGCCTGGTCGGCGGTGCGCGCTACACCCGCGACAAAAAGTCGATGGACGGCATCATCAACAATTTCATCACCTTCTGCGGTGGCCTGCCGCCCGCCAATATCGTGCCGCCGGCTTCCTTCGCGGCGGGATGCGCGGCACCCAATGCGCTGCCGCGCTATCCCAATTTCCTGACGACTGGCGACACGGTCAACTGGCTGGCCAGCAATGGCTGGATCGCGGCGGGCAGCACCGACCAGGCGAACCCGCAGGTCTTCGCGCTGCTGAACGGCAACGGCACGATCCTCAAAACCTATAATCCGGTGGTCGACAGCGGCAGCTATTCGCGCGTCACCTGGAAGGCGTCGGCGGAGTTCGATCTCGGCCCGGCGAACCTGCTCTACGCCACGGTCGAAACTGGCTATCGCGCCGGCGGTTTCCAGCTGGCGGAGGGCAAGTCGAGCTATGATCCGGAATTCATCACGGCCTACACGGTGGGATCGAAGAACCGCTTCTTCGACAATCGGGTGCAGTTGAACGTCGAGGGTTTCTACTGGAAGTATAAGGACCAGCAGATCACCTATTTCACGGTCGATACCAGCGGCACGCTGATCAATTCCAACGAAAATGCGGGCAAGTCGACGATCAAGGGCTTCGACGTGGACGCCATCGTCAAGGCGACGCCGACGACCACACTGAACGCCAAAGTGCAATATCTCAAAGCCACCTATGACGACCTGCACCTCTATACCGCCTCGCCCCGCGACAATATCGCCTGTCCCTTTACCCTGACCGGCGCGACCGCCGGCGGCGCGCCGGTCAAGGACTTCAACTGTTCGGGCAAGCCCTTGCTCTATTCGCCCGAATGGACCGTCAATCTGGGCGCGGAACAGGTGGTGCCGCTCGGCCGCTCGCTCGAACTGGTCGGCAATATCGCCACCGCCTGGCGCGACGACCAATGGGGCGCGTTCGAATATCTCGATTTCGAACATATTCGCGCCTATTGGCAGACCGACCTCAACCTCACCCTGCGCGCGGCCGATGGCGGCTGGTCGCTGGGCGCCTTCCTTTACAATCTGGAGAATAAGCGCCGTATAGCTACGCCCCAGCGCTCGCCGATCGGTATGGCGGTCGCCCGGTACACGGCACCGCAGACCTATGGCCTGCGCTTCTCTGCGAATTTCTGAAGCAAACGGGGATAGGGTAAAGGAGCAGGGCCTGGCGGTCCTGCTCCCGACACTTCCGGAAGGACGATCATGCAGTTGGACAGACGGGCTTTCATTGGCGGCGTAGGCGCGCTCGGGACACTGGCCGCGAGCGGGGAGGGTGCTACTGCGCCGGTTGGCAAGGTCCGCCCCAACATCATCTTCATCATGGCCGACGATCTGGGTTATGCTGACCTGTCCTGCACCGGATCGCACCATATCCGTACCCCCGCGATCGACAGCATCGGGGCGCAGGGCATCCAGTTCCGGCAGGGCTATGCCAACAGCGCCATCTGCTCGCCAACCCGTACTGCACTGCTGACGGGCTGCTACCAATATCGCTTCCCGATCGGCGTCGAGGAGCCGCTAGGCCCCGGCGCACCGGACGGCATCGGGGTGCCGGTCGACCGACCTACCATCGCCTCGGTCCTGCGCGACCAGGGTTATCGCACCAAACTGGTGGGCAAATGGCATCTGGGCGAACCGCCCCGCCACGGGCCGCTCCGCCATGGCTATGACGAATTTTTCGGCATCGTCGAAGGCGCGGCCGACTATTTCCGCCATCATATGGTGATGGGAAAGAAGACGGTCGGCGTCGGCCTTGCGCAAGGCGACACGCCGATCGAGCGCAACGGCTATCTGACCGACCTGTTCGGCGACGAAGCTGTGAAGACGGTCGAGCAGGCGGGCGACAAGCCCTTCTTTCTCAGCCTGCATTTCAATGCGCCGCACTGGCCCTGGGAAGGGCGCGAGGACGCCGCAGTTGCGCCGACGCTTGATGGCTCCTTTCACTATAATGGCGGAAGCCTCGCCAAATATAAGGAGATGGTCGAGGCGATGGACCAAAATGTCGCCAAGCTGCTGGCGGCGCTGGAGCGCAGCGGCAAGGCCGAGAATACAATCATCATCTTCACCAGCGACAATGGCGGCGAACGCTTCTCCGAAACCTGGCCCTTCACCGGCGTCAAGGGCGAGCTGCTGGAAGGTGGCATACGCGTACCCCTGCTCGCACGATGGCCCGGCCATATCGCCCCAGGCTCGACCAGCGATCAGGTAATGATCTCGATGGATTTCCTCCCGACCCTGCTCGCCATGGCAGGAGGCAATGGCGCAAAGGCCGGCACGTTCGACGGCCTCGACCTGTCGGCGCAACTCACCGGCCGTGCTGCCCCCATCGATCGCACCCTCTACTGGCGGTTCAAGGCCAATGGCCAGGCCGCCTTGCGCCAGGGCAACTGGAAATATCTCAAACTGGGCGACAAGGAACATCTGTTCGACCTCGCCAGCGACGCGCGCGAACGCGCCGATCTCGCGCCCGACGATCCCGCGCGGCTCAAGGCCATGCGCCTGCAATGGGATGCTTGGAACAGCCAGATGCTCGCCTACCCGCTCGGAAGCTATAGCGAGGATGTGCGTGCTCATTATGCGGACAGATATTGAACCATGACGATCATAGTGACCGGGGCCGGCGGCTTCGTCGGCCGCCAGCTTGTGCAACGCCTGCTGGACGCGGGTGAGAGCGTTGTCGGCATGGACAGCGTGGCAGGCGGCATCCCCGCTGGGGCGCGCGCGGTGGCGGGTGACATTGCTTCGCCGTCCGTCCGTGCCGAAGCCTTTGCCGACGGATGCAGTGCGCTCGTCCATCTCGCGACCGTTCCGGGCGGCGCGGCGGAGGCTGATCCCGCCGCGTCCCGCCGTATCAATATCGACGCCATGTACGACCTGCTCGATGCCGCGAAAGCAGCGGGGCGCAGGCCGCGCATCGTTTATGCCAGCTCGATCGCGGTGTTCGGCGATCCGTTGCCCGCCGGTGGCGTGGACGACGACACCCCGCTCGCCCCGCGCATGATCTATGGCGGGCACAAGGCGATGATGGAGATCGCCGTCGCCATGCTGCACCATCGCGGGGAGATAGAGGGGATCAGCGTCCGCCTGCCCGGCATCCTCGCCCGGCCCAAGGGGCCATCGGGTATGAAATCTGCCTTCATGAGTGACCTGTTCCATGCCCTGCGCGCGGGCGAACCCTTCGTCTGCCCGGTCTCGGAAGGCGCGACCATCTGGGCGCAGTCGGTCGCGCGCTGCGCCGACAATCTGGTCCATGCGCTCACCATGGACCCGGCGCTGATGCCCGTCACCCGCGTCGTGACGTTGCCCGCACAGCGCATCGCCATGGGCGATCTGGCCGCCGAGGTTGCGCGGCAATGCGGCGTGTCGCCCGATCTTGTCCGCTACCGCCCGGACCCTGCGCTGGAGGCTGCCTTCGGCGCGCATCCATCGCTTGCCACCCCGGCAGCGGACCATGCCGGCTTTGCCCATGACGGCGATCCTGCTAAGCTCGTTGCCAACGCGCTGTCGGCTATAGCGGCAGGCTGAGGGAGAACAGGACATGCGCTTCGACAGGCTGGATCTCAATCTGCTGGTGGCGCTTGATGCGCTGCTCGCTGAGCGCAGTGTCAGCCTGGCGGCGGACCGCATCTGCCTGTCCCAGTCCGCCACATCCTCCGCCCTGGGCCGTCTGCGCGACTATTTCGCCGATGATCTGCTGGTCCAGAAGGGGCGCCAGATGGTGCTGACCGCCCGCGCCGAAGGGCTGGTCGATCCGGTCCGCGCCGTTCTGGAACAGATCCGCTCGACCATCGCGGTGCCGCCGCCGTTCGATCCCGCCACGTCCGACCGGACGATTCGTATCATGGCGTCGGACTATATCACCGAAGTGCTGCTGGCCGCGGCCATGACCGACCTGCAACAGCAGGCGCCCGGTATGCGGTTCGAAATCCAGTCGCTGAGCGAAGCCTTGCTGGAATCGCTTGAACGCGGCGCCATCGACCTGCTCATCACCATCGACTATGCGATTTCCGCCGACCACCCCAGCCAGATATTGTTCGAGGACGATTATGTCGTCGTCGGCTGGAACGGCAATCCGGCGATGGCCGGGCCCATGACCAAGGAACTCTATTTCGAGCTTGGGCATGTCACCGCTCGCTTCGGCCGCGCTCGCGTGTCCGCTTTCGAGGACTGGTTCGTGCGTCGTCAGAAGCGTCAGCGCCGGGTCGAGATCGTAACCCACAGTTTTCTTTCCCTTCCCGGCCTCGTCATCGGCTCCGACCGCATCGCGACTATGCACCGGCGGCTGGCGACCCGCATGGCCGCTTATCTGCCGTTGACCCTGCGCGAAGTGCCGATGGACATCCCTCCCATTCGCGAAGCGATCCAGTGGCATATTTCCAGCAACAATGATCCGGCGATCCGCTGGGTCGTCGAACGAATCATGTCCTATGCGCAGATGCCCGCCGTCCCGGCACGCGATCCGTCCGTCGTATCGCTGGACGAGGCGCGGGTATCGCGCGAGGAACTGGCCGCGCAATTCCTGAGCGATTCGACGCCCAAGTCGCGCGGTTAGACGTCCTCCATCCTGTCGAAGGCCGCCCGTGCCTGATTGATTTGCACGCTGCTGGCCTGCACCCAGCCCAGCAGCCGGCGCGCTTCCTCGACCAGTTCGGCGCCCAAGGGCGTCAGAGCATAGCCTACCTTGGGCGGGACATCTTCGCTCACCGATCGCGCCACCAGCCCGTTGCGCTCCAGCAGCCGCAATTTGAGCGTCAGCACCCGCTGAGAAATCCTGCCTTCCGCGCTCAGCCGGTCGAGCAGCCTGCGCAATTCCGCGTGGCGAAACGGCGCGACTGCCAGCAGCAACAGGACGAGCATCGACCAGCGATCCCCCAGCAAGCCGAAGATGGTCCGGATCGGCGCATCGCGCTGCGCGCCATGGTCCGCCATATCCTGCGCCAGCGCGGCCAGACCCACGCGCGCGTGCGGATAGAAATCGTCGAAGATCATCATCGGTCTCATTTTGGAGGGCACAAAAAAGTGCCGTCTTCCCGCCTCTGCTGCGCAGCATATGATGCCTGTCGACAAGAGCAAGGGAGGAGAAAGCGATGCAGGCCGATGCGATCCGTCTGGACGGCAAGGTAGCGATCATCACCGGCGGAGCGGGCGGGATCGGCGCGGCCACCGCGCAACTGATGGCGGCGCGCGGCGCGCTGGTGGCCATCGCCGACATCGCGTTCGAGGCAGCGCAGGCGCTGGCCGCGACGCTCCCCGATGCGCTGGCGATCGCGCTCGATCTGGAAAGCGAAACCTCGACCCAAGCCATGATCGCCGCCGCCATCGCCCATTATGGCCGGCTCGACATTCTCCACAACAATGCCGCCCTGCTCGGCCCCGACATCGCGCAACGGGATGGCAATATCGAGCATATGGAAACGGCGCTGTGGGACCGCACCTATGCCGTCAACGTGCGCGGCACCATGGTCGCCTGCCGCGCCGCGCTCCCCCATCTGCGGGCCACGCGCGGCAATATCGTCAACACCGTCAGCAATCTGGCGTTGCAGGGGCATCTGATTCAGGCCGCCTATGGTTCGTCCAAGGCCGCGATCATCCAGATGACACGCTCGATCGCCGCCAGCCACGGATCCGATGGCATACGCTGCAACGCGGTCGCGCCCGGTATGACGATGACGCCCGCACTCCGCGCTGCCTTCCCGCCGCCCTTGCGCGAAGCGGTGGAGGCGGAAACCCTGCGCGACCAGCTTGGCGACCCGGACGACATTGCCCAGGTCGCCGCTTTCCTCGCGTCCGACGCCGCCCGCAACATTACCGGCCAACTGATCGTCGCTGATGGCGGCTGCGCCAGCCACGTCCCTGGCATCGCCCAGTTCCGCGCCTTCTTTGGAGAGCATCAATGAGCAATTACGACATCGTCGTCATGGGCGCGGGCCATAATGGCCTGACCGCTGCTGCCTATATGGCCAAGGCGGGGAAGAAGGTTCTGGTCCTGGAACGCAAGCCCCATTTCGGCGGCGGCGTGTCGACCCGCGAACTCATCACGCCGGGCTACTGGCATGACGAACATAGCAATGTTCACATCATGATCCAGGGCAACCCGATGATCCGCGAGGACGAGCTGGGCCTGATCGGCAAATTCGGCCTCGACTATATCTATCCCGAACTGCCGCATGTCAGCATCTGGGATGATGGCACCGTGATGCGATCCTGGAAGGATCTCGACCGCACCTGCCAGGAAATCGCGCAGTACAGCCTGCGCGATGCCGACGCCTATCGCAAGTTCGTCGGTATCAGCCAGGGCGTGCTGCCGATGTTCATGGGCGGCCTCTACGCGCCGCCCTTCCCGATGGGTGCCTTCGTTGCGATGATGGACCAGTCGGACGAGGGCCGCTTCCTGCTCGACGTGATGCAGCGCTCTGCGCTCGATGTCGTGAACCAATATTTCGAGAGCGACCGGCTCAAAATCCATATCGTTCGGCTTGTTACTGAAAATCTCCAGATGCCCGACGAATTGGGCACCGGCATGGGCGCGCTACTGATGCCCGGTATCATCCACACCTATGGCGTCTCGATGCCCAGGGGCGGATCGGGCGAACTCAGCAAGGCGCTGGTCCGCGCGATCGAGCATATGGGCGGCGAAGTGCGCTGCAATGCGGAAGTAAAGCGCGTCATCGTCTCGTCGGGCAGGGCGACTGGCCTTGAACTTACGGATGGCGAAACGATCATGGCGAAGGATGGGGTCATCGGCGCGATCCATCCCCATGTCCTGCGCCGCTTCGTGTCGGAAACGCCGGAGCCTGTGCTGCAACGCGCCGAGCGGGTTACGCCGTCGACCTTCTCCATCAATCTGCTGCACATGGCCCTGAAGGAAAAGGCGAAGCTGCGCTGGGCGGACGGGGAGGGCGGTGTCATGACCGAACTGCTCCAGACCCACACCATGCGCGACATGCTGCTCGACTATGACCATCTGCGGCGCGGCATCGTGCCGCCCCGCCGCCTGATCGCGGGCGGCGACAACACGTCCAACGATCCCAGCCGCGCGCCCGCGGGCGGCGGCGTCTTCTACGGCGTCACCTTCGCCCCCTACGACCTGTACGGAGGCGGCCCGGCGGCCTGGGACCGGATGAAGGAAGAGATCGCACAGGAAAGCCTGGCGCAATATCGCCTCTTCTACAGCAATCTGGACGAGGATAATATCATCGGCTCACTGGTCCGCTCCCCGCTCGATCATGAACGCGACAGCCCCGCCAGCTTCGTCAAGGGCGACATTCATGGCTGCGCGCCCTTCATGTACCAGACGGTCGGCCACCGCCCGACGCCAGACCTTGGCCATTTCCGCGTGCCGGGGATCGAGAGCCTCTATCTCGTCGGCCCCTTCATGCATCCGGGCGGCGGCGTGTTCGGCGCGGGCCGCGCCACCGCGATCCAGATGATGGACGATATGGGCATCGATTATGACAAGGTCTGCGCAGGAGCCGTACAATGACTACGAACAAGCCGCCCGTCATGAAAATCCTCGACGCGCAGGACAAGGAATTGATGACTGTCCGCAAGATCGAGCGGGACGGCAACGCCCTCATCATCCGCGGGAAGATCTTCGGCGCCATGCCGATGGTCGCCAAACTGACCCCCGCCGAAGCGCGCGCCGCGCTGCGGTTGCTGGACAGGCGCACCATCCTTTTCCTGCTGACCCTGCTGTTCCGGCGGGGCTAGGGCAACCCCAACAATCCTCTCCTGCAAGGGGAGGGGACCGGAGAAGCGGGTGGAGGGGTTTCCCGTTATCGATTCTGGCTGCGCCAGCCACCTCCCCTTGCAGGGGAGGACATGCCAGCCCCCCAACAAACGCCCCACCTATCCGCCCCACCGATAGCAGCGTCCCATGAAATGCGTTTCCGCGCCGTCGCCCCCGCCGCCATGATGATGGTCAGGATGAGGAGACATGCATGAGCATTTTGGGCGTTGAGAGCGCGATTTTCGGGGTTGCCGACCTGGGCGAACATACCCGCTTCTGGACCGATTTCGGCTTGCCGCTGGAACAGGCGGATGACCATCAGTCGATTTTCCGCCTCGCCTCCGGCTCCCGTGTCATTCTCTACCGCCATGGCGACGCGCGGCTGCCTTCGCCCGATCCCTTCCCCGGCGATGGGCTGAAAGAAACCGTCTGGGGCGTGCAAAGCCCCGATGCGCTGGATAGGATCGCCGCCAGCCTCGCGTCCGAGGTCGCCGTGCATCGCGACGACGACGGCACTGTCCATTGCACCTGCCCCGACGGTCAGCCCATCGGCCTGCGGGTCTGGGACAAGCGCCTGGTCGTCAGCGAAACCAGCCCGGTCAACACGCCGGGTTCCTATCCGCGCTTCAACCAGCACCGGATCTGGCGGCGCAAGGCCATCCCCAAGACGATCAACCATGTCGTCTTTTTCTCGCCCGACTATGTCGGCAGCTTCGAATTTTACGAACGGCATCTGGGCTTTCGCTATGTCGACCATAGCAAGGGCACTGGTATCTTTTCCCGCGCCGACGGCACGTTCGAACATCATTCGATTTTCTGGGTTAATTGCGACCTCCCGATTGCGCCCGACCATTTCAAGTTCATGCATATCGCCTTCGGCATGGACGATATCGACGAGGTCATGCTCGGTGCCAACATCATGGAGGCGAAGGGCTGGAAGAACCAGACGATGAACAGCTCGGGCGGCATATCGCGCCACCGCATCTCGTCGGCCATCTATTATTATTGCGACATGCCGGGCAAGGCGGGGGAAGCGGAATATCATGCCGACACCGATTATCTGGACGATAACTGGGTTCCGCGCGCCTGGGATTTCCGTTTCGGTTCGCTGCTCTGGTCGAACAACGCCCCGCCCATCTTTCGCGGCGACAATATCCCCTGGGACATGAGCTTCGACGCCGATCGCGCCAGCTTCGAACCGTATCGCAAGAGCCAGCCGGGCAAGCGGCCGGTCGAAGGGAAGCTGGCTGATATCAGCGAAGCGGATGAACACGCCATATGAAGGATTCCGCAGGACAGGCCGGCAGTCGTGCCGGCCTGTCCTGCGGAACGCCCTTTGGCTTATATCCATCCGTGCCGCCTCAAAGTGTTCGGTGGCGTGGCGGGCGTAATCATATTTCCCGCTTTTGTTCGATCATGCCGAAAGGGGCAGGAAAAGTGCGAAGTTAAGCGGCGGATATCCTCTTTTCAGGGGATCGGCTCCTCGACGAATTCGATGAGGTTGCCGGCGCAATCGCGCAGGAAACACCCCTTGCCGAATGCCTCGCGCACAACAAAGGCGATGTCCGCGCCCTTGCCCTCCATCTCGACCAGAAACGCCTCCAGGTCATCGACCCTAAAGGCGACATGCTTGTTGCCATGGGTCTTAAGGTCCGATGGCGGATGGCGGCGTGCTTCGGGCAGCGGGGCGGCGCCCTCTACCTCGAACAGCTCGAACCGCAACGGTCCCTTGCGCACCATCGCCGCATGGGACCGCGCTGCCTCGATGTAGAAGCGCTTTTCGACCACGAAGCCCAGCACCCGGCCATACCAGTCGATCGCCGCGTCCAGGCTGGGCACGCTCACGCCGCCATGATGAAAGCTGAACTCGGCCATCAGCCCATCTCGGCGAAGGTCTGCGCGCACCAGTCGGCGATATAGTCGCGCATCCCCGTGCCATTGTCGGCGCCGCAATGCTCGACCTCGAAATCGGCCTTCGTGAACATGCGCAGCGTGCGCTTGGGGGAATTGACCGCCTGATCGTAGCTCAACTGCGCGTTGAAGGCGGGTATTTGACGGTCATTCTCGCCATGGGTGATCAGGAAGGGCACCCTGATCTTCTCGACCTGTCCGTCCAGCGTGATCTGGTCGGCATAGGCCAGGAAATCGGCCTGATTGTCGAAGCCGAACACCCACATCACATGGTCCCAATAATGGGGCACCGGGTTCTCGCCTTCATTGGCGACCCGCTCGCGCTGGCGCCGGCCCCAGACATGGTTCGCGCCCATCACCGCGCACAGTGCATAGCGCGGATCATTGGCGGCGATGCGCGGCGCATGATAGCCACCGAAGGACAGGCCGAAAATGCCGATCCGGTCATGGAGTACGTCGTCGCGCGTCAGCAGATAGTCGAAGGCGGGCGATCCCCAGCGTTCGGCATCGAACACCGCCGTCAGTCCGCGCTTGCGCAGCGCTTCGCCGGTGCCGGGCTGGTCGACGAACAGCGTGTTGATACCGCGTTCCAGATTGGACGCGCCGTGCCCTGCCATATTGACCTGTTCCTTCATGGAATCGAGGCCATTGACCGACACCAGAGTGGGGCGCGGCGTCCCCGATCCGTCATGGACGAAGATCGCCGTATAGGCGCTGTCCTCATAAGGGATCTCGACAAAGTCGACATGCAGCCCGCGCAGCGCCACCCCCTTGGCGTACAGCTCCAGCCCGCGATCATAGGCGGCCCAGCGCGGCGCATAGTCGCGGCTCTGCATCCGTTCGGCCGCCAGATAATAGCCAGAAGCGCGCAGATATTTGGTCCCCGCGGACAAGGCATAACCGGCCGCTTCGTCCGCCGCGCCATTGGCCGCGACCTGGTCCGCCACCCGCAGCCAGCTGTCGAACATCAGCGCGCTTCCGGCGTCGGCGCCGGCCTTGGCGGCCTCAATGATGGGCCGGTTCGCCTCGTCGATCTCGCCATGATTGCCGCCGCACACCAGCGCCAGATTGGTGGCGAGATTCCAGACATAATTTCCGGGGAAGGGCTCGAACATGCAGATCCTCTCGACTGTCGCGCCGCCGGCATGGGCAGCTTCATCCACCGCATCACAAACCCGCAGGGATGGCCCGGATCAAATTGAAACCGTGGAAGCCCACTATCCATCAATTGGCTTTGACCATGCCGCCGCCCTGTCCCATCGCTTCTGCCGACAAGAACGAGAGGAGAAGCGATGCGGCTGGCGACGATCAGGAATGGCGGCAGGGACGGGCGACTGGTCGTCCTGTCGCCCGATGGCAGCCATTATGCGCAGCCCGCCGTCGCCACGCTCCAGGCTGCGCTCGAAAGCTGGACGGACGTTGCGCCGACGCTCGCCGCCATCACCGATTTTCCGCATCCGCTCGATCCTGCCGACCTCGCCGCCCCCCTGCCGCGCGCCTGGCAGTGGCTCGATGGTTCGGCGTTCGAAAGCCATGGCGCGCTGATGGACAAGGTACTCGGCATCACTCCGGAAAAAACCGGGCGGCCGCTGATGTATCAGGGTGTCTCGGATCATTTCTACGGTCCGCATGACGATGTCCCCATGCCTGACGAGACTCTCGGCATCGATTTCGAGGGTGAGTTCGGCGTCATCGTCGACGCCGTGCCGATGGGCATCACGCCCGCCGATGCGATGGCGCATATCCGCCTGATCGTTCAGATCAACGATTGGTCGTTGCGCGCGCTTGCCGGTCCCGAAATGAAGAGCGGCTTCGGCTGGGTTCAGGCCAAGCCTGCCTGCTCCATGGCGCCGTTCGCCGTGACGCCGGACGAACTGGGCGAACAATGGCGCGATGGCCGGGTTGCCATGGACCTGCTGGTCGACTGGAATGGCCAGCGCTTTGGCGCCGCCAATGGTGAACCGATGGGGTTCGGCTTCCATGAACTGGTCGCCCACGCGGCGCGGACCCGCCATCTCGTGGCCGGCACGGTGATCGGCTCAGGCACGGTGTCCAACGCCAATTTCCGCGAGGTCGGGTCCTCCTGCATCGCCGAACGGCGAGGGATCGAGATCGTGGACGAAGGCGCGGCCCGCACCGCCTTCATGCGCTTTGGCGACCGCGTCCGCATGGAGGGCCGCCTCGCAGACGGGCGCGCGCCCTTCGGCATCATCGACCAGCAGGTCATCGCCTATACTGGAGAGCAATCATGACCGACCTCAGCGATTCCGGCCTTCCCCCGGTCCAGCGCGTCGTCACTGGCCACGACGCGGACGGCCGGGCGATTTTCAAGTCGGAAGATGTCACGCCAACCCGGATGATCCCGTCGGGCGACGCCTCCTTCCTGCTCCTGTGGACGACGGCCACGGTGCCGGCCGACAATAATGACGAAACCGATGGCCGCTTGCGCGACGCCGGCCTCACCCTCAACCAGGGCTCGGTGATCCGCATTGTCGACATGTTGCCAGGCAAGGAGTCACCGATGCACCGCACCAACAGCATCGACTATGGCATCGTCATGTCGGGCGAGGTCGAGCTGGAACTGGACGATGGCCGCAAAACGACGGTGCGGGAAGGTGGTGTCATCATCCAGCGCGGCACCAATCATCTCTGGCGCAACGTCACCGACAAGCCCTGCCGCATCGCCTTCATCCTGATCGAGGCGCCCGCCTATCTGCACAACGGCCAGCCGCTCCCCGAAGACAAGCCCGAAGACAAGCATTGACGCCGTTGTTCGATCTTACCGGCAGGGTCGCGATCGTTACCGGATCGACGCGGGGCATTGGCCTTGCCATCGCGCGGGCGCTTCAGGGCCATGGCGCGAATGTCGTAATCTCCAGCGAAGATGCCGTAGACAGCCAGAGGGTCGGGGAGCAACTGAATACGCTGGCAATTGCGGCGGACGTGGCCGACGACGCGCAACTTGATGCACTGGTCGATGGCACGATGGCCCATTTCGGCCGCCTCGACATTCTCGTCTGCAACGCCGGGATCACCGGGCGTGCGGGGCCGTTCGCTACGATCGACATGGCGGATTATGATCGGGTGATGGCGATTAACCTGCGCAGCCAGGTGCGCCTGTGCAATCTCGCCTTGCCCCATATCGCCGCGACAGGCGGCGGGGCCGCAGTCCTTATCGCCAGCCTGTCGGGTCTGCGCGGCAATGGTGCGATCAACGCCTATGCTCTGGCCAAGGCGGGCGTGGCACAGCTCGCCCGCAACCTTGCGGTCGAGTGGGGCCCGCGCAATGTGCGCGTTAACGCCCTGTCGCCAGGCCTCATCCGCACAGAACTGTCAGCGCCGCTGCTGGCTGACGATGCATTCATGGCGCGGCGAATGCAGATGACGCCCTTGCGCCGGCCGGGCGAGATGGAGGAGGTGGCAGGTAGCGCACTCTTCCTCGCGTCGCCGGCGGGCGCGTACGTGACGGGCCACAATCTCGTCGTGGATGGGGGAACTCTGATCACCGATGGCAGCTAGCTGTCTGGTTGCGACACATCATCGGGATAAAATAGCAGCTGGCGAGAGATGGGCAAAGACCAATCGGGTTCTCTACCTTCTGACGCAAGAAAATGCCTTGGAGCGCCTGCTGTCGTAGCCAATTGTAGGCACGGTTAAAGCCGGTCGGCACGACTGCAAGATCAGCATGGCCGGCGAGGTTGATGCCTATCACTCCACCGGCGATGCGGCCTTGAAACATTCGGCCATGCCATTGATTTGAGGCGTGTAGGATCACCCGGCGGGTCATCGCGACGCTTATCTCGATTGCCCTCCCGGTGGCGTGCCGGTCATTTCCACCGGGTACACGGTGGACGGCCAGCGCGGCACAGAGTCCGTCACCGAGCTGCTTGAGCGGAAATTCTGCCTTTCGACCGCTACGCTATGCGCGATCAGCGATTTGTCGTTCCCTACGGATGTCGGTCAGCTCTGGCCCTCAGGACAGTGAATGGTTAACAACAGCCATCCTGGATGAGTAAAGCAAATGCGCGCTTCGCTTGACCACTGGTTGCATTTGCTCAATCCTGCTTTGGTGAGCCAAGCAATCGTCGATCCTTCCCCTTCGCGTGTCGGTCCCTCGGTGGTGTTGCCGGCGCGGCCCGAAGCGATCCGGGTCGATGCCGCGACGACGGCGGTCATCGTCGTCGACATGCAGAATGCCTATGCCAGCAAAGGTGGCTATGTGGATGAGGCTGGTTTTGATGTCGGCCCGGCAGCAAGCGTGATTCCGAAGATTGCCGAAGTCATAGTCACGGCGCGCGCGGCGGGGATGCCGGTGGTCTTTCTGCAGAATGGCTGGGATCCGGACTATGTCGAGGCAGGTACGCCGCTGTCGCCCAATTGGCATAAGTCCAATGCGCTCAAGACCATGCGGTCCCGACCTGCTCTCGCCGGGAAGTTTTTGGCGCGGGGCGGCTGGGACTATGACCTTGTCGATAGCTTGAATGTGCGGGATGGCGACCTTCGCGTGCATAAGCCTCGTTATTCGGCCTTCTTCAACTCGCAGCTTGACTCCGTGCTGCGCGCGCGCGGCATCCGCACGCTGATCTTCACCGGAATCGCCACCAATGTCTGCGTGGAATCGACCCTGCGCGACGGGTTCCATCTTGAGTATTTCGGCGTGCTGCTGGAGGATGCGGTCCATCATCTCGGTCCCGACTTCATCCGCGAGGCAAGCCTTTACAATGTCGAGAAGTTCTTCGGCTGGGTGAGCAGCGTCGCGGACTTCCGCACCGCCGTCGGTCAGCTTCCACCAAAGGATGATTGATGCCTTTCGAACCGATCAATCCGCCGCAGTTCCCCACGCCCATCGCGCCCTATTCGGCCGGCGCCAGGGCGGGCAGCACGGTCTATGTCTCGGGCGTGCTGGCGCTGGGCGAGGGCGGCACGGTGTTGCATGTGGGCGACGCGGTCGCGCAGACCCGCCATGTGCTGGAGGTCATCAAGGCCACGGTCGAGGCGGCAGGCGGCACCATGGCGGACATCGCCATGAACCATATCTTCCTCAAGGACTTCAATGACTACGCCGCCTTCAATGCGGTCTATGCCGAGTATTTTCCGGGCGACAAGCCTGCGCGCTACTGCATCAAATGCGAACTGGTAAAGCCCGACTGCCTCGTCGAAATCGCCTCGGTCGCCCATCTTGGCTGAGGTGGCCGGGCTTTACTACGAAATCCACGGAGCGGCGGACGCGCCGTCGCTGATCCTGTCGAGCGGTCTTGGCGGTTCGGCGGGCTACTGGGCGCCGAATCTTCGGGCGTTGGCCGAGCATTTCCGGGTCGTCGCTTACGACCATCGCGGCACCGGCCGTAGCGATCGGACATTGCCCGCGACAATTTCGGTCGAGGGCATGGCGAGCGACGTGATCGCGCTCATGGATGCGCTGGGCATCGAGCGGGCGCACTTCATCGGTCATGCGCTCGGTGGCGCGATTGGTGTCGAAACTGCCATCCGGACCGCGAGAGTCGACCGGCTGATCGTCGTCAATGGCTGGCGAACGCTCTCGCCACATACGCGGCGCTGCTTTGCCGCACGGGTTGCGTTGCTGCATGGTGCGGGCGTACGCGCCTTTCTCGAAGCGCAGCCGCTGTTCCTTTATCCACCGGACTGGATCGCCTCGCACGATGCCGAGCTGAACGCAGACATGGACCACCAGCTTGCAGGCTTCCCGGGAGTCGAGACAACCGCCAGGCGCATCGCGGCCGTGCAGGCCTACGCGCCCGACCCGGCCGGGCTGACCGCGCTCGAAAGCCTGCTTGTCATTGCCACGCGCGACGATTTTCTCGTGCCTTTCGCCACCGCGCTCGACCTGGCCAAAGCGGCCCGCCGCGCCCATGTCGCGACCGTCGAATGGGGCGGCCACGCCTGCAACGTCACTGATCCGGACGCTTTCAATCGCCTCGTTCTCGAATTCCTCAGGAGTTGAAGTCCATGCAGGTCGGCGTTTTTGTTCCCATCAACAACAATGGCTGGCTGATCAGCGAGAACGCCCCACAATATTTGCCCAGCTTTGATCTCAACAAGGAGATCGCCCAGCGGGCCGAGAAGCATGGGCTGGATTTCCTGCTCTCCATGATCAAGCTGCGCGGCTTCGGCGGCAAGACGCAATTCTGGGAATATGGCCTCGAAAGCTTCACGTTGATGGCAGGGCTTGCTGCGGTGACGGAGAAGATCAGAATCTTCGCAACTTGCCCCACGCTCATCATTCCGCCCGCCTTCGCCGCGCGCATGTGCAACACCATCGACAGCATCAGCCACGGCCGTTTCGGGCTCAATCTGATCACCGGCTGGCAGCCGCCCGAATATACGCAGATGGGTCTCTGGCCGGGCGACGAGCATTTTCGAAATCGCTACGACGTGCTCGATGAATATGCCCGCGTGCTGCGCGAGTTGTGGGAAATGGGTCGGTCCGACTTCAAGGGCAAATATTATCGGATGGAGGACTGCCTCGTCCGTCCGCAGCCAGAGGCGGACATGAAAATTATCTGCGCCGGCTCCTCCGACGCGGGATTGGCCTTCTCTGCGAAGTGGGCGGATTATGCGTTCTGCCTCGGCAAGGGTGTGAATACGCCGACAGCCTTCGCCTTCAATAACGATCGCCTTGCGAAGTTCACCGCGGAGACAGGCCGCGAGGTTTCGGTATTCGTGCTGGTCATGGTGATCGCTGCGGAGACGGATGAGGAAGCCATGGCCAAATGGCAGAGCTATAACGAGGGCGTAGACCTCGAAGCGATCGCCTGGCTGGCCGATCAGGGCGCAAGGGACACCGTGAACAGCGATACCAACGTACGCCAGCTCGCCGCGCCGGAAGGCGCCGTGAACATCAACATGGGCACGCTGGTCGGCAGTTACGAAAGCGTGGCGCGGATGCTCGACGAGATGGCCGAAGTGCCGAATACGGGCGGTGTACTGCTGACTTTCGACGACTTCCTCGAAGGCGTGGAGGCATTCGGCACCCGCATCCAGCCGCTCATGAAGAGCCGCGCCGGGATGTCGTGAGAACGGCATCCTTCAGCTTTGGCAGGATGGTTGAATGGAGCCTGGCCGTCCGCGCGCCTTGAACATCCACTTGGGAACGTAGAACGTCACTTGGCAGTTGCGATCCTGTAGGAGGACAGGATGGCATATAGCGACCGAATGACCTTGTTGGCGCGTATCGGCTTTGCCGCGCGCGGCCTTGTATATATCCTGATCGGATGGTTCGCGCTCGATGTCGCATTGCACGGAGGCGAGACGACCGACAATCAGGGCGCATTGGGAACCCTGGCCGATGCGCCGCTTGGACATATTCTCCTTGCAGTCTGTGCAGTGGGATTTTCTGGCTATGCGCTCTGGAGGCTTACAGAAGCGATCACGGACCCAGAGAAACGCGGTCGAACCTTGAAAGGGAAGTTTGAACGACTTGGCTACGCCATCAGCGGCATCTCCCATATCATGCTTGCGACCGCCGCCGGACGCCTTGCTCTGGAACAAACGGCAAAACAGCAGGGGAGTCCTGGAGACGAAAGCGCCCAGGGGTGGTCGGCCTGGCTTCTGGGACAGCCGGGGGGCGTATTCCTGCTCGTTCTCGCGGGAATCCTGCTCCTTATCATTGCGGCAGCGCAAGCGCTCAAAGCCTATAAGGCGCGATTTGACGAGCTTGGCGGCGATGTTCCGGCGCCCAGCTATGTGAGATGGATCGGACGATGGGGATATGCCGCACGCGCTCTGGTCTTCTCCCTCATCGGCTGGTTCATCATTTCGGCAGCGCTGAACCATGATCCAGATCGCGCTGGCGGTCTGGGCGAAGCGCTTGAGCAGTTGCGCGCGCAGGATGAAGGCGCCGTCTTACTGAGCGTCGTGGCCCTCGGCCTGGCGCTGTTCGGGCTGTTCAGCCTAATCGAGGCGCGGTACAGGAGGATGAAGGTCTATAGACCCGATTTCCTGCGGTGAAGCAAATCTTGCGGGTGTCGGTCCTGCGTGGCGAATAATCGGTCCGTACCGTTGTCTCAAGGGCCAAGGTCGTTGCGGAAGACATCGATCCGGCGGTGAAGAATCTCGAGCGCGAAGGCATCGTCGCCCTGGTCGCGGACATCACGATGGACGGCTTCGCAGAGCAGGCCGTATCGCTTGCAGTCGATACGGCCTGCTCGACATCCTCGTCAACAATGCCGGCCGCATCCTCTAATGTCACCGGCGCCTTCCTCCACGCGCGTGAAGCCCAGAAGGCGATGATGAAGATTGGTTCGGGTGCGATCGTGAACATCGCTTCCTATGCGTCCTACTTCGCCTTCCCAGGCATCGCGGCCTACCGCGTCCAAGGCGCGCTTGCCCAGATGACCCGAACCCAGGCTCTTGAAGCGATCGAGCACAACATCCGCGTCAATAATACCATCGGCGCCGGGGCCACGGTCACCAACTTGCTCAATCATTTCCGTGACGACGGCCACGCGTTCCTCGCCGAACATGGGCAGAATGCGACCATAGGACGCGCAGCCGACCCCAAGGAGATCGCGGAAATCGTGGCATTCCTCGCATCCGACCGCGCGAGCTTCATCGTCGGTTCCGTCGTGATGGCTGACGGCGGCATGAGCGTAGCCATCGGTCAAATCGGTGAGGCGGATGGCTCAGTCGAAGTCATCCGCCTGCCACATCGCATTAGAACGCGAGGCGGGTCGTGACCCATATGAAAAAGATTCCCGCTGCACGCAGGGCGGCGATGCCTGGAAACCTGGTCCAAGCGTCTCGCAGCATGGCTTCCTGTCGAACATCATGACCTTGGGCTGGCACTCTATGCTGCGATCCTCGCCTGCCCGGAAGGGCTGTTGCATGTGGAAAAATAACGAACGTAGGGAACTGATCGGGTGAGGGCGTCATCAACGTGCCGTCCACCGGCGTCCCACAATCAAACGAATTCCCCTTCCATTGTCCTATCGGCGTCAGTCGGATCGCTGCCCGTGCGTGTCTGGACCTGCCTCGCGTGGTCTAGGGCTTGCGGATCATGCCGCCGTCGACACAGAGCGTTTGGCCGGTGATGAAGGACGCTTCGTCAGACAACAGGAACAATACGGCGTTGGCCTGTTCGTCGGTTTCGCCAATGCGCCCGAGCGGCATCTGGCCGACGATGCCTGCGATCACCTTTTCGTCGACCTGCTGCATCGCACCGGTCATCGTTGGTCCGGGCGCGACGCCGTTGACGCGGATATTCTTGGGCCCAAGTTCCGCTGCCAGACTCATCGTGAGGCCATTGGTGCCGAGCTTGGATATACCGTAATAGGCACCGACGCTGCCTGACAGATAGGCGGCGGTGGAGGACTGGTTGACGATCGCGCCGCCGCCGCGGGCCTCCATCAACGGCACGATCGCGCGGGTGACGAACAGCGCGCCGTGCAAGTTCACCGCCATGAATTTCATATAATAGTCGATGTCGACGCTCATCAGCGGTTCGTAACGCATTCCGGCAAAGATCGCAGCGTTGTTGATTAGATAGTCAACCCCGCCAAACGCGGCCTTGGCGGCGTCCGCGAGCGCCTGGCAGGATGCGGGATCGGATACGTCGGTCTTCACGAAGATCGCCGCCTCTCCGATCTCGCTGGCGACCCGCCGGCCCTGTTCCTCGTTCAGTTCGGCGATGACGACTTTTGCCCCTTCGGAGGCGATCCGCTTGGCATAGGTTTCGCCGATGCCCTGTCCCGCGCCGGTGATGACAGCGACCTTGTTTTCAAAACGCATCAATCTCTCTCCATTGTCTTCGTTCGCCGCTTACGGTCAAGCGATCGCTCTCTATTACCAGCGGATGTGCATATTCCTCGTGGCGTGCAATCCAGGGAAGGCTGTCCTGTCGGCGTCGCTCGCCAGGCTGAAGGTTGGTACCCGCCGCAGCCAGTGCTCCAGCGCGATCCGCAATTCCTGCCGCGCAAGATGTGCGCCCAGGCAGATATGCGGACCGCTCGCCAGGGTAAAGTGCCGGTTGGCCTTGCGTTCCGGATCAAAATGACGGGGGCAGGGGAAAGCCTCCGGATCGAAATTGGCCGTCATCACCAGCGCCTGTACCCAGTCGCCCGCCTTCATCTCGATGCCATGCAGCGTCAGATCCTTGCGCAGCTGACGCATTCCCGCGATCAGGGGTTGCGTCCGAAGAAATTCCTCCACTGCACCGGTGATGAGTTCCGGATGATCACGCAGTCGCTTCTGAAGTTCATGGTCGAGCGCCAGGCGTCGGAACATCTTGCCCAGCGTCGAGGCGACCGTGTCCAGACCTCCGAGCCACAGTAGGAAGACCGCGCCCATCTTCTCCTCTTCGTTGAGAGGGCGGCCATCGACTTCGCCGTGCAGGATTTTGGACAGAAGGTCGTCCTGTGGCGCTGCCTCACGATCGGCCATGATCGCGCGCAGATAGGCCAGCACCTCGGTCAGTGCACCGCGCATGATGTCGAAGTTGCGGCTGTGCAGGATCTGGTCTTCCCAGGCGAGGAACTGGTCCAGCATGGCGTGTGGGAAGCCCATCAATGTCAGGAATACCTTCACCGGGAAGACGCGGGCGAAATCATAGGCGAAGTCGCCGCCGCTGTTCGCCAGGAACCCGTCGATCATCTCGTCGCACAGATTGCGGATATAGCCGTCAAGCTCGCCCACGGCCTTCGGCGTGAAGAAGGGATTGAGGAAACGACGATACATCATGTGTGCCTTGTCGTCATAGGACAAGGGCAGGTTGCGGAAGGTTTCGCCGATAAGACGCTGGAAATCCGACGATCCGCCGCTGATGAAATGCTCCGTGTCCTGATAGACCTTGGCGCAATCCTTGTAGCTGGTGACGACCCACATCCCGGTTGTTATCCAGGTCGCGGGGAAAGGGGACCACATGACCGGCGGCATATCCGCTGCACGCAGTCTCTCGTTCGGCAGATAGGGGTCGTCGAAATCATTAGGCGCCAGCCCCAGATATGCGCGCAGATCCCGGACCAGTTCCTTGGGCACATGATCGGGCACCGGGACATTCAGCACCACTGGCTCGGCCGGCGGCGGGCTCATCATGATTTCCATCAGGTCAGCCATTTTGCGGTTCCTTTCAAATTGTGTTCATTGTCCCGGTAGCGTCAGGCCGCCATCGGAACCGATCGGCATGTGCGGGCTCCATACGACTTCCCAGCCATTACCTTCCGGGTCGGCGAAATAGCCAGAATAGAGGCCCATATCGCGGTCGCGCACCGGACTGGCGACGGTAGCGCCGGCATCGATCGCCTTCTGGAAGACGCGATCGACCGCCTCCTTGGATTCGACGAAGATCGCCCAGATCGACTTGACGCCGTCGGCCTTGGGCAGGCCGCTTTCCTGCGCCTGATAGTCAGCGTTCAGGAAGACCAGAATGGACGTCCCGACCTTGTAGAGCACCGACATGTCGGAAGCCGGTCCCCAGGCGGTCCATCCCAGTCCCTGTTCATAGAATCGACGTAGCGCAGGTACATTTTCTGCGGCGGTCATGATCATGTTGATGCGCGGTTGCATCGCTCATCCTCCCTTGAAGCTGATTGTCTTGATGTTCGTGAATTCGTTGATGCCCTCATAGCCATATTCGCGGCCGTAACCCGACCGCTTGATGCCGCCGAACGGGGCGTAGCTGGACATCTTGCCACCGCCGCCATTGACGGCGACTCCGCCGGTGCGCAGTTGCAGCGCGATCTCATAGGCCTTGCCGACGTCGGCGGAAAAGACCGCACCCGACAGGCCGAAATCGCTGTCGTTGGCGATGGTGATCGCTTCCTCGTCCGTATCGTAGCCGATGACCACGCCGATCGGGCCGAACACCTCTTCCTGCGCGATGCGATGGTGGTTTTCCACGTCGGTGAATAGGGTCGGTTCGTAGAAGAAGCCCTTGTCCAAGCCTGCGGGGCGTTTGCCCCCCGTGACCAACCTGGCGCCCTGAGACAGCGCGATGTCGACATAATTCTGGGTGCGCGTCCGCGCGACTTCACGGATCAGCGGACCCATGGTGCTGGTCGGATCAGCCGGATCGCCGACTTTCACATGGGCGACCATCGCCTTCAATGTCTCGATATATTGCGCCTTGACCGAATTATGGACCAGATGGCGGGTCAGCAATGCGCAGCCCTGGCCGCAATGGACGGTAAAGCCCATCAAGCCGTTCATCGCCGCGCCCTGAAGATCGGCATCGGGGCGGACGATCAGTGCGGACTTCCCTCCCAGTTCCATCACCAGCCGTTTCAACGTCGGCGCCGCCTGCGCTTGGATCAGCGACCCTACCCTGTCCGACCCAGTGAAACTGACCAGATCGATCCGCTTGTCGGTCGTCAGCGCCTCACCCGCCGCGACATCGCCGGTGACGATGTTGAAAACGCCCCTGGGCAGGCCGACCTCGTCGGCGATCTCGCCCAGGATCAACGCTTCGAACGGGGTGTAGGGTGACGGTTTGAGGATGACCGTGTTGCCCATCAGAAGGGCAGGTACGACCTTGCCGACGTTGAGGAAGAAAGGGAAATTATAAGGGGTGATCGCGGACACGACGCCAACAGGATCGCGCACCATGACGCCTGCGCCAAGTGTGGTCGTGCCTTGCGCATTGGGCGTGGTCTCAACCGGCAGGGGCGTGATCGCAGGGCGGCCCGACAATTCGATCGCGGCCCGTGCATGTTGCATCGGGATGCCATATTGCAGGAATTGCGCGAGCATCTGGGTCGAACCGGCTTCCGCGACGATCAGGGCGATGATTTCCTGGGCGCGTCGGTCGATGGCATCGAGAAATTCGCTCATCTTGGCTTGGCGTTCCCGCTGCGAAAGGCGGGGCCACGGTCCTTTGTGGAAGGCGTCATGGGCCGCTGCTATCGCCGCTTCCACATGGGCAGACGTGCCGACCGGCGCATCGCCGATATTGCCCTCGGTCGCAGGATTGATAACCGCTTCCGTCTGGGTGGTCGTCACCCATTCGCCGTTGATGTAAAGCGCATTCTTGTTCTTCAGGATTGTCATCCGATGTCCTCTCGAAGGGCGATATTTTTGGGGATCAGTCTTCCGGCGCGATTGTCACGCGCGGGGCTTCGAGCGCGTCGTCCAGCCTGATCTGGCACGACAGGCGAGATGGGACGGTGCAATGGTCGCTGCTGTCAAGCAGGTGGTTCTCGTCGGCATTTGCCCGACCGACACGGTCGATCCAGTCATCATCGACGACTATGTGACAGGTCGCGCTGCTCAGGGACCCGCCACACAGGGCCGGCATCTCATCGACGCCCGAGTCGCGCAGCGCTTCCATCAGGCTCGTTCCCGGCTGCGCATCCAGTTGATGCACATCGCCACCACGAAGAACGGCTCGAACGCTGACCACAAACATTCTCCCGCAGACGTACCGCCGATCCTGCCGGCGGAACTTTCTCATCATTATGTTGCGAATTATGATACAATGAAATATATTTGTTTCAAGTCGATATTGATTAGTAGCCGGACGACCATCGGATTTTGGGAAAAATGCCTTGCGGAATGTGCTGCCGCGCAGCCTGCTCATCAGGCGTATGGACCGGGCGGGGTCGGGTCATCGGCGCGATATTGCGCCAGAAATTGCAGACACGCCGGCTGTCGTTTTCGGGATGCGGCGCAGTCCAGCAGGCTGAACATAGGAGATGATGCATGACGTTAGAGGGGAGAGTTGCAGTCGTGACTGGAGCATCCAAGGGGATGGGCAGTCACTTCGTCGATGCGCTGGTGGCGGCAGGTGCGCGCGTGGCGTGCCTGGCCCGCGCGTCGGTTGAACTCGATGCGGTGGTCGCACGACATGGCGGCATGGCAGCGGGATTTGCTTGCGATGTCGGCAATGCGGGGGCCGTCGATGCGGCAATCGCTGCCGCGGCGGATCGTTTCGGCCGCATCGACCTGCTGGTCAACAATGCCGCCATCTTTCATCCGTTCCTGGTCGAAGATGCGACCGTCCATCAGGTGGAACAGCATGTTGCGGTCAACCTGATGGGACCGATCTGGTGCATCCGGGCGGCGATCCCGCACCTGCGCAAATCCCAGGGGCAGATCGTGACGATCAGTTCGGAATCGGTGCGAATGCCCTTTCCCTATCTCACTGTCTATGCCGCGACGAAGGCGGCGGTCGAAGCCCTGTCGCAAGGGTTGCGCGACGAATTGCGCAGTGACGGCATCCGCGTGTCGGTGCTGCGCTCGGGGTCGGTGGCAGGCGGTACCGGAGGCCAGCATTGGGATGGCGAAGTGGCCCAGCGCTTCTTCGCCAAGATCCAGGAAACCGGACATGCCAGTTTCACCGGCGACTTTGCTGAGCCGACGACTATGGCGCTAACACTGGTGGCCATGGTTTCGCTGCCCCCCGACGTAAATCTTGATCTTGTGGAGGCTCGCTCGGCCAAACCCGCAACGCCGGACTCGCTCAGCAGGTCGGGGGCTAACAGGCACTGACCTTTCAGGGCGGCGCCGGAAAAAAATAGGCGCCGCCGCTGGCACTTCTGCCGTTCAGCGCCAGGCGGGTTCCTCCCACCAGGGATAGAAGCCCGGCATGTCCTGGCTGACCTTGTCAGGATAGATTGGCGCGCGCTTTTCCAGGAAGCTTGTGACGCCTTCGCCCGCATCAGCGCTGCGCCCGCGCGCGTAGACGGCGCGGCTGTCGATGCGATGGGCCTCCATCGGGTGGCTCATGCCCAGGCCGCGCCACAGCATCTGGCGCGTGAGCGACACCGAAACGGCAGCAGTATTCTCGGCGATCTCGCGGGCGATCTCTCGCGCAGTGTCCAGCAGTTCGTCGGGCGCATGGACCGATCGCAACAAGCCGCCGGCCAGTGCCTCGTCCGCCAGCATGACGCGACCGGTCGCGCACCATTCCATTGCCTTGCTGATGCCGACGAGCCGGGGGAGGAACCAGCTCGACGCCGCTTCCGGCACGATGCCGCGCCGGGCGAAGACGAAACCGATCTTGGCGCCATCGGCCGCGATGCGGATGTCCATCGGCAATGTCATGGTAATGCCCACGCCCACCGCGGGACCATTAATCGCCGCGATGACGGGCTTGAGGCTGTTGAAGATGCGCAGCGTTACCCGGCCGCCGGTGTCACGCACTTCTGCGTGGGACCAGTCGATACTGCCGTCCGCGCTGATGGGCCCGCCGTCGCGCACGGCATAGTTGAAGGTGTCGGCTCCCGCCTCCAGATCTGCGCCGGCACAAAAGCCCCGGCCCTCGCCGGTAACAATGACCACACGCACCAGATCATCCGCATCGCTGCGGTCGAACGCGGCGATCAGTTCCTGCGCCATGGTCGGATTGAAGGCGTTGAGCCGATCGGGCCGGTTGAGCGTAATGGTGGCGATTCCGTCGGCCACGTCATAGCGGATCGTTTCGAACATGGGGCTTTTCTCTCCTTATGCGCCAATATTTCAGCGTGCGCCGCGATCGCCGATCACGTCGATGACGGCATGGCGATCCTCACCCTTGAGCCAATAGTCATTGGCGCCTTCGACGTGCAAGCGCCAATGGACTTCAGCCGCATCGGCGTCGCCTGCCTCTACCAGCGCGATCAGGCGCGCGACCGATCGGACGCCAAGGCCGCGGAAGGCTAGCCAGGACGCATCTGGATCGGCCGGCTCGTGCAGGGCGGCATTGCGGTTTCGCTGGTGCCGTTCGAGCAGGGTCGCGATGGTATCGGCAGTCAGGGTGAGCATCTGGTTGCCGGTTAGTTCGACCAGCAGATGATGGAAACGGGCCATCGCTGCGCCGAGCGCAGGCCAGGCCCTGGCCTCCAGCAGTCCGTCGAGATCGGCATGGGCGCCCCGCAGGCGACCGATATCGCGCCGGTCGCAGCGCTGCGCGACCAGCCGCGCGGCAAAGGGCTCGAAGGCTAGGCGGGCCTCGTAAAGCTGTTCGATCGTCGTGCCGGCCGCTTGCAACGTCTGGCCTGTCATCCGCACCGCGCCTTCGCCACTGGGTTGCCGGACGCGGACACCCGTGCGGCTGCCGTGGCGCACCTCGATCAGCCGCTCGCTTTCCAACATGCGGAATGCTTCCCGCAAGGTGGGGCGCGACACGCCGAAGCGCTGCATCAGTTGCGGCGTAGGATCAAGCAGGCCGTCGGCAAAAGCGCCGGCCGCGATTTCGCGCCGCAACTGATCGGCGATCGCGTCGGACGCGCGTTGGCGGATCGGGGCGTGGTCAGTCATGGCGCGCCCCTGTCGGCGCTGCGTGCGAACGCTTCCTGGCTGCGCTTGTGGAGATAGGTCAATGCCCCCACCGGAATGCGGCTGCCCCCCGTCACCTGTACCACCGTGCCCGACGTCCAACTGCTTTCGTCGGCGGCGAAATATACGGCGAGCGGGCCGACATCGTCGACCACGCCCAGCCGCAGCAGGGGTACGGTCTCGATCTGGCGGCGGCGGCGATTCTCGCTATCCATCGCCGAGGAGCTTTCGGTCAGAACAACACCGGGCGCAATGGCATTCACGCGGATATTGAGATGCCCCCATTCGACCGCCATGGTCGCGGTGAGGCTTTCCACGCCCGCCTTTGCCGCGCCGTAATTGCCGGTCATTGGGCAAGGCTGAGAGCCGGAGCGCGAGGAGATATTGACGATCGATCCCCCGATGTCCCGCATCGCGCGCGCGGCAGCCTGCGCGGCGAAGAAGGTCCATTTGAGGTTGAGGTCGACGACCCGGTCCCATTGCCCTTCGTCCATGTCGATCAGCGGGCCGACATCGGCGGGCGTCGCGCTGCCGGCATTGTTGACCCAGCAGTCGATGCGCCCGCGCCCCTTGAGCGCCAGCGCTGCGGTGACCAGGTCGGCTATGCCCCGATGGCTCATGATGTCGCCGGGCGCGACAACGACATGGACACCTAATGCGCGTAATTCTGTGGCTGTCTCCTCCAGCGGACGCAGGCTGCGGCCGCTGATCACGATATCGGCACCCGCCATTGCCATGGCGCGGGCGATCCCGCGTCCGATACCCCGGCCACCACCCGTCACCACCACGGTCTTGCCCGTCAGGTCGAACATCATCCCTCTCTCCATACTACTTATCAAGGAACCCATCTGATATTGACATGGAAACCCTGTCAATATCAGATGGGTTCAGGGTCGGCATGAATCGGCCACGGCAGGAGAAGATGGCCATGGAGTTCGCCTGGACCGACGACCAGCGGGCGTATCGCGAGCGGGTGCGGGGTGCGCTCGAAGAATTGCTCCCGGCGGACTGGGACAGCCATTATGCGCCCCAGGGCTATGGATCGGACGACCAGATCGCCTTCAGCCGGACATTCTGCCCGCAACTGGCCGAACGCGACCTGCTGGTGCGTCACTGGCCCGAACAATGGGGCGGCCGAAGCGCCGATCCATGGGAACAGTTCATACTGGCCGAAGAGATGAAATGGCGCGGGGAACCGCGCGGCCCCCAATATATGAACGTCAACTGGCTTGGGCCGACGCTCATGAAATATGGCACGCCCCGGCAGAAGGCCGAGCATCTGGGCCGGATCGCGCGGGGTGAGGTAATCTGGTGCCAGGGCTATTCAGAGCCGGGGGCGGGCACCGATCTGGCCGCGCTCCAGACCCGCGCGCAGAAGGTGGAGGGCGGCTATGTCGTCAACGGCCAGAAAATCTGGACCAGTTATGCGGGGAAGGCCGATTTCTGTTTCCTGCTCGCGCGCACAGGCGCGGAGCGCAAGGCGATTTCCATCTTCCTGGTACCGATGGATTCAGCCGGGATAGAGGTGAAGCCTTTTCCGGGGCTCGTGAGCGAAGGGCATCTCAACGAGATGTTCTTTACCGACCTGTTCGTGCCCGACAGCGCCCGGGTGGGGGAAGAGGGCAAGGCCTGGGACATCATCACTTATGCGCTCAGCTTCGAGCGGGTCGGCATTCCGCGCTATCATGTAGGCAGAAAGCTGCTCGATCGCGCCATCGCACGATTGGCAGCGGAGGGGCGCGGCGATGATCCGATCATCAAGGCGAGGGTCGGCCGTATCCATGCCAAGTTCGAGGCAGCCCGCCTGTTGACCTATGTCGTCGTCGACGAACGCGCCAGGCAGGCGCCGCCCAGCGTCAACGGCAATATCAGCCGCATCGCCGCGTCTGAGGCCTGCACGGATCTCACCCATTTCCTGATGGAGTATCTGCCCGACATATTGGCCGGCGGCGACGCGATCCTGCGCGAATTCCATCGGGGCAACATCGCTGCGACCATCGCGGCAGGCACCTACGAGTTGCAACTCAACCTGATAGCGCGCGGCGCGCTTGACCTGCCGAAGGGGTAGACCATGGACATGGAACTGAACGGCGACCAGCAGATGCTGGTGGATGCGGTCCGTACTCTGGGGGCGAAATGGCGCGACATGCCGATGGGGCATGAGCGCGACTATAGCCATTTTGCCGCTGACCTTCAGGATGCGCTCGATGTGCACGGTTTTATGCGCGCCGGGGTGGATTGGGGAATGCTGGAGGCGGCGCTGGTGGTGCTGGAAATATCGCAGCTGCCGGTCGTGACAAGCGCCGGCGCGTCCGCGCTGGTGGCACCTGCATTGCTGGGCGGGACGCTCGACGATCCGATAGCGTTGCTGTCAGGCGACCTTGGCAAGGCGCAGCGGCTGCTGCCGGTGGCGCGCCATGGCCTGGCTGAGCGAAAAGGGCAGGCGGTTCTGCTCGATCTTTCAGGGATGGTCGTGGAGCCGGTCGAGTCCATCTTCGCCTATCCCTATGGCCGCTTCGTCACCGTACCGGATATGTCCGTGGCACGGCCCGTCGGGGATGCCGCCCGGCTGCGTCAATGGCATCGCGTCGCCATCGCTGTCGAATGTGCTGGCGCGGCGAAGGCTGCGATAACCCTGACCGTTCAGCATGTGAAGGACCGTATGGTGTTTTGCCGGCCGGTCGGATCGTTCCAGGCGGTGCAGCACCGGCTCGCCCAATGTCACCAGATCGCCTGCGCGATGCGGATGCTGGCCCTGTACGCCGCCTGGTCGGGCGAGGCGGTCGCGGCGGACATTGCGGCGACCTATGCGCAGGATCATGTCGGCAAGCTCGCCTTCGATCTGCACCAGTTCAACGGCGGCATGGGCGTGACGGCCGAGCATAAGCTGCATTTCTTCACCTATCGCCTGCGCGCGCTCCAGGCAGAACTCGGCGGTGCGGATGCGGCCGCCGGCGCGGTGTACGACGCGCTCTGGAACAGGGCTGCCTAGCTTTCTGCCAGCGTTCTTCAGGCCGGCGGAAAGCCGACGCTGGTCGCAATCTGTTGGGCGCAAGCGGCGATCATGCCTTCCAGGGTCACATCACTGCGCGCGCGATGGACATCCATCAAGGCGCCCAGTCGCTCCAGCATCATCATGATCGTGCCCGACATTGCGGCGGCAGGAGCGAAAGAGGGCGTGCGCCCCGCCTGCTGCGCCGCAACGATACGGTCGGCGAGCGCAACAAGCAGGGGCCTGACAGAATCCTCGCGCACATGGACGAATCGCACGTCGCCTTCCTCGGCGGCAAGATTGCGGGTGCGCAGCAGTGCCCGATGTCCGTCCCAGAAGGCGATGTACAGCCTGACGAGGCTGATGGCCTTTTCCATGCTGTTGTCCTGGGTCCATTCGCTGTCGAACAGTGCCATGATCTCCGGGGTGCTCTGCACCAGTTCCGCGCTTGCGGCGCAAACCACTTCGATCACGCTGTCGAAATAAAGATAGAAGGTGGCCGATGCGGTTTTGGCGCGCGCAGCGATATCCACGACCTTGATGTCGCGGATCGGAATGCTGTTCAGCAGATCTACGGTTGCGTCGATCAGGCGGCGGCGGGTCTTCAGACCTTTGGCGCCCATGCGTTGTCCGCTTTGATTCTCTTTCGGTTGCGCGAGCGCGGTTTTCATATTCATTCCTGCGGCGTCGGTACTGGCGGTTCGAAGTCTGTCCCTGACATTCGTCCGTCTTTGCAGAAGCATCGGATTCTTGCAAATGCACAAGGCATTTCCGTCGCAGCGTGGGTGCCACCCATCATGGTGGCGCCTGCGCAAGGCGATGGGTAGGATCGTGGTCATGGAAGATGCTATGACTGATCATCTGGCCGCAGAGGCCTTCGGCCCGCTTGGCGACCGGCCGATCATGTGGGTCGATTGCGCAGCGGCCAGCGCCGAAGGGATGGCGCGCCGATATCGGCAAGATACGCGGGCAATCGTCGTCGGGGTCGATCTGGCTGGGGCGTGCCCATCGCTTGACCCGGCTTTTTTCGACATGCTGCTGACCACCGTCGTGGCGCCGCCATCGCCATGGGTCGGCGTGGCGGCGAGGCGGATGGACGATCGGCAGAAGGCGATCGAGGCGCGCGTCGCCAATGCGCCGATGGCGGCCGGGATCGCGGTGGATGTCTTTCGCGCCTGCGATCATCTGCCTTTCGACCTTGGGATAGCGATGGAATCGCTTGGCTACTCCACCCTTCTGGCCGGGGGTGAATTTCGCAAGTGGCGGCAAGGCCGCGTGAGGCCAAGCACGATTGTCGATGAGGTCGATCGGCCGCAGGTCCGGGTCGAGCGCGATGGCGACCATGTCACGATTACGCTGGCCCGGCCCGATACGCGCAACGCGATGCGCGCGTCGATGCGGGATGCGCTGCACGAGGCGCTGTGCGCGGTGCTGGACGACCCGAGCCGCCCCGGCATGACGCTGCGCGGTGAGGGCGACTGCTTCTCGACCGGTGGCGACCTCGCCGAGCTCGGCAGCGCGGACGACATGGCGCAGGCCCACGCGATCCGGACGCTGCGATCCTGCGCGGCGCGTCTCCACGCATTGGGAGAACGCGCGCGCATCGACTTGCATGGCGCCTGCATCGGGTCCGGCATTGAAATCGCGGCCGCCGCACCGCACCGCACCGCCCGGCGGGGCACCTTCTTTCAGCTGCCGGAACTGGACATGGGGCTTATCCCCGGCGCGGGCGGTACGGTCTCCCTCGCCCGCGCCATAGGGCGACATCGCGCCAGCTACATGCTGTTCAGCGGTCGGCGGGTCGCCCTGGCCGAGGCGGTGCAATGGGGTTTGGTGGAGGCGGCGGCATGAATGCGGCCCGGCGTGCCGCCGTCCTGCTGGCGGAACGGATCGAGACTGCGACGGCAGCTTTTGGCAGGCGCGTGTCGCTCGACCCGCAGGCCGTGCTGGATCGTAGCGGCGACATAGTGCTGGGTGAACCGGGGGCGATATCGCCCAACGGCCATTGCCGGATACTGGCGGCAGCGGACGGGTGGGTCGCGCTCAATCTCGCGCGGCCCAGCGACCTGGAACTGATGCCGGCCTGGATCGGCGCAGAAATCGACGATGATCCATGGCAGGCGGCCCGCAATCATGCTGCAGTGACAGCCGCCGCGCATTTGATCGAAACGGGCCTCCTGCTCGGTCTGCCCGTGGCGCGTGTCGGCGAAGTTGGGAAGGGCAGTTTGTCGCCCGCTCTTGTCACCATGGGCGCTGGCGACAGCCCGAAGGCGGCGCCGGTCATTCTCGACCTGTCGAGTCTCTGGGCCGGGCCCCTGTGCGGAGCCATCCTGGCGGAGATGGGCGCACAGGTGATGCGCGTCGAGGATCCGGCGCGGGCCGATCCTACCCGCGTCACGACGCCGCATCATTTCGCGCGGCTGAGCCGTGGGAAAGCGGAACGGCGCTTCTCCTTTGGCACAGAGGCCGGACGCGCCCGGCTTTTTGCATTGGCCAGTGTCGCCGATGTCCTCATCACCAATGCCCGGCCCCGCGCCTTTGAAAGCCTGGGTCTGGCACCGGCGCGGCTGTTCGCCGCAAACCCGGCGCTTATTTGGGTGGCGATAACCGGCCATGGCTGGACCGGCAAAGAGGCGGGCAGGGTCGCCTTCGGCGACGATGCCGCCGCAGCCGGGGGACTGGTCGACTGGGTCGAGGGCGGGCCGCACTTTATGGGCGATGCGCTGGCCGATCCGCTGACCGGCATGGCCGCGGCATTGGCGACGATCAAGGCGATGCAAGCGGGCGGTGGCGTTCTGGTGGATGCAGCCATGGCGCAGGTCGCGGCCGGTGCCGCACAGATGATGGCATGAAGATGCCGCGGCGGTCGGTCGATGTCGCAGGCCGCCCTGTCGATCTACGGGGTGCGGGCGGCCGGATCGCTGCCCGCTGGCGGTCGCGCCCATCGCTCTTTGATTAATGCATGTCAGGGCAACTTTCCGGGAAGGCGTCGCGATCCCGAACTGAGTGGGCATTTGACACCAGCGTGTCAAAATGACATGGCGTCAGTTGCTGGAGGCCAAAGGACGGCACCGGCAGGAGAGGATCAATGACCTTAGCGATCGACCTGGGTGGCAGGACCGCCATCGTCACTGGCGGTGGTGGCGGTCTGGGTCGCGCCATTGCGATCCGCCTGGCGCAGGCGGGCGCACATGTGGCGATCGGCGATATCGTTCCTGAACGCTGCGAGGAAGTCGCCATCCGAGTCCGCGAGGCGGGGCAGCAGCCTCTGCCATACCCCATGGACGTGATGGACGGCGATCAGGTGCGAGCGCTGGTAGCCGCCGCCGATGCGCAATTCGGCAGGGTCGACATATTGGTGAACAATGCCGGCGGTGTCTCGCGCCGAATGTTCGCCGACCAGTCTCAGCGAAGCTGGCAGCGCCATATCGATATCAACTTTACCAGCATGTTGGCCGCTACCCATGCCGTCATCCCGATCATGCGGCGCGGCGGGCAGGGCGGCGCGATCGTCGGCGTCAGCAGTATGGAAGGGTCACGCGCCGCCCCCGGTTTTGCGGTTTATGCCGCTTGCAAGGCCGCGATGGAAAGCTTCACCAAGTCGATGGCGCTGGAGCTGTCGGCCGACGGCATCCGGGTAAACTGCATCGCGCCAGACCACACGGTGACGCCGGGCAATCGCGGCAATCGGTCCGGGCCGGTCGATCCGACCAGTTGGGTCCAGCCCAGCCCCGAAATGGAGGACGCGATGTGCCGCGCCATACCACTGGGTCGCGAGGGCGTGGACATGGAGTGTGGCGACGCGGTCGCCTTCCTCTGTTCGGATCGTGCGAGCTATATCACCGGCGTTACCCTGCCGGTTGATGGCGGGACGATGGCGGCGTCTGGATGGCACCGAGGCACACGGGGCAACTGGACCTTGGCGGAAGGACTGAATTTTGACTGACAGCACGACAAGGCCGCCGATGATCGTCGAGCGGCACGGCGAAATCGCGATCCTGACCCTCGACCGTCCCGACGCGATGAACCCGCTCGGACACAAGGGCGACGGCGCGGCGATCGAGGCGATCTGCCAGGATCTCAACGCCGATCTGTCACTTCGCTGCGCGATCCTGACCGGCGCGGGGCGGGCCTTTTCCGCTGGCGGCGATGTCAAGGCGATGGCAGATCCGGAGAGCGCCTTTTCGCGTGGCGGCCTCATCACCCGCGATCATTACCGTAACAATATCCATCGCGCGGCGCGGGCGATCCATGGCCTTGACCTGCCGCTTATCGCAGCGGTCAACGGTGCCGCCATCGGCCTGGGCTGTGACGTTGCCTGCATGGCCGACATCCGCATCGCGTCTGACCGGGCGAAATTCGGCGTCACCTTCCTCAAGCTGGGCCTTGTACCGGGCGATGGCGGCGCCTGGCTGCTGCCGCGCACCATCGGAATGAGCCGCGCGGCGGAATTGTTCTTCACCGGCGACCTGATCGACGCGGATACCGCCATGGCATGGGGGCTGGTCAGCCGGGTAGTCCCGCATGAAAGGCTGATGGACGAGGCACTTTCGCTGGCCGGGCGGATTTGCGCGCAGCCGCCCCATTCTCTGCGCCTCACCAAATCGCTGCTGCGTCAGGGGCAGAGCGCCACCTATGACGCGGCGCTGGAAGATGCGGCAACGGCGCAGGTGATGAGTCATGCCACCGCCGACTATCGCGAAGGGGTAAGCGCTCTGATCGAAAAACGCGCTCCCCGGTTCAAGGGAGAATGACATGACCGCCGACCCGCATCTGGCCTTCATGCCGGAAGATGATTGCTATCACCAACTGTCGGACGATCCCTATGAGACGGAAACCAACTGGTGGTCGTTCAATATACCCGAGCGCAAGATCGGCTGCTGGATCCACACGCCCTATTATCCCAACCGCAAGACGGTGACCTGGCGCATCTTCGTCTGGGACGATCAGGGGATCGAGCCGGGACGGCTGGCCTATTACAAGAAGGTCGAGGAAGCGCCGATGCCGGACGACCCGGACCTGCGCGACATCAGCTTCCCCAAGGGCGGCTACAGCCTCAAGATGCTGGAGCCCGGGATGAAATATCATCTGGCCTATGAGGACAAGGAGCGCGGCTTCGCGCTCGATTTCATACATAGCGGCGTCCATCCGCCGCACCGCTTCCAGCCGGGCGAGCCGCCATTCATGCAGACGCCGCATTTCGACCAGCTGGGCCATGTCATGGGCACTATGACCTTGCGCGGCGAGAAGATCGCGATCGACGGCGTGGGCGTGCGGGATCGGACCTGGGGACCGCGCGGCGGCCCGTATCAGACCAGTCAGAAGAGACATGCCGACGACAGCCAGCGGGTGAAGCATCCCGGTGGGCCGCTCTGGCGCCAGATCGAGCGCGAGCGCGGGCGGGGACGGATCGACTATATTTATGGCCACAGCCTCGACTTCCAGACCGGCTTTCTCGGCTTCGTGCGGATGCAGGATGGCGACGCGAAAGGGTGGGCGCCGATGAATGTCGGCTGGTTGCTCAAGGACGGCGTGTTCGGAGAGATCGACAAGACGAAATCGCGGATGCTCAACTTCCGCGATCCCGTCGCGGGCTGGAACAGCCATATGCTGGTCGATCTCGCCGATACCACCGGTCGCACGCTTGAAGCCGAAGGCCAGTCGGTCAGCCGGATGAGCGAGGGCGGCTACGGTCTCAACCAGTTGATGCGGTGGGAGATGGACGGCAAGATCGGCTGGGGTGAGGATCAGGACGTATGGGTGGGCGACCATTTCGCGCGAATGCTGAATGCGCTGAGGACGACGCGGTGAGCGATCCCAAGGCGCTTCTCCCCCAAGGTCTGGGCGATGCGGTGGAGCGGGCCGCCAGCGCCATCATCACGCAGGTGGTGCCGCGCGGCGGCGGCGGGGCGTCGCGCTCCGGCGCCGAGCTATCCCTGCAATGGCCCGACGGGACAGTCCGTCACGCCTATATGAATTACGATGTCTATCGGGCGGGAGCGGGCGACGATGCCGCTTTCCTGCGCGAGGCCGGCATATTGCGGGCCTTGTCTGGACCTCTCCGCCATGCTTGCGTCCGAACGGCCCCTTACATCACCAGCGTGCCCGAACTGCGCGCGCTTGTGACGGAAAAGGTGGCAGGCGAAGCCAATTTTCATACCGTTCGTGATCCCGCGCTGCGCTCTGCCATCGCGGCCGACCTGATGGGCCAACTGGCGGCGCTTCATCGCATCGATGCCACGAGCGTGGAGGGGCTGGGCGCCGTGCGGACTGTGCGTGACGAGATATTGACGCGGACGCAGGCGATCCGCGCGCATGTGCGCGCTCATGGCGACGACCCGCTGATCCATCTTGCGCTTGACTGGCTGGAAAACAACGTGCCACCCGAACCCGCCCGCGTTGTCGTCGTTCATGGCGACTGGGGGGCAGGCAATTTCATGTTTGAGGGCGACCGGGTGACGGCGCTGCTCGACTGGGAGCTGGTCCATTTCGGCGATCCGATGGCGGACATGGCGATGCTGTGCCTGCGCGGGCTGTTCCAGCCGCTGGTGCCGCTGCCCGAAGCCTTCGCCGCCTATGAGGCTGCCGGCGGCGAGACGGTCGATCTCGATCGGGTGCGGTACTGGCGTCTCTTGTTCCAGACCGGTTTCGCCAGTCGCGCCCGCCATGAGGATCCGGACGCGCCGCCGCCGCCAAACCTTGGCATGAACATGGTCTATTCGATGGTCCATCGTCGCGTGCTGGCGCAAGCGCTGGCGGAAGCGAGCGGCATCGACCTGCCCGAAGTCGAGATGCCCGATGCCGCGCCCGGCGCGCTCGATCGGTCGTTCAACATCGCCCTTGACGATCTGCGCGATATCATCGTGCCGCGCATTGCCGACCAGCAGGCGTCGGTCAAGGCCAAGGGACTCGCCCGGCTCGTCAAATGGTGGCAGGCCCATGCCCGCTACGGCCCTGGCTATGACGCGGCCGAGCGCAACGAACTGGCGCGGGCGCTGGGGCGATCCTTCGCAACTCGGACCGAAGGTCGTGAGGCGCTGCGCGACGCGGTGCTGGCCGGGACGATCGACAGGGCGGTTGCGATCTCGCTGGTCCATGCCCGCGTCGTTCGGGAGAATGCCCTGATGGCCGACGCCATGGGCAGCCTGGCAACAACCCACTTCGCGCCGCTGGAATAGCATAGAGGCAGGGCTTGTCTGGACCCGCCCGGCCGCGTCGCGCCGGGCGACCTTGAACCATGTCCTCGAATTTTGCGCCCCACGCGCCCGTTTGGGCAGATATCGGATGACGGTTTACATGCGTCCCATCGCACGATAAAAGACTGACACAATGTCAGCTATTGATCTCCGCATTGGACGGAGGCGTGGCGCGATAGGGAGATGGACGATGCCGGACCGGCTGATTGGAAGCGCGCAATGACCAGGGTCATGGAGGGCGTGCGTGTTCTGGAAGTAGCGCAATTCACTTATGTGCCGGCAGCCGGCGCGGTGCTGGCCGATTGGGGCGCCGACGTGATCAAGATCGAGCATCCGGTGCGCGGAGACGCCCAGCGCGGCATCCAGATGCTGGCGCGTCTCGCAGTCAACCCGCAGCGCAGCAGCCTGATGCAGCATCCCAATCGCGGCAAGCGCTCCGTCGGGATCGATGTGTCCACGCCCGAAGGACAGGAGCTGATCTACGAACTCGCCAGGAACTGCGATGTGTTCCTGACCAACTACCTGCCCCAGCAGCGGCAGAAGCTGCAGATCGACCTGGAGCATATCCGGGCGGCCAATCCGGATATCATTTATGTGCGCGGGTCGGCCTTTGGCGAAAAGGGGCCGGAGCGGGAGAAGGGTGGTTTCGATTCCACGGCTTTCTGGGCGCGGGGTGGTTCGGCCAAGCTGGTCAGTCCGCCCGAACTGGGTGGTCCGCTACTCCAGCCCGGCCCGGCCTATGGCGACACGATTGGTGGCATGAACCTGGCGGGCGGGATCGCTGCCGCGCTGTTCCATCGTGAACGGACCGGCGAGGCGACGGAGGTCGATGTGTCGCTGCTCTCATCCGGCATTTGGGCCACGGCGTGCAGCATCGATGTCGCGATGGAGCTGGACACGGTTCCGTTCCGGTCGGCCATGCCCGGCCAAGAGGACGCGGGCACCAACCCCTTTGTCGGTGTATTCGAAACCGCCGATGGCGGACATATCAATCTGACCGTTCTTAAGCCGGGTCCGTTCATCCAGGATGTCTTCGAGCATCTGCATATCGCCGAACATGCAAGCGATCCCCGCTTCGCGACCGATGTCGAACTGATGGCCCATGCAGCCGATGCGCAGGCGCTGGTGCGCGAAGCTTTCAAGCAGCATCCATTCAAATATTGGCTGGAGCGCCTGAAGACGATGAAGGGCCAGTGGGCTGCCTACCAGACGGTGCTCGATGTCGCGACCGACGAACAGGTGCTGGCCAACGACCTGATCTTCGAAGTGGAATCCGCCGATGGCGGCGCACCCATCCGGCTCGTCGCCAATCCGGTCCAGTTCAACAAGGCGGGCGTCCAGACCACCCGCGCGCCCGAACCCAGCGAACATACCGAACTGGTGCTGATGGAACTGGGCCTGGACTGGGACAGGATCGAGGAACTGAAGAACAAGGGCGCGATCGCCTGATCGCCCTTTCCAGGAGGAAAAGACATGCAGTTGAAGCCGGGATCGCGCTGGAAAAGTGCGGTATGCGATACCGAAGTCGTCGTGGTGCGCCCTCCCAAGTGCGATGTGGTGCTGGAATGCGGCGGGGCACCGATGGTCGCGAAGGACGCGCCCGTGCCGGAGGGGCTGGAACTGTCCGCCGATCTGGCCGGGGGCACGTCGGTCGGCAAGCGCTATTTCAGCGATGCGATCGGTATCGAGGTGCTGGGCAGCAAGGCCGGCAAAGGGTCGCTCTCCGCCAATGGCGTGCCGCTCGCACTCAAGGAAGCCAAGGCGCTTCCTGCGTCCGACTGATCGGGATCCGATAAAGCCATGCAGACGCATCTTCTGCTCGAAATGGGGGCGGACAGTTTCCCCGACCGGATCGCCATGTCAGGCGCCGGGACGACCATGGATTATGGCGAGTTGCTGGCGCGCGCACGCGCCGGCGCCGCCTGGGTGAGTGCGCAGGCGGGCGAACGGCTGGTGTTCGTCGGCCTCAACGGACCCACGCTGCCCGTCGCCCTGTTCGCCAGCGGCCTTGCAGGCAAGCCGTTCGTTCCGCTCAACTACCGTCTTTCGGATGCCGACCTGTGCAAGCTGCTGGCCCGCACCGCGCCGTCGATCGCTGTGGTCGATGCCGATATGCTGCCGCGCGTCCGGGGCGTGGAGGGCGTGACTTTCATCGCCCGCGCGGCATTCGACGCCGCCTGTGTCGATCCTCTCTGGCGCAAGGCCGACCTGGATTATGCCGACGAGGACATCGCTGTGCTTCTGTTCACCAGCGGCACGACTGGCGAACCCAAGGCAGCGGTGCTGCGCCACGCCAATCTGACCTCCTATGTCATCTCGACCGTCGAGTTCATGGGCGCGGATGATGGGGAGGCCGCGCTGGTCAGTGTGCCACCCTACCATATTGCGGGCATTTCGGCGATCCTGACCAATATCTACAATGGCCGTCGGCTCGTCTATCTCGACGCCTTTACGCCGGAAGCCTGGGTCGACCGTGTCCAGGCGGAAAAGGTGACGCACGCCATGGTGGTGCCGACAATGCTCGGCCGCATCCTCGACATACTGGATGTGCGCGGCGAACATCTGCCGAACCTGCGGGCGCTGTCCTATGGCGGCGGCCGTATGCCGCAACCGGTGATCGAACGCGCGCTCGCCCACATGCCCCATGTCGATTATGTCAACGCGTATGGCCTGACGGAGACCAGTTCGACTATCGCGGTGCTGGGGCCGCAGGATCATCGCGATGCGATCGGGTCGGATGATCCGGCCGTGCGTCGGCGCCTGGGATCGGTCGGTCGGCCACTGCCAGCGCTGGAACTGGAGATACGCTGTCCCGAGGGACGGGTCGTGGCAGCCGGCGAGTCTGGCGAGATTCACGTCCGCGGCGAGCAGGTCGCGGGCGAATATACCCACAAGAGCGTGCTGAGCGCCGATGGCTGGTTCGCCACCAATGATGCGGGCTGGCTCGACGAGGATGGCTATCTCTATGTCGAGGGACGGCTGGACGATGTGATCGTGCGCGGCGGCGAGAATATCTCGCCTGGCGAGATTGAGGACGTGCTGCGCCAGCATCCTGGGGTCGCTGATGTCGCGGTGCTGGGCCTACCCGACGACCAGTGGGGGGAGCGGGTCGCTGCGGTCATCGTGCCCCATGATCCGGCGCCCAGCATACAGGAACTGGCTGACTGGGTGAAGGTGCAGTTGCGTTCCACCAAGACGCCGGAAAGCTGGGATTTTCGCGCGGAGCTCCCCTATAACGACACCGGCAAGCTGCTGCGCCGCGTGCTCAAAGCTGAGCTGGCGAAGGCGGCAGCCAGGGTCTGAGCGGTTGTTGGGAGGGGGCGGGCCTTGGTGCCCGCCCGGCCGTCCTCATACCGTCAGGAGCAGGCACCCGGCGATCGGTCCGCCCCCATTGGCGACCACGGCCACGTCCATGGGCTTGGAAACCTGCCGTGCGCCGCCCTGCCGGCGCAGCTGCACGCAGGCTTCGTGCAATATCCAATAGCCATGCATACGCCCTGCCGAAAGCTGGCCGCCATAGGTGTTGAGCGGCATTTCCCCGTCCAGCGCGATCCGGCTCGCGCCCTCCACGAACGGTCCGGCCTCACCATCCTTGCAGATACCCAGCGCTTCCAGCCAGGCGAAGGTCAGGAAGGTGAAACCGTCATAGAGCTGGGCGATGTCGATGTCGGATGGGCGAAGCGCCGTCTTGCTCCACATTTCCGCGGCCGCATCGACCGATGCCATCTTGGGATAATCGGGCCGCATCGTCCAGGCGCCCTGGCCCGTGCTGCCGCCAAAGGCTTCTATGCGGATCGGCGGTTGGGGGCATTCCGCCGCATAATCGGGATGGGAAACGACCACCGCAATCGATCCATCGATCGGAATGTCGCAGTCGAGCAGGCCGAACGGCGTGGAGATCATGCGTGCATTCATGTAGTCGTCGAGCGTGAAGGGATCGCGAAAAACCGCCTGGGGATTGCGCGCTGCATTATGGCGAGTATTGACCGCCAGCCAGCCCAACTGCTCCTTGGTGGTGCCATATAATTCCATATGCCGCCGGCAATGCATACTGAGCCAGTTGGTAGCGGCATAGGCATGATAGGCGATCAGTTGCGGTGCATCGGCCATACCGTGGGGCATTTGCACCTGCGCGGCGGAGACGGCAGGCCCGGCACCGAACAGCCCGGTCTTGTCATTCTCCAGCAGGTTGCCGCCCATCATCTTGACCGTGCGATAGACCAGTACATGGCGCGCCTGGCCCGCCTCGACCGCTTCGGCCGCCGCCATGACATAGGATAGCAGGCCACCGCGGTCATAGCCCTGCCCGGCATAAGGCGGGTCGATACCGAGCGCTGCGCAGGCGGTGGCGCGCGGGGTGTCCCCCAGCGTCGCGACACCGTCCAGATCGGCCGCGGTCAGTCCCGCGTCCGCGATCGCCAAGCGGCTCGACTGGAGCGTGAGGTCGAGATCGCTGATCGCCGTCTTGCGACCGATGTCGGAAATACCGATGCCGGAAATCACGGCTTTCTTGCTCGACATCATCATCTCCTGTCTGTCGTTGAATCACTGGACAAAGTCTCTCCTAAAGCTAGGGTCGCGCCCTTGTCACGGGAGAAATGACAATGAGTCAGTTACAGGCTGCCGAGCCCGCGCCCAGGATGCTGGACATGTTACCCCAAACCTATCGCAGCTTCTGGACTGGCGGGCAGGACGGTGTGCTCCACCTGCTGCGCAATCGCCAGACCGGCCGTTTCGTCCACCCCTTCTGGCCAGTGGCAGACAATGACCCGCTGCTGGAAAGCGTGCCCGTGAGCGGTCGCGGGACGGTCTTTACCTACACCGTCAACCATCAGGCTTATAATCCTGCGGTCCAGCCGCCCTACGTGATCGCCATCGTGCAGTTGGAGGAACAGGAGGATCTGCGGATCGCCACCAACATCGTGAACTGCGATCCGCAGGATGTCACGATCGGTATGGCGGTGCAGGTGCGGTTCGAGCAGCAGGGCGGCCTGTTCGTGCCCGTGTTCGCACCGGCCTGACGCGCGAGCCGGTAGCGCGTGCACCGAGTCGGTTAATTCTTCACCGTCGATACGCGCTGCCAATATTCTCGGCAGGGCGTTGAGCGCCTCGCTAAAAACCGCGCGATTGCGCGGCTCGCCACATGCAGCATGACAATGAAACCCGCAATTCGCCGCTTGCAAAATCACGTGGGCGGGCATAAAAATGACAAAACATCAGTTTTAAGAATGGCGCGAGGAGTTTTGAGGATGCAACTGGAAGACATGATCATCGTCAGCGTTGACGATCACGCCGTCGAATCCCCGGAAGCCTTCGTCCGCCACTATCCGGCGGACAAGAAGGCCCGCGCACCCAAGATTATCGATAAGGACGGCAAGGACGTATGGCTGTGGGATGGGAAGATCTACCCGACCATAGGCCTCAACGCCGTCGTCGGTCGTCCGCGCAGCGAATATGGCATGGAGCCGACGCGCTTCGAGCAACTGCGCCCCGGCTGCTTCGATCCCAAGGCGCGGGTCGACGACATGAACGTCAATGGCGTGCTGGGGTCGCTCAACTTCCCTACCATGCCGGGCTTTGCCGGCGGCACCTTCATCGCCAACCCGAACCGTGAAGAGGCTTTGCTCGCCATTCGGGCGTGGAACGACTGGCATGTGCTGGAATGGTGCGAAATCGGCAAGCATCGTCTGATCCCGATGATTATCCTGCCGCTTTGGGACATGGACCTTACCATCGCCGAAATGCGCCGGATGTCAAAATATGGCGTCCACAATATCGCCTTCCCGGACAATCCCGCGCGCGGCGGACTGCCCAGCATTCATAACGACTATTGGACGCCGTTCTGGAAGGAATGCTGCGACCTCAAGATGCTGCTCAACTGCCATATCGGCACTGGCAGCCGCGCGGAACATGCCTCGGACGAGACGCCGATCGACGCCTGGATCACGACCATGCCGATGGCGATCGCCAATTCCGCGGCGGACTGGTTGTTCGGCCGCTTCTGGAAGGATTTTCCGGACTTGCGCATGGCCCTGTCGGAAGGGGGCATCGGCTGGATTCCCTATTTCCTGGAACGGGCCGACTTCACCAATGAACATCATCATGAGTGGACCTTTACCGACTTCGCCAATGGCGAACGCCCGTCGGACGTGTTCAAACGCCATATCGTCACCTGCTTCATCGACGACCAGTTCGGACTGAAGAGCATGGAATATATGAACCCGGATATGGTTTGCTATGAAGCAGACTATCCACATTCCGACACTTTGTGGCCCAACTGCCCGGAACATCTATGGCTGTCGGTTCAAGGTCTTAGCGACGAGGTGATTAACAAGGTCACGCACGAAAATGCCATGCGGGTGATGAATTTCAACCCGATTGAGGCGCTGGGCGGCCGCCAGAACTGCACCGTCGGGCATCTGCGCGAATTGGGTAAGGACGTCGATGTCAGCCCGCGCCAGGGGCTGGGTGGGTTGAAGACGGACAGTATGCACATCGTCGGCGATGCCCGCCGTCCGGTCACGTCGGGCGAGATCATGGCGATGTTCGCTGCGGCCTGAGGAGCGGCCGAAAAGATGAAGTCGCGGGGACAAGGCGAGCCGTCGCCATGGCCCCGCCCCATTTTTTTTTTGGGGGGGGGCGGCGTGGGCAACTGGACCATGGCGCGGATCGTCGCAGCGCGAGCATCGCGGGGTTGCCTTGGGCCGGGATCCGTCCGGTTGCCGCTTGCTCACGGGTTAAGCCTGCAAGTTTGGCAACATAGGGCGGGTCTTTCGTCTGACCGCGACGCCTTCCGCCCGACGGCAATAGCGTCGGTAGGGCCGCTCCAGCAGCGCCTGATCCGTCCCCCGGCCCGCTTGACCACGATGACGAGTCTGCCCGCGATGACGACCGCGCCGTCGGGACAGGTGCCGCCTCCGGTAACCCGTTCGATTGGTCCCAGCGCGCTGTCCGGCCGGATACCTCACATCGCCGAAATGCCGCCATCCAGCTTGAGTTCGGCGCCCGTCATCATCCGGCTTTCGTCGGACGCGAGATAGAGGACGCTATAGGCGACATCATCGGGTTCCCCGACACGACCGATCGGGATCTGCCGCGCGAGCTTGGCGAGCCGCTCTTCCTGCGTCCCACGCCCGATGCCGTCCAGCAACGGCGTGTTGACAAAGGTAGGGTGCACCGAGTTGCACCGTATATCGAGGCCTTCGCGTGCGCAGTAGAGGGCAATGGATTTGCTGAGCATCCACACGGCCGCCTTGGACGTATTGTAGCCTACGAAGTTGGCGCTCGCGATCATCCCCGCGATCGACGAGATATTGACGATCGATCCGGGCATATGGTCACGCATCACGCGCAGTGCGGCGCGACTGCCGAAGAAGACGCTGTCGACATTAATCGCCATGGTCCGGTCCCAGAGGTCGGTCGGCATATCCTCGATCGTGCCCATGGGCGCGATGCCGGCGTTGTTGACCAGTACTGACAGGCCGCCCATCGCCGCCGCCGCCGCGTCGATGACCGGTCGCCACCCTTCCTCGTCCGTGACGTCGAGGAAGAAGGCGCAGGCTGTGCCGGCGCCCAGTTCCACATTGATCGCGTCCGCCAGGGCGGCGGCGCCGGACAGGTTCAGGTCAGCGATTGCGACCTTGGCACCATGGCGCGCGAGCATCCAGGCGCTCGCCGCGCCCAGGCCTTGCGCACCGCCGGTGACCAGTGCCTTTTTGCCGGCGACACGCCCTGATCTGTCGGTCGACGCGCTCAGCGAATTTCCCACTTCTTGGCATTGTTCATGATTGCCCAGCGATCGACCTGCGCGGTCCCGATGGGGTTGCCGAGAAAACAATATTTGAGACCCGTCTGGAGCGCGCCGGTACGGGTCTGGTCCAGCGACTCCCAGATCGCACGCACTGTGCCCTGCGTGGCAGCGGGCGGCTTGGCCGCGATCTGCCGCCCCAGTTCGTCAGCCCGCTCCCAAAGCCGCTCCAGCGTGACGACTTCGCTCACCAATCCGATGCGCTTCGCGGTCTCCGCGCCGATCCGCTCGTCATTGCCGAGGAGGGCCATGCGCAGTACGTCGCCCAATGGCATCCGATAGGTTGCACCGATGGGTTCCAGCGCCGACGTCATGCCATAGGTGACATGGGGGTCAAAGAAGGTCGCTTCGTCCGAGCAGATGATGATGTCGCTCTCGTTGATCCAGTAGAAGGCGCCGCCCGCAGCCATGCCGTGCACGGCGCAGACCACTGGCTTCCAGCAGCGATTGGCCTTGGGGCCCAGGAAGTCGCCAGGATCCTGCGCGGTCCAGATATTGTCGTGCATGATCTTGCCTTCGGGCGTCTGGCTGTCCTTGACGTCCACGCCCGTCGAGAAAGCCCGCCCCTTCGCTGCCCGCAGCACGACGCAATGAACATCATCGTCGGCCGATATATCCTTCCACAGATAGTCGAACTCTTCCAGCATCCGTTTGGTAAAGGAGTTCAGCGCTTCGGGTCGGTTGATCGTGACGGTGGCCACATGATCGGCCTTTGTGACGATGATCGTTTCATATTCCATCGGGACATTCCACTATAACTAGGTTAGATAGGCCTTATTCCGCCGTAACGATATGTGCAAGCTTGCCAAGCTCCGGCCGCCGGTTTTAGAACAAGGTTTACCTTTTTGGGGAGATGAATTTGTCCCGCGTGCGTAACGAGATGACAACTGAACAGGTGCCGGCGCCGCCGGCAGCCGGGCCTATTCGCGTGCCCAAGACATCCGAAGTTGTTGCTGATCATATTCGCAAGCGCATTGTGCGCGGCGAGCTGAAGGAGGGCGATTTTCTACCGCCCGAAGGCCAATTGATGGTGACGCTGGGGATATCCCGCCCCACGTTGCGAGAGGCGTTTCGCATCCTTGAAGCCGAAATGCTCATCAGCGTCGGTCGCGGGTCGCGTACCGGTGCCCGGGTTCATGCGCCGCGCGTCGAAAGCGTGTCGCGTTACGCAGGATTCGTTTTGCAGTCCCAGGGTACGACCGTCGGCGACATCTACGAGGCGCGGCTCGCGATTGAGCCTTATATTGCACGGCGCCTGGCGGAAAAGCCGCCCAAGGATGTCGTCGGCCGACTGACGAGTGAAATCGATCGGTTGCAGGCGATGGTCGAGGAAGCCCGCTATGTCGATTTCATGATCGGTCTGGCTGAGTTCCATCGTATTCTGGTCGAGTTGGGGGGCAATCAGACGCTGCTGTTCCTCACGACCATCCTGCATGGCGTGGTGGCCCGATATCAGGTCGAGCATCTCGAGAGGCGCGCCGTTTCGGACGAGATCCAGCGCAAGCGATCGCTGGGCGGTATTCGGTCCTTCCGCAAGCTGGTGGCGCTGATCGAAGCGGGCGATGGCGACAAAGCGGAAGCGCATTGGCGTCTGCATGTTATCAATGCAAACAAGTCCTGGCTGGAGCCTGACCAAGCCGACAGCCTGATCGACGTGTTGGATTAGGCGATCATGGCTGCGTCCCTTTTGCCGATGCGGTCCTGGCTATTCGTGCCGGGCGATGATGATCGCAAAATGGCCAAGGCGGTGGACAGTGCGGCCGACATCGTCCTGTTCGACCTGGAAGATGCTGTCGCGACCGAAAAAAAGGCTATCGCTCGTCAAACTGTTTGCGCCGTTCTGAAGACGCGGGCGGACGGGCACGAAAGATTGTGGGTCCGGGTCAATCCGCTGGATGGCCCTTATACGCTTGATGATCTGGTTGCGATCATGCCCGAACGGCCCGGCGGGATCATGCTGCCCAAGGTTCACGGACGGCAGGATGTGGAAAGGCTGGACCATTATCTCTCTGCGTTGGAGGCGGCGAATGGCATCGCGCCGGGATCGACCCCGGTGATCGCGCTGGTGACCGAAACTGCCCAAGCGATGTTCCATACCGGCGACTATAAGGGGGCGCCGCGTGTCGTGGCGCTGACATGGGGCAGTGAGGATCTGGCTGATTCGCTCGGCGCGACCACGAATCGAAATTCCGACGGCAGCTATGGTTTTACCTATGAACTGGCGCGGTCCTTATGTCTTTTGGGCGCGGCTGCAGCCGGGGTGACGGCGATAGATACGATACAGAGCGATTTTCGCGATCTTGACGGCCTGAAGATGCGGGCGGAAAGGGTGCGACGCGAAGGGTATCGAGGCATGTTGGCGATCCATCCTGCACAGGTGGATGTGATCAACGCAGCGTTCAGCCCAACAGACGCGGAAATCGCGGAAGCGCAAGCGATCGTTGATCTTTTCTCTGCCAGTCCGGGCACCGGCGCCATAGGTTACAGGGGCGGGATGCTCGACCGGCCCTTTCTGTCGCGCGCCCAGAAATTGCTTGAACAGGCCGGCCTTCGCTGATCGCAGGTGCGGCTCAATTGGCACGCACCAACAGGAAACATCCCGCCAGAGGCCCGCCAGCGGTCGATAGGGCTGCGACGCGTGGCGTGCCATTGACCTGCCGGTCGCCGCCCAGCCCTCGCAACTGCACGCACGCTTCATGCACCTGCCCATAGGCGTGCATCCGTCCGGCGGACAGCGCGCCGCCGTTGGTGTTGATCGGGAGATCGCCCTCGAGCGCGATACGGCTGCCGTCGCCGATGAAGTCACCCGCTTCATACCGACCGCAAAAGCCGAAGTTTTCCAACCAGTTGATAGTATGGAAGCTGAATCCGTCGTAAAGTTCAGCGACGTCGACGTCGGCGGGCTTGAGGTCGGTGCGGTTCCACATCATTTGCGCCACTTTGGGCTGGGCCTGGGTGGCGAGTGCGTCGAGTTGGGTCCAGCTGTTGCGATACTGCATGGAACTGCCGATCGCTTCTATATGGGTAACGGGATGTGGCCCGTCGCGCGCCGCGTCGATGTGACTCAGGATTATGGCCGTCGAACCGTCGATCGGGACGTCGCAGTCGAACAAGCGCAACGGCGTGGAGATGATCGGAGAGGCGAAATAATCATCCATGTCGATCGGCGTACGATAGATGGCCGCAGGATTGCGGCTCGCATTGCGCCGGCCGTTGATCGCGATCTGTGCGACCTGCGCGGGCTTGATACCCGATTCATGGACGTAACGCTGAAACATGAGCGCCTGCTGGGTCGCGGCGGCATAGGTGTGATAGGGCGCATACCAGGCGAAGGGGCCGCGCACTCGATCGCCAGGCCTATTCAGCGCGTTGGCAAAACCCGCCTTGCGCGCGGTCGCTTCATACATGGTGCGGAATATGAGTATGTGGCGGCATAGTCCGGATGCGATCGCGCCGATCGCGTTGAACAGCGCGCCGAACTGCCCCGACGTTTCGGCAGCGTTGGAATACCAGCCCAGCTTGAGCCGCAGCGCATCCTGCAAGGCTGGAATGCCGACATCGGAAAAGCCCGATCCATCCGCCCGGTCCCCTGGCCAGGTCGCCATGCCGTCTATGTGGGCGCGGGTCAGGCCTGCGTCCGCGATCGCCCCCAAAGCCGCGTCGATCGTCAGGCCAAGCGCGGACTTGTCCGCCCCGCGCGATATTTTCGACTGCCCGATTCCTGTAATCGCAGTCTGTTTTTCGGCATAGGCGGTCATGCGTCATGCTCCACCGCTGCGGATATGGGCGCAAATAGCGGCACCCAAAGATCATCCACCTGCTCGAAGCGCACCGTGACCGGCATGTTGATCTCCACCTCGTGCGGCGCGCAACCGACGATATTGGTGGCGAGTCGCACCTCGGGACTTTCCTCCAGCGCGACGAGCGCCAGCACATAGGGCACGGTGAGGCCGGGCATCCATTGCTTGTGATTGACCGTGAAGCTCTCGATCGTGGCGCGCCCGGACACCGCATGGGGCGCCGTATCGCGCCCTTCGCATTGGGGGCAGAAGCCGGTCGGCGGATGAATGAGATAATGGCAATCATTACATCGTTCGATCAGCAGCCTGCCATCCTTCCCGCCGGTCCAGAAGGGCAGGGTGTCGCGATCGGTCGCGGGCAGCGGACGGAGGATCTTATCGGTCATCGCGCGCCCGCCCCATTCGCGCCAAAAGCAGTTCGTCGCAAATCCCGTCGCCAAGCAGGATCATCGTGCACGATGGTTTGTGCGTCATCGCCGTCAAATTCCCCTCCCGCGAACCAAGTATCTTGCGCTTTATGCTGTATCACCTAGTGAACCATGATAGGCATGGGCCGTCAAATCATATGGAGACCGGACGCGTGGCAGAGATGGACGAAGCACAGGCCCCCGAGGTGCTGGTGGATAATGAGGGCGGCGTTCGCATCATCACGTTGAACCGGCCCGACAAACTCAATGCGCTGGCCGACGGCATCATGACCTTGCTGGCCGACGCGACCGCCGATGCGGCGCGCGATCCCACGGTGGGCTGTGTGGTCGTAACGGGCGCGGGGCGCGGCTTCTGCGCAGGAGGCGATCTCAAGGGGGGCGGGCACAAGCCGCTTCCCGCGAACAATGATGTGGGCGGCCGCGTGGAGCAGGGGTTCGCCCGCCTGCGCGGTTACATGGAAACCTCCCGCCTGCTGCATGAAATGCCCAAACCGACGATCGCGATGGTGAACGGCCCGGTGGCAGGCGCGGGGATCGGCATCGCCGGGGCTTGCGATTTGCGGTTCGCCGGCCGATCGGCCACCTTCCTGTCTGCATTCGACCGGATCGGCGCCGGTGGCGATTTCGGCTCCAGCTATTTCTGGACCAAGATAGTGGGTTCGGGCGTCGCGCGTGAAATCTTTTTCCTGGGCGAGAAATATGACGCCGAATCCGCGCTGGCCAAGGGCATCTACACCCGTCTCTTCGACGATGCCGTGCTGCGTGCGGAAACGCTCAAGGCGGCGCACCGTCTCGCCAACGGTCCGCGCATGGGGTATCGGTACATGAAGTCGAACCTCAATATCGCCGAGGACAGTGCGTTCGAAACCGCGCTGGATCATGAGGCGCTGAACATGGGGCTGTCTACCACCGCCACGGCGCAGATCTACAAGGCGATGCAGGAGGCAAAGGGCGCCTGACCGCCGGAGACCGCAATCAGGTCAGTCATGCGTGGCGTGGTAGCCCTGCATCGCCGACTTTCCTGCCGGCTCGTGCAGAGTTGTTTGACTAAGTTGTATAAGAAGTGTCATGGCAGACGTGGCAACGCGATTGAACGACAGCCCTGGGAGAATGGGTCAGATGGATTTGAGCTATGGGGAAGGCGCCGAGACCTTTCGCCGGGAGGTGCGCAGCTTCCTGAAAGGCGCATGGCAGCCAGGCGAACGGCGCAAGGATGAGTTGAAGACCTTCATCCGCGATTTCCGGACCAAGGCGACGGATGCGGGCTATCTCTATCGCGCGATTCCAAAACAATATGGCGGATCGGAGCAGCCGGCCGACGTGGTCAAGGCGCAGGTCATCCGCGAAGAGTTCGCCCGCGCCCGTGCTCCGATGGAGATTGGCGGCAACGGCATGTCGATGCTGGTCCCAACTTTGCTGGAAAAGGGCACGCCCGAGCAGAAGGACATGTTCATCCGTCAGACGATGGCCGGCGACATGATGTGGGGGCAGGGCTATTCCGAGCCCGGCACCGGGTCCGACCTGGCGTCGGTCCGCACGCGGGCCGAACTGGTCGGTGACGAGTGGGTCATCAACGGGCAGAAGATCTGGACGAGCCAGGGCGACCGCGCGACTCACATGTTCGGCCTGTTTCGCACGGAGCCCAACGCGTCCAAGCATGGCGGCATTTCCTATCTGATGCTGGACTTGAATCAGCCCGGCGTCACCCGCCGGCCGATCCGCCAGATGACGGGCGAGGCGGGCTTCTACGAATTTTTCTTCGACAATGCCCGGACCCCGGCGAGTTGGATCGTTGGCGAGCGGGGCGATGGTTGGAATGTCTCGCGCACCACGCTCAAACATGAGCGCGCGTCCATCGGCTCGGCTGATGCGCTGGGTGGCACCTTCCGCAAGCTGGTCGAGCTGGCGCAGGAGATGGAGATTGACGGCCAGCCTGCGATCAAGGACGCGAAGGTGCGTGATGCGCTGACGAAGATCGAAGGCTGGGTGATGGCGCACCGCTATTCCAGCTTTCGTCTGTTCAGTCTTGCCGCCGCGCAGGAACAACCCGGCCTCGTCGGCCTCATGATGAAGTTGCTGCTGACTGAAACCGGGCATGAGATGGCGCTGCTGGCGCAGGAGCTGATCGGTGATCATGCGCTGATCGAACCCGCTTCTGCGGGCACCCGTGGCCGTGGCCCGGAAAAATGGCTGGACCAGATCATGGGCACGCTTGGCAATTCCATTGCCGGCGGCACAACCAATATTCAACGCAACATCATCGCGGAGCGTGGCCTTGGCCTGCCGCGCGACCTGGCCATGGAGGCGGACAAGTGAGGTTCCATCCGACCGAAGAGCAACTGGCGATCCAGGACGCGCTCAAGGGCACGTTGGAGGATGCGATGCCGCGCGAACGACTTGAAAAGATCGTCAATGACGGCGGCGATTTCGATCGCGAGAGCTGGAACGCATTGATGGCGCTGGGCCTTGGAGGCCTCGCTTTGCCCGAAAGCGTGGGCGGCGCGGGGCTGGGCCTGGTCGATCTCGCCATGGGCATCGAAGTTTTGGGCCAGGGCGGTGTGGTAGGCCCCGTTCTTCAGCATTGCCTCGCGGGGCTGGCGCTCAATCTGGCCGATGACGCGGACGCCAGGGAGGCCTGGCTCGGTAAGATCGCCAGTGGCGAAACCGTAGCGACCGTGGCGTTCGGCGGCAATTGGCTGCCCGACAGCTGGGCCGTGACAGTGGCGGGCGGCAAGGCGAGCGGCGTTATCGGTTTCGTGCCCGGCGCGGAAGCGGCGGATCTGATCCTGGTTGGCACGCAGGGCGGCGGGCTGGCGCTGATCGAAAAGGGTGCCGGAGTCGTCGTGGAGGCCGTGCAGTCCGCTGATCGCACGCGCCGCCTGTCTGCCGTGACGTTCGACGGCGCGCCTGCTTCCGTCCTGTTCGAACCCGGAGATGCGCGCGTTGCGCGCATTTTCGATGCGGCCCTGGTGCTGGCCTCGGCCGACGCGCTCGGCGGCGCGCAATATTGCCTCGACCTGTCCGTTGCCTATGCAAAGGAACGTGAACAGTTCGGTGTCGCGATCGGCCGCTTTCAGGCGCTCAAGCACCAGTTGGCGCAGATGGCGCTGGAGGTCGAGCCTGCCCGCGCCCTGATGTGGTATGCCGCTTATGCCTGGGATAGCCAGCAGGACGATGCCGCACGCGCGGCGGCGATGGCCAAGGCGCATATCGCCGATCGCTACGTGTCCGTGGCCCGCGCCGCGGTGGCGGCGCATGGCGGCATCGGCTATACGTGGGAATATAGCCTCAACACTTGGTTCCGCCGCTCGCTCTTCGATCGCGCTTATCTGGGCAGTCCCACCGTGCATCGCGCGCGAGCGGCCGATCTGGCGGGCTGGTGAGCGACATTGCCATTGAACCGGGGGCCCACGGCGTGGCGCTCTCGGGCGCGCCGTTGCCGCTGTTCGACGTTCCAGTCAGCCAGCCCTGGGGGCCGTCTCCCCTGCGCCGGCCGGGGTCGGTACGCCGCACGATGACGCTCGACGCGACCTGGCCGGATGGCCAGGATGGCGACGTGATTTTTGCCGGTGATGCGCGCGATATCGTTACGGAATGGCAGGGAGGCGGGCCTGTCCCAAAGCCGGCCATCGTCGCGACGGCCCACATCGACGTGGTCGCCGAACACCGGGTGATGCTTTCGGTGACCAGCACGCCGCCGCGTCCCGAACTTGCCCAATTGTCCGGCGCACGAGCGGGCGGCTATCTGCGCGCGGAAATCGACAAGGCGCTACCTGGCGAAAAGCGGGGCGGCACACCGCTCTACCTGCTGCTCGACGATCTGGCGGGCGCGTCGCTGGTGGGCGGCTGGGCCTGGTCGCGCTGGACCCAGGACTGGATGTCGCGCCTTTCGGTGCAGGAACGAGCAGACCATGCGGCGCGCATGGAAGGCATCTGCATCGGCTTCCGGCCGGGTTCGGACGCCCTGTCCATCGGCGGCAGGCCCGTGCCGGACCAGAATGCCTCGCGCGTTCCATCGCTGGTCAACCCTGAAGATCCCGATGGCTGGCATCCGCTGATTGATCGGGGTGGGGTGAACTTTCGCCGTGCCCGGCGCATCGACGTCTGGCGTGAAGGCGATGTCATTCACGTCGAATCCGGCTTTCAGGACAGCGCCAGCGCGCCCGATGGCGGGGACCGGATCGCGATTCACGAATATCGACTCACTGCGACGGCCGACGCCGCAACCCAGTGCTTGCGCAGCGTCGTCGCGCGACCGGGCACCCTGCCGTACAAGGAGTGTCGCGCCGCGCCGGTCAATGTCGACGCACTTGTAGGCGTGCCGCTCGTTGATCTGCGCAATGAAGTGTTGCTTACGCTGCGCAAGACCGCGGGCTGCACACATCTCAACGACATGCTGCGCGCGTTGGCCGAAGTGCCGACGCTGGCGAGCCATCTGCCCGATCCCGTGGAAGGCTGAAATGATCAGCCCGTGGCCAGGAACCTGTTGATATCGGCCGCAACGCGATTGGAGGCCTCCAGCATCAGCATGTGGCCGCAGCCGGGATAGTCGAGCCGCTGGACTTGGTCCGACAGCACAGGCAGCAGGTCGGCGATCTCGCGCAGGTCGGTCACGTCCTGCTCGCCTGTGAGCAACAGACAGGGCATGGCAAGTATGTCTATCCGTTCAAGGTCGGAACCCGTTGGCCGCTGCCCATCTGCCTCGACCCATTGCTGGCCGGGGAACAGGGCGATTTCTTCGCGCATGATTGCAGCGTGTCCAGGATTGCGCATTGCCGCGGTGAACATCGGGTGCGCGAGCCATCGACGGCGCGCGCTCTCCATATCGCCGGCCCGCGCGTGAGTCGTGACCGCCCGCCATTCGGATCGCCACGCCTCCGACCAGTCCCAGCCGAACAGCGCAGGCGCGATCAGCACCAGTCGGCGCACCCGTTCGGGATGATCGAGAGCAAATTGCAGAGATACCGCACCCCCCAGCGAAAATCCGATCAGGTCGCATCGCGCAACACCGGCATCGTCCATCAGCGCCAGCAGATCGTCGGCGTGGCTATAGTCCACAGCAGCGCTCGCTATCGACTCGCCGAAGCCGCGCTGGTCGAGCCTCAGTCCCCGCCGACCGGCAGTGATGGTCCGCCATATCGGCTCCCAGCTTGCCCGGCTGCCGCCAAAGCCATGAACGCACAGAAGCGGATCGCCGCTACCCACATCTTCATAGACCAGCCTCGCGCCCTCGACCGCGATCGTGCGGATCATTGTGGCGCGGCCATGGTGATGACGATGCGCCCGGCGGTGACGCCGCGCTGGGCTTCCTCCATTGCAGCGACGAAATCGTCGATCGGATAGGTGCGGGCGATGGGTGGGTGCAGCTTGCCCTGTGCGAAAAGGGCGAGCAGCGCCTGCACATTGGCCTCCGCCAGCGCGTGCTCATAATCCCCGAACTGGCGCACATCGACGCCGATCAGCGAAGCGCCCTTCAGCAGCGCGAGATTGACCGGCAGCCTTGGGATTGAGCCGCCGGCAAAGCCAATGACCAGATGCCGCCCGTTCCAGGCCAGGGAGCGGAAGGCCGGTTCGGTCGCTTCACCCCCCACCGGATCGACGATCACGTCCACCGGCTTGCCCGCATTGGCTGCCTTCAGGTCGTCGCGCCAGCTGGGCGACGCGGCATCGATCACCGCGTCAGCCCCGCCCCGCGTCGCCAACGCGCGTTTGTCTGCGGTCGAAGCCGATCCGATCACCCTGGCGCCCAGCGCCTTGGCGACTTCGATCGCGGCATAGCCGACCGCGCCGCCTGCACCTAGCACGCAGACCGTTTCTTCTGGTTGCAGCCGCGCGCGTTGCACCAGCGCATGATAGGCGGTGGCGTAGCTGACCCGAAACACCGACGCAGTCACGAAATCCATCGCGTCGGGGAGCGGCAGGGCGAGCTTGGCTGGAATGACGCAAGCTTCACCGATGGCCGCGCCGAAGGCGCTGCCCAGCACCCGCTCGCCGATACGTGCGGGATCGACGCCCTCGCCGACGGCCTCGATCACCCCGGAAAACTCGCTGCCAGGGACGAAGGGAAGGGTGGGCTTCAACTGGTACAGCCCCGCCGCGACCAGGACGTCGACATAACTGATGCCCGCCGCGCGGATGGCGATGCGGACCCTTCCGGGTCCCGGTACGCCGGGATCATGCTCCTCCAGCGAAAAGCCCGAGGGCGGCCCGAACGCCCGGATGACGACCGCCCGGCTCATCAGCATCCCTTCCAGTGTGGTGCGCGCTTCTGTGCGAAGGCGAGCGGCCCTTCCTTCGTGTCCTCCGCCTCGCGCCAGGCGACATAGGCAGGATAATCGGCCTGGTTGGCCAGCGCGGCGGCCAGGCTCGCTTCATCCAGCCCGCGATGGACGACCTGCTTGGACGCGCGCACCGCCATGGGGGAGGCACGCAAAATCTCCGCGACCCAGCGATGTGTCGTTGCCATCAACGCCTCTGGCGGCGCGACCTCGTTCACGAAGCCCATCCTTAGTCCGTCCTGCGCGCTCACCCGCCGCGATGTCAGGATCATGCCCAGCGCCTGCTTCGTGCCGATCTCGCGTGCCAGTCGGTGCAGCCCGCCGCCAAAGGCGATCGCGCCGACGAGCGGTTCGGGCAGGCCGAAGCTCGCATGGTCCGCCGCGATGATGATGTCGCAGGCCAGCGCCACCTCGAACCCGCCGCCCAGCGCCAGCCCGTTGACCGCCGCGATGATCGGCTTGTCGCAGTCGAACCGTTCGATCAGCCCGGCATAGCCGCTGGCCGGATAGACCGGATGCTCGCCGCGCTCGGCCACGGCCTTCAGGTCCGATCCAGCGCAAAAGGCGCGCTCGCCCGCGCCTGTTACGATGCAAACGAACTGTTCGCAGTCGCTGGCGAAATCATCGAACGCGGCCTGCAATTCATGATGCATCCGACCGTTTATGGCATTCATTACCTCTGGGCGGTTCAGGGTCACTGTGGTCACGCGATCGGCCTTGTCGACGGTGATGAACTCCATGGTTCGTCTCCTTAGCGTTTCGGGAAGGGCGGGTAGAGCGAGTCGGGCGATTGCCAGTCGATCCGCACTTGGCGATGTGCGATCCTCCAACCCGCGCCCGTCCGCTCGAAACGATCGGCATAATGGCCGTGATGATCGAGGCCGATGTCGGTCATGACCTGGAAATAGGTTCGGCCTGTCGCGGTTTCGCCCGCCAGTTCCACAAGCGAGCTGGTCAGATTGTGCCGGGTGAAGCTGTGCTGTGGGTCACGCGGTCGGTCCGGCGTCCCCAACCGTTGCGCAATCGCGCTCCGTCCGTGGCTCTGTTCGCCCGAAAACTCCAATATGCCATCATCGGCGAAGGCATCGACCAGCCCGTCGATGCGGCCCCGATCGCCGTTGATCGTATAGGTCGCCATCAGCAGGCGGATCGCCTCGCGGTCCAGCATCTCCTCGATGGTCATGTCAGGCTCCGCGCCAGCGCCGCGCGCCAGTCGCCAGGGTGGCGCGCCGCCGCAAATTCCTGCCCCAGCCGCCCGACCAGGTCCGCAACGCTCGGCACGTCGTCGATCAGTCCTGTGGAATGTCCGCCTGACCAGATATGCTTCCATGCGCGCAGTCCTTCGGGCAGGTCGGGCGTGTGCATCCCCTTGGGCGGCGGCAGCTTGTCCGGGTCCAGTCCGTTGGCGATCATCGACGGGCGCAGAAAGCTCGCCGGCATCCCGGCGATGGCGTCGGTGAACAGCACGTCCTCAGCGCGCGACTCGACCAGCATAGTCTTGTGCGCGTCGAACGTCCCTGATTCCTTAGTTGCGATGAATCGCGTGCCCATCACCACCAGGTCCGCGCCCAGCGCCAGCGCTGCCGCGATCCCGTTGCCGTCGGCGATGCCGCCCGCCAGCATGATCGTACCGTCGAACATGCGCCGCACCTGCGGCAGGAAGGAAAAGGGGTTGAGCGTGCCGGCATGGCCGCCCGCACCGCCGCTGACCAGCATCAACCCATCGACGCCCGATGCGATTGCCTTTTCCGCGAACTTCATGGTGGTCACATCGTGGAAAACGATGCCGCCCCATTCGTGCGCGGCTTCGACTTCGGCGCGGGGGTCGCCCAGATTGGTCAGGATCAGTGGCACCCTGGCCTTGCGGCAGGTCGCGAGCCGGTCGGCGCGGGTCTGCTGGTCGATCGCGCGGCTGGCGAGCAGATTGACGCAGAAGGGGGCGAAGCGCTCGCCCTTGTCCAGCGATTCGGCCTCCGCTTCGCGAATCGCCGACAGCCAGCTGTCGAGACTATGATCGCCGCGCGGGTTGCCGCTCGGAAAGGCTCCGATAATTCCTGCGCGACACGACGCAATCACCAGTTCCAGGCTGGAACAGATCAGCATCGGTGCCTGCATCACCGGCAATGCCAGTTGTGACCAGTCGATGGACATGCCGTCATCCTTCCCCATTGTCGTGGCGCACCAAAGTGGCTAGCGCTTTTTCCACATCATAGGTAACTAGGTGCGATAAGCCCGTCGAGGGGCTTTGCAGCAAAAGTGGAGCGGGACGGGCAAACATATGGCTTTCAAGACACGTATCACCGAGATGCTCGGCATCGAACATCCTATCGTTCAGGGCGGTATGCAGGGCGTGGGCCGCGCAGAACTGGCGTCCGCGGTGTCCAATGCGGGCGGCTTCGGGATCCTGACCGGTCTGACCCAACCCACGCCCGATGACCTCAAGAAGGAGATCGAGCGTTGCCGGTCGATGACCGACAAGCCCTTCGGCGTGAACATGACCGTCTTCCCGACGATCAACGCACCTGATTACAAGGCCTATGCGAAGGCGATCATCGACATGGGGATCAAGGCGGTCGAAACTGCCGGAACGCCTGCGGTCGCGGAAATCTGGGAAATGTTCAAGGCGGCGGATGTTCGTATCATCCACAAATGCACGGCCGTGCGTCATGCCGTGTCCGCCCAGAAGAAGGGTGTGGACGCGATCTCGATCGACGGTTTCGAATGTGCAGGGCATCCGGGCGAGGATGACATTCCCGGCCTGATCCTGATCCCCGCCGCAGCCGACAAGGTTACGATCCCCATGCTCGCATCGGGCGGTTTTGGCGACGGGCGTGGCCTGGTCGCAGCGCTGGCGCTGGGTGCGGAGGGCATCAACATGGGTACGCGCTTCTGCGCCACTGTCGAGGCGCCAATCCATCCCAATGTGAAGCAGGCCTATATCGACAATGACGAGCGCGGCACGAATCTGATTTTCCGCAAGCTCCACAACACCGCCCGCGTCGGCAAGAGCGCGGTGTCGGACAAGGTTGTCGAAATCCTGGCGCAGCCGGACGCGACCTTCAAGGACGTGCAGGCTTATGTGGCCGGGGCCAAGGGCCGGGTGGTCCTGGAAGAGGGTGACATGGATGCCGGCATCTTCTGGGCCGGCATGATCCAGGGCCTGATCCACGACATCCCGACCTGTCGGGAACTGATCGACCGTATCGTGGCTGACGCCACGGCGATCGTGAACACGCGCCTGTCGGGCATGTTGGCGGGCTGACCGCCGACGTCCCATCCTATTCCATCCCATCCCTTTCAGGAGCAAGTGAAGTGGCAGAAGCATATATCGTAGCCGCCGTCCGTACCGCCGGTGGACGTCGCCGTGGCCGCCTTGCCGGCTGGCACCCGGTCGATCTCGGCGCAAAGGTCCTCGACGCGGTCGTCGCGCGGGCCGGCGTGCCGGGCGAAGCTGTGGACGACGTCATCGTTGGTTGCGTTACCCAGGCGGGCGAGCAGGCTCTGCATGTCGGCCGACACTGCGTGCTGGCGTCCGGCCTGCCGCTCAGCGTGCCGGCGGTCACCATCGATCGCCAGTGCGGTTCCTCGCAGCAGGCGATCCAGTTTGCGGCGCAGGCGGTCATGTCGGGCACGCAGGACATCGTCATCGCGGCAGGCACCGAAAGCATGACGCGCGTGCCCATGGGGTCGGCCGCCCTCTCGCCCGAAGGATCCGACCCGCTCCCGGCCTCGATCAAGGACCGGTTCGGCATCCAGAACTTCAGCCAGTTCGGCGGTGCGGAGATGATCGCGAAGAAATGGGGCTTCACCCGTGACATGCTGGACGCCTATGGTCTGGAAAGCCATTTGCGCGCCCAGCGCGCGACCAAGGCGGGGGCGTTCGATGCGGAAATTCTGCCGCTGGAGATAGTCGGCGCCGATGGCGTCAGCGAAATGCACACGATCGACGAAGGCATCCGCTGGGACGCCTCGCCAGAAGGTATGGCGGCGGTCAAGCTGTTGGTCGAAGGCGGCGTCATTACCGCCGCAACGTCGAGCCAGATCACCGACGGCGCATCGGCGGTGATGATCGCATCGGAAAAGGCGGTCAAGGAATATGGCCTGACCCCGCTGGCGCGCATTGTGAACATGACCGTGACCGCCGGCGACCCGGTGGTCATGCTCGAAGAGCCGCTGTTCGCGACCGACAAGGCTTTTGCCCGCTCGGGTCTCAAGATCGGCGACATCGACCTGTATGAAGTCAACGAAGCCTTCGCCCCGGTGCCGATGGCCTGGCTCAAGCACCAGGATGCCGACCCCGCCAAGCTCAACGTCAATGGTGGCGCGATCGCGCTGGGCCACCCGCTGGGCGCGTCGGGTACGAAATTGATGACGACGCTCGTTTACGCGCTCAAGGCGCAGGGCAAGAAATACGGGCTCCAGACGATGTGCGAAGGCGGCGGTGTCGCCAACGTCACCATCGTCGAGGCGCTCTGAACGGGAAGGAGAACGGCCTGGCCATATCTCCTCTCCCAAAGCTGAGCCGGCGCTCCGGTGCAAGGGAGCGTCGGCTTTTTTACAAGGTGCGATGACTTTGAGGGGTAGGTCAGAGCAGGCTTTACCAGTAGCAAACCTAGTTATATAGGTTGTTGATAGATTCTTACGAAAAGGGGCGTTTCGCCATGCAGATCACGAATGAATTGGCCGCAATTGTTACCGGCGGCGCATCGGGCCTGGGCAAGGCATCGGCCAAGGCGCTCGCCGATGCGGGTATGAAGGTTGCGATCTTCGATCTGAACGAGGAAGCGGGTGAGGCCGTCGCGCGTGACATCGGCGGCCTGTTCTGCAAGGTGAACATTCTGGACGAGGATTCGGTGCTGGCCGGCTTTGAAAAGGCGCGCGCCGCCCATGGGCAGGAGCGGGCGCTGATTCATTGCGCGCAGGTGTCGAAGGGCGGCAAGACGGTTGCCCGCGACCGCGACACCGGCGGCTTCAAGCGGCTGTCGACGGAAGATTATGCGTTTGGCGCGCAGGGCATCCTGATCGCCAGCTACCGCATGGCGTCGATTTCGGCGTTGGGCATGGCCTCCGCCGAGCCGCTGAACGAAGATGGCGAGCGCGGCGCGATCGTGCTGACCAGCTCGGCAGCGGCGCAGGACGGTCAGGTTGGTCAGGTGGCCTATGGGTCGCTCAAGGCTGGCGTCAATGGCCTGGTCCTGCCGATGGCGCGTGACCTGATGGAACTGGGCATCCGCGTCAATTCGGTCATGCCGGGCATCTTTGCCACCCCGCCCATGTTGGGGGTCAAGGACACGGCGCCGCAGATCTTCGAGAATCTGGAAAAGTCGGTGCCCTTCCCCAAGCGTCTCGGCAAGCCGGAAGAGTTTGGTTCGCTGATCGTCGAACTGGTCAGGAACAGCTATTTCAACGGCCAGAATCTGCGCATTGATGGCGCCATCCGAATGCCGCCGCGCTAAGCGCCCCGTCCCTATGGCGCAAAGCATCCAGGAAAGGGCGGCGGCGCAAGATCCGCCGCCCGGTTTCGTCCCTATATCCTTTTCCGATGGCTTTCTGGGCCATAACGGTCCGGTCTATGCACGCCGTGCCGACGGCGAAGTCACGTTCGGGTGCCGCATCCTGCCGCATCTGTGCAATCCCATGGGTATCGCGCATGGCGGATGGGTGGCGACGATGTTCGACATCGTGCTGCCACTGACGGCGCGCTATGTGGCGGGGTTCGAGGAACGCTTCCTGCTGACCGTTCAGATGGGCATCGACTATCTGACCGGTCCGAAGCTGGGAGATTGGGTCGAAGGACGGGCGCAGGTCTTGCGCGCGACCAAGCGCATGGTCTTCATTCAGGGGACGCTGGAGGTGAATGGCGAACTGACCGCGCGCGGCAGCGGCATATTCCGCATCGGCCCCCCTGCACCGCCCATCGACCTCGAGCAGACCGGCCCGCTGCCATGATGCCGAGCGCTGCATGAGCCGTTCGCTTGTTGAAATATTGACGCTCGAACCCTGTGGGCACGACAGCTTCCGCGGGTGGCCGCCTGAGCCTGACGCGTCACGCATCTTCGGCGGCAGTGTGGTGGCCCAGGCCCTCATGGCTGCCGCCGCAACGGTCGCAGGGCGAGCGTGCCATTCGCTGCACGCCTATTTCATCCATCCCGGCGATGTCACGAAGCCGATCCTGTTCGAGGTTGATCGTGCGCGCGACGGTGGCATGTTCGCGACGCGGCGGGTTGTCGCGCTTCAGGACGGACGGCAGATATTGAACCTGGCGGCGTCCTTTCAGGCGCCGGCCGATGGCGCATTCGACCATCAATTCACGCGCGCCGCTGACCTGCCCGATGCGGACGCCCTGTATGACGACGACCTGCGGGGCGAGGCCGTCGGCCTGCAACTGCGCAACATCCGGGTGCCGCGCCCCGGCATGGAAGACGGAATTCGCCCGCCCCGCCACGCCATGTGGTTCCGCAGTGCCTTGCCGCTGGGGAATGATATCGCGATGCACCAGGCGGCGCTCGCCTATGCGTCGGACTTCCCCCAACTGCCCACCATCGTCCAGCCGCATCCTGTGACCTGGCGCACGCCCGGCTTTCAATTCACCAGCCTCGACCATAGCCTCTGGTTCCATCGCCCGTTCGACTTCACGCGCTGGCATCTGTGTGAGCTGGATACGCCCATCAGCGCGGGCGAGCGTGGCCTCAGCCGGGGCACGATTTACGACGGCGACGGCCTGCTGGTCGCATCGGTCGCACAGGAAGCCATGATCCGGATGCGCGGCGCCTGACGACTGTCAGGTGCCGCGGAACACCGGCTTGCGTTTTTCCAGGAACGCAGCGACGCCCTCGGCATGATCGGCGGTCCGCCCCGCCTCGCGCTGGTGAATGCGTTCCATCCGCAGCGTATCCGTCAGTGACTGGTTCATAGCCATTGCGATCCCCCTGCGCATCAGGCCATAGGCGACGGTGGGGCCGGTCGCCAGCCGCGCGGCGATCAATCGGGCCGTTTCCATCAGCGCCGCATCCTCGACCACCTGATAGATCAACCCCCATTCCAGTGCGAGGTCGGCTGGAATACGCTCGCCCAGCATCATCATCGCGGTCGCCCTTGCCTTGCCGGCCAGGCGTGGCAGCAACCATGTCGCCCCGACGTCGGGCACCAGCCCGATATTGGCGAAGGGCTGCAGGAAATAGGCCGATCGCCCGGCGATGACGATGTCGCCAGCCAGCGCATAGCCGCATCCTCCGCCCGCCGCCGCGCCGTTCACTGCGGTCACCAGCGGACAGGGCAGGCGCACGAGCCGCTCGAGCACGGGATTGAACCCGCTTTCCAGTCCGGCGCCCATGTCGCGCGCGGCATCCGCGCCGCCGCGCCCGCCGGCAGACAGATCCGCGCCCGAACAGAAAGCCCGGCCGTTCCCGCTCATCAGCAGAACGCGCGCGCCTTCATCCGCGACGCGATCTAGAGCGTGCATCATCTCGTCGAGCGATTGTTGCGACAGCGCATTGAGCTTTTCCGGCCGGTTGATTGCCAGCGTGGCGATGCCGTCGGTGATGGCGAAGTCGATATGTTCGTAAGCCATGCGGGTCCCGATCAACGCGAAATAGGCAGCAGCCATGGACCGCCCTTTTCGACGGCGGCAATATAGGCCGGGCGGGCAGTCACTCGCGCCAGCCAGGCGCGCAGCCGTGGCCGGTCGCCCACAGCGCCGAACTGGTCAGCTACCGCCACGACATAGCCGAATTGAATGTCGGCGGCGCTGAAGCCGGACGCCAGCAGATAATCTCGCCCGTCGAGCTTGGCCTCGATCTCCGCCATCGCCCCGTCGACGACTTCCAGCCCATAGGCGCTCGCGCGTGACGTCTTGTCGGAGCCGCGCACCAGCATCAGCATGACAACGCCCATCATGGCGGTGCCTTCGCCCGCGTGCAGCCATTCCAGATATTCCGCCCAGTCAGCGTCGGCGGGCGACCTGCCCAACCGTCCGTCGCCCAGTTTTGCGGCAAGATATTCCAGGATAGCCCCCGATTCCGCGATCACTGCGCCGTCATGCTCGATGACGGGTGACTTACCCAGCGGGTGTGCCTGTTTGAGTTCGGCTGGCGCTCGAAACGTGCTGGGATCGCGGTGGTAGGTCGTCAGTTCATAAGGTTCGCCCAATTCCTCCAGCAACCAGAGGATGCGGGTCGAGCGCGAATAGTCGAGGTGGTGGACCTTAATCATGCACCCTTCTCCATCAAAATGTCGATTTTGCGTTCAATGGCATCGAGCCGCTCATGCATGGCGGCAACCGGGGGTTCGCAGGCAGCGGTCAGCACAGGCATCACGAAGTAGCGCAACCGGCTCCGTAATCTCTCTTCGTCCCACATCTCGCCGCTGGCGAGGACGATCATCTGGTCGGTGATCCACCCGGTCAGATCGTCCAGCGTCACCCCCGCAGCCGTCGCCCGTTCGTCGATCAACGACGCCAGCACCGAAGCGATGCTGCCGGTCGATCCGTCCGCCTGCGCGGCCCGGAACAATCGGGCACTTGCGGGCGACATGCCCGAATGCAGGCTGCGATCGAGCCACCCGACATGCTGCATTTCCAGGATGGCGTGCGCCAGTACCGTTTCCAGTCGGTCCGCTACGGACCCGGGACCGATCAGAATTTTGTGCGACCATTCGCGAAACGGCTTTGCGCCCTCCATCAGCAACGCTGTGAACAGGGACTCGCGATTGCCGAACCGGCGGTACAGGGTCGTGCGGGACACGCCGGCCTCCGCAGCCACTTCCTCCAATGACACATTGTCGATGCCTTTGCGCCGAATGCAACTCGCCGCTGCATTCAGGACCGGGTCCGCGATCGGCTGGGCGCCCATGGCCGGTCGGCCGAATGCGCCCGTTTCGATGCTGCGACTATTGTCCGACGGCGGCGACATGACGTCTATCTGTTTCTTCCCCATGATCCTCGCATAGCAGGATATCCCCTGGTTCGTATCGGCAATCGCTACAAATTTATGATATTGTATCAGCTTCCCCGACCCAATGATGCCATGTCGATGACAAAGCGATATTTGACGTCGGCCTTCTCCATACGTTCGAAGGCGTGGTTTATGTCCTGGATGGCGATGGTTTCGGTGTCGGGCAGGATGGTCTTGGCAGCGCAGAAGTCCAGTAATTCCTGCGTTTCGGGCAGGCCACCAATCGCCGACCCCGCCACCGATTTCTGCCCGCCGACCAGCAGGCCGCTATGGAGCGAGGGCAACATGTCGATTGCGCCAACGATCACATGAACGCCCCGGGGCGCCAGCAGCATCAGATAGGGGCTGATGTCGTGCGCCACTGGGATCGTGTCGAGCACCAGGTCGAAACTGCCCCTGGCTGCCTTCATCGCCTCTTTGTCCGATGCGATCAGAACCTTGTGCGCGCCCAGCGCCAGAGCATCGGCCGACTTGGCGGGGGATGTCGTCACGACGGTCACTTCGGCGCCCAGCCCGACGGCCAGTTTGACGCCCATATGGCCCAGGCCACCTAGTCCTGCGACCGCCACCCGGCTTCCCGGACCGACTTTCCAGTGCCGCAGCGGCGACCAGGTCGTGATTCCCGCGCAGAGCAGCGGCGCGGCGCGCTCGGGATCCAGACCTTCGGGCAGTTTCAGCACGAACTGTTCGCGCGCGACGATATGGTCGGAATAGCCGCCATAGGTCGGCGATCCGTCCATCCGGTCCTTGCCATTATAGGTCGGCGTGGAACGCTTGACGCAATATTGCTCCTGCCCGCGCACGCATTCTGGACATGCCATGCAACTGTCGACCATGCAGCCGATCGCTGCCAAGTCGCCAATCTGGAACCGCGTGACGTCCGGGCCGACCTCGGTGACCGTCCCGATGATCTCATGCCCTGGCACGCACGGATAGACGCTGTTATGCCAATCGTCACGCGCCTGGTGCAAGTCGGAATGGCATACGCCACAATAGCGGATGTCCAGCCGCACGTCGTCGGCGCGCAGCGCGCGCCGCTCGAAGGTGAATGGCGCCATTGGGCTTTCGGCCGACAGGGCGGCATAGCCCGTCGCATGGGTCATGGTCATTCTCCCGATTTGGTGGACAGGTACAGCTACGCGCCGCGGAACGCCGGCTTGCGCCGCTCCAGGAAGGCGGCGACGCCCTCCTGAGCATCCGCGCCGGCCATTGCAATGGCGATCGCCGCAGCTTCGGCATCCAGATGATCGTGCAGGGTCGCGTCATAGCTTCGCGCCAATAGTTGCTTCACGCCGCCAAAGGCGCCGGTCGGCCCTGCTGCGATCCGGGTGGCCACGACAGTGGCCTCGTCCGCCAGCGCTTCGTCGGCGACCATCCGGGTTGCCAGGCCCAGATCCACTGCCTCCTGCGCGGTCAGCCGCCGCCCCAGATAGGCCAGTTCCTGCGTTGCGCGCAGTCCGATCAGCCGCGGCAACAGCCAGGTCGCGCCGCCATCGGCGGTCAGGCCGATCCCGGTATAGGCCATGGCAAAGGAAGCGGATTGTCCCACCAGCACGATATCCCCGCTGGCAACAAGGCTCAGGCCCGCACCCGCGGCCGCCCCCTGGGCTGCGATGACCAGCGGGGCTGGATGTGCGGCAAGCAGGGCGAGGCCGACGTGCAGACGCCGCGCCAGACGCCCGATGAAGTCGGCAGGGTCGCTTTCGCTGGCAAAGCTGCGAATGTCGCCGCCGACGCAGAAATTTTTGCCTTCCCCCCGGATCAGGAACGCGCGCACGGCCGGCGTCGCCGTCAGCCGCTCGACTACGGCGCTGAACGTATCGACCAACTCCCAGCTCATCGCGTTGCCCGCTTCGGGCCGGTCGAGTGTGATGGTGGCAAGCCCGCCTTCAAGCGTTCCGGTGACGAGATCGGTCATGGCATGGCACTCCTGTCGATGGCTGCGCTGCTCTTGCCCGACATAGTTAGATAGGTCCAGCGGTAACATATATCTTCGTGCCGCGGTGGTGCAAAAAGCGTCCTCATCCGCGCGCCGCGATGAAAAGGGTCTGGTGCGCCCGCGCGAACGGCCCGTCACGATCGGCCAGAACCATGTCGGACCGGCCCACCCCCTGTCCTGCGCTCGCGGTACGCGCGTCGATCAACAGCCATTCGCCCACCGGCTCGCGTACCAGATGGACCGCAATGTCGAGATTGGCGTAGGTCCAGACCTCGCTGTCGACCTCGCTGCCCAGGCCCCCGCCGAAATCCCCCAATATGGCCGTGCGCAGCAGAGGCGAAAGCGCCACGCCTTTTACATGTTCATGGGCGAATCGGACCCATAGCGTGCCTGGTCCGCGCGTTCGCAATCCGCCCCGCACCAGCCGCGTCTCCATCGATCCGCCGAAAGCTCTGTCGCCCATGAAATCGCTGGGCGCGACATCTTCCGGCGGCGGATAGGGATTGGGAGTGGCGATCATGGGCGTATCGGCCTTGCGCACGCGCAGCGCCGTCGCGCGCGCCACGACGCGATCTCCCGTCAACAGTTCGGCCTCCACCATCTGGATTCGTCGACCTTCGCGGACGGTCCTGGCGCGACCGATCGTTGGCGCGAAATCGGCGGCGGACAATATATCGATGGTCAGCCGCGCCGTCGTCATCGCGACTGTGGCGGGCACCTGCTCGACCAGATGGGTCAGCAGCCCGCCCAATGCCACGCCATTCTGCTTGCCTCGTTCCCACGGACTGGCCGCCAGCCCCGTGGGCGTAAAGGCGTCGCCGTCGGCGGCGTAGAAGAAGGGCGCTGGCCGTTCAGTCATGCGCTGGATGCGCGCATCTGGCAACGCGGTTACGGCGCGATGTCCCATTGATAAAGGTCGTCAGCCGCTTGATCCCCTCCATTTTCACCCGCGTTCCTGCAAGCCGATCCCTCGATAAGGTCTACTACGTTATCTATGTTTCGCTGATGCGCAAGTTTTACCTTGTGGTCGGATGGTGGGCCGGTTTACCGCGGTGTCACAAGATGACAGGTTTCCCCGGAAAGGACGATAATGACCGCAGCGCCCATATTTGATCTGACCGGCCGGGTCGCGCTGGTAACCGGCGCGTCGTCGGGATTAGGCGAGCGTTTCGCGCACATCCTTTCCGACGCGGGGGCTGCGGTCGTGCTGGCGGCACGGCGTACCGAACGGCTGGAGGCGACCAGGACGGCGATCGAGGCCAAAGGCGGCCGCGCCATCGCGGTCGCCATGGATGTCGCTGACGAGGCATCGACCATCGCCGCCTATGATGCTGCCGAGGGTGCGTTCGGAACGGTCGATACGATCATCGCCAATGCCGGCATGAACAGTGAAGGGATGACGACCGAATTACCGGTGGCGGAATTTGACCGGGTCATGGCGGTCAACCTGCGGGGGCCTTTCCTGACCGCGCGCGAAGGCGCGCGTCGGCTCATCGCGGCGGGCAGTCCCGAAAAACAGCATGGTCGCATCGTCATCACCTCATCGATCACCGCGCACAAGGTGGACGCCGGCCTTGCCGTCTATTCCGGGTCGAAGGCCGGCGTGCTCCAGATGGGCCGGGTCATGGCGCGCGACTGGATTCGCAAGGGCATCAACGTCAATATGATCTGCCCCGGCTATATCAAGACGGAAATCAACGGCGAATGGTTCGATACCGATGCAGGGGAGCGCCAGATCCAGAAATTTCATCGCCGCCGCCTGATGGAGGAGGGCGATCTGGATTCGATCTTGCTGTTTCTCGCGTCCGATGCCTCCCGCGCGGTTACCGGTACGCATTTCACGATCGACGACGGCCAGTCGCTCTGACTTACGGCTGAAGGAGCTTTCATCCATGGGTCGTCCCGATCCCGCCCTTCTCGATCTAACGCGCTATCCGTTCCGCCACGTCATCACGACGCGCTTTGCGGATATCGACCCCAATCGCCACATCAACAACGTGGCGATGGCCGCTGCGTTCGAAGATGCCCGCGCCCGTTTCGACGTGGCGCAGGGTCATTTGGAAACGATGGGCCATATGCGCACGATGATAGCCGCAAACCATATCGATTATGTCGGTGAGGCCCATTATCCCGCCCCGCTCGACATGTATGTGGGCGTTCTGGACCTGGGCCGGTCGAGTTGGACGCTCGCCTGTCTCGCCACGCAAGATGGACGGGCCTGTGCCTTCGCGCGGGCCGTGCTTGTCGGGACGGTGGATGGCAAGGCCGCGCCCTTGCCCGACAGCTTCCGTGCCGGGCTGGACCGGATGCGCGTGCGCCGCGATGCCGCGGCATGAGCGGCCCGCTCACCGGCGTCCGCATCATCGAATTTGCCGGTCTTGGCCCCGGCCCTTTCTGCGGCATGATGCTGGCGGATCATGGGGCGCAGGTGATCCGGATCGCCCGACCCCGAGCGCCGGAGCTGTTCGATGGGTTTGACCGCTATGATGTACTCGCCCGCTCGCGCAGCCTGCTCACCATAGATATGAAGGCCGACGCCGGTATGGCGGTGGTGCGCGATCTCTGCCGTTCGGCCGATGCTATTATCGAAGGCTACCGACCCGGCGTCATGGAAAGGCTCGGCCTTGGCCCGGACGTGCTGATCGCGGACAATCCCGCGCTGGTCTATGGTCGCATCACCGGCTGGGGGCAGGATGGCCCGCTGGCCCATGCGGCAGGCCACGACATCAACTATATCGCCATCAACGGCGTCCTTCATACGATCGGGCGCCAGGGAGGCAAGCCGACCCCGCCGGTCAATTATGTCGGCGATTTCGGTGGCGGCGGCATGTTGCTCGCCTTCGGCATGGTCGCCGCACTGCTTGCGGTGAAAAATGGCGCGGCAGGACAGGTGGTTGATGCCGCCATGGTCGATGGGTCCGCCTTGCTTGCCTCTATGGTATGGCAGCTCAAGGGCGCGGGCATGTGGGATGAGCGCACCGGCGCCAACTGGCTCGATTCCGGCGCGCATTTCTATGACACCTATGCCTGCGCCGATGGCAGGTTCGTCGCGTTCGGATCGATCGAGCCGCAATTCTATGCCCTGCTGCGCCAGATGCTGGGCGTCGCTGACGATCGGGATTTCGACGCGCAGATGGACCGTGCCGCCTGGCCTGCGCTCAAGAGCCGGGTCGCTGCGATCATCGCCACCCGAACCCGTGCGCAATGGTGCGAGGTCATGGAAGGCACCGACATCTGCTTTGCCCCTGTCTTGTCGCCCGATGAGGCGCTCGATCATCCGCATATCCAGGCGCGCGGCACTTTCATCGATGTGGGCGGCCAGCCCCAGCCCGCGCCCGCGCCCCGCTTCTCCGGCGCTCCGGCCGACCCGCCGCGTCCGCCCCGGCCTGCCGGTGCGGACGCAAGGACCATATTGGCGTCAATCGGCTATGACGAAGCCCGGGTCGATGCGTTGCTGGAATCGGGCATCATTGTCTGACAACTGGACCGTGCGGTTTCAAGCGGCCTCTGTCTGCCGGGCGCGCGCTTCGACCTTGTGCTTCAGGTTGGCGCGCACGAACAGGCTGGCGGCATTGCCGCCCAGCACCGCGACGAAATCTTCCTGAGAACAGGCTGGATTTTCCGCGATCATCCGTGCGACCACATTGCGCGAATAGGGGAAAGTGCCCTCGGAATGAGGATAGTCGGTGGCGAACAATAGCGCACCGATACCTACCCCATCGCGTGTCCTCAGCGCGCCTACGTCGTTCTGAAGCGCGCAGTGGACCTGATCCCGCACGATCTGGCTGGGCAGCCGTGACAGCTTGGGCGTAATTGCCGGCGCATGGCCGTGATAGACCTCGTCCATCCGCTCTGCCAGGCCCATCAGCCAACCGGCGCTATGTTCGGCAAACAGAATATGGGCTCCCGGATTGCGATCCAGGACGCCGCCGCCGACGAGCTGGGTGATGATGTCGACTGCATCGTTCATCTGGCGGGTGTAGTTGAACATTGCGGCCCCCGGTCCCCGGAGCGCGCGAATATTGATGTCGCCCACGCCGGTATGAAATACGATCGGGATATGGCGCTCGGCGGCAAGCGCAAAGATCGGATCCCAGCGCGCGTCGTTATAATTGTTCAACCCTTCCCACAGGCAGAAGGCGGCATAGCCAAGTTCTGCGGTCCGCAAGCATTCCGTCAGAGCGTCGTCGAAGTCGAAACAGGGGATCATGGCGGCGGGAATCAATCGGTCGCGGACCGGGGCGGTATAGTCCCATGCCCAGTCATTATAGATGCGGCAGGCGACTTGCTGGCCTTCGCGGTCGTCGATGCGCGGCAGCATCAGGCCCAGGGACGGGAAGACAAGTTCGGCATCCACACCGTCGCGGTCCATGTCGGCCAGTCGCAAAGCGAGGTCGCGTGCGCCGCGCCGCCGCGTGTCGACGGCGCAGTCGCTCACGAAATGCTCACGCGCATCGACGCACGCTCGGTCGGGCGAAGGCGTATCGCCGCTGCTCTGCTGCTGGAACGCCTTGTCGTCGGCACCGGTCTTATGGGCATGGAAATTGGTGTTGATCTTGAGGATGACCTTTTCGCCGATGCGGGTGATGCGGACATCGCCATCGGCCTGGGAAGAAATAGCGAACTGCCGCAGATGATCGGGCATCCGGCTGGTGAACAGGTCGGCGGGCTCGGCGATATGCGCGTCGCAACTGAAGACGAAGGGCTGCATCGATTTTCCTCTCTCTGGACATCAGCCTCACGCAGAGTTCCACGGTGGGCCAGAAAGAGCTGTACGATAGAGGTGCCTGTTTTGCTTTGACCGGGGTCAAATTCCGGGCGGGGTCCGGCTAGAGCGATTTCCAATCAGATGGAATCATCTGATGACTCAGAAATCGCCTGAAACCAATAATCTAGAGCGGTTCATCCGATGCAATCGGAACGCGAACCACTCTAGGCCCCAATGAAACGGGGCGGGCGCTGCTCACGGAAGCTGGCGATGCCCTCGGCAAAATCCTGCGTGCCGAAACTTTCCTTGAGCAGGTCCCATCCGCGCTGCGAGGCCGAAACATAATCGCTGGTCGCGCTGTCCCATAATTGCTGCTTTATCAGGCGCGTCGATCGCGGCGACGCAGTCGCCGCCATCTCGCGCGCATAGGCCAGCACGCTATCCAGGAAATCCGCTTCGATCACGCGCGAGACAAATCCGATCCGCGCCGCTTCCTCGGCTTCTACCCGCCGCCCCGACAGCAGGATGTCCGCCGCGATGCCCCGGCCGACGATCCGCGGCAGCAGCCAGTCCAGTCCGAATTCAGCCACGACAGCCCGTTGCGGGAAGGCTGCGGAGAACATCGCGGTGGGGCTGGCGAAGCGAATGTCGCAGGCCGCCGCGATCAGCACGCCCACCCCCACGCACGGTCCGTTGATCGCCGCGATGACCGGCTTGGGGCTGGCCAGCGGGAAGGTATAGCTCGTCATAAGCGCCGCTGGCGCATCGATTCCGTCAAAGGCGGCTGTGAGCGCGCCGGGCCGGGGAATGTCGAAATCGCCGCCTGCGGCCAGTCGGTCCAGCCGCTCCATATCGGCGCCGGCGGTAAAGGCGCGGCCCGCACCCGTCACCACGATCACCCGCGCATCGCTATGATAGGCATCGACCCAGGCCGCATCGAGCGCACGATGCATGGCGTCATCGAGCGCATTCAGCCGTTCGGGCCGGTTGAGCGTCAGCAGGCCGACGCCGTCCGTCACCGCGAATGTCACCAGAGCCTGCATGGTTTCTTTCATCCAATCAAACTTCGGCCGCCAACGCCTGCGCGCGTTCCCGCAGCACATTCTTCTGGACCTTGCCGGCGGCCGACAGGGGCAGGGCATCGATAAAATCGAAACTGCGGGGTAACTTGAACCCGGCGATCAGGCCGCGGCAATGGGCGGTGAGTGATTCGGGCGTGGGGCTGGTGCCCGGGCGCGGTACGATTACCGCATGGACCCGCTCGCCCCATGTCTCATCGGGGGCAGCGATCACCGCGACGTTGGCAACATCGGGGTGGCTCGAAAGCGCGTTCTCGACCTCCGCCGAATAGACATTCTCGCCGCCGGTGATGATCATGTCCTTCAGCCGGTCGATCACGGTCACATAGCCATCGGCGTCCATCCGGCCCAGGTCACCGGTATGCATCCACCCCCCGCGCGTCGCCTCCGCCGTGGCTTCGGGCATGTTCCAATAGCCCAGCATGACGATCGGCCCACGCGCCACGATCTCGCCGACCTCACCGCGCGACACTTCCCGATCCTCGCCATCGACGATCCGCACCTCGCAGGTCGCGCTAGCCCGGCCGGCCGACCGCAACCGGCCTTTCGCGCGGGCTTCTGCGCCATGATCCTCATGCCCCAGCACCGTTGCGACCGGCGATAATTCCGTCATCCCATAGGCCTGGCAGAATTGCGCGTTGGGGAAAGCCGCCATCGCCCGGTCCAGCAGCGCTTCGTCGATCGAGGACGCACCATAGCGGATGCGCTGCACGCCGCCGACGTCGAACTCCGCAAAGCGGGGATGCTGAACCATCATGCGCAGCATGGTGGGAACCAGGAAGAACTCGGTCACATCCCAGCGCGCGATCGCCTCGAGCATCGCCAGCGGATCGAACGCTGGCAGGAACAGGTTGGTGCTGCCCGAATGCAGCGCGATCAGCAGGCCGGACAGAGCGCCGATATGGAAAAGCGGGGCGCTGTGCAGATAACGCGCGCTGGCATGACCCTCGCCACTGGCCATCGATCCCAGCGCCGATGCCACCAGATTATCGTGGCTCAGCATCACACCCTTGGGAAAGCCCGTGGTGCCGCCCGTGTAGAGGATCGCCGCCAGATCCTGGCCTCCGCGTAGCGCGTCGTCGACCGGATCGGCCGCCGCCAGCCAGGTCTCCAGGCTCATCCCTTCGTCATCACCCGGCCCGGTCGTCACCACGGTTGCGACACAGCCGGAATGGGCGCGAATGGCCAGCACCAACGGTTCGAATAGCGGATCGACGATCAGGAATCGCGTCTGGCAATTGTCGAGCGAGTAGCCGATCTCCTGCGGCGTCCAGCGCAGGTTGACCGGATTGATGACGCCGCCGGCCCACCATGTGCCCAACAGATAGACCAGGAAGTCGGTGCCGTTGGGCGCCATCATCGCCACCCGGTCGCCCGGCTGCAATCCGCTCGCCCGCAGCGCCCCGGCAAAACGCGCGACGCGATCGCGCAGCGCCGTCCAGCTCAAAAGACCATTCCGGTCGCCCGCCGCAGGGGCGTCAGGCGCGCGTTGCACCATCCGGTGCAGGCTTTGGGTCAGGTACATCCGCGTCTCCGTCCCGCGCCTCTGTCCGGGCGCGATGATTGCCTCATCTTAGGCACGACCGCTCCGGAAGAGAAGCCCGTCGGCATCATCCTTCGCGCGCCAGGCGGCCCAACACGATATGGCAATAGCCTGCCAGTCCCGCCATGACGCCGGCGCACAGCAGATAGGGAAGCGGCTGGCCGATCTGGTACAGGCCGATACCGATCGACGGTCCCAGTACGAAGCACAGGCCATTCACCGCCGTCACATGGCCCGCGACCAGGCCCTGCTCCTGTTCCCTGACCGCCAGCGATGCGCCGGCGGTGAAGCCTGGCCGCAGGAAGCCGAAGCCCAGCGAGGCGATGGCGAAGGCGATGGCCAGCGCGTGCAGGTCATGCGCCACTGCGCAGCCCGCAGCACCGGCGGCCGCCATGACCGATCCCCATATCGCCATCGGCGGCGGCTGCATCCGCAGTCGGGGTATGATACCCCATTGTGCCAGCAGCGCCGCGCCCGCGCCTGCCATCAGAACCATGCCGATCAGCGGTTGCGCCTCGCGTGGCGAATCGGCCAGACGGTCGATCACCAGGAAGGCCATCGTCTGCCCGGCGATGGCCTGGGCATGTCCCGACACCAGCCCTGCGATGATCCACGGCCGGATGCGCGGGTCGAACATGGCGACGCGCGCCGTGCCGGTTGGATCGCCGGTCGCGATCACCGGCGCATCGCTGGGTTCGTAGCCGATCACGGGATCGCTCGCCGCAGCGCCCGGTCCGGTTCCCATGCCCTGCGGTAGCCGCAGTTGCACCACGACCAGCATCGCGATGCCGAGCAGCGCGAAGGCATAGAGCGGTCCGGCCAGACCGACGAAAGGCAGCACGAAAAAGGGCGCCAGCGCCGGGCCGATGATCGTGCCAAGGCCGAAAGCCGAAGCCAGCAGGCTCAGCGCAGCCGTCCGGTTCGCGCGCGATGTCCGGGCGACGACCATCGCCTGCGCGGCCGGAGGCGCGGCCGCGCCAAACCCGCCATAAAAGCCTCGTCCTATCACGAACAGGATGAAGGCCACGCCGGCGGTGATCCAGCCCCTGACACCTGCTGTCAGCGCCAGGGCGCAGATCGTCATCGACAGGGTGAAACCCGCCATGCCGACCAGGATCATTGGCTTGGCGCGACGGTCGTCAAGCCGCCTGGCCCAGAAGGGCGCGACGACGGCCCAGAGCAGGGCCGACAGCGAAAAGGCGATCGCGATCAGTGCGTCCGGCAGCCCGATCGTCCGACCGATCGCGGGGAGTACGGATTGCAGCCCGGTATTGCCGATCGCCACGCACAACATGACGCAGAACAGCAATATCTGGTCATGTTGCGCGTCTTTCCGGATGAATGCCACGCTGGGGTTCCTCTCTCCGACGCGCGAATCTGTGTCTCGCCCGTGCCGCCGCCTTACCGTCACACGGGAAGAGGTTGCAAGCGAACGAGGGTTTGAATGGACTGAAATGGTCCATCGGGTCCATTCCGCAGGCCAGCGCTGAGCGATACGGTTGCTTGCAAACGGGTCTCATCGAACCGTTCGAAAGCTGGCGCGAATTTCGTCGACGAAGATTTCGGGTTGCTCGAACGCTGCGAAATGGCCGCCGCGCGCCGGCTCCCCCCAATGGACGAGATTGGGATATTTTCGTGCCGCCCAGCGGCGCGATGCGCGGAAAATCTCCTTGGGAAATATGGTGCAGGCCACAGGGATCGCCACCGGATTGGCGGCGAATTTGCGAAAGCTCTCCCAGTAAAGCCGCCCCGCCGACGCGGCAGTTCCCGGCAGCCAGTAGAGCATGATATTGTCGAGCATCTCGTCCAGCGTCAGCACCCGCGTCGGATCGCCGCCGCTGTCGGTCCAGGCCATGAACTTCTCGTAAATCCACGCCGCTTGCCCCGCGGGTGAATCGACCAGGCCATAGCCTAGCGTCTGCGGCCTCGTGCCCTGTTGTCTGGCATAGCCATTGCCGTCCCTGGCGTAGCGCTTCAGATCGGCCAGCGCCGTCTTTTCCGCGTCGGTCAGGTCGGCCATGTCTTCAGCCTCCGGCTGGGCGATGACCATGTTGAGATGGATCGCCGTCACCTCCGGCGCGCCGGAGGTTGCGATCGCATTGGTCACGGCAGACCCCCAGTCTCCGCCTTGAGCCACGAAGCGGTCATAGCCCAGGCGGCGCATCAGCGTGATCCAGGCGGCTGCGATCCGCTCGACCGGCCAGCCCGAGCCAGAGGGCCGATCGGAAAAGCCATAGCCGGGCAGGGAGGGGGCCACGACATGAAAGGCGTCAGCCGGATCGCCGCCATGACGCGCGGGGTCGGTGAGCGGCCCGATAACCTTGTTGAACTCGATCACCGATCCCGGCCACCCATGGGTCAGGATCAGCGGAAGCGCTCGGGGTTCGGGCGAGCGCCGGTGGAGGAAATGAATGCCCAGGCCGTCGATCGCGGTGCGATACTGGCCAAAACCGTTCAGCATCGCCTCGCAGCGCCGCCAGTCATAGTGATCGCGCCAATGGGCGCACATGTCCTGCATAGTGAGCAGCGGAACCCCCTGGCTGGCATCGGTCACGGTCTCCTGCTCGGGCCAGCGGGTGCGGTTCAGCCGCTCATGCAGATCGTCCAGATGCGGCTGCGGAACGGACAGGTCGAGCGGGACGATTTCTTCGCCGCCGGGCATTGGCAGGGTGAAGGGCGCGATCGCGGTCATTCTTTGCTTCCCTTGGCTGGTCTGGCTTCCCCGGCCGGTGGCTGGGCGCCTCGGGTAACGAGGCGCATGATCTCATGCCGGATCAGCTCGAAAGGCATGTCGGGATCCAGCTTGCCCGCCATCTGCAACACGACCAACCCGTGGATGCCCGCCCAGTAGACATGGCCCAGGACGGACGGATCGCCCTGCAAAAGGCCCGCAGCGATCATATCCTCGATATAGGCAGTCAGCGTCCGGCGTGAACGGCACTCGGCGGCGCGCAATTCTTCGGTTTTCTCGGCCTCGGGCTGGGAAAAGGCAAACATCAGCTGATAGGCATGGGGTTCGTCGAACGCGAAATCGACATAGGCCTGCCCGACCGCACGGGACCGGTCCCAAAGATCCGTCGTGCTGGCATAGGCAGCCTCGACCCGGTCCGAAAAGCGGTCATGCGCGGCCGCCCGCGTCAGCGCCAGCAGTTCGCTCTTGTTGCGGAAATAGCGGTAGAGCGACGCGGCGGTCCAGCCCAGTTCCGCCGCGATCGATCGCAGCGACGTCGCCGCCAGCCCGCGCGTCGCGAACTGTTCCTCCGCCACCGCCCGGATGCGGGCGCGGCATTCCATGACCTGATCGTCGGTAAGAAGTAGTGCCATCCCGCTTGTCATACTGAACAGCGTTCGTTATGCAACGATAAACAGTGTTTAGTATCCAGGAGAGGAAAAGGCATGAGCGCATTCAAGGATGGCCTGTTCGCGGGCAGGAGCGTGTTCGTCGCGGGAGGCACCAGCGGTATCAATCTGGGTATCGCGCAGCGATTCGCCGCACTGGGTGCCAAAGTCGGCGTCGTCGGCCGCAATCCCGAAAAGGCCGCAAATGCCGCCGCCAGCATCGGTAACGGCGCGATCGGCCTGTCGGCCGACGTGCGGGACTATGCGGCGATCCGCGCCGCGATGGAGCAGGTGGCAGCAGCCCATGGCGCGTTCGACGTGGTTGTGTCCGGCGCTGCCGGCAATTTTCTGGCGCCCGCGCTCGGCATGTCGGCCAATGCGTTCAGGACGGTCGTCGATATCGACCTCAACGGCACGTTCAACGTGTTTCGTGGCTCTCACGACCTGCTCAACAAGCCGGGGGCGTCGCTGATCGCGATCACGGCGGGCCAAGCTGTCAATGCCGCGCCGCTTCAGGCCCACGCCTGCGCGGCCAAGGCGGGCATCAACCAGCTCGTCCGCGTGCTGGCGATGGAGTGGGGGCCGGACGTGCGCGTCAACGGCATTTCGCCCGGCCCGATCGAAAATACCGAAGGCATGGCCCGCCTCGCGCCGGACGCCGCGAGCCGGGCCGCCTATTATGAGCGCATTCCGATGCGCCGTTGGGGTGAGATCGACGAAATCGCCGAGGCGGCCATATTCCTCAGCAGCCCGTCTGCCGGCTACATCACAGGCACCATCCTGGACTGCGACGGTGGATCGCAACTGGGCGACGCCAGCCGTCAGAGCCTCGAGCGCGGCATGGCGTGACGCCGGCGCAGGAAGGAGCGTAAAATGCAGATCACGCGACGCGCGGATAGCCTTTATTCCGACATCTGGATGCCGGACGAGACGGTGCGAATCCGCAAGGAAGCACGCGCCTTCGCTGACGACGTGCTCCGGCCCATGGCCTATGCGCTCAATACGACGGCGGAGCGGCGCGACGGCTTTCCTCGAGCCGCGTTCGAGGCAATTGGCGCGGCAGGCCTCTACACCATTCCCTTTTCCGCCGATGTCGGCGGGCGCGGGCTGGAGTTTCCGACCCTCGCGACGATGACCGTGGCGGAGGAACTGGGCTATTATGCGCCTGGCACCGCTTCTGCCCTGTATGACGGGCAGGCGATCTTGTGCGGCAAGACGCTGGAGCGAGCGCCCGAGCCGTTGCGCAGCCGCTATCTGCCGCGCCTCGCCCGCGGCGAACTGGTCGGCGCCTTCGCCACTTCCGAACCCGACGCATCGACCGATCTGTCTCCAGCGATGATGCGGACCATCGCGACCAAGGTGGAAGGGGGCTGGCGCATCGACGGACGCAAGCGCTGGATCACCAATTCGGTCGCGGCCGACTTCATCCTCGTGCTGTGCCGGTCGGACGACAATGCCCAGACCTTTTTGCTGGTCGACATGCACCAGCCCGGCATCACCGTGGGCGACCCGGATCTCAAGATGGGCAACCATGCGCAACTGACGGCCGATGTCGTTTTCGACGACGCCTTCACGCCGGACGAAAATGTCATCGGCGCGCCCGGCGCAGGGCTGAAGGGCGCGCTGTCCGCGCTGACACTCGGCCGCATGGGCATTGGCGCGATCGGGGTCGGCATGGCGCAGGCGGCCTTCGATCAGGCCTGCGCCTATATGGAAAAGCGCAAGGTGTTCGGACAGGAATTGGCGCGCTTCCAGCATTGGCAGTTCACCTTCGCCAACCATGCCATCGGCATCGAAAATGCGCGTTCGCTCTACCAGAAGGCGGCATACCGCTTCGATCGGGAGGGCATGGCCGATATCGAGGCCGCGATGGCGAAGATCGCAGGTTCGGGCCTGGCCGTCGATGTCGCCCGCGATGCTATCCAGGCCTGCGGCGCCTATGGCTTTGCCCGCCACGTTCAGGGCGAAGGGCATGGCTTGCCGCTGGAGGCGATCTATCGCGATGCCAAGATCGGCGAAATCTACGAAGGCGCCAACGAAATCCAGCGCTGGATCATCGCCCGTCGCATCTTCGGGCGCGGGATCACGGGATAGCGAAGGCAACGTCTGGACATATATTACCTAGTGCACTAGATAGCTTCGGGTCACGCTGCGGTTCCGGCGACGGGCAGCGTGCGACAGGCGGCGTCCTGCTGGAGGGCGGCCATACCGGGGGCTTTCATGACCGACGTGCGACGTATCACCGATGTTCTGCGTATCCGCGCAGCCACGATGGCGGATTCTGTCGCCCATGACGATACGCGGCGTGTGCTGACGTTCGCGCAATGGGACCGCGAAGCCGACGAAATCGGCGGTGGTCTGGCGGCGGCAGGGCTGGCGCCGGGCGATCGTGTCTTCCTGCCGATCAGCAACGCCCATGCGGTGGAGATGGCGATCGCCGTGCTCGCGGTCCTGCGGGCCGGGGGCATCGCCGTGCCGGTGAACACCCGCCTCTCGCCGCTTGAAGTGAGCGACTATGCGGCGTTGATCGAACCGCGCTTTGCCATCACCAACCAGCCGGACCTGCTCGCGGGCCTTGCGCTCGACGCGGTCTGGACCGCGGACGCAATGCCGCGCGACATTGCGGCTCTGCCCGATCAGGCGGCGCTCGATCCGCAGGCCGATGCAGAGATTCTGGGTACATCGGGTACGACCGGGCGGATCAAGGGTGTCGTCGTGACCCACCCCGACCTTCTCGGCCGGTCGCGCACCGGCAAGGAGAAGGACCGTTCGACCTCCACCCTCCACGCGCTGCCCTTCACCGGATCGGGCGGCAATCTCGGCGTGCTCATGCTGCCTCTTTACGGCGGCGCGACCACCTTCACACAGCCGCGCTTCGACCCCGGCGCGTTCCTGAAACTCGTCGAAACCAAACGGCCGATGACCGTCTATCTCGTGCCCACGATGCTGCGCCTGATCCTCGATCATCCCGATGCCGCGAGCACCGATTTTTCGAGTGTGCGCTATCTGATGACCGGGACCGCGCCATTGCCGAACGATTCGGTAGTCCGCGCCATGGCGCTCTGGCCGGGAGCCAGCATCCGCAACAGCTACGGCATGTCGGAAGGCGGTGTGGGGGTGTCGACGCGTGGCAAGGAAGTACTCAAGCCCGGTTGCGTCGGCAAGCTGCCGGCAAACATGCAGGTACGCGACGAGGCGGGCAATGTCGCGGCGCCCATGGTCGTCGGCGAAATCTACGGCCTCCAGTCCAATCCCCGGCGCTATTGGCGTGACGAGGAAGCGACTGCGAACGGTTTTGCGGGCGGCTGGACCCGCACGGGCGATCTGGGTTTTGTCGACGAGGATGGCGACCTCATCATCAGTGGGCGGTCGAAGGAACTCATCATTCGCGGTGGCTATAACATCACGCCGATCGAGATCGAAAATGTCCTGCACGCGCATCCGGCAGTCAAGGATGCGGCCGTGCTCGGCGTCCCGCACGATGTCCTGGGCGAGGATATTGCCGCGGCCGTGGCCTTGCGCCCCGGTGCACATGTGAGCGTCGAACAGCTTGTCGGCTGGTGTGGCGATCGGCTGGCGAACAACAAGCTGCCGCGCACGATCCTCATCCTGGACGAATTGCCGCTGAACGCGACGGGCAAGATCGTCAAGCGTGACCTCCTGCCGAAGCTGGCGGCGGCCGTGCAGGCGCGGCGCGATGCGTCCGCACGATAAGGCGCAGCTGGTATATCCCGCTCATCCTGGCTAAGGATCATTCGAGATAGAGGAACCTCAATTGACCCCGACCCTGACCCCGCAAAGCGAACTCGATACCATTCGGGCGATGGCCCGCGCCGATCATGCGCAGCGCCTGACGAGCGCCTATAACCCCTATCCGCAGGGGACCGACAAGGCGGCGGCCTGGGACGCGGGATGGCGCGAGGAGAATGACGCTTCCCACCGACTGGACGAAGAGATCGTCAAGCTGCCCCGTTTCCGTGTCCGGGTCGAGATTGTCGCGGGCGAAGGGCAGGCCGCCCGGCCGCTCGACCTGCTTGATCGCGAGGATTTCTCGGCTTTCACCGTCTCCCAATTGCGGCGCGACGGCGACAAGGCGGTGATCTGGGAAAGCCCGGAGGCCCGCGCCCGCTTCCCCGAAGAACAGGCCGTCAGCATCCGCGTCACCCATGAAGGCGACGAGGGCATGTTCGACTGACGCGCGCTTGATGGGCGGAGGATCATCCTCCGCCCATCACTCTTAGTCCCTTGGCATCCATTCCGGCCGGCTCGATCCCCGCGCGACCAGCACTGTCTGGAATGCGCGTGGCGTAGCTGACATGCGGACCTGCTCGTCCATGCCCTGATAGCGGCCGAGCGGTGTATCGACCGTGAATAGGGTAGGGTTGACGGTGGCATGGGGACCATCCGTTCCGGCGATGGCCTTGGCATAGGCCTTGTCGAACGAACCAAGCGATAGCAGCCACATAGCAACCCGCGTCAGCGAGACATGGACGCGATAACTGCCCCCCTCGCTCGCCCGCCGCCGCAGCGCCGCCATCGCCCCGGTCGCGGCCAGCCATCCGGTCAGGAAATCGTTGACGATGATTGTCGGGGGCAGGCTTACGCGGTCGGGCGATCCCTCCAGGCACAACATGCCGGTGACGGCACCCGCAATCTGGTCGAACCCCGGCCGCTGCGCCCACGGTCCCCCCTCGCCATGGGTGCTCATCGTCACATGGACGATGCCGGGCCGCACCTGTGCCAGCGTCGCGGCGTCCAGCCCGAACTCGGACAGCAGTCCCGGCCGCCGATTGGCGAAGAAAATATCTCCTTCGCCGACCAGTTCGCGCAGCCTTGCCCGTCCGGCGTCGGATCGCGGATCGACCTTCGCCGATCGCATCCCGACATTGGCGGTCAGATACAGCGTTTCCTGCTCGAATTCGGCGGGTCGCCAGATGTTGAGGACATCGGCGCCCAGTGACGCGAGCGACCGGCCCGCGCCTGCGCCGGCTATCACATGCCCCATCCCCAGCGCACGGATGCCCGATAGCGGCATCGCCCCGGCCGGCGGCAGCGGTTCGGGCGGGCCGTCGGCGATCTTTTCGATCTCGATCAAGGGCCGTGCCGCCAGATAGTCGAACACCGGTTCGGCGATGAACTCCTCGACCGTGCGGGCCTTGGCCATAACCAGCCCTGCCGCCTCGAACATCATCTCCAGTTCATCGGCGCTATGGCGTGCAATCGCCTGCGCTACCGCCTCGGGCTTGTCCCAGCATTGCAGCAGCGCCATCATCCCTGACTTGAGCTTGGGATAGAGATTGGCGGCCAGCACCTCGCGATCGTCGGCGGTGCGGTAGAAGCGCAGCATGGTCATGATATTTGGGTCTTCCAGTACGGCCATATGGCCGTTCAGCAATTCCCATCGCCGCTCGAATCCGGGTGCCAGCTTGCGCAGCGCTTGCGAAAGCTGGATGGCAATATCCTGCCCCGGCCCGCCCCGGTCGCGATGCAGCGCGGCTGCCACGACCGACTGCTGCACCAGTCCCAGCGCTGCGCCGCCACCCAGACGGATCGTGCTGGGCACCAACGGGTCCAGGCCATGGAAATCGATCGCGCCGCCGCCGTCCGCCGGCGTCATGCCCAGTTCGGCCAGCATCGCGGCCAACTCTCCCTGGATATCGAACCTGTCGTCGCTGGCGGGCTGGGACACCGCAGCCCGCATACGGGCGGCCAGCGCCTGCGCATCATGCTGGACCATCGTCATGCCACCGCCTCCATCGTTGCTGCATCGTCCAGCAGGACCACAGGCGCTTCCACGAAGCGGGCGCGCAGGAACTCGCCCGCCGCCTTGCCGATCTGGTCGAGTGCGATATTGCCGGTGCCGCTCGTCCCGAAATAGCCTTTCAGCACGAACAACAGGCCGTTGATATTGGGCAGGTCATGCCGTTCCACCTGTACCGATGGATTGAGGCCCATCAACTGCGCCAGTCGGTCGGCATCCAGCGTGTCGCGCAGCCATGGCCATATCTCCGGTCGCTTCGCCCAGACGCCGATATTGGCGTTGGCGCCCTTGTCGCCTGATCGCGCATGAACCAGCGATCCCAGCATGACTGTGCGAGTCTCGCCCGCCGTGGCAGCAGGCGCCGGGCCAGCCGGGGCAGGGGCGGCGAAGGGTGCTACGGGGGGCATCGTCACCGCCATGCTCGGCCCGTTGATAAAGGTCACGCGATGCTCGAGGTCCGCCTGCCGCACGAGCCCCGGCCAATAATGGACGCGTGGCTGTGGTGGACCTGCACCATCGCCCTGGAATCCGGGGATGCCGCCCAATCCGAAGGAGGCATAGCCGGCCAGCAGCTTGGACAGGCTCGACCGGCTCTGCGCCGCAGCGGCGATGCGGATCGCCACCGTCCCCTCGGCCTCGCTCGCCGGGTCGGCGATGGGCTGGCCCAGCGGCTCGAAATGAAATTCGTCGAGCGCCAGGTCCGCGGATAGCGCCTCCAACTGCCCACGCAGCCAATCCGCCTTCTCGCGCCAGTCAGGCCCCGTTGCGAATCCCCAGATCATCGCCCGCCACCCGTGCTGATAGAAGCAACCGACCTTGGTCGTCTCGGGAGCCGGGCTGCCGCGTACACCGCTCAGCAGCACCCGATCGGGGCCTTGCTGGCTGAGCGCGATCGAATCGACATGCAATATGACGTCGGGATTGAGGTAACGCGCGCCCTGGATCTCGTACATCAGTTGCGCCGTGACGGTATCGACCGTAACCGCGCCCGCGTCGCCTGTGCGCTTGGTGATGACAGAACTGCCATCCGCCGCGATTTCTGCGATTGGAAAGCCCAGCCGGGCCGGGTTGCCCAGTTGTGCGAACCCCGAAAAATTGCCGCCTACCGCCTGTGGCCCGCATTCGATGACATGGCCTGCTGCGACGCTGCCGGCCAGGGCATCCCAATCATCCTTCGCCCAGCCATGCCACCAGGCGGCCGGTCCCAGCACCAGCGATGCGTCCGATACCCGACCACAGATCACGATATCCGCGCCCTGTTCCAGCGCGGCGACGATGCCCCATCCGCCCAGATAGGCATTGGCCGCCAGCAGCCTGTCCGCAATTGACCCGATCGCCTTCCCATCGTCCAGATTGGCGAGCTGCCCTTCCGCCGCCAGCGCAGGCACGCGGGCCAGCAGATCGTCGCCCTCGACATAGGCGACGCGCAGGGCCAGCCCCTGCGCCGCGGCCTCCTGCGCAATTCGGCCTGCCAGTCCGGCGGGATTGAACGCACCCGCATTGGTTACGACCTTCACCCCGCGCGCAGCGATCCGTCCCAGTTCGGGCGTTATCTGGCGCAGGAAGACATCGGCATGATAGCCCGCCAGCGCTTCGGGCTTGCCGGCGGCGCAAAACCCCTCCGCGACACGTCCCATCGTCATTTCGGCAAGATAGTCGCCGATCGCGACATCGATCGTCTCGTCGGCGATCGCATCGGCGAAGGCGCCGACATAATCGCCGAGCGCGCCAGAAAAATTGGCGACACGGATGGGGGCTTTGGTCATATCGACTCTCCGGAACGGCTTTTGTATGCAATTGCATACTTACGCTAAGCTGCGCGGGGTGGAAAGGAATTTTGCATGGTGGATGTCAAAGCCGTGAAGACGCCGACCCGGCGACGGGACCGCGAAGCGAGCCGACGCGCGCTCCTCGACGCTGGCATCGCGCTCTTTTCGCAGCAGGGCTATGACGCCGCGACCACGCGCGCCATTGCCGCCCATGCGGGGCTCAACGAACAGCTCATCACCCGCTATTTCGGGGGCAAGGCGGGGCTGCTCTCCGCAGTCTACGCCCATTTTCTGGAACGGCGCGACAATGATGCCGCCTATGCCGCGCTGCCCCCGTCTGGTTCCGCGCAAGAGGAGATCGGTCGTTTCCTCCACTGGAAGCATGATCATCTGCACGACATCGCCCGTCTGTTGCAGATCGTGCTGCCCCAACTGGTGCGCGATCCCACGCTTGCCCCCGGATTCGACAACAGCATCACCCAGCGCGGCGCCATCATCCTGGCCGAACGACTGGATGGACTGAAACGCGCGGGCAAAGTCAGGGCCGATGCCGATACCGCCCGCGTCGCCCAGCTTGTCGTGTGGCAGTCGCTCTCGCTCTCTTTCCTCATGCGCCGCTTCGCAGGCGACCGCGACCGCGAAATCCTGCGCCTGATTGACGTTTTCGCGCAGGAAATGGGGGCAGGCCTGGCGACCGGCTGAACCCATCAGCCGTCCACTTGCTCCAGCGTTTTGACATGGCCTCGGGCATCATAGGTTCGCAGCGCGTCAAATCGGGCCTCACGGACCAGATCGGCCCAGGCGGGATTGGCGATCAGCGCCCGGCCGACGCCTGCCAGGTCGAAGTCGCCCCGGTCGATCATCCGCGCCAGCAGGCCCAGATTGTCGGCTGTAACTGCGCTGGTCGCGCTGCTCCCGCCACCCAGGAAGGGTGATTCCAGGCCGATCGATCCCACCGTCATCGCCGCCTTGCCGGTCAGCTTCTTTGCCCATCCGGCCAGATTCAGCGGACTGCCGTCAAATTCGGGCAGCCAGAAACGACGTGTCGAGGCATCGAATATATCGACCCCGGCATCGGCCAGCGGTTCCAGGATGCGTGCCAGGTCGGTCGGCGTGTCGGCGAGTTTTCCAGCATAATCCTGCGCCTTCCACTGGGAAAAGCGGAACAGGATGGGAAAGTCGGGGCCCACCGCGACGCGCACCCCTGCGACCAGTTCGACCGCGAAGCGGATGCGGTTTTCCAGGCTGCCGCCATAGGCGTCCTCGCGGCGGTTGGAGCGTTCCCAGAAGAACTGGTCGAGCAGATAGCCATGGGCGCCATGGATCGCTACGCCGTCGCACCCGACCTCCCTGGCCGCGGCCGCGCCGCGGGCAAATGCACCGATCACGCTGTCGATATCATGCTTCGTCATGACCTCCGCAGGGCGCCGCGGCTTGGTGGGCGCAGGCGCCGTGCCTGCCGCCGCCTCGGCGCTCAGATCCTCGTCGGTCAGGGCGGACGCCGATATATTGGGTGCATCGGGGTTGGCCGTGTGGCTGCGCCGCCGCGACAGGCCCGTATGCCACAGTTGCGGGACGATCGCGCCATCCTGTGCGTGGACCGACGCGACCACGGATCGCCATCGCGCCAGCGCCGCCTCGCCATAGAAATGCGGAATCTTGCTCGAATAATGGGCCACCGGATGCCCGACCGCAGTGCCCTCGGTGATGATGAGTCCGGTGCCGCCCGCGGCGCGGCGCGCATAATAATCGTCCACCGCTGGCTCGAGCACGCCGTCGGGCGCGAACTGGCGCGTCATGGGCGACATGACGATACGGTTGCGCAGCCGCATCGTCTTGCAGGCGAAGGGCGCGAACAGAGGGGAAAGGTCCGGTGTGTCGGTCATGCGCAGTCCTCAAAAGCTCTTGGGCAATCCCAGGACATGTGTGGCGACATGGCTCAGGATCAGGTTCGTGCTGATCGGCGCAACCTGGTACAGCCGCGTTTCGCGGAACTTGCGCTCGACGTCATATTCCTCCGCGAAACCGAAGCCGCCATGGGTCTGGATGCATTGATCGGCCGCATACCAGCTCGCTTCCGATGCCAGCAGCTTGGCCATGTTCGCCTCGGTACCGCACGCTTGGCCTGCATCAAACATCGCCGCGGCCTTGTCGACCATCAGGGCTGCCGCCGACAGTTGCACATGGGCGCGGGCGATCGGGAACTGGACACCCTGATTCTCGCCGATCGCCCGACCGAAGACAGTGCGGTCTTTGGCATAGGCGGAAGCGCGATCGATGAAGAAGCGGCCGTCGCCGATACATTCGGCCGCAATCAGGACGCGTTCGGCATTCATGCCGTCCAGCACATATTTGAATCCCTGCCCCTCGATCCCGATCAGGTTGTCCACCGGCACCTTGAGGTCATCGAAGAATAAAGCTGTCGTCGCATGGTTCAGCATGGTGCGGATCGGCTGGATGGTAAGTCCGTTGCCCTTCGCCTCGCGCATGTCGACCAGCAACAGGCTCATGCCCGCAGACGGCTTGGCGCCTTCATCGCGCGGAGCCGTGCGGCACAGCAACAGCAGCAGGTCCGAATGCTCGGCCCGGCTGATCCATATCTTCTGGCCGTTCACGACATAATGATCGCCGTCGCGCCGCGCGAAGGTACTGATGCGGGTCGTGTCGGTGCCTGCGCCCGGCTCGGTCACGCCAAAGGCCTGGAGCCGCAGCGCGCCCGCGGCGATCGCCGGCAGATAGCGGGCCTTCTGCGCCTCGCTGCCATGTTTCAGGATGGCGCCCATGGTGTACATCTGGGCGTGCGCCGCGCCGCCGTTTGCGCCGGACCGATGGACTTCCTCCAGCACGGCACAGGCCGCCGACAGGCCCAGGCCCGACCCGCCAAATTCTTCCGGGATCAACATGCCCAGATAGCCCGCTTTGGTGAGAGCCTCGACGAAGGCGGTGGGATAGCGGCGCTCGCGATCGAGCGCGCGCCAATATTCGCCCGGGAATGCAGCAACCAGCTGGCGGACGCCGTCCCGAATTTCGGGATAAGTCTCCGCGGGCGATTCGTGCGTCATCGGTGCGGCGTCCCTCTTCCTGGCTTCCGTTACCGCGACGCTGTTAGCAAGGGCGGGTGACAATGGGAAGCAACATCGCTAGCTAAGTAGACTTTGTTGTTATATGAGACCGGCGAGTTGTTGGATCTGCAATGGCCACGGCCCGCATGTGGAAGAGGAGCGCAAGACGCTGATGGAAGCCGGAAGCTTTGCCGATCGCAGCCTGAGCGAGGCGTTCGCCCAGGGTGCGCAGATCCACGGGGCCAGCTGGGTCGCTGTCTCCTCGCAGGTTCGGCCGGGCAGGCAGACTCTGACGCAGGTCCACGAACAGGGGTTGCGCTTTGGCGAACATTTGCGCGCCCGCGGCATCGCGCCGGGGGATGTCGTTGCGGTGCAACTGCCCGCCTGGACCGAATGGATGATCGCGGCGGTCGGAATCGCCCATGCGGGCGCGGTACTGTTACCGGTCGTCTCCATCTATGGCGCGAAGGAACTGCGCTTCATCCTGGCCCAGTCGCGCGCCCGGCTCATCGTCACCCCCGACCGTTGGCGCAAGGCGGACTATGCCGCGACGCTGGCTGAGGCCGGGGAACTCCCCGCGCTTACCACGCACGTCATGATCGGCGATGCCGCGCCCGGCACGGTGCCCTGGGACGCCATGCTCGCCCCGATCGCGATCGGCCCTGCAGCTGCGCGCAGTCCGGACGATCTGGCGATTCTCGTCTACACCTCCGGCACCACGGCCGATCCCAAGGGCGTGAAGCATTCCGCGCGCACGCTTCTGTCCGAAGTCGACGCGATCGCCTGGTCGCGCCGGGATCTGGAGGATGAAATCGCCTTCTGTCCCTGGCCGCCGGGCCATGTCGCAGGCGCGTTCCAGTTGATGCGCTTTCTCGTTACCGGCGCGCCGGTGGTGCTGATGGACCATTGGGAACCGGGCGAAGCGGCGATGCTGGTGGAAAAATACCGTATCGTCTCCTCTTCCTTCACGCCCTTTCATCTCTCGGGCCTGCTGGAAGCTGCCGAGCGAGACGGTCGCGACCTCTCCAGCCTGCGCAGCTGCATGGTGGGGGCGGCACCGGTGCCGCCCAGCCTCATCACCCGTTGTTCCGCGCACGGGTTGAAGACCTTCCGCTGCTATGGGTCGAGCGAACATCCCACCGTTACCACCGGGCATCCTGGCGATTCGATGGAAAAGCGCCTGACGACCGAAGGACAGGTGATGCGCGGATCGGAAGTCGGCTTCGTCGATGATGACGGCCACAGGGTGCCGGACGGGGAAGAAGGCGAGCTGATCGTGCGTGGCCCCGAACTGTTCCTTGGCTATCTCGACGATTCGCTCGACGCTGCCGCCTTCCTGCCTGGTGGCTGGTTTCGCACCGGCGACATCGGCCGACTGGATGCCGAAGGTTTCCTCATCATCACCGACCGAAAGAAGGACGTCATCATTCGCGGGGGCGAGAATATCTCGTCACGGGAGGTGGAGGATCTGCTCTTCACCCATCCCGACATTGCCGAAGCCTCTGTCGTCGCCGCGCCCGACCCGCGGATGGGCGAAGTCGTGCGCGCCTACGTGGTGCCCCGACCCGGCGCGAGCGTGGACCTTGAATCGGTCCGCGACTTTTTCGCCAAGGCCGGTATCGCGCGGCAAAAGACGCCCGAACAACTGGTCCTGGTCGATGATTTTCCGCGCAACAGCACGGGGAAGATATTGAAGCATGAATTGCGCGCACGAGCGCGTGCGGAAGCAGGAAAGGAAGCCGCGTGAGCGATCTGGTTACCGTCGAGAAGGACAATGGCGTCGCGGTCGTGACGCTCAACCGCCCCGAAGCAATGAATGCGCTGTCGAAGGCGTTGCGTTCGCGCCTCTATGAAGTGATGACGCAGATCGATAGCGACGACGACGTGCGCGCGGTGATCCTGACCGGCGCGGGCGAGCGGGCCTTCACCGCCGGTCTCGACCTCAAGGAACTGGGTTCGCAGCCGGGCGCGCTCGGCGCCGCCAATGCTGAAGGCGCGGACGAAAATCCGGTCAAGGCGATCGAGGTCTGCACCAAGCCCGTCATCGGCGCCATCAATGGCGTCGCCATTACCGGCGGGTTCGAAGTCGCCTTGGCCTGCGACGTGTTGATCGCATCGACCAATGCGCGCTTTGCCGACACCCATGCCCGCGTCGGCATCCTGCCCGGCTGGGGCCTGTCGCAGAAGCTCTCCCGCATCATCGGCATCAGCCGCGCCAAACAATTGTCGTTCACCGGCAATTTTCTGGACGCAGCGACGGCCGAACGCTGGGGACTTGTCAATCAGGTCGTCGCGCCGGAGGAGTTGATGCCGCGCGCGCGCGCGCTGGCGGCCGACATGGCCAGCATCGAACCGCGCATGATGCTCGCCTACAAGCAGTTGATCGACCAAGGCTATGCCGCCAGCTTCGGCGATGCGCTGGCGATCGAGCACCGCATTTCCTCGGCGGCCAATGGCAAGGTAGCGCCCGAAGATGTCGAGGCGCGCCGACAGGCTGTGCAGGCGCGCGGCCGCGGGCAATAGACGGGGCCGGTCAACGGGTGGACGCGCTTTCATTCTTCGTTCGGAACGGCACATCCTTCGTTCCGCAGGAGGCTGCGCGGGGCTGGTGGCGCCATGATTCGCTGCATGGGCGTGCCTTGGTCGGGCTGATGGGCGCTGAAATCGCGCTTAGACACGGTGCGGCCGACTGGGTGCCCGCGCGTTTCACGATCGACATGGTCCGCATCGCGCCTTTCGCCCCGGCCCGGATCGAGACCCATGTCGTGCGCGCGGGGCCGCGCATGGCGCTGGTCGAAGCGACCATGATGGTGAACGACGCGACCGTGGCGCGTGCGACGATGCAATTCCTGCGGTTCACGCAAGCGCCTCCCGGTCGCGTCTGGGCGCCGCCGCCCTGGGATGCGCCTGATCCCGCCGCCCTGCCGCCGATGCCGGATGGAAAGCAGCCCCGCCATTTCGAAATTCGCGCGATTGCAGGCCATCTGGGCGCCGTCGCGCCCAAACGGCTGTGGCTGCGCGAAACGCTGGCGCTGGTCGCCGGCGAACCGCTCGGGCCCTATGCCCGCGTCGCGCTCGCCGCCGACTTCGTCAGCGCCTTCGTTCACGCGGGCGACGCAGGGATTCGCTACATCAACAGCGACGTCAGCCTGCACCTCCATCGCCCGCCGCAAGGGGAATGGATCGGCTTCGAGGCGACCGGGCATGAAGCGTCGGACGGCATAGCGGTCGGACATTGCCGGATCCACGACCGCAACGGCGCGATCGGCTTCATCGCCTGCACCGCGCTTGCGAACGAACGGCGCAAATAGGCCTATTCCGCCGGCATCGGGCGATCCGATCGGCGGCGTCCCGTCATTGCCAGCAGCAATATGATGGCGACGATCAATGCGGCCAGCGCGAAATATTGCCCGCGAAGGCCGAATATCGCCCGGGCCGGCGCCAGCACGAACGGGCTGGCCGCCCCGCCCAGATACATGCAGGTCATCATCAGGCCCACGGCATGGGGCAGCACATCCTTGGGCGCGCGCTGCATGGTCCAGGTCCACAGCGTCGTCAGCCCGACGCCCACACCGATGCCGCTGATCCCAAGCCCCAGCGCGAATTGCCATTGCGCACGGGCGGCCCCGACGATCAGCATCGAACCCGCTACCAGCAGGAACACGATCCGCATGGCATTGGCCGGGGTCAGGCGGTTCGCGACATAGCCGAATCCCACCGACGCCAGCGTCACGGCGGCGGCGTTGACCATGAATACCAGCGCGATCTTCGCATGGCTTGTGATGCCGACGTCGCTCATCAGGAAGGTCGTCTGGACATTGAACAGCAGCATCAGGATGAAGAGAGCGAGCGCGATCAGGTAGATGGGGGTTACGGGCGCCAAGCGACGCAGGCGCGCGATATGGCCCGGCTGTGTGCCCAGCGGGGGCGTCGCCACGGCGGGCAGGGGGCGCAGCAGCAGGATCGGAAGCAGGAAGAGGATGCCGACCAGCCCGTGCAGAAGGAAGGGCGCGCGCCACCAGGCCGAAGCGACCTGCCCGGCAATGAACAGGAAGCTGATCCCCGCGATCGCCCCGGCGCTCACCAGCCACCCGTTCATGCGCGCGCGATCCTTGCCGGTAAACCACGCCGCGATCAGCGTCGTGCCGCAGGTAATCATCGTGCCGATCGCGCAACCCATGACGAACCGGCTGCCCAGCAGCAGCAGCGGCTGGTCGATGAAGGCACCGGCCGTGCCGAACAGGGCGAACAGGACCAACGCGCCCAGATGCACGGGTCGGATGCCGATCATGGCGATCAGCAGGCCTGAAAACAGCCCCGACAGCATCACGCCCAGCATCGGCAACGTGCTCGCCAATTGCGCCAGGAACTGGCCGCGCGTGCCGCCGCCCAGCAGCCTTGCCAGATCCGCTAGGATCGGCGGCAACGCATCGTACAGCAGGGCGGCGGCGGCATTGCCGCTCAGAATCGCCGCGATCAGCAGTATCCGACGCGCGGCCGACAGCTGGCGCGCGGGGGAGGGGCCGGTCTCGGCGCTCATGTGGTCGACACTGTGCATCCTGCTCTCCTTCACTGGCGCCCGTTCTGTCTTCCCCTTCGCTGCGACCGGTCGGGTCGGGATCAGCGGGACAGGAAGCCGGCGAGGCGTCCTTTGATGATGGTCACCGCGTCGGCCATGATTCTGTCGATCAGGTCCTGGCAGTTGGGTATGTCGTGGATCAGCCCCTGGACGAGGCCGGCGGTCCAGATGCCATGATCGGGATCGCCATTATCCAGGCCTTCCTTGCCGCGGGCGCCTTTCACCAGATGGGCAACCTCCTCAAAGGGCAAACCCTTCGCCTCGGCGGCGAGCACCTGCTCGGTAATCGCATTTTTCGCCACGCGCGCACTGTTGCGATAGGTTCGGAAAATCAGGGCGGTAGAACGTTCGTCTGCGGACACCATCGCCCGCTTTATATTCTCGTGGATCGGCGCCTCCTTCGTGGCGCAGAAACGAGTGCCCATATTGATCCCTTCGGCACCCAGGGCAAGCGCGGCGACCAGGCCGCGCCCGTCGCCGAAGCCGCCGCTGGCGATCATCGGGATCTTCACCTTGTCAGCGGCGGCGGGGATCAGGATCAGGCCGGGAATATCGTCCTCGCCCGGATGGCCGGCACATTCGAACCCGTCGATGGATATGGCGTCCACGCCCATCTTCTCGGCCGACAGAGCGTGGCGCACGGCGGTGCATTTATGCACGACCTTGATGCCGTGCGCCTTGAAGGCATCGACATGCTCCTGCGGCTTGTAGCCTGCGGTTTCGACGATCGATATGCCTTCATCGATGATCGCCTGCCGATATTGGGCATAGGGCGGCGGGTTGATGGACGGCAATATGGTCAGGTTCACGCCGAACGGCTTGTCGGTCATCGTGCGACATCGTTCGATCTCGCGGCGCAGTGCGTCAGGAGTCGGTTGCGTCAGCGCGGTCAACATGCCCAGGCCCCCAGCATTGGAGACAGCTGCCGCCATCTCGGCGGTTCCCACCCATTGCATCCCGCCCTGGACGATGGGATGCTCGATCCCCGCCAGTTCGGTAAACCGGGTCTTGATGCGTATGCCGGGGCGTTCGATGACGGCTTGTGATTCAACTGGCGACATGCTTTCCCTCCCGCTATTCATCTCCTGACCGTCCTTGCCGTGCAATGCGGCGCAGGGCAAGATGTTTAACCAGGTTATATGGGAGGTGGGCGATCACCGAGCGCCTGACAGATTGCGAGCGCACGATCAGTCTGCGCATCAGCCTCGCCGCCCGTTTGCAACGCAAGCGGTTCGACATGCGCGCTCGCACCATGGGCATGACGCTGGCCCAATGGCGGGTCATCCATGCCGTCAGCCGTGCCGAAGGGGCGACGCAGCGCTCCATCGCGGAAGCAATGGATGTCGGCGATGTGACCGCCAGTCGGCTGGTCGATCGGCTGGTGGAAAAGGGCTGGATCGAACGGCGCGTTGATCAATATGATCGCCGCGCCCACCGTCTGTACCTCACCCCCGCCGCCACACCGCTGCTGGCGCAACTCACGATGCTTGGCGAGGATGAGCAGCGCAACCAGCTGGCAGGGGTGACGCGTGAGGAGCTGGCCATGGTCAGCGATATACTCGACCGGATGATTGCCAATCTTGAGCAGGCTGATCTCTCAGCGGGGCTGCCGGCCTGCGAGTCGATGGATATTGATTGACGTATATCACTAAGTAATATTGCTCTTTGCGCCATTCTTTGCGATGGAAATGGTTTGATTCCCCGCGGGCGAAACATTCGCCCCTTGCTGCAAAGGCTCCGCGATGACGCTCGAATTCCCCCAGCCCGCCTACATGGCCGATGAGGAACTCACCATGTTCCATGATGCGGTCGGCAAGTTCCTGGACCAACATGCTCCCGCCGAGCGGATGGATAAATGGCGCGAGGACGGTCAGGTGGAGCGCGCCTTCTGGCGCGAGGCGGGCGCAGCCGGCCTGCTGGGTGTGTCCGTGCCGGAGGCCTATGGCGGCCATGGTGGAGATTTCCGCCATGATCTGGTCGTCGTGGACCAGATTTCGCGCAAGGGCACGGAAGGCTTCGCCGCGTCGCTGCACAATGTCATCGTCGCCCCTTATATCCAGCTGCACGGGACCGAGGAACAGAAGCAGCGCTGGTTGCCGCGGATGGTGACGGGCGATCTCGTTGCCGCCATCGCGATGAGTGAACCGGGCGCCGGGTCCGATCTCCAGGCGATCCGCACGACCGCGCTCAAGGACGGGAACGGCTATCGCATCAACGGGTCCAAGACCTTCATCTCCAATGGCCAGATCGCCGACCTCATCGTCGTCGTGGCCAAGACGGACCCGTCGAAGGGCGCGCGTGGCGTCTCGCTGCTGGTGGTGGAAACCGACGAGGTGGAGGGCTTCCGTCGTGGCCAGAATCTCGACAAGATCGGGAACGAGGCGCAGGACACGTCCGAACTGTTTTTCGACGATGTCTGGGTTCCGGCGCAGAATCTTCTGGGTGAGGAGGAGGGCAAGGGCTTCTTCCAACTGATGGCGGAACTGCCACGCGAACGGCTGCTGATCGCCATCACCAGCGTTATCGTTATGGAAAAGGCCCTGGCCCTCACGATCGACTATACCAAACAGCGCAAGGCCTTTGGCCAGCCGGTGTTCGACTTCCAGAACACCCAGTTCAAGCTTGCCGAAATGTACAGCAAGGCACGGATCGCCCGCACCTTCGTCAACGATTGTATCGAAAAGGCAATCGACGGCACGCTGGACGGCACCACGTCCGCCATCGCCAAATTATGGGCGACCGATACCGAATGGGAAATCGTCGATCAGTGTCTGCAACTGCATGGCGGTTACGGCTATATCAATGAATATCCGATCGCCCGCATGTTCCGCAATTCCCGGATCAGCCGCATCTATGGCGGATCGAACGAAATCATGAAGATGCTGATCGCCCGGACGCTCTGAAGACGGCGTCATTCAAAAAAGGGCCAGCCGGTCGCTGCCGGCTGGCCCTTTTTTCCGTCCGCGATCCGCCTTGCGGCGCGCCCTGCGATCAGTTCAGTTTCGACACTTCCTGGCGGCTGAGCGAGGTCATCACGCCATCTTCGGCCACGATCACCTTGTCGGCGGGGATCGTCACGAATTTGGAACGGTAGATCAACTGGACCGAGCCATCGGGATAGACCCGGTCGATCTTGCCCAATCGTGCCTTGGCCGCGTCACGGATGATCGCGCCTTCCTTCGGCGGATTGGCGGCGGTCTGCGCCATCGCGGGCGAGGCAACGGTGATCGCGGCGGCAAGAGCAAGAATGAAGCGCATGGATTTTCCCCTCTGTTCCAAAGCCGCGGGACTCGGCGGTCACGGCGCGGCACTCAAATAGTGAGCAAGCATAGCATTAGCTCACTCAATATTGTCAAGCCCAATTGGTGCGGAGCAGCATGACGGGCGCGCGAACCTAGGGATCGCTCCTGCGTGCAGCCTGTGGTCCGCAAGGAGCGAAGCGATCGCCCGCGACGAGGCTAGAGAAAGGCGCGCAGGGTCGCGATGAACTGATCGAACTGGTCGTGATGCAGCCAGTGACCGGCATTGTCGAAGGTCTGGACCGACGCATCGCGGAAATGCGCCGACAGTCCATTTTCGAGCGGGTTTTCGGCCCAGCTGTCATTACCATAGCATAGCAGCGTCGGGCAGCTGATGTTGCCCCACAGCGCGTGCAGTTCCGCAGGGCTGATGTCGAACGGTGGCCCGCTCCGCACATAATTGTCGAATTTCCAGCTGAAGCTGCCATCCTCGTTCCGGGCGACGCCATGCACGGTCAGGTGCCGCGCCTGCGCCTCCGTCAGATGACTGTTCTCCGCCAGCATCCGCGCCAGCGCCTGCTCGATCGAGGCGTAACGGCGCGGCTGGCGCGCGGCCAGACTGCGCCGCTCCTCGATCCAGTCCCGCCACAGCGTGTTGAAGGGCCTCTCCACGCCCATGCCGGTCGCGGCGGAAGGCAGGCCCAGCCCCTCGATCGCCACCAGCTTGCGCACATGTTCGGGATAGAGGCCGGTATAGCGCAGCGAGATCGCGCCGCCCAGCGAATGGGCGACGATCGTGACCGGCGCCTCACCCTGCTGGTGGATCAGCTGGGCCAGGTCGCAGATGAAATAGGGCATGGTATAGGCCCCGTCCGGCGACCATGCACTGTCGCCATGGCCGCGCAAGTCGGGGCAGATGATGTGCCAGTCGTCGCGCAGCGCCTGCGCCACTTGGTCCCAGCTACGCGCATGGTCTCGCCCGCCATGGATCAGAATCAGGGTCGGAGCCTGCGCATTGCCCCAGTCCAGATAGTTGAGCCGCAGCCGCTGCGACACGAAGCTGTGCGATGTGGGACCAAGGGGTTGTAGCGTGGACATGGCGATATTCCCCAATGGCTTCAGTCGTGCAGGATGACGGTTTCCGACAGGGGCGCCCGGTCGGTGATCGCCGCAGCAGACGGATGATCCTCGTCCGGATAGCCGAAGCTGAGGCCGAACAGGCATATCAGTTCGTCGGACGCGCCCAATTCGCGCTTGATCGCGCTGGCATAATGGCTGAGCGCCCCCTGCGCACACGATCCCAGACCATGGGCCGTCAGCGCCAGCATCAGCGTCTGCGCGTACATGCCGACATCGGCCGCCTCGCGCAGCCCGAAATAGCGCGGCATGAAGAAGAATGCCGCGTGGGGTGCGTCGAACAGCTCGAAATTGCGCAGGAAGGATGCTTCCCGCGCCTCCGGATCGTTGCGACCCACGCCGGTCGCCTCGAACAATGTCACGGCGGAACCGATCCGCCGCGCCTTATATTGATCGACATAGGTCGACGTCAGCGGCACGTCGGGATCGATCTGTCCGGCCCTCGCCTGTTCCAGCAACACATTGCGGATGCGCGCCAGCGATGCACCCGATACGATATGCGTGGTCCATGGCTGCGCATTGCAGTTGGACGGTGCGCGCCCGGCTACGGTGAACAGCCGCGTGATCAGGTCGGCGGGCAGGGGCGTCGGCAGAAAGGCGCGCACCGATCGTCGCTCGGCGACGATGCGGTCATAGATGTCGGCACGGCTATCAGCCCTGCTCCTGTCGATGATCTCGGTCATAATGCCTCCCATTGCCGCTCTTACGGCGTGTCTGATATAAGGGTGCGCGCCGGCGCACGAGGGGGTCTGCCGCGACTGAACCACCGTTCTGCCCGGCTTGTCCCCCAACGGCAACCGGCGAAATGCGGCCGGACCCTTTTCCAGCAGGCGATGACCGCGGCCGATGCCGGATCACGCCGGGCGCCACAGTCGATCTATCGCCGGTCAGGCCGCGTCGCTCTCTGCGTTACGGATGCCGGCCAGATCGCGCGCATAGCCTTTTTTCCGTTCCACCTCCATGCCGCGCAGGATCTGGATACGTTGTGCCTGCGGGCTGCCCGCGCCGTGCAGCGATTCCGTCAGATACCCCACCGCATTGCGGCCCAGCGTCATATTCTCGACCAGCCGCAACATGCGCTGGCGGAATTCGATCGGCACGTTCGCGCGGCCCTGGAAATATTTCTTCAGCATCGGGCCCGCGACGTCATGGTCGAAATCCTGCTCGCTGGGCAGCGTCACCATCAGACCGCCCGCCAGATCCTGCGCCAGCCGACTGATCTCATAAGGAAAGCGGGTGACATTATGCTTGCACACATTGGCCAGCATCGCGTCGTTCATGAAGATACCCGACGGCAACGGCTTGGCCTCATGGCTGGACGCGATGGCGGACGAAAAGATCGTTTCGTTGAGATGCGTCATCTCGACCAGCTTGTCCTTCACATGGCTGGCGGCGTCGGCGCCATTATAGTCGGCGATCGCGGCGGCCGCGCCCACCATCACGTCGCCCAGCCCCGTTTTGCAGACATAGGAGGCGCGATGATAGGCGGTGAAACGCGCGACCATCTCCTGCGCGAATTCATATTCGCCATCCATCAGCACATGCTCATGGGGAATGAAGACGTCGTCGAACACGACCAGCACTTCCTGCCCGCCATATTGCGCGTTGCCCTTGTCGATGTCGCCTGCTTCCATCGCCCGCGTGTCGCAGGACTGGCGACCATAAATATAGGTGATGCCCTCCGCATCGCCCGGCACCAGCCCGACGACGGCATAGTCGCGATCCTGCTCGCCCATGTTCATCGTCGGCATCACCGCGATCCAGTGGCTGTTGAGGCCGCCGGTCATGTGCGCCTTGGCGCCCTGGACATAGATGCCCTTCTCGGTGCGGCGGCTCACGTGCAGGAACAGGTCGGGATCGGCCTGCTCGCTCGGCCGCTTGGACCGGTCGCCTTTGGGGTCGGTCATGCCCGCGCCCAGGATGATGTTGTTGCGCTGGGCCTCCTTCATGAAGTCCAGATAGCGCCGATGGTAGGATGTGCCGTGTTTCTGGTCGATATCATAGGTGATCGAATGCAGAACGCTGATCGTGTCCAGCCCCGCGCAGCGCTGGAAACAGGTGCCGGTCAACTGGCCCAGCCGCCGCTGCATCCGGTTCTTCATCACCAGATCCTGCGGACTGCCTACGATATGCAGGAAACGATTGACCGGCGCATCGATCAGCAACGAATGGGCGGTCGCCAGTTCCGGGTCTTCCACCGCCAGGTCATAGGTGCGTTTCAGCGCATTGATGGACGGGCGGATGATCGGATGGTCGACCGGTTCGGCTATGCGCTCTCCGAACAGATAGACGGTCACGCCACGATTGCGCAACGACTCCACATAGTCTTCGCCCGTGGCGATTGGCGCAAAGCGCGCCCAGCGCTCTGCGGCGCTCTCCTCGCGGCGCTGCACGCCGGTGTCGATGCGGTCGGGAATGCGGTCGATGGTGGTGGCCATGATGATCTCCTCGGATCGTTTCTCGCCCTACCCGGCGAAACGAATGGGGCTTAGTCTAGGCTTCCCTGTCGGACGCCAACAGGTCAGTATGAGCGACTTAAACTCACCAAATCGGGCAGAACGATATGGCCACGATCGACCGCTATTATTTCCATGTGTGCACCGATGGCGCGCGCCGCCGGGGCGTGGACGTCGACCATCTTCTCCGCGCAGCGGGCATCGCGCCCGCCCAGCTCCATGACCCCGCCTGGCGCGGCGATGTCGATGCGATGGCGCGCCTCGTGCGCAGCATATGGCGTGCTCTTGGTGACGAATATATGGGCTACACCGCCCATGCCATGCCGCTCGGCGCCTTCGCCTTCGCCTGCGAAGTCGCGCTCGCCGGCCCCAGCGTCGCCGACGGCTTGCGCCGCGCGATCCGCTTCTACAATCTCGCCAGCCAGGACATCCACACGGTCGCGCACGACAGTCACGATCGTCTGGCCATCGCCGTCCGCTTCGCCGAACCGCAGCGCGACCCGACCCATTATTTCAGCGAATTCTGGCTCATCATCTGGCATCGACTGGCTTGCTGGCTGGCGGGAGAGACGGTGCCGATGCTGGAAGCGCGCTTCGATTATCCGCGCCCGGACGGCTATTTCGAGGAGTTCAAATATCTCTTCCCCTGTCCCCGGGTTTTCGACGCGGACGAACGCGCCATCGCCATGGATGCCCATGCGCTCAGGGCTCCCGTGCGCCGCAGCAGGGATGAACTGGCGGAGATGCTGCGCGACGCGCCGCTCGCCATGATGTCGATCCCCGCGAGCGACCGCACCCTGTCCCGCAAGGTACGCCTCATGCTGGCGCAGGACCCGGCGCTGGGTGCGGATGGGGTGGCGCAGGCGCTCACGCTCCACCCTGACACGCTGCGCCGCCGCCTGCGTTCGGAAGGAAGCAGCCTCACCACCATTCGCGAAAATGTCCGTCGCGACGCGGCCACTCGCGCGCTCGCCGGCACTGGGCGCAGCGTGGAAGCGATCGCGGCTGCCCTGGGCTATGCCGAACCGCGCAGTTTCACGCGCGCCTTCCATGCGTGGACGGGCATGAGTCCCTCCCGCTACCGCGCCCGCCATGGCGTCGGGCAGGGCGTCGAATTGTCTGCGTGACCCCGAATTCGATCCAGCGTTCCGCTTCGACGCCGCCGCCGCGCGAATGCTGTCATCCCCTATACCGTCACCCCAGCGAAGGCTGAGCCACCTTCGTCGTAACAACGGCGGCGGGCCGAGGGGTTTCCTTGGCAAAATCGAGGATGCCCATCAGAGCACCATGGAGCGTGGCATGGATTTCGCCCCGCTTTTCGCCGGGATGCAGGACAATCCGGTGAATGAGCGAACGAATGGCGTCGGAGGCGTCGAGCCGAGTTTGCGGGTCTTCGAGCGTTTGGGTGAACCGCTCCAATTCGCGCCGGTACATTGCGGCGATACCGCGGTGGACCGCCGGAACGACGTGCGGGACCGACGCCATGCGGGCAGCGATTTCGGTCTTCTGCCGCTCCAGATCCGCCATGCGGGCCTTCATCGTGGGCTGGTATAGCCCGTCCTCGATCGCCGTCATGATCCCGGCAATGGCGCGCTCGATTTTGTCCAGCGCGCGGCGGTCGGCTTCGACCTGCGCTTCGTGTTCGCGGTTCTCTCGGTTGATATGTTCGGCGTAAGCGGCGACCGCCGCCTGCACCTTCTCCGGCGACAGCAGCCGTTCGCGCAGACCCGCAAGCGCCCGCTCTTCCAGCGCCTCGCGGCGAATGGTCCGGTTGTTGGCGCAGATATGGCGGCGATGGTGATTGATACAGCCAAAGCGCCCGTTGACCGCCAAGCCCACCGTGCCGCCGCACATGCCGCATTCGACAAGGCCCGACAGCAGAGTGACGGGACGACGGGCCCGGTGCATCCGGCTCGCCTGCGCCGCATGAAGGCCATCGATCATCGGCTTATATTGCTCGACCAGCACATCTTGCCGCCGCTTCACCGCCTGCCACATCTCGTCACTGACGATTCGCAGGTCAGGCACTTCGACCCGGACCCATTCGGATTCGGGATTGAGACGCCGCACGGTCCGTCCCGTGCGCGGGTCTTTGACGGCCTGCTTGCGATTCCAGACCCGCAGGCCGACATACATTTCGTTGTGGAGTATGCCGATGCCCAGCTTGGGCTTGCCGCGTACGGTCGTATCGCTCCAAACGCGGCCGGATGGACCGGCAATGCCGTCCCGGTTCAGGTCACGCGCGATGGCGCGCGGACTCTTGCCCGCCGCGAACTCGCGAAAGATGCGCTCCACAATGGGCGCCTCCGACGGCTCGATCCGGCATTCTCCGCGCACCAGCTCGCCTTCGCTCGAAAGCCGCCGCACCGTGCGGTAGCCATAACCCACCGGCCCTGCCGAGAAGCCCTTTTCCACCCGCCCGCGCTGCCCGCGATGGGTCTTCTTCGCCAGGTCCTTGAGGAACAACGCGTTCATCGTGCCTTTGAGGCCGACATGCAGTTCGCTGATCTCGCCCTCGGCCAGCGTCACGAGCGGCACGCGCGCAAACTGAAGATGCTTGTAGAGCGTCGCCACATCGGCTTGATCGCGCGACACGCGGTCGAGCGCTTCGGCAACAACGATATCGAACTTACCCGCCTGCGCGTCCTGGAGTAGCGATTGAATGCCCGGACGCAGGATCATGCTCGCACCCGATATCGCGGCATCCTGATAGCTGTGGACGACATGCCAGCCCTCACGCTCGGCGCGCTCGCGGCAGATGCGAAGCTGATCCTCGATCGATGCGGCGCTCTGCTGGTCCGAGGAGTAACGGGCATAAAGGGCAATGCGGGTCATGAGAAAAACTCCTGCGATCCGTTCCGCCGTCAGGCAGCCTTAGTCAGCATGAAATCGACATGGACGCCGTCATAGGGAAAGACGATGCCGCGCCCTTCCTTATGGATTACACCAGCGCCGATGAGTGCCTGCACGTCGCCATGCACCGCCTTCATGTCCCGACCCACGCGCCGCGCAGCCTCACGGATCGACATGACGCCTTGCCCGGTCATCGCCTGGATCAAATCCCAGCGCTTGCGGGTGAGCGTCTGCCACAACAGATCGGGACTGGCGAAGCTATGATGCGCGCCCTGGGCCTCGCCCCCGAAAGCGGCAAGCGCACGGCGCGTCACATCGTCGCGGCTGGCGACGGAGAGCGTTACGATGTTCATTTTTGCCTCCATTGGTCCACGTCCTTCCAGAAGTCCGCCAGCAATGCGGCGGGCGTCGTGAAGGCATAGGCCGTTTCGCTCTCGCCGATATGCCGATGATCGCTCTTGCCCGCCTCATTGTCATAGCGCAGCACGCAGACGCCATCGACAATATAGGCGAGGGCATATTTGAGATCGTGTATCGATCCCTTCACCGGCTGCGGCACCCGCCAGATACGAAGCTCTACAAAGGACTTCGCATCAAGCTGGTGGCGTTCGTTGAGCAACGGTTCCGCCTTCATGATGGATTATATGCCATCGAATAGCATTGATGTCAATGATTCCATCATTCTGTTACTTCGGGCTCATTGTCATTGGCGGCTTTGCACGCGCGAATATGCTGACGCGCAATATGGCGGCCGATCGCCTCCGCGATGCGGATTAGCGCCGCCTCAACGTCCACGCTGGACGGCTCGGTGAGAGGCCCGTTATCGTTGGCGGCGGTCAGGCGATTGGGCGGCGCGGTGTTGTCATCCTTCTCCATGGCCCGACTTCCCAAGCGATGGAGGATTGTCGTTGTCTGGCCGGTAAGCGACAGGATCAGCGACCCAGCGATTGACGGCGGACTCGTGCCAGCCAGCACCATGGATGCTGATCGGTACTTGCCGGGGGAAAGTCCCTTCCGCGATCTTGCGGTAGATGGTGGACCGGGAAAGGCCGGTGCGGTCGAGAACGGTTTTGAGGCGAATGATACGATCGGTGTTGGGCATAAGAGAGCTTTCAAGTCATGCGTTGCCAAAGCCCCCTAAAGCCAGAATTGGCGGAGTTTCCGCGCAAGACAAGACACCCGTTGCAGCCTGTCAGGCCGCCCGGATATATGTCGTAGGGCTGTAGAGGGACGGTGAGGGACATCGACGGACGTAGAGGGAATTGGCGGGAATTTGCCTGCCTCATCACCCATGCGTATTTTCTCAGGCGCTGTTGCCTGATTGCCACGATTTTTACGCTAGCCGGTCCCCGCAGATCGTCTGAGCTATGATGTATTCGGCATATCCATCGTCCTTTGCGATGGCCTGCCCGCCGCGAATCAATCTGCCGCAAACACCCCCACCCCGCAAGGGCGTGGGCACTGTAGTGCCGGTTACGCATTGGCACGCCGCTTTATGCATCTCAGCGTCTGGTTTTCGTAGCCAGGGTGCAGGCGGTAGCGAGGGGGCGTCCCCGTGCGTTCCGCACGGGCCGCGCTCTATTCCGCTTCGCTCCACCGAGCCGCTGCTGCGCGCCGTCTCGTCGCCAAGGGGCGTTACGATCGCATGACGCGGGGGACCCATGTGGACATCGCGGCGGGCGCGATGGCGTTGACCGGCTCCGACAAGCGGTGTGGGCGTCGCTACCCTCTAGGCCCGTCGCGGCGGGCCGCAACCCGGCTGTGCCGGGTCTTCCTCTTCGTTCCAGCCTTGCAGGTGCAGCCCGCCTCTGCCGACGCGCCTTCCGGTCGCTCTTGCCGCCCACCCCGCATTTCGGGGCCGGTGTTTTGGCAAGGAGTAAAGAACATGGAACTCAAGCATATCGATATCGCCTGCCTCTCGGTTTCGCCTGCCAACATGCGCGGCGTGAAGAAGGCACCGGACCTCACCAATATTCTGCCGTCCATCCGGGCGCGGGGCATTCTTGTGCCGCTGATCGTGCGAGCAAAATCCTGTCCCGAGCCTGTCGAGGGAGGTTCACCGACCAACTATGAGATCGTTGCGGGCAAGCGGCGCTATCATGCGGCGCTAGCCGTGGCAGAGGAAAGCGGGAGCATCGACCCGTTGCCCTGCGCCGTCATGGAAGCGGGCGATGACGCGGCAGCGCTGGAAGCGTCACTGATCGAGAATATCGCCCGGCTTGATGCCGACGAAATGACCCAGTGCGAAACCTTTACGCGACTGGTCCGTGAAGGACGCAATGTGGAGGACATTTCCCTGACCTTCGGCCTGACCGCATTGCAGGTGAAGCGCACCCTTGCATTGGGCAATCTCATGCCGCGCATCCGCAATCTCTATCGGGCCGAGAGGATCGATGCCATCACCGTCCGGCATCTGACGCTTGCCACCAAGGGGCAACAGCGGGACTGGCTGGCATTGTTCGACAGTGAGACCGATCACGCCCCCATGGGTCAGAATCTTAAATCATGGCTATTTGGTGGGAGCAGCATTTCCACCAAGGTCGCGCTATTCGACCTTGCCAGCTATTCCGGCGAAACCGTCTCCAACCTGTTCGGCGAGGACAGCTATTTTGTTTGTTCCTCAGATTTCTGGACGGCGCAGATGGCGGCGGTCGAGCAGCGAGCCGCAAGCTATCGCGAGGCGGGATGGCCGGAGGTCGTCGTCCTGGAGCGCGGCGACTATTTCCACACATGGGAGCATGAGCGCTGCCCGAAGAAGAAAGGTGGGCGGGTCTATGTTGCCATCAGCCATCGCGGCGAAGTCACCTTCCATGAGGGGTATCTGACCACCAAGGGTGTCAAACGGCGTTCAAAAGGGACCCCCGATCGGCGTCGAAGAGGGACCCCCTTTTCAGATAATATGATGCTGGTTTGTTGAAGATGGCCTTGCGT
>NZ_LXVX01000003.1 GCF_001650725.1 Sphingobium sp. TCM1 | reverse complement strand
GATCAATGCAGGTTGGTATAAGTTACGCAGCCATGGAGACGTCGTCCAGCATGGCATAATATTGTGCTTCGGCTTCAGCGGTTGGATATTGCCGATTGGCTTCAGCAAGCGCCTGTTGTTGAACCAGTCCACCCATTCGAGCGTGGCATATTCGACAGCTTCAAAAGATCGCCACGGTCCCCTGCGATGGATCACCTCGGCCTTGTAAAGGCCATTGATCGTCTCAGCCAAAGCATTGTCATAGCTGTCGCCAACACTGTGGATCGGCGTGCAAAAAGGGGTCTGACGCAGTTTTGATGATCGGTGCTCAAGTTGCGCCGATCAGCCGGGCCTCGAGAAGGTCGAGTTTTCCGCGGCCGTACATCTGACGTTTGACCAGCTTGAGCTTGGTGATTTGCCCCTCAGTCTGGCCGTTCGACCATCGGGAGACCACTGCGGCTCGAACGGCGGCAATGTCCCTGGCGACGCCGTTTGCAAACGATGCGACGAGGCTGGCGCGTGCTCGGATTATCCATGGATCAAGATCGGCTCCCGCTTTCCGGCGGATCATAAGGTGGAACCCGTCGATGATCTGCCGTGCCTCGACAAGCGATGGCACGCCGGTTTCAACGGCGGCGACGGTGAGCGTTTCCGCCTTGGTGAGATCGTTGCGCTCGATCGTCATCAACCGCGCTATGGTTCTGGCTGAAGGCACGCGCTGCAGCGTGTCGGCATCTACCTTGTCGGCTCGCCTTCGGCGTGTTGCCCACTCTGTGACGACGCGAAGCGATCCCCGGAACCCCTGTGCCTGCAATGAGCGCCACAGTGCTGCGCCATTGTGGCGACCCGCCGCCCACTGCTGATCCAGCCATGGCAGATAGGTCTCAAGGGATGTTTCTCGCGTCCTGAACACGTCGCTGCGCTCGCCGCGCAGGACCCGCCGCACCGTGCCGCGACTGTGGCCGGTGCGGCGCACGATCTCCTTGATCCCCACACCGTCCCTGGAGAGCGCGAGGATCGCGGCATTGGTCTCTTCGCGATGAAGATATCCTTCGTATTGCAGCCGCTCGGCCGCCGTGAGCAGCTCAGGCTTGATCGACATCGCACCGATCGCGCATCGGATCTGCCGCATCGACCGGCGCACCGCGTCTAGGAAGGCATGGCTGGCGTTTTCCATGAGATGCCAGCGGTCGGCGACCTGCACAGCATTCGGCAGCGCCTTGGCCGCCGCGCGGGCATAAGCGCCGCCGCGATCGCGGGCAATTATCGCCACCTGCGGCTGCTCTGCGAGCCATGCCTGGGCGGTCGCTGGTTCCCGGTCCGGGAGCAGACGTATCGGCCGACGCCGCTCGAGATCGCAGATGATCGTGCCGTACCTTTGATTGCGCCGCCAGGCCCAGTCATCGATGCCGATCACCGTCGGAGCCGGAGACGGTGGGGTTCCCCGGCGTCTTACGACGCGGAGCAGCGTGTCATTGCTGACAGGGAGCATCAGCCGCCGCGCAAAGCTGGCTGCGGGCCGACCTCCAAGCGCGAGACCGAGGTGATGAACCAGTGTTTCCAGTCGGCCCGTGCGCCGTGCCCAAGGAGCAACAGTCCCATCAGCGAAGCGTTCCGCGAAGATCCTTTGCCCGCATGACACAGCGTCGCACCGGAAACGGCGGACATCGGCCACCAGTTTTACGGCGCGGCCCGCCAAGGGCAAATCCGAGATCTGACGCCGGTAACGGCTGTGAACGCGGCAACTGACGCTGCGGCACTTTGGGCAATAGCTGGTCGGCGAAGAGCTACGAACGAGAATCGTTGCATCATCGTCGGCGATTGACGAGGCCACGATGGTAAAGCCCGGTGGGATCACCGAGGAAGGTCGTAGTGCTTTCTGCATGGCGTTGCTCCCAACGTGGAAAACGAAGCCATTCAGGCAGATAATTGCATCAAAATTGAGTCAGAGCCAATTTTGCACGCCGCTCCACAACCGTGGGCAACATCGCGTCGGATGGTCCTTCACGCTCACCGCTGCCGCCTACAACCTCGTCAGGCTGCCGAAACTGCTGGCCGCGACCTAGGCATGCGCCTTACAGCGCCCAAGGCCGGTCAAAAACGACCGGCTTCGGGAAGGTCACCTCCCAGAATGACTGACGCCGTGGGCTAGAAAACGGCGAAACCGGGGCCAATGGCGGGCTCTGCCAAGCCTTATTCCGCAGCTTGTTAACGATCTTCCGTCAACTCCGTCTCGCATCGAGCCTGATTGTTCGTGTGACGGCGGAACATGTCATGATAATTACGCTATCTGCGGCCTCTTGGCGAATCGCACTGCGCGACTGAGTCGTAATTTCCGACACGCGGGAATTGCTGCTTCGTCATTACAACCGCGCTTTGAGTTTGATGGCAAGAACCGCGTCAAGATATATGCTCGATGCGGTTCTTGCCATAAGGGCCGTCGGCCGTCGGCGGGGTCTGCCTGCCTCAGTCGGCGAGAAGGGCTGTAACCGTCTTGGTCTCGGTGTAGTGCAGAACACCCTCTTCGCCGACCTCGCGGCCCCAGCCCGATTCCTTGACACCGCCAAACGGCGCGGACGGATCATTCATCCCATGCGTGTTGATCCAGACGGTGCCCGCCTGAAGACGACGCGCGGTCAGGTGCGCGCGCGATAGATCGCGGGTCCAGATGTTCGCTGCAAGGCCGTAGCGCGTATCATTGGCGGCCGCGACAGCTTCGTCGACATCATCGAATGGCGTAGCGACCAGTACCGGTCCGAATATCTCCTCACGCACGATGCTGGAATCCGGTCCTGGATTGGAGAAGATTGTCGGCTCGACGAAATAGCCGCCCTCGCCCCCTGTTCCACCGCCCGTGACGATTTCGGCGCCGCTTGATCGCCCCTGCTCGATATAGTCGAGGACGCGCTGTTGCTGCGCCCGCGAGACGAGAGGCCCAAGCATCGCGTCCGGGTCGCGGCCATGACCCAGTTTGAAGCTTCGCGCAGCTTGCACCACCCCTTCGACCACACGATCATAGACCGAGCGCTCGACATAAAGTCGGGACGCGGCGAGACACACCTGGCCTGAGTTGAAAAAGATCGCGAGCGCGGCGCCAATGCTCGCTTTTTCCAGATCGGCGTCCGCGAAGATCAGCGAGGGAGATTTACCGCCCAGTTCAAGCGTCACGCGCTTTAGATCCTTGGCAGCGGTTTGCACGATCTGTTTGCCCACGCGCGTGGAACCGGTGAAAGCGATCTTGTCGATACCGGGATGCTCTACCAGAGCCTGTCCCGCCTCATGGCCATAGCCTGTGACGACGTTGAGAACGCCTTCGGGCAGGCCTGCCTCGAGCGCCAGTTCGGCAAGGCGCAGTGCTGTAAGCGGAGTGACTTCCGACGGCTTGAGCACAATGGTGCAGCCGGCCGCCAGAGCTGGCGCAATCTTCCAGGCCGCCATGGCGAGAGGATAATTCCACGGAACGATCTGTCCGACGACACCGATCGGTTCGTGGACCGAGTAGCTGTGATACTGCCGCCCATCACCGGAGATCGGGTTCACCTGCCCGCCAATCTTGGAAGCCCAGCCGGCCATGTAGCGAAAGATGTCGGCGGCGGCCGGGACGTCGACCGCCATCGCGTGATGGACCGTTTTGCCGTTATCATAGCTTTCGAGGAGCGCGAGTTCGCCTGCATTGTCCTCGATCTTGCGGGCGATTGCCTCGATGATCTTGGCACGGTCAAGCGGACGCATCCGCGACCAAGAGTGGGATTCGAAGGCTGTCCGCGCGCGGCGGACTGCCTTGTCCACATCCTCTGCCGTCCCGGCCGGAACACTTGCAAAAACCTTACCCGTCGCCGGATCTTCGATCTCGATCCGCTTTCCAGCGCCTGCTTCTTGCCGCTCCCCACCGATCAGCATCCTCGTATCGGGAAGCCTAACCTCAAATCCAGGTTCACCATGCAATTGTGGATCGATCGCCATAAGCGTGTTCATGTCAGGTCTCCGAAAAGAAAAAGAAAGGGTCGCGCTCGCCTTTCGTGAGCGCGACCCAGGGGAGAGTCTATAAGCGGGCCGAGAGGCTGACTCCGAAAGTGCGCGGCCGTCCGGCGAACCTGACGGTCGCGTCGGTGATCCTTGTTGCGTTCGACCAGTAATACTCGTTCGTCAGGTTTCGCACGAACGCGCTGATCTTGTAGCGTTTGTCGTCAAGGTTGATACCCGCACGCAAATCGATCAGCGTATAGTCTGCGATCGTCAGGCCGCCTTGCGCGGTCAGCGTCGGCGAGGGCGTCTGCCTCGCATCGCCGAGAACCGCCTTGGTGTCGCTCTGGAAACTCATGTTTGCGCCAATGAATGCGCCGACATTATCACTCAGAGCCCAATCATACTGGCCGTCTATGACGATCTGGTACTTCGGTGTGTAGGGGAAAGCAGAACCGCCGAAATCGGCCTGGTTCCCGTAGCTGTCATAGTTGACGAAGCTCCCCTTGATCTTGGTGTCGAGGTAGGTCCCGCCGATGCTAAAGCGTAGGCCATCGGTTGGCGCGAGATCGAGTTGGATTTCGGCGCCCTGCACACGTGACTTGGGAACGTTGACGAGCGCCTCAAGCGGACCGAAAATGTCGGGATTTGCAACGACCCGGCCCTTCAACTGTTTGTCGCTATAATCGTAATAGAAAACAGCCCCATTGATTTGCGCGGTTCGATCGAGCAACGTCAGTTTTGCGCCCAACTCGTAGGCGGTGACCGATTCCTGAGTGACCGGATTGAACTGGTTGGCGTCGCTCGCCGAGAGCAACGGGAAACTGCCCGACTTGTATCCTTTGCTCACCGACGCGTAGAGCAGGATGTCCCTGTTCGGCTTGAAATCCAGACCAGCCCGCCAGGACACATTGTCTTCATCGAGCGATCGACGAACTTCACCAGCGGTCAAGGTTGCAGCATCGATAGTAACGCAAGCGTCAGGTTGAATGTCAATTGGGCTGAGACCCGCGCCACCCCTGATGAAGTTCAGCAGATTTTCTATTCCCACGCCCAGCGCGTCACCACGATCGGCCGTGCATCCCGCGAAGTCGATATTGGTCTTCGTGTAACGGATGCCGCCATGCAGCGTGAAGAACTCGCCGATGTCATAGTCGAGATTGGCGAAAACAGCTTTGTTCACGAACTTCTGCTGGGAATATTGGTAGTAACGAAAGAACGGAACGCCCACGCCGGCATCGACCAGCTGGTACGCCGAGGTTGAATCGGGGTACGCTGCTTCGTCATGCTGATAGGTCTTTTCGCGGGAATAGTTGCCACCGATGATCCAGCTCAGGTCGCCGGTCTTCCCGCCCAGACGAAGCTCTTGCGAAAGCGCGGTGATACGGCCGGTCGTGTTGTAGAAATAGCCCTGGAGGGCGACGCCGTCCGGATCGATATCCGCGTCGATGTCGTATTTCGACCAGCTTGTGATCGAGGTCAGAGTGATGTCGTCGCTGAGATCGAGATCGCCACGCAAGGACGCCTGATAATACCAGTCGTCGCGTTTGGGATCCTGGCCCGGTGTCCAGTCGGCCGCCCGGTTATTGAGAGGCGCGATCGGGTAGCTATAAAACTCTCCCGCGCGCGCCGGGTTGCCCAGCGGCACCACGCCTATGAGCTGGGCTGCCTGCCCATCACTTTTGTCGATGAAGCCATTGAGGTTGAGCTCGAAGCGCAACGCGTCGGAAGGCTCGAAGTCGACGAGCAGACGGCCGGTCGTGAAGTTCCGATCGCCAAGCTTGTCATCGCGTGTGTAACTGCGCTGCCATGCACCGCCCTGCTCGGTGCGGACGGCCACACGCGCGGAGATAGTGTCGCTGATCGGGCCGCTCACGAAACCGCTGGCTGTCACCTCGCCAAAGCGGGCGATACTCGCGTCGAGGCCAGCCTTAGAAGTCGTCGTTGGCTTGGCTGCGATATAGTTGATCGCGCCACCGGTCGCGTTTGACCCGAAAAGCGTGCCTTGCGGTCCCTTGAGCACCTCGACGCGCTCCAGATCGAGCGTCGCGCCGCGCGTCATGATTGAAAAGGGTATCGCGACCTGATCCTGGTAAATGCTGACCGTAGGCTTGGCGGCGAGCGAAGTATCGTAGAAGCCGATACCACGAAGGGTGTAAACCGGCGTCGCAAAGGCGCTCTCGGTATAGTTGAAACCCGGCACGATCTTCCCAAGATCGGCAACGTCGGTGATACCCTGGTCCTGCAATTTCTCGCCTGAAGCCGCCGTGATAGACAACGGGACATCATTGAGCGCCTGTTCTCGCTTCTGCGCGGTCACGATAATGTCGCCGATTCCGGATTCCGCTTGCGGCTCTGCGCTCGCGGTCTGGGCAATCGCCGGCGATTGCATCGCAAATATGGAACAGCCGGCAACAAATAGATTCCTTCCTCTCATAGCATTATCCTCCCTCAAGATCGCCCATATCTTACAGGCTTGTTTCCCGGGCTTGATTGACCGGTCTATTGGCTATTGCCGACGGGGCGGGCACGAACCGCCTCGTCGGATATCGTAAGTCAGTTTTTGGTGAAGCGGATCGGCAAGCTCTTGTAACCGCCCACAAAGTTGGTTTCGACCAGCCGCGGCTCACCGGCCAGTTCGACAGACTTAAGATGCGGAAGCAGTTCTTCGTAAAGCACCCTCATCTCGAGCTTGGCGAGATGCTGGCCAAGACACATGTGGGGACCAAAACCGAAGGCGATATGCTGGTTGGGCGATCGCGTTATGTCGAATCGATCGGCGTCTGCGAACACTTCCTCGTCGCGACAGCCGGACGGGTAGCAGATCATCAGACGGTCCATCGCGCGGATAGTCTGTCCGCGCAGCTCGGTATCCTCGGTCGCGTTACGCATGAAATGCTTGACCGGCGCGGTCCAGCGAATGGCTTCGTCGACAAGCTTGGGTATCATCGCCGGGTCGGCTTTCACCTTGTCCCAATTCTCGGGATATAGGAGCATGCCGTGCAGGCCGCCTGCAGTCGACGAAGAGGTCGTATCGTGTCCTGCGGTCGCGATGGCGACATAATAGCCATTTGCCTCCGCCCGCGGGATCGGCAGGCCATTGACGCGGGAGTTCGCGATCAGTGAGAGCAGATCGTCGTTGGGCTGCTCCCGGCGCGCCGCGCTGAGCTTGTCGAAATAGCCGTAAAAGTCTTCCAGCGTCGCAGCCCACATTTTAGCACCGACAACCGGATCAGCCGCAATTTCGGGGCGCTGTTCCTCAGGATCATGGACGCCGAAGAACTCCTGCGTCAGCTTCAGCATGCGGGGTTCATCTTCGGGGGGAACGCCGAACAGCGTCATGATCACGCGCAACGGATAGTGCAGCGCAAAATCCTTCACGAAGTCGCACTCGCCATCGAAGCTCAGCAAATTTTCGACCGACTGTCGTGCAAGAACCCGCACCTGGTCCTCGAGCTTGCTGATCTTACCGGGGAGAAACCAGTTCGAGGTCACGGAGCGGAAGCTGCCATGCTCGGGCGGATCCATATAAGTCAGCGACGAGAGGATCCGCAGTGATCCGTTGTTGATCTCGCGCGTAAACGCATCGGAGGCCTGGTCGTTCAGCACCGGATTGTGATCGGCGTTGTGAAACAGCTTCGCGTTTTTTTCAACTTCGCGGATGTCCGCGTGCTTGGTCACGATCCACAGGGGATCGTAGCCGGGTACTTCAGCGACGCCGAGCGGCATATTCTCGCGGAGCCACTTGAAGGCGCCATAGACAACCTCGTCATTAGTGTAGGATTTGGGTGAAACCACGATCCTGGCGATGTCGTCCGGAATCATGGGACGGGTGTCGGGTTCAAACCTAGTGGCCATGCATATATCCTCTCCAGCGGCTTAATAAGCCCCGCTGCGTTGCGTGTGCCGCAGACGTAACACTGGACTTTGATCACCGTCAATCTTATAGCGCGGTCGGACCATTTAACCGCACCTCAGATAAATATACGTATAATCAGGTATTTATCAGCGGCTGCAGAGCATTCACCCTCCGCAATCTGAATAGCGGAACCGAGTTTGAATGGGAGAGACATATGCAGATACGCGCGGCAGTTTCCAGGAATGCAGGTGCGGATTTCAGCGTCGAGACCCTCGATATGCTAGATATCCAAGCCGATGAAATACTGGTGCGCGTAGTCGCTACCGGCCTCTGCCATACCGATATCGCGGTGCGCGATCAGATACTGCCGGTTCCCTTGCCGGCCGTCCTTGGCCATGAAGGAGCCGGCCTCGTAGAGGCGATCGGAGCAGACGTTCAAGGCCTCAGCGTCGGCGACCACGTCGTGCTGGGATTCGCGGCCTGTCGGCAATGCCCACAATGCATCACCGGGCAGCCGGCCTATTGCCGCGAGTTCACACCATTGAATTTCAGCGGACGGCGACGGGACGGAACCTCATGTCTGCACGATCAAAATGGTGAGGTAAGCAGTCACTTCTTCGGCCAGTCGTCATTCGCGACACATGCCATTGTAGCGGCCAAAAACGCCGTGAAAGTGACCAAGGATGCTCCGATCGAGCTCCTTGGCCCGCTTGGCTGCGGTATCATGACCGGCGCCGGTGCCGTTTTCCACGCCTTGCAACTGAAGCAGGGTGAAAGCCTGCTTGTCACTGGAGGCGGTCCCGTCGGACTAAGCGCGGTGATGGCAGGAGTGGTAAGAGGGGCGGATATGATCCTGGTGTCTGACCCTCTTCCCTCCCGCCGCGCAATGGCTATCGATCTCGGCGCCACCCACGTGATCGATCCAGCCGCAGGGGAACTCGCAGAGCAGGTTCGTGCTATTGTGCCAGCCGGCGTCGAGAACGTACTCGACACCTCCGGCATAGCCCCGGTCATCGAAGCCGCCGTTGGTGCTCTGGCCGTGCGTGGCAGGCTGGCGACGGTTGGCGTACCCAGGTCTGCCGATGCTGCAGTTTCGCTCAATATCCTGCAGATGCTCTCGCTGGGCATTCAAATCAGCGGCGTCACCGAAGGAAACGCCGATCCCCAGACCTTTCTTCCGCAGCTTGTCGACCTTTTCCTGGCAGGCAAGTTTCCGATCGATCGCATGATCAGCTCATATCGCCTGGATCAGATCAACGAAGCCATCGCCGATCAGCATGCCGGCCGGTGCGTAAAGGCCATTCTCACGATGTAGCCGGGAGTTCGTCGGGCGGCGGCCGATCGCTGCCGCCCGCATGCAGTTTCTCCAGATGCCGGAAAAATGCACGCTGTCGAAGCAATCCAAAGAAATCGAGCATAAGAGGCAAGGCCTGCTCGATAAGATCCGCCGCTTCGCGCGTTGTGACACGCTCGTTCGTCCGCTCGAAGAACGTTTGGGCCTCCCAGTTGCCGACAAACTCCGCAGCCTTTGTGTAGAAGCCCAATATATCAGGTGAGTAAGTCAGTCGCTGGTCGAAGCCGGCCTTACGCATCTGGCCCCAGATACGGACGAGATGCACCGCGGAGATGGAAAGTGCTTCACCATCCGATGTCTCAATAATCTCCAATATACCGATCCTGGCAAGGATATGGGCATCCTCCAGCGCTTGCGGATACTCCCGCTCCAGCGTGGTGATCAGCACCGGTTGCCCATCCCCACCCGTGCGGTGATCAACTAATTGCTCGAGCTGATCGAATGCCGCGGCATCAAGCCGAGCCTCGGCCGCCTCGCCGTCCATAAGCGCACGAATCTGGGAAAGGGTGAGGCGATTTTCTCGCTGAAGGCGGCGTATAGCCGCGATGGCCTGGACATGCTCCTCGCCATAGATCGCAATTGTCCGGCGAGGTCGCGCGGGCTCGGGGATCAACCCGTCTCGCAAATAGACGCGAATCACCTCCCTATGGACCCCGGTCCGTTGCTCAAGTTCGCGCATCTTCATAGAGTTCTCTAAAGCATGGGAGAGCAGGGCGAGCAACGCGCGCTCTTAACCCTCCGGCAATGTGGGCTACCGCAGCGAATCGACGCATTGGACAGCCTGTGCACGCTGGCGGGTCGATCAGCACGTATTCCGGCCTTACATTCTATACGGGAACGCTGGACCATATTCTTCTCGCGTTCGATATCCGCGCTGGCGACGAGCCAACAGAACCTGCAGAATTTCCAATCGCTTTTCGTAATTTGAATTAGGGAATACCAAGGTTGATACCCTAGCCTCTCCTGCAAAATCGTGGTTTGCAGGAGAGAACATGAGATGCTGGTAGGTGCTCCGAATTTCCGCGATCTAGGTGGCCACGCTGCGCGGGACGGCACCATCCGGACGGGCAAAGTCTACAGGTCAAGCCAACTCTCTCATCTGACCGATGGCGACCTGGAGTCGGTGCGTCATATGAGTCTGAAAAGCATCATCGACCTTCGCTCGGAACGTGAACGGATAGCGCAACCGACACCTGCTGTCCTCAGGACGGCTGGCGACTATCTATCTCCAAAGTCCGACACCGACTTCATCTTCAATCGCATCTTCGCAGAATCGGAAAAGACGGCCGCCGCCTGGGCCGCGGGATTCTCAACCTTCTACGGTCTGATGCTCGATGCATATGCGCCCGAGTTCATCGCAATGTTCCGTGCCATTTCGGATGGGAATTTGCCGATCCTTATCCATTGCTCGGCCGGCAAGGATCGCACCGGCGCGGCATCCGCGCTGCTCCTCGATTTCCTGGGCGTCCAACGCGCAACCATTGTCGACGACTATGTTCGCAGCAGTTCCGAGCTCAACGGCGACATGCATTTCAAGAATATGCTTTCCGATGCCAAGTTGCACCTCTATGCCGACCTTCCGCCCGAGTGCAGGGACGTCATACTTGGCACCGAGCCCGCCTATCTCGAGTGCCTCTTCGCGACCCTCGACGACCGGTTTGGATCGGTCAGCGGCTATCTCGCCCACCATGGTTTCAGCGCTGCTGAGCGGAATCGGATCACCGACGCGTTGATCTGACTACCGGCAGGACGCCAATCGTCACAGGGTTTGGAGAATCAGCTTTCGTGCTTAGTGTTCATGGCCTCCCCATTAGGCCGGAAGCCGTTCCGTCTTGACCAGCAACCTCGTGTGAAAGGCGGCGCAGTCCGCGCCCCCTTTCGCTATCAGTCCAATGGCACATGCCAGATCAATGCGATCCTAGAAGGATGTGATCACGCTCCGGGCGATAGCGCCTTCCTTGAGTTGCTTGTAAGCATCATTGATCTCAGAGATGTTGATTTCGCGTGAGATGAGATCGTCCAGGTTGAGCTTTCCCTGTAGGTAAAGCTGAGCGTACATGGGGATGTCGTGCTTGATGTTCGATGATCCCATGTACACGCCGCGCAGATCGACCTGATTGGTCAGTAAATCAATCGTCACATTGACATCGATTGTCTTCGCTGGCGAATGTACGCCGATCAGATAGGCGCCGCCGCCCTTGCACGCCATCTTGATCGCCTGTTCCGATGTGGCCTTGATGCCGACCACCTCAAACGCATGGTCGACCCCGCCTTCGATCAACATGCGCACCGCCTCCACGCTGTCAGCGGCCGATGCATCGATGAAGTCGGTCGCACCGAAGCGACGCGCCAGTTCTTCCTTCTTCGGTTGCATGTCGATGGCGACAATCCGTGACGCCCCGGCCAGCTTCGCTCCGGATATGACGTTAAGGCCCACACCGCCGATGCCGATTACCGCCACCGTGTCGCCGGGACGCACGGCCGCGGTGTTGATGGCGGCGCCGGCGCCCGTGATGGTGCCGCAACCCAGCAGCGATGCCTGCGCAAAGGGTAGTTCCTTGGGTACCAGAGCCAGTTGGTTCTCATGCACCAGCGCCCGCTCGGCAAAGGCCCCGGTTCCGAACACCTGCGTGACGCCATCTCCGTCCCGAGTCAGTCGATGCGCATGGTCAGGATCATCCCGGAGCGTTTCTTCAGGATGGGTGCATTGATAGGTGCGGCCGCCGATACAGGCGCGGCAATGGCCGCAAAACTGGATCAACGACCCCACGACATGATCGCCAGCCGCGAATTCCCGTACCTCCGGACCGATGGCGAGGACGATCCCAGCCAGTTCATGCCCCAGCACGGCGGGCAGCGGGACACCGAAATCCTGCTCGGCGAAATGCAGGTCCGAATGGCACAGGCCCGATGCCTTGACCTCGACCAGAACTTCCCGCCCGCGCGGCGCGTCGATCTCGATCTCCTCGATCTGGAAGGTGCCATCGAGGCTGTTGAGAATGGCTGCTTTCATGATGTTCTCCTGGTCGGGTTCAAGCGGGATGAGAGGGGGTCAGGCAATCGACGATGCGACGCATGTCATCGATCCGTTCCATGTCACGGCAAAGCCCGACAAGCATGTCCAGCTTGTCCGCTGGTAGCTGGACGGCGGCGAAAGGGGCGCAGCGGCGCAGCTTGCCCGCCAAATCGTCCCAGGTCATCGGATTGCGCGTATGTCCCTTCACATAAGGGGTGACATGGGTGAAACGGCGTCCGTCGGAGAGTGTGATTGCGACCGTGAAGCCCTCGAACTGATCGGCATGATCGGGATCGGCGACGATATGCACCCGTCGCATCAGTTCGCGCCGCTCCGCATTCATGATCCGGTCGGGGTGCAGATCCTCAAGGAAGAAGCCACCGGTCATCGCGGCAGCGGCAATCGTATAAGGTGCGCTGAACATTGCCTCCGGCACGGAGCGCGGGTTCCGTTTCACCGCCGCCGGCTCGAATGTCATGCGTGCGCTCGTACTGCCGACGCAGTCGATGCGATCGATATCGCGCCAGTCCAGTCCCTCGCCTTGCATGATAGCAACCGTGCTGGCTATGAAGCTGTGGGTAAATTTGCACGCGGAATAGGGCTTCATCGACAGCCCTTCGGCCAACTGCCAGCGGGTCCCCAGATCCTCGGTCAGCAATTCGGGCCGCACATCGTCCCACGCGACATGCCGCAATATGCCACTCGGCACACCCTGGAATATGCCGCGCGGCGCCGTCACACCTTGGCGGGTCAGCAGTACCGCCTTTACCGCCGTATCCCCGGCAAAGCTGTGCTGCACGCGCGCCATCTGCGTACCTTCAGAATATTTGTTATATTCCGACATGCCATGGACGGTATAGGCCATACCTAACGCATTCCATGTTTCGTCGGCATCCAGGCCCAGGATACGCGCCACCGAAGCGGTCGCGCAGAGCGGCCCGTTCCATTCGCCGGGCATGCCCCATGTCGTGTGGTAGCGCACAAGGTTCAGCGCTGCGCTGGCGCGCACGCCGACTTCAGCGCCTGTGACATAGGCGGTTACAAAGTCCTTTCCGCTGACCGGCCCGTCTGCAATGCCCAGCACCGACAGCATGGCGGGCACATTCCATTCCGTCACATGACCGCCGGTTTCATGCACATCGCCCATATCGATCGCGCGCGCCATTACGCCATTGCCAAAAGCAGCCATGGGAGCGGGTACCTGGTGCCCGTGTATCAGGACGGTGGCTTGCGGCGCGCCGCCCCACTCGGCGACCTGATCGGCAATGGCGGGGCTGACTTCCCAACCGGAACCCGCCACAGTGACCGCCAGCGTATCGAGGATCGCACGCTTGGCAAGATCGATCACCGGTGCGGGAATGTCCTGATAGCGTGTCTCAGCCACCATCTTCGCCAAAGGTCCGGCGGGATCATGCTCAGGCAGGACAGGATTCTCGTGTTTCATGATGCCATCATCGCAGGGATGTCGGGCAAATCCTGCCCGTCCGGGTCCAGGCCGGTAGCCGCGAACCATGTCCGCTCACGTATCGATTGTGCCGCACCATAAGCCAGCACAGCGTCTCGTGCGGCGGGCGCCAATTCGACCTTGCCGTCTTCGCCGAGGATAATCCGGTCGATCAGGCCGCCAAGGACCAGGATACCATGCTCGACCGCGGCCAAATCCCGCTTGTCGACCGCCTTCCCCGCCTCGATCGCCGCGCCCAGTTCCTCCACATAAAAAGGGTCGACCGAGGGCCGCATCGCCTCTGCCAGCGCCACCATGGCATCGAACGATCCCCCTTCGAATGCGGCCGCCCAGCGCCATTGCTCGCCAATCATACGCAGATGGCCGATACAAAGGCCGATCTGATCCTTCGCAAGCCGTTCGCGCGGGCCGAGCGCCGGCAGGACCACCTGTTCCAGTGACTTGACGATGTTGGCAATGCGCAGGTCAATGCTTGGCAGCATGGCTCAGTCCTTCCTGATCAGCTGGACGATGTGGTGAAGGAAGACAGCGCCAGCCGATCCCAGCCAGGTCAGCACCACTTCCTGATGATTATTGCTGGCGGCAGCCGCCCGCATCGCCTGTCCCAGGTCCATGACCGCGCATTTGTAGGCGTTGAGTACCTCGTAGTAGCGAAGCCTGGTCGGATCGATGACATTGCCGGACGCTGCCTCATACTGGGTAATGAAATCTTCGCGCGGCAGCAGACCACTGACCAGAAAGACACCGTCATCTCCCCAGGCGCCGAACAGCTTCTGCATGGTCCAGGCGATATCCTCGTGAAAGTCACCGATATGAGCCAGTTCCCAGTCCAGCACGGCTGTGAACCGTCCGCTCGGCTCCTCGAACAGGAAGTTGCCCATGCGCAGATCGCCATGGACCAGCATCGGGGAATCGCAGGGGGGTGCATTTTCACGCAGCCAGCGCTCCGCCAGCGTTACGACGGGCACCGGCTCCACCAGGCAATCCCACCATACCTGCGACCACCAGTTGACCTGCCAGATCGCCGCCTGGTTACTGTTGGGGCGCGGTGCGTCGAAATAGCGCAGGTTCGCGCTTGCCCAGTCGAACCGGTGGGTCGTCGCCAGCGCATCGACATATTGGGGCGCGAGCCGATCAATGAGCGCGCCCAACCGACCGCCCATGCCCGACACGCCGGCGCTACCGCCCTCGCTGGGTTGGGTCACTCCGCCGACAAAACCAAGGATCACCGCAGGCTGTCCCAACAGGTCTCCATCGGCATCGAACCAGCGCACGGATGCCACCGGCATATGCTCGCCCATGACCATCTGGATCTCGCCCTCCCGACCGCGACAGGTCTGGGCGATCGCCTCCAACGGGTCCATGCGCAGAACCAGTCGCTCACCTGTGCGGTCGCCCCGATGCTTGAGGGTAAAGGCGAACTGCTCTTTCGACGCGCCTCCGGACATGCGCTCGACGTCGGTGACGGCAACGCCTCTCAGGTTCTTCGCAGCAAAAAACCCTTCCAGCATGGCCGTGACCTGGACATCGGATTTCGGCCGATAGGGGCCGGTGTCACGGAGGCGAACGGTACGTTCCAGTACGTGGCGGATCCGCGGCTCCATTTCGGAGCGGTCCCAGATGTCAACGTCATCGCGGGCTGCGAGCGGCGTCCGCATGGTGGCGTTCTCCTTCACCATGCAAAGCGCTGGACATAGGGTGTCGCGAATTTCAGATAGTCGCGATTCCAGCAGAACTCGCACCAGCCGGTGCCTTCCTCGCCATCAATTGTCACGATGACGACGGACTCGTTCAGCAGCACGACCGGGTCGAGATCCAACTGATACTTTGCGAATGCCTTGCAATCGACGAAGACCGATCGCCCGTCCGTATCCGTAACGGTCACGCGGAAGCGATCGTGCATCATATCGGCATCGAAATCGATGTCGTAATCGACGCTCGCCACATGGCGCATAACACCGTCCTTGTAGAGATATCCCCGCGTCTCAACCTTGCCGAAGGACATCATCTCGAAAAAATGGACTGACACGCTCGGCGTCGTCGCATGAATCCACTTGTAGTGCTGGTTAAGCCCCCAGACACGCGGCCCCCAACTATGGTCCCGGATCATGAAGTCGTTGAGTGGATAGTCGCGCCCATCGACGCGCAAATTGCCCTGAATGATGCCATGCTGTTCGGTGCGATCATCACCGTAGTAGGGCGGGTTGCCCTTGGGGTGCGAACTGAACGCATAGGGGGGATGGATCGCCTTCCACTGGCCTTCGAACTGAATACGGTCCCCGACCCAACCCAGGTCTATCGTCTTGAACGGCTCGCGCACTGCCATGAGCAGCGGACCGAAACGCCAGTCGTCAAAGTCCATGTCCGGTGGCACCATCAGCTCCACCTCTTCCTCGATCGGCGCCTCGAAGGCGGGGCCGAACAGGTGAAGACGCCCCTTGGCATGGCCGTTGGCGCGTACAGTGGGATAGTAGAAGCCGGCGATGCCATATTGCGGCAGTACGAACTGGTGCGTCGCCGATTCCCGACCATCGTCCGCCAGCTTGTGACGATAAGCATGCTCGAGAGGTAAGGCGGCAAATTCTTTCGTGATTTCCGGCATCTCTGGGTTCCTCTCCTTATTTCATTTTTCCCGGCCGCAGGCGTCAGTCCGCCCCTGCGAAAATCTCCGCAATGGCGGGCAGCTCGTCGCGATCGGGATCGAGGTGATTTGCTTTGAACCACGTCCGCTCACGCCGTGCGTGGCGCAGCCCATAAGCGAGCACCGCATCGGACGCCGCCTGGCTGAGCGGTGCATGATCCTCGCCCCCCAAAATGACCGCATCGACGGCGTTTCCGAGATCGATATTGGCCTGTTCGAGCGCAGCGATATTGACGCGGTCACACGCCTCCGCAGCAGCCAGCGCGCTCTCGAGCCGGGGTCCGAGCAATTCAGGAGCATCGGGCAGAAGTTGGCGGGCCAGCCCGGCCAGATCGTCGAGGCTCACCTGTTCGTAGCGCAGCGCGGATTTCCACTGCTCGCCTATCATCCCCAGGTGACCGGCCACCAGCATCGCCTGATCCCGCGCCTGCCGCTGTTCGCGAGGCAACGCAGGCAGGATCACCTGTTCCAGTGCCTTGATCATGTTGGCGATGCGCAGGTCGATATTGGGTAGCATGGATCAAGCCTCCCTGATCAGCGTGACGAGTTGCTCGAGGAAGACAGCCCCGGCCGAGCCGAGCCATGTCAGGATGATATCCTGGTGGTTGTTGCTCTGCGTCGCGGCGCGCATCGCTTGGCCGAGGTCGATGACCGCGCACTTGTAAGCGTTCAGCACCTCATAATAGCGCAGCTTCACCGGATCGATGCGATTGCCGGAAGCGTCCTCATAGGCGCGAAAAAAGTCCCCGCGCGGAATGAGGCCGCAGACAAGGAAGTCGCCATCCTCCGTCCATGTCCCGAACAGCCGCTGAATGGCCCAGGCGATATCTTCATGGAAATCGCCGATGTGGGCGAGCTCCCAGTCGAGGACAGCGGTGAACTTTCCGCTCGGTTCCTCGAACATGAAATTGCCCAGCCGCAGATCGCTATGTGTCATCACGGGATGTTCGCACACCGGCGCATTCTCGCGCAGCCAGCGTTCGACGTAGGTCAGCAACGCCACAGGCTGAACCACGCCATCCCACCAGACCTGTGACCACCAGTTGACCTGCCAGATCGCCGCCTGCCGCGTGCCGGGTTGAGGCGCGGCATAGAAGGAAAGGTCAGCCGCCCGCCAGTCGAAGCGGTGCACCTGCGCCAGTGCGTCGATAAACTGGGGTGTCAGTTTCGCCGACCAATCGTCATAGCGTGTTCCGATGCCAGAAAAGCCATGGCCAGTGCCCTGCGTGGGTTCGGTGACGCCGAGCACAAAGCCCAGGATGATCGCGGGCTGGCCCAATATCTCTCCGTCGGCATCAACGCTGCGTACTGACGCAACCGGCAATATATCGACGAATGCCTGGTGGATTTGCGCCTCGCGGCCGCGGCAGGTCTGCGAGATCGCCTCCAGCGGGTCCATGCGCAGGACAAGGCGTTCGCCCGTCTCATCCTCGCCGTGACGCAAGGTGAAAGCAAATTGCTCCTTCGAGGCCCCCCCAGCCAGGCGGAACACGTCGGAGATGGCGACCGCCTCCAGTCCCTCGGCCGTGAAGTAGCGTGTGAGCATGGCAATCACTTCTTCATCCGTCTTCGCGGCATAGGGTCCTTTCGCGCGATCGCGCACCGTCCGGTCGAGAATCTCCCGGATACGCGGTTCCATGTCGTCGCGGTTCCAGATGTCGATGCCGTCCACGACGGGGGAGTGGAGAATGTCGCTCATGTCAGTTGCCATTGCCTTCCCAGGGGAAACGGAAACCGCCCTCCCCCATCCCGTAGCCAATGGTCCCGTCACTCAGCCGGTATTCCATCATCTGTTCGACCATCACGAAGTTGTCGAAGGGGAATTGCCAGCGAAACAGCGGCTGGGCCGTAAATTCCCACAGACGATCGTCCTCGTCCCATACTTTCCAATGGACATGCCGGAAGCCCATCTCGTCGGCCTCATACTCGATAACTTCCTCGACCTTGCCGATATGATGCCAGCGTTCGCCGTCGTGCAGGATCTTCTGATAGCTGTCGCCATGTTCGGTGATGGCATGGACAGCGACGCAGGACATGCCATTGTCGAAGATCGGCCAAGCCAGGCGATAATGCTGTACGCCTGCCCAGTTACGCGGACCGCAACTGATGTCGCGGAAACCCGCATCATTGATCTCGATGATATCGCCGCCGCGCACACGAACTGTGCCGGTCACGTCGCAGGGGCCCTCCAAGTGGATAAAGGCCAGCTCGCGGGCGATCGCATCGTCGCTGCCCTCGCTCGGCACGATGCTATCGCCCATCGCGAAGCGCTGATCCCACAACAGGTCGACGCCGAAATCCTCGGTGTCTATCGTGATCCGGCAGGCCTGGAGAGGCTGGACGGCTTCCAGCCGCACACCCGCAACGGTCACTCCGCCCTCGGGACGATCACTCGTATAAGGGAGGTGCATGTTCAGCCGAGTGAAAAGCGGCTTTCCATCTTTGAAGAATATAGCAAAACCGTTGGTTTCAGCCATATTCTCCATGAAGCCGAAGCGGATGAACCCGCCCAGCTTCGCCTTGCGATCGTAGAAATTGAAATAATAGCTTTGGCTCCACTTCGGGATCGCCGGATTCGGTATGTGACGTTCGCAGTTTTCAGTCATATATGCGGTGGTCAGTTCGGTCATCATACCCTCATTTCTTGCCGGGACGGTGCGGTCGCCATGAAGACGGCCGCACCCTGATCAGTTGAAATTGAAGCCAAACGTTATGCCGTAGGTCGCCGGCCGTCCCGCGAAGCGTGCAGAGCTGTCGTTGGCGGGAATTACGTTCGTCCAGTAATATTCATTGAAGATATTCTTGCCCCACAGGCTCACGCGCCAGCGATCGCCGTCGGAAACATAGCCGACGCGTGCATCCACGGTCGCGTAGCCATCGATCTTGTAGATGTAGTCAACACCCGGCTTCAGGATCGTGGCGGGCGAAGCCGGGAAGGTTATTCGGCGACCGCCCAGCGTCGCGTCGGACGCGCTGCGGCCGGTTACCGTGAAGCCGATGAACGGCGATCCGCCATTGGGCATGCGAACCTTGTAATCGACATTAAGCGAACCGGACCATTTCGGCGTGAAGGGCAGCGGATCCCCCCGGAAATTATCGGTCGCACCGATGACGTTGAGGCCGTCGTAGCGCTGCACCTTGGAATCCAGGAAGGTGCCGGCTGCCGTTATAGTGAGTCCGTCTGTCGGCCGCAGCGTCAGATCTGCCTCGGCGCCCTGAATGCGGGACTTGGGAACATTGACGAGAACATCCAGAATGCCAAAGATCGGGTCGGTGGTCTTGCCGCGTATCTGCTTGTCGCGATAGTCATAGTAGAAAGCAGCGAAGTTCAACCCGACCTTGCGATCGAACAATTGCGTCTTCACCCCGGCTTCATAGGCCGTAACCGATTCCTGCGTCACTGGAGCCAGGGCCGCGTAGGTCGCCGCAGCCAGGCTCGGGAACGAACCCGCCTTATAGCCACGCGAGGCATTAGCGTAAATCAGGGTCTGCGGCGTCACCTGATAGTCGATGCCCGCGCGCCAGGAGACATTGTCTTCCTTCAGCGTCCGTACATAGGGCTCGCCCGGCGTGTTGGTCTCGTTCAGCGTATAACAGTCGGTCTGCCCGATAGGCGTAAAGGGCACGGAACTCAGCAACGATCCCAGCAGGTTGAAGAGGTCTGCCACATGCCCATCGCCAGGCGAATAGCCGCAGATGTTCACATTGTTGCGGCTCTGCGTATAGCGGGCTGCGGCTTTGAGCGTCAATTCCTCGGTCAGCTTGTACTCGGCATTGCCGAAGAAGGCGTAATTCTCGATCTTTTGTTTGTTGGTGACCCCGCTCGCATTGATGTACAGATTGTTTGGATTGTAATTGGTGCTGTCGATATAGCGCAGGATCTGATTTTCGAAGGTCGTGCTCTTTTCGTAGTTAGCGCCCAATATCCAGCGGAATGTCCCGGTCTGGTCGTTGGCCAGGCGCAGTTCCTGGTTGAAAGACCGGATATACCCATCATTCTTCTCGAGATCGAAGATGATCAGGTTCATACCGTCGCCGTCGGTTACCTGATTCTGCTTATAGTCGTCATAGGACGTGATCGACGTCAGCGTCAGATTGTCGGTCAGGTCGAAGTCGCTGCGCAACGCCGCTTGAAAGAATTTCCTGTCTGCGCGCGGGCGCAGGTCGCCCGTCGACCAATCCGCCGTGCGGGCGTTGTCGCGCGGGAAGGGATAATCCAGCAGAGCGGGCGAGGCATAGGCGGGGATTTGGCCAAATTTCAGCACCAGTTGCTGTGCCTGCGGATCCGACTTGTCCCGCCACCCATTAACGTTAAGCGCGAAGCGGATCGTATCGGTCGGATCCCAGTCGAGCAGCAGGCGGCCAGCATAGTAATTCTGCTCGCCGAGCTTGTCGTCGCGCGTGTAACTTTTCTGCCAATCATCCGAATGCAAAGCCGTTCCAGCCAGGCGGAAACGCAGGTTCGGCGTGATCGGACCGCTGACGAAGGCATTACCCTCGATCTGGTTGAAACGGCCATAGCTGATGTCACCGCCAGCCTCGAAGCTGTTAGTGGGCTTGGCCGCGATATAGTTGATCGCGCCCCCCGTGCTGTTCTGGCCGAACAACGTCCCCTGCGGCCCCTTGAGAACTTCGACCCGCTCGAGGTCGAAAGCGGTGTGGCTGGCCATCACCGGGAATGGCAGCGGCGTTTGATCAAGATAGACGCTGACGGCCGGATAGACGCCTAGCGAACTCTCATTGAAGCCCACGCCGCGAAGCGTGAAAATCGGCGTATTGGCGGTACTCGATGCGAAGGCAAGGCCGGGAATCACACTCGCAATATCCTCGAGCGAGGTGACCTTGCGATCCTGCAACGCTTCGCCTGAGACGGCGGTGATGCTAAGGCCCACCTTATTGATGTTTTCCTGCCGCTTGTTGGCAGTGACGACAATATCGGCAGCATCGCTGGTATCGATTTGCGTTGCAGCAGACTGCGGCTGTTGCGCAAGCGCAGGTGAGGCCGCAAGCAGGCAGGCAAGACTTGCCGATCCAAGTAGCACGTTATATTTAGTTTTCATGATCCCCTCCAAATTAATATTGTTATTCTCTATTATGGTCTAAACACTCTGGCATCTGCATCTCTTATATTCTTTGAGAACCAGGCGCGTTTTAACCTGCGCCAGATCGAAAAAAAGGCGCGGCACGGCGTCAATCCATTAGATTAAAGACAGAGAAGTGCAGGTGCCCCTGCGCTATTGCTTCCAGGCTTTCGCTCTGGGATGAACTGATCCGCCGGGCCATGCGGACCGACAATATCGTTTCACCTGCCCAATCATCGGCTTGAGGCGGAGAGGTCTCAAGCGGAGCTTTGCTTGCAGCCGGGAGATTGCCGCGACATGGAAGCAAGCCACCGTAGCAATCTGCGATGGGGAGGGAATTGCGCTCGGTGACGGCAAACCCCGCCAACCGACCGTCGTCACAACGTCGCCATGAGACTACCCCCTCTGCCTTGTCGCTTGCGGACAATTACGTATTGGATGTTGCAGTTACTTTAGTCGTGACGTGCAAAAAACGTCAAATATAAATCGGTCCAACCATTGTACAATTTCTGAACCCTCATTGTTTTTAACTTATTGATATTAATGGATAAATTACATCTCATCCCTGAAACTGAATATCGAGTTGATGTTTGAATAGGCACCGAACACGGGTGCGCGCGAGTCTCAGCGTTGGAATTGACAGTGCAGACGGTTCCGGGAAAGGCGGCTGTGATGCTGCAGCACCTTAGTCAGGCTCGAAGCGAGTGTCGGATCGCATCGGAGACGTTCATAACCTCGCAACCAAGTTCGTAGCCTTCCAAGCGTTGGACGGTTCGGGAGATCGTTCATCGCGCTGAGAAATCAACAGCCCGTGCTCCCTAATCAACCGGGGAGAGCCTGACGCCGCGCGACAAGAAAAAACCCCTGGGCAAGCGCTGCGCTCGCCAGCAGGGCTATCGCGGCCGCCCTCCCGGGATTGGAACCCAAACTGACCGACGCAGCAGCTGCGGCGCCCACGACCATCTGGAAGAAGCCATAAAGTCCTGAGGCGGATCCGGCCATGTCTGGCTTGATTGCGGTAGCCTGGGCGAGCGCGGCGGGCCCAGCCAACCCAACGCCACACGTGTAGAAAAACATGAGCGCCGTAACGACAATTGCGGATGCCAGATCGAACATCATCGCAATGCACAGCGCGCTCGCAAAGAGCGCGCAGAGCGAGTGGCCCAGGACCAGGAGGCGCTGCGTCGGCGATGCCGATGCCAGACGGGACGCGAGGAAGCTGCCGACCCAGGCGCCCATGACAACGATCCCAAGGCACGCACCCGTCACCCGTGCCGACTGGCCAAACTGATGTTGATAGAGGAAAGGCGCGGCAGCTATGAACGCATACCAGCTCGTCGTCACACATCCACCGCCCAGCGCATATCCCAGAAAAGCGCGCGATCGCGCGAGCGCCGCATAATGTAGGACGATATTCCTTCGCTGCGTGTCCGCCCTGTTCGTTTCCTGTAGCAGGATAAGCACGGAGAGAAAGGCGACAACCCCCAACAGCGCGAGCACGAGAAGAACGGCGCGCCATCCAAAGGCCGTCGCCACAACGCCGCCGATCAGGGGACCGATTCCTGGACCGATAAGGATCGCGAGGTTAAGGCGAGCCAGATCGCGAGCCGCCTGGGAATTCATGCTCACATCGCGGACGATGGCTCGAGCGATCACCATGCCGGAGCATCCGCCAAGCGCCTGCGCAAGGCGCGCCGCGATCAGGACATCGGAGGATCCGGCCATCGCCGCCGCCACGCCAGATACTGTATAGAGAAAGATGCCCCCGAGCAGTACCGGCCGCCTGCCGAAACGATCAGCCATGGGACCATGGACCAGCTGGCCTACAGCAAGCCCCCACACATAGACGCTGATACTGAGCTGCAACTGCGCGGGCGTTGCCCTGAGATCCGCCACCGCCAGAGCCAACGCGGGCGCGAAGATATGGATACCGAGCGTCCCGCACAGCGTGATCGTTCCGAGCAGCCAGAGCGGTGGGCGGGACTTTTGCTCGCCTTCAGCAGTCGATGAAGTAACCATCTTATCCGTGGTCAATCGCCGCCGAAACGCAATCCCATCCGTTGCCCGCCGCTACGGACGACAGCCAGGATAGCGCTCCACCCCTTTGTTGCCAGCGGCGATCAGGCTGCGATCGAGCCGACATCCTCCGCGCTTTGGAGCGCTTCAAGCACACGCCGTGCCTGATTGACGGCGCCATCGCTCGCGATACCCACGAAGGCCCGGCCTGGCTCGTCATCGATCCGAAGCTGCTGCGCCGCGAGTGTTTCCTCGTCCTCGGTGATGGTGTCGAAAAACTGGTCGAACAGCACATCGGGGACGCCGCTTTCCTTGGACGCCGTCGTACAGATCGTCCAGAGATAATGGCTTGTCGTCTCAGTCTCGGGCGTGATGAAATGATTGTTGGCAAGCATGAAACCATTGTCGCGCTTGCCTTCATAAGCGCCCGTTCCAACGTCACAGCCGCCCGCGTTCACCCGGCAGGTCATGCCGATACCAGGCTCGAACCGCACTTCCTGCCAGCGATCGACGCGACCCTTGAAGCCACCTGCGTCGATATAGGATTTAGGCGGGACGGAATTGGGCATCTTGCGTAGCAGGGTCACCTTGCGACCGTCGAACTCGACCTTCGTATCGGCGCCATAATGCTGCTCGGGATTACCGCCAATGGTCCGCGCATGAATATAGGGAACATGCGTCAGGTCCATGATGTTATCGATGATCAGCTGCCAGTTTGCCTTCACCGGGAAGTTGTAGGGCCGCCACGTCCAGCTTGGGTCGTTATGCTCGGGGTTGTCGATGATAATATCGGGATCGGCCAGCGCGGCTTCTCCCATCCAGATCCAGATCAGATGATCCTTCTCGACAACTGGATAGGAGCGCACATTGGCGGCTGCGGGGATGCGGGACTGATTAGGAATACGGGTACAGGCGCCGCGCTTGTCGAACTCCACGCCATGATAGCAGCAGCGGATCACCTGCCCATCGACATGGCCCGCGCTCAGCGGCATAGCCCGGTGGCTGCACCGATCCTCGAGGGCAGCGATCTCACCATCCTCGGTACGAAATAAGGCCACCGGCCTGTCCAGAAAGCGCCGCCCAAGCACTTTGCCGGGGGCGACTTCATGCGCGAATGCAGCGACATACCAGGTATTGTAGATGAACATCCGACCTCTCCTCAGCCAGGCGAACGACTACCCGTATCCACGCACGCAGCCGTCTCCATTAAACTATTCCGGCACGATAGGATCACATGGTATCGATTTGCCAATCGCAATCCAATATCGCCATAAGAAAACAGGGACGAGATTTGAACATAGCTTCGCCCCCAGGGTTAGCGCAGATACAGCCCCCCATTCATATCGAGTGTGGCTCCCACGAAGAAACCGCCGCGATCCGACGCGAGCAACGCCGCGGCCGCGGCGATCTCGCTCACCGTCATGAACCGGCCGATCGGAACCTCCTCTTCAACCCGAGCGATCTGCTCAGGCGACAACCGCGCCTTCGCAGTGTCGATCGGTCCAGGTGCGATGGCGTTCACGGTTACGCCGGTTCCTGCCAGGTATCGCGCGAAATATTTGGTCAGCATGATCGCTCCGGCTTTTGAAGCGGCATAATGAGGCGACGCAACAGTCCCTCCATTCTGCCCTGCGAGTGAGGTGATGTTGACGATCCGGCCATATCCGCTTTCCCGCATATGCTCGGAAAAGATCTGACAGCTCAGGAACACGCTGCGCATATTGACCTGGACGATCGCGTCGAATTCTTCGGGTGTGATGTCCTGGGTGGGCGTCCGCTTGGCGAAACCTGCATTGTTGACAACGATATCAATCCGCCCCCATTCCGACGCGATACGGTCGCGGGCGGCAAGAAAATCTGCTTTCTCCCGGACATCGAGTTGTAGAGCGACGGCGCTTGCGCCGCTGGGATCGAGCGAGTCCGCGACTTCCTGGGCTACCGCCAGATCGACATCGCTCACAGCCACTCTGCCCCCACCCGCATGGATCTCCCGAGCAATCGCTTCCCCAACGCCTCGGCCGCCACCGGTGATGAGCGCCGTACGGCCATCGAAGGAGAAACTGCCATTTGCGGGAAGATCGAAGCTGTCGGCCATTGGTGGATCCTGAATAGGGATGAAAGAGTTGGGGAAGGACTCGCATCCTCCCCCGGGGCGAAGTGGACTTACGGTCGCACGGACAAAGTGACCCCGTATGTCCGCGGTGTGTTGGTGAAGATCTTCCAATAGGTGGTGCCGTTGCCAGGCATCGCAAGGAAGGCGGTAATATCGTCGGCGTTGACGATCTGATAGTTGTTGGTGAGGTTCTTTCCCCATATGCCAAGCGTCCAGCGCCCATTGGCGGATTCATAGTTGAGACGGGCATTGAGTGTCCGCCCCTTCGTGTCGTTGTAGAGATTGTCGTAGAGACGCAGAGTGTTCGCGTCGTCCGTGGATATGCGGCTGGAATAGTTGAAGTCTGCCTGAGGCGTCAGCTTCGCACCATTGCCCATCGACAGGTCATAGCTTGCGCCGATCGTGAAGCTGTCGCGCGGCGCAAACTTGGCCGGGTTGCCCGAATAGTCGAGATTGACCAGCGGGTCGCGCAATGACGTGTATTCGCCGATCAAATGAGTGTAATTGCCGGTGAGCCGCAGCCCGTCGACCGGACGCAGGACCGACTCGATTTCCCAGCCCTTCATCTTGAGCGTGCCATTATAGGTGTGGGCAATGCCGCCCGCGCCAGAAAAATTCTGGAGGTTCTTGGTCTTTTGCTGGAACAGTGCGACGTTGAAGTCGAGCATGTTGTGGAACAGCCGGGTCTTGGCGCCGATCTCGTAGTTTTGCGCCTTCTCCGGCTCGAGCGGTAGCGTCGGGTTGAGGTAGGCATTGTCGACAAAGCCGCCGGATTTGAAACCCTTTGCCCAGGTCGCGTAAATATTGACCTTGTCGACCGGCGCATATTTCAGCGTAACACGGGGCGTAAAAGCGTCCCAAGTCTTGCCGCCCGACGCAAACACCTCGCCAGGAAAGCCGAAACCGGGAATCGACCCTGGGTCGGTGGTCGAGAAAGCATGATAGTCGATCTTCTTGCGATCAGACGTATAGCGGCCACCGGCGACCAGGGACAATCGATCCGTTATCTCGAACGTGCCCTCGCCGAAGACCGCAATGCTTCGAATATTGCCATCCTGCACGCGTGTGATGTTGGTCACCTAGGGATTACGCCGCACAGTGGCATTCACTGCCGCACCCGGCAACGGACTATAGTAGAAGATGTTCGTCGTCGAAACGTCCGCCGACAGGAAGTAGGCGCCGACCACATAAGAAAAGCGGCCGGGCGCGGACGCGAAGCGGACTTCCTGCGTGAAGCTTCGGTTCTTGACCACCTGTCTGCGGTCGAAAACGGGCACGACGGTCGCGACCGGCACATCGTCGTTGATCGCGCGGCTGTCATTCATGCGATAGCCGGTTATGGACGTGAGCGTCCCGCCCAGCAGGTCAAGATCGCCGCGTAAATAGCCACCGCGCAGTCGCTGCCGATAGGGCGATCGAGCATAGTCGTTGTTCGTCCACTCGCTGTCATCATAGCTTCCAAAGGTGGCGGGAATCCGCTGGACACCGCCAACCCCCAGGCTGATGGCACCACCATTACCCTTCGTGAAGCTATAGTCGCCCGACAGAATGATCTTCAGCGTGTCTGTCGGCTCGAACAGAAGCTTGCCGCGCATGGCATAGCCATCGGTCTTCCCATAGCTGCCGGATTGATTGGGCGTGTCGATAAGTCCATCGGAACTCTCGGTACTGAAGGCGAAACGCGCCGCAATCTTATCGTCCACCAGTGTGCCGTTGACCATGCCCTCGGTACGAATGAAGCCGCCATTTCCGCCTGTGACCTGGAAGAAATAGTCATCCTTGAAGGCGGGATTGTTGGTGATCACCGCAATTGCGCCGCCCACGACATTTCGCCCGAACAATGTTCCTTGCGGCCCGCGAAGCACTTCGACACGGTCGGTATCGAAGAAGTTGGCGTTGAGGTCGTTGTTGAAGACATAGTAGACGTCGTCCATGAAATAGGCGACGGGCGTGTCCAGTGTGGCGGTACGGAACGTGGAGACATTGCCACGGATCGCGACAATCGATAGCGACTTGTCTGAAGTGTTGATGGTAATTCCCGGCATTTGCTGCGTGAGTGCCGTCGGACTGAAAACCTGGCTATTGCGCAGCGCCTCGCCGCCGAAGGCCGCGATCGAAAAGGGCACTTCCCGGACGGTCGATTCGCGCCGCTGCGCCGTGACGATGATGTCGCCCGCCACCTGCTCCTGCTGCGCATTGTCCTGTTGTTGATCATCTGCGGACGTTTGAGCCGCAGCGGGTCCATAAATACCAGCAAGCATGACGCCTGCGAGCGCGGAATAAAGCTTGTGATTGAAAGGCATTGCCGAGCATCTCCCCTGTGAGTGTGGGCGATTTTTCGCCTTGGGTCACGGGGTAAGACAGCAAGTTGAAGCAAGCGGCAATAGCTACGTCCCGGTTTTTGAATGGCACGACCAAGTTCCGATTAGAGGCAGCCAGGGACGCGGGCTATCCGATGATGATTGGAATTTCCGCGCCTCGCTGTGGCTTGAGATAAGGTCACTGCGCAAGCGTTCATCAAAACGTCAAGGAAGAGCCTGAATCATGCAATCGACAGACAGCGCAGATATGACCCGGGTAGGTCCCGGAACGGTGATGGGGACGTTCATGCGGCAATATTGGTTGCCGGCATGCCTTTCGTCGGAAGTGACGGCTGATGGCGATCCGGTTCGCCTGATGATCCTGTGCGAAAAGCTGATCGCTTTCCGCGACAGTTCGGGTCGGGTCGGCATCATGGACCATCGCTGCCCTCACCGCTGTGCCTCCTTGTTCATCGGTCGCAATGAGGAAAACGGCATCCGCTGCGTTTATCATGGCTGGAAGTTCGACGTCGACGGCAAGTGCGTCGATATGCCGTCCGTTCCCGCGCGCATGGATTTCAAGGAGAAGGTGCACGCCAAGGCCTACAAGACCTATGAGGCCAATGGCCTGATCTGGGTCTATATGGGTGAGAACCAGGCGGCCCCGCCGCCGCTCCCGGAAATCGAGGCGACGATGCACCCCGAAGCCGAGATCTGGTGTCTGCAGCGCGACTGCAACTGGCTTCAGGCGCTCGAGGGAGATATCGACACCAGCCATGTCGGCTTCCTCCACGTCGGCGGCATCGAAGCAGACGATCTCGAACCTGACCATCCGATGCGCCCGACTGTGCTCAACCGCGCACCGGAATATGAAGTCGCCCAGTCCGACTGGGGCGTCATGTATGGCGGCTACCGTCCGAACGATGATGGCCAGATGAGCTGGCGCATTGCCCATTATATGTTCCCCTTCTGGACGCAGACGCCCAATAACCGCTTCGTCAGCCGCGCCATCGCCCGCGCATGGGTGCCGATGGACGATGAGCATTCGATGCTTTTCGACATCACCTGCGGCGTGGACGCCGGCAACCCCGCCTACAACTCAACGCTCAAGGACGGCACGCCGCTCTTCGACCAGATCAGCTATGCGCCCAACACGACCGACTGGTTCGGCCGCTGGCGTTCGACCGACAGCGAAGCCAATGACTGGGCGATCGATCGGGAATCGCAGCGCAACGGCCATCAGTTCACCGGCATCCCCAATATCACGATGCAGGATCAGGCCGTGACCGAAAGCATGGGTCCGATCACCGACCACAGCTTCGAGAACCTCGCGCCCACCGACCAGATGATCGCGCGTGTCCGCCGCCGGGTTCTTCTGGCTGCCCGCGCGTTTGCCAATAAGGGCACGGTGCCGCCGGGTATCGAAAATCCCGACGTCTTCTACAAGGCACGCGCCGGCTCCTTCCTGCACGATCCGAACGATACGCTCGCCGGAGCGTACCAGGCTGCGCTCGCCAAGGCCGTGCGTTGGCCGGTCAATGAGATCGAGGCTGCGGAATAGGCTTTAAACGGGACCGGCTATCCATGACCGGTCCCAATCCTTCATCAATATATCAGGAACAGGTGACGGTACGAGTTGGGCAAGGTCTGCGCGTCGATCGATGGCGTCTCAGACTTATTGCCACTGCGCGCTACGCACCAAGAGGAGAGGTAGATGCGCGTAAAGCTTCGCAATATCCGCTGGGAAGCGGAAGGTATCAACAGTTACATCCTGGAGCCTTTGCCGGGCGAAAAGCTTCCCGCCTTCACTGCGGGCGCACATATCGATCTGCAGCTCGCCCCTGGCCTCGCGCGCAGCTACTCGCTCGTCAACGATCCCGCCATCCATAGCTATTACGAGATTGCGGTGCATCATACGATCGACAGCCGCGGCGGATCTCGCCACATTCATGAGAAATGGCGGGTCGGCGAGATACTGGAAATCTCGGAACCCAAGAATAACTTCCCGCTTGAGGAATCGGCAGCGCACACCGTGCTGATCGGTGGCGGTATCGGTATAACGCCGATATTGTCGATGGTCTCCCGCCTCGAGGCCCTGGGCCGCAGCTGGGAACTGCACTATGTCGCCGCGGTTCCCGAACGGGCGGCCTATGTCGATCGCGTGGAGAATTTCCCGCAGGCGCACATCGTGTTCGATTCGATCCCTGGTGGGCAACGTCTCGATCTGCGCGCGATCTGCGACGCTGCCCCCGCCGATGCCCATCTTTACTGCTGCGGTCCGTCGGGCATGCTGGATGCGTTCGTCGCGGTGAACGCAGCGCGGCCGAAGGGCCACGCCCATATCGAGTATTTCTCGGCCGACACGGAAGTTGCGACCGATGGCGGCTATACGTTGGAACTGACAAAAAGCGGCAAGACCATCACCGTCGAGGAGGGTGAGACCATGCTCGACGCACTGCTAAGTGCCGGTGTGGATATTGGTTTTGCCTGCGCCGAGGGGGTTTGCGGCACCTGCCAGGTCAAGGTGCTGGATGGCATTCCAGATCATCGTGATCATTTCCTGACCGACGAGGAGAAGGCGGCCAATACGTCGATCATGGTCTGCTGCTCGGGATCGAAAACGCCCACCCTGGTGCTCGAGATCTAGCATCCGGCAAGAGGCCAGGGATAGGTGGCCGATGAATGATAAAAAGGGGCAATGATCCCCACTGAGGAGAAGCCGTTGGCAGGTATCGCAATGAGACAGGAGGGAGAGGGCATGCTCGATGCATTGCCCCTGTCCTCATATCAGATTTGGGCGGTCCTGATGATCGCTGCGACCGTCATACTTGACGGTCTCGACAACCAAATGCTTGGTCTTGCGGCCCCCTCATTGCTCAAGGAGTGGGGCATCAGCCGCGATGCCCTTGGCTTTGTCTTCGCCCTGGGATTTGTTGGCATGGGTATCGGCACGCTGACCTCCGGCGCGATTGGTGATCGGTTCGGGCGACGCGGAGCCCTGCTGATTGGCGTCGCGATTTTCGGCGTCGCGACGCTCGCCACGGGCTTTTCCATCGAACTATGGCATGTCGCCCTCCTCAAGACGATAGCCGGTGTCGGCCTGGGAGGCGTTCCCGGCACGGCGAGCGCCATGATCGCTGAATTCACGCCGGCGCGGTGGCGCAGCGTGGCCGTTACCTTCGGGGTAGTCTGTGTGTCGATCGGCGGCATATTGGGCGGTGTCGCCGCAGCGGCGATATTGCCGGTGCTGGGATGGCGCTGGCTGTTTTATCTGGGTGGCATCATCACCCTCGCCTTCGTCACTCTTCTCTGGTTCATCCTGCCGGAATCCCCGCGTTACCTCGCCCAGCGCCCGGACCGCCGCGTCGAGCTCGACGCCATCCTGCGTCGCATCCGCCATCCCGACCCGGCGGCCGTGCAGCCACCCGGCCGTGGCGGGCAGGCGCCGCACGCTCCGTTCAGCGCTCTTCTCAGGGGTGCATTGCTGCGGGACAGCCTTGCCCTCTCGCTGGCGATGTTCTCGGGCATGTTCATGATCTACCTGATGTTCAACTGGGCACCCACAATGCTGTTCAGCGCGGGCTTCGGTCTCCAGACCGCGAGCCTGGGCCTCACCAGCTTCAACGTCGGCGGCACAATCGGCGCGATGTTTGCCTCTCTTGCAATCATCCGGCTCGGCTCGCGTACCACGCTTATCTTCATGGCAGTCATTGGCGCGGTTGTTTGCGCCGTCCTCGCCCTGCTCCCCATCGAAGGCGGGCGGAACGAGCCCGCCGTCCTCGCCAGCCTCGGCGCTCTCGGCCTTTTCGCCAGCGCCGCACAGTCGGCCATGTTCGCGGTCGGAGCACATGCCTTCCCCACCGCCGTGCGTGCCCGGGGGCTGGGCCTGATGGGTGCTGCGGGACGTGCAGGCGCGATCGTCAGCGCGGTGGCCGGCGCCAGCCTGATCGGCGGCGGCAATCTGGGTTTCTTCGGCGTCCTCTCCGGCCTGATGCTGGTCAACGCCATTGGTTTCATCTCCGTGCGGGGCCATGTCCCCCGTCTCGGCCGGCAGGACGCAAACGCATGAGTGACTTCGACTATATCGTAATCGGCTCAGGTTCAGCCGGCAGCCTGATGGCGAACCGCCTGTCAGCCGACCCAGCCATTCGCGTCGCCCTGATCGAGGCGGGACCATCGGACAGGAAGTGGCCGGTGAACCTGAAGACCGCGATGCCCGTCGGCAATATCTTCCTGCTGCCGCATGAGAAATATAACTGGAAACAGCAGCTCAGCGGCAACGCTGCAATTGGTAACCGGCAGATCAATTTTCCACGCGGAAAGCTGTTCGGAGGCTGCAGCGCGATCAATGGCGGTGTCTATATCCGGGGCCAGAAGGCGGATTATGACGCCTGGGAACAGGCCGGCAATACCGGTTGGTCCTATGACACAGTGCTGCCCGCCTTCAAGGCGGTCGAGAATTACCATGAAGGTGACAAGCCCTGGCACGGCAAGGGCGGCGAACTCGATGTCGAGAAACCGCGCTCCTTCAATCCAATCGCTGCCGCTATCGTCGACGCGGCGGTTGAAGCCGGCCATCATCGCAACGATGATTTTGCAGGCGAAAGACAGGACGGCTTTGGCCGCTACGATCTCAACCAGCGAAACGGCACGCGTCTCTCCAGCGCGCGCGCTTTCCTTCATCCTGCCCTGCACCGGCCCAATCTGACCGTCATGGCCGACACGCTGGTCCGCCGCATCCTCTTCGATCGCGGCCGCGCAACTGGCCTCGAGATCGAGCAGAGCGGTACGCGGAGCACGATCTCAGCGCGCCGTGAAATTGTCCTGTGCGCTGGCGCCATCAATTCGCCGCAGCTGCTCCTGCTCTCGGGCGTCGGGCCCGAAGAGCATCTGCGCGAGATGGGGATCAAGCCTGTTCATCACCTTCCGGGGGTGGGCGCGCATCTGCAGGATCATCCCACCGTTCATGTCGCAATGGAAAATCCTTCGGGCGAATCCTATGCGGTTTCGCCCAAGGCTCTTCCCCGCATCCTTGCCAGCCCTTTCAGGTATCTGGCGAAGCGGGAAGGCATGTTGGCCTCCAACGTCGCGGAATGCGGCGGCTTCCTCTGCACCGATGGATCCGGGCGCCCCGACATCCAGATTACCTTCCTGGTCGGGCTGAAGCTCGACGCGCGATCAGTCCCGCGGCGGCACGGCTATATGGGCCTCATACAGCTGTTGCGCCCCAAAAGTGCGGGATCTGTCCGCCTGGCAAGCAACAGGCCGGAGGACAAACCGGTTATCGACCCCAATTTCTTCGCCGACCCCTATGACATGAAAACGCTGATCGCCGGCTTCCGCGAGGCGCGACGCATCTTCGCCCAGCCCGCCCTCGCCGCCATGACCGGCAATGAGATCGAACCGGGTGCGCAACATCAAAGCGATGCAGAGATCGATGCGGCGCTGCGCAAGATCGTCAATACCGCCTATCATCCCACGGGCACGTGCAAGATGGGCCCCGACAGCGATCCAATGGCCGTGGTCGATGGCCGGCTACGGGTCCGCGGCGTCGCCGGCCTGCGCGTCGTCGATGCCTCTGTCATGCCCGAGATCATAAGCGGCAATACCAGTGCGCCGACCATGATGATCGCTGAGCGCGCCGCCCGCTTCATCCTCGAAGATGCCGTTCAATCGAACATAGCCGCCTGAACCAGAACAGGAGAGCCCCATGCATATGATGACCATTCCTCCCCGCCCCGCCCTGCTCGACACACCCGAACAGGATATGCTGATCGGTGGCCAGCGCGTCCCTGCCCTTTCGGGAAAGAGGTTCGAGACGCGCAACCCTGCGACCGGTGACCTGCTTGCGATGGTGGCGCACGGTTGCGCGGAAGATGTCGATCGCGCCGTCAAGGTCGCTCGCGCCGCACTCACTGGCCCGTGGGCCCGCATGAAGGGCGCAGAGCGTCAGCGCATCATGCTGCGGCTCGCCGACCTCGTCGAGCAGCATTACGATGAGCTCGCCATGCTCGACACGCTGGACCTGGGTGCGCCCTACAGCCGGACCGTGCTCGGCAAGGTGCGCGCTGGCGCGCTGCTGCGCTACTATGCCGGTCAGGCGACGCTGATTTCAGGCGAAACGCTGGACAATTCGGCGCCGGGCGACGTGCTTTCACATACGCTCAAGGAGCCGATTGGCGTGGTCGCTGCAATCAATCCCTGGAATGGTCCGATCGGCATGTCGGTTTGGAAAGCCGGTCCGGTGTTGGCGTCCGGCTGTACGCTGGTCATGAAGCCGGCAGAGCAAACGCCGCTTTCGGCGCTCCGCTTCGGCGAATTGTGCCTTGAAGCGGGGGTCCCCGAGGGCGTCATCAACATCGTGACGGGAAAGGGCGACGCCGGCGCCGCCCTTTCCGCTCATCCTGGTGTCGACAAGATCGCGTTCACCGGCTCGACCGGCGTGGGCGAGAAAATCCTGCTCGCGGCCGCGCCTACCATGAAGCGTGTGAGCGTGGAACTGGGCGGCAAGTCCCCCAACATCGTTTTCGCAGATGCGGACCTCGACAAGGCGGTGCCGGCAGCGGCCATGGCCGTGTTCGCCAATTCAGGGCAGATATGTTCGGCTGGCACCCGCCTCTATGTCCACTCCTCGATCCGCGAAGAATTCATGGAGCGCCTCGCCGCGTTCACGAAGACGATGAAGGTCGGCGATCCTCTGGACCCGCAGACACAGATCGGGCCGGTTGTCTCAGGCCCTCAGATGGAAAAGATCCTCGGCTTCATGGAAGGCGCTGTAGCTGAAGGCGCAAGTGCCTTGGTCGGCGGCGCGCGTCTTTCGGGCACGGGCTATGACGATGGGTATTTCATCCAACCTACCATCTTCGACAATGTGTCGGACACGATGACGATCGCGCGCGAGGAGATTTTCGGTCCGGTCCTTGCAAGCTTCAGCTTCGATACGATCGAAGAAGTTCTGGAGCGCGCCAATGCAACCGAGTTCGGTCTTGGCAGTGGTGTGTGGACGCGCGACCTTGCCACAGCGCATCGCATGGCTCGCGGCATTCGCGCCGGATCTGTATGGGTCAATTGCTATCAGGTGCTTGATCCAGGCGTACCTTTTGGCGGCTACGGCATGAGCGGCTTCGGCCGGGAGTCAGGCCCGCATCATATCGAGGAGTATCTCGAGACCAAGGCCGTCTGGATCAAGCTGGACTAAACCATAACCTCTCACAGCCAGCCTGAGTCTCGCAGACCGGGCTGGTTCTCCTCGGATCGCATTTGCGTCGCGGCTTCCCGGAGCATGTCGAGAAAGCGGCGCTGCGTTGCCGTCGGCCGCCAACTGCGACGCGTGGTGATGCCAACGGTTCGCTTGGTGCCTTCCAGAGGCTGGCCGATCTGCGCGAGAAGTCCGCTTCGGATCTGGAGTGCCACCTGATCGGGCGACAGCAGCGTTAGGAAATTCGTTTCCCAGAGCAGTCGGCCTATGATCATCACCGAACTGCACTCGATCGGCGTTGCGGGCATAGAAGCCCCTTTGAAAACGCGTTCCCATTGCTCCCGGGAGGGCGTGCTGGGCGGTGATACGACCCAGGGATAGGACGCGAGTTGCTCCATGGAAGGATTCTCCTGCCCCACAAGAGGATGCTGGCTGCCGGCAACGACGATCAGTCGATCTTCAACCAGCGGCAACTGGTAAAGATCTGCGATCTCATAGGGACGAAGCGCGCCGACGATCATGTCGATAACTCCGTCGCGCAGCGGTTCGACCAGTTCACGCCAACTGCCTTCAAGGATCTTGAAGGCGGCGCGCGGCTCGGCACGCACCATTTGCGCCATCGCGGCCGGGACCAGTAGTGGCCGGGACAGCGGCAACGCGCCGAACGAGATTTGTTCGCTTCCACCACCGCCATCGATCGCCAGCTCGACGATCGCAGCCGAAATCTCCGCAAGCGCGAGGCGGGTTCCTCGCGCGAGACGCTTTCCCGCCGCGTTGAGCCAGACGACACGGCCACGACGCTCGACGATCGTCGCGCCGATGACCTGCTCCAGATCACCGACCGCTCGATGAACGGCCGTCTGCGAAAGCCCCGTGACATTCGCGGCGCCCGCAAAGCTACCCGCTTCCGCGACGGCCAGCAGCGCGCGAAGCTGGGTCATGGTCATCAGCCGATCCGGATGCAGGAATACGGCTGACAGTCCCTTGGCTCCTGCCGAGAGATGTTCGATCGCGGCTTGCGCCCGTGCAACAACGATGCGCCCCATCGCCGTGGCGACCATCCCCCCGGAACGCCGTTCGAAGAAGGTGTAGCCGAATTGCCGTTCGAGCTTCGCCAGGCCCTGCGTCAAGGCAGGCTGCGAAAGACTAACGGCATCGGCGGCCGCCGTGATGCTGCCATGCTCTTCGATGGCGATCAGAGCGCGCAGGTGGCGCAGGTTTATGTCGAATGGGTCGGCAGCCATCAGAGCACAGGCCTATCCCAGGTGACGCCTCTAGCCAAACAAATTTTAAATGGACGGACCATTAAACAGATGCTAGCCAAGCCCGGTCCTTCCATCAACGCTCAATGACCGGAGATATTGTCATGGATTTTGAACTCCCCGATGACATCAAGGAATTTTGTGATGTTACGCGAACCATCGTTCGCGATCTGCTTCCCTATGAAGCCGAGTTCCAGACCACCGGGGTAGTTCCGCCGATCGTTCGCCAGACATTGGTCGATAACGGCTATTTCGGCATGGCGCTGCCGGAGGCATATGGCGGCCTGGGCCTCGGTGCGCTGGCCCAGGCGGCGGTGCAGATCGAGCTTGCCCGACTCCCCCCTCAATTCTGGACGGAACTGAGACCCCTCATGGGGCCAGGCGCCAAGAACATCATCCATCATGCGAGCGACGAACAGCGTGCTGCCCTGCTGCCCGGCATGGCGACAGGTGAAATTCCGATCGCGTTTGCGCTGACCGAACCCAATAGCGGCTCCGACCCGGGCTCCATGCGTACAACCGCGGTTCGCAACGCCGATGGCTGGCGCATCAATGGCAGCAAAACCTATATTTCCAACGGCAAGAAGGCGAAACACATCATCGTGTACGCCTACACGGACAAGACGGCGGGCGCCCGCAACGGTATCTCCGCCTTCCTGATGCCGGCCGACACGCCCGGCTTCGCCGTTACCGGCACGATCGAGCTGATGGGCACCGCAACGCCCGGCGTGTTCGAACTCAGCTTCGATGAATGTCAAGTTCCGGCCGACGCGCTGCTCGGCGACGAAGGACAGGGTTTCCGCTATGCCCTCGAGGGACTCAATGAAGGGCGGATCAACGTCGGCGCAACAGCCGTCGGTATGGGCGAATATGCCCTGGAGCTGGCGATCGATGAATCGAAAGTCCGCCCCGCTTTTGGCGGCGTCATCTCCGAATTCCAGGCGATCCGCCACTATCTCGCCAATATGGCCACCGACATGCGCGCTGCTCGCCTGATCCTGCTCGACGCTGCCTGGCGTTACGATCAGGGAGACAAGAGCCGCGAACTGGCATCGATGGCAAAGCTTTTCGCGACCGAAGCGGGCAGCCGCACCGTCGATACCGCCGTCCAGATTTTCGGCGGCAGCGGATATTGTCGGGGCTTTGCAGTCGAGCGGCTCTATCGCGATATCCGCATCACCCGGATCTATGAGGGCTCTTCGGAGATCCAGCGCAACACCATCGCCCGCGAGTTGCTTCGCTAAGAGCCCGCCCCGAAAGTTGTTGAGCAATACCAGCCATTTATGATTCACGCCGTCCTGCGAGAGATGGAGTGATCAATGGCATGGACTGGTATTGCCCGGCAGGAGCATAGCCGGAAAGGATTGCGCTACTCCAGCGATATGACGGAGCGGGAGTGGGAATTGGCGGCGCCGTTTATCCCGCCAGCCAAGCGCGGAGGTCGACGTCGCACGACGGACATGCGCGAAGTGATGAATGCCTTGCTTTACATTGCGGCAAGCGGCTGCGCTTGGAGGCTTCTGCCCAAATGCTTTCCACCGGTCTCGACGGTGCAGCGCTACTTCTACGCGTGGCGCAACACCGGTCTGCTCGAAGCCATGAACACGGTGCTGGTAATGAACCTGCGCGAGATCGAAGGGCGCGACGCGTCGCCGAGTGCCGGTGTGATCGACAGCCAATCAGTGAAAACCACCGAAAGCGGCGGCCCTTGCGGGTATGACGCGGGCAAGAAGATCAAGGGCCGCAAGCGCCACATCCTGACGGACACTTGCGGCTTTCTCATATTCATCCTCGTCCACACCGCCGATATTCAGGACCGCGATGGTGCCGTCGATGTCCTCAAGGCCGTGCGCAAACGTTTCCCGTGGCTACGCCATGTCTTTGCGGATGGAGGCTATGCCGGCGACAAGCTCCGTGCAGGCCTCCTTGGATCGGGAACCTGGACGATCGAAATCATCAAGCGCTCTGACAAGGCAAAGGGCTTCCAGGTTCTCCCTCGGCGATGGGTCGTCGAACGCACCTTCGCTTGGCTTGGCCGATGCCGCCGCCTCGCCAAAGACTGGGAAGCCACCATCGCATCGTCAACGGCATGGGCCACCATCGCCTCCATCCGCATGCTCACCCGCAGAACTGCAAGGTATTGCTACGGTTGAGGAACTTCCGAGTCAGGCACTAAGGGAAAAGGGGGAGCGCCGATGGCCTCCCCCTTTTTTGTCAGATCAGTTGTCCTGCGGCTTGCAGGGCATCGAGGTCGTCCCGGGACACGCCAAGCTCCTCCGTCAAAAGCGCGCGCCCATGCTGGCCCAGGCTCGCGACGAGGTTTCGAGCCTCCACGCGCGAGCCGCTCATCCTGAACGGCGGGTTGGGAACGGCATAGGCGCCCGCAGCATCGTTGATGGTTGTAAGAGCCTGGCGGGCGGCAAGCTGCGGGTCGGAGAGAACCTCGGCCATTTCACGATAGCGGCCACATGGTACGCCGTGCCCGGAAAGAATCTCCTCAGCCTCCTCAGACGATCGCAGGCAGGTCCATTCCTCGGCGAGGGCCAGCAGGGTCGCCCAATTCGCATTGCGGTCGGCAACGGTCCGAAATCTTGGATCCTCCCGCCATTCGGGATGTCCCACTGCATCGCTGAGCTGCTCGAAGTTGCGAGGACTGGTTGGCGCGATCATGATGAAGCTGTCCCGGGTCTTGAGCGGCGTGTACAGCGGCCGGCGCGCTCCACCGGGGAATTGAGCCTCCTGCGTCTCATAGACCAGCATTCCGACCATCGCCTCCAGCATGGACAGGTCGATATACTGGCCCTTGCCGGTCTTCTCTCGTTGGTAGAGTGCGGCCTGGATGGCGCCGAAAGCGTGAACGCCCCCCAGCACGTCGGCGATGAAGATGCCGCTGGCCGCCGGGCGCGATGCGTCATCCTGATAGTGCATGTTGACCATGTCGAACCCGCTGGTCGCGTGGATGACCGGCGCATAAGCCGGATGGTGCGCCTTGGGGCCCTGCTGCCCATAGCCCGAGATCGAACAATAGATGAGCCGCGGATTAATCGCGGACAACGCCTGATAATCAAGCCCGAACCGTTGCATGACGCCAGGGCGGAAATTCTCGACCACAACGTCGAAGCGCTTGACGAGGTCAAGGATAAGGGAGCGAATCTTGGGCGACTTGAGATTGCAGGCCATGCTGCGTTTGCCTGCGTTCAGATGACCGAAATAGGCGCTGCAGCCTTCCCGAACGGGAGGGCGGGAACGCACCTGATCGCCGTCGAGCGATTCGATCTTCACGACATCCGCGCCGAGATCTGCGAGCATCCGGGTCGCGAAGGGTCCCGCCATCACGCTCGTGAAATCCAGTACACGGACCTCGTCGAGTGCGCCGTGGCTCTCATTTCCAGCAGAGTCGGTCATCACATCACCTGTCGAATAGATAGATTGAATGGTCCTACCTATCTAAGGATTGTAGGCGTCCGGTCAACGCGCCTTGCGAGAGCCGCGGGTCGCCTCGGTGGTTTCCTGATTGGGCTTCGCGGCAGCTTTGAGATTCTTTCGTACGTGACGATGTACCCGCTCAAGATGCCGCCGCATTTCGCTCGCAGCAGCCTCGGCGTCACGTTTGCGCAGATACCCGATAAGCCTGAATCGCGATTCGATCAGCGATTTCTGCAGCGTCTCATAATCAGGTCCGCGCACAAATTCGTGCAGAATGGCAGAGAGGGAATCGACGAAGATCCCGAACATGCGATTTTTCGTGGCCCGGGCGAGCACCGCATAATATTGTACGGCACACTCGTAGCGCGCATCCACCGTCGTTTCACGACGGGTCCGCTCGGCCACCGCCTCGAGCTCGATGAAATCAGCCTCTGTGGCGCGTTCGCAGACAAGCCTTATGATGATGTCCTGGATGGCGAGACGGGCTTCGGTAAGCTCATCGAGCGAGACGTTTCCCAGATGCACATAGTCCTGCATCGCCTGCACGATGCGGTCGGGCTCGGCCGACTGGATGAACGCGCCGCCCTTGACCCCTTTGACATTCCGGATGATGCCCGCCACCTCAAGACTGCGCAGCGCTTCGCGCAGCGCGCTGCGGCTCACCTGAAACTCGGCGGCAAGCTCGCGTTCGGCCGGAAGCTTGTCGCCGGATTTGAGCAGGCCGCTGGCGAGACGTGCCCGAATTTGCTCGCAGATGACCTCGAAGGCGCGCTGCGTTTTTATGGGAGCGAAGCCCAGCTCATCCGCCGAAATTTTCGATATCATCCGTTCTGAGTCCAGTTTCATGTCCAAGAGATGCCTCCTTCCGCTACCACAGCGGGCATCGAACTGCCTAAAGCTTCTTGACCTCTACCATAGTCACACATAATGGTTAGACCATTATCACTTTTTGAGGTTTCTTATGAAAATCCTCGTGCCCGTTAAGCGGGTGATTGACTACAATGTGAAACCCCGCGTGAAGGCCGACGGGACAGGCGTCGACCTCGCCAACGTCAAGATGTCGATGAACCCGTTCGACGAAATCGCGGTCGAGGAAGCCATCCGCCTCAAGGAAAAGGGCGAGGCGACGGAGATCGTCGCGGTCTCCATCGGCGTCGCCAAGGCGCAGGAAACGCTGCGCACCGCGCTCGCCATGGGCGCGGACCGCGCGATCCTCGTCCAGACCGACGATGAGGTCGAGCCGCTCGGCGTCGCCAAGCTGCTCGCCAAGATCGTCGCGGAAGAGGCCCCCGGCCTCATCATTCTGGGCAAGCAGGCGATCGATGATGACAGCAACCAGACCGGCCAGATGCTCGCCGCGCTGCTGAACCTGCCGCAGGGCACCTTCGCATCCAAGGTCGAGGTCGAGGGCGACAAGGTCAGCGTCACGCGCGAAGTCGATGGCGGTCTGGAGACGGTGAAGCTCAACGTTCCGGCGATCGTCACCACCGACCTGCGCCTCAACGAACCGCGCTATGCCTCGCTGCCCAACATCATGAAGGCGAAGAGCAAGCCGCTCGCGACCAAGACCCCTGCCGATTATGGCGTGGACATCGGCGCCCGGCTGGAAACGCTCAAGGTCACCGAACCGCCCCAGCGCACCGCCGGCATCAAGATCGCCGACGTCGACGAGCTGGTCGCCAAGCTCAAGGTCATGGGCGTCGCCGCCTGAGGCAGGTTTCAATTCCGTTCGTCCTGAGCTTGTCGAAGGACAGTCCTTTTCAAGAAGAACAGGGCTTCGACAAGGATCAGCCCGAACGGGGATAGAGGATTGAAAAGATGAAAACTCTCGTATGGGTTGAGCATGAGGCCGGCGCCGTCAAGGACGCCACCCTCTCCGCCGTCACTGCCGCGTCGAAGCTCGGCGAAGTTCACCTGATCGTCGCCGGCAAGGGCGTGGACGGCGTCGCCGCCGAAGCCGCCAGGATCGCCGGCGTAGGCAAGGTCCATGTCGCCGATGACGCGGCATTCGATCATGCGCTGCCGGAGAATGTCGCGCCGCTGATCGTTGAGTTGATGGGTAGCCACGACGCATTCGTCGCGCCCGCCACGTCGAACGGCAAAAACATCGCGCCGCGCGTTGCCGCGCTGCTCGATGTCATGCAGGTGAGCGACATCCTATCGGTCGAGAGCGACGACACCTTCACCCGCCCGACCTATGCCGGAAACGCAATCGCGACGGTCAAGTCAAGCGACGCCAGGAAGGTCATCACCGTGCGCGGCACGGCGTTTGAAAAGGCGGCCAGGGACGGCGGTTCGGGCGCGGTGGAAGCCGTGGCTTCGACCGGGGACAAGGGCCTTTCCGCCTTTGTCGGCGCCGAAATCGCCAAGCTGGAGCGCCCGGAACTGACCTCGGCGAAGATCATCGTATCGGGCGGCCGCGCGCTCAAGGACGGCGAGACGTTCGAGGCGACCATCTTCCCGCTCGCCGACAAGCTGGGCGCTGGCGTAGGCGCCAGCCGCGCGGCGGTCGATGCGGGCTATGTTCCTAACGATTATCAGGTCGGACAGACCGGCAAGATCGTCGCGCCCGAAGTCTATGTCGCGGTCGGTATCTCCGGCGCCATCCAGCATCTGGCCGGCATGAAGGACTCCAAGACCATCATTGCCATCAACAAGGACGAGGACGCGCCGATCTTCCAGGTGGCCGACATTGGTCTTGTGGGGGATCTCTTCAAGGTCGTGCCCGAACTTACAGAGAAGCTTTCGGGCTGAGGGTATACCATGTCGACACTGAACATTGTCACGAGAGACGGAAGCGCGGTGCGGGTCACCCCAGAGCCGGGTCTGTCGGTGATGGAAATAATTCGCGAGAATGGCATCGATGAACTGATGGCGCTGTGCGGCGGATGCTGCTCCTGCGCGACGTGCCATGTCTTCATTGCGGAGGATTCGTACGATCAGCTTCCCGCGATGAGCGCAGACGAAGACGACCTTCTCGACAGCTCCGAGCATCGCAGACACGTCTCCCGCCTCTCGTGCCAGATCCCCTGGTCCGACGTGCTCGACGGACTTACGATCACCATCGCCCCGGAAGATTGAGACCCAGATCATGCAAAGACGCGCTTGCGTTGAGTTAAATGGACGGCATGGGCAATGAATGAGACGGGAAGCGATCGGGAATCGATGCCCTACGACGTCGTCATCGTAGGCGGCGGGCCAGCCGGGCTGTCAGCGGCAATCCGGCTCAAGCAGCTCGCCAATGACGGGGGTATGGAGCTGGCTGTGTGCGTGCTCGAAAAAGGCTCCGAGATCGGCGCCCATATCCTCTCAGGTGCGGTGATCGATCCCAAAGCGTTGGACGAACTGCTCCCGCAGTGGCGCGACATGGGGTGTTCGCTGGCCGACGTGCCGGTGACAGACAACCAGCACTGGTTCCTGACCAGAACCGGCAAGATCGCGATGCCGCACATCATGACGCCGGCCTGGATGCACAACAAGGGCACCTATACCGGGTCGCTGGGCAACCTGTGCCGCTGGCTCGCCGAACTAGCCGAGGGCATGGGCGTCGAGATCTTCCCCGGCTTCGCGGCAGCCGAAATCCTCTACAATGACGACGGGTCAGTGAAGGGCGTTGCAACCGGCGACATGGGCATCGACCGGGAAGGCAATCGCAAGGCTGATTATCAGCCCGGCCTGGAACTGCATGCCAAATATACTTTCTTCGCCGAGGGCGCGCGCGGGCACCTTACCAAGACATTGAAGCGCCACTATGCACTCGATGCCGACAGCGAACCGCAGGTCTATGGCCTGGGGATGAAGGAATTGTGGGACATCGATCCCGCGCTGCATCAGCCGGGTCTTGTCATCCACTCGCAGGGCTGGCCGCTGACCGATGCTTATGGCGGGGGCTTCCTCTACCATCAGGCAAACGGCCAGGTGGCATTGGGTTTCGTTGTCGGTCTCGGCTACCGGAACCCGCACCTCTACCCGTTCGAAGAGTTCCAGCGCTGGAAGCAGCATCCGGCGATCCGCAAGTTCCTGGAGGGCGGCCGCCGCGTGTCTTATGGTGCGCGCGCGATCAATGAGGGCGGCTGGCAGTCGATCCCCAAGCTGGTCTTCCCCGGCGGCGCGCTGATCGGTTGTTCGGCGGGCTTCGTCAACGTGCCGCGCATCAAGGGCACGCACACCGCCATGAAATCCGGCATGTTGGCGGCCGAGGCCGCGTTCGCGGCGGTGCAAGCCGATCGAAACGGTGATGTGCTCGCCCAGTATGAGGACGCTTTGCGGTCGAGCTGGATCGCGAAGGAACTGCAACTGGTCAAAAATGCCGAACCTCTGCTCGGCAGATTCGGCGGCACGATCGGTACGCTGCTGGCGGGCATCGACATGTGGATGCGCACGCTCAGGATCGGCCTGCCCTTCACGATGAAGCACAAGCCCGACAATGAGAAAATTCGGCGTAGCGACGCCTGCGCCAGGATCGACTATCCCAAACCTGACGGCAAGATCAGCTTCGACCGGCTGTCATCTGTGTTTCTCTCGAACACCAATCATGAGGAAGACCAGCCGGTTCACCTGCAACTGAAGGATCCGTCGATCCCGATCAGTTACAACTTGCCCTTTTATGATGAACCGGCGCAGCGTTACTGCCCTGCCGGTGTCTACGAGGTGGTCGGCCAGGATGACGGCGATCCCAAATTTCAAATCAACGCGCAGAACTGTGTCCATTGCAAGACCTGCGACATCAAGGATCCGACCCAGAACATCAACTGGGTCGTGCCCGAAGGCGGCGGTGGGCCGAATTATCCCAACATGTGACGATCGCGGTCGGCGGGGCCGGCACCACTACCGGCTCGCCTGCCGTGCCTGTCCGCCGACGACAGCTTGCGGCGTCATTCATCACGTTCTCGACACAGAGAAGTCGGCAGCTTCCATCAGGGCAGTCTTCAGATCGGAAGCGGGAAAATACTGGATGGCCTTCTTTGCCGCCTCGGCATGGCATCTTGCACGGGCCAGGGTTTCTGCGATCGCGCCGCGCGTCTCCAAAAGGTGCAACGCGTGTTCGAGCGCGGCCTCATCTGCGGGCGTACGTCCGGAAATGACGTCCTGCCAGAAGCGGCGGACCTGCGGGTCGCCATCGCGGTACGAGAGGATGACCGGGAGGATCACCTTTCCCTCGCGAAAATCGTCTCCCGCCGCTTTCCCCATGGCAGCATCGCTGGAGGTATAGTCGATCGCATCGTCCACGAGCTGAAAAGCTATTCCGATGTTGCGGCCATAGCTATCCAACGCTGCTTCGCGGCGCTCATTCTCCCCGGCGATCACCGATGCCATGCGGCAGGCAACGGCGAAAAGATCGGCGGTCTTGGCGTTGATGACGCCATCGTAATCGGCCTCGTTGCTTGCCAAACGCCGTGCGGCGCCCAATTGATCAATTTCGCCGCGCACCATCTTCGTCGTCGCCCGGCTTAAAAGCTCGATGGCGCGAGAGGATTGCGTTTCGATCATCAATTCGAAGCTCTGCGACAGCAGAAAATCGCCGACAAAGATGGTCGCACGATTTCCCCAGACCAGATTGGCGGTTTTGCGACCACGGCGCAGCGAAGATCCGTCCACTACATCGTCATGCAGGAGGGGGGCGCTATGCAGAAACTCAATCGCAGCCGCCAGACTGTGGTGCAGCGTGCCTTCGTATCCGACGAGAGGCGCGCAGGCCAAAGTCAACATGGGCCTAAGGCGTTTACCTCCGCTATCGATCAGGTGTCCTGCCAATGTCGGGATCAGAGCCACCTCGCTTTGCATTCGTCTGCGGATGATGTCGTTCACAATGCGAAGATCATCGCCCATCAGTGCAGCAACGGCGTTTAGTGTAGGGCCGGCCTGACGAAATTTATTGCCTTGGATCACGGTTCTGCACCCCTAGACATAGAACCCGCCTCTATCGCGAGAGCAGAATGGGCACTTCCGCATGACGCAGGACATAGCACGTCGCGCCGCCGAATATCGCTTCACTCAGCTTGGAATGCCCATAGGCGCCCATGACCAGAAGATCGGCGTCGCGTTCGATGCAAAAGTCGAGGACGATATGGCCGGCCTCGCTCCCTTCGAGGGTGAAGAGGTCCGCGACGACGCCATGACAGCCGAGATGGCGAACGATCGCCTTACCCGGATCTATCCCGTCCGGCACCGGAAGGCCCGCCTGAGGGACAACAACGACGGAAACCTGCTTGGCGCTGTACAGAAGCGGGAGCGCGCCCGCGACCGCTCTGGATGCCTCGGCGCTCGCGTTCCACGCGATGACGATATGATCCGCCTGTCTATCAGACCGCCATGCTGAGGGAACGAGGAGAGTGGGTCTGCCCGATGCGAAGATCATGTCTTCGGACAGACTCAATGGCGTTTTGCGACGGGATGGCCCATCGGCCGGGCCTACAACCGCGAGATCGGCGTGGCGCGCATGGATCATTAGATCCTCACCCCAGACCGTCTGGAGCCAAAACGATGCCCGCTCATGCCGAAATCTTCCATACGCCCCTAACCCTTGCTTCTGGTCGAAAAATCGAGGTTAGCCCTCATCCCATATGATGGCGAACCTCGTTATGGATTGGGCTTTCAGGCTTGCGGCGCGCTCTTCTGATCGGACCTTGGCGGTGTCACGGGTCTCGCGATCGGCGTGGCAGCCGAGAACAGTCCGGACCAGGGCTGGAAAAAGCTCTGAGGCTGGAGAAGGCTCTGGAATTTATCAGTCAACTCTTTCACCGTCGAGGTGTCGGAAATGACATCCTTCCAGGTCGATTGCCAATCCTCGACGACAGTCTTGGCCCTGGATAGCGTGTTTCGCGGATTTTCTCGATCTCCGACAGAATGGAGGCGCCGGCCTTGCTCTTGAAACCGGGGCACTGGCCGGGTTTGATCTCCTGCACCTGTCCGAGAAAGCCGCTCGCAATCTTGCCGCTGAGCTGCAGATATTCCTCGCCGCTAGTCCGGGCAATTTCAGCAAGTTTCAGGGCGCGCTGGCCATTCGCCTTGAGCAGATCGACAGGGTAGATCATGGAAGATTCCTTTCGGGCAGAACTGAGAGCGTAAACGTGCAGCAATATCGTCGACCTTCAGGTACTTTCGAAATAGCGGGCCTGATGCCGCACGTTTCCCCGATGACTAATGCGAATCCAGGCATGACGACGTTCCTGCTCTGCGTTTCACTCCCTTGGCCGATGACCCGAACTCGCACGGCCTGCCATGCATATGTATACGTAGCGGTTTTGTTATCGGAAGAAATCTGGATTGACCAAGCCAAATGTCATGGAATCCGGTGAAGATGCCGCTAGGGTTTTCCTCATGACACAACAATCCCCCAAGGCGAGCAGCACGTCCCTCCCGCCGCGCGATCCCAAGGGTGGCAGGCCGCCCCAGGATATCGCGGCGCAACTCGGGGCGCATATTCTCGATGTAGCGCTTGAACAATTTATCCATCGCGGTGCCGACGGCGCAAGCATGGAAGCCATCGCCGCCGCCGCCAACGTATCGAAGCGCACACTCTATTCGCGTTTCGGCGCGAAAACCAAATTGCTGCGTGCAGCGGTCGAGCATGGCGTTTACCGGCATCTCAGGCCCATTGCGACATCGATCCCGAACGGTTCGTTGCACGACCGGCTTCTTTATGTCGGCATGAAGATGTTGGACTCTTCTCTGAAACGTGAGGTGATCGGCCTCGAGACGCTCGTTCTATGGCTGGTGGATCACGAGGTGGAATCCTTGGCGAATACCACGATGCCCGGCGCACCCGACGGCATCCGTATCATCCGCTCCATCCTTGACAACTCTGCCTTGCCCGCGACGATGGACGATGATGCGCTGCAATTCCTGGCGCGCCACATTTTTGACACGCTGGTGACGGTCCCACGCAACCTGATCCTTATACGCCGAGAATTTCCCAATACCACTGCCGCCAAAAGAGCCTATCTCATGCGGGCACTCGACGTCCTGCTCTGGAAGCGGGACATCGCCTGACAGACAGCGGGGATAATTCTTGGCTATCAGGGCTCAGCTTTTGCGGTAGCAGGTGATGGTGCCGACCAGCCCCCGCCCAGTGCTCGATAGAGGGTGATGATGTTATCGAGTTGATCCTGCCGCACGCCGATCGCATCCAGTTCGGTCGAATAGAGGTTGCGCTGGGCGTCGAGCAGTTCGAGATAGGAGGCATAGCCGCCACGGTAACGATCCCGCGCCATGGCGACGGACCGGATGAGAATCTGCCGGCGGTTATGAAGCCGCTCGATCTGCTCGGCGAAGCGCGACACGCCGCTAAGGCCTGTTTCCACTTCCCCGAATGCCTTTAGCGCCGCGCCCCGGTAAGCGAACGCCGCCTGGTCGCGCTGCGCTGTCGCCGCATCCACCTGCGCGCGCAGGCGCCCGCCTGCAAAAAGCGGTGCAAGCGCACTCGCGCCGACATCCCAGATCGTCACCGGATCATAATCGAGACCGTTCACGAAGAGCTGGCCGAGGCTCGCGGAGAGCGCCACCTGCGGCAGGAACTGGGCGCGGCGTGCGGCCAGACTGGCATCGGCGGCCGCGACCATCGCTTCGGCTGAGACGATGTCCGGACGGCGACGCAGAAGATCGGCCGGGAGCGTCGCCGGAACGGTCGGTGGAGTCGCGGCGAGCAAAGCGCCATCGCTCCGCGTCACCGGGCCCGGCATTTCACCGGTGAGGAGCCGCAAGGCGTTCTCCTGCGCACGGATCGCCTGCTCGAACTGCGGAATGGCCTGGCTCACCGCCTCATATTCGGACTGGGCCTGGGTCAATTCGAACTGCGAGGTATAGCCCACCTGGGCTTGGTCGGTGGCGAGCCGCAGCGCCTCGGCTCGGGATTTGACCGTCTCGCGGGAGACGGCAAGCTGGGCATCGAGCGCGAGCAGGCCGATATAGGCCTGCGCCGTCTGCGCAGCGACTGAAAGCGCGACCGCGTCCCGGTCGGCCTGGCTCGCGACATATTGCTGTCGCGCCGCCGCTGTCAGCCGCGACAGCCGGCCGAACATGTCCAACTGCCAGCTGAGTTGGATCTCGGGCTGCAGCGCGGTACTGGTGGCGGTCCCGGTGGTGCCGAGGCTGCGCGAGCGCTGCGCCGCCCCGACCGCATCGAGCGAGGGGAGCAGCGCGGAGCGCGCGAGCCGGATGTCGGCTGCGACTTCCTCGACGCGGGCAGTCGCAGTCAGCACGTCGGTGTTACGGACAAGCGCCGCCTCGATCAGCCGGGTCAGCGCCGGATCGCCGAACGCCTGCCACCATGCCGGATCGACCGTGCCGTTGCCACTGGATGTATCGCGCCAGGCAGTGGGCAGTGCGACCGCCGCGGATGCGGGCGACGGGCGATCAGCCGGCATGCACGCGCAGAGCGACAGGACAGGCGCCAGGAAGATGAAATATCGCGCGGGTGTCAACGCGGGTCTCCAACGCCGCTCGCCACCGACGTATCCACCCGTGTGATCACCGACATTCCCGGACGCAGGTTGCGCGCCGCCGGCTGGTCCGGATCAATTGTGATGCGGATCGGCAGGCGTTGGACAACCTTGGTGAAGTTGCCGCTGGCATTGTCCGGACGAAGGACACTGAACTCCGAGCCCGTCGCGGGCGCGAAGCCCTCGACGTGGCCTTTCAGCCGCTCGCCGCCCAGCGCGTCCACCGTGAAGGTCACCGGCTGTCCGGGGCGGATGCTGGCTGTCTGGGTTTCCTTATAGTTGGCGACGATCCAGAGGGCGTCCGGCACAAGGAACAGCAGTTGCGAGCCGGCGGAGACATATTGGCCCTGGCGCACGCTCGCCTCGCTCAACTGGCCGTTCCTGGGCGCATAGATCACGGTATTGGCAAGGTTGATCCGCGCCAGATCCACGGCGGCCTGCGACGTCTTGACCTGAGCCTGCAGCCCTTCACGCGACACCGATGTCGCCTTGCGAGTCTCGGTCGCGATGCGCAGCGCCGCTTTGGCCTTGAGCACATTGGCGACGGCCGCGCGGGCCGTCGCCCGGATCTGGTCTCGTTCGCGCAGCGATACCGACCCGCGCGAGGCGAGTTCATCGACGCGGTCCTCGTCTGCCTTGGCGCGATCGCGTTCCGCCTCTGCGGCAAAAATGTCGGCCCGGCGCGAATCCAGTTCCGCGTCATTCTGGGCGATCGTCTGCTCGGCATTGTCAAGATTGGCCTTAGCCGCGTCAAGCTGGCCGAGTGATTGATCGAGCTGCTGGCGATAGATGCGGTCGTCGATCCGGATCAGGGCCTGCCCCGCCTTTACACGCTGGAAATCGCGGACTAGCACCTCCTTCACGTAGCCGTTCACCTGCGGCGCCAGCACCGTGATCTGGCCGCGGACATAGCTGTTCTCGGTGGTCACGACGGCGCTCGTGAACGGCCAGATCTGCCAAGCGGCCAGAACGATAAGAACGCCCGCGCTCGCCACCGCGGCCATGACGATGACCGTTCGCCGTTTGGGTTTGATGATCTTGGGCGGCTCCCCCTCCTTGGACGCGTCCTGCGCCACTCCGCCGATTGGGCGGCCCTGAGCATCCACAAGGTCGGGCCTGGGTTGATCGGGTGCGGCCGGCTTGGGGTCGGAACGGATGATCTGATTGTCTGCCATGATACTCTTTTACGATGCTGCCTGGAACCCGGCCGCTTCATCGGGCGTCGGCTTGTGGGACTTGTCCTTGAGTGCAAGGCGCAGGACATGAAACAGAGACCAACTGAGCAGCACCAGCGAAAGCATGCCGTTCAGCAGGAAGATGTCGTTGAAGGCCCGTACATTTGCCTCACGCGTGGCGATCTGCGCAAGCTGCGCCGTTCCCTGTGCCTGCCGCAGGATAGGATCGGTCATCACCCGGCCATAGACCTGACCCTGGACCTGAAGGCGTTGTGCCACCACCGGGTCCGTCGGATCTAAGTCGGCATTGATCAGCGCCGAATATTCATGCTCGCGAAACTGCTGAATGGTTCCGAGCACCGCCGGCCCCGCCAGCCCGCCGAAGCTCTGGCTGATTGAAAATAGCACCACGAAGCTGACGATGTAATTAGGCCCGTTCTTGAGCGCCTGCATAATGCCGACGAGCAGCAGCGGTCCCATAAACATCGCGCCCGCCACCGAAATCAGGAACTGGCTGACGAACATGTCGTGCGGACGCGTCAGGCTGGTGGAATCCCTGTCGAGAAAGCTCGCGATCGCGATCAGCACGATCGACAGAAGTATCTGCGGGATCACTGTCTTCTGGTTGAAAGTGAGCGCACTTGCTGCAATGCCAAAGATGATACCCGCCAGGATCACGGCATAGAATGGCTGTAACTGGTCCGGCCCCATACCCAGCGTCCGCAGAAACCCAGTCGCGCCATAGGTCTGCTCCGAAAGTATGAAGCGGATACCCATGGCACCGATCGCGAAGCGGATCGTCGATTTCGTGCCCAGCCAACGGGTCTGTATTAAGGGATTGGTGCGATGATGTTCGACCATGAAGGCCGCCGCCGTCAGCACGACCGCGCCGATCCAGGCATAGCCGATCCAGGGTTGGGCAGTCCACCATTGCACCCGGCCCTGGGCGAGTACGGCGCCGAACAATGCAAGCGCCGGCGCCAGCAGCAGGAAGGTCAGGAAATCGAGGCCCTCGAACACCTTGATCCGGATGCCGGGCGGCAGTTTCAACACCACCACCGCGGCGAGACAGCAAAGCGAAAGGCCGGATTCGAACAGGTAGAGCGTTCGCCATTCGCCCAGATCGAGCAGCGCGGGCGAGAGCAGCCATGCCAGCGGCGCGGAAATCTGCGACAGGCCGAGTCCGACGACGAGCCCTTGCCCCATATGTGCCTTTCCGAATGCCTGCAGCATGTACATCGTAGCGAGCGTACTGACGGTCGCGCCGGCGAAACCGCTGACGGCGCGCACGAACAGCGCCATAGGATAGCTGTCTGCGAACAGATGGAGGAAGGTGACGAGTGCATAGATCGGCAGCCCGATCTCGGCGAAGAGCCGTAGCCCATATTGTTGCCGCACCTTGAACAGCAGCAGGTTAGCCGAGATGTTGACCATCAGGTAGATCGCCGGCAGCCACGCGCCTTCGACCGGCGTGAGGCCGAGATGGCCCTGAATATTGGGAAGATTGGTGCTGACCAATGCGGTGCCAAGGCCTGCTGTCAGCGAAAGAAGAACTGCAACACCTGCATAGGCGAAGCGGACCGGCCAGCTGTGCCGGGGGGTCGATGGCGACCCCGGCATGGAGGGCTTTTCATGCTCCTCCCAGCGTGGGATCGGCTCAAGGGGTTCAGGCGCAATGACCATCACGCCTTCACCGCGACGCTGTAGGTGAATGCAAGAGACTGGTCGCCGGCAGTCCCCGCGTACCAACATCCTTGTCCCGGCCACCGGCTGCCCCCGAGAACGACGTTCCAACCGGTCGATAGAGGGAGCTTCCTCGCTCAGAAGGGTCCCCCTTGCCCAGGTCTCATACGGCAACTCATTATTCTTCAGGCCCCATTTAACGATACCGACCGTTGCACTTATTGCGCGACGCGCCAAAAAATGCCAGCAGTATGATGAAGGGATAGGCTGGCCCTTTTAGCGCGGCCTATATCGCGATGATCCGTTTCAGCTCTGGCCGCCCGGTGCGATACCGGCCGCCCCGCAGACCGCCGGATTGCCAAAGGGCACCCCTCGGTGTCGTGCAGGGCAGCGATGGCGTAATCTTAAGGAAAGGTCGCAATGATCGAAGACCATAAGCTTGTGGTGGTGGGCGGCGGCGTCGCGGGCCTGGAGATAGCCACGCGTCTCGCCGGGAAAAAGGCCAATAGCAAGCGCCTCTCCGTCACCCTGATCGATCGCGAAGCCGCCTATGTGTGGAAACCGATGCTTCATACGATCGCAGCCGGTACCGCAGACGCGGGTTTGCAGGAAACGGTCTTTGCAGCCCAGGCGCTGACGCACGGTTTTCGCTATGAATTCGGGGAAGCGATCGCGATCGATCGGAAACACCGCACCGTGTCTTTGGATGCCTTGCGGATCGAGGGAGAGATTATCGCACCCGAACGGCAGGTTTCCTATGACACGCTGGTTCTCTCGGTCGGCAGTCGGGCAAATGATTTCGGCACCCCAGGCGTCAGCGACCATTGCATGCGGATCGACACCCGGTCTGACGCCATAGGCTTCAACGATCGGCTGCGGGTCCACTTGATCAGGAGCATAGTGCTCGGCAAGAAGCTCAGGGTGGGCATCGTCGGCGGCGGGGCGACCGGCGTGGAACTGGCGGCGGAACTCATTCAGGTCGCGACGGTCGCTGAACGGTACGGCATGTCGGGCGCTTCGGCGCATCTCGAGGTCATCCTGGTGGAATCCGGGCCGAGGCTGCTCGGGCCATTTCCCGAGCGGGTCGCCGATGCGGCGCTTGAGAAGTTGAAACAGCTGGGCGTCATCGTGCGTGTGGGAAAGCGCGTATCGTCGGTGAACGAAAACGCCTTCATGTTGAACGGCAACGAGGCCGTGGACGTGGACCTGAAGATATGGGCCGCAGGCGTGAAGGCGCCCCCACTGATGGATACGCTGACCGATCTTGAACGAACGCGCAGCGGTCAATTGGTCGTGGGACCAACCCTGCGGACGCTGGCGGACGACCACATCTACGCCCTTGGCGATTGCGCGAGCCCTCAGCTACCGGGTCGTGACATGCCCGTGCCCACCACCGCGCAGGCAGCAAGCCAGCACGCCCGATTTCTTTCACGCCATCTGCCCGGCCTCATAGCCGGCAAGACCGGGCCCGTTGCAAGCTATAAGGACTTTGGGAGTCTCGTCGCGTTGGGGGGCTATGACGCCTATGGGACGCTCGGCCGCTTCGGCTTTTACGAGGGCGGCTTTATCGAGGGGCGGATCGCCCAGCTCGGACATGCGATGCTCTATCGAAGATATCAGGCCAGTCTACATGGAATCTGGCGCGGCACGCTTCTCTGGTTGCTCGACACGGTCGGCCGGAAAGTGAGGCCGCGCGCCAGGCTGTCCTAGCCTGTAAAACTCATCGGCTTGGTCGGTGCATGCCAAGGCTTGGATTCTACAGACTAGCGACCTCACAAATTTGGCCACCTCCAGTGACTAGGGGCTTGCCACATATCTCTCCTACGCAGTACCTTTATGCGATTGGGGTGAGACTCGACCACGTGACGTGGGGCGTGAGCCTGCGTCCAATGGTTCGGGATGTCCATCAAGGCCGCAGTGCTGACCGCAAGTCGACCGGGCGGATAATTACGTACAGCAGGGATCGCTGCAACGCAGCATTGGGAGCTCGTTTCAACTGGAGTAAGCACGCATAGCCGCATTCGATGCTCAGTCATCGCCCGATCCTCTTGATGGCATCGCCGAAACCCTCGATCGTGCGGCCGTCGCGGCGATCGCGCAGGCCACCTCTCCGGCCTCTCCCTGGCCACGTTAGCCCAGGCGTTTTTGGACTCGGCACTTCACCTCGCCAGTTCGCCCGGCAAGCAGTTGCAGCTGAGCGCGAAAATGACGCGAAAATATGTGCGCCTGTTCGACTATGCGCTGCGCAGTGCCGGCGACGGCGATACCGCCCCCGCCATCGAACCTCTGCCCCAGGACCGCAGCTTTGCTGACCTGGCGTGGAAGCAGCCTCCGTTCAACATCCTGTCTCAGACATTCCTTCTCAACCAGCAATGGTGGCACGCGGCGACCACGGGAGTCGGCGGCGTCACGAAACATCATCAAGACATGGTCGAATTTGGCGCGCGGCAATTGCTCGACACGCTGGCGCCCACCAATTCCCTGGCGACCAACCCCGTTCTCCAGCGCAAGATCATGGAAACCGGCGGCACATGCCTTGTCGACGGTTTCCAGCATCTGCTCGAAGACATGCAGCATATGGTGCGCGGCCTGCCGCCGGTGGGGACCGAGGAGTTCACGGTTGGCGAAAATGTCGCCACCGGCAAGGGGAAGGTCGTCTTCCGCAACCGGTATTGGGAATTTGTCGTACGGTTTGGAGCGAATATCGTAATTCCGAAACGCCTTCGCATGTGCCCGGCTACAGAAGCAGTGTATCGTCGTTGTCTCCACATTATAGGACTATGATACAGGCCCACCGCTTTCCAATAATCATCTGTGGCCCGCAAAGCCGACAGGAACACCCAGCGAGCCGCCTCCGCGTTGAAGCAGGCATCAAATTGCAGCCAATGCCGCACATGGGCTGTAGGCTTCCCGACCTGAGCTGCGATTCTTGGAACCCACCAACTGTTTACCTGCATCGGCCCGAGATCGTGGCTCCCATTGGTGTTTGCGACCTCTGCGCCGATCCAGCCCGCCTCCTGGTCGCGCAGTCCCCAGAGGGTCTTTTCCAGCCAGGGCCGCCCGAGTGATGCACGGTGGATACATGCTGCAATGACACGCTCGTCCTGCGCGTCGCTCGTTTTCGCCCAGGCGAGTTGCGGTACAAGCGTCCCTACAACTATGGCTGGCCACAAGAGTTTGGTTATGCCCCACATCATATCCATCTCCCACTCTGCGATATTGGTCGGGGTAATTGGCGAGGGGTTACCAGATCAGGCAGTGGACCACCGGTCAGGAGAGACAGCAGCGCACGGCCGGAGACGATTGCGACCCGGTCGCTGCCGGCCGCCATGACGCGGCTTTGCGGGCCTGTACGGCCGGTATGGATGAACAGGCCCCGCCGGCCTTTCGCACGACACAGCGCATCGAAAGCAGCGACATGCTCGGGACGGATAGCGTCGGCATAGCGTTTGGCCTGGATCAGCCAGATCTCGCCTTCGATCATGACCTGCCCATCAATTCCGCCATCACCAGTGTAGCGGCGGTTTCGAACAACCCCATGCCCGCGCCGCTCGAAACATTCGAGCAGCAGTTCCTCGAACGCCAAAGGATCCATGGCCCGCAGACGCGCATAGAGAAGCTGGGGTGGCTGCAGACGGTCTCGGCCGCTTAGCTGAAGCGCCATGGCCCTCGCCTGTCGGCGGCGCCAGCGATGGCGTATCGGCACCCGGGCGCGGTGGAGCAACAGAGCTACGACAATAACGCAGAGGGCAAGCAGCATGGCGGCGACCTTATCGTTCGGGCCCATGGCCAGGTTCGGAATGAGGCTGTGGTGATCGCGGCTGCTCTGCCACCGGGGGCGGCGCCTCGATGTGAGGGGCATCGCGCTGCGCGCGCGCATGATCGAGAATACCGCCCAGAAAGTGGTCGAGAACCTGCGCGATGCTTCGGGCGCCTTCGGCGAGATGTTCGGCTGCCCCTCGCGGCGGCGCATCACGGCGATTGAGGTAATGTTCAAGCGCACGATCGCGACGCTGCGTGCGCATCTGTTCCTGTTCGGCCTTGAGCGTTGCAAGGCGGTATTCGTGGCGCGTTCCGAAGGCAACGACCTGATTTTGCTTCATGCGCCCCAGCCCTTCGGCGGAAGAGGTCTTCTCCCCGGACTGGCGTTCCAGCTTGGCGATCAATTCCTTGACGTCATTGGTCCATAACCGCACGCCGTACATCGCGCGGGTAATGGCGGTGTAGAAATTCTGGGCGTTGACCAACGGCGACTCGACGGGTGCCAGAACGAAAACGCGCGGATAGGTCTTCGACTGAGAGGAATAGACGGTCTCGGCATAGCCATGATCCCAGGTTCGGTGTTCGGACAGGTTGATTTGCTGGACACGCCCGCCGCGATCCCAGCGGATTGTGGCCATGTCTCCGTCCAGCTTCTCCACCGTGCCGCGCTCGGCGTTGCGCAGATCGAGATCGCGATTGACGAGACGCCATTGGATGCGGTCGCCTTGTGCCAGTTCCCGTTCTTCGGGATTGAACACATTGATATGCCGCGCCTTGGTGGTCTGCGGATCCCATCTGATGGTGCGTCCCTGCTCATCGACAAGACGGACGACCTGGCGGCCATTACCGTCCCGCCCTAGTCCGACCACACGATAGTCCGCGCTGCGCGCTACACCCAGGCTGGCAATGTCGCGGTCGAACCGCACGACCTGCCCCGCTCCGTAGAAGCGGGCCATATGCTTCTCGATGTCGGTAAGGCCGGCAGGGGCGAGGATGGAGAGCCGGCTATCCTCGGCAGCGAGCGCGCTTTCATTTCTCAGCGCCTCGCGGATCCTGCTGTTGACGATCAGCCGCGTGGCGTTGTCGAGAACCAGGATGTTCGTTCCGGTCCGTGTTTCCGCCTTGAGGCGGACCCAGGCGTTAACGACCTGGGTGGCCATCTCCTCATTGTCGCGAGCCGTGCTGACGCTGTCGAGTTTGCCCAGGGCGGCTGCGAAATTGCCTGCGCGGGCCGCGGTCACGGCGGATTTGATGGTCCTGGTTTCCTGTCGCATCGCCTCCGTGAGTTCGACGGTCGGGAGACCGAGGCGACGCATCAGCCAGAAGGGTTTGCCCTGCTCGATGGCTCCGGTCTGCTTCTCGTCTCCCAGCAGCAACAGCCGCGCACCTGTCGACCTGCTAATCTCCAGCAGACGGCGGGCCTGACGGTTACCCAATTGGCCCGCCTCGTCGAGGACCAGCACATGACTGTCGGTGATCCCCTGCCCGCCACGGGCAACGAAACTCGCGACGGTATGGGAAGCGATGTTCGCCTTGGTCCCCAGTTCCGCCGCCGCTGAGGATGTGGGCGCGAGCGCGATCAGGGTCGTGCCGGGTTCGGCCGCCTCGCCGAGAATCTTCACCAGCGTCGATTTGCCGGAACCCGCGACGCCGTGGATACCAGTGATCCGGTCACGCGTCAGCGCCGTTTCGACAAGCGCGCGTTGCTGTTCCTGATTCAATATGGCGTCCTCGAGGGCACGCAGAACACGGTCGCTCGATGCGATGGGCCGGGCATCGCCAAGGCCAAGGGCGATATGCTGGGTCAGGGCCAGTTCAAGCCGCCAGGACTTGCGGCTGGTCCGCCCGCGCGTCAGGATCTTGTCGCCAGTTTGCTCGTGCGTCGGCAGCAGTTTGCGGATCGCTTCGTGGTTTTCGATCCGCGGCCGCACATCCTCCAGCCGAACCTCTCCGACATGGGCGGCAAGACCGGTGCGCAAGATATCGCCCAGGTTGTTGACCGCTTCGGTGGTTTCCAGTTGCCGCAGCCCGAAGAGCGCTGCGCGGGACGCTTCCCTGTCCGTGGGAGACAGGTGCTCTCCTTCGCGCTCCCTGCCGGCGGCAACGATCTTCTCCAGCACGTCGAGCAATGCGCCGGTACGCTGGTGCCACTGTGCGAAGAGTTCGTCATGACCGATCTTCACCTTGGCCTTGCGCGTCGCATAGAAGGAGGCGCGCTGCGCCTTCTGGCCGACCAGGCCATGCTCGCGTGCATGCTCCTCGATCTCCTCGGCGCGCTGTGAGAATTTTTCGATCAGGGATTGGGGAACGCCGCGTATCTCGAACAGGCCGGTGCGCGGATCAAAATCGATCTGGTGCCCCGCTTCGCGCAAGGCGAAGGCCAGCGCATTGCGGTAGATCTGTCCGGCAACGCGCTGCTCGCCATACATGACCCTGCTTTCCAGGCTCGCCATCGGATCGCCATCCTGGCGGTTGGTTATGTTGAGGACGACGACATGGGTGTGGAGATGCGGGTCGAGTTCGCGGCTGCCATGTTCGGTGAACCGGGCTACGAGGATGCGCCCGGTCGTTTCATGGACGATCTTGCCCTCCTCACGGCGGCGCAGTTGCGCCTGGCCCTCCAGATAGCCGATCGCTGCCGTCACCGCCTGTTCATGAGCTGCCAGCACACGCTCATCGCCGGCGACCAGTGCCATGATAGAAACGGACTTGGGCGCATTGACCGCGAAGTCCCAGCCTGGATGATGCTGGATTGTTCCGTCGGCGCGGTAACGGCCCAGTTGTTGGTCGCCGACGTTGCCGGCCAAGAGCTCGCGGAACATTTTGGGATCGACCGGCCCGGAGAGACCGAGATCGGCGGCGAGTTTTCCGCCCCATTCGGAAGGCTCATCGCCGCCCTTGGTGTAATAGTCCCCGACCGTATAGTAGCGGGCGATATTAGCAGGCTTGCCGTACAGACGCTGAGGCTGGATCATGCCGGCTTCGCGGGTTCACGTGGCCCATCATCGCGGCCATGCTGGACAAGATCGGAGCGAATACCCCCCTGTCTACCGGCGAGGATGGTCCAGGCCTCGCGTGGCGGGACGGGCAAGTCATCACCTTCCCTGGCGTGCAGGATGTCTTCCACGAGCTTCGGATCGACCTTCGCCTGCGGCGGATTGAACAGGTCGGGTTGCCGTGGTGGCGTTCGGGGAGCCTTCGACGACGGCGCCGACTTCTCCGGCACGTCTGCAGCCGCTTGCGGATGTGTCGGAGGTGGCGGATTCTGTGCACTTTCTCGCTCGATGGCTTCCCTCACCCGGGCTTCGGCATGGGCGATACGAACCAGGTCCCTGGCTTTGTCGACCAGCACCGGTGGATCGGTGCGTTCGAGAAAGGCCGGTCCGAGCGACGGAACAGCGTTGAAGGCGCTGTCGAAACGCACCACCGGAAGATTGCGGCCAAAGCGAAGGAAGCCGACAAGATTGGGAAGGTTGGTGACCTCGGTCGGCATGACCAGCGGCCGGGTCACCTGCATGCGTGACAGGTTGACGCCGTCCCGCATGTCGTTGACGCCATAGGACATGCCCTCGTTCGCCTCGACCTGTTCGACCTGGCCGAGATTTTCCGAGACATGTTTTGCCGTCGCTGTATCGTTGGCTCGCAGCGCGACCCAGGTCGAGCAATAGCCGGTGATGGCGGCGGCATCCTGGATGCCATAGGTCGCTTCGAGTTGCGGATAGGACTGGAAGCCCAATATGCCGCACCCGCCATATTTACGGGCACGGGCAAGGAAGTCCGAGAGCGATGGCAGCTTCTGCAGCGTCGGCAATTCATCGATCACGCAATAGAGGCGGCGGTCGCGATCGGGGGTCAGGCTCATGATCGCGCTGATCGCGATATCGAGCCAGACGGTGATGAGCGGGCGCAGCGAGGGAAGCTGGTCGGCTTTCACCGTAATGAAGAGCCAGCTTCCCTCCTCGCCCTTCTCGACCCAGTCGCGGATCGAGAAGCCGTCGTCAGTATCGTCAAGATAGCCGAAACTGCGCATCACCGAGGCGAGCTCGGCCTGGATGCCCGCGGATGTGCGCTCGCCCTCAGTGCTGATGAAGGCGGCGGCATCGGTACCGCTGACAAAGGCCGCAAGGTCCTTGAGCTTCGAGCGGAGCAGCCTGTCGAGCAGGACGGAGACATAGGTGTGTTTCTGGCGGGCGAGCTTGCGCATCACCGCTACCAGCGTGCCTCTAGCCGCCTTCGCCCAGAAGGGATCGCCATGCTTGTCAGGAATGGTGGATTCGGCGATCTGGTCGTAATGATAGTCGCGCGGCACATCGACCCAGGGCGACCAGCGCGCCGTACGCTGATCAAGCGGGTTGAGGAGCATATCGGTGCCCTGCCGGTAGAATTTCTCGACGAAGGTGCCGGCGGTGTCATAGACGATGGCGCGCCGGCCCGATTTGCGGATGCCCTCGAGCATGCCGACGATGAGGTTGGTCTTTCCCGTGCCCGGCGCGCCGCACAGGAGAATATGTTCGGGCTCATAGGCTTCCGGCACCGGCACTTTGCCGATCAGGAGCGGTCCTTTGGTCTGCCGCCAGAGTGCGCGCTTGACCTGCCGGATCGTGCCGAAGCGCGCCCCGCGCAGATATTCATTGGAGCCAAGCCCCCTTCCCGTTCGGGTGAAATAGAACCAGGCCCAGGCGAGCATGACGAGGCTGAACAGTCCCGAGATCAGCGCTCCGTGGAGCAGATAGACCTCGAACGCATGCAAGGTCTTTTTGGCCAGGTTGGAGGCGACGAGCCAGTCCGCCGAAGTCCAGTAGGACTGGCCTTCGGGCTTGCGGAACTGCACAAGATCGTTGGTACCGGCTGCCGCGTCGACCTTGATCATGGCCTCGGCGAGTTTGAGCAGGACGAAGCGTTCATACTCCGTCGATTTCTCGAAGGCGTACCAGAAGGTGCCGATGATCCAGATGATGAAGCCGGCCAACAGCGTCTGGTAGAAGACCTGCGTCGTCATTCGGACGTTATGGACGATCGCTTGTCCGCCGCGGGTCCATGAGCCCAGCGTATCGTTGCGGAAAATGCTCACCGGCCATCCTCCCCGCCCAGCAGCCCACGCTCGGCGAGAATGGCGCGCGCCTGCGCCATGCCCTGCTCAAGTGCTGCGGGAGATTGCTGACCGACGGATGTGGCGACGATCGAGAGGATCTGGATCGTGGTGGCGAGTATCTCGTCCTGAGAGGAAAAGACATAGCGCTTGCGCTCATCGACGGCCTGCTCGAGCACCTGGCGGATGAAGACCGACAAGGGCAGGTTCGCACCGCGCGCGCGGCGCATCAGAGCATGATGGAGCGCCTCATCGAGACGGAAATTGAGCTTGGGCAAACGAAGGGTCTCCCCGTGTGGAGACCTTCCCAACTGTCATAAAGCGCAGCTACATTACTGGAAGGGCGACTGCCGCGCAAGTAGTGTTCATACTTGCAATTTCAGGTCGCTCGATTCGATGATAAGCGGTCGATTCTTACAGCGTGATGCGTGAAAATTGAATCTGTCGATTCCCAAGGTGCGAGATTTATGATTCTCTCGGGCTGGAGGTGGCCGATGGGAAAATCGCATTCGATGGATCTTCGCAAGCGCGTGTATGGAGGCATCGAGACGGAAGGGTCGGCACGCGCTGCGGTGCGCCGTTTTGGCGTCAGCGCGAGCACGGGTGTGCGTCTGGCCCAACGCATGGCGAGGACAGGGTCGCTGGAGCCGGGTCGGCAAGGCCGTCCTGCGGGCGGGGGCAAGCTTGCGGCCTGGCGTGACCGGCTGAGTGGCTGGTCAAAGTGGAACCGGACATCACCATGCCTGAACTGGTTGCGAAACTGCAGGCGAACGGTGGCCCTGCAGTCCACCCCAGCACGCTGTCGCGTTTGCAGTGCGCGGCGGGCTATTCTTACAAAAAACGGCGCTGATAGCGACAGAGGCCACCCGCCAGGAGGTGGCTACGAAACGGCGGGACGGGCGTCAGCCGCGCTGCGCGAACAAGCGCACAAGCTGGTGTTTATCGACGAGACGGCAACCGCGACCAATATGACGCGACAACGTGGTCGCGCCCCGAAGGGGAAGAGGTTGCGCGCGCATGCCCCCTTTGGAAATCGCAACACCCGCACTTTCATCGCGGCTCTGCGGCACGATGGGTTGACTGCACCGTGGGTCATCAACGGCGCCGTGAACCGCGATCTGTTCGAAGCCTATGTCGAAACGCAGCTCGCCCCCACGCTGGAACCCGGTGACGTGGTGATCCTCGACAATCTCTCGAGCCACAAGAGTGAAAAGGCCAAGGCAATCGTCAAGGAGCGCGGCGCGTGGTTCGTCTTCTTGCCGCCCTACAGCCCTGACCTCAATCCAATCGAATTGGCGTTCTCAAAACTCAAGGCGCATCTGCGCCGGATCAAGGCCCGCACCATCGACGACCTCGTCCGCGCCGTGGGCGATATATGCTCCTTGTACACATCCGAGGAATGCATGAACTATTTCAAGCATGCCGGATATGCTTCAGATTAAATGCACGGTGCTGTAAAGCCCGCCCCGAGAGTTGTTGAGCAATACCTGCATGTTGTAATGTAAGCGAGGTCTGACGGCCGCCTTGCACGGCGCCCATTCGCGGGGATGATTGCCGCTCTTTGAGCGGGGTGGCCGGTGTCGGACGAGATTGAGGATTCAGCGAGCGGCGCAGCGACTGCTCATACGAGCGGTCGTATGAGTAGTCGGATAGAGATCGTTAGCCGTGTGTCAGGCCGGCGGCGGTGGACGGTAGAGCAGAAGCTGGCCGTGCTGCGGGATGCATTCGGGCCGGAGGGCTGCGTGCGCGCGGCCTGTGAACGCCATGATGTCGGCAGCGGCTCGATCTACACTTGGCGGCGCCAGGCGATGTCCGGTGAGCTTGCCGGGGTTCGCAAGTTGGCCGAGCCGGCATTTGCGGAGGTGCAGATCAGCGAGCAGCCAGCCTTGCCTGCCCCGACAGTTGCAGCGAGCAGCGGCGGCGTGATTAGCATCGAACTGCCGTCTGGTATCAGGGTGAGCGTGGATGCCACGGTCGATGCCAATGCCCTGTCACGGGTGATCGGTATCCTGACGCGATGATCCCGCTGCCGCCATCGACGCGGATCTTCCTGGCCTGCGGTGCGACCGACAGGCGTAAGGGTTTCGACGGCCTGGCGGTGATGACGCAGCAGGTTCTGGAGCAGAGCCCCCATTCCGGTGCGCTGTTCGCTTTCCGGGGCAAGCGCGGCGATCTGGTGAAGCTGCTTTGGTACGACGGCCAGGGCATGTGTCTGTTTTCCAAGCGGATGGACCGGGAGCGCTTCGTGTGGCCGTCGACCAAGACGGGGTCGGTGGTGATGACGGCGGCGCAGCTTTCGATGCTCTTGGAAGGCATCGACTGGCGGCGACCTGAACGCACTTTCACTCCTTCATTGGCGGGGTAAAACGCCCATTTTCTGGTGCTTTTATTAGCGTTTCGACCATCGATCTGCTATGTGACCGTGGTGTTGGACGCAGGCCTTTCCACCCCTGATAAAGACGCTCGGATCGCCGAGCTTGAAGCTGCATTGGCAGCTGCCCACGCCGATATTTCCGCCCGCGACATCCTGATCGATACGCTGCGCGTGCAGATTCCGCGCCTCAAGCGGATGCAGTTCGGCAAGTCGTCCGAGAAGCTCGATACCCAGATCGCTCAGCTTGAGCTGGCGCTCGAAGAACTCGAAGGCGAGGCCATCGTCGCTGCCGCGCGTCGAGCCGATCTGGCAGAGGCTGATCGGCCGTCGCCTGTTCGGGCGCTGCCCGCCCATCTGCCACGCGAAGAGCAGCGGATAGAACCCGAGCAGGGCACCTGCACCTGTTCCGAGTGCGGCGGTGCGCTGCGGCCGCTGGGGCAGGATAGCGACGAGATGCTCGATGCCGTGCCGGTGCAGTGGCGCGTCGTTCGGACCATCCGCCCCAAGTATAGCTGCCGCGCCTGCGAGAAGATCGTGCAGGCGCCCGCACCGGTAAAGGCGATAGCGCGCGGCAAGGCGACCTTCGGCACGCTGGCCCACGTCGTCGTCTCCAAGTTCGATCATCATCTGCCGCTTTACCGCCAGGCCGAGATCATGGCTGCGCAGGGGGTCGAGATCGACCGCTCGACGCTGGCAGGCTGGGTGGGACAGGCATCCGTGCTGCTCGACCCGATCGTCAGTCGCATTCGCGAGGTCGGCTTGACCGCCTCGAAGATCCATACCGACGATACGCCGGTTCCCATGCTTGATCCGGGACGCGGCAAGACGGCGACTGGCAGGCTCTGGGCTTACGCCGTCGATGATCGTGGCTCCGGTGCCACGACCCCGTCGCTGGTCTGGTATGAGTTCACCACCGACCGCACCGGCGCGCATCCTCAGCGGCAGCTGGCCAACTTCACCGGCTATCTCCAGGCCGACGGCTATGCCGGTTATGACAAGCTCTACGACACGAACCGCGTCACCGAGGTTGCTTGCTGGGCGCATTTCCGGCGAAAGATATTCGACATTCACGCCACCAAGCCGACGTCGCTCACCACTGATCTGCTGGAACGCATCGGCCAGATCTATGAGATCGAGGCAGAGGTTCGAGGCCAGCAACCCGATATCCGACGACGAAGCCGGCAGGACCGCACCCAGCCATTGATCGACGAGCTGCGCCAGGCACTCGACGATGCCCTGCGCCGTCTCTCGCCCAAGTCCGAGATGGCCAAGGCGATCGCCTATGGCCGCAAGCGCTGGGTCGCGCTGACGCGCTTCCTCGACGATGGGCGCCTGGAAATCGACAACAACATCGCGGAGCGCGCCATGCGGTGCGTGGCCATCTTGCAGACATTCTGCCCATGTCGGGCACGACGTTGTCGTGTGGTATCGGTGGCACCCCTATTTCGAGCGTACGGTCCGGTGCGAGTATACCGAGGAGCGGGCGAACGGCAGAGTCGCCCACATTGTGGTGAGCCCCGGCGAAGTCATCGTAGTTCCGGCATGGATGTTGGATCGCGAGGTGTGCGCTGCATTCAGCTTGGGTAGCCCTCAGGTTGCCGTTGATGCGTTGATCGATCTCCATAGCCTCTTGATCGACGCTGACCTTCGTAATGCCCTGCTGAGCGGTTTGAACGCTCAGGAGGTAGACGATGAAGACCTTGCCCCCACCAACGCGGCTGCCGGCGCTGTGAAGCACCCCGGCTTTTCAGGAGGCTCCAACTTGTGAGAAGGAGCATCCGTGATGAGCAAGACGACGAACAAATTTTCTCCTGAGGTCCGGGAGCGGGCGGTCCGTATGGTGGCGGAGCAGCGAGCTGAATATGGCTCGGAATGGGAAGTGATGAAGTCGATCGCGGCGAAGATCGGCTGCTCGCTGGAGACGCTGCGCCGCTGGTGCCGTGAGGAGGCGAGCCGACGAGCGGGGCCAGCGGCGCCTGCCGCCGATGACCGGGAACGGCTGAGGCTCCTTGAGCGCGAAGTGAAGGAACTGCTCCGAGCCAACGAGATTTTGCGCAAGGCATCAGCATATTTTGCGATGGCGGAGCTCGACCGCCCCGGCAGATGATGATGGCGTTTATCGACGCCCATCGCGAGGATTTGGGGATCGAGCCGATCTGCCGCGAGCTGGCAATGGCCCCTTCCTCTTACCGCGAACATGCCGCGCGCCGTGCCGATCCCGGGAGGCGTCCGGCATGTGCCCGGCGCGATGAGGAGATCAGGGAGCAGATCAAGCGGGTCCATGAGGCCAGCTTCGGCCTCTATGGCGCACGCAAGGTCTGGCACCAGATGCGGCGTGAAGGCATCATGGTGGCGAAATGTACGGTGGAACGGCTGATGCGCGCCATGGGGCTGGCGGGCGTCCGGCGTGGAAAGAAGACAATCACCACCATCAGCAACCCGAAGGCGCCGTGTCCGCTGGACAAGGTCAATCGGGAGTTTCGGGTCAGCCGGCCCAACGCTCTGTGGGTTGTCGATTTCACCTACGTGCATACCTGGGCGGGCTTCGTCTACGTCGCCTTCGTGATCGACGCTTTTGCTCGGCGGATTGTGGGGTGGAAGGTCAGCACATCAGCCACTGCAGGCTTCGTTCTGGATGCCCTGGAGCAGGCGATTCATGCCCGCAGGCCACGTCCCGATGACCGGCTGATCCATCATAGCGACAGGGGAGTCCAATACCTTGCCATGAACTACACTCAGCGCCTGGCTGAAGCTAAACTCGTTCCCTCGGTTGGGAGCGTCGGCGATTCCTATGACAACGCCTTGGCCGAGACGATCAACGGCCTTTACAAGGCCGAGGTCATCTGGCGGCAGCGGTCATGGCCAACTGCATCGGCGGTCGAAATGGCAACGCTGCGCTGGGTCGATTGGTATAACAATCACCGGCTATTCGGCCCTATCGGGCACATCCCGCCCGCTGAGGCCGAAGACAATTACTATGCAGCCCTCGAGAACCTCGATATGGCTGCATAGCCCAATGAAAACTGCCTCCTGAAAAGCCGGGGCGCTTCAATTTGCAGCAAGCCCGTTACGAGGCCTCGCTTGCCGAGCGACGCTATGCCGCCTGCGACCCCGATAACCGGTTGATCGCCGCTCAACTGAAGAAAAGCTGGGAAGCGACGCTGCGCCGTGTCGAGGCCTGCGAGGCGCGGCTCAACGAACGACAAGTGCGCGATGACGCCGCCATGCCTGATTTCGCCGGCCTGGCTCACGATCTCAAAGCTGCTTGGAATGCCCCAGACGTTGATATGCGGTTCCGGCAACGGCTGTTGCGAGCGCTGGTGAAGGATATCGTCGCCACCGTCGACAACGATGGGCAGGAAGTCGAGCTTACCATTCACTGGCAAGGCGGGCAGCATTCCCAGGTTCGCATCCGCAAGCCCAAGACCGGCGAACATACCAAGCGCACGCCCGAAGAAGCGATGGCGATCATCCGGTCGATGGCGGCGCGGTGGTCCGATGCCGATGTCGCCGCGACCCTTAACCGTATGGGCATGCGGACGGGTCAGGGCAAGACATGGACCGGGCATCGCGTCAGCTCGCTGCGCCGTGTCCATAAGATTGAAGGCTATCGTTCCGCCGGAACCACGGGTGGTGAATGGCTCACCATGTCGGAGGCGGCAGCCAAGTTCGGCGTCACAAACCACAAAATCCGCCGTGTCGTCGACGCTGGCTTACTCCCGACCGAGCAGGTTATGCCCGGTGCACCGCATCAAATCCGCGCCGCGGACCTGGCACAGCCCGAAATCCAAGCCGCGATCTCGCGAAAAGGCCCGTGTCGCACTCAAGACGAGAACCAAGAATCCCTGTTTTCCGCAATTTGAAGAGGAGCAGCACAATGAATCAGGCATCGCCCTGGGCCGCAAAAACTGGCTGTTTGCCGGGTCAAAGGCCGGCGGTGATCGCGCCGCTGCCGTCTATTCCGTCATCGAGAGCGCCAAACTCAATGGCCTCGAACCACAGGCATATATCGCCGACGTCATCGCCAAGATCGCGGACGAATGGCCTGCTGCCCGCTGGGATGAACTCATGCCGTGGAACTGGCGGCCCGATCAGCAACCGATCGCCGCAGCCGCCTGATCTGCGGTCTCCAGCCCACGCTTACGTTGTAATTCACGCCGTACTGCGAGAGATGGAGTGATGATGGCATGGACTGGTATTGCCCGACAGGAGCATAGCCGAAATGGATTGCGCTATTCCAGCGATATGACGAACCCGAGATCTGGCGCACCGTCGACATGCAGCTCACCGGCAGCCTCAGGATGCTGCACGATGTAATCCAGGCTGCGATGGGCTGGCAGGAATGTCACCTGTGGCAGTTCGAGGCCGGCGATCGGCTCTACGACGCTACCGATCCCCATTGGCTCGACTATGATCTCGCCGCCGTCCAGCGACGTCAGGTTTGGTGCACTGATCGAGCGCGGGATCCGCGACCTGACCTACACCTATGTAATGGGGGACGACCGGCGCCGCACCGTCACTGTCGAGAACGTCGGCCCAGGCAATCCCGACATCCATTACCCGCGTTTCGTGACGGGCGAACACCCCCGCCCGCCCGAAGATATTGACGGCTTCCCGGGCTTCGAGATGTTCCTCGACGCTATGGTGGACCCGTCGCACGAAGAGCATATGCCCTTCCGCTTGGCCTCGCCCATGCTTAGCGGAGCTTTTCCATGCCAGTTCGCGCCACGCGCAAAACACGCCCCGAGAAGACCGGGCGATGGTGCATGACCATTCCACACCTTGGCGTTGTGGAGGCGTCCAATAATCAGTCGATTAAAATCGTACGTCGTTTCTCTTCTTCCTTTGCACGATCGGATGCTGAACACGTGCCGGGCGAACGCTTCGAAGCCCCCATCAGTCCGGTGGTGTGTCGCGCGCAGACCGCCGCAATATCTGTGAGCCCAAAATGCGCGAGCGACCGCCTGCCGGCTCCGGGCAGCACGTGTTGGAATTGATGAAAATACTGGTCGAAATTGATCCCGCCCGACTGAATTTGCGCATAAACTAGCGAAACCACTGCGGCAGCAAGCAGGATGGGCGAGAGAATCCAGCCGAAGGCCAGCGAGACAAGCAAAAAGACGACGAGAAAGCTCCTGTCCTCATAAACATCCGTCCTACGTCCGTGGCGGGACAGGTTCATCGGACATGAGCGGGTTATCCGGCAGTCGCCCAGGCGGAAACGGATGGGCCGATGAGGGTGAGCGCCGATCACTGCCCTTCCTCACTGGAAATCACGGTCAACTGCTCGCCCGCGCTACCGCTTGCGAGGCTGTCGGGAGTTACGATTGCCACAGTACCAGGCGTCAGGATTGCGCGCATCTTCTGCTGGAAGGCTGCGGGCAACCTGAGGCGCGCCCGCTCCTCCTGGCTCACCGCGCTTTGCGCTCCGGCTGGCTGATTGGGCAGCGCCAGGCGGACCCAGCGAAACTGGTCGCCCTCAATGCCCGTGAGCGAATAAGCGGCGGGCTCGGTCACAGCCCCCTCTATCCGCACCCGCGCCGCGCCGATCCGCACGCCGTTGCGCAAGACAAGGATGCGCTGGTCTGCAGCACTGATGACGATCGAAAGAGGTCCGCTCGGCGCTGCCTGCGGAGTCCATATCTCGCCAGCGTCTTCCTCCCTGCCGGCGGCATCGCCGCGCAGAAAGTCCGGCGTTGGCGCCAGTCGCGGAACGGGCTGATCCTGGGCGATGAACACGGTCATGCCCAGCCGGCTCACGCCGAACAGAAGGCGCGCAAACGCCAGCGGGAGCCGGATGCAGCCATGCGAGGCGGGATAACCTGGGACATTGCCCGCATGGAGCGCCACTCCGTCCCAGGTAAGGCGCTGCATGAACGGCATGGGTGCGTCGTCGTAAAGATTGGACTTGTGATCGACATGCTTCTGCAGGATCGTAAAAATCCCTGTCGGCGTCTCGTAGCCTGCCTTTCCCGATGAAATGGTCGTCACCCCGATCGGCACGCCGTTGCGATAAACATATGCGCGCTGCGCCTTGAGGCTCACGACTAGAAGGACGGGCCCAGCGGGCGCGACCTCTGGGAACCAGAGATATTTCCCTGGCTTCAGTTCCTGGATCGCCTGCGCCATCGACGGTGCTTCGATGTCCTGTGCCAGAGCGCGCGCCGCTCCGAACAAAATCGGCGTTCCCAGCAAAAGGATCCTGCATAAGGTCGAGCGGCGGCTGACCAGCCGGGCTGCAAAATGGCGTGTTGGTCCTGCGGTGCGGTGGTTTGGTGTCATGCCATCGCCCCGATGGTCTTGCGGAACCGCGAGAGCGCAATGGCGAAGAAGGTCGCACCGATGGCGATGATCGCCAGGAACTGGGGCCAGACGACATCCAGGCCGGCGCCACGATACAGGATCGCCTGGGCCATCTTGACGAAGTGCGTCGTCGGTGCCGCCAGCATCAGCGTCTGGACGATCTCGGGCATACTCTCGCGGGGGGTCATGCCGCCCGACAGCAGTTGGAGCGGCAGCAGGACCAACATCAGCAGCAGACCAAATTGCGGCATCGAGCGCGCGATTGTTCCCATGAATATACCGATCGACGTCGTCGCGAACAGATGGAGGGCGGCCCCCAGCAAGAACAGCGAGACTGACCCTTCGATCGGCACTTTGAGGATGCCCTGGATCATTATGAGCAACGCGAAGGCACAAGAGGCCAGCACGACAAGGCCCATCGCCCAGACTTTGCTGGCCATGATCTCGAACGGGGTGACCGGCATCACCAGCAGATGCTCGATCGTGCCGTGCTCGCGCTCGCGGATCAGCGCTGCGCCGGTCAGCACGATCGAGAGCATCGTCACATTGTTGATGATCTCCATCACCGACCCGAACCAGCTTTGGGCGAGCGTCGGATTGAAACGCGCTCGCAGGGCCAGATCGACGGGCGCGGCGGCTGTCGCGCGGGTGCCCTTCATGAACTCGGATACCTCTCCCTGGACGATCTGCTGGATATAGCCGCCCCCGGTGAAGGCCTGGCTCATCCGCGTCGCGTCGATGTTGAGTTGCACCCCGGGCTTTCGTCCCGCCAGTACGTCGCGCTGGAAATCGGGCGGGATGTTGAGCGCGAAGGTATAGCGGCCAGCATCCATGCCCTTGTCGACCTCATCGAGCCCGACGATCGAGGGCTGGGAAAAATGGGGCGGGTAGAAGGCCCCGGTGATCCGGTTCGAGAGGGGTGACTGATCCTCGTCGATGATCGCGATCGGCGCCATGTGAAGCGATTCGGGCATTGCGCTCGCGGCGACATAGATGCCGAGCGAAAAGGCGTAGACGATCAGCACCAGCATCATCGGATCGCGCCACAGGCTGCGCAGTTCCTTGATGCCGAGGCGATAGATGTTGGCAGCGTGCTGCATGGCTCAGTTTTCCTGCTTCTTGAGCAACACGACGCACAGGCCCAGAATCACCGGGAAGGCCACGGCCAGCGCTAGCAGCGGTTGGGCAAGGTCGCCGAAGCCGAGGCCCTTCGAGAACACACCGCGACAGATCGTCACGAATTGGGTAGTCGGGAAGAGATTGCCGATGAAGGCTCCCGCTCCTTCGAGCGACGAAACCGGATTGATCAGACCGGAGAACTGCACCGCCGGCAGGATCGTGCCGATGGCGGTCGAGAACAAAGCTGCGATCTGGCTGCGCATGAAGATGGAGAAAAGTAAGCCGATCGCGGTGGCGGAGAGGGTGTAGAGGAAGGCGCCCAGCGTCATTGCCAGGATATTGCCGGTGATGGGCACCCGGAAGACCAGCCATGCCAGGAGCACCAGGAGCACATAGTTCGCCATAGCCAGGGCCACATAGGGTAGCTGTTTGCCCAGCAGAAACTCAAAGCGGCCGATCGGCGTCACATAGAAATTGATGATCGATCCCAACTCCTTCTCGCGCACGACGCTGAGCGCGGTCAGCATCGCGGGGAACAGCAGGAGAAGCACAGGGATGACGGCCGGCGCGATTGCGACAAGACTCTTGACGTCGGGATTGTAGCGATAGCGCATCTCGACATCGATCAGGCCGCTCGACGGCCGCGCGCCCAGTTCCTGCACGGCCATTTCGCTCAGCCACTGCGCGTGCATCGCCTGGATATAGCCCTGCACGGTCTCGGCCCGCTGCGGCATCGCGCCATCCATCCACACACCGATCTGAACGGGGGTGCCACGCCGGATATCGCGCGCGAAATTGGGCGGGATCTCGATGGCGAGACTGAGCTCTCCGGAGCGCATGCGCCGGTCGAGCTGGGCATAGTCGCTGATTTGCGGCCGCTCGATAAAATAACGGGAACCCGCAAGGTTGAGCGCGTAATTCTCGCTCGTTGTTGTCGCATCCCGGTCGAGCACCGCGAACGGCAAATTCTCGACATCCATGCTGATGCCATAGCCCATAATGAACATGAGCAGCACGCTCCCGAGCAGAGCCAGCGTTGCGCGGATCGGATCGCGGTTCAACTCCAGCGCCTCGCGGCGGGCATAGCTCATCACCCGGCGGCGACTGAAGACGCGCGAAGAGGAGCCGGGTGCGCGATCGTGAGTATCCGCCTGCGGTGCAGCGACGGCGCCAGTCGGTGCATCGCTCCCTGTCCCTGCGGCGTCCTCCAGATAAGCTATAAATGCGTCTTCGAGATTGGCGCTGCCGCGCTTTTCGATGATGGCTGTCGGTGTGTCGCTGATCAGCACCTTGCCCGCGTGCATCAGCGAGATGCGGTCGCAGCGCTCGGCCTCGTTCATGAAGTGGGTCGAGATGAAGATCGTTACCTTGTCGTTCCGCGACAGGTCGATCATCATCTGCCAGAACTGGTCGCGCGCGATCGGATCGACGCCCGAGGTCGGCTCGTCGAGGATCAGCATCTCAGGCTTGTGGATCATCGCAACGGCGAGGCTGAGCCGCTGCCGCTGCCCGAGCGGCAGCGCATCGGGCAGTGCCTCCATGATATCGCGTAGACCGAAGCGGTCGGCGATCTCTGTCACCCGCCCGGGAATCTCGGCCGATGGTACATGGAAAAGCTCGGCGTGGAGCACGAGATTCTGGCGGACGGAGAGTTCTGAATAAAGCGAGAAGGCCTGACTCATATAGCCGACCCTTTTGCGCGTCGCCATGTCGTCACTCTCGACCTCGCGGCCAAACAGCCAGGCCTGCCCTTCGGTCGCCTTGAGCAGGCCGGTCAGCATCTTCATCGTCGTCGACTTGCCGCAGCCGTTCGAGCCCAGGAAGCCGAATATCTCACCGCGCTCGATCCGAAAATCGACATGATCGACGGCGGTGAATTCGCCAAAGCGCATCGTCAGGCCCTTCGCCTCGATCGCGACGTCCTCGGCGCCGGTATCGCGCGGCGGGATCGTCACGGGCTTGTGGCCGCGCCGGCGCTCCTCGGGCAGCAGTGCGATGAACGCTTCCTCAAGGGCCTTCGTGCCGGTGCGCTCGTAGAATTCCTCCGCCGTACCGGTGGCGAGGACCTTTCCCGCGTCCATCGCGATCAGCCAGTCGAAGCGAGCGGCTTCCTCCATATAGGCGGTGGCGACCAGCACGCTCATCTGTGGCCGGTCGGCGCGGATACTATCGATCAGATCCCAGAATTGCGCGCGCGACAGCGGATCGACGCCCGTGGTCGGCTCATCGAGCAGCAGAAAATCGGGATCGTGGATGAGCGCGCAGCACAGGCCCAGCTTCTGCTTCATGCCGCCCGACAGCTTGCCTGCGGGACGCTTGCGAAATGGTTCAAGGCCGGTGCTTTGGGTCAGCTGTGCTATCCGCCGCTCCCGCTCCCGCGCGCCCTGACCGAACAGTCGCCCAAAAAATTCGAGATTCTCGTCGATCGAGAGCGTCGGGTAGAGATTCTTGCCCAGGCCCTGCGGCATATAGGCGATGCGCGGGCAGACGGCTTCGCGATGATGCCCGTCGGCCATGTTGCCGCCCAGCACCTCCACCAGACCGTCCTGAATCGCGCGGGCACCGGCGATCAGCGAGAACAGGCTGGATTTGCCGACGCCATCGGGACCGATGAGCGCAACCATCTTGCCGGGCGGAATCTCGATATCCACGCCATCGAGCGCCAATGTCTTGCCATAGCGCAGGCTGACACCGGCGAGACGTGCCGCTGGCCCGGCGTCCAGGCTCGGCTCGTTTGCGTTGCCCGTCACCGGATCGCTCAACGAACGGTCCGGATCGCGAGCTTCTCCGGCCACGCCACGCCTGGATCGATGCGCACATAAGCCATGCCCGGCAGCCCCGTCTTGACCTGGCTGATGTGTTTTTCGAGCAGCGCGGGATCAATCCGCGCCTTGACCCGGAACATCAGCTTCTGGCGCTCGCTCTCCGTCTCGACCGTCTTGGGCGTGAACTGCGCCACGTCGGCGACGAACGAGACCTTGGCCGGGATCACGAAGTCGGACGCGGCATCGAGCACGATGCGGACGTCGGTGCCAAGCGCGACCCGGCCTGCAACCGTTTCGGGCAGGAAGAAGGTCATGTAGACGTCGCCCAGATTGACGAGGTTGAGCACCCGCCCGCCGCCGGCGACGATCTCGCCCGGCTGGGCCACGCGATACTGAACGCGCCCGCCGGTGGGCGCGCGCAGGTCGCTGTCGCGGATATCGGCATCGATCCGCTCGATCGTCGCCTTCACCGCATCGACATTGGAGCGTGCGCCGATGACCTGACTGCGCGCCGTACCGATCGCGGCATCGACCGCGGCAAGCTGGGCCCTGGCCGCTTCGACCGCCGCAGCGGCGCCGTCTACCCGCGCCTGATCATCGTCGCGCTCCTGCACCGCGGTCGCGCCTTCGCGCGCCAGCGTCTCTGAACGCCCGAACCGCTTGCGCGCGGCATTGAGTTCAGCCTCACGCTGGCGGACGCTGGCAAGGGCTGCCGCGCGCTCACTCTGCCGCTGCGACACCTGGCTTTGTGCTGTCTGAATGGCGTTGAGCGCCTGGGCGAGTTGCGCCTGCGCTTCGGACCGCTGAGCGCTCAGGACATCGACGTCCATATGCGCAACCACTTGCCCCGCCTTCACGAAGTCGCCTTCATCGGCAACGATGTCGCGGATCCGGCCGGGCGACTTTGCCGCGACGTCGATCTCGATCGCCTCGATCCGGCCATTGCCGCTGACGATGCCTTCCGGCAACCCCGCGGGCTTGAGCATTTGCCAGAGCAACAGACCGGCGGCGACCACCGCCACGAGGATGCCGCCCCGGATAATCCATGTTTTTTTCGGGGTCGTCATCGTGCCAGGTTCCCGGTTTGAGGTGCGTTGATATCGAAGGCGGGGTTCGCGACGAACCCGCCGCCCAGTGCAGCGTAGAGGGCGATCGCGCTCGCAAGCTCGGCGCGACGCAGTTGTACCAGCGCCTGCTCGGTATCGAACAGGTCGCGCTGCGCATCGAGCACCTCGAGATAGGCCGATCGACCACTGTCGAAGCGCAATTGCGCCAGCCGGGCCCGCTCCCGCAGCGCGTCGAGCATCGTCCGCATGCTGTCGATCTGCAGCCCCAGCTGGCGACGGCGGACAAGCGCGTCGGAGACGTCACGGAACGCTGACTGGACAGTGCGCTCATAATCGGCGACCGCAATGTCTCGCCGCGCCCTGGCGACGTCGAGATTGCCCTTCAACTGACCGGCGTTGAAGATCGGCAGGCTGATCGTCGGGGTGAAGCTCCACGCGCGGCTGCCGTCCTTGAACAGGCCATCGAGTTCGCTGCTGGCCGTGCCGAATGCGCCCGTGAGGCTGATATTGGGCAGGAAGGCCGCCCGCGCCGCACCGATATTCGCGTTGGCGGCGCGCAGCGCATATTCGGCGGCGACGATATCGGGCCGGTTGACCAGCATATCGGAAGGCAGGCCGGCAGGCAGCACGACATCGGGCGCTGCCTGGATCAGGCCCAGGGGACCGGGCACAATCTCGACCGGATGCCCGACCAGCAGCGCCAGCGCGTTGCGGTTGATTTCGCGATCCTGATCGAGTGCCTGCAACGTCGTTCGTGCCTGGGCTAGCAATGTCTGCGCTTGCGTCATCTCGAGTTTGGAGCCCGAGCCGACCTCGTAGCGCCGCCGCATGATCCGCAGCGACTCTTCACGCGTCGTAATGGTGCGGGTCGCGATGGCGACGCGCTCTTCATATTCGCGCTCGAGCAGATAGCCGTTGGCGACCTGCGCGATGAGATCGGTCGCAACCGCGCGCCGCGCCTCCTCGGTCGCCAGATATTGCGCTCGCGCCGCCTCGCGCAGGTTGCGCAGGCGACCCCAGAAATCGATCTCCCAGCCCGCGCTCAACTGGGCGTAGATCTGATTGCCTGTGATCGGCCGCCCGATGAGGGACAGATCGGCCGGCGTCCGGCTCCGGGTTCCCGTCGCCACCGCGTCGAGCTGGGGATAGAGCGCCGATCCCTCAATTCGCCAAGCCGCCCGCGCCTCCGCGACACGCCCCGTCGCGATGCGGATGTCGCGATTATGAACCAGCGCCTCGCCGATCAACGCCTGAAGTTGCGGCTCCCTGAAAAAGTCGTGCCAGCCGATGCGCGCGATCACGGGGGCCTCGCTCTCCTGCGCGGCATAAGTGTCGGGCACAGGCAAGGCCGGGCGGACATGCTCTGGCGCGAACGAACAGCCGCTGACGAGGAGGAGAAGCGATGCCGAGAATATTGGCACGCATCTGGAGCAAAAATGATGCCCGCTTATGCCGGAATCTTCCATACGCCCCATATGCACCCTGCTGCTTTTCGAAAAGGTTGGGGTTCACCTTCACTCGCATGTGAAGGTGAACCTCGTTGTGCGTAAGGCTTTCAGGCTTGCGGCGGCGCTTTCTGGGCAGGCTTGGGCGGTGTCACGGGTGCCGGAGCCGGCGTCGCCGCGGAGAACAGGCCGGACCAGGACTGAAACAGGCTCTGGGGCTGAAACAGGCTCTGGAACTTATCGGTCAGTTCCTTCGGCGCCGAAGTGTCGGAGACGACATCCTTCCAGGTGGATTGCCACTCCTCGACCGCGCCCTTGACCTTGGAGAGCGTTTCCTCGCGGCTCTTCTCAAGATCCGACAGAATGGCGGTGCCTGCCTCGCTCTTGAACCCAGGGAACTGCCCGGGCTTGATATCCTGGATCTGGCCGGCAAAGCCGCTGGCCGCCTTGCCGCCGATCTGCAGATATTCCTCGCCGCTGGTTCGTGCGATTTCGGCGAGCTTGAATGCGAGCTGGCCATTGGCCTTTAGCAAATTGACGATCTGATCAACCGGATAGGTCATGAGAAGAAACTTTCTGACAAAGTGGGGGGAGAGAAATTTGCCGGTGTTTGTTGCGGCGCAATATCGGGGATTTCCGAAAGGCCCGCAGCGAGTGCCACGACGTTTCACCCGTTGGCGATATATTGGCCGCCGTTGATGGAGAGGACTGCGCCGGTACAGAAGCCGGCTTTTCGCGAGGCCAGATAACAGACGGCTTCGGCAATCTCATCGGGTGCACCGAGACGCCCGACCGGAATACCCGCGATAATCCCGTCGCGGACCTCCTGCTTGACGGAGGCGACCATCTCGGTGTCGACATAGCCAGGACATACCGCGTTGACGGTGATGCCACGCGACGCATTTTCCTGGGCCAACGCCTTCGTGAAGCCGATCACGCCGGCCTTGGCAGCGGAATAATTGACCTGTCCCACCTGACCCTTCTGCCCGTTGATCGAGGAAATATTGACGATCCGGCCATAGCGCCTCTCGCGCATGCCCTCGATGATCGCGCGGGTCATGGTGAACATCGAGTCGAGATTGGTGCCAAGCACCGCACGCCATTGCTCCCAGCTCATCCGGTGAAACATGCCGTCGCGCGTGATCCCGGCATTGTTGACCAGCAGATTGACCGTTCCAAGCTCGGCCTCGACGCGGCGCACACCTTCCAGACATTCTGCCTCGTCCGCGACATCCCATTTAAAGACAGAAATACCCGTCTCCTGCATGAACCGCTCTGCCGCCTGGTCGTTTCCATGATAGATCGCAGCAACTGCATAGCCCTCGGCTTTCAGGCTTTTCGATATGGCTGCGCCGATGCCACGCGTTCCACCAGTGACCAGTGCGAGTCCAGACATTGTCCTATGTTTCCCGTTCCTGTTTTCCGTCCTCTCCCGCAATGATGAACGATCCCCCGGATCGCCATTCGTATGTATACTTAGTAGTTTTATTATCGGCTCGTTCTCCGGCCCTGACAAGTCAAATATCATGGAATTTGACGCAGACGTCGCTAGGGTTGGCATCATGAAGCAACAAACGCCGAAGGGTCGCGATATTCCGCTTCCACCGCGCAACCCAAAAGGCGGCCGGCCGACGCAGGAGGTCGCTGCGCAACTTGGCGCCCATATTCTTGATGTGGCGCTCGAGGAGTTCATCAACCGTGGCGCTGACGGCGCGAGCATGGAATCCATCGCCGCCAGCGCCAACGTCTCCAAGCGCACTCTCTATTCGCGCTTTGGCTCCAAGACAGAACTTTTGCGCGCGGCTGTAGAGCACGGCTTGTGCCGCCATCTCCGACCGATCGCCTCCACGATCCCGAAGGGGCTACTTCGCGACCGGCTGTTGTTTGTCGGCAGGAAGATGCTTGATTTGTCGCTGAAGCGGGAGGTGATCGGCCTGGAAGCACTGATCCTCTGGCTGTTGGACCATGAATCTTCTCCAACGGCTGCACCAACGCTTGGTGCGTCCGAAGGCATCAGAATTGTTCGATCGATCCTGGAAAGCTCTGAGTGGAACCACAGCATGGACGAGGACGCGCTGCAGTTCTTTGCGCGCCATATATTCGACACACTCGTTATGGTACCCCGCCACCTTATCCTCGTCCGGCGCGAGTTTCCAAATACACCCACTGCCAAGCGCGCATACCTTACTCAGGCGCTCGACATCCTGCTCTGGAAACGAGACACCACCTGATCGGACTGCCAAGCGGGACGTCACGGGAGGAAGTTCTCGCCTAAATATAGGCGCCTGACTTCAGGATCACGCAGCACGGCCTGCGGAACACCCTCGAAGAGAACCTTGCCCTCATGGATGACATAAACACGGTCGATCAGTTCGAGCATTTCATGGACGTTGTGGTCGGTGATCAGGACCCCGACATCGCGATGCTTGAGGTCGCGCACCATGAGTTTGATATCGACGATCGACAGCGGGTCGATGCCGGCGAACGGTTCATCAAGCGACATGATCGCGGGTCCGGCCGCCATCGCCGGGGCGATCTCGCAGCGCCGACGCTCGCCGCCCGACAGCGCCATGGCAGGGGTGTCGCGAACATGGACAATGTTGAACTCGGCCAGAAGCTGTTCGAGATTCTCGTGGGCAGAGGCGCCATCTTCGGTAGTCGCCTCCAGCACCGCCATGATGTTCTGCGCCACGGTCATGCCCCGGAAGATCGATGCTTCCTGAGGAAGATATCCAAGCCCCCGCCGCGCACGGCGATCCATCGTCATGGCGGTTATATCTTCCCCGTTCAGCAGCACGCTGCCCGCGTCGATCGGCGTCAGACCGACAATGGCGTAGAAGCACACGGTCTTGCCAGCGCCATTGGGGCCCAGGAGGCCGACGATCTCGCCAGCACCCACCGTCAGCGAAATGCCCTGGATGACCTTGCGTTTGCCATAGGACTTCTCGATGCCAACGATGGCCAGGCGTTGATGCGCGGAGGGACCGGCGCCTGGATTATCCATCGCGCCGGACACCTGCGCCGACATTGTCATCGCATGCGAATCGGCGTAGTTCAGGACACGCTCTCGAGGAGAAGCGCAACCCCCTGCCCGCCGCCGATGCAGAGCGTCACCAGGCCACGCTTCAGTCCGTCGCGACGCATCGACTGCAGCAGGCGCGTCGTCAGCACCGTGCCCGTCGCGCCGATCGGATGGCCATGGGCGATGGCGCCGCCTTCGACATTGACGATGTCCTCGGGGAGGCCAAGTTCCCGGGTGACGGCGATCGCAATGGCCGCAAACGCCTCATTGATCTCGACCCGCTCGAGATCGGCCACCGCCCAACCCGCACGATCGAGCGCCTGACGGACAGCCGGCACCGGGCCAAGGCCGAACATCCCAGGTTCGACAGCGCCGACACCAAAGGCGACCAGACGCCCGAGCGGCGTGACCCCATGCTGCTGCGCCCATTGCTCGCTGGCGACGACCATCGCCGCCGCGCCGCTGTTGAGACCGGGCGCATTACCCGCGGTAATGCTGCCTTCAGGGCGGAAGGCCGGTTTCAGCCGTGCGAGGCTCTCCAACGTCGTGTCCGCGCGGTTCTGCTCGTCGCGCGCGAAGATCGTCGGTCCTTTGCGACCAGCTATCTCCACCGCCACAATCTCGGCGTCGAATTTACCTTCGGCCTGGGCAACGCTAAAGCGCTGCTGGGACCGCATCGCCCAGGCATCCTGCGCCTCGCGCGTGATCTGGAACCTGTCGACAAGATCTTCGGTGACCCAGCCGGAATGCTGGTTGCAGAAGGCGTCGTTGAGACCGTCGTGTAGCATCGCGTCATGGAGCTTGCCATCGCCCATGCGGTAGCCCCAGCGGCCCTTCTCGATCAGGTAGGGCGCTTGGTCCATATTCTCCATCCCGCCGGCAATCGCAGCACTGGACAGCCCGAGCATGATTTCCTGCGCGGCAGTCGCGATGGCCTGGGCGCCCGAGCCGCAGACCCGGTTGACGGTCATCGCCGGCACATTGTCCGGAATGCCGGCACCGATGGCCGCCTGCCTAGCCGGGTTCATCTTTGCGCCAGCTTGCACGACCTGTCCCAGAACGACAGTATCGATGGTGTCACCGCCCACGCCCGCGCGTGCCAGTGTCTCGCGAACGGCTATGCTCCCAAGGGCAGGCGCAGCCATATCCTTAAGGGTGCCACCATAGGCGCCGATCGCGGTACGGACCGGCGCACAAAGAACGATATTGGATGCCATGATTAGTGTCCTTCCAGTGCAGGCCGTTCAGGCCATATATTTGCCGCCATTGATCGAAAGGGTGGCGCCGGTGATGAACCCCGCCTCGTCCGCCACCAGGTAGAGAACCCCGCGCGCGATCTCCTCGGGATGGCCGAGCCGACCGATCGGCACGCCCGAGAGAATGCCCTGCATTGCCTGCTCGGGCACTGCGGCGACCATTTCGGTATCGGTATAGCCTGGCGCGATCGCGTTGACCGTGATGTTTCGCGCGGCGCCCTCAAGCGCCAGCGCCTTGGAGAAGCCGATAACGCCGGCCTTGGCTGCGGCATAGTTGGTCTGTCCAAACTGTCCGGAGAGACCGTTGACCGAGCTGATGTTGACGATACGGCCAAAGCGGCGCTCGCGCATCCCCTCGATAACTGCCCGGCACATGTTGAAACAGCCACTCAGGTCGACATCGATGACGCTGCGCCATTGTTCCTCGGTCATCTTGTGCAGCGTGCCGTCGCGGGTGATACCGGCATTGTTGATGAGCACATCGACCGGACCGAAATCGGCGACGACCTGCGCGACACCGGCCTGGCTGGCGGCGAAGTCGGCAACGTTCCAGCTGTAGACAGGGATACCGGTTTCTTTTGAAAAGGCTTTCGCCTCTTCGTCATTGCCGAAATAATTGGCGGCGACGGTAAAACCCGACTTTTGAAGCAGCGTCGATGTAGCGGCGCCGATGCCGCTGACGCCACCGGTGACAAGAGCGATGCGAGACATGAGTATTCCTTTCTGACATCAGAATTCGTTCTGAGCGAAAACGCGCGCGGGCGCGGTCTTGGGCGCGCCGCCACCCGATCAGGCGAAGACCCTATTGGGCCAGATAGCCTCCATCGACGGGGTAGTAGCCACCAGTCATGAACGACGCCCGGCCGGACAGCAGAAAAGCGACGAGAGCTGCCACTTCCTCGGGCTGCCCGAGCCGTCCGAGCGGATGCCGCTCGACGAGTTCGGCCGCGGGTTCGCCCTGCGCGCGGATCAGGGGGGTATCGATCACGGCAGGGCCGACAGCGTTGATCCGGATGCCCTGCCGCGCATAGTCCATCGCGGCGGTCCGGGTCATGCCGACCACTGCGTGCTTGGCCGCGGTATAGGCGATCGTGCCCGGCAGGCCGATCATCCCGCAGATCGAACTCATGTTGACAATGGCGCCGCCGCCCGAGCGCAGCATCGCAGGGATCTGGTAGCGCATGCCGAAAAAGACACTGTCGAGATCCACGCTCATCACGCGCCGCCACTCGTCGAGAGCATATTCCCCGGCAGGCGCAGAGGCGCCGCCCACGCCGGCATTGTTTACGGCGAAGTCCAGCTTGCCGAAGTTTTCCAGAGCGAAGGCAACCATGGCTTCGACCGCCGCCGCGTCCGAGACATCGACCCTGATGGCGATTGCCTGTTCGCGACCGATTTCCGCCGCGAGAGCATCTGCACGGTCCATGTCGAGATCACCCAGCACCAGCCTAACGCCGGATACGGCAAGCTCGCGAGCAATTGCCGCGCCCAAACCCATCGCGGCCCCGGTTACGATTGCCACCCCTCCTTCGAAGTCTGTCATGCGTCCTCCTTGTCCGATCAAGAATGCTGAACGTGCCAACGTCCGCCAGAACGATGCTGCCGACGATCGGCCGGAAGCTGTAGACGGGCCTGCTCCCCGAGGGCCAACGCCGCCATTGGTAACTATACCTATGCGTTTCGTATTGGCGCAGGGTTCGGAGCTGTGCTTCTGAGCGAAACTTGGACCAAAGCGGCCATACCGCACCGGCTCGTCCAACGAGTCGGCCCTTATGCCGCGCCAATGTTTACGCCATCGGAATCCGCCTGCGGCGGTTCAGCTGCATTGCTAAAACCGGTTCTGGCCTAAATGGCACTTGCCAATATCTATCCTACACAGTACCGTTATCCAGCCGGGCGGGAGACTGGGTTTGGGGTGGGCGCGAGCTTTCGCTCTCGAACCAGTTGATGGCGGCCAGGCGAAGCAACGCAGTTTGGCAAAAAGGTAAACCGGAGGGGATAATTACGTAATGCGAGCTTTCGTGTGACGCCTCACAGGGGAGATCATCCCCAACTGGAGTACAAGTTCATGGTCGCTGCGGATGCTCACCCATCGCCAGATCCCCTTGATGGCATCGCCGAAACCCTGGATCGCGCGGCTGTCGCCGCGATCGCGCAAGCCACCTTCGGCCTTTCACCGGCCACGCTCATCCAGGCTTTCTCAGAATGGGCGCTCCATCTCTCCATCTCTCCCGGCAAGCAGCTGCAACTGGGCGCCAAGGTGGCGCGCAAATATGCCCGGCTGTTCGACTATGCCTTGCGCAGCGCCAGCGATGCCGATGCCGCGCCCGCCATCGAACCGCTGCCGCAGGACCGGCGCTTCCGGGACCCGGCATGGAAGCAGCCGCCGTTCAACATCCTCTCGCAGGCTTTCCTGCTGAACCAGCAATGGTGGTACGCGGCGACGACCGGGATCGGCGGCGTCTCGAAGCATCATCAGGAGATGGTGGAATTCGGCGCACGACAGATGCTCGACATGCTGGCGCCGACCAACTTCCTGGCGACCAACCCGGTCCTGCAGCGCAAGATCGTCGAGACCGGCGGGAAATGCCTCATCGAGGGTTTCCAGCATCTGCTGGAGGACATGCAGCATAGCGTGCGCGGCCTGCCGCCGGTCGGAACCGAGAATTTCAAGGTGGGCGAAAATGTCGCCACTGCGAAGGGCAAAATCGTCTTCCGCAACCGGCTGATGGAACTGATCCAGTATGAGCCGACGACCGAGACGGTGCGTCCCGAGCCGATCCTGATCGTGCCCGCCTGGATCATGAAATATTACATCCTCGACCTGTCGCCTGAGAACTCGCTGGTCAAATGGCTGACCGGCCAAGGCTATACCGTGTTCATGGTGTCCTGGCACAATCCGGGCAGCGAAGATCGCGATCTCGATATGGAGGCCTATCGCCAGTTGGGGCCAATGGCGGCGCTCGACGCGGTGAACGCCATCACCGGCGCGCCCACCGTTCACGCGGTCGGCTATTGCCTGGGCGGCACGTTGCTCTCGATCGCGGCGGCTGCGATGGCGCGCGATGGCGACGATCGGATGGCCAGTATCACGATGTTCGCAGCCCAGACCGAATTCAGCGAGCCCGGCGAGCTCGGCCTGTTCATCGACGAGTCGCAATTGAACGTGCTCGAGAACATGATGTGGAGCCGTGGCTATCTCGACAGCAGCCAGATGGGCGGCGCGTTCCAGATCCTCAAGTCCAACGATCTTGTCTGGTCGCGCATCCTGGGCGAATATCTGATGGGCGAGCGCCCGCCGATGAACGATCTGATGGCCTGGAATGCCGACGGCACCCGTATGCCCTATGCGATGCACAGCCAGTATCTGCGTCGCCTGTTCCTCGACGACGATCTCGCCGAGGGCCGATACAAGGTCGATAGCAAGACCATCAGCCTGTCGGCCATCCGCACACCATTGTTCGTAGTCGGCACCGAACGCGATCATGTGGCACCCTGGCATTCGGTCCACAAAATCCATTTGCTCAGCAGCGCCGAGACTACCTTCGTGCTGACCAGCGGCGGGCATAATGCCGGGATCGTCTCGGAACCGGGCCATCGCGGCCGTCGCTACCATGTGATGACCCGCGAACTCGACGGTCCTTCCTATGATCCCGAGGACTGGCTGGCACGCGCAACGCCGAAGGACGGCTCCTGGTGGCTCGAATGGGGCGCCTGGCTGGATGCGCGCTCGGGTAAAGCTATTGCCCCGCCGCCGATGGGCAATGCCGACAAGGGCTATGCGCCGATCGGCGATGCTCCGGGCCATTATGTGCTGGAGCATTGAGCGATGAGCGACGAACCGATGATTGAAAACTACACCTATGACGAGATCGAGGTCGGGCAGACGGCGAGCGTCACGCGCACGCTGTGCGAACAGGATATACAGCTCTTCGCGCTTGTCTCGGGCGATGTGAACCCGGCGCACCTCGATACCAGCTATGCCGCAACCGACATATTTCACCGCGTGATCGCGCATGGCATGTGGGGCGGCGGCCTGATCTCGGCGGTGCTGGGCACCGAACTTCCGGGACCCGGCGCCATTTATCTCAACCAGTCGCTTCGCTTCACGCGGCCGGTCGGTCTGGGCGACACGATCACGACATCGGTGACTGTCGCGGAGAAGCGCGATCACCACAATATCCTGTTCGATTGCCGCTGCGTCAATCAGGACGGCGACGACGTGATCACCGGCCAGGCCGAGGTCAGGGCACCGACCGAGAAGGTCCGCCGGCCGCGTATCGCCCTGCCCGACGTGCACCTTCGCGACCACGACGGCTATCGCCGGCTGATCGAGCGCACGGAAGGCCAGGGGGCGGTGGCTACCGCTGTGGCGCATCCATGTAGCGCGGCGGCAATTACCGCCGCAATCGAAGCCGCCGAAGCCGGATTGATCGTTCCGATCCTGATCGGTCCCGAAACCAGGGTCCGCAAGGCTGCCGAGGAAGCTGGCAAGGATATCTCGGGCTTCCAGCTGATCGACGCCGCCCACAGCCATGATGCCGCGGCCAAAGCCGTCGCGCTCATTCGCTCCGGCGAGGCGAAACTGCTGATGAAAGGATCGCTTCACACCGACGAACTCATGGGCGCGGTGGTGGCATCCGCCACCGGCCTGCGAACCGAGCGCAGGATCAGCCACGCCTATGTGATGGACGTGCCCGATCACCCGACGCCGTTGATCATCACGGACGCCGCGATCAACATCGCGCCGACGCTGGAAGGAAAAGCGGACATCATCCGCAACGCGATCGACCTCGCGCATGTCATCGGCATCGAACAACCTCGCGTCGCGATCCTCGCGGCCGTCGAGACCGTCAATCCTGCCATGCAGTCAACGCTGGACGCCGCCGCGCTGTGCAAGATGGCCGATCGCGGACAGATTACAGGCGGGGTCCTCGATGGCCCCCTCGCCTTCGACAATGCGATCAGCGAGGCCGCAGCGAAAGAAAAAGGCATTATCTCATCCGTCGCCGGCAAAGCCGAGATCCTCGTCGTGCCCAATCTGGAAGCGGGCAATATGCTCGCCAAGCAGCTCACCTTCCTCGGCGACGCCGATGCGGCCGGAGTGGTGCTGGGCGCCCGCGTGCCGATCATCCTCACCAGCCGGGCAGACAGCCTGCGCACCCGGCTCGCTTCCTGCGCGGTCGCGGTTCTGCTCGCTCGTGCCGCGACGAAGGCTGCCCCGGGGTTGCTGGAGTCGCAAGGCGCATGAAGGCAGTCGTCAGCCTCAATTCGGGATCGTCGAGTATAAAATTCTCGCTGTTCGTGCTCGAAGGCGATGGTGCGCTGCAGCTATCCGCCGGCGGCAAGATCGAGAAGATCGGCATCGCTCCGACAATAATTGTGCGTTCCGTCGAAGGCGGCGTGCTGCTCGAACGCGACTGGCAGGATGGCGCAGCGCTCACCCATGCGCACCTGCTCGCTCATTTGTTCGCCTGGGCGGCCGATCATCCGCTGAAAGGGCGCGAGATCATCGCGATCGGTCACCGGGTGGTGCATGGCGGAACCGAATTCGCGGCTCCGCGCCTGATCGATGCGGCGCTGCTCGACAAGCTGGAGGCGTTGTGCCCGCTGGCCCCGCTCCACCAACCCCACAACCTCGCGGCCATCCGCGCAATTGCAGCACTACGGCCCAACCTGCCGCAGGTGGCCTGCTTCGACACCGCTTTCCATCATGACAAGCCGGAGATCGCTTCGCGCTTCGCGATCCCCCGTGCGCTGCATGACCAGGGCATCCGCCGCTACGGGTTCCATGGCCTGTCCTACGAATATATCGCCCGGCGCCTCGCGCAAATCGATCCCGTGCTGGCCGGGGCCCGGGTGATCGCCGCGCATCTGGGCAATGGCGCGAGCCTATGCGCGATGCAGGCCGGCAAGAGCATCGACACCACCATGGGCTTCACTGCGCTCGACGGCCTGATGATGGGTACGCGCTGCGGCAGCATCGATCCAGGTGTCGTCCTCCACCTCCAGACCCAGCTTGGCATGAGCCCGGCTGAGATCGAGGATCTATTCTACAAGAAATCCGGGCTGCTCGGTGTCTCGGGTATTTCCAGCGATATGCGCACGCTCGCGGCCAGCAAGGCGCCTGAAGCGACCGAAGCGATCGACTTGTTCGCCTGGCGTGTCGCCCGCGAAATCGCTGCCCTCGCCGCCTCGCTCGGCGGGATCGACGGTCTCATCTTTACGGCCGGGATCGGCGAGAATGACGCCGATATCCGCAGCAATATCTGCCGCCGGCTCGCATGGCTCGGCGTGCAGATCGATGAATTGGCAAATGCGGGCAATGGCCCCCGGATCAGCATGCCAGACAGTCCGGTCGCCGTGCTGGTCATTCCAACCGATGAGGAACGTATGATCGCTCACCATAGCCTCAATGTCATCGGCACCGGCATATGAGCCCGCTCGTCGATCTCACCGGCAAGCGCGGCCTCGTCGTCGGCATCGCCAATGACAAGAGCATCGCGGCCGGGTGCGCCAATGCGTTCGTGCGATGTGGCGCCAGACTCGCGGCGACCTATCTGAACGAAAAGGGCAAGGCCTGGGTCGAACCGGTCGCCGAGCAGCTGGGCGTGGAATGGATGGCCCCTTGCGATGTGCGCGTGCCGGGCCAACTCGAAACGCTGTTCGCGCAGGTCAAAGAACAATGGGGCGGCCTCGACTTCCTGCTGCACTCGATCGCCTTCGCGCCCAAGGAGGATTTGCACGGCCGGGTGGTCGATAGCTCGGCCGAAGGTTTTGCCATGGCGATGGACGTGTCCTGCCACAGCTTCCTGCGAATGGCCAAGCTCGCCGAGCCACTGATGAGCGAGGGAGGCTGCCTGCTTTGCGTCACCTTTTACGGCTCTGAGCGTGTGGTTGAGCATTATAATCTGATGGGGCCGGTGAAGGCGGCGCTGGAAAGCGCCACTCGCTATGTTGCCGCCGAGCTGGCTCCCAAAGGCATCCGCGCCCATGCCATTTCGCCTGGTCCTATCGCGACGCGCGCCGCCAGCGGCATCGACCGGTTCGACGAACTGCTCGCCCGCGCAGCAGCCGAAATACCAGGGCATCAGCCGGTCGACATCGAGGATGTCGGGGCGCTGGCGGCCTTTCTGGTCAGTGACGCGGCGAAGCGGATCACCGGCACGATCATCCCCGTCGATAGCGGCCAGCATCTACGCGCATGATGGGGCGCTCCCTCCCTTGGCTGCTGGCGGGCGCTGCCACCGCTCTGGCACCGGCTGCACATGCAACCTCTCCGGTGGAAATCCTGATCGGCGACGCGGGACAGCGAGATGCCGATGGGGCAGTGCTGGTCGAAGTGCGCTTTCTCAATGGAGGAACCGAACCGCAGACGGTCCCCCTGCCCGACCGGATCGAAGCGCAGCTTACAGCCAACGGCGCACGCCGTACCCTCTGGCTGGAGCGGACGGCGGACATGCCGGCCGATCTGATTGTCCCGCCCGATGGTTTCAGGCGCGCCCGCTATCGCCTGCCGGATGCGGACGAACTTCCGCTGGATGGCGCGGTCTTTTCCATACCGGCCTGGAGCGCGCAGCAGACCGCCATCGCCTTGCGGCCCGCGCCGATGACGCAATCGGCGCAGGCCGAACTCGCCCCCGCGCAGGCTGCAGCCCGCGCAGCATCCGAGCCGGCGGCGCCCCCATCGGACCGATCGGCGGGCAATCCTTTTCTCGCCAACCTTTCCGCCTATGAGCCGATCTATGCCGTCTATGGCCCCGGCACGAACAGCGAGGCGCGGATCCAGATCAGCTTCAAATATCAATTGTTCGGCACAAGGCGCGCCGAGGGCCTACCGCGTTCCTGGCGTGATGGTCTCCATTTCGCCTTCTCGCAGCGCATGTTCTGGGACCTGGGCGGCGACTCCTCCCCGTTTCGGAATATCGATTATCAGCCCGAGCTGTTCTACCTGACACCGTCGGCGACGCTGTCGAGCGGCGTTTCGCTCAGCGCGCAGGGCGGCATCCGCCACGAATCCAACGGCCGCGACGGGACAGCCTCACGCAGCATCAATAGTGTCTATATCGCGCCGATGGCGGCGATCCCACTGGGGGGCGGCTATCGTTTCTCGGTCGCGCCTCGCCTGTCGCTGTTTGTCGGCGACAAGTCCGACAATCCCGATATCCGCCGGTATCGCGGCAATACCGCTCTGTTTATGGAGGTCGGGGAGGATAAAGGATTGCGCCTCTCCACCTCCACCCGGTTTAATTTCGGCAGCGGCAAGGGTGCCTTCAGCGCCGATATCTCCTATCCCCTCCCCCGCCTGCTGGGTGGCGGACCAGACTTCTATCTCTTCGGCCAGAGCTTTGTCGGTTATGGCGAAAATCTGCTCGACTATGATCGGCGGATGACCCGCTTCCGGATCGGCGTGGCGCTCGTGCGATGAACGAGCAATCCGTCAGCCCGGCCGCGGTCGCCCTATATCCCTATGATCTGGACGGCGAGCGAAGGGAACACATTGCCGAGCGCGATGGCGACAAGATTTGGAACGTGGTCTGCGACCATGCGCCCAACATGAACGACAAGCCAATCGACCGCTATATCGAGCCGCCGCTCGAGATCGAGCGCCTGACCGGGCTGTTTCAAGGCGATGGGACCCATCTCGAGTTTGGCATGGCCCAGATGTTTACGTTCCGGCCGCCGCCAGAGATTTCGGGCAATAAGGGTCCGGTGGACGGCACCTGCCTCACGGGCGCCAGCACCGACCCGGGCGGAGGCGTCTGGAGTGCCGGCGGGCGTGGTGCTGCCAAGGTCATGCTGAAGGTGCTGCGATGAGCGCCGGATCCATGACCTTGGCACAATATAGCCTTGAGGACCCCGAGGATGGGGTTGCGCTACATCTCCAGGGCGACTGGACCGCATTAGCCCTGGGTGATGCGTCGCGCCGCCTCGATGTGGATCTCGACGGGCGCAAGGCCAGGACGGTGGATATCACGGCGCTTGGCCGCCTCGACACGGCCGGGGCCCTGGTTCTGCTGCGGGCCATGGAAGAGAACGCGACTGTCGCCGGCGGTGAGCGCGAGGACTTCGCGCAATTGACGACGCTGGTACGGCCCGCACTCGAGCAACCATCACCCGAAAAGGTGCGCCGCACCGGTCTGCCGGCCTTCTTCGACCGGTTCGGGCGGCAAATCGTCGGGATTGCGCGCGATGGCTACGAAATGCTCGTGTTCACCGGCGAAATGATGACAGCGCTCGGGCGCAGCCTCATCCACCCGTCGCGCCTGCGCGTGACGCCGCTGGTCGCGACGATGCAGGAGGCCGGGATCAACTCGCTTCCCATCGTCTTCATGATGACCTTCTTCATCGGCGCCGTAATTGCCCTGGTCGGCACCAATCTTCTGACGACGCTCGGAGTCGGGGTCTTCACCGTGCAACTGGTCGGTGTGGCGATCCTTCGCGAATTCGGTGTGGTCATCGCCGCCATCCTGCTTGCCGGTCGATCCGCCTCGTCGTTCGCCGCCCAGATCGGCTCGATGCGGATGAACCAGGAAACCGATGCGATGCAGGTCATGGGGGTCGACCGGTTCGACGCGCTGGTCGTGCCCCGCATTCTCGCCGCCTTGCTGATGATACCGCTGATGACTTTTGCCGCCGATATCGGCGGCATCATTGGTGGTCTGCTGGTCAGTTGGGTGACGATGGATATCCATCCGATCTTCTTCGTGCAGCGCATGCTCGATACGGTCAGCATTACCCACTTCTGGATCGGCATGAGCAAGGCCCCGTTCCTGGCGCTGGTGATCGCCGCCGCTGGTTGCCGACATGGCCTGATGGTCGGCGGCGACGTCCAGAGCCTTGGGCGGCAGGTCACGTCCGCCGTGGTGCAGTCGGTATTCCTCGTCATCATGTTCGATGCGATCTTCGCGGTGATTTTCATGGCGCTCGATCTGTGAGCCGCCCGGGCACCGAACCGGAGACGCCGCCGATCCGCGTGACGGGGCTCCACACTGCCTTTGGAGATAAGGTCATCCACGAAGGTCTGCACCTTGAGGTCCGACCTGGCGAGATTCTGGGTGTCGTGGGCGGTTCAGGCTCAGGAAAATCTGTTCTGCTCAACTCGATTCTCGGCCTTAGGCAACCCGATGGCGGCTCGGTCGAGCTCTTCGGCCGCGACATCGGCGAGCCATCCGCGCTTTCCGAGGCGGAACGGCGCATCGGCGTAATGTTCCAGCAGGGTGCGCTTTTCTCGTTCCTGACCGTCCAGGAAAATGTCGAAGCGCCGTTCCTGGAGCATAGCAGGCTGCCCCCGCAACTTATCGGGGACCTTGCCAGGCTCAAGATCAAGCTCGCCGGTCTGCCCGACAATGCCGGTGCGCTGCGCCCATCGGAATTGTCGGGCGGCATGCGCAAGCGCGCTGGCGTAGCCCGCGCGATCGCGCTCGATCCAGACATCCTGTTTCTCGACGAACCCACAGCTGGCCTAGACCCGATCGGCGCCAGCGAGTTCGACGATCTCATCCGCAGCTTGCGCGATGCGCTCGGCCTTACCGTGTTCATGATCACCCATGATCTCGACACGCTTTACGCCATCTGTGACCGAGTCGCTGTAATTGCCGACCGCAAGGTCGTCGCCGTGGCCCCGGTCGCCGAACTCGAAAAGTCGGACCACCCCTGGATCAAAAGCTATTTCCTGGGGCCGCGCGGACGCGCCGCCGCCGGGGCGAAGGACCGCTGATGGAACGCCATGCCAATTATGCCCTCGTCGGGATCATCTCGATCATTCTCCTGATCGCCGGACTCGTATTCGTGGTGTGGCTTGGCGGCACGCGGTTCGGGCAGGAAAATGATGAGTATCGCGTTATTTTCCGCGGGCCCGTACGCGGGCTCAGTGTCGGCGGCGAAGTCCAGTTCAACGGCATCAAGATGGGCCAGATCCAGCGGATCACACTCGACGAGAACGACCCCAACCGGGTCCTGACTGATATAGAGATCACGCACAAGACACCGGTGCGGATCGATTCGGTCGCCTCGACCGAAACGCAGGGCATATCGGGTGTGAGCGTCGTGCAGATCAGCGCCGGGACACCGAGCAAGGAACTGCTTCGGAGGGCCAATCGGGGCAGGCGTCCAGTCATTTCCAGCAAACCCAATGCCCTGTCATCGCTCCTTCAAGGCGGCGGCCAGATGGTGGAGAGCGCGACATCGGCGCTGCAACGGGTCAACAAGGCTTTGTCGGATCAGAACATCCAGAATCTCGGCGCCACTCTTCGCGATATCCGGCTGACCACCGGGGCGATCGCCGACAACCGGGCGATGTTCGCCAATGCGGCGTCCGCGCTCGGTAAGCTGGATCGGGCAGCCGAGGATATCCAGCATGCGGCCGCCTCGGTGCGTGACATCGCCGACACCGATGGCCGCAAGGCCTTTGCCGACATCTCGGACACGGCGGCCGAACTCAAACTCGCTATCGGCGAGGCGCGCGGCGCTTTGGCCAACGTCAACAAGCAAAGCGCGACGATCGGCGCGACAACATTGCCGGCAATCAACGCCAGTATGAGCAGCCTGCGTGAAACTGCCGATTCACTCGACGGGCTGATCCGCCAGATCCGTCAGAATCCCCGGCAGGCCTTGGGTAAAGACAGCGGTCTGGAACTGGAGCTCCCCGAATGACTCTCGTTAAGCCTTACAGATACCTTCTGACCGTTTCCGCGCTGCTCCTGCTTGGTGGCTGCGGCGGCCTTTTAGGGAGCAGCGGCAAGCGCGACACCTTGTTTCGCTTCGGGATTGCCGAACAAAATAACGCGACGGTCGCGGAACGCCCTGCCGCGGGCCGACCGCTCACCCTGGCCCGTATCCGCTTCGCGCCCGAGATCGAGGGCGACCGCATATTGACCGCCCGTGGCTCCAGCGTTTTGTACGTCAAAGACGCACGCTGGGTCGCACCGGCACCGGATTTGTTCGCCCAGGCCATGACCCGCCAGTTCGATCAGCGGGCTTCCAATATCCGGATGGTATCCTGGCGGGGCGGGGGCGCCGGAGCGGTCGCGCTCCAACTGAACCTCGACCGCTTCGAGGCCCGTTATGCGCCCGAAAGCGACAAGCAAAGTCCACCGACGATCCTCATATCGGGCGATGCCACCCTCACCGCGCTAACCGATCGGCAGATGAAGGCTTCTCACCGCTTCCTTGAAGAAGAACCCGCCCGCCAAAACAGCAAGGCCGAAATCGCGGCGGCATTCGATCGTGCGACAGCGCGCTTCACGGCCGCCGTGGTCGACTGGACGAGCCAGACGCTAACAGACTAGTCGGTTCCACTCGAATGCATCAGATCGGCTGCTCCAGTTCTTTGTTTTGCCGCATTTTCTTCGACGGCAGGCTTTCTACCTGCTGACCGAGAAGACTCTCTGGCCGGCCCCACAAGCCAAAGCAGGGTGAATGATAATCGATGAAAATGAACGATGATGCTGTACATTGATGCCCTGACCACCTCGACCATTGCGATCCTTTTGCTATTCGCGGGAAAGGCCCTCGTCAGCCGTTTCGATCTTTTCAAGCGCTACAGCATTCCCGAACCGGTCATAGGGGGAATAGTCTGCGCTGCTGTGGTCAGCGGCATTTATCTTCTGCACGGCAGCAAGATAGAGTTTGACATCGGTATCCGCGACACCTTGCTGCTCTATTTCTTCGCAGCCATCGGGCTCAATTCCGACGTCCGGACGATCCGAAGCGGCGGATGGGCGCTCATAATCCTCACCGCGCTCGCAAGTCTCTTCATTTTGCTGCAGAATTTGCTTGCCATGACGATCGCCAGCGCGTTCGGTCTGGATCCGCGCGCCGGACTGATGGTCGGGTCGATTTCGTTGACCGGCGGGATCGGCACTACGCTGGCTTGGGCACCGCATTTCGTGGAAACGCTGGGGATCGCCAACGCCGCGGAAATCGGAACAGCGGGCAATATGTTCGGCCTGATAGCCGCCTGCCTGATCGGTGGCCCTGTAGCCGGCTATCTCATTCGCGCACGCAATATCCCAGTTTCAGGGGCCTCTATGCTCGAGATCGGTACGCTGCACGAGCCGCAGCGGACGCTCCTCGACTATTATGGTGCCCTCCTCGCGCTCTTCTGGCTCAATGTCACGCTCCTGCTTGGTCAATCCTTGACTTTGGCAATCAAGAGCAGTGGCCTCAATCTTCCTGATTTTGTCGGCTGCCTCCTGGCGGGCATTATCCTTCGCGGCGTCACCCCTCATCTAACCACGCGAAAACGCAGGTTATGGGATTGGCCACGCATGCAACGCGGCGTCGCGTTGATCTCTGAGATCAGCCTGGGCATCTTCATCACCATGGCATTGATGAGCCTGCAGCTATGGGCTCTCGATGGCATGGTCGCATTTCTCGCCGTTGCCCTGTGCTTGCAGATAACAATGGCCATCGCTTTCATGATCTTCATTCTCTTCCCCTGCCTTGGGCGCGACTATGAAGCAGCCGTCATGAGCGCAGGGTTCGGGGGAATAGGGCTTGGATCGACCGCGACAGCGATTGCGAATATGAGCGCCGTCACACGGCAATATGGTGCGGCACCCAAGGCTTTTATCGTCGTGCCCCTGGTCTGCGGCTTCTTCATCGATCTCGCCAATGCCATCCTGGTGGGCATCATGATCTAAAAACACACGCAATCATCATCATGTGAGCGTTCACTCCAGGTCAAACGTCGCGAAAAACATCAAGGGGCTAGCGGCTGACCGGGATATCGCAAAAAATGGCACGAACTTCCCATTCCTGGGCAGTCCTAGGCGGCCGTCTGATCCAGCCCCAAATGTGAGGAAGACTATTGGAAACCATCACGATCATCCTGCTGCTGCTGCTTGCCGTCATCCTGAGCGGCATTTTCTCGCGCATGGTTCCCCTGCCCCTGCCACGACCTCTGTTTCAGATCGCCCTGGGCGCAATGATCGGGCTGGCCGCTGACTGGCGCGTCACGCTCGATCCGGAGATTTTCTTTCTCCTGCTCCTGCCGCCGTTGCTGTTCCTCGATGGCTGGCGCATTCCCCGCGAAGAGCTGTTCAAGGACGGCAAGACCATCGTCGAGCTCGCCCTTGGCCTGGTCGTCGCTACGGTCGTCGGCATGGGCTTTTTCATCCACTGGATGGTCCCGGCGATGCCGTTGGCTGTCGCGTTCGGTCTCGCCGCCGTCGTCTCCCCCACCGACCCGATCGCGGTGTCCGCGATCGCCCAGCGCGTCTCCATCCCCAAGCGCATGATGCATATTCTCGAAGGGGAATCGCTCTTGAACGATGCCTCCGGACTCGTCTGCCTGCGCTTTGCAATCGCCGCAGCGTTAACCGGAGCATTCTCAGTCCAGGACGCAGCGCTCAATTTCCTGTGGGTCGCGTTCGGGGGCATCGCGATCGGTGCCGGCTTCACCTGGATTGTGTCGCGCGCGAAAAGCTGGGTCTCACGGCATTATGGAGAGGAGGGCGGCGCGCAGATTCTCATAAGCCTGCTCATCCCATTTGGCGCCTATCTCCTTGCCGAGCATCTCCATTGCTCCGGCATTCTGGCCGCAGTCGCCGCCGGCCTCACCATGGGCTTTGTCGAAAGCACTGGCGAACTGGAGGGCTCCACACGCATACGCCGCAACACAGTGTGGGATATGATCCAGTTCAGCGCCAACGGGGTCATCTTCGTGCTGCTCGGCGAGCAGCTGCCCGCCATTCTCGCCAGCTCGGCCGAAACCGTTCGCGCGACCGGCCATCAGGAACCTTGGTGGCTGGCAATATATGTCATCGCAATCAACCTTGGGCTCGCCGCCCTTCGCTTCCTGTGGGTCTGGGCATCCCTTCGTCTCACCTTCTTTCGCGAAGGGGACTGGCGTTCCACGCCCAATTGGCGGATCGTCGCCGCGATCTCCTTTGCCGGCGTTCGCGGCGCCATCACGCTCGCCGGTGTCTTGACACTGCCTCTGGCAATGAACGATGGCTCGCCCTTTCCGGCAAGAGATCTGGCTATTTTTCTGGCGATGGGCGTCATCATCGTGTCGTTGCTAGCTGCCAGCCTGGGGCTACCCCTTCTGCTCAAAGGTCTCGAGATGCCGGCCGAACATGACCATAAGGCGGCCGAGGATGCGGCCCGCGTCAAGGCGGCAGAAGCTGCGATCGCGGAGATCGAGAAGGTCCAGCATGCGCTGGCAGAGGGCCGAAGCGACGCGGATCTCTATGTCTCGACCGCATCCCGCATTATGGATGGTTACCGGCAAAGGATCGAGAGCCGGGTTGGTAGCCCGGAAAACAATGCGCTGGGGCGGCGAGCAGAAGAGATTGAGCGCCGCCTTCGTCTGGCAGCGCTGAAGGCCGAACGCGCGCAAATTTTCCGGATGGTGCGCAAGCGCGAACTGGACAGCGAGCCCGCACGCAAGCTTATCCGAGAGCTTGATCTGCTCGAAGCACGCTATACCGTCGCGGCTTAACCCAGGAGAAAAGCGATCAGAGAGGTTGGCAAGCTGTACCGGCTTGAAGGCGTACTTGCCGGCAATGGTCATGGACTCGCATTCAGGCGCCCCTACCAGCCGGGGTCCGGCAGTGCGAAGGCGCCCATCATTGATGACATTCCCCAGTGAGCCCGAGCACCCGACCGTTCAATGCCGATTTCATCAGCCACTTGGAAAAGGGTCATTTGCTCAAGCGCGTGAGCCTTCGCAAGCGCTCCGGATATGTGATCGTTGCGTTGCTACTGCCGCGTGCGACGTGGCCAGAGGCGAAAGGCCGGTACGTAGATAGCAATGCAGCATGAAAGCGCGATGAACACCAGCGCGATTACCATCGCCACCACCCAGTATCGGGGGTCCTCTTTAGAGACGAACCATCCGGCGATCAGCGCCGGCACAAACAGCATTATCCTCGCGAGCCACGCCATATTCCGACCTTCATCGTAAGAGAGCAACTGCCATCACTCCCGACCGTCGTGATGCCATAGCGCCTTCATTACGATTATCTGTCCCGACACATAGCAAGTATACGTAACAGTACCAATCACGGTCGGGGGAAGGCGCATGTTCCAGTCTCCCCCGTCGCCGTTACTGCTGAAGCGCAATCAGATGTCGTCAAAGGCTCGCATGGACCGTACTTGGGATCCGGACACGTGCGCGTAACGCCAATGCGTCGAACTATCTCAGCTTTCGCGGCAACTCTTCTCGCCTTCCAGCACGACAAAAAGCGGCAAGCCGAGGCCGGTGATCTCGGCGCCAACAGGCATGTTTATGACCATTGCCCGGACTGTCTGGGCATCGCCCCATGCCCAGAGCATGCAAAAAGTCGCCGAGGACAAGGCCCACCTACAAGCCGGACGCGAGCAGAATCAGTTATAAAAGAAAATGGACAGCAGCGGCGCATTGGCCGCGCGTGGCCGCCGCACCATGATGCTGACCCCGATGGCTCAAATACGAGCACGAAACGCAGGATCGCTATCAAGCGGTCAGTCGAGACCACATAAGCAATGTGCGAGTTGGGCCAGTTAGCGGATACGCAACAGCGTCGTAACCGCCGGATCGAAATGGATGCAGCGTATCGCGGGCGCTCCCGCTTCGGCTGGCACCACATGGCCTGTTCGACGCCCGGGCGTCTTTCGAGCGAGCCGATGAGCCTGTCGACACAAGCATCTGCCGCGTCCGGCACGTCAGGGAGAAGAACGGGAATGTCGAGACGGAGTTTTGGATCATGGCTTGTACCTTCGCGGTGCAAGATCTCATAGTGAAGTCGGAAGCGCCCTTCAGGAAGGCAGCTGCGACGATCAACCCTCAGCCAGTCGATCGATGATCGGGCAATCCGACCGTTCGTCTCCGGTACAGCTGTTGGCTAGTTCCATCAGCGCCCGGCGCATACCGTCCAGCGCAGCCGCCTTGCGGCCAAGCTCGTCGGCTCGGGAAGTGCCAGCGCCTTCACCTCAGCGCTCGATCGGCAACGGTCCTGCCAGAGGTCCAGAAGCGAACGGATTTCCTCGATCGGGAAACCAAGGTCGCGCGCGTTTGCGACGAACCGGAGGCGGTGAACATCGGCGTCCGAATAGTCCCGATAGCCGCTGCCGCGCCTTGACGGTGTCGGGATCAGCGTGATCTTCTCATAGTGGCGGATCATACGCTGCGACACGCTGCTTGCAGCGGCGGCCTGACCGATATTCATGGCTTGCGCGCTTCCAGTCGTACAGCGTTCAAGCGGAGCGCGTTGACGACGACGGTGAATGACGACAGCGCCATCGCGGCCCCTGCGAACATGGGCGACAGCAGGATGCCGGTCACCGGATAGAGCACACCCGCCGCAATAGGTATGCCCACGCCGTTGAACAGGAAGGAGAAGAACAGGTTCTGCCGTATGTTGGCCATAGTGGCACGCGCTAGCCGCCGCGCACGTACCATCGCCGAAAGGTCGCCCTTTGTGAGCGTCAGCCCAGCACTCTCGATCGCCACGTCCGTCCCCGTTCCCATCGCCACGCCGACATCGGCGGCCGCGAGCGCCGGGGCATCGTTGATACCGTCGCCCGCCATAGCGACCCGAGCGCCGTTCGCCTTGAGGTCGACGACGATCCGCGCCTTGTCCTCCGGCTTGAGATCGGAATGGACCTCGTCGATCCCGCCGATCGCCCGAGCGACGGCCTCTGCCGTGCCGCGGCTGTCGCCGGTCAGCATGACGATGCGCAGCCCCTCGGCGTGAAGCGCAGCGATCGCGCCGCGCGATGACGCCTTGACAGGGTCGGCGACGGCGATCAGCCCGGCCGCTTCACCATCAACGGCAACCAGCATGACGCCGCCGCCTTCAGCGCGATGCCGCGAGGCCGATGCCTCTAGCGCTGTGGCATCCGCTCCGGCACTCCGCATCTGCGCGGCATTGCCGATCACGACCCTCCGACCGTCGACCCGGCCGCTTATGCCCATGCCGGTCTGCGAGTCGAAGTCCTCGACCGCCGAGACGGTCAGCCCGCGTTCTCTGGCGCCGGTAACAATCGCGACCGCCAGCGGATGCTCGGAGCGAGCCTCGACCGCTGCCGCCAGCGCCAGCACCCGATCAGCGTTGAACCCTTCAGTTGGCTCGACCGCCACGAGCTTGGGCTTGCCTTCGGTCAGCGTCCCGGTCTTGTCGATCACCAGTGTATCGACCTTGTCGAGCGCCTGCAGCGCCTCGGCATTCTTGACGAGCACGCCGGCCTGAGCCCCGCGTCCCGTCCCGACCATGATCGACATCGGTGTGGCAAGCCCGAGCGCGCACGGACAGGCGATGATCAGGACCGCGATGGCGTTGAGCAAGGCATGGCCGAAGCGCGGCTCGGGGCCGACAAGGTTCCAGACGGCAAAGGTCAGCAGTGCGATCAGCACCACCAACGGCACGAACCAGCCGGAAATACGATCCGCCACGGCCTGGATCGGCGCACGGCTGCGCTGCGCCTCCGCGACCATCGCGACGATGCGCGCCAGCATCGTGTCGGCGCCAACCGCCTGCGCCTCAATGACCAGGCTACCAGTGCCGTTGACGGTGCCGCCGGTAAGCGCGGCGCCCGGCACCTTGAGCACCGGCGCCGGCTCGCCGGTCAGCATCGACTCGTCGACCGACGAGCGGCCGTCGATCACGGTCCCGTCGACCGGGACCGCCTCGCCGGGACGCACGCGCAGACGATCGCCGGCCGTGACCTTGCCGAGATCGACTTCCTGCTCCTCGCCGTCCGGACCGATCCGCCGCGCGGTCTTGGGCGCAAGGTTCAGGAGAGCGCGGATCGCACGTCCGGTCGCGGCGCGCGCGCGCAGTTCCAGCACCTGCCCGAGTAGCACCAGCGCAACGACCACGCCGGCCGCCTCGTAATAGACGGGCACCATGGCGCCATGGTCGCGGAAGCTTGCCGGAAACACCCCGGGCGCGACTGTCGCCACCACGCTGTAGAGGAAGGCCGCGCCGACCCCGATCGCGATCAGCGTAAACATGTTATAGTGGCGCGACTTGAGCGACGCCCAGCCTCGCTCGAAAAACGGCCAGCCTGCCCACAGCACGATCGGCGCAGTCAGCGCGAATTGCACCCAGGGCGACCAGCGCATCGGCACGAGGTGCAGACCCGCCATCTCGGCGCCCATCGAAATCAGCAGCAGGGGCACGGCAAGCATCGCGCTCACCCAGAAGCGGCGAGTGAAATCGACCAGTTCCGGGTTTGCTCCCTCGTCGGCGCTCGGCTCCGCCGGCTCCAGCGCCATGCCGCAAATCGGGCAGATGCCCGGGCTAGGGCGCCGGATCTCGGGATGCATCGGGCAAGTCCACACCGATAGCGAGGACGGGGGCGCTGCCGTTAAAGTATCGGCCTCGCCATTTGTGAACCTGGCCGGATCTACGACGAACTTTGCACGGCAGCCGACGCTGCAGAAGTGATATGTCACACCGCCATGCTCGGCATGATGCGCGCTCGTCGCCGGATCTACCGTCATCCCGCACACGGGGTCCTTGATGGCGGCGGGCGCAGTGGACGGTTTCGAACAGCAATGGCCGCCATGTGCATGAGGATCGTTCATCGTCTTGCTCCTTCGCACTGGCAGATAGGGTCTGACATCATGTCAGGGTCAAGGTCTTTCGACTTTGACCGGTATCAAGGCGCTGAGACCGCTCGACCCTGACATGATGTCAAGCGACAGGCCCGCCCTGACTCGCGCTGTTGCGATCGAAATTGGACAGGTGAGACACGTCGATCGACCGTCGTGGCGTGTTGCGCGGTGCTGCGGTCGTCGGCCGCGGCACGCCTGGCCTGGCACCGCTGCCGGCGCTCGCGGGTGAGACATTACCCTCACCATCGCTCGGCAGATATCGGAAGCGGGGCGGCGATTGTCGGAGCCGTCGTGCTCGCGCGCGATCGACGGCTCCGCATTTTGAATGCATTACCAGTGAGTCCAGAGCAAACAACTGTGCCTACCCGCCGAAGTTGGATCACAGGGATGCACTGGATACGTATTGTTCCCGATAGCCCGAATATATCCGTCTTATAACTTGGTTGCGACCTGCTATCGAGGAGCCGGAAAATGCAATTTCTCAATCGCCTGCGCGGCAACGTGGATGTGGCTTTCCTGACTGCTCTGACCTTCGGACTTTTGGCTTTGATTCTCTGGATGATTGACGCAAAGCTTCCATGACGGGACTGGCTCAATGCCAGTCAGCGATGTTTTGCCAGTCCAGTCGTTTTAAAATCCCAGGTCCATCATGCCAGTTCGCGCTCCAATCGCCTGATCTCGGCATTCTTGGTTACATCGTCTGACGCGGCCCTTGCCAGCGGTTGCCCAAGAACAGAGCGAATGCTGGCTGACCCTGAGCCGCTATGAAATTTCCGCTATCGGGTAACACCGCTACCCGATCCGCGACACAGCATTGCGCTTGAACTCGTCGCTGCAATTCCCCTCACCCATCATCGCCTCCTATCCTCAAAATTAGGATCGAAGGCGTCCAGAAGCCCGAGGGCTATTCACTGGCCCTTGCCCGGCCGATAGTGAACGACGAGCAGGTCACCCTCGAGACTCTCGATCAGGCTCTGTGCGGTGCTGCCGATCAGCGCGTCGAACAGCACGCCGCGGCCATGGCTGCCGATTACGGTGAGGTCGGCATGCTCGTTTTCGACATAGTCAGCAAGAAGCCGTCCGGGCGTTCCATGCTCGATGATGACATCAGCGCTAGGCGTCGTGGACAAAGGGTAGCCAGAGCAGTGATGAAGCGAGGCTGACGAAGCCGAGGTATGATCCTCTGGTTTTGTCGTAGCGGGTTGCGATCCGCCGCCAGGTCTTGAGCTTGCTGAAGAGTTGCTCGATCCGACTGCGCAGGCGGTATTTGTCTCGGTCATGGGCGGCAGGGTTGCGGCGTCCGCGCTTGGCAGGGATCACCGCTTGTATGCCGTGGAAGGCGATCTCGGCGCGGATGGCATCGGCGTCGTAGCCGCGATCGGCCAGCAGCGCCTTCACCTTGCCGCTGATCATGCGGAACAGCGGGCCGAAGCCGTGTACGTCGTGCGCCTCGCCAGGCGTCAGCACGAAGCCGAGCGGTCGCCCCTTGCCGTCACATCGGACGTGCAATTTGGTGGTGAAGCCACCGCGCGAGCGGCCGAGGCCCTCGGCCGGGCCAGTTCCTTTTTTATACCTACCGCGCAGTGGTGTGCCCGAACGATGGTGCTGTCGATCATATCGGCAGAGCGATCCCGCCCGGCCATCTCCGTCAGCGTCTCCAGCATGGCATCGAACACGCCGGTCTCAATCCAACGCCGATAGCGGCGGAAGACACTGTTCCACTTGCCATATTCATCCGGCAGATGCCGCCACTGCGACCCCGTCCGTGCCATCCACATCATGCCTTCGAAGAACGGCCGGTTATCACCTGCGGGACGGCAGCCTCGGCCCCGCTCCGGCGGCAGCAGCGGCGCAATCAGCGCCCATTCCCCATCCGACAGACCAATCCGCTCACCCAACGCTGCCTCCAAATGGCAGCCTTGAATCAACCTCGCTTCAGCACGTCAAGCTTTGTCCACGCGGCCTAGCACTACTTTGGCAGAAGTTTGAAATGCGTTACTGATAGGCTCCCGCCGCAATGTGGGCATTGGTCTGGCGGAGGTCTCGATATTCTGTCAATGATGGCCTGTCGGATGGCGGGCATGCTCGGCTGAGGCGGAGGTCCGGAGACTCTTTTTTTTCCGGCCCGCCTTCGCGAGCCTTCGTGTTTGCAGGAAGGCATAGGCCATCATTGTCATGAGAAGATGGCGATGCAGCCCCGTCCACGATCGTCCTTCGAAGTGGTCGAGGCCGAGTTCCTCCTTGAGCTGCTGGTGCGCCTGTTCGCAGATCCAGCGCGCCTTGATGGCGCCAGCGACGTCCTTGATCGCGGTGTCGGCGGGGAGGTTGGAGAGATAGTATTTTCGCTCGCCGTTCGAGCGGTGCTCACCTACCAGCCAAGCCTCTTCGCCTGGCATATGCTGAGCGCCAGCAGCTCCGATCCGCTGTGGCGCGCCATCGGCGATACGCACACGCATGGCGGCAAAGCGAGCCGTCAGGCGGCCTTTGGTCCCTCGGCGCCAACTGACCTGCCGCCATTTCGCATCTTCGAGCATGGCATGGGCTGCTCGGGATTTGACGTCGGGCACATGCCGAACCCGTGGTCGCCCACGTCCTGCCACCGGGAAGATCAACTGCACGTCGGCAGGATAGACCTTCTGGTGCCGGGGAATACCAACGGCCCAGCGCAAGCCTCGTGCACTTAGCGCCTGCCGGAACGGCGCTGACAAGCCATAGCCGGCGTCGGCCAGGACGCAGCCGAAACGCACACCGGCAGCAATGACCCGATCGATCTCCTCGATGGCGATGTCGGGCTTCGTGCGATAGGCTTGGAAATCTTTGGGCACGCCAGCCCTCTCCATCCGGGCCGTGTCGCTGGTCCAGCTTTCCGGCAGGTATAGCCGCAAACCCAGCATGATCGGCACCTCCCCCGAAGCCAAGGTCACCGACACGAGCGTTTGGCAGTTCGCGTTCTTGCCCAGTACCGTAGCATATTGGGGCGCGACCCCGACCGAGGCCTTGCCCTTCTTGGGAAGAGCTGTGTCGTCGATGATCAGCCAGGCTTTGTCGTCACCGACCAACTCATCCGCTTGCCGCCACAACGTCGCTTCCAGCGGCGTGCTATCCCAGATCCCGGCACCGATGAAATGATGCAGCCGGTCATAGCTGAGCGCGTCTGCGCGGGCCGCGATGGGTTGGATGCTCTTGCGATCGCCGGGGCCAATCAAGCCGGCGATGTAGGCTGGGCACATCCGACGCCGTGTCTTGTTACCCAACTTCTGCAGATACGGCTCAAGCCAATGCTCGAGATCCCGCTGCCAATCCTCTTCCATCGCCAGCCTCCATCAAAGCTGGCTTCCTATGAAGCACGCATTTCCCCAGCAGGGAATCCCAAAAATCACACTTCTGCCAAAGTAGCGCTAGCCCTCACGGCTGTATCGACGCGCTCGTCGCTGAGGAATTTCGCACCCAATTCCTTCTCCATTGTGCGCAGGTTACGGACATAGTCCCTTTCATCGAGCAGGCCCGAGAACGGGACGTCATAGGCATGGAACAGCGTCAGGTCGCGCCCTGGAAACAGCGCAGAGGTCGTCAGGAGTGCCTGCAGCGAGGCTTCGGAAAAATCCGTCGCCACGACAATGCTCCTGTAGGCGCCAAGGGCGCGATCATGGACGATGAGGACGGGCACCGGTGAACCGCGTACAAGCCGGTTGACGGTATTGCCCAGGATCATCCGTCCCAGCGTCTCGTCGCGCGCGATCCCGGTCACGATAAGATCACAGCCTTCTCGCGCCGCGATCGAGAGGAGAGTCTCGCCAGGCGGCCCCTCCTCGACGATCACCCGGATGAACTCGGCCGAGGTGCCGAGATCGCGCTTGAGGCGCCAGCGCATCCGTTCAACGGGGCTCGGCAACCGCCTCCAGGAGGCAGGCGTCCGATCGAACCGGTATTGACGGCTTTGATCGGGATCGACGACATAGGCTGCGATCAGCTCCGCCTGCCACTCCTTGGCAAGCTGGACCGCCCGGTCGAGCGCGCGGTCACAGCGGCAGCTGAGGTCCGTGGCGAGCAGGATCTTGTGGGGCGGCGCCAGGCGGGGATGGGTCATCGGATGTCCTTTCACATTTTCCTGAAGAAGATCGGCACTGGTCACGCGAGTTCCTCAAACCAGCCCAGGCGCCGCATCAGCAGCTTTTCCGCCTCGAGGCAGAGGAAGAGGAGGACTCCCAGGCCCACGATCAGCATGGCGTCGGCAAGCGCGAGCGGCCGGCTCTCGAAGATCGCGTGCATGACGGGCGCGTAGGTGTAGAAAAGCTGCGCGCCGATCACGACCGCGATCGCGGCAAGCACGGCTGGTGTTCCCAGCACGCCGCGCCAGGTGAGCGAGCGCATATGCAGATAGCGCACGTTGAAGAGATAGAAGATCTCGGCGACAACGAGCATGTTGACGACCAGGGTACGCGCCGTCTCCAGATCGCGCCCCTGCCCCTTGGCGTGAAAGAATATCCCGAGCGCCAGCGCGGCCATCAGCCCGGAGACCAGGAACACGCGCCACAGCAGGAACGGCGAGAGGAGCGGCGCATCGACGTGCCGAGGCTGCCGCGCCATGGTTCCAGGTTCGCTCGGCTCGAAAGCCAGGACAAGACCCAGCGTCACGGCGAGGACCAGATTGATCCAGAGGATCTGCGTCGCCGTCATCGGCAGCGTGAAACCCACCAGGATTGCCAGAACGACCGCGACCGTCTCGCCGCCATTGGTCGGCAGGGTCCAGGCGATCACCTTGCGGATATTATCGTAAACCGTGCGGCCTTCGCGCACCGCCGCCACGATCGACGCGAAATTGTCATCCAGCAGCACCATCTCGGCGGCCTCCTTAGCCGCCTCGGTGCCCTTGTGTCCCATGGCCGTGCCGACGTCGGCCTGCTTGAGCGAGGGCGCGTCATTGACGCCATCACCGGTCATGGCGACGATCAGGCGATGCGCCTGCAGCGCACGGACGATCCGAAGCTTGTGCTCCGGACTGGAGCGCGCGAAGACATCGACCTCCAGCACTTTGTCAAACAGCTCCCGGTCGGATATCCGTTCGAGCTCGGCTCCGGTCATTCCGCGAGGCGCATCGCTCAGCGCAAGCTGGCGCGCGATGCTGAGCGCTGTGGCCAGATGGTCTCCAGTGATCATCTTGACCGCGATCCCGGCGGAGCGACACTCGGCGATCGCTGCCTTCGCCTCCTCGCGCGGCGGGTCGATGAACCCCATCAGTCCAAGAAATTCTATTCCGTGATCCAGATCAGAGAAGGTGAGCCGATCGTCACGAGCCTGGAGCCGCTTGATGGCGAACCCGAGCAGCCGTTCGCCCTGATCGGCAGCAACAGCGAGGCGCGGCTCCCAACTCCGGGGATCGGCGCCTGCCATGGCGATGACGGCCTCCGGCGCGCCCTTGATGAAGATCAAGCCTTCCCCGCCTGGGCCATGATGGAGCGTCGCCATAAAGCGATAGGCCGCGTCGAACGGGATCTCGTCGATCCGCTTCCATTCGCCGCGCAGATGGTCGGGATTGAGACCTGATTTCATCGCGAGCGCGACTAGCGCCCCCTCCATGGGGTCGCCGTCTACATGCCAGCGGCCTGCGTCACTGCGCAGCGCCGCATCATTGCACAGCAATCCGCATCGGATGATCGCCGCCGACGCCGCGATGGCGGCCGCGTCGTCATCCGCGCCCTCGCTGGTGAGCCCGCCCTCCGGCGCATAGCCAGATCCGCCGACCATCAGTTCTTCGCTCGGCAGAAGGATACGGCGCACCATCATCTCGTTGCGCGTGAGCGTACCGGTCTTGTCCGAACAGATGACCGAGGTCGCGCCGAGCGTCTCGACGGCCGGCAGGCGACGGATAACGGCATTGCGCGCCGCCATGCGCTGGACGCCAATCGCCAGCGTGATCGTGATGACGGCGGGAAGGCCTTCGGGAATGATGCCGACGGCGAGTGCCACCACGGCGATCAACGCGTCGATCCAGTGGAACTCGCGAGCGAGCACGGCAAAAGCAAACAGCGCGATCGCACCAACGAGAACGAAGGCGGTGAAGCGCGTGCCGAAGGCGTTGATCTGGCGCAGTAATGGCGTGCTGACCGTCTCCACAGCCTGCATGAGCTTGCTGATCCGGCCGATCTGGGTGCGCGTTCCTGTTTCTACGGCCATGCCGCTGGCCTGACCAGATGCGACCAGCGTTCCGGAGAAGAGCATGCACTGGCGATCAGCGATGGCCGCGTCTTCACCGACCGCCGCCTCCTGCTTCTCCGCTGCGACGGATTCCCCGGTCAGCGCGGCTTCATCGACAAGCAGGCCGCGGGCGCGCAGGATGCGCATATCCGCTGGCACGCGGTCCCCCGCCTCGATCAGCACGATATCGCCGGGGACGATGTCCGGAACTTCTATGGTGCGCCGCGCGCCATCGCGCAGAACCGTTGCATGGGGCGCTATCATATCGCGAATGGCGCCCAGCGCCCTCTCCGCCTTACCCTCCTGGAGAAATCCTACGATGGCGTTGATGAGGACGACGACCGTGATGACCGACGCATCGACGAGATGCCCCAGCAGTGCGGCGGCGAAGGCAGCGGCAAGCAGAAAATAGATCAGAGCGCTATTGAACTGCGCCAGAAACCGGAGAATCGGATGGACTGTCGTCCCGACCGGCAAGGCATTGACGCCGTATACAGCGAGACGACGCTCCGCTTCTACCTGGCTCAGGCCGGCACTGGAGCATTGAAGCACGCCCAGCACCTCTTCGATAGGCATCGCGTGCCACTCGAGCACGACCGGTGTCTCTGCCATTGCCACTCCTCATAGTTGCATCGATCGAGCCTAGGTGGCGGGCGGCCGGACCTGTATAAGGGATGCTACTAAGGCGGGCAGTAACACACCCCATCGGATGGGCTGACGGGCCGTCTGCATCGCGAATCGGCTCGAACAAGGCTACGCACGCTCAAGCCGCAGCGATGACGTCAAGAGCCGTTACGGGACATCCCGTAGAGCAGTTGTCGCCTATCGGCGATATTTCGGCCCGCAACTGTCGTGAGAAATCTGAGGGAGCGGACGTATGGCCCAGAAAATGAAGGCTGCCATTTTCATCGAGCCTGGGCGGATCATCCTGGGCGAAAAGCCAGTCCCCGAAATAGGCCCGCTCGACGCGCTGATCCGGGTGACCCTGACGACGATCTGTGGCACCGACGTCCATATCCTCAAGGGCGAGTATCCCGTCGCGGCGGGGCTGACGATCGGTCATGAACCGGTCGGCATCATTGAGAAGCTCGGTTCGGCCGTTCAGGGGTATCGCGAAGGCCAGCGCGTGGTCGCCGGCGCGATCACGCCGTCAGGCACGTCCTATGCGTGCCTGTCCGGACTGCATTCCCAGTGCGGTGCCGCCCATGGCCATGGCTGGAAGTCGATGGGGGGATGGCGGTTCGGCAACACGATCGACGGCGCGCAGGCTGAATATCTGCTTGTGCCCGATGCGATGGCCAATCTCGCGCCGGTCCCCGAGGGCCTGAGCGATGAGCAGGTTCTCATGTGCCCCGACATTCTTTCTACCGGGATCAGCGGCGCGGAAGCGGGCAAGGTGAAGATCGGCGATACAGTCGCCATCTTCGCTCAGGGGCCGATCGGCCTGTGCGCGACCATCGGCGCCAGAATGATGGGCGCGACCTCGATCATCGCGGTCGATGCCCTATCCGAACGGCTCGAGATCGCGCAACGCATGGGCGCCGATCACCTGGTCGATATGGGCAAGGTCGATCCGGTGGACGAGATCCGGCGCATCACGGACGGGCGCGGCGTCGACGTCGCGATCGAGGCTCTGGGTCGACAGACGACCTTCGAGGCGGCGCTTCGGGTGCTGCGACCGGGCGGGACATTGTCATCGCTGGGGGTCTATTCCGAAGACCTCAGGATTCCGCTGGATGCATTCGCCGCGGGGCTTGGCGATCATCGCATCGTCACAACGCTGTGCCCCGGCGGCAAGGAGCGCATGCGGCGATTGATGGATGTGATCGGGTCAGGACGCGCCGATACCGCTCCGCTCGTCACGCACAGATATGGGCTCGACGATATCGAGACCGCTTACGAGCTCTTCTCGCATCAGCGCGACGGCGTTCTGAAGGTAGCGATCCGGCCCTAACCCCATGTGTTTTCTGGTGTGGGAGAGGCAATTCCTGTCTCGCGCAGATCCAACAGCCTAAGACGGACTTGTGGGGACAGACGGCGACCGGCCACAAGGGAGATTCTGCGTTTAATGCGCGAACAGGATCGGAACCGGCGCGCCGTCGAGCAGATCGTGGGTGACGCCGCCCAGGAACAACTCGCGTAATTTCGAATGCGCCGACGCGCCCAGGACGAGCATGTCGGCCTGCTGGCGGCGGGCCATGCCCTCGAGCACTTCAGCCTCACTGTTTCCATCGGACGCCAGCGCGTGAACCGTCACGGCAAAGCCGTGTCGAGAGAGGTTTCGCGCGATATCCGCACCGGGATCGGAGCCATGGCCTCGGGTCGAAGGGTCGCCATCGACGATCACGATCTCGATCCGTGCGCCAGGAGACGCGAGCATCTGTGCCTCGCTCACGGCCCGGGTCGCTTCGCGGGTCGCGTTCCAGCCAACCAGCAGATGCTTGAACGCGCGCGGCTGCCAGGCATCTGGCAGGACCAGCAACGGCCGTCCCGAGGACAGAGCCACATTTTCAACGAGCCGCCGCCGCAGCCGCTGATTGGCATAGGCAGCGGCCGGGCCGAACAGCACCAGATCGGCATAGCGCGCCTGAACCGGCGCCTTGTCCAGCAGGATCGCCGGATCGTCGCTCAATATACGGACCTCGACACCCTCGCCCCCGACCAGCTTTTCCACGCGCGCCTGCTTCTCTTCCGACGCCTTCAGGAAATCGGCGAGTACGATATAGGGCGGCCCGAAGGCGATGGCGTAATCGGGCGTCGGGATGGCTGACAGGATCGCGATCGAGAGATGGGCTTCATGAAGGCGAGCGAAGGCGAGCACGTCCTTGAGGAACTGTTCGTCGGCTTCGCCTGTATCTACGATCGCCAGAATATCCTTGAGCATGTCCCACTTCCTCCCGATAGGACGAAGGTCGCTGAAAGGGCTGCACCAGGCATTTCGGGAATATACGTAGCTGCGGTGTCAGGTGCGGCCGGTCGCCCGATCCACGGACGCGATCAGGCGCCGCTCGATCGCGGGCTTCTCGAATATGTCGATGAATATCTCCTCGCCCTTAGCCGCGACGAGATAGTCATCGCGATAGGCCGTGACGAGGATAGCCGGGCGGGTCCAGCCTCCCGCGCGCAGGCCGCGCACCAGCGCGATCCCGTCCATGCCCTGCATGAGAAACTCCGTGACCAGGCAAAGGGCATCCCCGATGGCAGGGTCCCTGAGTGCGTGCAGGGGGCTCGAATGCGCACGCACGTCGTAGCCGCATGCCTCAAGCGCCAGCAAGCTCGCGCGGCGCACTGCCGCGTCATCATCGACCACACATATCCTGGGACGCGCGGACAGCGCCGGATCAACCATATCGTGCATCCTCGCACCTGCCGGATCATGCCGACCTGTTTCTGCTATGTGTCTTTATAAGGACGCGCGTCGCTACGTAAGTTCCCGAAGTCAGGCGAGACCAGGGTTGGGTGAGGCGCCATCCCTTATCGAGGCAGGAGGACTCATGTGCCGCACGATCTTGAGGGTGCGTCCGCCGAGCTGCTCCATCTGCAACAGATCGAGGGCAACCTCGACCTCACCGAGCATCTGCAGCTTCCAGGCCAGCGAATGCGAACGAGAATACCCCAACCGCAGGGGGCTCATGAAAGTCTCGTCGTCCGAGGGATGGTAGCCCACCGGAAGTTCACCGAGCGTTGGTCATGCCATGTCCCTTGCCCGCTTTTGCGCTTCATTGATCGCTGTGCGTCGCTCGGTTTCTTCGGCGGCGCGGGCCATCTCTTCCCAGCGTTCTGCGGACCGTTCGCGCTGTTGCCGGCGCTTCGGCAGGCTCTCCTGTCGCGCCGCGCTCCGTTCGCTCAACGTTGCGCTGCGCAGCGGCGAACAAGCACAAGTGCCAACCGTCCCGTGCCAAAGGACCGCAACTCACCATCCTTCGCGCCAGGAAGAACTTGCCGACATCCCGCGCACCAGCAACGATGACGGAATGACTTATCTAGAGGAACATTGGGGCGCATTCTATCTGGCGATCGAGTGGATCATCCGGCTGGCGATGGTCCTGCTCGTTCCGCTCCGCCGGTCTCCCGAAGCGGCCCGGAGCTGGTTGTTGCTCCTCTTCTTCCTGCCGATTCCCGGCCTCATCCTTTATATCGCTATCGGCCGCCCCCGATTTCCCAAATGGCGAAGGCAGCGTTTTGCCGGCAACCCAAGATCCGGACAGGCCGATGCGGCACTCGTTGCGGCAGCGACAGGATTTCCCGCCAACATTGACTGGGGGCGTCGTCCTGTCGCGCAACTCGTCACGAACCTGGGCGGAATGAAAGCGGTTGGTGGCAATGACCTTCAACTGCTTTACGAATATGATGACACCGTCGAGAGCCTTTGCCGGGACATTGGCGACGCGCGCGATCATGTTCATCTGCTGGTCTATATCTTCGCCGACGACGAGGTCGGAACGCAGGTCGTCGAAGCGCTGGGCCGCGCGGCCGGGCGCGGCGTCTCCTGCAGGGTAATGATCGATGCGCTGGGCTCGCGGCCCTGGCGCTCACGCGTGATTGCAGCCATGCAGGCACGGGGCATCGATGCAAGGGAGGTCCTGCCGGTCAGGCCATTACGATGGCGGCCGGCGCGAGCCGACCTTCGCAATCACCGCAAACTCACTATCATCGACGGACAGATCGGCTATATCGGCTCCCAGAATATCGTCGCCGCCGATTTCCGGCCCGGCATCCGCAATCAGGAACTGGTGGCGCGCGCGACGGGGCCGATCGTCGCGCAATTGCAGTCGGTATTCCTGTCGGACTGGTATCTCGAAACCGAACAGCAATTGGCAGGCGATGCTCTGTTCTCCGCTGCGAGGCAAGGCGGAGACGTACCACTGCAGCTGCTGCCCAGCGGACCCGATTATCCGGTGTCTGGAAGCGAACGCCTCACCGTCGAGCTCATTTATGGCGCGCGCGAGCGTGTCGTTATCACCACCCCCTATTTCATTCCCGACGAAGGATTGATCGAAGCCATCCAGTCCGCCGTCCTGCGCGGTGTGGATGTGCGCCTCATCGTCTCACTCGTGCAGGATCAGCTGCTGGTTGGCCTCGCTCAGCGCTCCTTCTACGCGGAAATGCTGCGTGCTGGCGTGCGTCTGTTCCTTTATGAGGACAGGCTGCTCCACGCCAAGCACATCACCGTCGACGATGACCTCGCCACAGTCGGCTCGAGCAACGTCGATATCCGGTCGTTCACACTCAATGCAGAGGCCAATCTGGTCATATACGCCCCCGGCGAAGTCCGCCGCATTCGAGCCGTGGAGGAGCGCTATTTCGCCGGCAGCAGGGAACTGACGCCCGAGGATTGGGCCGGTCGACCGTTCATGCGGAAAATCGCCGAGAATCTGGCGCGCCTGATTAGTCCTCTCCTCTGATGGGGCTGTAAGACGGATTGGCATCCACGTTCGAGCCTTGTGCGCAGAGGCGATTCCGCCGCCGTTGACGGAGTTGCTGCCACGTTGGGATGGCCCTGAAGTTCGTTCCTGCTGGAGTTCCCCGCTAAACGATCCGTACCAACCCTGAACGCAGGCGCTTGGTTATCAAGGGTTCATCGGAGGAGGCTAGGGGAAGTCCAATCCGGCCTCAAAGACATGGGAATTGTGACAGGCATCCAGATCAGGGCATTTGCGTAGTGCGCTCGGCCGGGATGACAGCCACAGCGATTTCGCCAGTGCAGAAGACTCTTGTTCGCCTCCCGTTTCGACAGAATGCCCACGCCGAGATTGGCGGCAAGATCATTCTCCCGGCAGCAACCAAAGGCCGCCTGCACAAACGAATGGGACCTGTCATGAAGATCAATGAAAAACCCGTCCAACTGACGACCCGATCGGGTCTGGAACTGAAGGTCAGACGGGCACGCCCGGACGACGCAGCGGCGCTCACCGACCTGTTCCGCTCGATCACGCAGGAAGATTTGCGTTTCCGCTTCCTCAGCGGGTTGAACGTCATCGGGGCAGATCAAATCAAGGCCATGACTTCGAGCGATAGCAGCAATATCGAGAGTTATCTGGTATTTCTGGCGCATGGGACGGTCGTTGCTACGGGCATGCTCGCCTGCGATGCGGCGGGTGAGCGCGGTGAAGTCGCGATTTCGGTCCATGGCGAACATCATGATGAAGGGATCGGCTGGACCCTGTTGGCCTTCCTTGCCAAGCGCGCCACAGACCGGGGACTTTCCGTGATCGAATCCATCGAGAACCGTGGCAACCGCGCTGCGATCCAGGTCGAGAGGGATTCGGGATTTGTGGTGCAGCCCCTGCCCGGTGACGCCACGCTGGTTCTGGTTCGCAAGATGCTCAAGCCGGCTTAGGTGATCCATTCTAAAATCGCTGCGTATAATTACGAATGCGGCGAGCCCGATCCTGGTTCTAGCCTGGCTCCCGGTTTCATAATGAAAGTAACATCGATGCCGTATTCCCCGTTGGCTCCCCAGACCGGCAGCAGTTTCTGCACGCCGACTTTGCCATCGAGCACATCCCGGTCCGAGCGCGATGAACAGAGGTTGCGGATCACGATCGGTATCAGCTTGCTCGTTGGTATCATGACAGTCCCGCTCGCCATGACGGCAATCGCGGGCTGACGTGTCCGGCCATGTAGCACGACTGGCCCGCTCGACCGTACGGAATTCATATTTGGCGCCGGCTCATCGCTTTGGGCATCGACACCGCGGTCGGCATCTTCTGTCTCGCCGCCGTTTACGGCGCCGCGCTTGTCTTTGGGGTGATAGCGCGGGCATCGCCCGGCAGTCCTGTCGGGAACCTGCAGGCGACGGCGCTGGCCTCATTGGTTGAAATTTTACGATGGCGCGCGTCACAGAGCGAAAGTGTCGATTGTCCCTATCGATCAATCCTCCGGCGGGACCGATTGTTCGGCTTTTGAAATGGCCAGCATTTCCGTCATGCGCCGCAGTGCCGCCTCGCGACCTTGCGCGGTTGGGATTTCCCGAAGTTTGGCCTGAAGATTGACGAGGAGATCAGCGTAGCTATTGCGCCAGTCCGAACCGATCGCAGCGCCGGCCTCGGGAAGGGCCGCGCCCTCGAGGCTCGCCGGCACCGCTGGAGCCAGGGCATAGCGCTCACCCATCTGCGGAATTATGATCGAACGCGCCAAGCCACCCTCGGTAATCCGGGCGCTGAGCATATCGAGTGCTTTCGCTTCCCCGTGGGTAAGGAACAGGCTTCCAGAAATAGGCGCCCGATCCGCGAGCTAGGCGATAAGCCCATCTTGATCCGCATGGGCCGCATAGCTTTCGAGCCGCCGGATCGATGCCTGGACCGGTATCGTGCGGCCCGACATTCGCACGCGTTTGGCACCCTCCAGGATCGCGCGGCCCAGCGTGCCCGCCGACTGGAACCCCACGAACAGGATCGTTGAGTCCGGGCGGGGCAGATTGTGCCGAAGATGATGACGAATGCGCCCGCCCTCGCACATTCCGGACGCAGCAAGGATGATCCCACCCGACACGTCGTTGAGCGCCATCGACTCATCTGCGGTCTCGACAAAATGAAAAGCCGGGTGATCGAAAACCCTGCCCCGCCCCAAATCTTCCAGCGCTTCGGCATGTCTGGCAAATATCTGTGTGGTCTGACCCGCCAGAGGTGAATCGATGTAAACCGGCACCCTGGCGATCCTGCCGGCATTGATCAGGCTGGCAATGTCGAGCAGCAACTCCTGTGTGCGTTCGAGCGCGAACACCGGAATGACGAGATTGCCGCCCCGTGCGAGTGCCTGCCTGATCTCCTGCTGGAGCAGCGTACGGCGTTGCCGGATCGTGGGCTGCGCAAATGTCCGATCACCATAGGTGCTCTCGCACATCACATGATCGAACCCGGCGGGTGCTTCGGGATCGGGATAGAAAGCGTTGTTTTCCGGACCCAGATCGCCGGAAAAGAGCAGGCGCAGACCACCGATGGAAAGCTCGATAGAGGCGGATCCGAGAATATGCGCCGCGTTCCAGAGCCGTGCCCGGATACCGGGTGCGGGCTCAAACCATTGCTGCAAAGCAATGCCGCGCGCCAGGCGTGCTGCGCGCTCACCGTCGCTAACGGTGTAGATGGGCTGTAACGGCCGCTCGGTCGCCCGGTCGGCGCGCCGATTTCGGCGCGCGATATCGCTCTCCTGAAGTCGGCCTGCGTCGGGCAGCACGACGTCGAGAAGATCTCGCGTCTGCGGCGTGCACCAGACCGGACCGTCATAGCCGGCGGCAACAAGCGTCGGTAGCAAACCGCAATGATCGATATGCGCATGGGTCATAAGCACCGCATCGATCCTGTCCGGGTCGAAAGCGAAGGTGCGATAGTTCAAGGTCTCCAGGCTTCGCGATCCCTGGAAGAGCCCGCAATCGATCAGGATGCGACTTTCACCGGAGGCGATTTCCATGCAGGATCCGGTCACTGTGCGGCCCGCGCCGTGGAAAGTAATCGTGACCGGCAGCTGTTCGTCCATGCCTATTCTTCCGACTCCTCGCGAAGGCCTTTCGCGGCAGGGTATTCGTCATGGCCCCGACATTGAAGACCGTACAGGGCAAGCTGGAGACGAGGAACACATGGACTGACTTCAGGGCAACGAAACAGCAGCCTTTTCACCCTTGCCGATGAGCCGGGAGACGGTCTCGCTGAGGAGATGTTCTCGCAGCGGCTTTTCCAGGACGCTCGCAAATCCCTGCCGTTTCGCCTGTTCGATGAGGCGCGGGGAATAATAGGCCGAAACCAGGATAGCAGGCCCGTTCCAGCCGCGCTCGCGCAGCGCGTCGAGCACTGCGATCCCGTCGATCTCGGGCATGAGATAGTCGGTGACAAGACAGGCGGCATCCAGCACCTGCGCGTCTGCCAGCATGGCCGCGCTCGAGGCGTAGGAGCGGACGTCATAGCCGCGTGAGCGGAGAAGGAGCTGAACCGAACGGCGGACACCCGGATCGTCGTCTACAAGGGCGATGACCGGGTGAGGCGCCGGGTCTGCTGCAGTGTTCGTGTTCATATCCATCCTGAAATACCCGCCAATGGGGGCCGGGTCGGACAGATGACACGCTCGCAAGACAATCGTCCTTACGTATTGGTCCGCAGTCACGCGAACCTGCAATGTGGAAGATACTCGGCCACGGGAAGTGGTTCGCTTAGTCGAGTGGAATTTGGACGACCCAATCCGCCTGTGAAACACCAGGATGATGTATGGTCAGCATGACGATCTTCGGATCATTCGAGATTTCCGGGGCGCGCTTTGCGAAGCACCGCGACGAGTTCGCGAACCTGTCCGCGTAGCGCGGCGATGGCCGCCTCGTCGATGGCCAGCCCAGCCGACAACATCGCCGGTACCTTCTCTGCATCCGAACGAAGGGAGCGGCCCTTTCCTGTAAGGCCGATCAATACGCGACGTTCGTCCTCAACGTCACGGATACGGCTGATCAGCCCGGCGAGTTCCATGCGCTTTAGGAGCGGCGTCAACGTCCCGCTGTCCAGGTGCAGCATATCCCCGAGCGATCCCACCGTTTGGGGCGTGTGCTTCCAGAGCACAAGCATCACCAGATATTGCGGATAGGTGAGCCCCAGTTCCCCAAGGATTGGACGGTACAGCCGATTGAGCAAGTTGGAGGCCGCATAGAGCGGGAAGCAGACCTGCCGATCGAGGTCCAACGGATCTTCGTAATGCGGCAGGTCCACCATTCTCATCCTCAGTTGACCGACACCGCGATCGCGACGTCGATATTCCCCTTTACCGCATTCGAATAAGGGCAGACCGCATGGGCCTTGGCAACGATGTCTTCGGCGGCGGCCTGATCGAGACCCGTAATCGCGACGTTGAGTGCCACGGTCAGCGCAAAACCGCCCGCGCCGTTCGGTAGCAACCCGACGTCGGCCACGACGATGATGTCATCGTCCCTGACTTTGTCGGCCGCTGTGCGGGCCACGTGGATCACGGCATTCTCGAAGCACGCCGCATAGCCAGCGGCGAACAGCTGCTCCGGATTGGTGGCGCCTCCCTTTCCGCCAAGTGCCTTGGGAAGTGCCAAGGAGAGATCGAGCAGGCCGTCATCGCTCTTCACCGTTCCTGCACGGCCACCGACTGCTGTGACCTTCGTATTATATAGCGCGCTCATCGTCAGCTCCATCCAATTAACATGGCACAATTATATTGTGCACAATGTTACATGTCAAGGCGGTGCGGGCACTATCAAGCTGAGCCGCGGAACTTGGTGATATCCTGTCTTCGCGCGACCGTTCGGATACGATCTGGGGGAGGCCTGCGCAGGCTATCGCTCCACCCAAGCGCGTCGCGCAGTTCGCCCAAGCCTGGCGGCCTATCGATTCGGCGCAACACTTGATCGGTGGTAAGACCGTTCCAGCGCGGACCGGATCTGGCCCGGGATGTGACCAGTGCACCGGAAAAGCCCCGCTTGGGATCACGAAGATCGTCTGTTCAAGCGGCTTAAGACTGCGCGTCTCCGAGATTGGCTGCAAAGGCAATGCGCAAGGCATCGGACAGGCTCCTCACGCCCAGCTTGGTCATGAGGTTTGCGCGGTGGACCTCAACGGTCCGCGGCGAAATCCCAAGATCAAAGGCAATCGTCTTGTTGGGCAGGCCATCGGCCAGCCCCTTGAGAACATCCTGCTCACGGCTTGTGAGACCGGCAATAAGCACTGCGGCTTCCAAGGCTTTCTCAGAGCGGCGTCCCAGCCCATCGAGCCTGTCGAACCCGGCGGTTATCGCCGCGAGCAGCGTCGCCTTCTCGAACGGCTTCTCGATGAATTCGACGGCGCCCGCCTTCATCGCGCGCACGGCGATCGAAATATCGCCATGGCCGGTAAGGATGATGACCGGCATAGCGATCCCCCGCTCCAGCAGCGTCTGCTGGACTTCGAGGCCGTCCATCTCGGGCATGCGCACGTCGAGCAGGATGCAGCCCTCCTCGACGTGGCGCACTTCCCGCAGGAAGGCGACCCCCGAAGCATAGGTCGCGACGGCATATCCGGAAGTCTTGAGCATGAAACCGGCCGAGCGCCGAATCGCGTCCTCATCGTCGACAATATGGATCATCCGTCTATCCGTCATCGATCGTCTCCGGGTCGGTTGCGACCACCGTGAAGTGAAATTGCGATCCGCCCCCCTCGCGCGGCTCCAGATAAATGCGCCCGCCATTGGCCTCGACGATCGTCCGGCAGATCGAAAGCCCCAACCCCATGCCTTCGCTTTTGGTCGTGACGAACGCGGTGAAAAGCTGGTCGGCGACATGCGCCGGGACGCCAGGCCCCGTGTCGGCGACGGTCACCCGGATCATTCCCTTACCATCGCGGCGCGTCGAGACCCAGATCCGGCGCTCCACTTCACTCGCCATCGCCTCGACGGCGTTGCGAATGAGATTGATCAGAACCTGCTGAATCTGGACTTTATCGACGAGGACCTGGCTCGCGCCGGGGTCGAACTCGAAATGGGACTGAATCCCTCTTTCCCTAGCGCCGATCAGGCCTAGAGCCGCCGCCTCGGTGATCAGCTCGGGCAGATTCTCGACCGTCTTCTCGACTTCGCCCCGCTCCACGAAATCGCGCAATCGCCGCACGATCTGACCGGCACGGATCGCCTCTCCCGCCGCATCATTCAGCGCCTCGGTAATCATCGGCATATCATCGGGATTGCCTTCGGCGAGCAGGTCCCTGACCGCTTCGACATAGTTGGCGACGGCCGTGATCGGCTGGTTGAGCTCGTGCGCCAGTGTGGAGGCCATCGTCCCCATGGCGCTGACCCGGGCCACGTGAATGAGGTCGGACTGAAGCTCCTCCAAGCGCTCCTGCGTCGCATGCTGCTCAGAGAGGTCACGAATGAACCCGGTGAATACCCGTTGCTTGCCGCTAACCGCCTCGCCGACGGACAGTTCCATTGGAAAGGTCGAGCCGTCCCGGCGACAGGCGAGTACCATCCGGCCGATGCCGATGATCCGCCGCTCGCCGGTCTCAAGATAGCGCCTAAGATAGCCATCATGCCGGTCCTTGTCGGGTGACGGCATCAACCGGCTGACGTTGGAGCCCGTAACTTCGGCTTCGGCATATCCGAACAGCTTCTCGGCGGCGGCGCTGAAGGAGATGATGCTGCCTTCTTCATCGATGACGATCATGGCGTCCGGGACCGTCGCCAGAATCGAACGAAGATGCATGGCATTGGCCTTGAGCGCGCTCTCGGCTGCGCGCTCCTCGGTTGCGTCGCGCACGACCTTGCCGAACCCGCGGAGTGTTCCATCCTCGTTGCGCAGAGCCGTGATCGAAACATGGGCAAGGAACTCCGAGCCGTCCTTGCGCACGCGCCAGTCGTCCTCCTCGAACTTGCCGAGATCCTGCGCCCGAGCCAGATCCTGCGCCGGCTTGCCGGCATCGACAGCGTCCGTTGGATAAAAGATCGCGCAATGCACGCCCACCACCTCAACCTCGCTCCAGCCCTTCAGGCGCTCGGCTCCCTCGTTCCAGATCGTAACAACGCCTTCCGGATCGAGCATGTAGATCGCATATCCCTGCGCGCCGTCGATCAGCAGGCCGAGTTCCTCAGCGGCTGCTGCCCCCGCTTGCAAGCGGGTAGCCACACGCTCATTCTCCTTACGGGATTTGCGCTGCCAGGGAGCATTGCCGGCAGCGAAAAGGATGATCCCTCCAGCCAGGACGAGCGCGGTCGCTACACTGATCGGATCGAATATCGTCGAGGGCTCCGTGATTTCGAAGCCAATCCCCGCAACGATCGATAGCAGCGCCGCGATCAGCGCCTGGCGCGGCCCGCCGGCAATCGCAGCGACCAGAACAGCAAGGCAGAACAGGAAATAGGGCTCTCCCGCGACGAGCCAGGGCTTGAGCGTATAGCGGGCGAGAATTGCGACTAGGACGATCGCCACCGTGATCGAGGCGAGGAGCCAGGCGCGCTGGGCCTGTGTCGGGCGCCTGACCATCATCCCCGTGCCAACTCCCCAGGAGTTGGCATGCAGAATCGCTTAAGGGTGGTGAAGCCGCATACGACTTCATTGCCGTGTCGTCGGCACGTCATGACCTTTGCGGAAGATTCCGCGGATAGCTTGTTCGGTCGCCAGATCATGACGCACTCCGATGGCCCGCCCCGCCAGCCGGGACGGTTGATCGCGCGCAAACATAGGAAAACGCGCCCTGCGTATTTCCCGAAGGTATTGCATTCCGCAGGCCGCCCGACCGAAAGTCGAGAGCCTATGTTCAACGCGCCAATTGCGTGCCTTTCCTCACGATCAAGATCGGAAAATGCACGCCTTGGCTAGGATATTTGGCGGCGCGTGTCCACAGGATACGGTGAAACCAGTCGAGATCAAATGAACCCGGACGACTCACGATAGCCGGAGCCGTACGAGCACGAACTACGTAACCTTACAGATATTCCAGTCCCAAGCGGCATGCGAGCCTGGCGTTACGCAAAGGAGCGACACCGTTGGCCGAACCCTTTCTCGAAATCCGGAATCTCCATGCCGCAGTTGGGACCACTCGCGTGCTGCATGGCGTGAATCTCGTGATCCCGGCAGGGGCAACCCATATATTATTCGGACCCAATGGATCGGGCAAATCCTCACTGCTCGCCACAATCATGGGTTTGCCGCCGTACCGGGTCACAAGCGGCCATATCTTGTTCAAGGGACGGCCGGTCGAGGCTGTGCCCGTCGATGAACGCGCGCGACTTGGTTTCGGCATGACCTTCCAGCGCCCGCCGGGCCTCGACGGCGTCACCGTCGAGGCGTTCACCGCCGCGATCGGATCGGCCGACATGCTGAAAGAGGAGGCGGCAGCGCTCGACTTCCGGGGGTTCGAGGAGCGGGACGTCATTGTCGGCTTCTCGGGCGGCGAGATCAAACGCTGGGAAATCCTGAAGCTCTTTCTCAAGCGGTCGGCCTTGTGCTTGTTCGATGAACCGGAAAGCGGCGTCGATCTCGAGCATATCGCGGCCGTAGGCGGGGCAATCGACCCGCTGCTGGGCGCGAACGCGCCTAAGAGCCTTCTCTGATTGGGGCCTTTTGGGTCAAGCTGCTTCCTCGATTACGTGATCGTTCCCATGGATCACTCGCTTCTCTCCGCGGTCGGCGCAAGGCCGCCGCATAATGGGGTCATGGAGAGCAAGGCGTCTCAATCTGTTTCGCGACCTTCAGCTGGGCTGAGGTTCCGGACTCTAAGCGAGATCGTCTTGCCCTTCGTCCCCATGGGAACGACGCTACCCGTCTTCTCAGGCGGGATCTTGTTCGGGCCTCCTCATGCGATCTGGCCTGCTGGAACCTTCCCCCAGCGAAACTCAGTCTGATCGCTCCACATGCGATGCAAAATCACCGCGAGCTTGCGGGCGACAGCGACGCGGGCCTTTGCCATCCCCCGCCGCTTGGCAATGCCCATGCCCCAGGCTTTGAGCGCCGACCATTTCTTGCTTCGGGTCAGTAACGTATGGGCCGCCTCGTAAAGCAATGTGCGCGCGAGTTCGTCTCCGCACCGGCTGACGCGTCCCTGCACATCTGTTTCACCCGATTGATATCGCCTTGGAGTCAGGCCCAGATGAGCGCCGACATCGCGAGATCGTCGGAAGCGTTCAGGTCGATCCACGGTCGCGCGAAAGGCGAGCGCCGTCAGCGGCCCCACGCCGGGCACAGTCATCAACTGTCGGCAGATCGGTTCAACTCGAACGGCCTCAAGAACACGGCGTGTCAGCCGTTCAAGTTGGCAGTGCATGGCGGCGATGATGGCCAGCAAGGGCTCTGTAATATCCGCCAGCGAAGGGTCGGTTTCAGCGAGTTCGCGCACCCGCGTGGCGAACAGCTTGCGCCCTGGAGCTCCAACTTTGAGTCCACTTTCGCGTAGTACGGCGCGCACCGCATTTTCCATGTCCCGCACTTTACAGAGCACCGTTCGGCGCGCCACAAGTAATGAACGAGACATCCGTGACGGGGCACTCTTGACGTGAACCTGCCGATACCAGCCCGTGCGGATGATTTGCGCTAATCCTCGCGCGTCATTGCGGTCAGTCTTGTTCGGCATTGCTCCCATGGCCGCTTTTGCCTGTCGTGTTTCAATGCACAACACCGGCAAGCCGGATCGAGCCATGCCCTGATGAAGCCACGCCGATTGCGAACAGGCCTCCAGTCCGATCCGCACCATCGGCAAAGCAACCCCGTTGAACGCCGATATCAAGCTTTCAGGATCGCTGGGCGCGCGTAGCTCGCGTACGATCGCGCCCGTCTCATCGACAATACAGATGGCCGTCTCTTCCAACGAAACATCCAATCCGGCATAGTAGTTCACGGTTGCTTCTCCTCATGGTTGTGGCCGCTCAATACGGACCACGTTCTACCATTTGCGAGGAGCAGCCACCTCTCCGACTCGGTGGCGAGCCCCAATCACCCCATCTGCCCCGAACGTTGTTGGGCAATACCAGCACGTTGTGATTCACGCCTCTTTGCAAAGAGATGGAGTGAACCATGGCATGGACTGGTATTGCCCGGGAGGAGCATAGGCGAAAAGGATTGCGCTATTCCAGCGATATGACCGACCGGGAGTGGGCGCTGGCGGCGCCGTTCATCCCTGTTGCCAAGCGGGGCGGTCGGCGCCGAACAACGGACATGCGCGAAGTGCTGAACGCCTTGCTTTACATCGCGGCGAGCGGTTGCGCCTGGCGGCTTCTGCCCCAAATGCTTCCCGCCGGTCTCGACGGTCCAGCGCTATTTCTACGCCTGGCGCAACGCTGGGCTGCTCGAGGCGATGAACACAGTGCTGGTCATGAACCTGCGCGAGATCGAGGGAAGCGAAGCAAGTCCAAGTGCCGGTGTGATCGACAGTCAGTCGGTCAAAACGACCGAAAGCGGCAGCCCTTGGGGCTATGATGCGGGCAAAAAGATCAAAGGCCGCAAGCGCCACATCCTGACGGACACCTGCGGTTTCCTCATCTTCATCCTCGTGCACACCGCCGATATTCAGGACCGCGATGGTGCGGTCGATGTCCTCAAGGCCGCGCGGCCGCGCTTCCCTTGGCTGCGCCATGTCTTTGCCGATGGCGGCTATGCTGGCGACAAACTCCGCGATGCCATCGCCGGTGCAGGACATTGGACGATCGAGATCATCAAGCGGTCGGACAAGGCCTATGATGCGCGCGGGCGGGCAGGTTCCACATGATGGCTTCCAAGGTTGGTGTCGCAACCGCTCGGAATCACATCAAAACTCGATTGCCCACCGTTACGATAGCGTTCTGACACATGGGGTAATCGCGGGAGCGAGTCGCCGAGATGCCTGTGCAAAGGAATTGAACAGGAGGTGGCTGCTCTCCGATAAGATGAAAGTACGGGCTCACGACTGGACGCCGGGCCCAAGCATTTAACGGAGAACAGCCATGGAACAGTATATCGGACTCGACGTTTCGATGAAAGAGACCGCCGTTTCTATCCGTCGTGAGGGCAAGCGGATTTGGCGCGGCAAGTGCGCGTCAAATCCCGCAGCTTTGGCAAAACTTGTTCGCAAGCGGGCGCCCCATGCGAAGCGAGTTGTATTTGAGACCGGGCCGCTGTCGGTTTGGTTTTTCCATGCCTTAAAGTCCGAAGGGCTGCCGGCGATCTGCATCGATGCACGGCACGCCAAGGCGGCCCTCGACATGGCGCCGAACAAGACCGATGCAAATGATGCCGACGGACTGGCACATCTGGCCGAAATCGGTTTCTTCCGAGAAGTGCGTGTGAAGGGCTTCGAGAGTATGATTTCACGCACGCGTGTGGCCGCACGCAACAGGCTGGTAAGGATTTCGGTGGAGCTTTCCAACCAGATCCGAGGGCTGATGAAGACCTTTGGCTTGATCATCCCTTCAGCAAAGGGAGGCAAGTTCGATGAACATGTCTGCCGTTCACTGGATGGACGCAATGATCTTGCGCCCATTATGATGCCGATCCTCGAGGCGTGGCGCAGCATCCGGATACGAGCAGCAGAACTGGGACGTCAGCTTCTTGCTGATGCGCGGCAAAGCCAAGCGTGCCAACTCCTTATGTCGATACCAGGCGTCGGCGCTATCACAGCGACAGCGTTCACAAGCGCCATTGAGGATCCCGCTAACCTCAAAAAATCACGATCGGTTGGTGCCTGGATCGGTCTTACGACCAGACGTTACCAATCGGGCGAAATCGATTACGATGGCCATATCTCCCGACGCGGTGATGCTCACCTGCGCGGCCTACTCTATGAAGAGGCAACGGTCATCATGACTAGAGCTGCGGCAGAAAGTGATCTGCGATCTTGGGGACTCAAATTGCGCGAGAAAATCGGCTTCAAACGTGCTGCTGTCGCCGTCGCGCGTAAACTCGCTGTTATCATGCACGCCATGCTCGTGTCGGGCGAGTTTTTTGAAAGGAAAGCGACCGCTACGGCATAAACCTTGCCAGCTCACACGCCCCTGAGTGTGTAGAGGCGTCCTTGCCAGGACGTGGCCGAACCATTCCGCCGAGGCTGTTGCACTTCCGTTATTGGATCGTGCGTCTGACACATTGGAAGGTTCTCCCGCGAAGCCCCATCATGCGGCAACATCTGTTGACCGCGAAGACGACCGTGCTCCTGGCAAGTTCATCCCTACTACGCTTTAGGCTCAGGACCTATTAAATCGCTTGCGGTGATAGCGAAGGGTTGATTCAATGATGGCGTGAGGAGACGTCGTGATGAGTGACCTGCTCTGGTTGTCGGAAGCGCAGATGCGCCGGATCGAGCCATATTTTCCGCTATCGCACGGGGTGCCACGGGTGGACGACCGTCGGATCATCAGCGGGATCATCTTCGTGATCAGGAACGGCCTGCGGTGGCGCGATGCGCCTGCCGATTATGGCCCGCCGAAGACGATCTACAACCGCTTCATCCGGTGGAGCCGGCTCGGCGTGTTCAACAAGATCTTCGCGGCCCTCGCGGCGAAGGGCGGCAAGCCCGACCAGTTGATGATAGATGCAACCCACCTGAAAGCACACCGGACGGCGGCAAGCCTGCTCAAAAAGGGGATGTTCCCAGACGTATCGGACGCACCAAGGGCGGCCTGAACTCGAAGCTCCACACCGTCTGCGACGGCAAGGGCCGGCCGCTGGTCATGCTGCTGAGCGAGGGCCAGATGAGCGACTACAAGGGCGCTGCCCTGATGCTCGACGCCTTGCCTCCCGCCAAAGCCTTGCTCGGCGATCGAGGCTATGACGCCGACTGGTTCCGCAAGGCGCTTGCGGAGCGCAACATCACCGCCTGTATTCCCTCAAAGAAGAACCGGAAGGTGCCAATCCCGCACGACGCTGCGCTCTATCGTCAGCGCCACAAGATCGAAAACATGTTCTGCAAGCTCAAGGACTGGCGGCGCATCCACACCCGATACGACCGTTGCGCCCACACCTTCATGTCCGCCATCTGTATCGCCGCCGCCGTCATCTTCTGGCTCAATCAATGAGTCCTGAGCCTAGGTCTTGCAATCTGGGCCGCTATTAGACGACAGCCTCTCAGACAGCAAAAGCGTGAGCATCTGGCAGACTTCGGCCGAGCCGATATAGAGGATGTCACCCTCCCCCACGAAGGGGATTGTTGCCTTCCCGCCGACACTTCACAGATGGCTTTGACGACCGCCCGACGAAGGTCGTTGATATACTCCTGGTTCAGCTCAGCCACGGGTGTTCTCCTTCGTCCAAAAGCGAAGAGACCATGATCTCGGTCAAGATTCCACCGTTTCCGCCGAGCCGGTAGTCGGTATGATCCCGATCTGGAATCTGGAGCAGCGTAGGACGTGTCTCACGAAATTACCGGTTTAGTTGCAATGAGATATGCCGCACGATAGACGTCTGGTGGTTCGCGTACTACAGCCGACCGGTGTGGCGTGAGACGTGCAGTACAGCCTCATCTCTTTGTTTTCAGAACAGAATGGTGTCGCAGCACCCGTGCGTAGGGTCCATTACAAAACGGCCTTGCGCCGTGCGTCCCGCCTTACGCAGCGCGCTCGCGCTGCGCAGCCTCGCACCGGCAGGCGCGGGGCACTCTTGCTGCAGATTTACAGAACACATCGGAATGATGGTTTGAGGGATGTCGATCATGGGTGGGGGCTCCTCCAATACAAAAAAAGGGACCGGGCGTCAGGCCCGGTCCCGATGTCCAATTAGCCTCGCTGGGCGATCAACCTATGCGCTTCATGGATGAGCATGGCCGCCTCGTCGTCCCGGCCCTGCGCCCGAATGATCCAGTACGCATTGGAGCGGGCGGCCATGCGGGCGAGGTCGCAAGCCTTGTTCCATTCGGCTTCATATTCCTCGTCACACTCGCCGGTGATCACGACATCGCCGGTCTCGTGATCGGTGTAGCCATAATATCGGCCAGCGTAGGAATTGGCGCTTTTGAGGTATCGCTCGATCTTGCGGATGAGCGCGAAGCCCCTCGCCTGCGCATGGAAGTAATGGGGTTCATGGGTTTCGACGAAACGGTCGTAATCGGGTTCGATGGCAAGCATGAAAGCCTCCCTGAAAGGGGCCGCAGGCGACAGGCTCTGCGGGCCGATGGATGGGATGGATCGGTGAAGGATCGACAGGAGCGGCCAGGCGCGACGCCCCGCCGGTTCCGCAGGAAGCGGCAATCCCCGCTTGCGCTGGTCCGTCGATGTGGCACAGTTACAGGTGACGGGCAGGCCATCGGGGAAGGACGATGGAAATGCCGAAGATGACGGAAAGGGATCGGCTCGCCGATCTGGAAGCGCGTCAGCGCAAGATGAACGATGAACTGGAAAGCGCGCGCCGTTCCCTGCGCGACAAATATGCCGCGATGATAGCGGAGGTGCCGGTGGAGAAGCTCACGGAAAAGGATTTCCGGGAGCTTCTGACACAGGCGATCCGGGTAGGTGGCAGTGCTGCGCTGACGGCACTGAAGGGATTGCCGGCAGCAACCTGATCGCGCCGCAGGCAATCAGAGGTTCCGGCAGGGATGCGCCTTGAGAAAGCTGCCCCTGTCGGAATCCGATCGGAGCGTGATGAACCGCTCTTCCGGATCCAGCCAGATCGCAATGAAACATCCCCGCGCCGCCAATCGGTGGATATTGGCGAGACTTCCCCGGCTGCGACCGTCCCAGATCACGAACCCGCAGGACGCATCTTGCGCCATCGCCTTGTCCTTGGGCGTGTGATAGGCGGCGGTGCCCTTCGCTCCGGAAGACGGGATGTTTCGGGTGGACCATTTCCCGAGGTTATTGCGTGGTCCATCGCCCGAACAATAGACCATGACGACATCGATATGGCGATCGGAAAGGAAGCGCTGGACGGCACGGTCCGCACCGCGCGCATCCCCGATCAGGACAGGAAGCGCGCGCTCGATGATACCGCCGATACGCTCGATGACAGGTTCGGGAAGCGCGGTAATGGACAGCGATCCTGAAATGAAGACCGCCGGGTTGGTGGATGATGGAAGGACATGGTCGGACATGGCTTTAATCTCCTCGAATGAACCAATCGTCTCTGCCCTCCTCTCCTCTGTGCGGCGAAACCGGACCTTGCCGCCTCAACCCACCCCGCCAAAACCGCACCCGAAGGGTGTCCCTGCGACGAGCACGGCGGAGCCGCGCGCAGGAGGCCGGGACCGCCCTGGCGGTTCCGCATCGGCCCCGCGACGGGCCCGCCTGTGGGTCCCTGAGCGGGGGCGAGTGCTACGCTCGAAAAAAGAAATGAGGACCGGCCCGGTGAACCGGACCGATCCTCTTGCGGAAGCTCACTGCGCCTCCCATCCCTGATCGCTGAGCCTGACGAACCGCGCCGGGATACGCTTCTCCTTCACGAGACGCGCGAGGTGCGATTGCAGTCCCGATCCTTCGCAGACCAGCGCTTCGACGGGTCGGAGGCCCACCATCTGCTCGTTGCGCACGAACCCCGCCCGCTTGCCCAGCTTTGCGCTGAGGCGGAACGTGATGAGCTTCACCTTGCGGGAGGCTGCCCACGCTGCGGCCATGGCATCGCACCCCTTGTCCTGTGCGGTCGTCGCCAACACCATCAACGGATTGCGGGTTTTCGCTTCGTCGAGTTTCGCCCAGATGAGGCGGTCATCGAACCATGTGTCCGCCCCGCCTGAGAAGATCACGATGGGCCCTTGCGGGTTGTGTGCGTCGGTGCGGCGCTGGCGGCGGGCGGCAAGGAAATCGGTGGCCGCTATGACCGAGGCGGTGCGCTTGCTCGACACCAGCGACCCCTTCGGCGCGGACCACGGTCGTCCGGTTTCGGTGTGGAAGACGTCGGCGGCATGGTCGCGCATGCACCGCAGGGCGTCGGTGGCTTCGTCGAGAAATTCGAGAGTGTCGCGTGCCTGCTCGAGTTCGACGCCGTGGATTTCGCTGCCGTCGGCGCACCGCAGCAGGTTCTGAACATCGCGGGTCGCCTTGTCGGCCTGACCCTCCCATTGCTGGGCGACGTGATGGAAACTGTTGACGATGCCCCATGCGAGGCGTTCGGCAGCAGGCTGCAGCCGCGTGTCCCGCAGCACGTCGAAGAGCGTCGTGACAATGAGTTCGACGGCGAGCTGCGCTTCCCTCGGATCGGGCATGTCGGTCGCCATCTCCTCCTCATCGCGCCCGATGCGGATGCCCTCGAGATTGGAGGCGAAGGCGGCGTGGAAATCGTCGGCGGTGGCCGCTGTTTCCTGCGCGATGAATTCGGCGATATCGCAGAACGGGCGGACGGAGCGGTTGATAGTCGTCATTGGAACCTCCTGTTGAAACGAAAGAGGTTCCCCCTCAGGCACGGGCTCCGAGCGGCGGGGTCAAGGATCGCGGAGCGACCGGCGTAGCCGGCGATGGGGGTCACGATTTTTTTGGGCGGTCACCATCGTCGCAGGCCAGGCGCAACGCCCGACCCGCCCAAAAAAATGGTGGGGCCCCGTCGTCCTTGAGGCCGACGCGGTCCCGTGCCACCATTGGAATTCTTGAGAGAGAGAAGAGGCTTTGCGAATCTGGGGCTCGATGCCCCTGATTCGCAAATGGGTGCCTCCAGGTGCCTCCCTCAAATCCATGGACGGTGAGGGCCGGGGTCAAGGACCGCGGCACGCGGCCGCGAAGCGGCGGTGGGGGCAACGATTTTGCGGAGCAAAATGGTGGGGCCCCGCCGTCCTTGACGCCAACCGACGCCTCCATGACGATCATGGGGATTGAAGGGTATTGCGAGCTTGCTCGCGGTGCCCGCATTCTCCTTTCTGCCTGCTTGAGAGCGCGGATCCTGTTCAGGGCACCGGCGGCACATAGGCAGCGAAAGGATCGCCATCATGCAAGTGCCCGAACGGCGTGAAAAGATATTCCTCCCCGCTCCGGCCGACGGCGCATACCACAAAGCGCGGTTCACCCGAAACCGCATCGGCGCATTCCATCAGGGCAAGATTGCCGCTCAGGGCGGCATGGAGCAATGTTTGAAAGTTGGTTCGATGATGATCGGGTATCGCCATGACATATTCCCATGAAAATGGGGACAGCGCGAAGCGCCGTCCCCAAGAGGATGAATGAGATTTGCTGGTGTCACGCCGCCCGACGCAGCCGACCCCGCACTGGCGGCGCGATCTTCTCGGCCGGAGCCTGATCCGCCTTGCGGAAGGCATGGATAGGGACTCCTGCCTTGCGCAGGGCCTGATAGAGGTTAGCCTGAATGCCCGACCCCTCCCCCAGCAAGGCTTCGACGGGCTTGAGATCCACCAGCTTGCGATTGCGCGCGAAGGGCGCACCGCGTCCCGAGCCCGTCAGCGAATAGGTCACGAGCTGGACCTCGCGGTTGCCGGCCCATGAGGCGACGATCGCGTCGAAGCCCTTGCGCTGCGCGGTCGTCACCAGCGTCATGTGCGGGATGCGCTCGAGGATGGTATCGAGCCGGTCCCAGAGCTGCTGCCAGTCATGCCATTCGGCATGGCCAGAGGCGACCACGATAGGACCACGCGGGCGGTAGCGCTCGCGTTCGGCCAGTTCACGGGCGCGCAGGAAATCCTGTATCGACACCTGCGTGGCAGTCGCGGCCTTCGAGACGCGCGAGCCGCGCGCGGGCGACCATGGACGGCCCGAAAGCACGCGAAAGGCTTCGGCGGCATAGTCGCGCATGCACTCGACCGCCTCGCGCTGTTCGCTCAGCGACTGGCACAGGAGCTGCTTCTCCTCCAGTTCGGTGTTGAACACCTCGGACGGTTCGATGCGGCGGATCATGTCGCGCAGTTCGTCGGCCAGCCCATCCTCCTGTCGCTCAAGCTTACCGGCGACGAAGTGGAAGCTGTTAACCATGCCCCATGTAATCTCGGGCGCAAGCGCATCGAGACGGGTGTCGGTCAGCAAGTCGAAGATGGTCGCGATGATGCCGGCACAGTCGGCTTGCGCGTGGAGCGGCTCGGGCATGTCATGTTCGCCCGGTTCGTCTCCCGGGCTGATGATCGAAAGCGGGATAGGGTCGCCGAAGGCGCGCTTGAATTCCGGCGTTGCCGTGATCTCGGCGAACAGCGCCGGAAGGTCTGCGAAGCGGCTGATGCTGCGCGAATGTTCTCTGGTCATGGAAGTTCTCCGTGGACGTGAAAAGAAAAAGGGGCGCGGACGCCTTGGCGTCCCGCCCCCGTGTCGGATCAGTGCAGGCTCGCCCGGATGCCGGCGAAGGCGGCCGAGCGCGTCAGCACGGCTCCAACGATTTCGGCGGCATACGGGGCAAAGGGCGTGCCCTCGAGCAGGTCGTAAATGGCAGCAATGATCTCGCCGCAGGTAATCCCCATCGGAATCTCCGGGATGTGGGCTGTTGGAAGCGGCGGCAAAAGCATGTCCCGGATGGCGGGACTGGCCATGATCGCGGCGCACAGCGCGGAGAGATCGGCCAACGGGGCGAGGTCGTGCAACGAAGGGAGCGGCATGGGCTGCCTCCTCAGACGGGAGAAAAGGGCCGGGGAAGCCTCACGCCTCCCCGGCCCGGAACCTGTTCCGATCAACCGGCGATCAGAACGGATCCTCCTCGCCGAACGGCGCGCGCGCGCCGGTCAGTTCGCCGCCTGCACCCACGGTGCTGTCGCCGAAGCCGCCTTGATCGCGCGCGCCGCGATCGTCATAGTTGGTGCGGCTGGCGCCCATGCCGCCGCCGAAGTCGGAGCGCATGGTGTCGCGCCGCCATGCGACCATGTAACCGCCATGATCGGCCGGGAAGAGCGCGATCGGCATCGGTTCGGGCAGGCTGGGATCGTCGATGTTCCCGGCGAGGAAGACCTCGCCCGTGCGCTTCGACACAGCTTCCCACAGCGCGCCGATCTGGACCCAGCGGCGTGCGACGTTGAGGGCGAGGATCTCGTAGACCGGGGCCTTCTCGTTCTCGCTCATCACCTTGCGCAGCCCGATGCGGGGGAGATCGATCGTGCGGGTGGCGATCGAGCCCGTCAGGCGGTTGTTCACATTGAAGATTTCACCGATGTTCATCGTCTTGACCTTTCGAATGTCGCTCGAACCCATTCTCGGCGACACCCTCCCCGGTCCTTCTCTCCTCTCTGTCCCGCCCTCTCCCCCCGCGTCGTCCGCCCGAGGACCAGCGCTCCGCTGCCTCCCGCGCGACGCCGCCCCGCCTGCCCCAAGCACAACGCCACGACCCGCCCACAACTCTGCGCGACCACCGCGACATGGTGCGAGGCCGGGGCGAAGGTGCGGGGCCGGAGAGGGGCTGGGGAGCGAGGCTGGAGACGCGGCGGTAGCCGCGCTGGCGTTACGCCAGCGGACGTAGCGGTAGCGGCGCGGGCAGCATAATCAGGCGGTCCCTGCAGGCAGTACCGGCGGGCCCATGCTGGAACGGCACCAGCCGGTGCGTTTCCGGTATCGGGAGCGATCGGGGTATGGTGGCGGGCCGCGCGGCGGGATCGCCATAGACTTCTGTTATATTGGAGACAAGGTGCAGCACCAACGGCAAGGCGTACTGAACCGCATTGGCTACGCGGCGGCGGAGCACGCCTTTGGGCGGACTATGCTGATCTTGTCGGCCATCGTCCCAAATGGCCGTATGGCTTCCGCCATCAGGGATATCCAATGGTGGACAACGCCCTGAAATCAGGCTGCCCGGGAGAGGTCATCAGGATTATTGATTGATAGGGAAACGCAGGCCCGCCCGGCATTGAAACGCTCGATCCATGTGCTGATATGGTCTCGTTGCTCGATCGGAACGGCCGCGGCGGCACGCTGGAATGCGAGAAGGTCGGGCGGCGCGGTCGCGATGATCTCATCGATCTCATCGGGATCAAGCAAGCCTTCGGCACGGATGAACGCGGTCATTGACCCGGGACGTTTCTTCGTCGATTTGCGCCACAGTCCTTCAACGGTTCGAAGCCTCGGAGCGGCGCGCGCTTCGAGCAGAACGATGAGGCGCAATTCCTCGCGCGGCAGCGCTCGGACCTCTGAAATCTGCATGGCCGTGTAGAAAAAACATGAGCTTTTACAGAAACTTGGAAGGCCGGCGTCCGCGATAATGCGTTCGCAATCCTCACGCGTGAAGCCCCATTCCCGAAGAGGATATCTGTATTCATAGAGATCCGAAACATGCCCTTCGCGATGGGCGTAGCGCTGATTGTCCCGGCTAGAGCAGTCGTAGCCGATCAGGCGGACGACCTTGCGCCCATTCGCCCAGGCATGCTGCGCCGGAGGCCATGCCTTGACCCATTTGTCCTGCGGGGAGATTTTATGACGGGCACTGCAGCTATGCCGCCCAAAGGCTATCGACGGCAATGTGCCATTCGTCAGGCAAGCATCGAGCAGCGAGGTGTAGGGCGGCCAATGCTTGAAGAACCGGGCCTGATATTCAACGATCTCGTTGGGAACGCCATGATCGTCCATCCATTGCCGGAAGACAGGGATAAGCCTGCGCGTGTGCGGCTGCTCGGGCATCGCGGCCAGCAACGTCATCTCGGGGATTTCGCCGCGCCGAACGAGTTCGATGATCATCGCGGTCGAATTGGTGCCCGCGCCCGATGCCGCGACGACGGGCGCACGCCTGCCCGCGCTCATGCGACCATCGCCAGCCAACGATCGGGCCATGGCGGCGGACGGGTCGTGACGCGATAGGCCTGGAAAGGCGCGAGACCGCGCACGACATAATGGGGGACGCCGGTGGCTCGCCGCAGGTTCAGCGCAATGCGATAGGCGCGATCGAAGGAGGATAACTGGCTTCTGAGCGGTGAAAGGCAGGCGGGCGGGACTGGCAGAGCCATGGGAACCTCCGAAACGAGCTGACCGGGAATGGAAATCGATCAGGCCGCAATCGGCAGATCGGGTGGATCGAGAGCGAGGAGACTTTCCAGCGTCACTGGCGCGCGGCTTGCCCGGCGCGTTCGCGGTCCCCGGCATGGCCTTGCCGGATCATTGAACCGGTAGCCGATGCGCGCCGCATGCTTGCCGATCACCGCCGGATCGCGGCCGAGCGCCTCTGCGACATCGACCATCGAGACGCCATGGGTCCAGGCGCTGCGGATAGCCCGGTCTTCATCGCTGCTGAACGGGCGCATGAACCCGTGGACGAGGCCCAGATAGTTGGCGCGGTAGAGCACGGCGCGAAGCCCGCGCCCCAATGCCTTGGCGATCTCGCGCGTCGGGATTTTGCCATAATCGGCGCGCAGACGCGCTTCATCCTCAGCGGTCCAGACCGGCCCCTGCCGAAATCCGTCACGGCGGACATGGGTGCCGCGCAACTTCAGCGCTTCGGCGCGCCATCGGATGGAATGGGACGAACGGCCCAGCCTTTCCCGCAGCGGCGTGAGACTCGCGCCTGTCGCATAGGCATGGCGCAGGAGATCATCCTCTTCCGCGATCCACGCACGTCCCCAGCCCCGTCCATAGCCGAGCAGGCGCAGGCGTTGCCCCAGGCTGCGGCTGTTGCGCTCGGGAAAACCTTCTTCGACCAACATCCGGGCAATGGCCATATATCGCGCACCTGTAGCGGCGAGTGTGAGCGCACGCGTCATTTCCGCGTCGCTCCAGTCGTCCGGCTGGCAGGCATGACGCAGGCCCAGCACCGATGCGCGCGCGATGACACCGCTGAGCGGCCGCCCGATGAGGCTGGAAATCTGCGCGACCGGAACGCCCTGTTGGTAGCCGGCGCGAAGTTGCGCATCTTCCCATCCACTATAGGGAGGAGACCCTGGCTCGGACAGGCCCAGCAAACGTGCGCGGGCATAGAGGGCGCTCACGCCCCGGCCGAGCCGGGCAGCCAGTGTTGCCGTCGGGACGTGTGCGTAGCAGCGTGCCATTTCCTCGTCGTCCCAGTCGCTCCATGATCGCCGGGAGTTGCGGCGCAGGCCGAGGTCATGGATACGCGTGGCGACACCGGCCCGGGGCCTGCCGAGCATGGCGGCGATCTCGTCGATCGTGCGATCTTCGGCAAAGGCGGCGCGCAGGCGGCTCGTCTCATCGGGGAGCCATGCGTCCGCGCGGAAAGCCAGTTCGGAGAGCGGCGCGGTTGGAACGGTTTCCGCTTCGGGGACAAAGGGTGTCAGTTCGACGATATCGGCGTCGAGATCGAAGCTGTTCCGGGTCATGGTGCGCACCTCTCAGACCAGGCCGACGACGGGTGTATCGACGACGCGCAGGCGCAACCGGGCCGACAGACGCGCAATACGCGTATCCCCCCGCGGCATCGTGTCGGACGCGCCGATGGCAGCGAGCAAATCGAGCCCGGCGTCCACATCGTTTGCGGGCAGCGCGAGATGGCGCGCAAGATCGTCGGCCGTGGTGGCATTGGGCGCTATGTTGCCCAAGGCCCCAACAATGCGCGCGGCAGCGGGAGCGGCAGGGTCGAGCAGAAAGGCGTCGAGCGCACGCTGCCCCCGCATCGCGGCATGGCTGGTCCTGGCCGGCGCGACCTCGCGCAGATTTTCAAGGTCGAGCAGAGTGCGGCTCTCGTCCGGGCCGAGGTCGGCTGCGGCCACCAGATCAGGCGTGCGGCCGATATGCGGTGTGATCGTCGGATCAATTTTGGCGAGCACAGGCGTGGCGGCCAGCGCGGGACCGAAGGCGAAGAACTCACCAGGTGGAAGCAGGCGCAGCAACGCTGCCTGATCGCTTCCGAACCCGAGCAGGTCGGCGGCACGCGCCACATCGCGGTCGAAGACGTTGAGGCCGATCAGATGATTATGCAGTTCCGAGACCACCGAACTGGCGAGTTTCGCGAGGCGCTGCGTGGCAATGATCGTGCCGATGCCGCGCTTGCGCCCCCGTGCACACATATCGGTCAGCGTGGCGACACCCAGGCGGCGCGTTTCGGCATCGCGTGCGGACGCTGCCATATGCGGTGCGAGAAGATGCGCTTCGTCGATGCAAACCAGCACCGTGTGCGCCCAATGTTCGCGTTGGGCGGAGAGGAGTCCTGCGAAAAAGGCGGCGGCCTTCTCGATGCGGTGATCGGGCTCAAGATCGGCGAGATCAAGGTGCAGCGCAATGCGGTGCTGGCGCGTGCGCAGCGCAAGGGCGGTAAGACCGTCATTGGCATAATCGCGTGCGACAACCGTCGTGGCGCCGATATGCGCGGCGAGATTGGCGAACTCTCCCTCCGGGTCTACGATGATGGTCGTGAGATAGTCGAAGGCTTCCTCGATGATCCGGCGAAGGGTCTGGCTTTTGCCCGCGCCCGATGATCCCTGGATGAGACAGCGGCCCGACATCAGTTTGCCGAGATCCAGTTCCAGGGGGCCGGTCGAGCAATGGCCGAGCGGGACGCGGGCGTCGCGTGTGAAATTGCTGATGGGAATGTTCATCGAGCATACTCCTTCACCGGCCGCCAAAGGCGGTCGTTCGCGTTGAATGTGGCGGGGGAATTCAGGCGGCGATCGCTGCCGGAAGAATGATGGGTCCAGCATTGCGCCAGTCATGACCGGCCGCTTCCAGGGCATCGGTCACGACAGCGAACTGGCGATCGTCGTCATCGTGGAGGATTCCCAGCGCGCAGGCGTCGGCCATCACCTGGCTGAACAGGCCGGCTCGATAGGCGTCGAAATCCTGCCCGGCGCCGAAAGGCGCATCGCATGCTATCCAGAGCGAAGCCTCGATTTCCCGGATCAGTGCAGCCGCGCGGTCCAGTTTCGGATCGTGGAACAGCGAGCGGCGGCGCAGCAGGAGCTCAGGCGCCCAGCAAGGGCCTTCCGGCTGGTCGATCTGCTGTGCGGCAGCCTGCCATCCGCTTTGCGACAGCGTGCCGGGTGGCAGGAAGGCGACGATATCGTTGAGCCAGCGCAACTGATGCATGCAATGGATGCGCGCGCCGATGGCGTCGCGCCGGTCCAGCGCATCAGGATAGTCGGCCTCGAGCGCCGCTTCCGGTTCGACGGGTGTCAGCGCGATGAAGCAGGCACGCTGTTGCGGATCGGGAACGGCGCGGGACGCGTAGAGATTGGCCAGAGTGACCGGTGCAGATGTGGGAGCCGGAGCGTCGACAAGCGTGGGCGCCACTGCGCGCCAGAGCGCATCGGGATAATCGTCCAGTGCGACGACATGTTTGAGCGTGCCGCTGTCGTCAGCATCGATCAGGTTGAGCCGCGCCCCGCCCCGGATCGATGCAACGGCTGCCGGATCGAAAAGAGCGACCTGCAAGCCTGAGCGTTCGAGGCTGCTGAGCGCGACATGGGTGACAGGATGGTCAGTGGGGCCCGATGGCAGGATCATGCTGCGATCTCCGTGATTTCAAGTGTATTCACGACCAGTGTCGTGTCGTTCTCGCAGGTCTCGCAAAAGGCTGCGTCGAACACCGAGCCGAGCACCCAGTCCTGGGTGTCATCGTCCCAGCAGGCCCAGGCGTCGCGCATCACATCAGCGCTGCCGCAAGAGGCGCATCGAACGGTGGTCTTCCCGGCCACACGGTTCGCGGTGGCCACCGGTGCGGCAGGATCGCCGGATTCCTTTGGCGCGACTTCCGTTATTTCGGGAAACACCGGAAATCGCTCGCAAGGCGGTTCGTCGCGGTCGAAGCCGATCCAGTTGGCGCCGGTCTTGCGGGCGTGGGTCAGCAGCGCCCAAATCTCGGGGGAAAGTTCGTCGGGACGCTCGGGCCAGTCATCGAGCAGGCCAAGATGGATCCAGAAGCCATATTGATGTGGCTCGATGGACAAGAGCGGATGATCGACCATGATGCGGCCACCTTTTCGGGGCGCGTTGCGGATCAGACCTTCAATGGTGTCGCGCTCGGCAAGGGGGAGATGTGCCGTCGAACAGGCGCAGACGGGGAAGCGGCGCATGGCCGGTCTCCTTTACAGGTGGTGGATAGGAATAGCGGGAGAGCCGGGCACTCCCGGCGGTGGTTCAGTTCGACATGAAGTCGACGGTGATGCCGCCACGCTCCGCGTGGATGACGACCTTGCGATCCTGCGGGATCAACCAGACCAGATGATCCCACGCGCTCATATTGATGGCTTCAAGGATAGCGGCATCGTCTCCAAGAAGGATCCGGGTCGCTTCGTGCTGCGCATCGCGCTCGAAGGCGCGGGATTGGGTTTCCCAACTGTCACAGTCGCTGTCGTCAACCGAACAGAAGAGGCTCGCATAGATCATGCGGCCTAGCCGAGCGGGTTTGATGCCACCGTCCTGCGTCGCGAAGATGAGCGCCTCCTCCATATCCCAGCCGCCGTTACGGCACACAAGAGCCGGGATTTCGACGGCATGGACACTTCGCGATGCACCCTCGTGCCCAACTTGGGCGACAATCAGTTCTACGACGATCCTGTCGCTGATGCCTGAAGCCATATCAGCGGGAAGGTAGGTCTCGTCATCATAGCGATATTCTGCGCCATCACGGTGAATGCGAAAGGATATCTGCTCAATGATCGGCAGTGCGTCATACCAGGCGTAGCCTTGCAGGGGGCTTTCTGCTTCGACCAGTTGAAAGTCCCGTAGGGGCGTCCTGTCCTGAGCGAGCGCCAGAGCCTGCGCGATGTCGGACTCCAGCGTGGGAACAATCAGCATGGCGCCCTCGGGAGCCATCGTTGCGCTAGCGCGTCCATGGCAATCATCGGCAGTTTCCGGGCGCCACGTTGAAAGTCCGGAGCGCGCCTCAGGCAGTGCCACGCCAAGGTCGCCTGCCCGTTGCCAATTGGCAAACGCGAGACGATGATCTGCCTTGCTCCCGGTGGCTTTGTAGATGGCGCGCTCTGCAGCGTCGCGAAGGGCCCGCAGCGCTGTGCTTTCGATGACCTCCTTGCGGGCAGGCAATAGCAAATGGATATCGGGCGCGTCGACAATATCGATTCGGACGGCCCAGTGGTCGAAACTGTCCTTGACCTCGCCAATTGTGGGCAAGGTGCATTTGACACGCAAACCGTGAAAGTTGATGCGGCGGCCATGTTGCCAGTCTGGGTCCAGATTATAGACGCCAATACGGCATCCACACGCTTCCTTGACGAACAGAGCTTCCCGCAGAAAATCCTCTCGCGGCTGCAACACTCCGTTCATCGTTATCGGCAGGGGAAAGTGGAGCGCGACATCCGCGACAATGCTATTCAAACCCAACTGCCAGTCATCGGGCATTTCGATTGAGATCAGCGTGCCCCAGCCAATAGTGCCTTGTTCAAGCGCCAGCGGTGTGCCGCTGTCCCATGCCTGCGCCGGGATGCGCACTTTCCATGCCGTGCCAGCCGATGGTGAGAAGGACTGGATGTCGACGGTGCGACCGGCAAGGCTGAACATGCCCATGCCGGCGGGATCTTCGGATCGCGCGATGTCATGGTCCCAGCCCGAATGTCCCAACAGCAGCAGGGCAGCCGGATCGTCAATGCCGCAACCATCGTCCCGGATGTGCAGGAAGGAGCGACCATCCTGCTGGCTGAGATCGATGGCGATTCGCGTGGCGCCGGCGCGCCTCGCATTCTGGCACATTTCGAGGAGGCAATCCCGGCTGTCACCCGAGAAGAGACGCGATGCGCGGCGGATCGCGTCCTGGCTGACGGCGGTCTGAATGGTGGCGGGAAGAGGCATGATCATCTCCGGTCTCGGCGACGGACCCTCTGTCCGCCTCTCTTGCGCCGCCCCCCTCCCCCTTTCATCCCCGGTTTGCAGATGCGAGGCGGGCAAGACGGTTGCCGCCAGGATGCCCCTCCTGCAAAGAGAGGGCGATGAGCCATTCAAACGATGTAAAATTGCGCGACCTTCTGCGGCGATTGCCCGACTGGATGAGAAAGGATCTGGCCTCGAGCGATGTGACAAGACGGGAGCGCGCCGAAGAGGCCCTCCAGGTCATGCTGCTGCCGTTGCTGGAGCGCGGGGCCGGCGGCCCCCATGGGGCAAGGGCAGGATAGGCTAGCGAGCGGCCTGATCGTCGGCGAGGAAAGTCGACCAATCCCCATATAGCATGCCGCCATATTCGATGAGATCGTCGATCACGTTGAATTGCCAGTCGCAAAGGGGTCCGTGAGCGTTGCTGACGCCGTCGGCGCGCCACTGTGCCATGGTCTCAGGGAAAAAGCGTTCCATCACGTCCGGCGCCGCGGCGAATTGCAGTTGGCTCATGTAAGTCACATGGATCGACGCCAGCGGTCCGATCACGGGGCCATCGCTGCCCCAGTCCTCCATATGCTCGCCGGCCGTGGCGCGGCCATGATAGAGCCGAAGATAAAGCTTGCCCGATTCCAGCGGCAGGGCCGCTAGTGTCGGCGGGGTGCGTGCGCTGTCCGAACGGCAGGGTGCAGTAGCGTGCTCAAGCGTTCCAATCATCGGGATTCCTTTCGACTATGGGATCACCAGTCGTGGACCGGCAGATCATCCGAGCGGTCACCGTCGCAATCGAGGAGCAGGAACTGGAAGCCCCGGCTGCGACCGAACGCCATCAGGCGCAGCAGGTCTGCCGGCAGTTGCGCCTGGCGCTCTTTGTCGAGCGAACGGGTGGGAATGAACCAGCCGTAGACGGAGGCGGCGATGTCGATCGGCCGCTCGGTCGGTGGCCAGGATGCCCAGCCGTCGAGAAGGCCGGCGGTCTGGACCGTCAGATGCGCGGTTGAGAGCACGCAATAGCGTCCCGTTTCCCCAGATTTCGAAGCGAAGCTTGTATGGAGAAGCGGCGGCATGACCTGCAGTAGGTCTTTGGCCCATCCGTCCGATGGGTGCCCGTCGAAATAGACGGCGATCACGGTCTCATCGTCCAGCGTGGCGGGATCGCGCTCGTCGCCAGTTTCTTTCCACCACTCCCGGCACCAGGCGGCGATTTCCGCGTCCAGCGTGGCCTCATCGATCGCGGCATGGATATTGGTGCCGTAGCGGTGCTCGATAGCGGCGGCATGAAGCTGGACCGGCCAGGGCAAGGGCGATCGTTCGATGTGGTCCTCGGCGCCGCGGATTGCCGCGATCAGTTCGCTGCGCGCATGGTTTGCGAGGTTCTCGGGATATTCGATGGCCGAGCGTGCCCGCGCCAGCAGGGCGAGATGATCCCCGCGGCCGCCAATATCTGTCGGTCCCGACGATGGCTCTTTCCCAATGCTCGTTACCCAAGCCTGTGCAGCATCCTGTCCGGCCGCATCGGAATGCAGGACCGGGTGATGTGGCGAGGACCAGTCGACGCTTTCGGCCAGCCATCGGCCGATATAGGCCCAGTCGAGACCGAAGGGGCAATCGTCATCAAGCTGCTGCCATGCCCGTTCGATGGTAGCGGTCCAGCTGAGTATGATGGGACGCAGGGTCTCTGCCCCAAGCCTGTCGAACGTCCTGCGGATCGCCAGGGCACGTTCGAGCGCATCGGGATCGGCGGCAGGCCGGTCACGCAAGGCCAGGACCGCCTCCCACAGGCAGGCGGCGATTTCGAGATGGAAGGGGGCATAGCGGGTCATGGGCTCAATCCTGCTTCAGGCTGCGCGGCGGTGATTGTTGCCACAAAGGCCAAGATCGGTGGCTGTCAGCGTTTCGATCCTGGGCGCGAGGCTATCGAAGGCAGCATTGAGATCGATGCCGGAGATGCGATGGCGGGCCTCGCCGGGCTCATGGTCGAGTAGAAGCATCGGCGGAACGAGACGAGTAGTCATTTCAGGGAAAATAGCCTGCAGGATGATGGCCTCGACACGGCGCGACACAAGGTTGAGCCGCGCGGCCAGGCCGCAATGCATGGCGAGATAGCGCTCGAACCAGCGGCCTGGCGCCAGCACGTCGGCGAGCCGGGTACAGGGCAGCCGTCCAGCCGGTGTCGGGACATGAAGAATGACGACACGATGCCGACGGTGGGCGGCAAGCTGGTCCAGCGGGACCAGGACCCGATAGCTGTACAGCGGAGCCTGCCCGCTGATGCGGGTTCTGCAGGTGATCATATCCATCGGGCATTTCCTTCATATGCGTGCGCAATGCTGCTCGCGGTTTCACGCACGACCCCTCCCCCTTCTCTCCTCGGCCCGGTCGTGAAGGTGATCTGGAGGTTCTGTAAAAATGAGCCGGAATCTGCTGAAGCGGTTACAAGCCCTCGGCGCCGTCGCCATGAGAGGCGGCGTTGTCGTACATTGGTTTGTCGCCCGGTCGCCAAGGGACGGGATGTCAGATACGGCCATTGTAGCTGATGCGGCCGACGACGATGCCCTCGCGGATGAGTGTGGCTTCCGGGAAGGTGCTGGCGCCAAGGCCGGTCTGGTCGCGGCGTTCGCAATAGCGGCGCGATGCATCTGCGAGCGTTTCCACCATGATATCGGGATATCCGGCTTGCCTGACGATCAGGGGCAACCGGTTTTGCTGGGCTGGCTCCATATCTGGGCCTTTCGCGTTTGGGCGCATGGCCGCGTTCCTCAAGGGCAGGACATTATGGGCGGGGAACGTCGTAACGAGGATCGCATCCTGCCTCGCCCGAATACAGGCCCATCGGATCGGGCAGCAGGAGCTGGACGACGGCATATTCCTCATGGCCAAGAACGCGCTCGACCTGGATGGTGAAGGCGCTGCGCGCCGCCGCGCCGGCAAGGCGAGGCCGGATCGGGAAGGCCCCGCCGATATCGATATCCCTGTCAGGCACCTGCTCCGTCTGGCGCATGCGTCGACCGACTTCGTTGAGAACCGATGCCATCAGGATCGGCGCGAAATTGCCGATGATCAGAAGTTCGGGCAGGCCAAGGCGGGCGTTGCCAATCGTGTAGGCGAAGCCCGCCGTGTCGGCGTCGGGGAAGATTGCGAAAATATGCTGGCCCGCCCTGTCGATGTTGGATTGAATGATGGCCATGCTGGTCGTGGGGATGGTCATGATGGGTTTCCAGTTTCGCGATGCGAGCCGGCGTCGCTTCATTCGGGACAGGTCAGTAGTGCGGAACCGCTGATGCGAAGCGGCGCAGCATTGCCGCCATATGTTTGCGTAAATGCGCCTTGTTGGAGATGATCGTTTCAGGCTTGAGCGGTTCGCCCTGCGGGGTCATGAAGCCCGTTGCGGATGTGCCCTCATTGAGCTCGACGACGATGTGGTGGCCGCGCGGCCGGGCGGGACCGGCATAGCGGGCCGTGAATTCGCCAAGACGACCGGAGAGACCCCGGGCGATCTTCGTCCAGCAGATATGGCCGCCGGCCATGGTCTCGCCGGCATCCAACCCACGATCGAGCCACATGCGCAGCTGACCGCGCTGCTGGATCACGGAGTTTCGCGTTCTCTCCATGGTACGGCATAGCGGAAGCAGGTCGGCGTGGCGGTCGATCCAGTCGAGATCCGCGCCATGCGCAACAACCAGAAGATCATCAGGATCGATATCGGCGAGCAGGACAGGCAATGGGCTGAGCGCACGCGCCGTTCCGGCGTTGCAGACACTATTCCATAGGCGAAAACCCTGTCCGGGAAGGGCCAGAATGGCTGTCATCGCCTGGTGACCTGGGCGGGACTGGAGCATCGCGGGAAGGTCGAGGCCAGGGTCCGCCGCGGTGGCCTCGCCTACGATCAGCAGGCGCCTCGACCATCGCGTGGGGCGCGGCGCGTCGGTGGGAAGAGGCCAACGGCTCGGAGGCGGCCGGGACACCGGCTGGCCAGGGGCGCTTCGTGCTTCACATGGCATCGCGGCCGCAGCGGCATAGGCACGCCTTGCCGCATCGAACGGGTCGTCGAAACAGCCTCCCGCGTCGCGAAAGCCCTGGGCGTAGGCACGCTCGAGAGGATCAGCGTTCGTGCCACCCGGGGTACGGCAGGATCGGCGCGGTTCCCAGCCTGAAAGTGCCGCGACAGTGCCATCGGCACATTGAACGGCCTCGTCCCAGTCATATCCATGGCGGGTCCGGGCCTGCAGGATGACATGATCGCGCGTGTCGGCGGCGCCGGCGGCCGCACGGCGCTCGATGAAGGCGAAATTCCTGCGTTTCCTCTCGCGTTCGCGTTCCTCCTGGATGGCGTCGTTGAGAGGACGTAGCGCCGCGACCCGTTCACGAATGCGGGCCATCCGGTCCCGCGCTGGCGCCTCAATCGGGAGATCCGGGAAGTCAGCCCATGCGCGAGCCAGCTGCTCTGCATGATGCTCAGGGCGGCCGCGCGTGATCCAGCACTTCTTATCGGCGGGATCGAAGACTGTCGGGGCTTCAGTCATGACGTTTGCAGCCGGTCGCGTCATAGTGATCGGGATCGGCTGCCTGGACATGCCATCCGAACATCGCGCCGGCCTGCATGGCTGCGATCGCGGCAGGCGCCGCGTTGAAACTGGCATTGAACGCATCGACGGCGATGAGCGAGGGCATTGGCCAATATCCGGTCTCGCCGCGCTTGATGACGATGGTCTCGCCGGTTTCGGGATGTGGGCAGGCGCACATGTCTGGAAGCTTTTCCAGATTGGCAAGGCGGCGCCCTGCGTTGTCGAGGCGGAGCTTCGGCAGGTCCCATAGCCAGGATGGCCCGAACTGGTTGCGGATCGTACGAAGCGATGCGCTATCTGGCTCCCGCTCGTCATCGCCGTTCATCCATTTGAGATTGAGCGCGTCCTTCCAGCGCCTGCCATGGCGCGCGCGGAAATCGAGCAGCGCACGCCACATGCGATCGTCGGGTTCCTGCATGATGATTTCCTTGGTCGGCACCGGCCACTGCGACACATGCTGCAGCGCAGTGGCCGGCGTGATCGCAGACCCGTGTCAGGCTGGCCTGACGGTGGCGGTGCGACGCAGATCGGGAATGCGCGCATTGTCGTAGACGCTGTTCACCGACATATGCAGCGCCTGCTGCTGCGCGCTGAACCATGTCGCGGCCGGGATTCGATATGTCTCGGTGGCGAAAGGGTCCGACCCACTGAAAAAGGCGACGTCGACGGTGAACTCCTGGAGAGGGGCGGATTTGTGGGGACGCATGAGGGCATCCTTTCATGGGAAAGGGCATCCTGGCGCGGGACCAGGATGCCGGACTGGAAAGGGAAGAAGCGGACGAAGGCTGGACGTCAGAGCGCCTGTTCGAGGAGCTTTCGGGCCTTGGTTTCCAGTTCGAGGCGGCTGTCCTGATGGGGCTTTGTCCGGGCGAGCGCGGTTATGCCCTGCACGAAATCATAGATGGATTCAGGCGGCCGGCCTTCCTCGGCAAGCACGGTCTGGATGATCTTTGTGGTTTCCGCCTTCGAGAAGCCGCGCCTGCGCAGGAAAGGCTCGCGATCTTCCTCCTTGCGCGCGACGATCCGTTCGCGCGCCGCCTTGATGCCGGAGATGAAATGCGACGGCGAAGAGTTCGCAAAATGCTCGAGCGCTGGCGCCGCCTGATGGGCAAACCGGGCGGCGGCGAATTTCGAGTGGCGGATGTTGACCTCCTCGAAATTCTCGACACCCCAAAGGCATCGGTTGGCGCACACGCCCCTCAAGTAGAAGGTCGCGATGCCGAGGGTTTTCGAGCCGACCTCGCTGTTCCAGGCATAGAAGCCGCGGAAATACAGGTCCGGATCACCATTGGGAAGCTTTCCTGCCTCGATCGGATGGGTATCATCGACGAGGAACAGGAAAATATCTCTGTCCGAGGCGTAAAGTGTCGTCGTCTCCTTGGTGATATCCACATAGGGGTTGTAGGTCATACTACCCCATCGGATTGTGCCTGGGACCTTCCATCGCGTGTCGCCGACGCCATCACCGGCAAAGGCCATCACCGCCTCGACAAGTTCCCAGTCGAAAATACGACCATATTCGGAACCGGTAGCAGCCCGCAGTTCGGCTCTGCCGTTGTCCGTCTGCAGCAGTTTGACCTGCTCCCCACGGTGGGTCATGAGCCCATGCTGCAGGTTGATGCCCGCAAGGGCGGCCGGAAGCTGGCGCAGATAGGAAGCCGGCGCCCCAACAAGGCTCGCCACCTGGCCGAAGGACCAGTTGGTCGGCGCCAGGGGGCGATCGTCGCCGGGCGCCATCAGCATCAGGCGTTCGGGATTGTCGCTTTTCGCCTCGACCCGGATCGCGCGGCTTTCGACGATGCGCGTGGTCGCCCGGTCCGCGCGGCCCCGAACAGCATCATAGAGGCTGGTCAGCGAGAGATATTTCTCGTCGTCGGGGCGTGAAAACCATTCCGACGACACGCGGCTGTTCATTCGGCCGCGCGAGACATCGATGCGATAGGGGGCGGATATGGGGGGCGCTTCGTTCATGCGGGCAAGGGTCGCCATGGGAACCATCTCCTTGAGAGTGAGGGACGACGGGACGATCCACGTCTCCCGTCACATTCCCGCCCCTCCCTTCCCTTTCGTGCGTCTCGCGATCCTGGCTTCGCAACGCCCTGATTTGACGCTAGGATAGAGGCCGCGTTCCAAATCCTCCTTCTGGCTCATCCATCGATCGCCAGGAGGTCCATACAGTGACGACGTTCGGTATATTGGTGCGGCTGATCCGGCTGATGCTGTCGGCGGACCTTGGCGCCAGGCGGAGCCTGATAGAGGCTTTTGCCCTGGAAGCCCTTGTGATCGCTATGGGTGTTGCCGGGCCCTATGCGCTCAAGCTGCTGATCGACACGCTGGCCGGACCAGTGGGATCGCCCGTGCAAACATTGTTGTACATCCTGCTGTTCGTGGGATGCTGGGCGGGCGGCTCCATTCTGGAAACGGCCAGGCTCTCCTGCACTGCCAAGATGGTCGATGCACTGGGCCGACAACTCGCCACCGATGCGCTTGCCGCCGCCCTGCCTCAAATCACCGCGGCGCGCGACAGCCGGAGCGGACGCGTTCCCGGCATGCTGGAGCGATTGCCCTATAGCCTGACGCTGGTCATGGAAGGATTGATCTGGCGGCTGGGGCCCGTGTTTCTGCAGGCTGTCGCCAGTCTCGCGGTGATCGCCAGCCTGATCGAACCGCGTTATGTCCTGATCCTTGGGCTTACGCTTCTGGGATTTCTCGGGGCGACCTGGATGGGTGCGGCACGCCACCGTGTGCATGCCGATGCGACCAATGCGGCTGCATCGCATGTGTCCCGCACGATCGGCGACATCGTCCGCAATGCCCGCCGCGTTATCCTCAACGGCGCCCTCGATCGCGAACTCCTCTATGTGGGCAGGACATTGAGCGCCAGGCAGCGCGCCACTGCGGGCATGTACCGTTCGCTGACCGTCATGGCATCGCTGCAATTCTGCATTGTCGGCGCCGGGCTTGTGGCGCTGCTGATGCTGGCCGGTCTCGACGTAGGCAAAGGCCGAATGACGGCAGGCGAATTCGTGCTGCTGCAAACCTACGCCTTTCGACTGACGGTTCCGCTGAGCGCGCTGGGCTATATCCTGGCGCAGGCCGGCGTCGCGATCGCCAACATCCGCGACGTGCTGGCATTGACGAATATCGATGGCGAGCGGGGTCTCTGGCAGCCCGACCGCTTTGCCGACACCGATCTCGCCGCCGAAAACCTCAGCTTCAGCTATGGTGATGGCCTGCCCGCTCTCACCGGGATTTCGCTGCACATCGCATCAGGGCGCTTCGTCGCGATTGTTGGCCCAAATGGTTCGGGCAAATCCACGCTTGCACAAATTCTGGCCGGCGTGCTCGCACCTGCTTCGGGAAAAGTCGAGATTGCAGGGGTCGATCTGGCGACCATCCCCTGGGGAGAGCGTCACCGCTATATACTGTATGCGCCGCAGTTCATCGGCTTGTTCAACCGGTCGCTGCGGGAGAACATCCTCTATCCCCCGGCGAACCAGCCGATCAGCGACGTCGAGGAACTGCTTCATGTCTGGCGCTTCCACGAGCCTGGCAGATCGATCGACTTCGATATGGAATTGGGAGAACAGGGCGAGCGCCTGTCGGGAGGCCAGATCCAGAAGCTGGAGCTTGCCCGGTTGGCGGGGGTCGACGTGCCGGTCCTGATACTGGATGAAAGCACGTCCGCGCTCGATCCGCGCAGCGAGGCAGATGTGATCGCAAGGCTGCGGCGCAGGACCCATGGCGCGACGACGCTCATCATGATCACCCATCGCCTGGCGACAGCAAAGGGCGCCGACCAGGTTCTCTTCATGCAAGGCGGGAAACTGGTCGGAAACGGATCGCATGCAGAATTGATGCGGCGATGCGCGCCTTACTCGGCTCTCTGGCATGGGTTGCAAGAGTGAGGTTGGAAGACAGCACCCCGGCAAGGTTTCCCCGCTTCTGCACATAGGCGTATATGTTTAATCGAAGGGGCTCCCGATGCTGGCGGTTCAATATCGGCCCCTCGCGCAGATGCGGCAGGCCTATGATGCTCTCGATCGCCATGGGGCTCAGGCGACGCGCCAGCGGCACCAGCGCTCCGCGGCTTGCCGAGCGCTGAGCAGGCCATGATTTGCGCCGCACCATTTTCGGAAAGAGGGATCGAGAGCAAGAGCGGGGTCGCCGAGCTGCGCGATGACATCCTGGACGAAGGCGTCGGCCGGATCCGTGCCGAGCCCGGCGCGCGCGGCGCTGATCGCAGTCTGAAGCCGCGCCGCCATTTTCTCGGCTTCTTCGAGCGAAATATCCTCGACGGCGCGCGTGCCGCCGCGCGGTCCACAGATGGCCAGCGTTATGACTGTCATCCCCGCCGGCGTCCGGCTGAGCGCGGTGATATGGACATGATGGAACAAGCCGGTCTCCTGTAATGCGGAATCCTGGATGATCAGAAAAGGGTCAGCTGTTGCGGCATGGCCGGCGTCGAGGCGCGCGGTTCGCGCGACGGTGGAACCGGCTGGCGCATCGAGACTGGGGCGGGTGGCGCTTCGACAGCATACAGACGCGTTTCGCCAGTGGGCTCATGGCGTCGTCGACAGGCGAGCCGGGCGTTCCATCCACCCAGAATATGGGCCGGCGTGTACCAATGCTCGGCTGTCTCGCCCGAAAGGGAGTTTCCGACCATGAGATGCGCCGGCACATGCAGCAGCGAGAGCTGGACATAGGCCATGTGGATCGCGCGCGGGTCGATATCGATCGCGGTGACGTGAAGATGGCGCTGATAGTTTATGCCGAGATCATGCATGGCTTCGGCGAGCGCAATAACCATCGACCCAGCGCCGCATGCCGGCTCCATGGCGGTCACGAAGCCATGATCGCCGATGATGGCCTTTACGCTTTCCGGATTTCCGATAGTCACCTCGGCCATGAAACGACTGAGCGTATGGGGCGTGAAGAATTGCCCTCGCGCCTTGTTGTGAAGCTCGAGGTCGTGAAACAGGGCGCCCAGAACATCGCCAGGGCCGGCTTCGAGAGCCCGCACCAGTTCGGCGAGAACTCGCGGAAACAGATCGAGCACATCTGGCCGGTAGCTGCCGACAATGTCGAGATAGCGCGCTTCGCGTGGCTCGCGCTGACGCAGATCGACGCTGTTGGCCATGGCGAGCGCCATCGCCTCCATGCAGTGACCGTAAACGGTGTAGAGATCGTGGCGCGGCTGGCTGCGGCGCAGCAGCGCCGCCATCACCTTGAGATAGGGCTCATGCATCGGAGCCTCCGGGTCGGAGATGAGGCAGGTTCGGGCCCGCGTGGGCGGATAGCCCCACTGCAGCGGGTTCTTCTGCGAGGCGCTTTGTGCGAGCGCCCGGGATTTCGCGCGGAGTACGAGGCGCAGGCGCGGATGATAGGGCCCTGCTCAGGCGGCCTGTGGGCGAATCCACTCGTACAGCAAATGATCATCCGGACCATATTCCGAGCCGATGGCGATCCGGATCAGACGGCCGTCACAGGCAAAGGCCGATGCCCGCGGAAAGCTAAGATAGGAGCGTCCTTCGAGGATCAGGTCGCCCGAGCGCACCTTCGTGATCTCGCGGGTCGTGCCAAGCAGGCGATGACCGGCCGGCGCGTCGATCAGTTTCAACTTGTCCCCGGCCTTGATCCGCTTCTTGAACGCCGCCAACGATATCACCGTATCGACCGGATTGCGGTTACCCTCGCGCTTTGCCAACGCCGCCCAATAGGCCTGGCCTATGCGCACGTCGCAATAGAAACTGCATGACCAGAAATCTTGCAGCGGATTCGTCCTCGTGAATCCGAACCGTTCCATCTGATCGCGTATCTCGACGATGAAGGCGTTCTGCGCGTCGCGGCCAGTCAGGTCGTTCGGGGTATCGAGGATCTCCGCGATGACCTTGCGCCCCCCGGCAAATTTCTCGGTACGGATCGCGAAGGTGGTTGTGGCGAAATGCCCGGCCAGATGGCGTTCGATCCGCGAGGCAAGTGACGGCAGCGCTTCGCCGGCACGATAAAGGTCCCCTTCATAGTGGAAGTTCCCGCGTTCATCATGTTCGGTCTGGCTATACAGGCGCGCGGGTGCGCCCGGCGCGATGGCGTCGGTCATGATCATGTCCTTGTGCTTCGAGAAAATTTGCTGGGTGGGCCGGTCAGGCCGGCGGCGGTACAGTCAGGGCGTGGCCGTTATCGCCTGCGTCAGCGCGAGCGAGCGCCCAGTCGAGATAGCCAAGACGCGTGTCTCCATTCAGAACCTCGGCTGCCCAGTCGACGGACGGGTGGTCGGGGTCGTCGATCCATGGATCGGGCGTGTCCGGCATTGGCGGGGTAACGGAATTGGCCAGTCGTCGCGCCAGTTGCTCCTGCGTGGTCTCGAACTCGACATGGTCGGCGAATATCGCGCACCATCCTCCCCCGAAGCTGTCGCGACGGGGACGGGAGCAGCTATAGCTCCAGTCGAAACCCATCGGTCTGGCCTTCAAACTCTCCTGGCAGCAATGGCGGATCAGTTCGGCGATCGGACCTAGCTGGAAGTCCGTGGTTCCATAGATCGAGACGACACAGTCTGCGCCGCCCTCGATGTCGATTTCGGCGCCGAAATCGGGAAAGGCGGGATCATCGAAGATCGCGAGCAGGCCGTTGAACGGATTGGCGAGGTCCGTCGGCATGAAGGCGGCCAGAAACGCTGCGCTCGGTTCACCGGGCGCGAAGTCCCCCAGCAGGTCGGCAGCATGCTGCCATGCCTCCTCGATCAGCGCGCTTTCGGCCGCCGTGCAGGTAAAAGCGAAGGATCCCTGGACATGATGATCAGCCAAGGACTGTCTCCGAAACAGCGGGATCGCCCGCATCGTCGTCGATCAGGACCAGCGGGGGCGGGTTCATGCGAGCAAGCCGATAGTCCGCTTCGATCGCCCCGATGCTTCCCAGTTCCCTGATGCGCTCGATGGGGAAGACTTGTTCGTCCTCTTCGGTTGTCAGAACCTGTTTTGGTTCGCCATGGCCCAGGTAGAGAACCCGAACAGACGGAAAGCTGCCGGGATAGCCACCGGACCAGCGAACATAGTGAAGACGATGGCGGCGACAGACAGCTTCGATCTCTTCGAAACGACCATTGGCGACGTCATGATCCATCAGTGCAAGGGGCGTATCGATGGGTAAATCTGCGGGATTGAACGGCGTGCCATCCCAATCGATAGCGGGATTATCCTTCTCGATAGCCTGGATGAACCCGGGATATCCGGAGCGGGCAAGCATGCCCCCGATCATGATGTGGGCGGATACGCGGTCGGCCATGGTTCGCCTTTCCTGGAAACAAGACCTTCAATCGGTCCTGATCTTTCCCTCTTCCTCCCCTTCCCGTTTTCGGACCCATGCGAGCGCGATGCACAGGGCGCTTGCATGAGCGGCGCATTCCCGTTTAGCTGTCTGCCCCAATTTGTTCTCCACAATCACCGCCATTCATGGCCTTCCAGTTCAGGGAGTTTACCGTGGCCGACACCGAGCAGCCCGATTTCACCGCCATGACGGTGCAGTTATTGAGCGCCTATTTCGCGAACAATCAGGTGCCGGCGGGCGATATTGCCGGGATCATCGAAGCGACCCGTGACGCCCTGGAACGGAAAGCCACGGTTGAGACACCAGCGGCGCCCGAATATGTTCCGGCTGTGTCGATCCGCAAAAGCCTGGGTTCGCGTGAGCACATCATCAGCATGCTCGACGGCAAGCCGTACAAGACGCTGAAGCGGCACCTGGCGACAAACGGACTGACCCCGGCGGAATATCGCGAACGCTATAATCTTCCCAAGGATTATCCGATGATCGCGCCGGCCTATTCGGAGCATCGACGCGCCGTCGCTGCACAGATCGGTCTTGGAAGGCGTGTTGGCGCTAAGTCGGCGACCGAAGCGGCGCCTGTCCCTGAGAAAAAATCCCGGCGCGTCCGTGCCCGGACTGCTCCTGTCGAGCTGGGCGGTGAGGCCGGGACCGCTGCACCCGAACCGACGCCGGAGCCGGCAGCCGCGCCCGTGCAGGTCGAAGCGGCCACTGCGAAGGCAAAGCCTGTGGCCAGGAAAGACGCCGTAAAGAAATCTCCCGCGAAGAAGCCGTCGGTGAAGAAGGCTACGTTGAAGAAGGCGCCGGCGAAGACGAAGTCCCCGCCGCCAGCCCCTGTGGAGGAAGCTCCGACCGCACCGGCAGCGGCGGAAGCTGCAAAACCGGTAGCCAGGAAGAAGGCCGTCGCGAAAGCCGCAGCCGTGGAGGCCGCTCCATCCACGAAGCCGAAAGCGCCCCGGCGTCGTGTTGCAGTAGTCAAACAGGATGGCGCTGCGTCGAAGGCGCCGGCGCCGGCACCGGCACCGGCGGAATGATGATCTTTTCGCGAAGCGGCGAGGAAACAGGCCGCACTTCGCCTACTGCCGCTTCGCAGACCGGGAGAAGCCGGGATCAGCGGCGCTCGGCGATGATCCTGGCAAGTATATCTTGTGCGCGTTCCGGCGACAGGAACAATCTTGTCTTGAATTGCACCACCTCGCTGAAGGCGCCGCTTGCCTTCAGCCAGTTGCGGTCTTCCGGGCGATAGTCGCGGATCTCGAAACGGGGACTGTCGTTGACATGAACGCGCACAAGCCTTGCGGGCCCAAGTCCGGGGATCGGAACGCCGCTGCCCGCACGCGCGCCGGCGATGATTTCTTCAGGACCAAGGGCAATGCCGCCATCGAGTCCGAATTCCCTTTCGATCCGTTCGATGGCGGCCGGATGGATGATACGTCCCAGGATCGACGTGCCGGCGCCATCGTCGATCCGCCACACGCGCACATCATCCTCGGGCAGCTTGTTCCAGACGGGCAACAGGAGACCGGTCGCGAGGGTAATCCTCTCGACCAGAAGATTCCTGCCGGCTTCGGCGGCCTCCTGCTCCCAGAGGAGCTGGAATGTGTCGCGGTCGATCTCGCTCCAGTAGCTGGCCGCCAGAGCTGCTACCTCCATGCGGGACTGGCCGGTGGGACGAATAAGATAGCATCGCTCGATCCAGTTGCCCTCTTCGTCCTGGCCCGGCCATGTCGGCACGCGCAGCGCCACGCGACCGGAGCGGGCATTGCGAAGCCAGGCGATATCGTCCGCATCCTTGCATTCGAGCTGAAGCATGGGCCAGCTGGTGATCGGCGGCCGGCGGTGCAGTTCCAGGCGCAATAGCCGCGTTTCGGCGCCGGTCACGGGATCAGTGCGCAAGAGTTGATCGGACAGCAGGTCCATGCGGTCAGCGCGGATGGTCTCGATACCCAGATCCAGCGTGCCCGCCGTGCGCGCCGCTTCGACGCGATCCTCGACCAGCCCCAGAAACTCCTCGAATATACTATTCTGGGTGGCGATCCGCAGCGCCAGGATGCGGTTGAGCCAGCGATGGATGGGAGGCAGGCGTTCCAGCAGTTCCCCGCCCTCGCCGCACAGTTCAAGTCCCGTCATCTCCTGAAAGGCCTCGAGGGTAACACTGCGCAGCTTGCCCTCATAGAGGAGATGGAACCATTGCGTGAGCGCGTCGCGCGCATAGCCCGACTCCAGATTGTCGGACGGGTCGAAGAGATTCTGCGATCCGGTCTGGCGCTGCCCCCTCGTCAAGGCGCCCAATGCTTCGAGACCGCGGATGATGGTGCTGAGGAAGCGGCGCTCGCCGCGGCAATCCGTGGTCAGCGGGCGATAGACAGGCGCCGTCATCTGATTGGTGCGATGACTGCGCCCGAAGCCCTGTACGGCCGAGAGGATGCGGAAGCCCAGCTCGAGAAGAAAATGCGCGCGCCGGCGGTGAGCGGTCGGGCAGTTCCGATCGGAATGCATGGACCGGCCGGTGCTGCCCGCAAGCGAAAAGGCGGCGATCGGCTTGTTTCCATTCTGGAATGCCTGGACTTCGAGGACGTTGGCGCGGGCGCCCCGCCTCTCGATCTTCTGCTTTCCGGTGACGTCGGTCACGATGCGCCGCGAGCGTCCGGTGATCTCGGCGACGCGGTCGGTTCCAAAATGCGCGATCAGGGCGTCCAGCGCGGTGGGAATCGCGGGGAGCGCGCACAGATCCTCGATCATTGCGTCGCGAGCAGCGATCGCCTGCCTGCACAGCACCGGATTACCCTCCGCATCGGTCATCGGTTCGGCACGCACGGCGCCATCGTCCGCACGAAAGACCCGCATCTGGCGGATGGGAAAGGCATTCTTCAAATAGTCGATAAGAGTCTCTTTGGGCGAAACCTGGACATCCATCATTGCCCGTTCTTGCGGGGAGAGTTCGGAGAGCCGGCGATCCATGATGGCCTCGCCCGTGCTTGCGAGTTGCACCAGCACGGCATTGTCCGACGCCAGTTCCTGTTCGATTGCCTTGATGAGCGAGGGAATTTTCAGGCTCACAAGAAGGCTGGAAAAGAATCTCAGCTTGGCCGATTCGAAGGCGCTTAGCGCCGATCCGCGCGCCCGCGCGTTCTGCGTCTTGCCCGATATCCGGTCGACGATACCGATCTCGGCCAGTACATCGCGAAGTCCGCGGTGGATGATCGCCCAGCTGTCCGCATAGGCGTCGTAGATCGCGACCTGTTCGGGTGTCAGCACATGTTCGAGCGGTTCATATTCGACGCCTGCGAAGCTCAGGGCCCGGGCGGTATAGAGGCCCATTGCCTTGAGATCCCGGCAAACGACCTCAAGCGCCGCAATGCCCCCCTCCTCCATCGCCTTCATGAACATGTCGCGCGTGGGAAAGGCCGTGCCGGGGCCCCACAGGCCAAGGCGAACGGCATAGGAGAGGTTCTCGGGCCTGGCCGCGCCGGTGGCGGACATGTAGAGAATGCGGGCTCGTGGCAGGGCATTTTGCAACCGAACGCCCGCCAGACCCTGTTCCGACCCATGCGCCTTCCCGAAATCCGTCTCCGTTCCGCCGGCATGGGCCATGGCATGGGATTCGTCGAAGACGATCACGCCGCCAAAGTCCTCGCCGGTCCAGTCCAGCAATTGCTGCAGGCGCGATGCGGCGTCATGGCGTGCGGAGCGCAGGGCGGCATAGGTCAGGAAGACGATCCCGCTTTCCATCGCGATCGGCTTGCCTAAAGGGAAATTGGCGATCGGCTGGATATCGATGGCGAGACCGCCCAATGCGGTCCAGTCGCGCCGTGCGTCCTCGATGAGGGCCGCCATGGAAATCCAGATCGCGCGGCGATTGCCGCGGTTCCACTGGTCGAGAATGATACCGGCCGCCTCGCGGCCCTTGCCGACCCCGGTGCCATCGGCGATGAAGAAGCCGGTGCGATAGAGTTGGCCATCGCTGTCCTCGATCAGTCGATCGCCCGCCAGATTGGCCGAGAAACGACCGGTCAGATCGCGCTCATGCGCTCCGCCCGCATAGATGATGGTTTCAAGTTGCGCCTCCGACAGGGCCCTGGTCGCCCGGTCCTGGAGTATTGGCTGGTAGCGCGGTACCGGCAGCGACACCGAAGCCATGGCGATGGATTCAACCAGGTCATCGGGATGCCGGGAAGCATTTTCGATGGCGATGCGCGCGAGGCGCCATGCGGAATAAATGCCCACGGTCTCGCCAGGCGCAAGCGGCGTCTGGTGTGCGGCATAGCTGATCGGTCGCGCCTCATCTGCCGTGGCGGCGATCCGCGAGGGTGGCGCAAGCCTTTGGCCGTTCATGCGCGCGAAGAGCATGGCGGGCGATGGGGCGGCGGGGATAAGTGAACGGGGTGCAGCGGCGGCCGGCGGCGGCGCAAGCGGCGGCGGCGGCACGGGATCGAGTCGATCGGGCATGGCAAGCACGAGGCGCAGCGCCGCGTCGATGTTACTGGCGAAGTGGCGCTCGGGCGTGCCGGTCCATCCCTTGTCGAAGACCAGCAACCTTACATCGATCCCCGTGCCATGTTTGGCATAGGGACTGCCCGAAACGGTAAGTTCGACGTGGGGCGGCACAAGCTCGGCGACGGCATTATAGCCAAGCGCTGCCGAGCCCTCGGGTGAGAAGCTGGTCGGCATGATGGCGACGCATCGCCCGCCCGGCGCGAGACAAGCCAGAGCCGCGCGCAGATGGCGCGCGCCGGCATGGCGGTCGATCCCTCGTCCGTTGCTGCGGCTGAAGGGCGGGTTGATCAGCGCCAGCGTCGGCTGCCGCTCGTTGATCAGCAGATCATGGATATGTTCGCCATCATGGCGGGTGACAATCTGGCCGAGATTGTGGGACAGGAGGTCGGCACGCGCCGGATCATGTTCGTTGAGAAGCAGATGCGCGCCCGCCCGCAGGCCGTGGACCGCCAGCATGCCGGTGCCGGCCGAGGGTTCAAGCAGCATATCGTCCGGTCCGCAGCGCGCCGCCATGGCCACGAGCCAGGCCAGGGTGATCGGCGTGCTGAACTGCTGGAGATCGACCTGCTTTTCCGAACGGTAGGTCTGGGTCGGCAAACCGCGCTCGAACTGCCGCAGGCGTTCGAAAATATCGGTCGGCGTGCCGCCCAGGAGCGGGTTTTGCGGATCGGCGAGAAGCAGGACCTGGGCGGTTTCCAATGCGTCATAGGCGTCGCGCATCGACCATAGGCCGCCGGCATCGTCGTCGCCGAAAGCCTCGGTCATCAATCGCTTGAGGCCCTGGCGACTGACGGGAGCGCCGTTGCGCAGGCGTTGGCAAACAGTCCGGGCGACGTCGGACAGGCATGCAGCGCTGTCTCGGGTCTGCGACAGGGCGAGCTGGGGCAAGTTCATGCGCACCTCTTGGGACAACAGGACAATCCTCCTGTTCCCTTCCCGCTCTCCTTCCTTGGGTTGGGGTGCATCGATTTGCGCGATCGGATTCCATCAATCCTCGTCCGACCGTCTCCCAGCACCAACATTTTTGTCGAAATGCCGACCAACGCATGGACATATATGTCATCAAGATCATATGCACTTGACAACATTATTGGGTGGGTTGTATCGGAAGACATGTGGAGCGTCGCGTTCGAGGACAGATTCTTTGCCGAAACGGCGGAGTTTGCCGACCAGGTGCGCACCGAGATCGCGGCGCTTGCGGCTTTGCTGGCGGAATTCGGCCCCAGCCTGAAACGTCCGCACTGCGATACGCTCAATGGTTCGAAGTACGCCAATATGAAGGAACTTCGATTCAAAGCAGCCGATGGCGTGTGGCGGCTGGCGTTTGCGTTCGATCCGGAACGGACCGCCATACTGCTCGTCGCGGGGGACAAGTCGGGTGTCAACGAGAAGCGCTTTTACAAGACGCTGATCGCCACGGCCGACGAGCGCTTCGATGATCATTTGAGTAGCCTGGCCGATCGGAAAGGAGGCCGACCATGACAAAGACGCTTGAAGAATTTCGTGCCACATTCACGCCCGCACAGCGCGAGACGATCGACGCACGTGCCGCCGAATTGATCGCGGAGGAAATGACGCTGCGTGATCTGCGGCAGGCAAGGAAGCTGACCCAGGACCGGATGGCGGAGATGCTCGGCATGGAGCAGGAGAATGTCTCACGGCTTGAGAGGCGAACGGATCTCCTGCTGTCGACGCTCAGAAGCTATGTTGCCGCGATGGGGGGCAATCTGAAGCTCGTTGCCGAGTTTCCCGACCGCCCTCCGGTGACCCTCGCCAATTATTCCGATCTAGCCGATGGTGACCTGCCGAAGCTGCGGCGCCGACGCGGCAAGGGAATAGGTGCGACGGCCGGGCACTGATCGCTCTCCCGCTCACTCCTCGCCCCAATATCCGGACCGCTCATGTGCCGGCGTCGGGATCAGAGCCATCGACGCGAAGCATTTGATTTCGGTCGGCATCAGGATTGAGATACTCTCCCTGGGAAATTGGCAGGAGGCGATGAGAGGGATCATAATGCGCGACTATGGCCCCATTCTCATCAAGGCCATCAGCGATGCAGGCGTGGAAGTCGGCGATCGAAGTGCGAGCTGGTTCGAGAAATGGGCCAATATATCGACTATCGTCGCTGTGCGCTCTCCGGACGATGAGCCGGGCCGGGTAACCGTCGGCATAGGCTTTCGACAGGACCGGATGTTCATCGAGATCGATGACGAGGGTCAATGGACCGAATTCTGTGCGGTCGCGCACGATCATTTTCCTTTGGTAGCTCCGTTGGCCGAATTGCGCGAAGCATTGGCGGAGCCGGGCATGCTGTTCCTGCATTGGGAAACAGGAGAGCCGCAGCAGTAGCCGAGACAGCGCATGTCCGCTCCCCTCGAGAACCAATTGTCGCCGCAACCATGCTGAAATTCGCATGGACGCGGGGACAAAATTCAGCCTGTTCGCGCTGGAGTTGGTGCCCGAATGGCGCCATTTCGGCATCTGGCAGGCCAAGTTTAACCTCGAAGCCAGGGGGACAGGCTTGTAGCCCAGCCCCCCGGTCACGATCAGGCAGCCTGGGAGATCTGATCATCGTTGTCGGCATCGACGATCCCAGCGAGCGACTTATCGTGATCGTCGCGCGACTCGTCGTGTTCAGCAGCGGTTTCAAGCTGGCCAAAGCGCATGGCTTCTGGAAGCCATGCAAGCGCCCGTTCCTTGATCTCGGGTTCGATGATAACGTCGCCTCCAAAAAGCCGTTCGGCGGAAGCCGAAAGATCGTGCTTCTTTGAACCGGCGTAGCGCGATTGAAGCTCTAGTCCACCGATCTCCTGGAACAGGCTGAGAATGGCCGGCTTGGTCAGCTTGTCGAAGTAGGTGAGCGCGGTCGGGCGCCACCAGGCCGCGACATCGATGCCGAGCTTCGTTCCCAGATGATCGAGGAAGCTTGCTTCGCGGCGACCGATCGGGACGGCCTGCAGCGTGCGCGCGATCGCCCAGCCGAGCCAGGCTGCGCGCGCTTCATCGGGGAGTGCGCAGAAGGCATCGTAGCGGTCCGCGATGGCCTGGTGGTTGACCCAGCTTCGGTCGAGCGCCTCATCGAGCTTCGTCCATTCCCCCGCAGCGGCCGTCTCGGGCTTGAAGTCCGGGAGGAGTCGGGCGGGGGCCGAAGCGCGCAGATCGCTCGGAATGTCGAAGGACGAAAAGCGGCATTCGCGGTCGACCATGATGAAGGTGCCCAGATCCAGCGCGAACGCGGGATTGCTGGCGACATGGACGGCCAGCAGTTCGGTCTTCATCATCGCCAGCATTTCGCGCAGGCGCTGGCTCATCACCGGGCTGCTGTTTCGCGCTTCGTCCTCGCCGGCCTCGTCTGCAGTGACTTCGCCGTCGGTTTCGCCATCCTCGAGGTTTGCCTCCTCGTCGTCTTCACCCTCTTCGTCGGTGGCGACGGGCGCAACGAACAGTTCCTGGTGAATATGCGGCTGACCATCCGGCCCGATCACGAGATAGGCCAGTGCGCTCGCCTTCTGCTCGGCATCGACGATCGGCTCGCGTTCGACGATGGCCGACAGTTCGGTCTGGAGGACGCTGTAGCGATTCTGGTCCTCTTCGTCCGGCTCATAGCCTTCATCCTCGAGTTCGGCTTCCAGTTCGGCGAGTTCATCCTCGATCTCGAGCTTGCGCTGTTCCTGCTGCTCGCTGAGCGCCGGCGCCTCGACCGGCAACGGCGTCAGGGCGTAGGTATCCATATAGGGGACGCGCGTATTGGCGACGGGACGGACCTCGGCAAAGCCTTCGCGCTCGCGCAGCAGGTCGGCCTCGGCAGCGAGTTTCACCATGGCGAGTTCGTCGACGATATGGGTGTCGATCCAGCGCTCGTCGTCCGCGTTCGAATAGAGGTCGGCGTCCTCGATCCGCCCGCCGGCGGCGGCGTAAGCATCCCGGCCGACCAGTAGGACGCGGGGATCATTGCCCCGATAGCTGTAATCCTTGATGCGACGGCGGATTTCACTGACGGAATGACCGCAGTAGCTGTCCGAGAGCGTATCCCAAATCGCCTTCTGGCGCGCGCTGTCAGCCGTGGTGCAATAGGCCTTGGCGACGTCGAGCGTGATCTCGCCATTCTCGAGCGCCTCGAAGATCGGCTCGGCAAGGTTGGCGAGACGCAGACGCCCCATTACAAAGCGTTCGGTGAGCCCGAACCGCTTGGCGACGTCGGCCGCCGTCTTGCCTTCGACCTCGATGATATCCCTGAAGGCGCGGCATTCTTCGCCCGGTCCCATCGGTAGCCGTTCGAAATTTTCAACGAGGCTGACTTCGCGGCCATCCTTCGCGTTGTCGAGAACCAGAACCGGGATTGCGTGATCGGCCGGCAGGCTTCCCTTTTCGATCAGGCGATGCACGGCATCGAGGCGGCGGCCGCCGGCGGTGATCCGGTAGTGCCCCTTCTTGCGCGAAACCGGCACACCGACCAGATTCTGGATGAGACCATGGGCAAGGATGCTGGCTTCCAGTTCCGCGTCGGCGTCCGCGTCGCTGCGGGTCCGGACATTGACGGGTGACTTGGTGAGATTGGCAGCGGGTACGGGAATGGGCGTCTGGGACATGGGTTTCTCCATTGGTGCGGCTCGCTCATCGAACCGCCCATTCCCTCTCCCTTCCCTCTTGCGGCGCCGCGCCGGGACGGCGCGAGACAGGAGGCCGGCGCTGTGAATCGTCAGCGATGGAACCGCCCTTGCGCTCGGGGCTGCGAACAGGTTTGCGCATTGGCTTGGTCGTCACGCCGCGCGCGGCATTTCCTCAAGCACATCCGCCCAGTCATTATGAGGAACAGGGGGCCATGGGCTGAACACCTCCAGACCGGTATGCTGGTGGGCCAGCCGGATCTGGCGGTTCGCTTTCCATCCTGCTGCATCCCGGTCGAAGAGCAGAACGAGGCGTTCCAGTCGGCTAGGCAGCAGGACATGCGCAGCGCGTTCGGCGCCAAGTGTCGCCCATACGGGAATTCGATGAAGACGCATGGCAGCAAGCGCCGTTTCGATGCCTTCGGCAAGTCCAAGAACGGTGGTCGCAGCGGCCAGCTGTACCGCGCCGCGGCCTGGACGTCCCAGCATCATCCGCGGTTCCGTCAGATCGCTGGCTTTCAAGCCAGCCAACGGATCGAGAAAGGTTCGATGGATTGCAACGAGCCGATGTCCCTCGCGGACTGCGGCGATGAGCGCCGGTCGAAAGACGGCAGCCCTTCCCCGCCCCAGGGGCGTGCGCGGATTGTAGCGAAGGTCGCGCCAGGGCGGCACGAGGAAACGGTTGGCGAGATAGGTCTCAGCGAGTGTGCCGGCCATCGGATTGGAGGCATCCCAGACGCGCAGCGCCGGCCCCGATCCGGTTTGAAAGGACCTCTGCTTGATCGATGAGATCGAAGGGGTTGGTTCGGGCAGGTCGAGGTGAAGGCGGCGGATAGCCCGCAGAACGGCGATCGTGTCGCAGCCGGCGAAGCATTTGAACAGCAGGGCGGAGTCGCCGACGCGGACGGAGAGGCTCGGGTCATAGTCGTCATGGGCGGGGCAGAGACAAAGTCCCTGTCCACCGCTCCACCTGCCGCCCAGACGTTTGACGAGATTTGCGCCCGCTGCTTCGATTGCCTGCACCCGCAGCGAGTCATTATATGGGGCGCCACGACGATGCCGATCAGGTTGGGAATTGCTCATGCCATCAAATTCCTGAATGACCGGCAAGGTAGTTCGAGAGAGCATTGGACTACAGTGTCGCCGGGATCAGGCCTGGTCATGATTTCGCGATAGCGCCGGAGACGCCGGCCAGCTTCCGAGCCGAAACCGTTCAAGACCCGCGTTCCTCTCCAAAGCGGTGTATCGCGCGCAACAGATGTCGGCGCACCATTGCAGGAGATAGGCCAAGCCGGGTCGCGATATCATCGACCGGACATTTCTCGATGAAATAGAGTTCGAGTATCCGTCGACCAGGTTCCTGTTCTGAGCGGATGATGCGCTGCAGGCATCGGGCGTCTTCGCGCAACTGCCTTGCGGATATTAGCCTGGTTCGCATGCGCGACATAATTGTGGAAACAGTTTGGGCCATTCTGGCGGAGATCCGGGAAGGCATGGCGAAGCTCAATATGTTGTTGAAATCCGGACGTAAGCCCGCTTCTCGCCTCACTCTCCCCCTCCCCACTGACGGCCGATTTGCGTCCTTGAAATGAAGGTTGTTACCCTGTTGAAGGAACAACTAAATTTTTGCTTTGCAGCATTTTTGATAGGATTTCGGGGCCCACGGCTCTGGAGCGGCGGCCGGCGGACAAGGCTATTTCGCAGCCCGCTCCCGAAAGGGCCAGTCATGCTACACTCCCAGGAATATCAGTCGATCATTGCGGCATTTTACGACGCACAAGATAGCCAGGACATCCAGGGCGTTCTTGAACATCTCACCTATTTCCTGGGCTTCCGGCATTTCGCGATCGGACATCATGTCGATCTGCTCAATCCCCCATCCACATCCTTCGGTGTCTCGAACTACACGCCTGATTGGCTCAGCGAAGTCTTCCATGAGGGTTATTATATGGATGATCCCATCCATTTCTTGTGCAACGGTCGAAATACGGGCTTCATCTGGCCCGACCCCCATCTATTGAACCGCCTGAATGAGCGGCACCGATATATCCTCGAGCGGGGAGCGCTGCGCAATTTCCGGGCCGGCTATACGATCCCCGTCCATCTTCCCGGTGAATATTCGGGAAGCTGCACCTTCGCCGCGCCCTTGTCAGGGAATATCTCGCGTGAGGTTCTTCCTGCCGCATTCTACGCTGCTTCGCATGCGTTCGAGGCCATGCGGCGACAGGCACGCAAGGCCGCAGGACTAAGCGTTGAACCGCCTCCCCAGGTCACTCCCCGACAACGCGAAGTCGTGTTGCTGCTGGGGCAAGGCAAGAGCTACGCCGAAATGGGAGATATCCTTGGAATTTCCGGGGCAACAGCCCATCAGCATTGCAAGGCCGTGTTCCGCTCGTACGGCAACATCCAGCGGTGCAATCTGATCGCCCGGGTGCTGTTCGATGGTCTCGCGAGCTTCCCGGAGATGCTCCGCAAGCACTAGCAATACCCAGTTCCGGTTATCGACGCTCGTTGTTCATCGCACCGATGATGCCTGCTCTATCAACGAGGGAGCATCATCATGATCCAGATTTTCGAAGGCGCGGAATGGGGCGAAGGTTCGCCGGTGCTGAACGACATGTATCGCGACCGCAAAAGGATATTCGTCGATATGCTGGGCTGGGACGTGCCGGTCATCGACGGCGCCTATGAAATTGACCAGTTCGACGATGAGCATGCGATCTACGTTGTCGCGACCAATGAACGCGGCGAGCATGACGGCTCGATCCGTCTGCTGCCGAGCATTCGCCCGCACGTTCTGGGTAATATCTTCCCCGAACTGTGCGATGGGCCTGTCCCATCTGGCGAACATATCTTCGAACTCAGCCGCGCCTGCCTTTCGCCGCGTAACCGTGCGGCGCGCAGACTGGAGGTCCGCAATACGGTCACGACAGCGGTCGTCGAGTTCGCGCTGCTTCGGGGCATTCGCCGTTTCACATGCATCGCGGATTCAGGATGGCTGAGCCAGATCCTGTCGCTCGGATGGGATTGTCGACCGCTGGGCCTGCCCAGGGAGATTGCGGGCCTGAGCACCGGCGCTCTCGTGATCGAGATCGACGGCGATACGCCCGACAAGCTGCGGACTGCAGGCACCTATGTGCCGATGCGCATCGTCCACGCCCACACTCACGGCCGCGCCGCTGCCTGACGGAGACGTCCCATGACCATCATTGCACTTGACCGGCTGGTACCGGATACGAAATCCTGTTGCGAGCGCCTCGAAGCTGAAGGCTATTGCATCATCCGCAACGCGGTACCGTCCAGCCTGGTCGACAGGCTGGCAGGCGATCTCGAACAGGATTTCGTCGCGACGCCGCATTCGGTGGGGCCATTCTATGGCGAGACCACCCGGCGTTTCCACGGGCTCCTGAGACGGTCGCGGCACATGGGCCGCTTTGCGCTCGACCCGCTGATTGTCGCCGTCGTCGAGCGTTTCCTCCAGCCCTGGTGCGACACGATCCAGCTCAATCTCACGCAGGCGATCGAGATCGAGCCAGGCGGCGTGGCACAGCCTCCGCACCGCGATCAGGACATGTGGCCCGTACACACTGCCGGCGTCGAGTATATGATCAACGTGATGTGGCCCTTCTCCTCGTACCGGGCGGAGAATGGCGCCACGTTGATCTGGCCGGGCAGTCACCGGCGGCAGGATGAGATCGTCTTGCCCGCCGATGATGCGATCGCAGCCGAGATGGAGCCTGGCGATGCGTTGATATTTCTTGGGTCCACTTTGCATGCGGGCGGCGCCAACAATTCGGCCAGTTCCCGCCGGGGCATGATCATCAGCTACAGTCTCGGCTGGCTCAAACCCTATGAACTGCCATGGCTGGCCTATCCGCCCGAGATTGCGCGGTCCCTGCCCCGGTCTCTCATGACGCTCGCCGGATATCAGGCGCATCGCCCGAACCTGGGAACCTATGAGGGGCGTTGCCCATCGCTGTTGCTGGGCGAGATGGGTGATGGCGCGAAAGGCGCGATCGATGTCCTTCGCCCCGAACAGGAACGGCTGATCGCGGACTATCGTGCGGGCCGGATTCTACCGGATTTGCCCGGTTCGCCGGCCGAAGACGGATGAGCCGCGATGGTTCGCCGTCGCATATGGAACGCACTGGTCGAACAACCCGGTTTCATCGAAAGTGAATTGGGACTTCGTCGACGCCAGTGGCCGGTATGGATGATGTTTCTCGATCTCTACATGATCGAGCAGAAGGACATGGAGGAGGTATTCAGACAGTTTGCGCGTCTTTCGGGTCTGTCTTTGACGACGGGGTTTCGCAGGACGGTCGAAATGGTCGAGGCCGGAATGCTCGACCGGATTCCGCACCCTGACGATCATCGGCGCAGCTTCATCCGCCTGTCGGCGCGGACAAGAGCAGGGGTAGACAAGGTCATGGATGATCTCGCGAAATTGCTGTTCGCGTGATAAGCTTCATCACCTTGATGGGAGCGAGGTACCATTGGGGGCTGTGTACCAGAATATCAATTGCTAGCAGCCTCACGATTCCCGTCCGTCGTCGGGGTGCGCATTGAAGTGTTTCTGACCCTGAGCAATCGAGAGCGACTGGACCTGCGGGATAGATACAAGGTCGATTTGGGATGAGCGATAATATCGATACGGGCCGGATCGACGAGGCGGTGCTCGCGCTGCTGTGGAATAATTTGCGCGGCACGGGGATTGCCTGGAAAGGCTTTGACTGGGACGCGATGGAGCGGCTCTATCAGTCTGGGTTCATCACCAATCCGGTCGGTAAGGCGCGCTCCGTCGAACTGACGCCCGAGGGGCGGGAAGAAGCCGAACGTCTTTTCGATGCACTGTTCGCCCGCCGCTAGAGCTGCGTCGACTGCCAGCGGAAGTTCGGGGAGTGAAATGTCCCGGCACCGCCTATTTGATGCGCTTCTCGTAGCAGTACCACATCGCTGAGGATCCGCGCGGATCTCGGCACATGTTGTGGCGGCACAGCGTCGCAGACGGCGCCGAAGCAGGCGGCGCCGAAGCAGGCGGGAGAAACATCGAGGCGTGGGTCGTGCAGACGCTGGCGGCTCGTCAGTTCAGCCAGGGACCGAGAAATGCGGCCATGACATCCGCAGCGCGCCTTTGGCGGAGAAGCCGGGCGTTGCGCAATTCGTCTTCGACCTCGACATCGACCTCGTCGTCCTCGAACCGGGCAACGGCAACGGGCCCATCGCGCAGATAGCTCTCGTCGGGATTGGGGTCGCGAAAACGGGCTGTGAGACGAGCGATCGCCTCGCGGATGACGTCGGCATGCTTGCCTTCGAGCGCCTGGTGGAATGCGTTGTGGACGGCCTCGAGGCCACCGTCATGATGTTCGATGCAATAGACAAGATCATGCGCGTCCTTGCGCTCATGGCGCTGGTCGTAAGCGAACGCCTTCAGGCAGGTGAAGCTGACGATGTCGGCATAGCGGATGATCTCGGTGGCCCGGCCGCCGCCATTCAGCAGATCCGCCGTGATCTCGATGCGTCCATGCAGGTCGAACACCATCGATGCATGCGGAATGTTGATCGCGGTGACATTGCCTTCTGTCGGCAGTTCCTGGACCTTCCCTCCACCCAGTTCCGGCGAATCCGCGAGGAATTCGAGAATCATCCTGGCGCCGCCGTCGATCTCCGTCTGCCAACGCCAGGACTGCTTGGCGCCTTTGTCATTCTCGGCGCGCTCGAATTTCATTGCCTTGAGATTCTCTTCGAGCGTGCTGTAGGCCTCGGTGTTCGTGAGGATGCCGACATCGACGACGACATCGACATCGCCGGTACCGGCGTGAGCCGGCACCTTGGGCGGACGCGCGGTGACCAGGTATCGAGGCGCCAGTCCACCTACCAGGAAGACCGAATCCTTCCATGGACCAAGACCGCGCAGCAGGGTCACCAGCACGCGTTCGCATGCCTCTGTTACGGCGGTGCCGTAGGCGCCGATCGTCTGGGGCTTGGTCATTACGCCTCGAGCCTTTCCGACCGTAGGTGCGCGGCCATCTCACGAGAGCGACCGGAGCCTTGCAGCAAGTCGAGATAGACTTGCAACGGCGAAGCGAGTCGCACGTTCCCGATGCTTTCCGCCACGGTGACATCGCCTCGTGCGCGGGTCTCGAGAAGCCCGAGGTTCCAGCCTTCGCTGACCGGGCGCGCATTCAATCGTTCCAGCGCCTCCTCCTGTCGGCGGCCCGGTTCGATCCGGCACTTCACCTGTGAGATACTCGACAGGTAAGGCGCATAAAGCTGGGCGGCAGCTTCGGCCGTCACGGCATAGGCCGCGTCGGCATCCCGGCATGCCAGGTCCAGTTGCTGGGCGAGTTCAAGCGCGTTGCTGCCAGGAACATAATAGCGCGTGAGTTTCGGGGGCTTCTGATCGGCGACGTAGCTGGACCATGCGTCGACCAACGCCTTGGCTGAGCGCAGACGCCGCAATTTGGAGGGGCCGGCGCCTTCGACGTCGACCCATTCACGCCGCTCCAGTTCGCCGAGGGTCGCTGAAACGGTAGCCGGTGACACTTCGGTCGATTCTGCCAGTTCCTTGACACTGAGCCAGTTGGATCGGCGATCAAACACGGCCTGAACGACACGTGCCTTCTGCCCCTGGAACAGGGAAGCGAAGATCTTGGCATTTTTCTTCGGTACGGGGCGGTCGATATAGACGAAGGCATGGCGGGCGGGAATATAGAGTGATCCGCCAAGGTCGTAGAAACCAACCCGCTCTTCACGCAGAATGTTGCGCGCGCCAGGAGAGATGGCGCGCGCGATAAAGAAAGGCAGGATTTCGCGATCTGCCGACGGCATGTGCGCGAGGTGGTTGCGCAATTGCCAGACGGTTTCGCGAACATCGCGTGGAAACCCTTCGCGTTTGGCTTCAACAAGGAGCTGGAGCTCGTGCGCGCCGATCCTGGCGTCGATCAGCGCATCGACCCGCCCATGCGGCCCGATTGCAACCTCTCGCCCATCGATTTCGGCATGGCCGTCTGGTAGGGTACCGATCGCGTCGATCAGGCCGTCCAGCAGCTCGCGTTCTTCAGCCTCATATTTCAACATTATTTTATGTCCAGTGAATATGAACAATTTATCGAATATTCGACGACATGTCCATATCCACTGGTCAGGAAATTTGGACCTTAGCCGAGAAGCACTCCCGTGCTTATCCCGGCGCCACAACCGCTGATGCTGTCATTGACAGTTGGCAGGGCGAGCGGCCTGGTGATATTGCCGCTCAAACTTCAGCCAGATCAAACCGCGTGGTGTTCGATGCACCGGCTGTCAATTAGCTCTTGCCTCCGCGCAGTTCCCATGCACAAATGCTGACGCTCCCATGAAATCTGGGAGTGGGGCGTGGAAACCCCTTTCACCATGGCTCGGTCACATTTTTGGGGCCGGGTGGCATGTGCGTATGTCCAGCCGGCAACGGTAAAGGCGCATGCGCCTGTGGTGAACAGGTTTCCAACATCCGGCTTCGGCCGTCGCTCCGAGTGGACATAGGTGCGGCGAATGGGGCGAAGAGATCAATCGGAAAATCAGGGCAATGCGGCCGCGGTGATCGAGGCGGTCGATGGCAATATGACGTCGGGATTGTCGGCTTGGCCGGCGGCGAGCATATGCCATGGCCAATGACGTCCGCCCGGGTAGCGATGCTGCACAAGCGGCCAGCGACGACGACCTGATCGTCCGCCTCTATCGCGAAGAGAACCCCCGACTGGTGCGCTACTTTTACCGGAACTCGGTCACGCGCGCCGAAGCCGATGAACTCGCGCAGGAAACCTTTCTGCGGTTTGTTCGGAGCGGCGCCGCAAAAATGCTGACCTCGCCGCAGCACTATCTCCGGCGTATCGCGACCAACCTGCTACGTGATTGGGTAGACCGTTCTTCGACCCGCGTCGCCAGATCCAAAAGCCCCTTGTCCGATGCTGAGGAAATTCCAGGCGATTCAGACCAGCACCGCGCATTGGCTGCGCGTGAGGACCTCGCCTTCTGTGAAAAGCTGCTGCTGGATCTTGAGCCACTTGATCGAGAGATATTCCTCCTCAACCGCGTTGACGGCTATAGTTTTCGAGATATCGGAAAGCGCATGGGGTTGAGCGAGTGGGCGGTGAAGAGGAACATGCTCAAAACATTGGGCCATCTGATGACACGGATGGAAAACCGATGACGGAAGGGCACGAACCCGAACTTTCCATCGACGATCAGGCGATGCTTTGGGTGCTGGAGGGGCAAAAGGATCCCGAATCGCTGGCTCAGGCTATGCGCTGGTGCGCTGAGTCTCCCGAACATCGGGCTGCATACGACAGGGTCGAAGCTGCCTTGATCCGTCTCGATCCCGCCGGCAAGAGCCTCCGTTCTAACGAAATGGCCGGCCAGACTGGACGTTCGGATCAACGGCTTTGGAAACTGGCAGTGGCCGCCTCGGTGATAGGCCTGCTGGTCATCAGCCTATTGGGCTTCAAGAAGGAAGCAGGCCAGCCCCAGGGACAGCGAGAGGTCGCGGTAGGAGGCGGTCGCGTGCAGGACGACCCGCTCGTGCTCAGTACGAAAAGGGGAGAGGTTCGCAAGGTCACACTTGCCGATGGATCCATGGTAACGCTCGATAGCGACAGCCGCCTGCTGGTATGGATGCGATCAGACCGACGGAATCTCGAACTGGACCATGGGCGAGTACATTTTGAAGTGGCGCACGACCGTTCCCGGCCGTTCACCGTAATGGCTGACGGCGGTTCCACGACAGCGCTTGGAACCGTATTCGATGTGGAACGGCGCGCCCAATGCAAGGTGAATGTCGTGCTTTTCGAAGGAAAGGTCGCCGTCACACCGCCTTGTCAGCCCCAACGGGGCGATGGTCCGGTTGTGAAACGATATCTCGAACCCGGAGAGAGATTGCGCTATTCTCCGCCTGCCGCGCAGGAGATACCTGCCGTTCCCGAACCTGCGCCGGCGAATGAAGGACAGTGGGTGACCGGCGTGAAGAGTTATAATGACGAAACCGTAGGTTCGATATTAGCTGAAGTGAACCTCTATTCGCAGGCACAACTTGTTGCGGATACGCCCGGGATCGCCAACATGCGCGTGAGCGCTGATCTGCATATCCGCAATCCACAGAATGTGGCCAAACATCTTGCCCGTTCTCTCGGTCTGACCGTGGAGTTTCAAGGTAACGACAAGATCATTCTCAAGAAGTAGCGTCCCCGCCGCTCATTTCGGAGTTTCTCCCGTCTGACCCACTGAACGCATCCAGCGATGCGCTTTTCATCAGGTCTTGGGGGATAGACATGCGAGCGGTTCGTAGCGGTTTTCTTGTAAGCATTGCGGTCAGTGCGTTGATCGCAACTTCTCCTGCTTCCGCACAGGCGGACAAGTCTGTGGATTTCGATCTCTCGGCCCAATCGCTTACCGAAGCCCTTCGCCAAGTTGCGCGGGAGGGTGGCCTCGAGTTTTCGGCTCCCGCAGAGCCGTTGCGAGGCAAGAAGTCAAAGCGCCTCAAGGGAATCTACACGATCGAGGAAGCTGCAAAGCGTTTACTCGCCGGAACTTCCTTGACTGCAGACGTAATCGACGGCGCACTCATCGTGCGGGACAGAGTGGGAAACGACAATGATATTGTTGTTACCGGATCGCGTATTGCTACTGCAGAGACAGCATCACCCACTATTCGCTTTGGCGCTGACGAGATGGTGCTCGCTGGCCAATTGGACTTGGGCCAAGCAATTCGGTCCGTCTCGCAAAATTTTGGTGGCGGTCAGAACCCAGGCGTGGGCTGGGGCGCTAGCGGCGTCACAAATCAAAACATGGACTCGAGTTCGACTGCCAATCTTCGTGGGTTGGGCGGCGACGCCACACTGACATTGCTCAACGGTCACCGCTTGTCCTATGGATCCTTCGTGCAAGCCGTCGATCTCGGGGCGATACCTTTAGCCGCCGTGGATCGAATGGAAATCGTCGCCGATGGAGCATCCGCTGTTTACGGGTCCGATGCGGTTGGTGGCGTGGTCAATATCATCCTGAAACAGGATTATGACGGCGCCTCGCTGGCGGCGACTCTCGGCGGCGCCACTGATGGAGGCGATTTTCTTCAGCAATATAGTGCAGCGATGGGGAAGCGCTGGACAACCGGTAGTTTAACCGCCGCGTATGAGCGTAAAACCAACAGCGGAATTTACGCCCGTGATCGCTCTTACGCGTCCGAAATGCCCAGCGAGAGCTCGCTCTATCCGCAGACTCATCAGGACAGCGTGGTCGTCGGCTTACGTCAGGCCCTTGGAGCCAGCGTCGAGTTCCATCTTGATGGGACCTATAGCCGGCGCACATCCTTCATAAACCAGCTAACCGATTATGGTTTAAAGTATGAACAACGCCCGGATGTCACATCCTACTCCATTACCCCGTCACTTCGTGTCAGCATCGCGTCCGGTTGGGACTTCAATCTCTCCGGAACCTACGGACAGAGTAATTCTAAATATGACGAACGTGAATTTGAGGATGATGACCTAACTTACAACGCTATTGGAAGTTACTTTAATAGGCTGGTGACAGCAGAATCTTACCTTTCAGGCAGCCTGAAGGGCTTCACCGTCCGACCGATCGAACTCGTGCTTGGCGGCGGCTACCGCTATAATATGTATGAGGAAAAATCGACGCACGGGTCTGTTAAAAGCTATTACGGCTTTGGCGAGGCAGCGCTGCCCTTAGTCGAACCGCAGGATCATCAGCCATGGGCACATAGGCTCAAAGCCAGCGCGGCGATGCGTTACGAATATTATCCAGGCACGGCGTCGGTTGCCGTTCCGAAACTCGGCCTCATCTACGCGCCAAGCGCAGATATCGACATCAAGGTGAGCTGGGGACAATCGTTCAAAGTGCCAATACTATCCCAACAGTTTCAGCAGCACCAGACATATCAATATCCCGCAACTTGGGTGGGCGCTTCCGGTTACCCGGCTGGCTCGACTGTCTTGATCGATTACGGGGGCAATGTCGATCTCAAGCCGGAGCGAGCGGAGAACTGGTCCGCGACGCTCGACATTCACCCGTCGTGGCTGAGCGACTTCAGGGCATCGGTCAGCTATTTCGAAGTTGCCTACAAAGACCGTATCGTCCAGCCGGTGTCAGGAGCGCAGCTTTTTAGTGCCCTCTCCAATCCCATCTACGCTGGGTTTGTCAGCTACGACCCAACGGCGGAGCAAGTGCAGCAGCTCATCGCCTCTGCGGCGAGATATTATGACTACAGCGGCGGCAGCGGCACCAGCCAGACAATTGCCATCTTGTCCGATCGCTATGTCAATGCCGCTCGGCAAAACATCCATGGCGTGGATTTGTCCGCCGAGTATCAATTGGATTTGAGGGACACATCATCGCTGACGATCAGCGGCAATGCGTCATGGCTTTGGTCTCGGCAGGTGATCAATGCCGATATGGGCGAACTCCAGCTTGCCGGGACGATTTTCAACCCGGCGCGTCTACGAGCGCGCGGAAGCATGATCTGGTCTGACCAGAAATGGACTCTTGGCGCCTATTTGAACCATGTCGCGGGTCTCGAAGACACCCGCTCGTCACCGTCCGTGGCGATCGGCTCGATGACGACTTTTGATCTTTCGGCGAGAGTCGCGTTCCCGAAAGGTACATCCGTGCTCGGCGGCTTGTCGTTGCAGCTTAGCGCGCAGAATGTCTTTAACCAGCGCCCGCCCTATGCGGCCCCAAGTGGCGGCTACAGCTATTATGTGAACTATGATTCGACCAACTTCTCGCCAATTGGCCGCTTCATCAGCTTCACGATCTCAAAGGATTGGTAAGGACCGCGGACATGCGCGCTTATTTGAAAGCCGCATTTCAGATTCGCACGGCATCCAGCCATGCCGTGCGGATTTGTATTGCTGCTACCTTGTTGTTGCTTGCGCCAAGCGTCTGGGCGGAAAGCAGGCAATGCTCTCTCTCCGCATCGGCTGCAAAGCGAACCCCAGGTCCAATCAGCACGGAAGACTTGATACGGATACGGGATTTTGGTGGCGTCGGCCTTGGGGCTCCCTCCGAACCCTTCGTCCTATCCCCCGATGGACGCACAGTCGTCCTTCAACTGCGTCAGGCTGATCCGTCCAGCGACTCTTACTGCACCGCGCTGCTAATCGTGCCGATCGCCGGTACGGGAAATCCGACCGTGCTAGACGATGGTGGAGATGTCGTCGCGGCGACGTCCAGCCGCTACGGGATCAGCGGACTGCCCTTGGGCACTCCAAAACAAGTGACCATAAGATGGAGCCCCGACGGCCGGTTCCTCGCCTACACGAAGTTCTTTTCGGACCGATCCGAGATCTGGATTCATGATTTCGTTCGTCATGTCTCCAGCCGAAAACTGGTCAGCAATGTCGATATCGAGAGACTGGCATGGTCTATAGACGGCGCACGGCTTCTTTATGAAAGTCGCCCGGGCTTAACGGAGGCGCGCAAGGCAATCGCAACCGAGGGATTGAGCGGCTTTCGGTTCGATGGGCGCTTCTGGCCGCTTTCGAGCGACATCCCCATGCCGCCAGCTGATATTCCGCTTGTCGCACGAGCGATCGACCCATCGAGCGGGGCGCCGGAAGCAGTGCAAGAGGCGGATAAGGGGGCGTTGCATCCGGATGCCGACCGGCCTGCCGGCAGCACTGCCTTCGCGAGGCTTGGCGACACTATGGCCTGGAGCGCACCATCCGACGATGGCCTCTTCTCCCCGGCGATGTTGCACGTGCGAGCCGGGCCGAAGGTGCTACCCTGCAGCTATGACGCCTGCAACGGCATCGCCAATCTCTGGTGGCTACCGCGTGAGGTGCTCGTCTTTCAGAGGCGCGCCGGCGTCGACGGCAGTCTGACCCAGTTTTACGCGTGGAGGCCAGGGCGTGGCCGCCCTCGCCTGCTGTTGGCCACGACGGACGCGCTTTTCGGCTGTCGAGAAGGTGGTGAGGGGATCATCTGCGCTCAGGAGACGTCCGCCTCTCCGCGACATCTCGTCGCTGTTTCGGTGCGCAATGGATCGAGGCGCGTCATCTTCGATCCCAACCCGGAATATCCAGCCGCCGAGGCAGGTATCGTCCGCCGGCTCGAATGGGCGAATACGGCGGGCGTCAAGACCTATGGCGATCTCGTGCTGCCGCGGCAGTATAAGGGCGATCGCCGCCTGCCGTTGGTGATCGTTCAATATGAATCCCGGGGTTTTCTCCGGGGCGGCACCGGCGACGAATATCCGATCCAGACGCTGGCGGCGCACGGGTTCGCCGTATTGAGCTTCAATCGCACGCCTTGGTTGCCTGAGGTCGATCATCCAGTCGGCGAGGACGAATATCTTCGACTAAGCATGGAGGATTTCGCCGACAGGAGGAACATCCTTTCATCTCTGACCACGATCATCGGTCAACTGGACCGTGATGGCGTGATCGATCCTGCGCGGGTTGCGATCACGGGGCAGAGCGACGGTGCCGTGACGGCGACCTTTGCGCTTGCCAATACAGGGCTTTTCTCAGCCGCTATCCTGAGCACATGCTGTGAAGACGAGGCCATGCTGCAACAGTCGGGAGAGAGCTACGAGGATTTCTATGTCCGCATGGGATACCCACAAAATCATGCGGCGGGTAAGGAATTCTGGCGTATCGGATCGCTCTCGGATGCTGACGAGGCGAAACCCGTCCCCATGTTGATACAGGCGGCATCCAGTGAATTTCGCATGGGCCTCGCGACCTATCGCGAGCTCAAACGTCGTGGATGGCCGATCGAACTCTACGTCTATCCCGACGAAGGTCATGTGAAGCTCCACCCGGCGCATCGTATGGCGATCTACAATCGGAACATCGAATGGCTTGCGCACCATTTCGACCTATCGGGTTCGGCAAAACGGTGAGTTCCGAGCATGGGATCATGCCCATGCTCTGCACCACATCTCAACTTCGTGCAGGTGGAGGATTCGTGTTGGCTTGGCGAGCGAATTGTTCGATGCATCTTCGAGACTGGCGATTGCTCTTGGGTCAACGAGGCCGTGGCTGGCAAGGCAGCCGCACTGCAAATCGGCGATGATCTCTCCACGAGAGCGGGTCCATATCTGATGAAGGAAGCCGTCAAAAGCGCCTTTTCCGACTCGGTTCGTCACCATTCCGGGAAGAAACGGCCGCATCGCCGCGCGCGCCAAAGCTCGGTCATGGCCACCCGAGAACCAGAACCAGATCGGGAAGGAGAGGCAAAGCTCTACAAGCGGGCGAGACAAGAGAGGGTAGATCGTGGGCCGATCGTCTGCGATATTGATGTGGTCGGTCGAGGCCGTCGCCCTGGTGACGCTCCTGACATGCTGCTTTTGGCCCGGCGTACATGCCCCGGTCGCGACAAGCCACGGATGGGGCTCCTGATCGAGCAATGAGCGTGCGTATGGCGTCAGCAGGTCCCCATTTGACGGCCAGGTGACCAGCAGGTCTCGTTTCCATGCCGCTCTGACGGCCTGTCGCAAAACCATCGGGAGCGATGTACCGGTTACAACGCAAATGTTCCTTGCTGTTGCCCATAAGGCTGGCGTCAATCCGTTTTGCTTAAATTCGTCCACCAGCGGATAGGCGGAGTGGAGCATGCCGAATATGTTGTCGCCCCCTCCTCCGTTAAAATGTGCGTCGGCGGCGTGGACATCCGCTTCTGCGGCGCAGATCCGGTCGAACACTTGGGTAAAGGATCGCGCCGAAGGCCTTGGCCGATGACGGGAAAGATTGGCGCGGAGATCGACTTCAGCGGCCGATGCCAGGTGGCACGCTATCGGTTGAAAGATGTGGTCCGCTAACGCCATGGCGTAGCTCCGCTCATCTGCGAGCGGAGACGTCGTATAGAAATGCGCGAGGCCGATATGCCCCGCCTGCGAAGCCAGCGCCGCGATCGCGGAGGAGTCGAACCCGCCTGAGATCGATATAACTGCCCGGGGATATCGGGCACTCCACGTCTTTATCACATTGACGAAGGTATCCCGGAGACGTTCGACCGCGTCTTCGAATTTGCATTCGATGTTCGCTCCGCAGAAATGCGAGGGGTTCCAGAGAAGTTGATGATGGATGCCATGATCATCGATAATCGCCATCTCTCCTGGCAATACCTCATTAATCCCTTCCAGACAGCTTTCCCGGCGGCGGCGATCCGGCATCAGCAACACATTGGCCACGCTGGTCCAATCAATCGAGGCAGGAGACCGCGTCTTCTGCAGGATATCGGCGGCGCTCGTGCCAATCGCGACTTGTCCCTCGCTACAGCGATAATAGCACGGGATCATGCCCGAAGGGTCCCGGTATATCACCGTCCTGCGAGGCTCGGAACCAGATGCGACGACGACGTGTCTTCCCCAATATCGCCGCTCGAAGTTTCGCATGAACTCGACCGGATCCGCCATGCGGAGTGTATCCAGCCCGTCCCGTTCCTCGTGTTCGGAAAAGCAATCACCAACGACAATGCCGCCGTCAGCTAAATGCCAAACGCTGAGGTCAGCGCTCGCCGTAATACGAGCCGCACCTTTCTCGGCGGCACCGGTATCGGCGGTCTCGCCAATCTCCAGGATGATCGAGTAATCGCAGTTCATGGCAGCGCAAGGATCGGGCTGAAACCCATGACGGTTTCGAGGTCCTGGACCAGGACGGTGTTGTCGGACTGAACCCAGCAATGCGCCTGGAAGGGTTCGGACTGAACGCCGAACACGATCCTGGACGGATATGCCTGCCAGGCAAGAAATGCGCGCAGGGCGAGCGCATCCGGAAGACAGCGGTCCTTGCGGGGAAAAAGCAGAGCTGCATCGCTAAAGGAGTCGAGGAAAGAAATCAGAGCCTCTGGATCAGGTGGCTTCCTGTTTTGCTTCCGTGGCGCACCCGACAAGGTCAACAGTATCCTCAGGGAAAGCCGGTCCCTGAGGGCATTGAAGAATACGAGGCACGAACAGGCCCACAGAAAGCGAAGCCAATATCCGGGACTTCGATCTGTTGTTGAATGTGAACCGCATAGAGCACGCGTGCAGCGCGGAACCGAACTCAATTCGGAGGCCGTTCGGCTGTTCGGTGCGCGCTCGAACAGGCCCGTCGCGACCAATTCCGCGATCACAGCCGGTTCGGGAATATCGCCCGTCGCCCAATCTCTGACGTGCGCCTCAAGGCGGCCCGCCAGCATGCAGTAGCGGTCACGCTCGGCATCGAGGAAGATCAGATGCGGCCCGGCAACGCAATATCCGACATGGGGTTTGAGAACGACGTTGCGCATCGCTAATACCCGGCTGTAGCTTGGCCCGGCCTTGCAAAGGTCGGGCCAGGCCAGTTGCTGTCAGTCCTCGAGGATGCCGGGCTGCTGGCGGCCTTGCGGATTGTCGGTCAGAAAGGCTCCGCCGCCATTGGTCACCTTGCTGGCAACACCCAGTTCGATCACGCCATCGTCGGCGGCTTCATGTTCGCGTTCCATATTTGCCTCCTTCTGTCGCCACATGGTTCGTGGCGAGTCAAAGGCTAAGCGTGGCAGCAAATATATTCAGCAATATATGCTTTCATTTTGAAAGCATTGTTGGCGTTGACCGTGAAAAGGCGTCGCGATGCTGGTCGAAGGAGAGTTATCCTTTCCATATCAAACCCTTGCCCATGACTCGCACAACATGGACGCAGCCCTGATCCGCCGCCGATGATAGTTCCAAAGTATTTGCAAAAGGGCTTTTCCTGTCCCTGAAACTGCCAATATATTGGCAGAGTTGAGCTCGTCGGCACAGTCCGACCAGCGCTCGATTTCCCGGAGTCGCACGGCGCGCAGGCGCTCGCCGGCATTGGCAATCGCCGCGACAATCTCCTCTGAACGGGACATGCTCGCCAGCGTGATAAACATGCGTTCGGTGGTCGCGATGATCGCCTCCGGCGTCGTGTAGTCGATAAGCCAACCATCCGGCGCTATGGGAAGCCGTGCATCTGCCCGCACGCCGGCTTTGAGCGCCAGGCGAATGAGTTGACCATGCCATGTATAGCAGCTGCGCAATTTTTCCGGCGTCCAGCCGATGACGCGGAAGCCATGATGATGACCCACTTCCAGCAGGCGTTCGCCGTACATGCGGTGTAGCGTGTCGCGGATCGGCGAGGAACTGATCCCGAATTCGGACGCAAGGTCCGTGACCGACAGATCTGAAGACCCCGTATAGCGCCCCGAGAGCAACGCGCGCTTGAGGTCCTGGTAGACCTGTTCGGCATGACGTGTTCCAGGCGACATGAGCAATCACTCCTCCGCCTTGTCATCGGCATCGTCATCTGCGGCGGGCGTCAGGAGCTGGCGTGAGAGCGTGTCGAGATTATGTTGCGCGATGGCGTCAATGCAGACGGTTTCGAGTTTCGAGAGATCACCATCGAGAAGCCCGCGCGGGAAAACACGGCCGTGTTCGATGAACAGGAGAGGAATGACGAGGTGCCCGGTCGAGAGACCCAGCGCATGCGCACAGCGGAAATGATCGTCGAGTCGAGATTTGGGGTTGCCGGCTTCGATTTCGCGCAGCCAGCGCGTGCCGATCCCGACGGTTGCCGCAAAGTCTTCCTGCGTAATTCGCCCGACTCGCCTCATCATTTCTATGCGCCTCCCCGACATCAGTTTGATCGTCGCAAGAACCGAAGGATCATGTGCATTGGGCAAAGCCTGAAGCGGCATGACAAGGTCTCCCTGCCAATGGCTCAAAGCTCCCGTGCACAGCCCAGAGAGGCAAGATGTTGTCAGTCGCACCAATGGTCAAATTTTTTCGCTTTCAAATTGAAAGCGTTGATCTGGCGCTTAAACATCAGGTGAAACAGGTGCCTTTAATATTCCGTTATCTGGCCAATGCCGTGGCCATCTTATAAGCTGTCTTCAATTCCCGATCCTCAGACGTCAGAAACATGATGAGAGCGACATTATAGAGGCGCCATGTCGCCACGCCAGCTCCGCATTCCCCACTTTCAATGAGGCGTCTCCCGACCCGGTCCACGATGTCGGCTAGTCGGGATGAAGTACCGACAAAGCGATAGGACGGACCGCCCAGCAATCCACATAAGGGTGATTCGAGTTCCGCGGCGATCTCGGAAGGGGCACAACGATCGAGAATGCTGATGGCGACATGGAGCGTCGTTCCGTAAGGGATAAATTCGCGAGTCATGCGCGCGAGCCGGCAATGGCAGGCAAGAAATTGATCGACACCCTCGTCCGATAGCTGAAGCTTGTAAGTTCTTGAGGTCCTCATGCACGTTCTCCCTGCATGATTCGCGGGCTGGTCATGGTAGTCGCGGCAGCGCGCTCATGAACAGAGACGGGCCAATGACCGCGAAAAAGCGGAAAAATCGGCATTGAAGTGCCGAAATCGGTATTGAGGTGCCGAATCGGCATCTCAGTACCCTGCCCATTGTGTGGCCTGGTTTGACGCTTCATCCTTCATCCATCCGAACAACACGGTGACGGCGAGCACAGCCCTCAAACGATGCTCCCAGCCCGAACCGCATGACAAAACCGGCGCACAGGATGCTGTGCACCGGATGAAGGAGGCTTATGTCAGTTTCGCACAGACAACCGCCATTGGCGATCCCTCCAGTTGTGGCTGAGCGCCCGTTTTCCTGGCCATCCAACCCGGGTTGTGGCAAGTCGACCGGACGGGTGGCCAAATGGGGAAACGGTATTTGCCAGGCGGCATTGCTCGCCTTCCTGCTGCCTGGCACCGGGTTCGCGAAAGAGAATCCGGACAATACAGCGGATAGAGCGCTTACCATGGCCGCGGAGGACGCTGAACGGTTACTTCAGCAGACCTTCACCAACCTGCGCTTCGAGGATTTCGGCCCCGTGCCGGTCGAAGGTCCGATCTATCAGGCAACAGCGGGCGGCAAGATCATCTATTTTGCCCCGCAGAGCGAACATCTGCTGTTCGCCACGGTCTACGATCGCAATGGCGTCAATCTGACCGCATTGGCCCAGGAACAGGGCGCGGCCCGGCGCCTCAAGGCCATCGATCCCACCAAGGCGCTGGCGATCGGTCCCGCAGACGCGCCGACCGTCATCGAGTTCACCGACCCGGACTGCCCTTATTGCCAGGCGCTCGATCGCTTCTGGAAGGCGAAGGCGGCGGAAGGCAAGCCGGTCAGGCGCCTCATCTTCTTCGTAAGCGGCATCCACCCGACGGCGGCGGCCAAGGCGGAGCATATCCTGTGCTCGCCCGATCGCGAGGCAGCGTTCCAGGCAGCCTATTCGGGCCAGACCCCGCCGCTGCTGCGCCAATGCGCTGCGGGGCGGGACAAGGTCGCGGACGACGCGGAACTGGTCGCGAAGGTCGGGGTGTCGGGCACGCCGACCCTGATCGCCGACGGCAAGCTCATCTCTGGCTTTCAGCAGGCGGAGCTTGAAGCGTTCCTCGACCGGCATGCGAAGCCGGCGCTCACGAAGGCCGCGTCCGAAGCGCAGCGCTGAAACAGGTGCTCGCCCTCAAGGGGGCAGAGTGATTTCAATTCGGAGGGCATCCGGCTCCGCCTGATCGCAGGCGGGCGGATGAACCAGGATGCCGGCGGCGGCGGGCTCAGGGAGCCGTCCACCGACGCCCCGGCCGACAGCGAATTTTCGATGCCGGCAGGCTTGGGTTGGACGGTTCCATTTTCGGAGCAATGCCATGATGCGTACATTGAGTAACAAGGCCCTGGCGGTGGCCAATCTCGGTCTCCCTTTGGGCGTGATGGCCCTGGTGGGCGGCCCTGCCCATGCCTTCTCGGCGCCCGCCCAGGGCGACCTCGGCTACGATATCTACGATATCGTCGTGAACCAGGGCGTGAAGGGACCGCTGGGCTTCGTGGGCGGCGTCGCCGCCTTCCTGTTCGGCGTGTCGCGCCTCTTCTCGAACATCATGATCGGCATCCCGACGATCGTGGCGGCGGTCTGCCTGATCAAGGCGGACTCCATTCTCCAGACCTTCGGGATGGTCGTGTGAGACGCCGCGTGCGGCTGCGCGCCGGCTGACCGGCCAGACGCACTCGCACCGGCAAAGTGCTGGGAGCCGAATGGTCGGCTCCCGGAAACCGGCACCTTTCCAGGTGTCATGAAGCAGGAGGAGAAGGGCAAGTGGACGAACGCCTTCCGCAATATCTGCATCGGCCGGTCCAGATCCTGTGGTTCGGATCGGACGAGTTCCTTCTCGCGACCTCGAGCGTGTTCGTGGCCGCGATCGTGGGCGGACTTGTCGGCTGGGCGCTCATCGCCGCCCTTCTCCTTTTCATCCCGTGGAAGCGGACCAAGCCCAGAGGCTATCTCGCCCATCTCGCATGGCGCTGGGGTCTGGTTTCCTTCCCCCATTATCCGGGTCCGACACAGACCCGCTTCTTCGAGTAGGCGTCATGGGCATCTTCACGCGCAAGCCACCGGGCGAGGACGTACTGCTGGGCAAACCGGCAAGCTTCGGCATCCATCGCTACCTGCAGGGCTCGGCAAACCTGTTCGAGGAGAACCGGCTGCTCAAGGTCGCCATCGCGGGCATGTTCGGTGTGACGGCAGTCCTGGGCGCAGTGATCTACACGACCAACCAGAATGCCCGAACCATCATCGTGCCGTTCGGCGCGACCGGCGATCTGCATGTCTCGGGGAACAAGCCGTCCGAGGCCTATATCGTCGCGATGACGCGTAACATCGTCGCGCTCTCGGGGACGTGGTCAGCCTATTCGGCGGACCGCCAGTTCCAGGAACTGCTCGGTCTCGTCCACCCCTCCGCCTATGGCGCGATGCGCGACAGCCTGAACACGATACTCGACGAACTGGCGAACAATCCGACCCTGTCGATCGCCACCTACATCCGCAACGATCAGCCGGTCCGCTGGACAGCCCATGAGATCGTCGTGCCGGTCGAGAAGGTGCGCGTGATCGGCGGCGTCATCCGCAAGTTCCGCGGCATTTTGCGCATCGGTTACGCCATCGAGAATGGCCGGTTCTGGCTGACCCGTCTTTCCGAGGAGCAGTTCGATGCCGAAACACGCTGATACGATTTCGAGGCAGGAATCCATGCCTGCATGCCTGGCAATCCGGGCAAACTGTCCTTCCCCCCGCGCCGTCGCGTGCACCGCGATATCGGGTTTCGCCTTGCTGCTGGCTATGCCGGCCGCGGCGCAGACGGTGCAAGCGCTGCCCGACCAGACGAGCCGGATCCGCCTGTCCAATCGCGACATCAACCATGTCGTGTGCGAGGGCGGCGAGATCGAGGATATCAAATTCTCCGCTGAAAAGGGCCTCGCCGTCGAGAAAGGCGGCGCGGACGCCTGGATCAAGTTCCTTGCCCACGAGATCGACGATGCGGGCCAGATCACGCGCAGCTATGTGACCCAGCCTTCCGAATTCTTCGTGAGCTGCAACGGCGCCACTTATCCGCTCTATGCGGAACCGGCGGAGATCCCCGCACAGACAGTGGTGCTGATGCCGGGCGCCCGGCAACGAGCTCAGGCCAACAATGAGCTCATGGCCGCGCTCGCCGACGAAGACCGCGCGGTCTCGATCACCATGGCGCTGCTGGACGATCGCATCCCCGCCTCGTTCAGCGAGGTCGCGCCCGCCGGCGGAACGTTTCCGATGCCGACGATGCCCGGTGTTTCGATCACGGAAAACCGCCGCGTGGTCATAGAGGGCGCTGCGCTCTCGGCTTCGGAGTACCGCGTCCGCGCCGCAGCAGCCGTAACGCTCGACGAACGGTCATTGATCGACCCGGCGCTCGGGTCCCGAATTTTCGCCGTAACCCTTGACCGGGTGCGGCTCAGCGCCGGGGAAAGCGCCCGGCTGGTTGTCGTGCGGCGGGGGACCGGGCAATGAGCGGCGCGCAGGACAATGGGCCTGTCGAGACCCCCGAGCCGCTGTCGCCTTATCAGGCGCATCTCGCCGGGCAGAGCGCCCGGGCGGATGGCGAGGCCGTACACCGGCACTCTGTAGCGCAGTTAGACTGGCAGGGGCTGTGGGCCAGACTGTCCGCGAAGCAGAAGCTGCGTGCACGCCAGCTCGCCGTCGGCGTAGCGGTCGGCGCGCTGGGCATCGGCCTCTATGTGGCCTCGGGCAGCAAGGAAGAGGTCAAGCAAGCCAATCCGGCATCCTCGCTCAACATGGGTGCGGGGCTACGTGGTGACAGCCTCGAGGTGAAGCTGCGCGGCGATCTGAAGAAGGTCCTCGATGGCCAGCAACTGCTCGGCGATCGCGTCAGCGCGATCGAGGAAGGCAAGGTCGTTCCCGGGTCGCGTGGCCCGGGAACACCGGGCAGCAAGTCATCTGGAGGCGTCGATGGCGATCTGCCGCCGGCATTGCCCGGTGACGCGCCCGCGCTGCCCTATCCGCCCGATGTTGCCGACATCGGCGCGGATGCGGACAAGCTCCCGGCGCCACCGTCGGCGCCGAGCGCCCCGCCCGCACCTCCCGCACCGCCTGTCGAGAAGACGATCGGCGCGATCGGGTCGGCGACAAGCCAGATCGTGGGCACAAGTGGGCCTCAGGGCGCGGTCGATGGTCCAGCCTCGTCCAAAAAAAAGAATCGGACGATCTATTTACCGCCTGGTTTCATGAAGGCGCGGCTCCTGACGGGGATCGACGCGCTGGCGAGCCGGGACGCAACCAGTAACCCCGAGCCGATCATCGCCCGGGTGCAGGCGCCTGCGGTCCTGCCCAATGAGGTGAAGGCGAACCTGGCCGGTTGCTTCGTCGTCGGCAACGCCACCGGCAGTCTCGCCAAGGAGCGGGTCGAGGTCCAGCTCGTGTCCCTTTCCTGCGTCGATTTCGACGAGCATTCCGTGGTCGATCAGCCGGTCAAGGGCTTCTTCGTCGACACTGACGGCAAGAAGGGATTGTCGGGCAAGGTGGTGACGCGGGCCGGCGCCACGCTGGCGCGCGCTTTCATTGCCGGGACCATCAGCGGCATATCGCAATCGGTCGAAAGCACCTTCGGCAACACCTCGACCTCGGCGCTGGGCACGGTGCGGACGCTCGATGCCGGCGACGCGGCGAAGACCGGCATTGCCGGCGGCCTCTCCAAATCCTCGGACAAGCTCACCGATTTCTATCTCGATCTCGCCCGGCAGGCCGGTCCCATCGTCGAGGTGGGCGCGGCCAAGGACGTGGTCGTGGTGATCCAGGAAGGCGCAACCCTCGAGATCAAACCCGGCGCGGGAGTGAAGTTCTGATGCGCGCCACCACAGGAGGCACCATGCCACACCAGCTACACACCCATTTCGGTACTTGCCGCAGCGCACTGCGCGCTCTGCCACTGTTCGCCTTGCCGCTGCTCGGGCTTTCTGGCTGCGCCACCGTTGGATCGGTGATGTCGCCCTATAGCAAGAAATTCTCCTGCAAGAACAGCGACCATGGCCAGTGCATTCATCCCGACCAGGCCTATGCTGACGCCGTTGCCGGCCGCACATCCAAATCCGATCCTGCCGTAACCAATGATCGCGGGATGCTCGCTGAGCAGAGGAAGGGTAAGGCGCCCGCGCGCATCAGCGGCGCCAGTAGATCCGCGACGGCAGATGTTGCCGCCCCGCAGAGCGGACAAGGCAATGTCGGCGCACTGATCGAGGATCCCGGCTCGCCCATGCTGCGCCCTTCGCGCACGATCCGCACATTGATCCTGCCCTATGCGGACAAGCAGCGCCCCGACCGGCTCTACATGGCGCGCTATGTCTATTCGATCATCGATCGGCCGGCATGGGTAGTCGGCGACTATCTGGTGGAGCCGAGCGGCCGGACGCCGGCTCCGCCGGTGCTGCGGACGGCGCGTGAACCCGCCGGAGGAATCGTCGAGGTTCCGGCCCCGGAAATGCCGCTCAGCCTCGATCCGGAGAACCGGCCATGACCCGGCAGTCGGCTCGTGGCCTCAGCTATCAGCGCCTGCGCGCCGCCGTGACCCGCGATGCCTATTCGGACTTCCTGCCGATGGTCGCCTGGGTCGAGGAGGAAGACGCCTTCCTGTGCATCGACGACGGCTGGGGCCAGGCCTGGGAGCTTGTCCCTTCGGCCTATATGTTCGCCCATGTCCAGCAGGCTTTGCTCGGTCTTTTAAACATCCATTTTCCCGAAGGCACGGTTCTCCAGCTCATCACCTTTGCCGATCCGCTGATCGACCCAGCGCTCGACGCCTATCTCGATCTCAAGGTGCGTCCCGATCCGTTGGTCCAGGCATCGGCGCGGCGAACGGCGGACTATCTGCGCAACGGTACGAGGGGACTGGACGCGCTGCACGCCATCCCGGTGCGCGATTTTCGGTTGTTCCTTGTCATCAAGACGCGGGTGAAGCTCGGCGCCGACCTGCGCCGCCAGGTCGAGGAGCAGCTGGCGAAGATGGGCATCCGGCGCCTGCCGCCCGATGAACTGGTGAGCTTCTACCGTCGGATCTTCAACGGTGTCTTCGCCCCAGCCCCGGGCGTGTTCCTGAGCGAAAGCGTGGGCGGAATGCCGGCGCCGTCGATCGCGCGGCAGATCATCGAGGCAGGCCCTGATCTTTGTTTCGAGGGATCCGAGGTCTATCTCGGCAACCAGGTCGCGCGCTGCCTGACGCCCAAGGCCCCTGCGCGGCGCATCACCGCCGAGCGGGCGAACCGGCTGCTTGGGGGCATGCGCGGGAGCGCCGAGGACAGCGACCAGATCGGCGGGCCGTTCCTCTACTGCCTCTCGGTCCTCTTCGATCATTCGCAGTTCGAGATCCACAAGCGCGCCCAGATCCTCTCGGCTCAGAAGGCGGCGGGCAGCTTCGCGGTCGAGGTCGGCAAGCAGATCGAGGAGATCGGATGGATCCTCGACGAGGCGTCGAACAGCCGGTTCGTCTCGGTGATCCCGACGATGTGGGTGTTCGGCCGCGATAGCGCGCAAGCGCGCGAAATGGCCGCGCGGGCCAAGCGGCTGTGGGAATCCGAGCCCCTGCCCTTCATGGTGCAGGAGGAGAGCTACCTGCTGCCGGTGCTGCTCGCCGCCAGCCTGCCCTTCGGTCTTTATCCCGAAAAGCGCACCTTGAAGCTGCTCGAACGCGATTTCCGCATGCCGGTGAAAGCCGCAACGCTGATGGCGCCAGTGCAGACCGATTTTCGCGGCGGCGGCCGCCCGGCCCTGCTCTATGTCGGGCGCAAGGGCCAACTGATCACCCTCGATCTCTTCGACCCCCGGATCAACAATTACAATTTCATTGTCTCGGCGGAGAGCGGCGCGGGCAAGAGTTTCCTGCTCAATAATCTTTGCCAGCAATATTATGCGCAAGGCGCGCTCATCCGCATCATCGATATCGGCGGCAGCTACCGCAAGCTCTGCACGCTGTGTTCCGGTCGCTATATCGACATCGGCGAGGAACGTCTCGTCCTCAATCCCTTCGACATGGGGCTCGCGCTCGACGGCGAGGACAAGCAGTCGGCGATCGCCATGGCCGTCGCCATCGTTGCCGAGATGGCCAATGCCTCCACCCGCAAGCCGGTCAGCACGTCGGAATGGAACCTGCTGAAGTCCGCCGTGCAGTGGACCGTCGATAGCGGGCGCGGCGAGGACGGCATCGATGCCGTGCGCGACTGGCTCGGCCGCTATCCCGACAATGCGGTCTCCGATCTCGACCGCGTCGATCATCTCGTGCCGGTCGCACGCGAACTGGCGTTCAACCTGCGCGATTTCGGGTCGCAAGGCGCTTACGGACATTTCTTCAATGGCCCCTCGACCTTCGACATCTCCCGCGACGAATTCGTGGTGCTCGAACTCGAACGACTGAAGGCGCTCCCCGACCTCTTCAACGTGATCGTGATGGTGGTGGTGAACGCCGTCACCCAGGAACTCTACCTCTCGGCGCGTGACAAGCCCCGCTTCGTCCTTTGTGACGAAGCCGCGCAGTTCATGACGCGGAGCGACGGGCAGGATCTCTCGCGTCTCGCCGAGGCGTTCGGCCAGGGCTATCGCCGCGCGCGCAAATATCAGGGCAGCTTCGGCATTGTCCTTCAGAGCATGAACGACCTGCTGCTCTTCGGCGGCACCGGACAGGTGATCCTCGAAAATGCCGCGACCCGGTTCCTGCTGCAGGGTTCCACCTACGACAAGGCGGTCGACAACAAGATCCTCGATTATTCGGGCTTCGTGCTCGACCTGTTGAAATCGGTCCGGAACGCCAAGCCCAATTATTCCGAGGTGTTCATCGATAGCCCCCTGGGGCTCGGCATTGCCCGCCTGGTGGTCGACCCGTTCAGCTACTGGATCAATACCTCAGCGCCCAATGAGGTCGCCGCCTTCGAGGCGCTCGTGCGGGCGGGCCGCAATCCATTGGAAGCCGTTTGCGAACTGGCCGGCGTCGATCCGGTCGAGGTGCTGGGCGGCCGTGCCTATCAGGCCGGGAGGGCGGCATGATGCCCAAGTCCGAACCTCATCCCGACCAGCTGGCGATAGACTGGGAAAATGACCCCGCCATCGAGGCGATCATCGAGGCCCGCGTCGCAAAGCGCGCCGAGGCAGCGGCGTTCCAGTGGCGGCTGCGCCTGGTGGCAATCGAAACCTGCATGATGGGCGGTCTCGTGATCGCGGCAGGTCTCGCGCTGGACCAGCCCCCGCTACAGACGGTGCGCACAGGGCTCATCGTGGCGGCTGCCTGCTTTGCAAGCGGCATGCTGCTGATCGGCCTGTCGGGCGCATGCGGGATGCTCTTCTCGCGCTTGTCGCAGTGGAGGGCGCAATGAACCCGGACCATGATGACGGCTTCGAAGCTGTCTTCGAAGCGAGCACCGAGATTGACGCGCTCCTCGCCTATGCGCGCGGCCTGAACAACCAGGCGCTCGGCATCGCTGAGGTGGCGCATGCGATTGTCACCGTGATCGAAGCGGAACGGCGGTTCGCAAGGGTCAGCTACACGATCCTGGTCACCACCAGCATGGTAGTCGCGGCGCTCTTCGCGTTCATGGCCGCGTCGAGCCTGCGGGCGCCGCTGCAGGGCGCGATCGTTGTCGGCATCTGTGCCGGCATGGGCGCGGGCTCGACAGGCCTCATCCTTGTTCCCTGGGATGCGTTGGCCCGGCATGTTCGCAGCGTCGCCAGGCGCTGGAGGCGGCCATGAACGGCATCTTCTCCTCGACGCCGGCACCAGGGCCGATCCGCCTGATCGTCGGAAGCCAGGGGCTGCTGCTGGTTCAGTCCTTTATCGCCTGGCGACTGCCGGCGGTGCCCGGACTGTTCCGCCTTCTCGTCGCGATTACCGCAGTCATCGCCACCGCCGTCCTGATCAGCGCCGCGCTTGGCGAGGATCGCGAGAGCTCCCAGCCATATTGGAGGCGGCGCCATGGCCGCTAGATCAACGTGCAGGCCTTCCCCGCCTCCCGCATTCCTTCGCGTTTTCACGGCGCTGACGATGACGGCCGGAATGCTCATGGCGTCATCGCTCCATGCGGAGACGAGCACGATAGGCCGTACCTGGCCGATCGCCGAGCCCGATGCGCTGAGCGAGATCGAAGGTCGGGCAGCGCAGGTTCCCGACATGAAAGCCGCCTTCGGGCCGCGTGAACGCTGGTCTGCGATGAAGGCGGCGACGCTTGGGATCGCGCGCGCCGACCGGAATCGCACGGTGGTTCCCTTCTATACGCTCGACCAGGATATACGGCTGCAGGACGGCAGGCTGCTTTACGCCAAAGGCTACAGCTTCAATCCGCTCAGCTATGTGTCGCTGCCGCAGCGGCTCATAGTCGTGCATCCCGCCGAGCTCGACTGGGCGCTGCGGACCGCGAGGCCGGCCGACTTTATCCTGCTCGCTGCCGGTGGTCCGCGTGACGCCGACGCAATCACCCTTGGCGAACGTCATGGGCGGGCGCTGTTCCTGCTCGAGGAGCGCGTCAAGGCGCGGCTTGGGCTGACGGTCGCGCCGGTGATCGTCAGCCAGGCGGGGCAGAAGCTGGTTCTTACTGAAGTGGACGTGGCGAAGGCCTCGCGAAAGGCGGCGCGATGATAATTCTGATCGCCCAGGGGATCGGCGGCAAGTTAATGGCCGATCAGTTCGCGCAGCGTCGCGATCGGCAGGAACAGACGAAGCGGCTGCCCCGGAAGCTCCGCAAATCCATGGGCCAGGTAGAAGTTCTTTCGACGGTTGACCTGCACGGGATCTCCACAATCGAGAACGTCGATCAGGACCAGAGCTATGCCCACCGAGCGTTCGGCCTCGACGATGCGCCAGAGGCTGTCGACGAGCAGGTCCCGGCCAAGGCCCTTACCCTGCACGCGCCGATCCACGCCGATCATCGAGATGAAGACGGCCGGTATTTCTCCATGGCCGGGTCGTGTCTTCGCGTAACGCGCCGGCAGCTCCTGGTACTCGATGGCCGAAGCGTTCTGCGCATAGAAGCCCAGTACCCTACCTTGCCCACCGTCCAGAACGAAGGTTCGCAGATTTGCCGCGCGGGTCAGCTTGGCAGCGGTCTGGCGAAAGAAATTATCGACTTGCGGCACACCGCTTTCAAATGTCGAGCGATCATGCCGCGTGACATCGAGCGGTTCGGTAATGGGACGGTACATGAAGCGACGCGTCGTTCAGTTGGACAGGTAGCGATCGCGATACTGGGCAAATGCAGCACGCATTGCCTCGGTCGGCTGAGGGGGATTCTCGAGGGCGTCGAGCAGGGCGGCCGCATCTTCTCCGCGAAGACCGGTCCGCTCCTGCGCTTCGATAACCTCGAGCGCGGCCTTGTAGGCCGCATTCATGGCGAACGTGGAATCGTCGACGCCGGAAACCGCCGCCGCGTACTGGATGACCTCCTTGATACGCGGCTTCGTCCGGAAGCTCATACGCTCGGTAGCGCGCTCGTCGACCTTCGAAGCAATATCCACGAACTTGTTCATCACTCTCGCCTTCGGTGCTTTGCCGGCAGAATGTACGTCAATCTGGCGCACATTTCAATCATGCCATTCGAGCGGTTGGTGACGCGCCGGGGCGTAAAGAGGCTCCCTCTCCTGTCGCGACGCCATCTCATCGCAATAGGTGTAGGCTTTGTTCTGGCGACGCTATCGAGTTCGCCTGCCCATGCCTCCAAATGCGAGGCGGGCACGGTGTTCAACCCGATCACCAAGGTACGCTGGAACTGCATCTTCCCGATCACCATCGGCGGCGTGAAGGTCGGTCCCAGCGATCCGCTCGGCAAGGCGCTCGACGCGCAGTCAGCATCCAAGCCTCTATGCGCCTGTCGCAAGGGCGTCACCTTCTGGTTTGGCGTCAAGGTCAGCTTCTGGTCGCCCAACCGGATGGTCGACGTCGTGACCGAGCCGGGCTGCATGATGGCGCTTGGCGCAGATATCATGCCGACCGGCGGCAAGCTGCAGGGAAGCCAGAGCAGCCTCGCCGACGGCACCAACACCCGCAAGATGTTCGCGCAGATGCACTATTATATCGCGCCGGTCTGGAAGATGCTCGACATGTTCACCGACCTGCCCTGCATCGAGGACAATGGCTTCGATGTGGCGCTCATCACCGAGGTCCTGCCGACCTGGCAGTCGGCGACACTGGGCGCAATCATCCAGCCCGAGGCGATCCTGTTCGGCAATCCGGCGACAGGCCTCGCCTGCATGGCCGACAGCGCCGCGGCGGCCGCGGGCAAGGTCGTCGATCCGCTGTTCTGGTGCATGGGCAGCTGGGGCGCGACCTATCCGATCGCGGGCGATATCCATTTCGGGGACAGTGTCGAGGCCTGGGCCGGCCTTGCTGCGCGCGGCGTGTTCATGATGGGCCGGCTCGGTGCGCTCACGGTCAGTTCGGCGGACGGCTGCTCCTTCATTCCCCAGCCCGTCTGGACCAAGAGCCGCTACAAGTTCCAGTTGATGGAACCGGTCAAGGGCGGCAGTTGCGTCAATGTCGGTCGTCCCGGCGCGCTCTGGACCAGCGCAAAGCATGCGCCCGGCAAGGACAATGCCCAGTTCATGCTGTTCGAGAAGACGATCTGCTGCGCCGGGGTCTCGACGCCATGACCGGTCCGTCATTCCCTGACCGCGTGGAATCGCCCGGGAACAGCCGATGGCTTGCCCGTCATTCCATTGCGCCGGGTGTTCCCCATGCGGTTAGACCGGCGTCGCATCCCCCCTGCGGCGCTGGTCGGGCGGTCGGCGTGGCCGTGAATACAGACGATGGACAGGCGGTGCGCCCCTCCTCGCCGTCTGTCGTCGTGGCCACGCTGACCGTTTTTGAAGGACAGGCCGTGTTCCGCGCGGAATTTACCGCGCCCGCTGGCGGGGTGCTTCTGTTCCGGCTGCGCCGCGGTTCCCGGCTGATCATACCGAGCGAGATCCGGCCATGAGGCGTCCTGCCCTCGCTCTTGTCGCGGCGCTGTGCCTGCCCGCTCCTGCACATGCGCAGACAGCGGAAGACCGGGCTCGTGGCGCCGCGGTCGCCGCGCGCGCAAAAAGCGCGGACAGCGATGCCATTCTTAAGAATTACGTGAGCCCGGGTCTTGCCGGGCAGACGATCAGCACGATCGATTCCTCTAAGACGTTCACGCCCAACCTGGCCTGCGAGAAGACCGCGACAATGCTGGAACTGCTCGCCCAGCCCAATGCGACCGGCGACATCGGCACGCTCAGCATCTCGCGCGACAAGGATCTCGATGGCAGTTTCGACGAAGCGCTGACCATGCCCGTTCCTGCCTCGGGCATCTGCGCCAACGGGATCATCTCCTGTACACCCGGCAGCTGGGACGCCTGCCGCTTCTTCCGTTGGGATACGTCTGCCACCGGATCGCTCAAACTCAGCGAAGTCGAGCTGACCGATCTCGCCGGCTGTTACTGCGTCAACAACAGCTGCGGCAGCAATCTGGTCTGGGGCAACATGGCCTCCGTGCTCAAGGACCTTGGCGGCGGCGTCGTCGGCGCGCTCACCAGCGCCGATGCGCGGATCGGCATCGCGCAGGCATCCATCGACGGTCCGGTCATCCGCTACACCGGCGCGCAGACAACCGCCTGCGCGGCGCAGCCCCAGATCGGCGCCACAGCCTACAAGGCCAATCCCAACGCCATTGCCGGCGACGCCTATGCCGCCGCCCAGGCGAGCAGCGTGTTCCAGGCGCTCTCGGCCTCCTCGACCGGCACCGGCACCTCCGAAGTGAGCCGAAGCTGCACGATCACCCGTCAGATCACGCAGGAGGAAATCACCGCGGACAAGATCATCGATCGGGTCTCGGGCGGCTATGCAACCTATGCCTCGAGCGCCGACAATCTCACCTTCGTCATGGGCTCGCCCACGGACAACAGCCTTTCCGGCGGTTCCTGCTCGATCTTCGATTTCAACATGACGCTGCGCGTCAAGGACGTCGATCGGCTTCAGCAGGTGCTGCTGACCCGCTTCGGTGCTGACGACTGGGCCCAGATCCGGGTCGATGGCGAACTGGTCGGTTCGGGTCCGCAAAGCTGGACCGGGACAGGCTTGCCGCCCGGCAAATGCGAGAAGAAGGGCGCCTTCACCGTCTATCCCGGCCTGGATCTCACATCGCGGATGACACAGGGCGACCATGACATCTGGCTCCGGGTCGCGGTCGCCGATGGCGGCGAAGCCTATGCGTCGATCGAGGCCAATGTGGACGCCGGCTGCAAGACGAGCGAGCAACTCATCGACACCTGCGGCGCCTTTGCCTCGAACGATAAATGCCGGCTGCAGGACGAAGTGGTGGACGGCGTCACCACCTTCCGCAGCGGCGTCAATACCGGCCTTTCGCCCTTGCCGCAGACCCGGCTGTTCGGAACGGGCGCCTGTTCCTCCCAGATCACCCGCGACTTCTTCCTGCGCGAGCGAGGCTACCGGTGCACGGTGGACCTGGGACAGGCGGCACAACCGGATCTGTCGCGCGGCGCCTATATCATCGATCATTCGACCGAGACGTTGCTCGCCGACCGGGTGAGAAGCGCCGACGGGAGCTATAACCTGACGACGCGCAATTTTGCCCTGCCCGACCGCGGCAGCGTCAATGCCTGCGAGCCGATCTGCAAGACCCGCAAGGCAATGGTGAACACAGCCGCAGCCCCCGATGGCGTGACCGGCGCGAAGCAGACCAGTCCGACGGGCTGGGACTATGTCTATCACGCGTGCCAGGACAGCAATGTCTGCCCGGCCGGTGAAGGCGAGGAGATGGTCCAGGGATGTGGCTGTATCGACGATTTCCCCGAGGCGGCGGTGATGATGCAGACCGTGCGGCTGGGCGGCGCTGACCTCGTCTGCACGAGTAGCGTGCGATGAGCGCCGCGCGGTTCCTCTTCGCAGCCGCCATGCTGCTAATGACCAGCGCGCTGTTGTTTCCGGCGGCCGCGTCCGCGCAGCAGTTGTGCGCGGTCGACCTCAACGGCAATGGCGATGCAGCCGATGATGGCGAAACAGCGAGCTGCCATCTGACAGCGTCGGGCGGCTGGATGTGCCCGATCGGCCAGACGATGTGCGAGGCCGACGTCTCGGGCGCCCTGCACTGCCCGCTGGGCGATCAATATGGCTGCGAGGTGCCTGCCAGTGGCGGCGCAGCGGCCTGCTCGGCCAATGCCTGCATCGACACCAGCGCCAACCCGATCGTCGACGATCCGGCGGTCGATGATCCGGGTGTCGAAGCCGATGGCGCCGTCGATGCCGAGGGCAATTGCCTGGGCACGATCGAGATATTTTCCGGCCGCGCCGCGCGTTGCCGTCCTGCCGGTCTCAAGACGACCTTCTCCAATTGCTGCAAGGACAAGGGCAAGATCGTCAAGGACGGTATGGGCGGCTCGATCTCGTCCATCTCGACCAAGATCGCGGTCGCCAAAGGCGTCTTCACCGGCATGAAAGCCGCCTACACCGCTTTCAAGGCGGGCGCGACCGCGAGCCAGGCAGCCAGCGCCGGCGCCAATGCGATCATCGTCGGGATCGACCCCACCTCGATCGCGATCAGCCTCGCGGTCAATTTCATGATCGAGGTGCTGCTGCAGGGCTGCGACCAGCAGGATATGGAAGTGGGCATGCTGCGTGGCTCGGGCATGTGCCATGAGATCGGCAGCTACTGCTCCTCGAAGATCCTCGGCATCTGCGTGCAGAAGGCCCGGGGCCATTGCTGCTTCAACACCAAGCTTGGCCGGATCATCCAGGAGCAGGGCCGTCCGCAGCTGAAGGCCTTCAGCGCCATCGGTTGGGGCACCGCAAAAGAGCCCTATTGCCGGGGCTTCACGCCCGAGGAATTCCAGGCGCTCGATTTCTCGCGGATGGACCTCTCCGAATATTATGCGGACGTCGAAGCCCGCGCCCAATCCGAAATCCAGATCGACATGAAGGACAAGATCGATGCCTATATGCAGACGATCAGCAACTAGGCGCGCCCTGGTTCTGGCAGGGCTCGCCTGCGTGGCCAGGGCGGCAGGCGCGAACGAGCCGCCGGCCGCAACCGAACAACCCCAGCGCAAGGACGCCCGCGAGCGAATTCAGGAACAGGGCGAGGCGGCGATGGAGCGCGTGAAACGCGCCGCCGGCAAGGCGAAGGCCACGGCCGTCCCCTCGCCCGCTCTGCCCGCCAGGCCCGACGCCGCGGCGCAGCGCCGGGCTTTCGAGGGGCTCAAGGCCCGCAGGAACGACCCGGATATGGAAAAACGCGCGCAGGCCGATATCGCCGCCGCGCGCGAGCGTCTGGCAGCCGAGCGCGACGCTGCCAGTCGCCGGGTCGCGCAGGCGCTCGGACTGGAGCAGCCGGAAGCGGCGGCGCTGGCCGGAGTGGTATCGCCCGGTACAGGCAAAAACTGGGTACCGGTCCTGTTCGTGTCCACGTCGATGCCGATCGAGACACTGCGCACCTATGCCGGGCAGCTCGAGCGTGCCGGAGGGGTCATGGCGTTTCGCGGGATGCCGGGCGGGATGCGGCAAGTGGCGCCGATGGCGAAGCTGTCCGCCGCCATCCTGCGCCGCGATCCGGGCTGCGAAGGGCCGGCCTGCGCCATGCGGGACGTGCAGCTGATCGTCGATCCGCTGGTCTTTCGGCAACATGGCGTCGCCCGGGTTCCCGCGCTCGCGATGATCCCCGGCGATCCGACGCTCCCCTATTGCGAGCGCAACGAGGCCAGTCCTCGCTCGGCGCATCTGGTTCAGGGCGATGCCGCCTTGCCCGGGCTTCTCGAGGAATATGGCCGCCTCGGCGGCAGGGAGGAGGTCCGGGATGCTCTCGCTCATCTGGCACGGCGGTAAGCGCGCCTGGCGTGACCTCAAGGAGCTGCCGCTGCGGGCGGCCGTAGCGCTCGGCGCGAGCGGCCTTGGTCAACCGGCGCGGCCCGCCCAGCTCTTCAAGGCCTATGGAATCGTGCTGCCGATCGGCCTTTTCGCTTGGGTAACGATGCCGCAGATCACCCTGGTCATGACGCCTTCGATCGACGCCTGGGTGGTGCACCGCTCTCCCGGGCCCGTGCATCGCGGCGATCTCGTCTCCTTCACGCTCGTCGATGCGATCGCCGGACCCAGGCCTGTCGCCGTCACCAAATATGCGCTGTGCATGCCCGGTGATCGGATCGTCATGGTTGAGAAGCCCGCAAGTCTCGGCCCGCGCCGCAATGGCTGGTATTATTGCAACGGCCGGCTGGTGGGTGTCAGCAAGCCTGCGACGCGCAGCGGCAAAGCGCTGAGGCACTGGCAGCCGGCCAGCCCGCATATTCCGGCCGACATGATCTTCGTCGGGTCGAGCCATCCCGACGGATATGACAGCCGCTACTATGGCCCGGTCGCCATCGTTCGCCTCACCCGGATGGAGAAGCTGCTGTGAAGCGGCTCGCTGTGATAGGAGGGGCGGCCCTCTTCTTGGCAGGATCGGCGGCCGCGCAATCCACGGGCGCCGCGGGTCGCGAAGCGCGCGGCTACTGGTGGTATCAGGCACCGCCAAAGGCAGAGCAGGAGAAGCCCGACGCGCAAGCTCTGGTGAAGCCGGTGATCCCGCCTATGGCCGAACTGGCGACCTGGACGCCGCCGAAGATCCGCACACTGATCGAGCAGCAGCGCGATTATGCCGCGACCGTGCTCACGATCGACGCCGTCGCCGATTTCTGGCGCCTGCAGGATTTTGCGCGGCGCAAGGCCCGCGCCTTCGCCGGCGTCACCCAGCTTGCCATGCTGACCCATCCCGAGCTCAATGCGAGAGCCGCCAATCCTCTGGTCGGCGAGGCCCGCGATGCGCTCGGCGCGCAGAAGGACCAGGTGCGCCGCCAGTATCTGCGCGCGCACGCCGGGGAGTTCGCGCTTGTGATGTTCGCCCGCACCTCCTGCGGTTACTGCAAGGTGCAGTGGCCCATCGTGCAGCGCTTCCAGGACGAGATGGGTTGGCAGGTGAGCCTTATGGACCTCGACCGCAAACCCGAGCTTGGCCAGCGCTTCGGGGTCGAAGTGACGCCCACCACCATGGTCATTCGCAGGAACAGTGCCCAGCGCATGGTGATCGCCGCCGGGGTCGAGACTTATCCCAACATCGCGCAGATGGCCTATCAGGCGGTCAGGTTGCTGAGCGGTGATATCCGGCCCGAGCAATGGCTGACCGGTGCCGGCGAAGAGAACGGGTTCTTCGACGCGCTGGCCAATGGTCCGGTTTCCTCGACCGATCCGCGCGTGCTTGGCGGCGATCTTGTCGATGCCGGATCAGGACGCGACCGATGACCGGCCGGCCTCATCCACAATCACTTCGGCACGATCGCCTTGTGTCCCGTGGCCGCGAGCAGCTTAACGGCCGTCTTGTCGAAACTGACGAAGGTCTCGCCCTCGAGCCATTGGCCGTCATAAGCGATAATGCCGTCCGCGAAGTCGCCGCCTGTATCCAGCAGCGCGAGGCCTGCTTCGACCGCGGGTCGATCCATCGCGACATTCTCTGCCTCGACAAGAAACCGGACCGATGCAGCTATTCTCGCGGGTTCGAATTTGTAGACGCTTTTCAGCACCCAGCAGAATTCGCACAAGGCCGGGATCGCTACGGCGACAACCCTGGCGTCCTTCATGAGCTTCTTGGCGAGAGGCCCTTGCACGGCGTCGTCCTGGGTCGCCGCTCGAACGAGAATATTGGTATCGGCCGTGATCTTCACAGCTGGCCGGCCCAGCCCTTCGCAATAGCGTCGTTCATCTCCTCGATCGAAATGGGCCGTTGGCCTTCACGCTTCAAGGAACCGAAGAAATCGGAGATATTGCCCTTCGGTTTGACCGCCCGGATCCGGATTTCGCCGCCCGGCATCTTGTCGAAGCTGATCTTGTCACCGGGATGGACGCCAAGATGCTGCAACAACTCCTTGCGGAGCGTGATCTGCCCCTTGGTCGTGATCGTGATCGCATTCATCAGACTCGTCCTTCCAACGGTAGATTGTAAGCAAAAATCCTCTTACCATCAAGGTCGCATCGCCAAGGTCCCTCTGCTCGCCCTGATGGTGGGCGTGGCAGTTTACTTCCCTTCTCCGTCAGCAGCGCAACCCGTAACAGGCGAGCAGGCGATGCGCGCTGCGATCCACCCGGTCGCGACCGACGCTGAGATGCGCCTGTGGCTTTCCCGCGTACCGGTCACCCGTGACTTTCCCCCCGACTTCCAGACCATGCTGCGCAGCCAGGCTTCGCTCTATGTAATCGAGATCAGCACCGCGCCGGGCTGCCTGCCCTGCGGCGATCTCTGGGCGAAGCTCCAGGCATTCCGCACGCACTATGGCTGGCAGGTGCGGACCCTCGGCGCGCAGGAGGCAATGCTGCGGTCGGGGCGTCTGGGTCTCCCGTGGGTCGGCAATCCGGTCGCCTGGGTGCGACCGGTCACCGACCCGAACCGCATGGTGCCCATCGCGATCGGCACCGATCATGAAGTCAATATCGCGCGCAATGCCTGGCTCGCCGCCCGGATGCTGACCGGCGCCCGGGCGGTCGTCGGCGTGCGCGCCATGTCGAAATTCACCGGGATCGTCGGCGTGAGGGCGCCGGCCTCCTCCAGCCCGAAGGGACGCTGATCATGGCGGGGCGGCGTCACCCTTCCTCCTCACCAGGAAGCCTGCCATGGGACATCATGCTCGTCGTTCGACCCTTGCCTTTTGCCTGATCGCCGCCTCATGCGGCCAGGCCGTTCCGGCCCATGCGCAAAGCTGGGCCGAGAGCTGGTTCGATAATGTCACCTATACCTCGCCGGGCAGCTTCGAGGACCAGACCCGCGGCTATGTGACCGCGGGCGGCATGTCGGGCCGGGTCGACGTTCATGACGATTATCTGATGAGCCTCACCCTCCCCAAGGTGAAGGCGGGCTGTGGCGGCATCGACATGTTCTTAGGGGGCATGTCGTTTCTCGATCCCGACTATCTTGTCCAGAAGCTGGAGACGATCCTGCAGGCCGCGCCGGCGGTTGCCTTCCAGTATCTTCTCGAAACGCTGGACGAGAAGATGGGGAACATTCTCTCGAAGATGGAGGCGGCGACCAATTTCCTGAACTCGATCCAGGTGAACGACTGCCGGCTCGCCAATCGGATGGTGCAGATCGCCAAGGGTGACGATAACATGTCCGGCATCGTCGAGGAGATGACCGGCTACAAGTCGATCCGCGAAGGCTATGCCAATAGCTGGCAGCAGAGCCGCGAGAAGATCCAGGCCAACAAGGGCAATCCGACCGAGGATCTGAAAGACGCGCTCGCCAATTGCCCGGCGGAGGTCACGGACATCTTCAAGACCGGTTCGCTCCTCGCGCATGCTGCCGCCCGGGTCGGCGCATCCGACTGGGCCGGCGTCATGCGGGCCAGGGTCGGCGATGTCTACATGCGCTGGGATGCGGGCGACAAGGTGCCGATCTTCTCGGCCATTCCCGCCTGCCCGCGCCAGGATACCGAAAGCGCCGATGATTTCCTGACCGGGCGCGTCCCGACCCGTGCGCTCAACATTCCCGCGACCGCCGCGGATTGCTCGGTGAACGGCGCCGGACGCGGCGCGTTGGTGCTGGCGCGGGAAAGGATGGAGACGGTCGCCGCCAAGATCCGTACCCGGTCGGCGCTCACCACTGAAGAAAAGCAGTTCGTCGCCAATGTGCGAACCTTACCCGTTTACCGCCTGCTCGAATGGGGCGTGCGGCAGGGCCTGACCGAGAGCGTCATCGCCGATACCGATGAACTGGTCGCGCTCACCCTCGCCTATCAGATGCTCAACGACCTCACCCGGTCGATCGACTTCGCGCTGCAGAATGCCGAACGCGGGGCAACCACTGCGGGCGCCGCCGATGCCGAGAACAGCAATATCTGCCAGACGCGGATCCTCACCAAGGGCATCGAGCAATTGCGTGAGTTGCGCGACGAAGTGCTGCGCCAGCGCGCGCAGATGCGCCAGTCCTACATGGCGGCGATGAGCCAGGCGAACCTGTCGGCGAGCTATGCCGGCGTCGTGCGCCAGCGCGACCGTGATGCCCGCGACGCCGCGGGCGCCAATGCCAATCGCAACCGGTGAGGATCGTCATGCGCCGCCTCATCCGCCTTCTTCTCATGCTCGTCGGCTTTCTGGGCGCCACGCCCGCACTGGCGATCGATGCCAGCTATCATACCTGGGACGGTTTTTCCGAAACGGTGGATGCCTTCCACCTCGTCGCGATGATCTTCAGCGATCCGCGCTATGAGACGCTGGTCGTGATCATCGCGGTGGCCGGTATCGCGCTGGGCGCGGTGCTGGCGAGCATCAAGGGTTCCGGCATGGGGCTCGTCGCCTTCGGTTTCCAGATGCTGATCGGCATTGGCCTGTTCGTGGGAATGATCGCCACGACGGGCACGGTCCACATCTATGACCGGGTGCGCAACGCCTACCAGCCGGTCGGCGATGTGCCCAATCTCATCGTGCTGGTCGCGGGCGTCACCAACCTCATGGAACGAGCGCTTGCCGAGACCATTGACGACAATACCACGGATCCCAATGCGAAGCTGGAATTTGGCGCCGGGGGCCATGCCTTCGACCTGTTCCTGAACGCGGTGTCCCCACGCAGTCCGATCGTCGACACCTTCCTCGATGCGACGGTGAAGGACTATGTGCGGCAATGCTATCCGGTAGCGCGCGTCTCGCCCGCCTATGGCGTCGATGATGATCAGCTCTTTCGGACCTCAACCGACCTTCCCGCCTCGTTCGCGGCGATGGCAGGCCCAGCGACGTTCTCGACGGTCTATACGGCCAGCGACAAGGCCGGCACGACGATGAGCTGCGATGCGGCCTGGGGTCATATAGCCGACCGCCTCGCCGACAATACGATCTTCGACGCTTACAGCGACCAGGTCTGCGCGCGTACCGGTTTCGACGTGACACAGGCGACCCAGCGTGATCGCTGCCGTCAGCAGATCGACGCGCTCGGCGACATGATGCTGGGGCAATCGATGAGCCGGCAGAAGTTCCTGACCAACATACTGCTGGGGCAGACCGTCGGCGACGTCCTGTTCGAGGATTCCCCGGCGGCGACCGCGCGGGTGATGGCGAACCGGGCGATCGAGTCCAACGGCCTGGCGACGCTCTCGACCGCCAACGAGTGGATGCCGACCATCCGCGCCTCGGTCTTCGCAATCATGCTCATGATGATGCCGATCGCGTTGCTCTTCATCCTGACACCGATCAACCTCAGGGTCGCGAGCTTTGCACTGGGACTGTTCGTGTTCGTCGCGCTCTGGGGCGTCATCGACGCGGGTATCTATCAACTGACCCTGGGGCGGGCGATGGACGTGCTGGCGGAACTGCGCGCGACCAATGTCGCCGCCGATAGCTGGATTCTCGCGCCATCGGCCGCGATGAAGGCACTTGCCATCTTCGGCTCGTTCCGGACTGCGGCGGCGGGCCTTGCCGGCGCGTTCGTCTTCACTGTGTTCCGCTTCTCGGGCAATATGTTCACTGCCTTCACGTCCGGCATGCTCGGCGTGCAGGGCCAGGGCAGCATGGCGGCGGCGACGGTGGGTACCAGCGAGGGTTATGCCTCGGCGCTGGAAGCGCAGGCTTCGGCCAGCGGCACCCAGGCACGGCGTTCGACATCTTCCGGGTTTGGCGATTTTGGCGAGCGCAGCAGCTTTGGCCTTGACCGGGCATTCGGGGCCGCCGGCACGGTGATGGGCGAGCATGGCGGCGGCGCGGCGGGGACGGCAGCGTTCGGGCTGGGGCGGACCGATGCCGCGCGGGAACTGGGCGGCCTGTCCCCTGCCCTTGTCGGACGTGATCTGAGTGATCCCGCCACCGCACGCGCGATACGCAGCAACGCCGCGACGTCGGCGATCCATGGTTTTGCCCAGGGCGACGCGCTGCGCAAACTCGGCACAAGCTATTTTGGGGAAGGGCAATCCGGAGAGCGGGCCTTTGCCGCCTTCGCGCAGAACATGGTGCAGTGGAAGGCGTTCGGCGACCAACGTGCCTATGAAATGATGCAATCGGGCGCCCAGCGGCATTTCGAGCGCAACGGCTATGACGCAAAGGATGCCGCGCTCAAGGCCTCCACGGTGATCGGGCAGGCAAGCGCCGATCCGACCTTCGCCAAGCTGACAGCCAATGCCTTCGATCAGGAGCAGATGCTGCGCAACGACCTCACTGCGGCGCAAACGCAGGTCGGCGCAATGGAAGGACGGCGCGACTATGCGGGGGACAGGGTGGCGGCCGTCGAGCGCGGCAATGTGGCTACCGAGCAGGCGCATCGGACCGGTGGGAATCAGGGGCAGCGGCAGGCGGCCGCGATGCTCGGACTTTCCGTTACCGAGACCAGCCGGCGCATCGGGTTCATCAATGCGCTGTCCGGCGAGGCGCGATCGACGGCGATCAGCCAGCTGTCGCGTTCGACCGGGCGCAACGAGGCACAGGTGCTGCGCGCGCTGGAAAGCTACAATGCTGCGGTCCAGGTCGGCACGGCCGATGGAGCGACCGCTGAGGCGGCGCGCGAGGGCACCAGCGTCTATGGACGCACGCGCGAGGCGGCAGGATATGATTTTGCCGAACGCTCGGGCAAGCTTGATGCCCAGCGGGAGATCGGTCCCGACGGCGTGCGCAGCAATGCACAGATCGGCGAACAGCGGCGGCAGGCTGACAATGCCGGATTTGCCGAAGGCGCAGCGGCGGCGGGCGTATCGGTTCGTGAGGCTGCGCGACTCGATTCCTTTATCCGCGCGCTGGCCGGCACGGCCGGCAATCAGGTCGACATGGCCGAAGGCGGCGCGGAAGGGATCGCCGACCGCGCCCGCAACGAGCGGCTGACCGGGATCGTCGACAAGGACCGTCTCACCCGTACGCAAGCACTCCTGCGCGCGCATGGCGTCGAGATGTCGAAGCGACAGATCGCGATGAGCCAGAATGGCGATGTCAGCCTCAACCTGACGCCCGAGCTTGCGGCGCAGATGTGGCGCGGCGGCCTCATCAACGAGAGCCAGCTCGGCGCGATCGCCAACGGCGGGCATGCACGGCTCAGCTTCGCGCACAATGATCTGCTGGTCTCGAGCAGCACCGGGTTCAGCCAGTCGGCGCGGAGCGACACCAGCACGCGGTTCGAAGCGGGCAAGCAGGCGGGTCCCGATACCATCGAGCACTTCCTGGGCAACGGACCCGAGGGTCAGGCTACCATGGCCAATTGGCTTCGCGGCGGGTTCGAAATGGATCGGCGCGGCAACTGGCGACTCAAGCCGCAGGTCGCCGATACGCTGGAGCGCGATGTGACGGCGATCATGGTTCAGACCGGATGGCAGCGGTCTCTGTCGCGGTCCGCGGAGCACTCTACTGCGGATAGCCAGAGCATCTCCGGTGATCTGACCGCTTCGGCATCCCGGGGCGTTGGCTCTGGCGGCAAGAACAGCGAAGAAAAGGGTGGCGGCAAAAGCAGCGTTACGGGTTCGTTGACTGGCAAGTTGAATGCCGACATTTCCGATCGCGGTATAGCAGCTGTTTCCGCCCGCTCATCAATCGACATCATGAACTACGATGTTCGTGAGGCTATTGCGTCCGCAGAGAAAGCGGCAGCTCGTTCCGGCCGGCCTGAGGAGACTTTCGTCCAGGAACTAAGCGAGCGGGTGCTTGGAAACGACGGTCTGCGAAACCGATATTTGAAGCAGGCCGATGCTGGCCGCGGCACAGTCGATGTCACGGGCCCGGTCATGTCAATAGAACAGTCGTCGATCCTGAGTTCCGGACGGTTGTTTCTTGATCGCGACAATGGAATGGCAGACGGCGATCCGAGCTTCAAAGAGCGGCGGGATCCATGATATCAGTCCTGGATCACGCCGATGTGGCGAAAATGGATATCGCCCGAGCGCGGATCCGTTGGATCGGTATAGGGATCGATCCCCGACCTTTGCGAAGGCGGTCCTGGCGTTATGATCCACTCCCCGCATGCGACCTTGGCCTTGAGGAAGCCATATCCGAGCACGGAAACCACGGTGATCGGGTTGAAGACGAAGATCAGCAGCACCATCACGTTGGCCAGAGAGATGTTCAGGCGATCATATGGAATGGTAATCATCAGCTCCAGACCGATCCAGTAGAGCAGCGCCAGGGCCAGGTAGAGTTTGGCATACCATGGGTGCCAAAACCAGTCGCGAGCGCGCGGCGATGGCTCTTTGGGGATTTCACTCTCAGTTTGGTGGGCTTGATCAACCTGCGACATGCACACAGCCTTTCCGAAAAGAAGAATAACACGGATTGCGGGAGCAAAAAACAGCCAGTTCCTCGCAAGGGTTGCGACCTGGCTGTACCGCCATTCCGCCGCCCTCTCTCTCCTTCCCTCCACTCCCATCGTGCACCGTTTCGTCATTTCCGATTCTCCCGCCCGATGCTCGTCAGCGTCTCGCGCCAGGCGGATTCAAAGCCGTGAAAAACAAGAGGCGCTCACCCATCGAGAAGCCTGCGCTGTCCCCGGAGGCAGATGCCGCCATCATTCGCCTGGCACGCCTTCTTGGCCGTCAGATGGCTCGTGAACTCCACGAGGAGCGGATCGCGAAGCAGACGAAGGATTCCGAGGAAGCGCCTTGAACTCGATCAGCAGGGGAACGGCTATGGCCTGAACGACGATCGATTGGCGGGACGGAAATGCGCGATGGCGAGCCATGGCAACGACGAGATGAGAAGGTGACGGCGGAAATCCGCGTGCGCTGCGGTATATGGGCAGCTCAGATTTCACCATATGTTCAGCGCTTGCAGAGCATATAGCAAATCATGAAGGCGTGAAGGGTTCGTGGAGGATTTCGTCGTTTCGCGGCGTATCGTGCAGCACAGAACCGCGAGGAGATACGGATGTGAAGGCAGTCCACGAAAATCTGGATGGTCCCTTTAAAATCGAAGAGGACATCGCCCTTTATGGGACTGTGACAGGCGGCGCTACCTTATGCGGTGGCGCCAGACTCATCCTTCATGGCACCATCGCGGGTGATCTGACGGTCGAGAAAGGCGCACACGCGATCCTGCGCGGGACAGTGGCTGGCCGCATTTACAATGACGGAGGCAAAGTCGAGCTTTTTGGCATGGCCCATGCCATCGCCAATAGTTCGGGAGACGCCGAGACGATCATCGATCCGGCGGCACGTGTCATGGGCAAAGGGTGAGCCTCGTGAGGAAAGCCACGGCTCACGGGGGAACGCAATGATCGCGCCGGGCGGTTCCTGTCGTTTCGGCAACTGAATGTCATCTTGCCCCATTCACGGCACCGCAGGTCCATGAAGGGGTTGGAATGCAGCCCCTCCTGTATGACGTTTCGCGCTGAGCTTCGACGGAGAAAACGAGATGATGTTCATCAAATCGATCGGGCCGGTTGCGGGGTTTTGTGCACTGTCCCTCCTTGCCGGCACTGGCGCGGCCCAAGCCCAGGACGCAGCCAGTCCGACCGTCCCGCCAGCGATGCCTTCAGCTCCGGGACAGGCAGGTAGCTTTACCGACGTGGAACTCGGGCAATATGTGAAAGCCGCGCGTGCGGTGCAAGGAATCCAGCAGGATACCGCAACGCCCGACGTCGATAAGCAGGCCAGGATGGCCGCTGCCGTGCAGGACGCCGGGCTGACACCAGAAAAGTTCAATGAGATCTCGGCGGCGTCCCAATCGGACCCCGCCCTTCAGCAACGCATTCAGACGGTCGCCAGTAAGCTTCAGGCGGGCTCGACACCGCAGTAGCCTCCTCTTCGCGCCAGATGGTGCAAGACGCAGCTTGCGTGCCATGAGGGTTGCACAACGGATTGGCTGACGTCGCATGGGAGATGATGTTAACAGGCGACTGTCACCATCGCGCGGACCGTTCAATGCGATTTGCTTTCCCATTTTCCCGGATCGACCCGCATGCTCCCGTTCGCTCCGGCCTACGCTGGAACTGCCTGAATTATGTCGGCATCTCTCGTCATTGCAGCGCGCAAATCCGCCGAAGGGCTCGTCGGTCATGACGTCTCGACTGGTTGGTCGATGAGAGGTGAAATCCATGCGGGTTGCAAGCCAATTGACCTGGTGGGTCCCGCGAACTTTTCTGGTGAGTTTGCGCGCATCGACCAGCCTGTTAGCCGTTCCGATGATAACGGCGAATTGAACCACCAAGCTCCAACCCATTCCCCATTCCGTTTTTCAAGCATATGGCAATCGTAATATGGCGGCTGGATACAGTAATCAGGACCAGATTCTGGTAGACACCGATAGTTCGTGACTCCCTGCAACCAAACCACAATAAATATGGCTTGACCTGTTCGACAAGGGGAATGGCTCGTGGTTCGGATGCGCTATTGGCTTGGGGCGGCGGTGGTGTTGGTTGCGGTTCCGGCAGCAGCGGAAGGCCCGTCCATCCCCGATGAGATTCATGGCAGCTACACCCCCGGCGGCAATTGCGCGGCACTGCCGCGCGTGACGGTAAACGCGGGCGGTATATTCCTCGACACGGCAGCGGGCAAGAGTGGGCCACTGCCGGTGAGCGTCTGTTACAGTTGCGCGGGCGGTGCGCGCTATGAAGGCATTCAGCGCTGGGCATATGTCAAATACGGCAAGGACAAATGGGGCGGCGACAACTCGCCCGTCATCTTCATGTTCAACGCTGACGAGCACAAAGGCATGATGGAAGTCGCGCATGACGACACGCTGAAAACCCCGCTGGGCGCGCCAATGAATATGGTGGTGCGGGCCAGATCGTTCAAGGTCTGCGCACCGGGAACGGCCAGTTCCGCAATAGCGAAGCCCGCTACGGCCAGCGCCCCGTCTGCAGGCGCGCTAACCCCCGCCAAGGGATTTGCCGCGGCGCTCGGCGCTCTGCTGCGGCCTGCCTCGTTACCTGCCGACAGTTTCTATGATTGGCGCAGGCTGGAAGCCGTTCCGTCCGTCACCTGGGCGGCATTGCCGCCGGAAATGCTGGACAAGCCCATGTCCAACGGGGAGTATTTCCGGCGTAGCGGCACGATTTCGCTGTCAGGTCAGACCGTTAAGGTGCTGGCGGGCGGCGCGCGCACGATCGTGACGAACCTGTATTTCCGCAACGATGGCCCACCGATTGGTGAGGTGACGTTGCTCTCGACCTTACGTGATGCCGGTTTCCAGGTCGCTCCAGCGCGATGCACCAAAGTAAAGATGGCGGGTGCGCCGACCTGGTATCGGCTTTCCGGACCAGCCAGGCAAACAGCCATGCTTTGGATCGCGCCGGCGCGTGGGGCTCAGCAACCATGGGAAGGGTACAGCCTCCGCCTGGATGGTAGATTGCCAGCGCTGACGCCGAAAGAGTCTATCGCTTACACCGATACCTGTTCGTAAGCGGTCTGCTGCGTCATGGCAGAAGACGCTGCATCTGATGTTCGTAAAGGACAAGTCGTCCCGTTTTCGTGATCGTCGGTGATGGACGGCTCGAACGGCCCGTACCCTCGCTGGTCAGGAGTTAATGAGGGTAGAGATCTCAACGGGTTGCATGATATTCTTTCTTCGCACGGCGCAGAAATGACATGCTCATTTCGGCGATGGAATGTCGAGGACGGCTATAATGCCAAGAAACCAGACGGGAGCAATCTTGCGGAGGGATATGGAAATGATTCGATCGCAAGTCGATGCTTTCGTCCTCGCGCTTGAAGCATGGCACGTCATTTCTTCCCGAGCCCGCAATTGCCTTGGGCATCTGGACCGGGCGACGGATGCCTCATCGACTGTGGCAGGTGTTTTGATCGAACAGATGCAGCTGAGCGACTTATCCCGTTGTGCACAGGCGAACATCCTTCGCCTGCCCAACCTTGGCCGTGTCAGCTATTGTGAGATAGCGGCAGCCATGGATCGTTATGGCTGGCGTTTTCATGATCAGTGGACCGGCAAGCCCGAACGCCCGGCTCTTGAGGCCTTGGGGTCGTCACTGCCTCGCTACCTGCAAAGGGTTACACGGGCCGCTGAGGTGCGGGCGGAGACATTTGCCCTTGGGGAGAAAATGCTCAGGTTTCACGAGCAGGATGGCTTGAGTGGAGCGGAGATTGGGAAGCTTTTCGGAGTGACCGGCGCAGCGGCGCATGCGAGCATTCAGAAAGTCCGCCACATTGTCGAATTGCGCAGGCGCCATCCGCTGCCACCACCTCCGGCGATGTGCTAGACATCTTCGAACCTGTTGACGTCCTTCGCAGGTCAGGGAAGTATCGTAAACTAAGGGGATTGGAGCGCGGCCCCTCCAGCCTGATCGGATCACGCTTCAGTGGCTTCCACAAGTCACATTCAGGCGTCGGACGGATTTCGGGCTGAGCCGTTGAAGGGCTGCCTCAGCGGACAATCACTTCCTTGAAGGACACCGTTGACGTTGCTGGCAATAGTGCTGTCGGAATTCAGTTCGGCCTAGCGCTTTCGACATAGAGAATTGCGTCTTGTACAGTAGTGATCTGCGCCACATCCTCGTCAGATATGGTAATACCGAACTCATCCTCGAGAGCCATTACCAGTTCCACGACGTCGAGGCTATCGCCACCAAGGTCTTTGAGAAAGCTGGCTTCGGGCGTCACCTGATCAGGATAAACTCCCATATTGTCGACTACGACTTTTATGACCCGTTCGGTGATATCACTCATATGACCTCCCGCGTTTGATTTCGGATGTGCAAGCGGACGATCATCGGTCGTCGGCTCCGGGTTTTACCGTAACCATATACGTCAGCGCTTACGGACAAATTCCGCACGCAGCACGAGACCCTTGATGCCCTCGTGCCGACAATCGATTTCCTGCGCGTCCCCGGTCAGACGGATCGATTTAATGACGGTCCCACGCTTGAGGGTCTGGTTCGCCCCCTTCACCACCAGATCCTTGATGAGCGTCACGCTGTCACCATCTGCCAGCAGATTGCCGACGGCATCGCGAACCTCAACACGCTCAGCTTCCGCGCCACGATGCGCCAGTTCAGCCGCGCTCATCCATTCGCCGCTCGCTTCATCATAAACATAATTGTCGCTCTGCTGCATCATCTAATCCTTGCTCTTGCTTGTTTTCAGCGTTGTTCGGGGGGCGCGTCCCGCAACCGTACACCGCGCCCCTTGCCCTGGCTGGGCGCATTGTCGCCAATGAGTTCGATGCCAGCTCGCTCCAGCGCCGAAATCACCCTGACAAGCGAATCCACCACGCCCCGCACCTGCCCGCCGGAGGTTTCCATACGCTGGATCGTCGGCAGCGATACGCCGGCGAGCGCCGCCAATTCCTTCTGGTCGATGCCGAGCAGGGCGCGCGCCGCCCGTACCTGCTGTGATGTAATCATCCCCCTTTGTGATGGCTCAAACATCAGAGTTCAATCTTACAAATTGATGATGCATATGTTAGGTGGGCGTTCGTATCCGTGCGCCTTCATTCGTGAACCAGCGAGTTAAACTGTGAACTGGCTCCTGAGTGAAGGCACTGCGGCCGTTCGAATGTCAGAGGCTGCGTTGAGTATCAGTAACGATTCAGATGGATTCGCCTCCCTGGAGAGCGCGGGCGTTCCCGATGCGGCCTTTGGAGAAGCTATCCGAAAGCTGGTGAAGCGCTTGCCGCAATGGCTGCGCGCTGACCTTGCCTCACCGGATTCACTACAACGCGAACGGGCGGAAGAAGCCTTGTTTGCGATGGCCATGGCCTGCCTTGTTGGGGTGGACGGCTCCCAACGGCATCGCAATGTGCCAGAGTGAGTGCGTTGCAAGACTCAATCAAGGGAGCCGCCCGTGGAGCAAATTACCCGCATAGGCATGGATACGTCAA
>NZ_LXVX01000002.1 GCF_001650725.1 Sphingobium sp. TCM1 | reverse complement strand
TTTCACACGGCCTGGACCAATTGCAGACGTTCGACGCCGAAACTCCGTCTCTAACGTGCCGACCGACCGCTTCCCGGATGGATGAGCGGACGAATGGCACGATACCCACCGGCTCCATGTATATCTGCGGTGGCCGGGTTGCGCGATTTACGCCCCCTTAGTCACCGTTGGCATCAACCATGAAAACCGTCGGTTTGCCTCGAGATGCAGGTTCCCATCCTGCCGACAGTGCGGCCCGCACTCCTCGCGAAGCAATCGCATCGTTGATGTGCAAACGCCCTTTCGGCAATCCTCTCATCAGGCGCTTGGGTGCCGGAAATTCCAGCACGGCCTGGCGCGGCATGTCTCTCTGGCGCAGAGAGACGGTCATGCCTTTCCAGCCATCGGAAGAGGATAATTGAGGTTCGCTCAGGAGTTCCCAATCATATTTGAAACCGTCAATCTCTACAGTGCCGCTGCGGCCGGGTGCTTGAAACATGTCATCCCCTTAGCATGTCGGCAGCGATACTCCATCCATGGTATCGCAGGCTTTTCTCGATGTCCTCAGTCGCCATACTGTGCGAACAGACCATATGATTGAGTCCGTCGCCAACGCCGCATAGGCCAAGTGCGGCAATCCCCCTTCTGGGAGAAGGGGGGAGGATTTGTCTTAATCCTCCAACCAATCGGATATGATCTCCCCCTTATGCCCTTCGGGCGCTAACGCCGCGCGTAATGCTTCCAACATTGGCGGGAGGGCCTGCGTGAAAGCATAGGGCGGATTGATAATGAAGAGGCCTGCGCCGTTATAGATGCCGGGTTGCTCGCTATCATATAGCCAATGCTCAACCCGCAGAAATTTCGGGATGCCGAGCTTGCGTAACTTTTGCGTCCACTGCCAATGCGTGGCGCGGTCTTTCAGCGGAAACCAGATCACCGTCACACCATGCGCCCATTTACGGTGAGCGGCGGCGAGTGTGGCGGTGATGCGCGCGCGTTCGTCCGTCTGCTCGTAGGGTGGATCGACCACCACCACGCCGCGCGCGGTGCGGGGCGGCACCATAGCCAGCCAAAGTTCGTAAGCGTCGCGTTGATGCACGGCCGCACTGGTGCCCCGCATCACGCCGCGCAGTGTGTAAGCGTCTTCCGGGTGCTTTTCGTTGAGGATCAGGACATCCTGCGGGCGCAAAAGCTGCGCAAGGATCTGCGGCGAGCCGGGGTAAAGGCGCGGTTCGCCACTCGCATTCACCGCCTGCACGGCGGCGCGGTAGTCGTCCAGCAAAGGGTTCGGGTCTGCAACGGCCCGCAGTACGCCTTGCATGGCTTCGCCGGTACGTTGGGCCTCGTCGCCGCCAAGGTCGTACAGCCCGCAGCCGGCATGGGTGTCAATCAGGGTCAGTGGACCCGGCTTGTGTTGCAAGGTCCGCACCAGGGTGATCAACAGGCTGTGCTTTACGACATCGGCGCTATTGCCAGCATGGAAGGAATGGCGATAATTCATTGTGCTTCAAAATCCTGATGATCTGCCTTTACGAGTTGCTGGACCTTCTGCAAGGCGAAGCTATGGCAGTGCCGCTATTGGCCGATTTTGCGACGGCGGCTGGCTGGCCAGTAAAAGCAGATAGCTGTCCATCTGGTTGTGGCATGGGTATTGATAGCAAGTGGCCATTAGCCGTCGGTCGGCCGCCGCGCGTATATCGCCAGGTGATTTTCACCGTACAGTGTCAGATATTGCCACTTGCCTCACTGAAAGCAGACAGTCGCCTCGCCACCCATTTCCGTCACTGCGAGCCGCCAGTTTCCCGACCCTTTCGCCCTTCCCTTCGAACGAACGGGATGGTCTTCAGGCCGCTTCCGGCAGCCGGCAACTCGTTGCCGCAGCGTCGCGCAATATGCCCGCCAGCATGTGAAATTCCTTCTCCCGCGGGCTGTTCTTGCGCCATACCAGCGCGATGTCGCGCGAAGACCGCTCCGATTTCAGCGGCCGGGCGGCGATGCGCGTATGCTCCAATATGCCGCCGGCGATTGCCATTTCCGGGATCATCGTCACGCCCAGCCCATTGTCTACCATCTGGATCAGCGTGTGGAGCGAAGTGCCCATCATCGTCGCGCTGGCGCGCAGGTCCGGCCGGTTGCACGCCGCCAGCGCATGATCCTTCAGGCAGTGGCCATCCTCCAGCAGCAGCAGCTTGCTCTCATCGATCATGTTGGGGCCGATCCAGTCGGGTGGATTGGTCGGGTCGTCATGCGGGAAGGCGACATAGAGCCGGTCCTGGAACAATATCTCGCTGTCCAGTTCGCCCATGGGGAAGGGCAGGGCCAGCAGCACGCAGTCGACATTGCCGTGGCGGAGCGATTCGATCGCCGCCTGCGTCGTTTCCTCGCGCAGATAGAGTTTGAGTTCGGGCCGTTCCCCGCGCAGCCTGGGCAGCAGCCGCGGCAGCAGGAAGGGGGCGATGGTCGGGATCACGCTCATCCGCAATTCGCCGGTCAGCGGCTTGCCGGAGGCTTCGGCGATCGCGGTCAGTTCCTCCGCCTCGCGCAGGACACGGTGCGCCTTTTCCACGATCCGGTCGCCCAGCGCGGTGAAACGCACCACGCGGCGGGTGCGCTCGACCAGCGTGACACCGATCAGCGACTCCAGTTCACGGATGCCGGCCGACAACGTCGACTGGGTGACGAAACAACTGTCAGCGGCCTTGCCGAAATGGCCCTGCTCCTTGAGCGCTACCAGATATTGCAGCTGTTTCAGCGTGGGCAGGTAACTGGACATTTATCGGCTTCCTCGATCAGAAAGCCGGATATAAGCGCATTATCCGATATATCCAAGATATTTGGCGACGCCGAACAGCGACGTGATCGTCAGGATGATGCCGACCGCCGTGAAGAGGACGCGGGGCGAGACGCGCCGGGCGAGCATCGCGCCGAAGGGCGCGGCGACGACGCCGCCAATCAGCAGGCCGACCGTGTAGGTGGTGAAGGTTTCCCAGCCCAGATGGAACAGGAAGGTCAGGCTGATCGAGGTGGTCAGGATGAACTCCACCGTGTTGACTGTGCCGATCGTATGGCGCGGGCTGGACCCCTGGAGCAGCAGGTTGGACGTCACGATCGGTCCCCAGCCGCCACCGCCGGTGGCATCCATGAAGCCGCCCACGAGGCCCAGCGGCGTCACCCATTTGGGATCGCGCGGCTTGGGCGGCAGGTGGAAGCCCCGCCAGATGAGATAGACGCCGATCGCGGCGAGATAGAATTGGACGAAGGGCTTGATGACCGATCCGTCGATGTTCGACAGCAGATAGGCGCCCGCGACGCCGCCGATCACGCCGGGAATGATGAGCCGGGCAAACAGCTTCCAGTCGACATTGCGGTGCAGGATATGGCTGACCGCCGACACGCCGGTAGTGAAGGTTTCGGCGGCATGGACGCTGGCGGACGCGCGGCTGGGCGGCACGCCGAGCGCCAGCAGCAGCGTGCTGGAAATAACTCCATAGGCCATGCCGAGTGCGCCGTCGATCATCTGGGCGCCGAAACCAATCAGGATGAAGGGCAGAATGTCGCCGAAATTGGCGATGAAGGCGTCAATCATCCGTCGTCCTTTGGTTTGATTGTCTACCTCATTGATAGGCATATATCATATTGCAAAGCAAGTTTCCCTTTATAACCCGAAAGCGGCATTTCGCCGCATCGGCCTGCTGCTCTGGAAAAAATCCGGGCATGGCCTTATGTAGGACGCGGTCAGGGAAGAATTTTCAGGGACGCGGACATGCTGCGCAATCTTGTCGCTTATCTCGATTCGGTGAAGGCGCGCGATCCCGCGCCCCGGTCCCGCGCGGAAATCCTGCTCTATCCCGGCGTATGGTCGCTGGCTTTCCACCGCGTCGCGCACCGCCTGTACGGCGCCCGCCTCTTCTTTCTGGCACGCGCGGTGAACCATCTGTCGCGCTTCCTGACCGGCAACGACATTCATCCCGGCGCGAAGATCGGCAAGCGCTTCTTCATCGACCATGGCTTCACCGTGATCGGGGAGACAGCCGAGATCGGCAATGACGTGACCCTCTACCAGAATGTCACGCTGGGCGGCACGGACCCCGCCAACGGCATCGCCGGCAAGCGGCATCCGACGCTGAGCGACGGCGTAATCGTCGGGTCGGGCGCGCAGGTGCTGGGGCCGGTGCAGGTCGGCGCGCGTGCGCGGGTCGGCGCCAATGCGGTCGTGACCAAGGACGTGCCCGAAGGGGCCACGATGGTCGGCATTCCGGCGCGGCAGATGCTGGTCGATGTCACCGCCTATCAGCGTGACTTCATGCCCTATGGCACGCCCTGTTCGGACTGCTTCGACCCGGAAAAGCAGAAGCTGGAAATGCTCCAGTGCGAGGTAGAGCAGTTGCAGAAGCGGATCGCCGAACTGGTGGCCGAGCGGCAGCAGCCGGACGTTCCCGAACCCGGCGTGCTGTTCAGGGAGCGTGGCCGGGCCTGATGACCAATGTGACGCCGTTCCCTGCGGCTTCGCCCGGACAGGTGGGCTTCGACCGGCTGGAACTGCAGCGTATCATGGATCTTTATGGCCGGATGGTGTCGGCCGGTCACTGGCGCGACTATGCCATGGACATGGGGCGGGAGGCGGCGATCTTCAGCGCTTTTCGCCGCTCCGCCGAGCGCCCCGAATATCGCATCGAGAAACGCCCCGCGCTGCGCCATCGCCAGGGCATGTGGGCGCTGGTCGGCGAGGGCGGCCATATCCTGAAGCGCGGGCAGGATCTCCAGAATGTGCTGGCCCCGGTCGAACGCAAGCTGCTGAGGATCGTCGAGGATTAACGCCGGTTTAGGAAAGACGGCGCGATGCCCACTTGATAGAGCCGGGTGATGACCTCTGCCCTCGTCTATGTCGTCGCCGCCCTTGCGGAAATTGCCGGATGCTTCGCCTTCTGGGCGTGGCTGCGGTCGGGCCGGTCCGCGCTGTGGCTGATCCCCGGCTCCGCCTCGCTCATGCTGTTCGCCTGGCTGCTGACGCTGGTCGACATGTCGCAGGCCGGGCGCGCCTATGCGGCCTATGGCGGCGTCTACATCCTGTCGGCCTTGATGTGGCTCTGGCTGGTGGAGGGCGTGCGGCCAGACCGTTGGGACGTCGCGGGCGTGGCCCTGTGCCTGATCGGCGCGGCGGTGATCTTCCTCGCCCCGCACCGCACCGGATAGGGCGGAGCGGGTGACGCTGGTCGAGCCGCCCGCCCTCGACGCGTTTTCAGGGCAAGTGCAATCGCTGCCGAGCCGGAAAACGCCTCAGACCGGCCAAGTCACGCCGCCAGCGTGGCGTTGTCGATTACGAAGCGATATTTGACGTCGCTCTTCTGCATCCGCGCATAGGCGGTCTCGATCTCCTGGATCGCGATCATCTCGATCTCGGCCGTGATGCCCTTCTCCGCGCAGAAATCGAGCATCTCCTGCGTCTCGGCGATGCCGCCGATCAGCGACCCGGCGATCGTCCGGCGCTTGAAGATCAGCGCCGCGACATTGGGGGAGGGGTGTGCATGTTCCGGCACGCCCACCAGCGTCATCGTGCCATCCCGCTTCAGAAGCGCGGTGAAGGTGTCGAGATCATGGCTGGCGGCGACCGTGTTCAGGATGAAGTCGAAGCTGTTGGCATGAACGGCCATCTCCTCCGCATTGCGCGACACCACGACGTCGTCCGCGCCCAGTTCCAGCGCGTCCTGGCGCTTGGAATCGGACGTGGTGAAGGCTACAACATGCGCGCCCAGGGCGTGGGCCAGCTTGATGCCCATATGGCCAAGCCCGCCGATGCCGACGATGCCGACCTTCTGCCCCGGCCCGACCTTCCAGTGGCGCAGCGGCGACCATGTGGTGATGCCCGCGCACAGCAGGGGCGCGACTGCGGCAAGCTGCTCTGGCGCATGGCTGATCTTCAGGACGAAATCGTCCTTGACCGTGATGCTCTGCGAATAGCCGCCCAGCGTATGGCCGGGCGCATCGGCGGTCGGGCCGTTATAGGTGCCGACGAAACCCTTTTCGCAATATTGCTCCAGCCCTTCGTCGCAGGCCGAACAATGCTGGCAGCTATCGACCATGCAGCCGACCCCGACCGTGTCGCCGACCTTGAACTTCGACACATGGTCGCCAACGGCGGTGACATGGCCGACGATCTCGTGACCAGGAACGCAGGGATAGCGGGTGCCGTCCCATTCGGAGCGGACCTGATGCAGGTCCGAATGGCAAACGCCGCAATAGGCGATGGCGATCTGCACATCATGCGCGCCGACCGCGCGCCTTTCGATGTCGATCGCTTCCAGGGGTTTATCGGCCGCATAGGCACCATAGGCTTTCACGCTCATGGAGTGTCCCTCTTTTGAATGATTTGGAGATGCCAGCGAGGCTCGCGGCAATGGGGGTGGAAAGTCCGCATCTTTTTGTACGGTGCGGTATAGATAGGGTCGGGAATGGGTCGATCAACCCGGCCATTGCGAAAGAAGCCGGGTGCGCTATCTCAGGCGCCATGTCCGGCCCCCAATCCCCCGACCGTTTCAACGAAGACAAGGCGAGCTTCACCGTCACCGGCAGCCAGCCGGACATCGACGCCGGGGTGGAGGCGATCCGCACCACGCTCAAGACGCTGCCGATCCGCCCCGGCGTCTACCGGATGCACGATGCGCGCGGCGACGTGCTCTATGTGGGGAAGGCGCGGGCGCTCAGGAACCGCGTCGCCAATTACACCCAGGTCGACCGCCTGCCGCGCCGGCTCCAGCGCATGGTCGCCCAGACGCGCAGCATGACCATCGTCACCACCAACAGCGAGGCCGAAGCGCTGCTGCTGGAGGCGCAGCTCATCAAGCGCTACCGCCCGCCCTATAATGTCCTGCTGCGCGATGACAAAAGCTTCCCCTTCATCCTGCTGCGGGAGGATCATGCCTTCCCCCGCGTCCAGAAGCATCGTGGCGCGCGCAAATATCAGGGCCGCTATTATGGTCCCTTCGCCAGCGCCGGGTCGGTGACGCGGACGATCAACGCGCTGCAAAAGCTGTTCCTGCTCCGGTCCTGCACCGACAGCTTCTTCGCCAACCGCTCGCGGCCCTGCCTTCTCTACCAGATCAAGCGCTGCTCCGCGCCCTGCGTCGATCGCATCGACGCGGCGGGTTATGCCGAACTGGTCAAGGACGCGCAGGATTTCCTCGGCGGCAAGTCGACCGCCGTGCAGAAGAAGCTGGGCGCCGCCATGGAGCAGGCGGCGGAATCGCTGGATTTCGAGCAGGCGGCGGTGATCCGCGACCGGCTGAAGGCATTGACCTTCATTCAGGGGTCACAGGCGATCAATGCCGAAGGGCTGGGCGACGCCGACATTTTCGCGCTGGCGGAAAAGGGCGGGGCGATGTGCATCCAGGCCTTCTTCATTCGCGGCGGCCAGAATTGGGGGCACCGCAGCTTCTTCCCGGTCCATACCGCCGATGTCGCGACGGAGGAGGTGCTGGAAAGCTTCATGGCGCAATTCTATGAGGAAGTGCCGCCACCGCGACTGATCCTGACCGATCGCCAGCCCGCCGAGTGCGAACTGATGGCGCAGGCGCTGGCCGAGCGGGCGGGCGGCAAGGTGCGGATCGAGGTGCCCCAGCGCGGCGAGCGCACCCGCCTTATCAAGCAGGCGCAGCGCAACGCGGTGGAAGCGCTCGACCGCCGGCTCGCCGAAACCACCAGCCAGGGCCGCATACTCGACGAGATGGTCGAGGCGTTCGGGCTGGACGGCGTGCCCGACCGCATCGAAATCTACGACAACAGCCATATCCAGGGCGCGCACGCGCTGGGCGCGATGGTGGTTGCGGGGCCGGAGGGCTTCCGCAAATCCGCCTATCGCAAGTTCAATATGAAAGACCCGGCCATCTCGAACGACGATTTCGCGATGATGCGCGAAATGTTCGAGCGGCGCTTCGGGCGCGCGCAGAAGGAAGACCCGGATCGCGACAGCGGCGAATGGCCCGACCTGGTGCTGATCGACGGCGGCAAGGGCCAGCTATCGGCCGCCCGCACCATGCTGGAGGAAATGGGGATAGAGGATGTCTGCATGATCGGCGTCGCCAAGGGGCCGCATCATGGCCGCGAGGGGCGGGAGATATTCCACCTGATGGACGGCCGCGAAATCACCTTCCCGCTCAACCATCCCGTCCTCTTCTACCTCCAGCGCCTGCGCGACGAAGCCCACCGCTTCGCCATCGGCGCCCACCGCGCCAAGCGCAGCAAGGCGATCACCGTCAGTTCGCTGGACGAAGTCCCCGGCATCGGCCCCGCCCGGAAAAAGGCGCTGTTGATGCATTTCGGGACCGCCCGCGCGGTGCGCGACGCCGCCCTGGAAGACCTGCAACGCGCGCCCGGCGTGTCGAAGGCCGTGGCGCAACAGGTCTATGATTATTTCCATGGGTGATCGAAGGTCAGCCTGACACGCATGAAAGCGGGTTCGTTACGGCTAAGGACCTATTAATGCTTTTCTGTCAGCTTCATGGTCGCATCTTGAGCTGGACGGGACTGGCGATCATGAGGTGGGACGAAGCTACGCATATTTTCCGGCGCGCTCGCCTTGGGGATCGCTTGCGGCTCCATACGCTGCGCAGCCCCGACACCAGCGGCGTCCTGCCCGATGCGGATGATTCGCTGCGTGCCATGCGGCGGGCGGGCGCGCGGATGCTGGTGCTGCTGTTCTGGCTGAACATTGCTGTCCTAGGTCTGGTAGCGATGGGACGGGATGTTGCCGACGCCTTTGCTGCGCCGCTCGTCGCCGCGCTCCTCGCGCTGATCCCGACCGCAATGGTCCTGCGCGGCGACGTATCGCCATCCGCCCGGATGACCCTGGCGCTTACGGCGATGGCTTTCCCCGCGCTCCACGTCTTCCTGCTGCGTGGCCATATCTGGCAGATGGACCTGCATATGGCGTTCTTCGCGGCGCTGGCGATGTTGACGGCGCTGCTCGATCGTCGCGCCCTGCTGGTTGCAGCCGGCGCCACCGCGGTACATCATCTGGCGCTTGCCTATCTGCAACCAGGCTGGGTTTTTGCCGACGCTGGAAATCTGCCCCGCGTATTCCTCCATGCGCTGATCGTTCTTTTACAGACGGTGATGCTGCTTTGGATCATCGATCAGTTGACCCAATTGATCCGAGCGCAGGCGCAGGCCCGGATTGTCAGTGAGCAATTGCGGGGTGAAGCGGATGACGCCAAGGGCCGCGCCGAAGAGGCGCTGGCGGCGCTCGAGAAGGCACAGATTGCAGCCGATCGGCAGCGGGCCGTGGAGGAGACGGCGCGACGCGCGGAGGAAGCGGCCGAACGCCGACGGCTGGTTGCCGACGCGCTGGAGGCGCGGCTGGGCGCCGTCGTCGGCGACCTCGGTCAATTGTCGCGTCAGCTCTCCACCAGCAAGCAATGGCTTTTCAGACTGCTCGACCGCACCACCAGCCAGTCGGCGGAACTGCGTGCTGCCCATGCCAGGGCCGAAGGGGACGTCCGTGCAGTGGCGCACGACACAGAACGGCTCGCAGCGTCGATCAACCATGTCGGAAGCAGCGCCGCCCGCACGCGGGAGAGCGCGCACGGCGGTGCCGTGGCGGCGCGCGCGCTCAATCCCGAAGTGAAGGCGCTTTCGACCACTGTCGACGCTGCCAGTTCGATCGTCGCGCTGATTTCGTCCATCGCCGCGCAAAGCCGTACCCTGTCTTTCAACGCCGGCATCGAAGCAACCCGCAGCAACGCCGACACGCGTGGCTTTGCCGTGGTCGCGTCGGAAATGAAGAGCCTGGCGTCCCAGACGGCGCAGGCGACCCGTCAGATCGACGCCTATCTCGAGGATATCAGGCAAGCGGCGCGCAGCGTATCGGAGGCGATCGACATCGCCGCCAGATCGGCCGAAACAGCGGATGCCTCCGCCGCTACCATCGCCGATCAGGTCGCCGAGCAGATTCGCGCGACCAGCGAAATCGCCGCTGCGACCGAGGAAATGGCGCGGCATATCGCCGACGCGGCGGCGCAGGCCGAAGCGCTGAGCGGCGCGTTGACGGAGGCGCATGACGCGATGGGTCGGACCGATACGGCTGCCGGCGCCCTGTCCAGCCGTTCCGTGGAATTGCAGGACACTGTGCGCAAGGTCTTGCAGGAACTGCGTGCCGCGTGACTCGCTGGTGAGGCTAGTCGGCGCGAAAGCATCTCGCTAAGCCGATGGCGTGGCCATGCTCAACACCTCCGCCCTTGTCTGTGCCGTGCGGCATCATGGCGAGCATGGCGCGATCGCGCGGTTGCTGACGCCCGATCATGGCCTGATGCCGGGCTATGTGCGCGGGGGCCGGTCGCGCGCGATGCGGCCGGTATTGCTGCCGGGCAATGTGGTGAAGGCGGAATTTCGCGCCCGCACCGAAGAACAACTGGCCGGGCTGACCGTCGAACTGGAGCATAGCCGCGCGCCGCTCCATGCCGAGCCGCTCCCCGCCGCGGCGATCGACTGGAGTTGCGCACTGACTGCCGCGACCCTGCCCGAAATGACGCCCTATCCCGCGCTTTTTCAGGCGCTGGAGGGCGTGCTGGGCGCGATCGAGGCGGCGCCGGCGGCGCGGGGCTGGGCGGTGGCGCTGGTGCGCTACGAATTGCTGCTGCTCGCCGAACTGGGCTTTGGTCTCGACCTCACCCGCTGCGCCGCGATGGGCGATGCGGAGGATCTGGCGTTCGTCAGTCCGCGCAGCGCGGCGGCGGTCAGCCGGGCGGCGGCAGTCGGCTATGAAAGCCGGCTGCTGCCGCTGCCGCCCTTCCTGCTGGCGGGCGGCCCGCATGAGTCAGGGGGCGACTGGACGCAGATAGTGGACGGGCTGCGCCTCACCGGCTTCTTCCTGGAGCGGTCGGTGCTGACCGACCGGCGCGCCGATGTGCTGGCCGCGCGGGAAAGACTGGTCGAACGGCTCAAAAGGGCGGTTGCGTGAAACCTTCTGTCTTCATAAGGGCCAGCCACGCAATATCAGCCACGCAATATAAGGAGTCTCGCCATGTTGATCGCCCTGTTCCCCGGAGACGGCATCGGTCCCGAAATCGTGGCGCAGGCAAAGCGCGTACTCGATGCGCTGGCTATTCCCGGCCTGACCTATGAGGATGGCCTCGTCGGCGGCGCGGCCTACAAGGCGGTCGGCCATCCGCTGCCGCCCGAGACGCTGGAGATTGCCAGGCGCGCGGACGCCATCCTGTTCGGCGCGGTCGGCGATCCCGATTGCGACTCGCTGGAACGCCATCTGCGCCCCGAACAGGCGATATTGGGCCTGCGCAAGGCACTGGGCCTGTTTTCCAACCTGCGCCCGGCGAAGGTCTTTCCCGAACTGGCGCATGAAAGCGCGCTCAAGCCCGAAGTCGCCGGCTCCATCGACCTGCTGATCGTGCGCGAAACCAATGGCGACGTCTATTTCGGCGAAAAGGGATTCCGCACCACCGCCGACGGCCTGCGCGAAGGCTATGACGTCATGTCCTATAACGAAGCCGAAGTGCGGCGCATCGCCCATGCCGGTTTCCAGGCCGCGCGCGCCCGGCGCGGCAAGCTCTGCTCGGTGGACAAGGCCAATGTTCTGGAAACCAGCCAGCTCTGGCGCGACGTGGTGATCGAAGTGTCGGCCGACTATCCCGACGTCGCCCTGACCCATATGTATGTCGACAATGCCGCGATGCAGCTGGTCCGCAACCCCGGCCAGTTCGACGTGATCGTGACCGGAAATCTGTTCGGCGACATCCTCTCGGATCAGGCGAGCATGTGCGTCGGCTCCATCGGGATGCTGGCGTCGGCGACGCTGAACGGCAGCGGCCAGGGGCTGTACGAGCCGATCCACGGCTCCGCCCCCGACATTGCCGGCACCGGCAAGGCCAATCCGCTGGCGACCATCCTGTCCGCCGCGATGATGCTGCGCTACTCGCTGAACCTGCCCGAACAGGCCGACCGGATCGAGGCGGCGGTGGCGAAGGCGCTGCGCGACGGCGCGCGCTCGCCCGATCTGGGCGGCACGATGGACACGGTGGCGATGGGCGACGTGGTGCTCGCCGCGCTCTGAAAGGGCCAATATGCGGGCAACGGTTATTGGCGTCGTTGCCCGCCAGCCATAAGGGCGGGCGATGACCGATCTCTCGCTCGCCTCGCTCCGTTCCGCCGCTGCCCTGATCCGCGATCAGGTGCCGCCGACCCCGCAATATGCCTGGCCGCTGCTGGCCGGCCGCACCGGCTGCGACGTCTGGGTGAAGCATGAGAACCACACGCCCACCGGCGCGTTCAAGGTGCGCGGCGCGATCACCTATATCGACTGGCTGCGGACCGCCCACCCGGACGTGACCGGCATCATCACCGCGACGCGCGGCAATCATGGGCAGGCGCAGGTGCGCGCGGCGCGGGCGGCCGGGCTGCATGTCACGATCGTCGTGCCGCACGGCAATGCGCTGGAAAAGAACGCCGCGATGCGCGCGTTCGGCGCGACCCTGATCGAACATGGCCATGATTTCGACAGTGCGAAGGCGGAGGCGCTGCGCCTGTCGCAGGAGGAGGGACTCTATATGGTCCCCGCCTATCATGGCGAACTGGTGCGGGGCGTGGCGAGCTATGGCCTGGAACTGTTCGACGCGGTGCCCGATCTCGACACCGTCTATGTGCCGGTCGGCTGCGGATCGGGCCTTTGCGGGACGATCGCGGCGCGCGATGCGCTGGGCCTCGGCACGAAGATCGTCGGCGTCGTCTCCGCCCATGTCGACGCGGCCAAGCGCAGCTTCGAGGCGGGGCGGCTGATTTCCAGCCCGACCGCCTACACCTTTGCCGATGGGGTGGCTGTCTGCACCCCGGTCCAGGCGGCGCTCGACTATTTCGGGCCGCGCGCCGACCGCTTCGTCGCCGTCACCGATGATGAAGTGGCGCAGGCGATCCGCATCTATTGGGAGGATACGCACAACCTGGCCGAAGGGGCGGGCGCGGTCGCTCTGGCGGCGCTGTGCCAGGAAAAAGAGCGAATGCGCGGCAAGAAGGTTGCGGTAATCCTGTCGGGCGGTAATGGCGACAGGAGCCAGATGGCCGAGATATTGAGCGGGGCCACCCCGCGCGTCACGATGGATATGCGGAAAGCAATATGAAGCGGAAGAGCGGGCAGGATCGGGAGATCACGAAGAACTGGAAGCCGGCGACGCTGGCGGTCCGGGGCGGCACGGCGCGCAGCGAATATGGCGAAACGTCCGAAGCGCTCTTCCTGACCAGCGGCTATTGCTACGACCGGGCAGAGGATGCCGCCGCGCGCTTCGCCGGCGAGCAGGTCGGCATGACCTACAGCCGCCTCCAGAACCCGACCGTGGAGATGCTGGAACAGCGCATCGCCCTGTTGGAAGGGGCGGAGGCGTGCCGCGCCACGGCGACCGGCATGGCGGCGATGACCGCGGCCTTGCTGTGCCAGTTGTCGGCGGGCGACCATGTCGTCGCGGCCAAGGCGGCCTTCGGATCGTGCCGCTGGCTGACCGACACGCTGCTGCCCAAATTCGGCATCGCGACCACCACGATCGACGCGCGCGACACCGACGCCTGGGAAGCTGCGGTGCAGCCCAATACCAAGGTCTTCTTCTTCGAAACGCCGGCCAATCCGACGATGGACGTGGTGGACATCGCCGCCGTCTGCGCGATTGCGAAAGCTCATGGCATCACCACCGTGGTCGATAATGCCTTCGCCTCGCCCGCGCTCCAGCGGCCGATGGAATTTGGCGCGGATGTGGTTGCCTATAGCGCGACCAAGATGATGGACGGGCAGGGGCGGGTGCTGGCCGGGGCCATCTGCGGCACGCGCGAGTGGATCGACAATGTGCTGCTGCCCTTCCACCGCAACACCGGGCCGACGCTCAGCGCCTTCAACGCCTGGGTGGTGCTGAAAGGTCTGGAGACGCTCGACCTGCGCATCCGTCGCCAGAGCGAAAATGCGCTGAAGGTCGCCGCCTTCCTGGAAACGCGCCTGCCCAAGGTGCTTTATCCTGGGCTGGAGAGCCATCCGCAGCACGCGCTCGCCATGCGGCAGATGGAAATGGCAGGGCCGATCTTCTCGCTCTATGTCGGCGGTGGCCGGGCCGAGGCGCATGGCCTGCTCAATGCGCTCGAACTGGTCGACATCAGCAACAATATCGGCGATTCGCGTTCGCTGATGACGCATCCGGCCTCGACCACCCATTATGGCATGGCGGAAGCCGCGCGCCTGGAGGTCGGCATCACCGAAGATATGCTGCGCCTGAATGTCGGGCTGGAAGACCCGGACGATGTCATCGCCGATTTCGACCGGGCGCTGCGCGCGATAGGCCGTTGACGGACGCGGGGGCAGGGCGCATTCCTGAGACATGACCGTGCTGGCGCTCTTCCCCTTTCATGCGACGACGCGCGACATCACCGTCCACGTCGCTGTTACATTCCTGCCCGAACAGTCGGAGCCGGACCGGGGCCGCTGGTTCTGGGCCTATCATATCCGCATCGAAAACCAAGGCGATCAGCCGGTGCAGCTGCTGACCCGTCACTGGGTCATCACCGACGGACGCGGCGGCCAGCATAGGGTCGATGGCGACGGCGTGGTGGGCGAACAGCCGGTGGTGCAGCCGGGGAAAAGCTATGACTATGTTTCGGGTTGCCCGCTCAACACGCCGACCGGCTCGATGCAGGGCAGCTATCGCATGATCGGCATCGGCGGCGAGACGTTCGACGTCGCCATTCCCCATTTCGCCCTCATCGCGCCGGCGGTGGCCGAATGAAGCGGACGCATTTGCCGCTCAACGGCCTGCGCGTGCTGGATGCGGCGGCTCGGCATTTGTCCTTCACCCGCGCAGCGGACGAACTGGCAGTGACACCGGCGGCCGTGGGCCAGCAGATCCGCGCGCTGGAGGACATGCTGGGCGTTGTCCTCTTCCGCCGCACGCCCAAGGGGCTGGAACTGACGCCCGAGACGGAGGCCGGCCTCGACGCGCTCCGCGCCGGTTTCCTGGAGTTCGAGGAAGCGGTCCGGGCGATGCAGGCGGGCCAGTCCAGCCATGCGCTGACGATCGCCGCGCCGCGCGACATCAGCGCCAAATGGCTCCAGCCGCGCCTTGCCGCCTATGCCGTGGGCCAGCCCGACCTGACCTTCCAGCTGATCGCGGCCGACGACGCGCTGGACTTCACCGAAGCCAATCTGGACATCGCCCTGCGCCTGACCGACGGAGCGGGCGAGCATGAGGGCATCAAGATCGGCGAGGCCGCCTATGTCATGGTCGAGGCGGCATCGGGCGGCCCCGATCATCGCATCGACTGGCCCGGCTGCCCTGCCGGCGACAAGCCCGCGACGATTCGCGTGGCCGACGGTGGCCTCGCCATCGAGGCGGCGGCCAATGGCTTCGGCCGGGCGCGAGTGCCGCTGTTGCTGGCGCAGGCCGATCTGGCGTCGGGACGGGTGCGGCAGGTGGGCGACCCGACACCGACGCTGCTCGCCTACTGGCTGATCGCGCCCTTGCCCCAATGGCGGCAGAAGAAGGTCAAGGCGCTGGTCGAGGCGCTGACCGCCTGAATCGGGGATGGAGGCGCGCCACCGCCGCCTTCAGATATCCTGCGCGATCCGTCCGTAAAGCTCCGGCCGGCGGTCGCGGAAGAAGCCCATGCCGGCGCGGTGGATCTTCGCCTTGGCGAGGTCCAGCGTCGCAACCAGCGCACCGCTGTCCTTCGCATCGGCTTCGGCCAGATAGTCGCCCCATTCATCGCTGATGAAGCTGTGGCCGTAGAACAGCTGTCCGTCCTCGTCACCGATGCGGTTCGCGGCGATCACCGGCATACAGTTGCTGACCGCATGGCCGATCATCGCTCGGCGCCACATGCGGCTGGTGTCGAGTTCGGCGTCATAGGGTTCAGAGCCGATCGCGGTCGGGTAGAACAGGATTTCCGCTCCCATCAGCGCCATGCAGCGCGCGGTTTCGGGATACCATTGGTCCCAGCAGATGCCGACGCCCACGGTGCCATATTTCGTATCCCACACCTTGAACCCGCTATTGCCGGGACGGAAATAATATTTCTCCTCATAGCCGGGACCATCGGGGATGTGGCTCTTGCGGTAGACGCCCATGATCTCGCCCGCGTCATCGATCATGGCGAGCGAGTTGTAATAATGATGACCGTCACGCTCGAAGAAGCTGGTCGGGATATAGACGCCCAATTCCTTCGCCAGCTTGCGCATTTCCTGCACGGCGGGATGCGCGTCGGTCGGCTGGGCGTTGGCGAACAGGGCTTCGTCCTCGACACGGCAGAAATAGGGGCCTTCGAACAGTTCGGGCGGCAGGATGATCTTTGCGCCCCGCATCGCGGCCTTGCGCACATGGTCCGCGACCTTGGCGATATTCTCGCCCATGTCGTCCGAAAAGCTGAGCTGGAGCGCGGCGACGGTAACTTTGGTCATGCTGGTTTCGGACCCTGTCAAAGCGAAGGCATCTGCTGGCTGCAACAATGGAAGCTGCCGCCGCCCGACAATATGGCATCGCTGCGCAATCCTACAATCTCCCGGCCGGGGAAGAAGGGGCGGAAGGCGTCGAGCGCGGCCTGATCGTTGGGCTGGCCATAGATGGGCACGATGACGGCCGCGTTGCCGACATAGAAATTCATGTAGCTGGCGGGGATCGCCTCTCCGTCCACCAGCACAAGGCCGGGCGAGGGGATGTCGACCACCTCGATGCCAAAGGCGCGCGCACGGGCGCGGGCGTCGGCATAGAGGGCGGCGTTCGGATCATCCGGCGTGGTGGCGATCGGCAGCGCCAGCGTGCCGGGCGCCACGAAGCGGGCGAGATTGTCGACATGGCCGTCGGTATGGTCATTGAGCAGGCCGTCACCGAGCCAGAGCATGTCGGACAGGCCTAGGCTGCCCGCCAGCAGCGTCTCGATCTTCCCGCGATCCAGGTCCGGGTTGCGGTTGGGATTGAGCAGGCATTGCTCGGTCGTGACGAACAGGCCAGTGCCGTCGGTGTCGATCGCGCCGCCCTCAAACACCCAATGCTGGGTCGATGTGGGCAGGCCCGTCGTCGCGGCGAGCCGCGCGCCGATATCCTCGTCGCCGGGCATCCGGTATTTGCCGCCCCAGCCGTTGAAGCCGAAATCGACCAGTGCACGCCCATGCTCCCCGGCGCCAGCGCGGTTCAGCACCGCGATCGGCGCGGTATCGCGCAGCCACACGTCGCCCAGATGCTGGACAACGATCTGGACGGCTTCCGTGACCAGTGCGCGCGCTGCGGAGGCGTCCACTTCGTTGTCCACGACCAGCCGCACCTCCTCACCCCTGCCATCGGCATGAAGCGCGCTGGCGAAGGCGGCGATCTGCGCGCGCGCTTCGTCGAAGGCGCCGGGCCATTCGGCGGGGTTGGTCGGAAAGCCGATCCAGGTCCATTCGTGCGGCGCCCATTCGGCGGGCATACGGAAAGTCATGAATATCGTCCTTGCTCGGCCTGCGGGCCGATCCGTGATACGCTGCGGGTCGCGCGCTCCATAGCGTGGCGCGCGCGCCATGGACAGGGGAGAGACGATCATGCGGAACGTTGCGGTTGCGCTGATGCTGATGGCCGGGTCGCCCGCGGCGTCAGCGGGCGAATTGCCCGGCTGGATGGCGGGGGCATGGATCGAGAAACAGGGCGAAAGCTGGGCCGAGGAGTTCTGGTCATCGGCGCGGGGCGGCATCCTGCTGGGCGCCGCGCGGACCGGCAAGGGGGAGGCATTGGAATTCTGGGAGCAGACCCGGATCGAGCGCGATCCCGACGGCACGATCGCCTTCTACGCATCGCCCAGGGGTGTGTCGGTTTCCCGTTTCCCGATGGAATCGCAGGGCGCGAGCGAAATCGTCTTCGCCAATGCCGCCCACGACTATCCCCAGCGCATCCGATATTGGCGCGAAGGGCCGCTGCTCAAGGCGGAAGTGTCGAAGCTGGACGGCAGCGGGACGCAGGCATGGACCTATGCGCCGATGGGACAATAGCCATCGGCGCATGACGGTTCGGTCGGCTGCTTATTTCGCTGCCCGGTCCTTGTCGCGGATGGCGCGGAATTCGTCGCCTTCCACCCAGTTGGGCCAGTCGGTCGTCTTCGCCAGATCACGACCCACCGAATAATAGATTTTCAGGTCGGCCAGCACGCCGCTCCAGTCCCAATTGGGATCATATTCGTCCTTGGGGCCATGGTAGCGGTTCTTGGTATAATCCTCCGCTGCGGCCAGGCCCGCCGCGGTGCCGCCCTTCACCAGATCCTCGCCGCCCTCGAAATAGAGCATCGGCAGGCCATGCTTGGCGAAGCTGAAATGGTCGGAGCGGTAATAATAGCCCTTCTCCGGCGTCGGTTCGAGAGTCGCGACCCGGCCCTGCGCGGTCAGCGCGCGGTCGAGATAGGCGTCGAGCTGCGACTTGCCCTTGCCGATCACCACGACATTCCTGGCAAGTCCCGCGACGCTGAGCGCGTCCATGTTGACGCCGCCAACCGTCTTCGCGAAGGGGAAGACCGGGTTGTTGCCATAATAGGCCGAACCCAGCAGCCCGGACTCCTCGGCCGTCACTGCCAGGAAGACCTGGCTACGGTCGGTCGGACCGGCCTTCACATTCGCTTCCGCCAGCGCCACCAGCGCGGCGGTGCCGGTCGCATTGTCCACCGCGCCGTTGCAGATGTCGTCGCCGTCGGGCGCGGCCTGGCATCGGCCCAGATGATCCCAATGGGCGGAATAGAGCACAAATTCGTCCGGGCGCGTCTTGCCGGGGAGCAGGGCGACGACATTCTTGGACTTATGCTTGCGCAGGTCATTGTCGAAGGAGACGCTGGCCTTCACGCCGGTCAGCGGCACCGGCTTGAAGCCCGGCTTCTTCGCCGCCGCCATCTGCGCGTCGAGGTCCAGGCCCGCGCTGGCGAAGAGGGCCGCCGCCTTCTCCTTCTGGATCCAGCCGATCGCCTGGCTCTGCCCGGCATTGCCGTCGGCGCTGTCGGCGACATGCTGCGCGCCGGTCCAGCTCGACTGGACGACGTTCCAGCCATAGGCTGCGGGCACCGTGTCATGGATGATGATCGCGGCTGCGGCGCCCTGCCGCGCGGCTTCCTCATATTTGTAGGTCCAGCGGCCATAATAGGTCATGGCGCGGCCGTTGAACGGCCCGGTCAGCCCCTGCGTCTCATAATCGGGATCATTGACCAGGATGACGACCGTCTTGCCCTTCACGTCCAGCCCGGCATAGTCGTTCCAGCCCTTTTCCGGGGCGTTGATGCCATAGCCGACGAAGACGACAGGGCTGTCCTTCACCTCGATGTGCGGCTGGTTGGTGCGATAGGTGCCGATCACCATCTCCGGACCATGGGCGGCGGTGACGGGCGCCTTCCCGCCCGTGAAGCTGAGCGCGGAGACATTCTTCGCATTGATTTCGACCAGCGGCACGTCCTGGAACCAGCTGCCGTTGTTGCCGGGCTTCAGGCCCAGCTTACCGAACTCCGCAGCCAGCAGGGCCAGCGTCTTCTCCTCGCCCGCGCTGCCGGGCGCGCGCCCTTCATAGGCGTCGGAGGACAGCTCCTGCACCAGCCGCTTCATCGTCTCGATCGACGGTTCCGCCATTCTGGCGGAGGTGGATTTTGCCGCTGCGGCGATCGAATCGCCGGGCGCGGACAGGGCGAGGATGGCGGCGATCGCCGCGATGGAACTGCGCATGGGAATGACCTTTGTTTTACGAATGCACAGGTGATGCCACCGCGCGGCGGCAAGGGCAAGCAAGGCCGTTGCCTTTGCCGATGGCTTGGCCTAGCCATCTGATCTGACGGGTTTTTCAGGGGGATTTTGGGGGGATGGCACGATATTCCAGGGCGGCCGTGCTCGGGCTTTTTGCGGCGGGCGTCGCACCGGGCGCGCTGGCGCAGGGGCAGCCCGATGCGCTGGCCAAGGCATTTGGCGCGCGCGAGACGGTGATCTCCGCCAGCCTCTCGCCCGACGGCCAGAAGATCGCGCTGATCGCGGCGGACGCGGGACGGACCAGCAAAGCCTATGTGCTGGATGCAGTCGAAGGCGCGGTGCCCAAGGCGGTGGCCTATACCACCGGACGGCCGGAATATCTCTATCGCTGCAACTGGGTTTCCAATGATCGCCTGGCCTGCCAGATCGGCGGAGCCAGCCGCCTCGGCGATGATGTCTATGGGTTCAACAGCATCTTCGCGGTGGACGCGGTCGGCGGCGGCGTCCGTTCGCTCAGCCGTCGTCAGGGCCAGAATGCGATCGGCTTCGACCTGAGGGGCGGCGAGATTCTCGATTTTCTGCCGGGGGAAGATGGTTCGGTATTGATGACCCGCGCCTACGTCCCGGAAGCCAAGATCGGCAGTCTGGTCAATTCCAAGCTGCGCGGCCTGGGCGTCGATCGTATCGACACGCGATCGGGCGCATCCAAGCGGATCGAGCAGCCCGAAACGCAGGCGATCGACTATGTCGCCGACGGTCACGGCGCGGTGCGGATCATGGGCCTGCGCGAAGTCAAGGGGTCGGGCTACGACAAGGGAACGTACAAATTCCTCTATCGGCCGCAGGGCAAGACCGGCTGGAGCGACCTGTCGAGCTATGATGTCCAGGACAATAGCGGCTTCTATCCCGTCGCCGTCGATCCGGCGAAGAATGTCGCCTATGGCTATGAGAAGACGGATGGACGCGACGCGCTGGTAACGGTCGAGCTCGATCCAGGACTGGAAAGGAAGGTCATATTCGCCCATCCGCAAGTGGACGTGACCGGGCTGGTCCGGGTCGGCCGCGACCAGCGCGTAGTGGGCGCAAGTTATGTGACCGACCATCGCCAGGTGGTCTATTTCGACGAACAGGTCGCAGCCCTGACCAAGTCACTCGGCAAGGCGCTGGGCGGCAAGGTCGTGCATATCGGCGACATGAGCGCCGACGGGCAGCGGGTGCTGGTCTGGGCCGGCAGCGATGTCGATCCGGGACAATATTATCTGTTCGATCGTGCCGCGCGCAAATTGTCGCCGGTGATGCCCGACCGTCCCGAACTGGCCGGTCAGGCACTCGCGACGATGCAGTCGGTCCATTACAAGGCGGCCGACGGGACGATGATCCCCGCTTACCTCACCCTGCCGCCGGGCAAGGAAACGGTGAAGGGCCTGCCGGCCGTCGTCATGCCCCATGGCGGCCCGGAATCCCGCGACGAATGGGGCTTCGACTGGATGGTGCAATATTATGCCGCGCGCGGCTTCGCCGTCATCCAGCCGCAGTTTCGCGGGTCTGCCGGCTTCGGCGAGAAATGGCTGATGCAAAACGGCTATCGGTCGTGGCGCACGGCGATCGGTGACGTGGTTGACGCCGGGCGATGGCTGGTGGCGCAGGGCATCGCCGATCCGGCGAAGCTGACCATCGCCGGCTGGTCCTATGGCGGCTATGCCGCGCTACAGGCGCAGGCGGTCGATCCTGCCTTGTTCAAGGCCGTCGTCGCCATCGCGCCGGTGACGGATTTTGCCGACCGGATGCGCCGCTCGCAATATTATAGTAACTACCTGCTCCAGCAGCAGCGCATGGGAACCGGGCAGGAAGCCGAAGACGCCTCGCCTTCCAATCACGTGGCCGAATTTCGCGCCCCCGTGCTGATGTTCCACGGCACCGACGACAATAATGTCGACATCAGCCAGGCGCGGATCATGCAGGGCAAGCTGGAGGGCGCGGGCAAGCGCAGCCAGCTCGTCACCTATGATGGGCTGACCCATAATCTGAACGACAGCGACGCGCGCGCCGACCTGCTCCAGAAAAGCGCCGACTTTCTGCTGGCCGCAGGAAAATGACCGGCGATGGGGGGAGGGGCGACCCTCTCCCTTTCGATCCCCTTTCAGGCAAAGAAAAAGGGCGGCTCCTTGCGGGCCGCCCTTTTCTGTAATTCTGTCCGGAAGGACCGATCAGCGCGAATAGAATTCGACGACCAGGTTCGGTTCCATCTTCACCGGGTAGGGCACTTCGTCCAGCGTCGGAACGCGGACATAGGTGACCTTGGTGGCGCCGTCCGGCGACACATAGTCGGGAATGTCGCGCTCGGGCAGGCTCTGTGCTTCCAGGACCAGCGCCATTTCCTGCGCCTTCTTGCCCAGGGTGATTTCGTCGCCCGGCTTCACCAGACGCGACGCGATGTTGCACTTCACGCCATTCACATAGATGTGGCCGTGCGAGACGATCTGGCGGGCCGAGAAGATGGTCGGCGCGAACTTGGCGCGGTAGACGACGGCGTCCAGGCGGCGCTCCAGCAGGCCGATCAGGTTCTGGCCGGTATCGCCCTTCATGCGGCTGGCTTCGAAATAGTTCTTCTTGAACTGCTTTTCGGTGATGTCGCCATAATAGCCCTTCAGCTTCTGCTTGGCGCGCAGCTGAATGCCATAGTCCGACATCTTGCCCTTGCGGCGCTGGCCGTGCTGACCGGGACCATATTCACGCTTGTTGACCGGGCTCTTCGGGCGACCCCAGATATTCTCGCCCATGCGGCGGTCGAGCTTGTACTTGGCGCTTGTGCGCTTCGACATAGATAATTCCTTACAACTGCTAACGACGTTACCCCGGTATCGCCTACGTCCGTATTGCGTGGATGCGCTCAGGGGCAGGGCCGCCGCTTCACCGGGATGCGGGGCCAATCGCGAAGGCGGGCCTATGACCGCAAGGGTCGGGCATGTCAAGCCTCGACAGGGCAGGGCGGGCGGCCTAATTCCGTCCCCCATGAACCCCGATAGCTATAGCAGCATGGCGCAGGTGCGCGCCGGTGTCGACGAGATCGACCGCCAGCTCGTCGCCCTGCTCGACCTGCGTTTCGCCCATATGCGCGCCGCCGCGCGGATCAAGCCCGATCGCGGTGCCGTCCGCGACGAAGCGCGCAAGGCGCAGGTGATCGCCAATGCCCGGGCGGAGGCCGAACGGCTCGGCGCGCCCGGCGATGTCATAGCCGACCTGTGGGAGCAACTGGTCGAAGCGTCCATCGCCTATGAGCTGGCCGAGTTCGACCGGACGCGGGGCTGAACGCTGCGGAGAGGGCCGGGCTTAACGCCCGCCCTGCGCCTGGAACCAGGGGATCATCCGCGCGATCGCATCCTCGATCCGATCGGTCGACACGGCGAAGCTGAAGCGGATGAAGCGGTGGCCGTCGACCGGATCGAAATCGATCCCCGGCGCGGTGGCCACCCCGGTTTCGCGCAGCAGCTTCTGGCAGAAGCTCAGGCTGTCATTGGTCAGATGGCTGATGTCGGCATAGATGTAGAAGGCGCCGTCGGGCGGCGCGATGCTGGCGAGGCCGAGCGCGGGCAGCGCGTCGAGCAGCAACTGTCTATTTCGCCGATAGGTTGCGACATGCCCATCCAGTTCCTCGGCGCAGTCGAAGGCGGTCAGTCCTGCGCGCTGCGCCAGCACCGGCGGCGTCAGGAACAGGTTGCCCATCCGTGCCCGCGCCACGTCGATCAGGTCGGGCGGCACGACGATCCAGCCCAGCCGCCAGCCAGCCATGCTGTAATATTTGGAAAAGCTGTTCACGACGATCGCGTCAGCCGCGAACTTCAGGATCGAGCGCGCTGCTTCGCCGAAGCTGAGGCCATGATAGATTTCATCGGAAATGATACGGATGCCGCGATCCGCGCAGACCCTGGCAATGGCCGCCAGTTCGTCCGCCGGGATGATGGTGCCGGTGGGATTGGCCGGGCTGGCGAGGATCAGCCCTTCTGGCGGGGGATCGAGCGCGACCAGCGCATCGGCGCTGATCTGATAGCGTTCCGCCGGGCCACAGGCGATTTCGACCGGCTCCAGATAGAGCGCCTTCAAATTGTTGCGATAGGCGACATAGCCGGGCCGCGCGGTGGCGACGCGGGCACCGGGCGCGAACAGGCTGGTCAGCGCCAGCACCAGTCCGGGCGACGCGCCGCACGTCAGCAATATCTGTTCCGGGTCGATGGCGACGCCATGCCGCTCGGCATAATGCCGCGCGATCCGTTCTTTCAGCGCGGTGCTTTCCCAATAGCCCATGGGTTCGGTGTCGAGTACCTGATGCGCCACGGCGATGGCGGCGGCGGGTGCCCCGGTCGATGGCTGGCCGAACTCCATGTGCAGGATGGAGCGGCCTTGTGCTTCAAGTGCGTGGGCCTCGCGGCTGATGGCGATGGCGTGGAAGGGATCGATTTCGGCAACCATGGCCGCGTGCCTAGAGCCGGGGCGCAACCATGTCCATGGCCGCAGCGTTGCAACCGGCATGAGCCCCACTCTGCTGACTGCCTTGCAATATTATGGCGCGGGAGCGGCTACGCTCGCCGCGCTGATCGTTTCGCTGAACCTCGGTCGCCGCATCACCGGCTGGGCCTTCGTCCTGTTCGTGACCTCATCGCTCGCCCTGATCGGCTGGGGCTTTCTCGACAAGGACAGCGAAGGGATAGGGTGGCAGAATGTGGCGTTGCTGGTCATCAACGCCGTTGGGGTATGGCGTTACCTGATCTCGAAGCATGAGGTGCGAGGGTGAAGGGGGCTAAGCTTTCAAAAATCCTTCCCGTAAGGAGGGGTGCAGGCGCGTAGCGCCTGACGGAGGGGGGGCGCCCTGTCGTTAGCGGGAAACCCCTTTACCACTTCGTGGTCTCCCTCCCGTTTCAGGGGAACAAGAGTTAGCCTTCCGCGATCCAGACCTCGACCGGTACCTTGTCCTGCAACAGCGCCAGCCGGATCGGCAATTCCTCCACGGCACCGCCCGCCAGCGCGCGATCATAGACCGCTTTCTTGCCCGCGCCGCCGATCTGGAGGAAGACATGGCGGCTCCGAAGAATGCCGTGCGCCGTCAGCGACATTCGCTGGTGCGGGGCAGCCGGGGGCGTGGCTGCTATGGTCAGCGCCTTGCTCGCCAATCCGTCCGTCAGTTCCTTGCCTTCGGGGAAGAGCGAGGCCGTATGGCCGTCATCGCCCATGCCCAGCAGGATGACGTCGAGCGGCCAGGGCAGTTCGGCAAAGGCCGCCTCGACCGCGGGCTGGCCCGCATAGGCGTCCCCCGCGTCATTCTTCATCGGCACGAACCGCGCCGCTGCCGCCGGTCCCTGCAATAATGTCTCGCGTACCAGCCGCTCGTTGCTGTCCGGGCTGTCGGGGGCGACCCAGCGTTCGTCGACCAGGGTCACGACGACCCTGCTCCAGTCGAGATCGGCCGCGCTCAGCGCCTCCAGAACCGGCCGGGGAGATCGGCCACCCGACACGGCGATGCCGGCCAACCCGCGCGTCGCGACGGCGTCGGCCAGGATCGTGGCGATGCGCGTTGCGATGTCGGCGGCGGCCTCGGCCCCGGTGGCGAAAAGATGTTCGGTCGGCATGGCTCTCACTCGACGGTTTCGGGAAGGGTGCAGATGTCGATCCATTGCGCTCCGGTCAAGGCAGCGAGCCGGTCGGGCGTCAGTTCGACGGACGTGGTGCGGGATCCCGCCGCCGGGAACACGGTGGCGAAGTCCTTGAGCGACACGTCGCAATAGACGGGCAGGGGCGTCGCCAAGCCAAAGGGGCACACGCCGCCGACCGGATGGCCGGTAATTTCTTCCACCTCGTGCCCGCCCAGCATCCGGGGCCTGGCGCCCAGCGCGGCCTTGGCCTTGCCATTGGACAGCCGCGCGTCGCCCCGCGCGCAGACAAGCACGATCCTCTCCCCCACGCGCAGCGACAATGTCTTGGCGATCCGCGCCGGCTCCACGCCCAGCGCGGCGGCCGCCTCGATCACCGTCGCGGTGCTGACGCCCTGGTCGATGATCGCCACATCGGGCGCTTTTTCTCCAAAGAAGGCGCGAACGCTCGCCTCACTCATGCCGTCCGCCTCATGCGCCCTGCAATTCGCCGAGCTTGCGTTCCCAGGCGAGGGCGTGGGTGACGATCTGCTCCAGGTCGGCATAGCGGGGTTCCCAGGGGAATTCCGCCATGATCGCGCGATTGTCCGAAATCAGCGAATCCGGGTCGCCGGCGCGACGGCCTTCCAGCTTGCGGTCGATGGTCATGTTGGTGACGCGATCGACGGCGTCCAGCACCTCCAGCACGGAGAAGCCGCGGCCATAGCCGCAGTTGAGCAGGTAATTCTGATCGGGCTTCGCGATCAGCGCCTCCAGCGCCAGCACATGGGCGGCCGCGAGGTCGGTGACATGGATATAGTCGCGCACGCCGGTGCCGTCGGGCGTGTCGAAATCGGTGCCGAACACCGATACATGGCTGCGCTTGCCCAGCGCCGCCTCGACCGCGACCTTGATGAGGTGCGTCGCGCCCGCCGTCGACTGCCCGGTGCGGCCTGCGGGGTCCGCCCCCGCAACATTGAAGTATCGCAGCGCACAGAAGTTGATCGGATGCGCCGCGGCCACGTCGCGCAGCATATATTCTGTCATCAGCTTCGACATGCCATAGGGATTGATCGGCCGCTGCGGCGTCGTTTCCCGGACCGGGCTTTCCTCGGGGATGCCATAGGTCGCGGCGGTGGAGGAGAAGATGAAATGCGGCACGCCCGTTGCGACCGCGCTCTCGATCAGGTCGCGGGTCTTGGCGCTGTTGTTGTGATAATATTTGAGCGGGTTCTCGACCGATTCCGGCACCACGACCGACCCGGCGAAATGCATGATCGCCTTCACATCATGATCGCGCAATGTCGCCTGCACCAGCGGCTGGTCGGCAATGTCCCCCTGCACGAAGGCGACGCCGTCGGGCACCGCCCAGCGAAAGCCCGTGACCAGATTGTCGATCACGACCACGCCATAACCGGCGTCCTTCAGCGCCAGCACCGCATGGCTGCCAATATAGCCGGCGCCGCCCGTAACCAGGACCGTAGGCTTGCTCATAAGAAAAAAGGTCTCCCCGGAGATGTCCGGGGAGACCTAATACAGAAGCGTTACGATTTACAAATCGATCATGCTGCGGCGCGGGACGGAACGGGGCGATAGAAGGTCGCGCCGTTGGCCGCCATCTCCCGCAGCTGTGCTGTGGGTGCGAAGCGGGGACCATGCGCCGCCGCCAGCCGGTCCAGTACGGCCACGACATGGGCGATGCCGACCGTGTCCATATGGCTGAACGGGCCGCCGGTGTAGGGCGCGAAGCCCCACCCGAAGATCGCGCCGATGTCGCCATCCTCCGGCGTCTCCAGCACGCCTTCCTCGAAACAGCGGGCGCATTCGATCAGCTGGCGATAGAGCAGCCGTTCCTTGACCGCCTCGACATCGGGCTGCTCGGCTGCGCGGGGGAACATCTCCTCCAGCACCGGGGACAGATGCTTCTTGCCGCCTTCGGGATAGTCGTACCAGCCCTTGCCGTTCTTGCGGCCCAGCCGCCCGGCCTCGACCATCCTGACCATGATGTCGTCCGACCCCTGCGGGACATAGGCGTCGCCCAGTTCCTTCTTCGCGGCGGTCATGATCTTGACGCCCAGTTCGATCGACACCTCGTCGCTGACGGCCAGCGGCCCGGTCGGCATCCCCAATTGCTTGCCGGCATTTTCGATCAGCGCCGGGTTGACGCCTTCGCCCACCAGTTCCGCGCCTTCCTGCACATAGGTGCCGAAGCTGCGCGAGGTGTAGAAACCGCGGCTGTCATGCACGACGATCGGCGTCTTCTTGATCTGGGCGACGAAGTCCAGCGCCTTGGCGATGGCGGCGGGGCCGGTCTTTTCGCCCAGGATGATCTCCACCAGCGGCATCTTCTCGACGGGTGAGAAGAAGTGGACGCCGATGAAATTCTCGGGCCTGCTCCATGCCCGCGCCAGCTTCGTGATGGGCAGGGTGGAAGTGTTGGAGCCGAAGATGGTGTCTGCGCCCAGCACCTCCTCGACCTTCTTCGTGACTTCCGCCTTGATCGCGACATCCTCGAACACCGCCTCGATCACGAAATCCGCTCCGGCGAGCGCGGCATAGTCGGTGGTCGGCGTCACGCGGGCCAGCGTCTCCGCCATTTTCTCCGGGGTCATGCCCTTGCCGAGGCGCTTCTTCAGCACCTCCTCGACATGCGCCTTGCCCTTCTCGGCATAGGCCTGATCGCGGTCGAACAGCACGACCTCGATCCCCGCCTGCGCCGCGACGGTGGCGATCCCGGCCCCCATCATGCCCGCGCCCAGCATGGCAAGTTTCCTGGTCGGCGCCTTCGGTTCGTCCTTGGGGCGGCGCGCGCCGCGTTCGGCGGCCTGCTTGTTGACGAACAGGGTGCGGATCATGTTGCTCGCCTGTGGATCGGCGGCGACCTTGGCAAAATATTTGCTCTCGATCCGGATTGCCCGGTCCATCGGCAGGGTGATGCCTTCATAGACGGCGGACAGCAAAGCGATCGGCGCATTCATGTTGCGCTGGGTCTGCTTGAGCGTCATCGGCAGCGCGCCCGCCATCGTCTGGACGAAGGCCGGGTTGAAGCCGCCGGCGCCGCCGGGCACCTTAAAGCTCTTCACGTCCCATGGCTGGGTGCCGGCATTGGGATTGGCCTTCACCCATTCCCTCGCCGCCGCGACGGCCGTGCCCTGCGGCACCACCTGATCGACCACCTTGAGCATCGCGGCCTCGGCCGGACGGAACAGCTTGCCCTGAAGCATGTACATCAGCGCGGCCTGCACCCCCATCAGGCGCGGCAGCCGCTGCGACCCGCCGCCGCCGGGGAACAGGCCGATCAATATTTCGGGCAGGCCCAGCTGGGTCTTGGGGCTGTCGCCGACGAAACGGCGATGGCAGGCCAGCGCCAGCTCGAACCCGCCGCCCACGCAGGTGCCCTCGATCGCGCAGGCGACCGGCTTGCCGCCGGTTTCGAGCCGGCGGAACAGATTGTTCAGCACGAAAACCTTGTCGAAGATTGCCGCCGGGGCAGGGCGCTGCCCGCCCTCGCTCGCCAGCATCGATCCGAAATATTTAAGGTCCATGCCGGCCATGAAGCCGCTGTCCTTGCCCGACGCGATGACCGCGCCCTTGATGGCGTCCTCCGACGCGATGCGCGTGATCGCGGCGTCGAGATCGGAGAGAAAATCGGGGCCGATGACGTTCATCGACTGGTCCGGAACGTCGATGGTCAGGGTGGCGATGCCGTCGGCATCGATGTCGAATGCGATGGTCTGCATGATGCTGCCTCTCAATTCCGTTCGCCCTGTTCGAACGAGCCACATGTCTCGTTCGAATGTCGAAGGGCTCGTCTCTTATTTTTACAAGCGCTCGATGATGATGCCGGTGCCCATGCCCGCGCCGACGCACAGGTTGATGAGCGCGGTGCCCTTGCCGCTACGCTCCAGTTCGTCGAGCGCGGTGCCCAGCACCATCGCCCCGGTCGCGCCCAGCGGATGGCCCATGGCGATCGCGCCGCCATTGACGTTGATCTTGCTATGATCCAGGTCCATCGCCTGCATATAGCGCAGCACCACCGAGGCGAACGCCTCGTTCAGTTCCCACAGGTCGATGTCGGCGGCGCTCATGCCCGCACGGGCGAGCAGCTTGCCCGCGACGAATTCCGGCCCGGTCAGCATGATCAGGGGCTCCGACCCGATCGAGGCCATCGCCCTGATCCGGGCGCGGGGCTTCAGCCCATATTTCTCGCCCATCTCCCTGTTGCCGACCAGCACGGCGGCCGCGCCATCGACGATGCCGCTGCTGTTGCCGGCGTGGTGGATATGGTTGACCCTTTCCAGCTCGGGATAGCGCAGCAGGGCGACGGTGTCGAAGCCCGGCATCTCCTCGCCCAGTGCGGTGAAACTGGGCTTCAGCGCCCCCAGCGACTGCATGGTCGCATCGGGGCGCATATGCTCGTCATGATCGAGCACGACCTGGCCGATCACGTCCTTCACCGGCACGATCGACTTGGCGAAGCGCCCTTCGTCCCAGGCCTGCTTGGCGCGCTTCTGGCTTTCGATCGCATAGGCGTCGGCATCGTCGCGGCTGATGCCGAACTTGGTTGCGATGACATCCGCGCCAATGCCCTGCGGCGCGAAATAGGTCTTGTAGGCGACTGCCGGGTCCATCGCGATCGCGCCGCCGTCCGACGCCATCGGCACGCGGCTCATCGATTCGACGCCGCCGCCGATCGCGAACATCGCTTCGCCGGAATACACCTTGGCAGCAGCCATGTTGACGGCTTCAAGGCCAGATGCGCAGAAGCGGTTGATCTGTACGCCCGGCACGGTCTGCGCATAATCGGCGTTCAGAACGGCTGCGCGGGCTATGTCCGCCCCCTGTTCGCCCACCGGGCTGACGCAGCCCAGAATGACGTCATCGACATCTGCAGTGTCGATCCGGCTGCGGTCGCGCACCGCTTCGAGTACCTGTGTCGCCAGTTGGATAGGGGTGATCTCGTGCAGCGACCCGTCGGCCTTGCCCCGGCCACGGGGCGTCCTGACGGCGTCGTAGATATAGGCTTCCATGTCTTTTGTCCCTCTCCGTGGGGTCGTTCCGGCGCTTTGCCCAACCATAGGATGCTGCCGTGAATGTATTTACGTTTACGTAAAGTGCAAGTCTCAATTCCAGCCCTGAGCCGTGACGGCGCTGCCGTAACGGCAATCGCAAGGCGGCGACGCGACACGCGATGAACTGTCCAGATCGCCGTCTATATTTACCCCCTTTCGTCGCGCGAATCTCCATGCCATTCAATCTCATGCGTATCGCCGTCCTCTCCGATATCCATGGCAATCTGGCGGCACTTGACGCCGTGCTGGCGGACATCGGGCGGCGGGGCGTCGATCGCATCGTCAATCTGGGCGATATCCTTTCGGGTCCACTGTTCCCGTGCGAAACCGCCGACCGACTGATGGCCATGAACCTGCCGACCATCCGGGGCAATCATGAGCGGCAGTTGCTGACGCTCGCACCGGAGCGGATGGGGCTGTCGGATCGCCATGCCGATTCGCTCCTGCAGCGGCATCATCGCGACTGGATCGCCGGCTTGCCCGAACGGCTTTGGCTGACCGACGAGATAGTGATGGTCCATGGCACGCCCGACAGCGACCTCGTCTATTTCCTGGAAACGATCGACGGCACCGTGCTGCGCGCCGCGACGGCGGACGAGGTGGAGGCGCGGGCAGGGGGAATCGCTGCCCCGCTGATCCTGTGCGGCCACACCCACGTCCCGCGCATCCACCGCCGGCCGGGCGGCGGGCTGGTGGTCAATCCCGGCAGCGTGGGATTGCCCGCCTATCGGGACGACCAGCCCGTGCCGCACCGCGTGGAGACGGGGTCGCCCCACGCCCGCTATGCGATCGTGGCGCGGGACGCATCCGGCTGGACAGCGGAGATCGTGGCGGTCGCCTATGACTGGGAGGCGGCAGCGCAGGTGGCCGGGGCGCGCGGCCGCGCCGACTGGGCAAGGGCGTTGCGCACCGGCAGGGCATAGAAGCGTTGCGCCCCGGCGGAGGCGGCCTATATCCGGCCCATGGACAGTGTGACCGAAGCCCCGACCCAAAAGCCGCCGTCTCCGTTTTCCATCCCAACTTTCCGCGCCATCTGGACCGCCAGTCTCGCTTCCAATTTCGGCGGCCTGATCCAGTCGGTCGGCGCGGCGTGGATGATGACCTCGCTCTCCGCATCGCCATTGCTGATCGCGCTGGTGCCGGCGGCGACCACGCTGCCGATCATGCTGCTCTCGCTCTGGGCCGGCGCGGTCGCCGACAATCTTGACCGGCGCAAGGTGATGATCGCCTGCCAGTGCGCGATGCTGCTGACCTCCGCGGCGCTCGCGGCCACTGCGTGGTCGGGGCTGATGACGCCTTGGCTCCTGCTGGGCTTCACCTTCGCCCTGGGCTGTGCGACCGCGATCAACGGACCGGCCTGGCAGGCGTCAGTCGGTGACATGGTGCCGCGCGCCATCCTGCCGAGCGCGGTGGCGATGAATTCGATGGGCTTCAACCTCGCCCGTAGCGTCGGGCCGGCGCTGGGCGGCGTCATCGTCGCTGCGGCCGGGGCGGCGGCTGCATTCCTCACCAATGCGCTGACCTATATCGGCCTGCTCGTCGTGCTGGCGCGCTGGCGGCCGGACCTGCCGCCCAAGCTGCTGCCGCGCGAGCGACTGGGCGTGGCGATGGTGGCGGGCGTGGGCTATGTCGCCGCCTCGCCGAAGATCAAGCGCGTGCTGTTGCGCGCGGGCGCCTTCGGCATCGGCGCCAGCGCGGTGTCGGCGCTGATGCCGCTGGTCGCCCGCGACCTGCTGGGGGGCGGTGCGCTGACCTTCGGCCTGACCAGCGGCGCCTTCGGCGTGGGAGCGGTGCTGGGGGCGCTCTCCAGCCGTCACCTGCGCGCGCATTTTTCGATCGAAAGGATCGTGCGCTCCGCCGCCTTGTCGCTGGCGCTGGGCACGGCGCTCACCGGGGTGAGCAGCTGGCTGGCGCTGGCGATCCTGGGCTATATGCTGGCGGGCGCCGGCTGGGTGCTGGCGCTGTCCACCTTCAACGTGTCGGTGCAGATGTCCGCGCCGCGCTGGGTGGTGGCGCGCGCGGTCGCGCTCTATCAGATGATCGCCTTTGGCGGCATGGCGGGCGGCGCCTGGCTGTTCGGCTGGGTGGCGGAGCATCAGGGCGTCGTCACCGGCCTTTATGCCGCAGCCGCTGCCCAGTTCTTCGCGGCCCTGCTGGGCCTGTGGCGGCCGCTGCCGCAGACTGGCAACGACAATCTCGATCCGCGCGACGACTGGCACGAGCCGGATACCGCCGTCCCGGTCGAGCCGCGCAGTGGTCCCATCGTCATCACCATCGAATATCGCATCCCGCCTGGATCGATCGTCCCCTTCCTGACCGCGATGAGCGAGCGCCGCCGCATCCGCCGCCGGGATGGAGCCCATGGCTGGCAGCTGCTGCGCGACCTGGGCGAATCCGATCTCTGGATCGAGCGCTATCATGTGTCGACCTGGCTGGACTATGTGCGCCACAACCAGCGGCGCACGGTGGCCGATATTGCCAACAGCGACGCCATTCATGCGCTGCACGCCGGTCCCGATGCGCCGGTCGTGCATCGCCGGCTGGAACGGCAGACGGGATCGCTGCCGATCAGTCGCGCGCCGGATGCGCGGGAAATGGGCGACGGTCTGACCGATCCCACCCGATTGAGCTGAACCTCAGCCTGCCAGGTCGTCGGGCGTATCGATATCGCGCAGGACCGCGCCGGTCGTCTCGATCTGGATACCGTGGCTGAGCAGCGCCCGCGCACCCTGATCGCCCTTCAGTGCCAGCAGCTCCGGGAAATGCCTGCGCCCGATAAAGGCCGGCGGCGAGGAGGAGAAGGCGTCGGTGCTGGCGACCACCGACCGGATGTCCTCCGCCGCCAGGCAGATGCGATTATAATGGCTGGGCGGGACATCGGGCATGTCGGCCAGGCAGATGAGGATGCCGCGTATCCGGTTGTTGGGCATCACATGCTCGACGGCGCGCACGATGCTGCCCGATATGCCTTCTTCGGGCTGGTCGTTGACCAGGATGGTGTAGCCGCGCCGGTCGAGCTTGCGGTGGATGACCGGCGCCAGCTCGATCGGCCTTACGACTGCCACCAGCTCGGCAAAGGCCATGGACGCCACTGTTTCCAGCGTGTGCGCCACTACCGGCTTGCCGCGCAGCTCCGCCATCAGCTTGTCCTCCTCGCCGAACCGGGACGAGTTGCCGGCTGCCAGCAGGACGGCGGCGATACGTTCAGTGCGCATGGCTGGTGAAGGACATTATTCTTTTGCGTTCCCGATCATGCCTGATGTGCCACCGGGGCGATCTTGTGTCCAGCGGCCCGAAAGGGACTGGCCATCGGCGGCACGAAACGCCATATGCGGGGCCGACAGGATAAGGAGTGGCCCCGTTCATGGCATGTGACCTCGATGCCGAAACCGTCGGCGAAGGCAAGGAGCCGGTGCCGGCCGAAGTCAGCGACGCCATCCGCACGCTGATCCGCTGGGCAGGCGATACGCCCGAACGCGAAGGCCTGCTGGAAACCCCCGAGCGCGTCGCGCGCGCCTGGCGCGAATATTGCCGGGGTTATGGCGACGATCCGGCCTATCATCTTTCGCGCATCTTCCACGAAGTGGGCGGCTATGATGACATCGTGCTGCTCAAGGACATTCCCTTTCAGTCGCATTGCGAACATCATATGGCGCCGATCGTGGGGAAGGCCCATATCGCCTATCTGCCCGGCGCCTATGTCGTGGGCATTTCCAAGCTCGCCCGTGTCCTCCACGCCTATTCCAACCGGCTGCAGGTACAGGAACGGCTGACCTCCGAAGTCGCCAACTGCATCTGGGAAAATCTCAAGCCCCAGGGTGTCGCCGTGGTGATCGAGGCGACCCATGGCTGCATGACAGGGCGCGGCGTGCGGACTCCCAATGTCGTCATGAAGACCAGCCGGATGCTGGGCGTGTTCCGCGATGATGAAAAGTCGCGGGAGGAAGTGCTGAAGCTCATCGCCTCATGAGCGAAGCGGAAGAGCCTGCCTATCGTCCGCTCGGCAGGGCGAGGGTCGATGCAAAGCCCATCGGTGCGCCGCTGGCGCAGAAGAGGCTGGCACTCGTCACCGGCGGGCATCGACGGCTGGGCGGCATCATCGCCGCCGCGCTGGCGAAGGCCGGCCATTCGCTCGCGATCCATGGCAGTCACGACACGCGGCTCGATTCCCATCTGGCGCTGACGCTGGAGGAGGAGGGGACCGAGTGGGACGGCTTCGTCGTCGATTTCGCCGATCCCGAAGGAGCGGAGGAGTTGGTGGCGATGGTGGCGGAGCGCTTCGGCCGCCCGCCCGACATATTGGTCAACAGCGCCGCCATATTCGGTCAGGACAGGCTGGAGGATGTGACGGCAGACGACCTGATGCGCCATTATGCGGTTAACTGCGCCGCGCCGACCATGCTGACCAAGGCGTTCGCGACCGTGCCGGCGGGCGTGGGAGATCGCTGCATCGTCAATATCCTCGACCAGCGGATCGACCATCCCCACGCCGACCAACTCGCCTACACCCTGTCCAAACTGGCGCTGGCCGGGCTGACGCGCACCAGCGCCCATAGCCTGGCGCCCAGGGTTCGGGTCAACGCCGTCGCACCGGGGCTGACGATCGCGACGCCCGATTATGACGAGGCGCAGATGGAGCGACTGGGGAACATGATGCCGCTCGGCCGTTTGCCCCAGGCGGAGGAAATTGCCCAGGCGGTACTCTATCTGGTGAATGCCAGCGCTATCACCGGGCAGACACTCTATGTGGACGGCGGGGCGCATCTCAAAAGCTATGATCGCGACTTCATGCATCTTTGCCGCTAGCATTGGCACAAATGCGAGGGGGTGGGGGATGGCGAAGCGCGCGCGGCCCCAATAGAGCGGTGGTCAAACTAGTTTGTTGTTCGCGTTTTCCGGGTCAGCCGGCGGGGCCTGCTGATTCGAGAACGCCAAAGGGAGATGGCGATGACCTATGAAACGATCCTGGTCGAACAGCGCGATGCAGTAACGCTGATTACGCTCAACCGGCCGCAGGCCTTGAATGCGCTGAACAGCCATGTGCTGGCCGACCTGAGTGCCGCCTTCGCCGCCTATGATGCAGACCCGACCCAGCGTTGCGCCGTCCTGACCGGCAGCGGCGAAAAAGCGTTCGCGGCGGGTGCCGACATCAAGGAAATGGTGGAGAAGGACGCGGCCGACTTCTTCCTGCAGGACTTCTTCTCGGGCTGGCAGACCGGCGTCGTCGCGACCCGCAAGCCGTGGATCGCGGCGGTGCAGGGCTTTGCGCTGGGCGGCGGCTGCGAACTGGCGATGATGGCCGACTTCATCATCGCGGGTGACACGGCGAAATTCGGCCAGCCCGAAATCAAGCTGGGCGTGGCGCCAGGCATGGGCGGATCGCAGCGCCTGACCCGCGCCGTGGGCAAGGCCAAGGCCATGGAAATGTGCCTGACCGGCCGGATGATGGATGCGGCCGAGGCGGAACGCGCCGGGCTGGTCAGCCGGGTCGTTCCAGCCGCGGATTTGCTGGAGGATGCGCTCAAGACCGCGGCGGCCATCGCCGCGATGCCGCCCATGGCGGCGATGATGAACAAGGAGATGGTCAACATCGCCTTCGAGACCGGTCTGGCGCAGGGGCTGCTGACCGAACGCCGCATGTTCCAGATCCTGACCGCGACCGAGGACAAGAAGGAAGGCATGACCGCCTTCGTCGAAAAGCGGCCCGGCGTCTGGAAGGGCCGATAGGCTAGGCCACCGGCTTAATCACGCCGCCACTTGCGGGAACAGGAGAGCGGTTTAGACTTCCGTTGCTTTCGAGCGTGTCGAGAAACTGAAGCGCAGCGCTGGCCGCTTCTCGACTCCGCTCGAAGCGAACGGAAGATGTCTGCCTATTTCCCCTCCAGCATCTCGATCATCAGCGAAAAGTCGCGCGCGGCCTCTCCCTGGTTGGCGAGCAACTGATACAGCGCTTCGGCGGCATTGCCCATCGGCACCGAGGCGCCGACCGACGCGGCGGCTTCCGTCGCCAGCTTCAGATCCTTGAGCATCAGGCCGACGGCAAAGCCGCCCTGATAGCCATTGTCGGCGGGGGTCTGTGGACCCACGCCGGGGACCGGGCAATAGCTTGTCATCGACCAGCTCTGCCCCGACGACACGCTCGATATATCGTAGAAGGTCTGGGGATCGAGACCCAGCTTCTTCGCCATGGCGAAGCTCTCGCAAGTGGCGACCATGGTCGCGCCCAGCAGCATATTGTTGCAGATCTTGGCCGCCTGGCCGTTGCCTGCGCCGCCGGCATGGATCACGGCCTTGCCCATGGCGGAGAGGATCGGCCTGGCCCTGGCGAAGGCCGCGTCCGCACCGCCCACCATGAAGGTCAGCGTCCCGCCATTGGCTGCCGCGATCCCGCCCGATACTGGCGCATCGACCATCTCGAAGCCCTGAACACTCGCCGCCTCGATCACGCGGCGCGCTGTGGCGACGTCGATGGTCGAACAGTCGAGGAAGAGCGCTCCGGGTCTGGCCGCGCCGAACACCTCGCCGCCATAGACGCTTTCGACATGCTTGCCAGCCGGCAGCATCGTCACCACCGCATCGGCGCCGGAGACGGCCTCGGCGGCGCTCGCCGCACGCACCGCGCCATGGCTTTCCGCCTTGGCTAGAGCCTCTTCCGACAGGTCGAAGGCGCGCACGGCATAGCCATTCTTCAGCAGATTGGCGGCCATACCGCCGCCCATATTGCCAAGGCCGATGAAGGCGATCGTCTGGGTCATGGTCCGGGCTTCCTCTCTCAATTCTGTGTCAGGCGCGGGTGGTTGCCAGTTCGGGCAGCGGCGTCCATTGCTTTTCCGGCGGCAGCGGCGCGAAGATCTCCTCGATCATCGTATCGCTGACCTCCTCCAATGTCGGCGGAGTCCAGATCGGCGCATTATCCTTGTCGAAGATCACCGCACGCACGCCCTCGACGAAATCGGGGCGGCGGATGATGGCGCAGGCAAGGCCGAACTCCATTGTCATATTGTCGGCGAAGCTGGCCTTGCTCGCGCCCTCGACCAACTGGCGCAACGCGACCTTGATCGTCTGGGGCGATTTGGTGGCGAGCACCGTCAACTGTCTCGCGGCCCATTCGCCGCCATCGGCGCGCAGGGCGGCGACGATGTCCTCCGCCTTGTCGGATGCGAACAGCCGGTCGATCTCCGCGCGGTGCGCCTCCAGTTTCGATGCCGGGGGCGGTGCGACATTCTCGTCCAATATCTCGCCCAGACCCAGCGGATCGGCCAGGATGCGCGCCTTGACGGCGTCCAGCCGGTCGGAGGGGATATAATGGGAGGCGATGCCGATCGCGGCGCAGTCCGCCCCGTCGATGCGCGCCCCGGTCGCCGCCAGCCAGGCGCCGACGCGGCCGGGCAGGCGCGGCAGGAACCAGCCGCCCCCAACGTCCGGAAACAGGCCGATGCCGGTTTCGGGCATGGCGAAGGTCGTGCGCTCGGTCGCGACGCGGAAACGGGCGGGCAAGGAGATGCCGACGCCACCCCCCATGACGATTCCGTCGATGAAGGCGACGATCGGCTTTTCATAGACGAACAGCAGATGGTTCATCCGATATTCGAGGCTGAAGAAGCGTTCCGCCTCGACGCAATCCGTCCTGGCGCTGTTGGCGATCAACGCGATGTCGCCGCCGGCGCAAAAGCCGCGTCCGTCGGCATGATCGATCATCACCGCGATGATCGCGTCATCCTGCGCCCAGTCGAGCAGCGCGTCATTGATTGCCGCGCACATCTCCGGCGTCAGCGCGTGGATCGCCTTGGGCCGGTTGAGCCGGATGCGGCCGACGCCATTTTCGATCAAGGTCAGAACCTGGTCCGTCATATCTGCTCCTCACATCCGTGGAAAGGCGACTATTGCCGCAGCATATCGCGCGCGACGATCATCCGCATGACCTGATTGGTGCCTTCCAGGATCGAATGGACCCGCAGGTCGCGCCAGAAGCGCTCGATCGGATAGTCCATCAGATAGCCGTAGCCGCCATGGAGTTGCAGCGCGCGGTCGACCACAGAGGATCCGGTGTCGGTGGCGAAGCGCTTGGCCATGGCAGCGAAGCGGGTCTTGTCGGGCGCATTGTCCGTCACCTTGACCGCGGCGGCATAGAGCAGGGTGCGGGCGGCCTCCAATTCGGTCTGCATGTCGGCCAGGGTGAACTGGGTGTTCTGGAAATCGGCCACGGCGACGCCGAACTGTCTGCGATCCTTGGTATACTGGACCGTTTCGTCGATGCAGCGCTGTGCGCCGCCCAGCGAACAGGCGCCGATATTGAGCCGCCCACCATCCAGCCCCATCATCGCAATGCGGAAGCCTTCGCCCTCGCCGCCGACCAGATTGGCCACCGGCACCCGCACGCCGTCGAAATTGACCTGCGCGGTGGGCTGCGAATGCCAGCCCAGCTTGCGCTCCTGTGCGCCGAAGCTAACACCCGCCATGTCCTTCTCGATGACGAGACAAGAGATTCCCTTGGGACCATCCTCGCCGGTGCGGACCATCACCACATAGACGTCATTCTCCCCGCCGCCGGAAATGAACTGTTTGGAGCCGGTGACGACATAATGGTTGCCGTCTCTCACCGCGCGGGTCTTGAGCGCGGCAGCGTCCGATCCGGCGCCGGCCTCGGTCAGGCAATAGCTCGCCATGCGCGCCATGGGGATCAGGTCGGGCAGATATTTGTCCTTCACCGCCTGCGATCCGAAGCGGTCGATCATCCAGGCGCCCATATTGTGGATCGAGATGAAGGCGCTGGTCGAGGGGCAGCCATAGGCCATCGCCTCCATGATGAGTGCGGCTTCGAGGCGACCGAGGCCGATCCCGCCTGCTTCCTCCGACACGTATATGCCGCCAAAGCCGAGTTCGGCGGCGGCGCGGATCGCGTCGCGGGGGAAGATATGCTTCTCGTCCCATTCGGCGGCGTGGGGCGTGATGGCGTCCGCGGTAAAGCGCTGCGCCATTTCCTGGATCGCGCGCTGGTCGTCGGTCAGATCATATTGGGTCATGCTGACATTTCCATGAAAAAAATTCCGTCATGGTGACGAAAGCCAGCGTCCATTAGCGCGGCGTTGGAATGGATCGTCAACCGGGCGTCGATACTCTGGCCAGCCGCCGCCATGGCGTCATCTATATCAATATTATGTCCGATTTGATGGCGCGCCCGCATCAGCATCGCTCCGGTGTCGTCGATGGGTTCACGTCGCAATGACCAGGCAGGGAGAGGCGGAGCCTCTCCCTCCAAGCCCTTACCCCATGGTCGGAATGACGAAAGCGTTGGCTGCGTCGCCCACTCCCCCGTCGGGCCAGCGCTGGGTGATTGTCTTGACCTTGGTCCAGAACTTCACGCCTTCCATTCCGTGCTGGTTGGTGTCCCCAAAGGCCGAGCGCTTCCAGCCGCCGAACGTGTGATAGGCCACTGGTACCGGGATCGGCACGTTGATGCCGACCATGCCGACATTGACGCGGGCGGCAAATTCACGGGCGGCGTGGCCGTTGCGCGTGAAGATGGCGACACCGTTGCCATATTGATGCTGGCTCGGCAATGCGAGCGCCTCCTCGAAGCTCTCCGCCCGCACCATCTGGAGCACGGGACCGAAAATCTCCTCCTGATAGGAGCGCATGATCGGCGTCACATGATCGAACAGGGTCGGGCCGACAAAAAAGCCGTCCTCATGGCCCTGGAGCGTGAAGCCGCGACCGTCGACCACCAGTTCCGCGCCTTCGTCCACACCCATCTGGATATAGCTTTCGATCTTCGCCTTGTGCGCGGCGGTGACGACGGGGCCATAATGGGCGTCGGGATCGGTCGAAACGCCCACGCGTAGCGCCTCGATCGCGGGGATCAGCTTCTCGCGCAGGGCGATGGCCGTCTTCTCGCCGACAGGAGTCACCACGGGCAGCGCCATGCAGCGCTCGCCCGCCGATCCGAAGGCGGCGCCGGAGAGGTCGTTCACCACCTGGTCGAGGTCCGCATCGGGCATGACGATGCCGTGATTCTTGGCGCCGCCCATGGCCTGCACGCGCTTGCCGTTGTCGACGCCCCGCTTGTAGACATAATGGGCGATGTCGGACGATCCGACGAAGCTGATCGCGCCGATATCCGGATGGTCGAGGATGGCGTCGACCATTTCCTTGTCGCCCTGCACGACCTGCAAGATGCCTTCGGGCAGCCCCGCCTCCAGGAAGAGTTCGGCGAGCCTGACGGGCACCGACGGGTCGCGTTCCGAGGGCTTGAGGATGAAGGCGTTGCCCGTCGCGATCGCGACGCCCGACATCCAGAGCGGGATCATGCCAGGAAAGTTGAAGGGCGTGATGCCCGCGCCGATGCCGATCGGCTGGCGGAAGCTGTAGACGTCGATGCCGGGGCCGGCGCCTTGGGTATATTCGCCTTTCAGAACGTGCGGGATGCCGCAGCAGAATTCGATGACTTCCAGCCCGCGCTGGATGTCACCCTTCGAATCCGCGATCACCTTGCCATGTTCGGAGCTGAGCAGATGCGCCAGTTCGTCCATATTCTTCTCGACCAGGGCCTTGAAGTTGAACATTACGCGGGCGCGGCGCTGCGGGTTGACCATCGCCCAGGCGGGCTGTGCCTTCTTCGCCGCGGCCACTGCAACGTCGAGCAAGGCCGCGTCGCCGAGTGTTACGCGCGCCTGGACGCTGCCATTGTTGGGATCGAACACGTCGCTGTAGCGCGTCGGCGCGGCGGCATGAGCGACAGCGAGCTTGTGCGAAATCTCACGCATCGGGCTATCCTCTCCTAAGGTTGCCCTCTTGTAGCGTTCTTGCGATATTGCAAGCAACAGGGGACTATTGCATGATGTCGCTGCAATAATGCAGCACAGGGGTGCCATGTTCGATTGGGACGACTTGCGGGTGTTTCTGGCGGTGGCCCGCGCGCGCAAGGTCGCGCCGGCGGCGCGGGCGCTGGGGATCGACGCGACCACGATCGCGCGGCGGTTGGCACGGCTGGAAAAGGCGCTCGACACCGAATTGTTCGAGGTCGGGGCGGGCGAACGGTTGCTGACCGCGCGTGGGCAGGAATTGCTGGGTCATGCCGAGGCGGCCGAAAGCGCCGCGCTGGCGGCGGTCGAGCAGATGAGCGGGCAGGAGCGCAAGCTCAGCGGACAGGTGCGGCTGTCGGTGGCGGAGGGTTTCGGTACCTGGGTGCTGGCACCGGGCATGGGGGATTTCAACCGTCGACATCCGGGGATCAGGCTGGACCTCATCACCGCATCGGGTTTTCTCAATCCCTCGAAACGGGAGGCCGACATGGCGGTGATGCTGGCGCGGCCTCAGCGCGGGCGGCTGACGGTGCGGCGGCTGGGCGATTATCGGCTGCACCTCTATGCCTCGCCGGCCTATCTTGAGCGGGTCGGACGGCCCGGCAAGCCCGCCGACCTGCGGGACCACGCACTGATCGGCTATGTGCCGGAATTCATCTTTTCCCCCGAACTGGACTATCTGGACGAGGTGGAGGCGGGTCTGGAGGCCAATTTGCGGTCGACCAGCATCATCATGCAACAACGCATGATCGCGGAAGGCGCGGGGATCGGCGTCCTGCCCGATTTCATCGGTCGTCGCGATCCTGGCCTGATGCCGTTGATGGCCGACCGAGTGGAGATCACCCGCAGCTTCTGGCTGGTCATGCATGGCGACCTGCGGCGGCTGGCGCGGATCGGTGCGGTCGCCGACTGGCTGCAAGAACGTATTGAAACGTTAAAGCCAATCGACGCGGCCCGTTCACCTCGCTAAGGGAGTCGTGATGGTTAGAGAGCGGTCGCATTTCGCCCATGCAGCATAAGCACAAGCGCAGTCGGGTGGTCGCCCTGCCGAATGGCGAGTTTCGCACGCGCGCGACCGAATATCTGGATTTTCTCGCCGCCTGGGTGAAAAAGCCACGACAGACCGCGTCGGTAGTGCCGTCGAGCCGCTATCTAGCTCGCTTGATGGTCGCGCAGATTGATCCGCAGGACGGCCGCGTGCTCGAACTGGGCGGTGGCACCGGGGTATTTACCCGCGCCATCCTGGAAACCGGCCTTCCGCCCGAAAAGCTGGAGGTGGTGGAGATCAACCCTGCCTTTGCGCGCGGCCTTCGCCGTCATTTCCCGCATGTATCGGTTCTGGAAACGCCGGCGCAGATCGTGTCCACCGCGACGGCGGGCGCGGCCGGCGAATATCAGACGGTGGTCAGCGGCCTGCCGCTCCTGGCGATGGACCGTCACATGCACGCCGACATTTTGTCCGAATCCTTTCGCATGTTGCGGCCGGGCGGCAGCTTCGTGCAATTCACCTACTCGATGCGCCCTCCGGTGAGCCGCGACATATTGGACGCGCTGGACCTGGACGTCGTCCGTGCCGGGCAAACGGTACGCAACTTTCCGCCCGCCACGGTCTTCCGCTTCTTCCGGCGCGGCGAATAGGTTGCGCTTCGCAATCTGCCTCCTATCTTTGCGGCAACGCAAAAGGGGCAGAGCCATCCATGGCATCCATCATTGAAATCAACGGCCTGACGAAGCGCTATGCGTCGGGCTTCGAAGCTCTCAAGGGCGTCGACCTGACTATCGAGGAAGGCGAGATTTTCGCGCTGCTCGGGCCGAACGGCGCGGGCAAGACGACCATGATCTCCATCATATGCGGCATTGCGCGGGCGACCGGCGGCAGCGTGATCGTGGCCGGACATGACATCGTGCGCGACTATCGCGGTGCGCGCGGGGCGATCGGCCTGGTGCCGCAGGAACTGTCCACCGACCAGTTCGAGCGCGTCATCGACACTGTGAACTTCAGTCGCGGTCTGTTCGGAAAGCCGCGCGATGACGCCTATGTCGAGAAGGTGCTGCGCGACCTATCGCTGTGGGACAAGCGCAACAGCAAGATCCTGGAATTGTCGGGCGGCATGAAGCGCCGGGTGATGATCGCCAAGGCGCTGAGCCACGAACCGCGCGTCCTGTTTCTCGATGAGCCGACCGCCGGCGTCGACGTGGAACTGCGCCGGGACATGTGGACGCTGATCGGCGAGCTGCGCCAGACCGGCGTCACCATCATCCTGACCACCCACTATATCGAGGAGGCGGAGGAAATGGCCGACCGGGTGGGTGTCATCAACAAGGGTGAACTGATGCTGGTCGAGGACAAGACCGCCCTCATGAAGAAGCTGGGCAAGAAAACGCTGACCGTGGTGCTGGCCGAACCGATCGGCGTTGTTCCGCCCGAACTCGCGGAATGGGGCGTGGCGCTGGGCGCCGATGGCCATGAGATCGAATATGTGTTTGATACCCAGGCGGAACGGACGGGTGTGTCGTCACTGCTGCGTCGGATGGGCGACCTCGGCATCGGCTACAAGGATCTCAATACGCGACAGAGCAGTCTGGAGGATATCTTCGTCAGTCTGGTCCATCAGGAGAAGGCCGCATGAGCCTCCAGAATCTGCGCGCCATCGCAGCCATCTATCGTTTCGAACTGCACCGCTTCCGCCGCACGCTGCTGACGGGACTGCTCGTGCCGGTCATCACCACCTCGCTCTATTTCGTCGTGTTCGGCGGCGCGATCGGGTCGCGCATGACGGAGGTGGACGGCATTCCCTATGCCGCCTTCATCGTGCCCGGCCTCATCATGATGTCGATGTTCACCGAAAGCATCTTCAACGCCAGTTTCGGCATCTACATGCCCAAATTCACCGGCACCATCTATGAACTGCTCTCCGCGCCCGTATCGGCGACCGAGACGATCATCGCCTATGTCGGCGCGGCGGCGACCAAGTCGCTGATCGTGGGGAGCATCATATTCCTGACCGCCCATCTCTTCGTCGATGTGCCGGTGGCGCATCCCTTCGCCATGGTCGCCTTCATGGTGCTGATCGCGGTCAGCTTCTGCCTGTTCGGCTTCATCCTGGGCATATGGGCGCAGAGCTTCGAGCAGTTGCAGGTGATCCCGCTTCTGCTCATCATGCCGATGACCTTTCTGGGCGGCGCTTTCTATTCGGTCCAGATGCTGGGAGAACCCTGGCGCACCATCACGCTGTTCAACCCGATCGTCTATCTGATCTCGGGCTTCCGCTGGACCTTCTTCGGCCGGGGCGACGTGGGAATCGAATTCAGCCTGATCTTCGTCGCAGGGATGCTGGCGGTCTGTCTCGCCATCATCGGCTGGATGTTCCGGACAGGGTATCGGCTGAAGAAGTGAGGGGTAGGGCGGGGCGCTTGTCGCGCCCCCGTCCTCGGGGCGGATTAGGCCGCCTGGCTTTCCGGGGCTACGGCGAACAGGGTCACGCCCTTATATTTGTCGTCGCCGTCATTGTAGAGGCCGTACATCGCCTCGAACGTCTCATCCAGAACCTGGAGGTCGGACAATCCCGCCAGCTTGAAGGTGCCGAGCTTCAGTTCGCGGGGCGGGCGGCCGTCGCGATCCGTGGTCACCGCGTCGATGTACATCTCGTCATGACGGGTATAGAGGATGTGCGGCGCGAGCGTGACCACCATCTTGTTGTAGGTCACCTTCAGGCACTTCTGGAGCGCGATCGCTTCAAAAATCTCGGTCGGGGCTTGCATGATCGGTTTTCCCTGACCGATTTTTGCGATTCTTTCAATTGCTTTGTGCGCTGCACCATGTTCCTGCCGTGCAATCGCCGCGACGAAACGATCAGGCGGGCAGCAGTCCGAGCCTTTCGCGCAGGCTCCAGCGGGTGATGAGCAGCAGTGCCACTGCGCCTAGGCCGCTCGCCAGACCCAGCCAGATGCCGACGCCCTCCATGCGGAAGGGGAAGGCGAGCAGCGTGCCGACACCGATGCCGACCACCCAATATCCAAGGAGGGCGAAAATCATCGGCACCTTGGTGTCCTGCACCCCGCGCAGCACGCCAGCGCCGACCGCCTGCGCCGCATCGACCAACTGGAACAGCGCGGCGACGGCGAGGAAGCTGACGGCAAGGCGCACCGTCTGGGCATTGGCGGGATCGGTGAGGTCAAGGAAGGCCGACACCAGGCTGCGTGGCATCAGGATCAGCAGGGCGGCGGCACAGCAGGCGAAGCCGGTGCCGATCATCAGCGCCAGCCATCCGGCCCGCCCGATTGCAGCGCGATCCTTGCGGCCATAGGCGATGCCGACACGCACCGTCGCGGCCTGCCCGATGCCCATCGGCACCATGAAGACCAGGGCGGCAATCTGGATGGCGACGGCATGGGCGGCGAGCGAATCGCGGCTTATGAGGCCCATGAGAAAGGCGGAGGCGTTGAACACCGTGGTTTCGAATCCCAATGTGATCGCGATGGGCAGGCCCAGCGCCCAGACCTCCCGGTGCCGTTCGCGATCGCGAGTCCAGAAGCGCCCCATCAGGCTGTAGCGGCGGAAGCGTCGGTCTACCAGGATGACCGCCAGCAGCCCCAGGAAGAGGAAGCTGGAGGAGATGGTGCTTGCCAGCCCCGCGCCGAACAGCCCGAGTGCGGGCAGGCCCAGATGACCGAAGATCAAGGCCCACCCCATAACGACATTGACGGGGATGGCGGCGAGCATGATGAGCAGCCCCCAGACCGGTCGTTCCAGCGCGGCAATGAAATTGCGCAATGTCGTGAAGCACAGGAAGGGGAGCAGCGCCCATTGCAGCCCGCGCATCAACTGGCCTGCGCCCTGCGCCAGGTCCGCCTGCTGTCCCATGGCAAGCAGGATCGTCTCGCATTCCCACAGGAGGACCCAGGCAGGCAGGACGAAGAAGACCGCAGCGCGCAACGTCTGGTGGACCGTGCGGCGCACGTCGCGCACGCTATGGCGGCGGCGTCCGCGTTCGCTTGCAATCAGCGGCGAGGCGGCGGTGACGAGGCCCATGCCGAAGATCAGCAACGCGTGGAACAGATTGATGGCGAGCGCACCCGCCGCCACGCTCTCCGCACCCCGGCGACCGAGCAGCAACAGATCGGTCGCGGCGATCGCCGACCAGGCGATATTGCCCGCGATCATCGGCAGCGCCAGCGCGATCAGCGCGCCGGCCTCGATCCGCCAGGGGGAGGGGTGGGTCACGTCGATGGTCCCGTCAGAAATGGTGCTGCGCCGGCGATCAGACTCGCCAGCCTTGCCCTATTTGCCTCAATGTTTCTTGAAAAGGTGCAGGGCGCCGACGATGATCCCGCCCACTATCAGCCCGACGATCGCGCCGCCGAGGGCATTTACCAGCCAGTCCAGGAAGCCCCCGATTGCCGGAATTGCTCCCGCGGCGCCTTCGGCCAGATGGTGGATCGTGCCGGGAATGGCGTCGACGTGGAATTCGTGCAGGCCATGGACGATGAGGCCGCCACCGACCCATAGCATTGCCGCCGTGCCGACCACGCCTAGAATTGACATGAGGACCGGCATCGCCTTGACGAGGCCACGGCCCAGCGCCTTCGATCCGGCATTGTCACGTTCGGTCAGGTGCAGACCGATGTCGTCCATCTTCACGATCAGGCCGACCACGCCATAGACGCCGGCCGTGATAAGCAGGGCAACCACGACAAGAATGATCGCCTGTTCCCACACCGGTTCGGTCGCGACCGTGCCGAGGGCGATCGCCATGATCTCTCCCGACAGGATGAAGTCGGTGCGGATCGCGCCTGACACCTTCTGATTTTCCAGATCGACCGAACTGTGGGTCTCGAGCGCCTCTTCCGCCAGATCATGTCCACCCTGAATCGCTTCCAGCAGTTTCTCCACCGCCTCGAAACAGAGGAAGGCGCCGCCCAGCATCAGCAGCGGCGGTAACAGCCAGGGAGCGAAGGCGGACAGCAGCAGCGCCGCAGGCAGTAGAAACACCAGCTTGTTGCGCAGCGATCCCTTGGCGATCTTCCAGATGATCGGCAATTCGCGGTCGGGGGTCAGGCCCATGACATATTTGGGCGTCACGGCAGCATCGTCGATCACGACACCGGCAGCCTTCGACCCGGCCTTGCCAGCGGCCCCCGCGACATCGTCCAGCGATGTCGCGGCCAGCTTGGCAATGCCCGCCACGTCGTCGAGCAGCGCAATCAGACCCGAAGGCATAGTCGTTCATTCCCCCTGTTGCAGGCGGCGGCGCCGTCCCTGCGCCCGTCTCATAGAGAGGGCACAGCGTCGGGGCAATGCGGGTGAAGAGCGCGAAGCAGTGTCAGTAATTGCCCGGCGGATCGCTGGCCGGGAAGCTCTCATCGGACTGTTCGTCGACCTTGTCCCATTCCTGGGACGTTATCCCGTGCTGCGGTCCCGCATCGCGCACGACGCCGGACGAACCGACCGGCCCTCGATCGTCCGGCACCCGTCCGTCGCCCATCCATTCGCGCCACCCCTTGAGCGCAATCGCGCCAAGGCCCGTGACGATGGCCAGTTTCAGCAGCCCCTTCATGATGGTTTCTCCTGCCCTTGATGAAGATGAATCCACTCGGCGCGGTCATTACCGACTGCGTCCGGGGTCAGGCGGATCTCGCCTTCCTCATCCGATCCGATGGCCGGCTCCTCCTGGCTGACCGATGGCGCGACGCTCCAGCGCGTGCGGAGCGCCGCGTCGATCATCGCGCCCCATACCATGACGTCGCCCGCCTCGCGCATGGCGTCGTCCGGCTCCTTGAGAAGGGCGAGAATGCTGGCCGCATCCTCGACCCTGGCTGGCCAGTCGGACGGGTCGTTGGCGGAGAGTTGGCGCGCCAGACGTTCGATCAGGGATCGGTTTTCCATGAGTATCGAACGCACGGATGGGGCGGCCGTTCCGCATATCATAACGATATCGCATCGAAATTCGTCGACAAGCGCACGCGGCGGGTATTTAGCGGTCCCGCTTGGACGCGCCAGGAATTCCGGCAATATTTAGCGGCTGGCGTCGCCGGTCGCTGGCCTGCGTCTGTGCGCCAGGAAAAATCGTAGCATTTCCCGCGAAGCATCCGGCCCAGCCGGATCCGTATAGGAACCGGAGCGCGCGCCGCCTGACCAGGCATGGCCGCTGCCATGGATGGTCCAGCTTTCCAGCATGACGTCGCCTCGGGCAGTGCGATGCTCCGTCCGGGTGAAAGCGCGTCCGCCTGCGGATTGACCCTGGCGCGTGCGGGTGACGATGGGACCGAGGGTCGATCTTTCGAGCTGTGCGCGAAAGCTGTCCGCGTTGGAGGGATGCACGACCTTGTCGCAATCGCCATGGAAGACGATGGTCGGCCGGGGGCGCACCTCACGCGCGGCCCGGATCAATGGCGCCCGGCCCCGCATCGCGGCCAGAGCACTGCCGAGGCTATCGACCGCTCCGCAGGCCAAGCCCGAATGCACTCCGACGGCCACGAAGAGATTGGAATAGGCCTGACCGATGATCGCCGCCGCCACTCCGCCCGCAGAAATCCCCGCTATGTAGACGCGCGACGGGTCGGCCCGGCACAGCGCGATCGCATGACGGGTCAAGCCGGCGATCATGGCTGGTTCGCCGCGACCCCGCACCTGGTTATCCGGCCTGTGCCAGTTCCAGCAGCGGCCAACATTGGCCGACGCGGATTGCTCGGGATACAGGATGATGACGCCCAGTTCGTCGGCAAGGCTGTTCATCCGTGTTCCCGCCGCAAAATCGCCGGCCGACTGAGAACAGCCGTGCAGCATCACGACGATCGGGAGGCGACGGCGGGTTGATCCTCTGGGGGTGTAGAGCTTGTAACGGAGCGATCCGTGCTTGCTGTCGAGGACGCCGTCGATAAAGCTGCCGGGCAAGGGGCGCGCAGGCGGGCGCCGCACTGGCGCTCTTGCGGCTTTTGCCGTCGCGGCCTTGCGCGGGGCTGATCGTTTTGCTGGCTGGATGGGTGGCATCAGCGCGCGCTGCATGACGAGCGCGGCCGACATGGTGCGGCCCTTGCTGATCAGTCGCGCGGCCTTGAGCGCGGAAGTGAACGGATTTTTCATCGAAACCCCCTGCTGGCGATCGGCCGGTGGGCCGCACCATGCGGCGCGCCAGAACAGGATAACGGGTCGCGCGCCGCAATGATCCTGCGATGCAGCATTTCTTTGTCGAGATGACGTGCGCCTTCTCGCAAACCGCCACCCAACAAAAAAGCCGCCCTGAGAGGGGCGGCTTTCCTGTCGGTTCCGTTCAGGAAGCTCAGGCGTCTTCGGCCGGGGCTTCTTCGGTCACGGCGGCGATTTCACCGGGTTCCGCATTGGGGTCATAGTCTTCGGTGAAGCCCGCCTCGTCCTTTTCGAACAGGTCGGCCATCACGTCGACGCCCTGCGCCTGCAACTCGGCTTCCTCAGGCGAGCGGGCGACGTTCACCGTGATGGTGACGGCGACTTCCGGGTGCAGCGCAACCTTGACGTCGAAGACGCCCAGGGTCTTGATCGGGCGTTCCAGCACGACCATCGCCTTGGTGACGTTGGTGATGCCTTCGGCGTGAAGCGCTTCGACGACGTCACGGACGGCGACCGAACCATAAAGGTGGCCGGCGTTCGACGACTGGCGGATCAGGACGATCTGCTTGCCGTTGACGCCTTCGGCAGCCTTTTCGGCATCCGAGCGGCGAGCGGCGTTGTCGGCTTCGATCTTCGCGCGGTTGGCCTCGAAGACCTTCTTGTTGGCGTTGTTGGAGCGCAGCGCCTTCTTGTTGGGCAGCAGATAGTTGCGCGCGTAACCGTCCTTGACGGTCACGACGTCGCCGATGGCGCCCAGCTTCTCGATGCGTTCGAGGAGAATGATTTCCATGGGTCTTTCTCCCTTACTTCACGATGTAGGGCAGCAGGCCCAGGTGACGGGCGCGCTTGATGGCCTGGGCCAGTTCACGCTGCTTCTTGGCGGACACAGCCGTGATGCGGCTGGGGACGATCTTGCCGCGCTCGGACACGAAGCCCTGGAGCAGACGGACGTCCTTGTAATCGATCTTCGGCGCATCCTTGGCGGCGAAGGGGCAGCTCTTGCGGCGGCGGAAAAACGGGCGTGCCATGTTTCAGATCTCCTTATTCGCCAGCAGCGGCTTCTTCGCGCTCGCGGCGCGGGCCACGATCTTCGCGCGGGCCACGGTCACCGCGATCGCCGCGCGGACCACGCTCGGCGCGCTCCTGCTTGCGCATCATGACCGAAGGGCCAGCTTCCAGCTCGTCGACCTTGACGGTCATGTAGCGGATGATGTCTTCGTTGATCTGGGTCTGGCGCTCCAGTTCCGCAACGACGCCGGCCGGGGCATCGATGTTCAGCATCACATAGTGAGCCTTGCGGTTCTTGGCGATCTTGTACGCGAGCGAACGCAGGCCCCAGGTCTCGACCTTGGTCACCTTGCCTTCATTTTCCTCGACGATCTTGGTGGCGGTTTCCGCCAGGGCGTCCACCTGCGCCTGTGCCAGATCCTGGCGCGCAAGGAACACATGCTCGTAAAGAGCCATGGGTAAGCCTCATCTGTTGGCCGATCGCTGACGTCCACCCCATGTGGAACGCCCCTCCGGCTGTCGTCTCAATGCCTCGCGGTGACGCCGAGTCACCCCGGAGCCGATGCGAAGGCGCCCCTATGGCGGAAAAGCGTGAGGAAAGCAAGGCCGCATCGGTGCGTCGCGGGCGGGCAATAATGCCGCGCGGCCCCTGCTTGTCGCAGCCCTGTTTTTCTTCTTAAATCGGGCGATAGAAAATAGTCTAGGAGAGTTCATGGCCGTAGCGATCGCCGCCCTGTCGCTGATATTGCTGATGATCGCCGCCTATCGCGGCATGAGCGTCATCGTCATGGCGCCGCTGCTCGCCATGCTGGCGGTGTTCCTGACCGACCCGACCGCCGTGCCCGCCGCCTTTTCCGGCCTGTTCATGGAAAGGGTCGCGAGTTTCCTGAAGCTCTATTTCCCGGTATTCCTGCTGGGCGCGCTGTTCGGCAAGCTGGTGGAGATTTCCGGCTTTTCCCGCGCGATCGTGATCGCGGTGATCGGCTTCATCGGCGCCAGCCGGGCAATCCCGGCGATCATGATCGTGACCGCGCTGTTGACCTACGGCGGCGTGTCGGTCTTCGTCGCCGTGTTCGCCGTCTATCCCTTCGCGGCCGAGATGTTCCGCCGCGCCGACATCCCCAAGCGACTGGTGCCGGCGACCATAGGCCTTGGTGCGCTGACCTTCACCATGGACGCGCTGCCGGGCACGCCGCAGATCCAGAATATCATTCCGACCAGCTTCTTCGGCACCACCGCCTGGGCGGCGCCGGTACTGGGCCTGATCGGTTCGGCTTGCATCATGGCGGCTGGGCTGACCTATCTGGCGTGGCGGCGACGCAGCCTGATGGCGACGGGCGAGGGCTATGGCGCGCCCGAAACGCTGGTCAACGAACCGGAGACGGTGAACGACGGCGCGCCCGTCCATCCGCTGGTCGCGCTGCTGCCGCTGATCGTCGTTGGCGTGGGCAATCTTCTGCTGACGCTGGCCATCCCGCGCTGGCTGACGTGGGAGGAGGTTACGCTGTCGCTGCCGGGCATGGTCGAACCGGTGGCGGTCAAGCTGGCGCAGGTCTCTGCGCTCTGGGCGGTCGAGGGGGCGCTGCTGCTGGGGATCGGCACGATTCTGCTCTTTGCGTTCCGGACGGTGTCCAGGCGCTTTGCCGAAGGGTCGAAGGCGGCGGTTGGCGGGGCGCTGCTGGCGGGGATGAACACGGCAGTGGAATATGGGTTCGGCGCAGTAATCGCGGCGCTGCCAGGCTTCCTCCTCGTCAAGGAAGCGCTGCGCGCGATCCCTAACCCCCTGCTTAATGAAGCGATCACTGTCACCTCGCTGGCCGGCATCACCGGATCGGCGTCGGGCGGGTTGTCGATCGCGCTTGCCGCGATGGCGGAACAGTTCGTGGCGGCGGGCGATGCTGCGGGCATCCCGCGCGAGGTGCTGCACCGCGTTGCGTCAATGGCGTCGGGCGGGATGGACAGCCTGCCGCATAATGGCGCCGTCATCACGCTGCTGGCGGTGACGGGCCTCACTCATCGACAAGCCTATAAGGACATCTTCGCCCTGACGATCATCAAGACGCTGACCGTATTCATAGTGATCGCCGTCTTTTATATGACAGGCTGGGTCTGATCCCGATACATTCCGGCTGAACCGATGAAATCCGCGCGGGTTGAGGGACCGGCTCTGTCGAGAAGCGCGACGACCTTGTCCTTCAGGCTCGCGGTGGGATTGGCCGAGTCGTCATAGGCCATTCCCCATTCACCGAATTCCCGGGCCTCGATGGTCATTTCACGCAGCTTGACCATGGCGCAGTGGCGATCGTCTTGCCTGATGCGATCATAGATGCGCTCGACTGCGGCCTTCGGTCCTTCCAGGACCTGAAGAAAGCGCTTGCCGTTGAACAGCAACAGTCCCGTGACATCGACCGAACGGTTGCTAGCGGCCGCCAGTCTGGCGATGGTCGCACATTGAGAAGGGGTCACTGTGCCGCTGGCACTGCTGATATACATGATCTGGTAAAAAGACATGAAGGTTCCCGAATGCGTGCCCCCCGGCATCGTCCCTATGGCCTTCCATCATTTAAGATCCGGTTTTTAACCTTGATCATAAAAATGCCCCAGGGGGGGGAATCCCCTGGGGCATCGTGCGACGTTCCGGCTCCGCGAAGTATCCAGGTTCAGCGGATGGCGCTGCCGACGACGGCGCCGATCAGACCGCTGGTGATCGCGATCAACACGGCGTCATTGCCGGAGCGGACCCACTGATAGCCGCGCGGCGGGGCGGACAGGCGATAGTCGCGATAATTGTTCACGACCCGATAATTGGTGGCATAGCGCCGGTCGAAGCGCTGACCCTTGGCCCAGCGGCGCGGCGCCGGGGTCGCCTTGCGGACGACGGTCTGCTGCTTCACGACGGTGCTGCCATTGGGCTTCTGCTTGATGACGGTGCGGCTGGTTTCCTGGCGATGCTCCGGGGCGGCCTGCGCCTGGGCGGTGATGAGGGGGCTGGCGACCAGGGTGGTGGTGGCCAGGGCCATGATGATCTTCCTGAACATATTTGCTCCTTTGCCTTGTTTCGGGCGCCATTCCGTGGCGTCGAAGACAGAGTTAGGAGAGGCTTGTCGCGTGAATGTGTCAGTGGCGGACATAGTTTGTCAGAAAATGTAACGAGACCCGATTCCCGACCGGATGGCTTCTCTCAACAGAAAGCCTCGAAGGGGCATCTTCGGGGCAAGGGAAGGGGGGCAGGGTCGGGCCGATCATCGGCAATCGGGCAAGGGCGTGGCGATCACTTCGGCCCGCGCGAGCAGGGGCAGCCCGGCTCCCGTCCTGATGGTGCGTGCGCTGGCGGAAGTAGCGAAGGGAGAGAGGCTGAGGCCCAGGATCAGGGCGCTGCCAGCGAGGCTTAGAACGATGGTCTTCATGAATGTACCTTTCCACGACGCCCTGTTGCGCCGTGGAAAGGAAGATGCGCGCGGAATGTCGCATGAATATGCCTTGAACGGCGGGGAATGTACGAAAATGTAACGATCCTGCCTATTCGTGCCGCAGCGCGTCGATCGGGTTGAGCGCCGCCGCGCGCCGCGCCGGGAAATAGCCGAACACCACGCCGATAGCCGCCGAGAAGAGGAAAGCGATCAGGTTGACCTTCACGTCGAACAGAAACGGCACCTGCATCAGTGGGGCGATGGCGAGGGACGCGATCAGCGCCAGGAACAGGCCGATCAGCCCGCCAAGGCACGACAGAACGATCGCCTCGACCAGAAACTGCATCAGAACTTCGCGCGCGACAGCGCCGATGGCGAGACGGATGCCGATTTCCCGCGTGCGCTCGGTCACCGACACCAGCATGATGTTCATGATGCCGATGCCGCCGACCAGCAGAGAGATCGCCGCTACCGCCCCGACGATCTGGGTCAATATGGTGGTGGTGCCGGTCAGCGTGTCGCTGATCTGCTTGGTGTCGAAGACGTTGAAATTATCCTGATCGCCCGCCTTGATCTTGCGCCGTTCGCGCATCAGTTCTTCCAGACTGGCCTGGACGGTGCTGGTATCATAGGCGTCGTCGACAGCGACCATGATCTGGCTGATGTCGCGGTCGCCGGTGAAGCGCCGCTGGACGAACTTGATCGGCATGACGACGACATCGTCCTGGTCGCCGAAGCCGCCCTGGCCACGCGTCGCCAGCACACCCACGACCTGGCAACTGACGCCTTTGATCCGCATCCGCTTTCCCGTCGGCTCGGCACCCTGGAACAGGTTGGTGCGGACCGTATTGCCGATGATGCAGACGGATTTCCCGGCTTCTTCTTCATCAGGGAGGAAGAGGCGTCCGTCCGCCACCTTCCACTGCTGCACCTCGGAATAGGCGGACGTCGTGCCATAGACCGTGGTCGACCAGTTATTCCCTTCATAGATGGCGGTGCCGCTCGACTGCACCACCGGCGCGACAGCGCGCACGCCCGTCAGCTGGTTCTCGATCGCGGCCAGGTCGCCCGGCTTGAAGTCGGGCGGGCGCGGACCACCGCCACCGCGGCCGAAGCCCTGTCCGGGACGCAGCTGGAGGACATTTGCACCCAGCGAGCTGATCTGTTCGCGCACGGCCGCCGTCGCGCCATTGCCCAGCGTCACCATGGTCACGACCGCGGCCACGCCGATGATGATACCCAGCGTGGTCAGGAAACTGCGTAGCTTGTGCCGGTTGATCGCGCGAAAGGCGAGGATGATGGTGGTGCCTAGCATTACGCCTTCGACCTTTCCTCGACCCGTTCAACATGGCCGTCCTTGAAATGGACGATGGTGCGCGCAAAGGCCGCCATGTCCGGTTCGTGCGTCACCATCAGGACGGTGATGCCGCTGTTGCGGTTGAGGTCGGTCAGCAATTCCATGATCTCGATCGAGCGCTCCGAATCGAGGTTGCCGGTTGGCTCGTCCGCCAGCAACACGTCGGGCTGGGTCACGATGGCGCGGGCTATGGCGACGCGCTGCTGCTGGCCGCCTGACAGCTCGGCGGGCGTATGATCCCACCAGTCGCGCAAGCCCACCTTGTCGAGCGCCGCCATGCCCATGTCGTAACGGGTCTGCTTGTCTTCGCCGCGATAGAGAAGGGGCAACTCGACATTCTCCAGCGCCGTGGTGCGCGACAGCAGGTTGAAGCCCTGGAACACGAAGCCGAGGTAGCGGCGGCGCAGCAGCGCGCGCTGGTCGCGGTCCAGGGTCTCGACATGGCGGCCCTTGAACAGAAACTCTCCGCCAGACGGCACGTCCAGGCAGCCGAGAATGTTCATCGTCGTCGATTTGCCCGAGCCTGAGGGCCCCATCACGGCGACGAAATCGCCCTGCGCGATATCGAGGTCGATGCCCTTCAGCGCCTGGAAGGCCGTTGGGCCCTCGCCATAGACTTTGGTCACGCCGCGCAGGGAGATGATCGGATCGTCAGAAAGGATGGAGGCCATGAGGCTCAGGTTCCGCTCGGACGGCCGGTGCCGCGCGTCTGTGACGGAGCAGCCTGGCCTTGTAGCGGCGCGGCCGGTGCGGTCGCGGCGTCGCCCGAATTGCCCAGCTTTCCGACGCTCGCCGGCGTGCCGTCCGCCGAAGGGTTGCGCTGCCGATCGCGCGCGTCCTGACGGTTTTTCGTGTCGCTATTCTGGTCTTCTGCCGGCGCCTGCTGGCCTTTGGCAAGCTGGCCCGTGATGACGCGCGCACCGGCTTTCAGGTCGCCGCCGGTGATGACTGTGCGCGATCCGTCGCTGGCGCCCACGATCACCTGTACCGCCTTGGGTTTGCCGTCCTCGCCCAAGACATAGACAGTCTGGCTGCTGCCCGCGCCGAAGCTGACCTGGCGGTTGGCGCCGCCCCGTCGCATCCGGCCGGGGCCGGGCAGCACGCTGGTGATGCCGCCGCCTTGTGCTTGGCTACTCGGCTTGAAGCGCAGCGCGCTGTTCGGGACGAGCAGCACGTCATTCAGTTCCTGCGTTACGATGTCGGCTGTCGCGGTCATGCCGGGGCGCAGCGTTTCGTCCTTGTTGTCGACCGACAGCACGGCCGTGTAGGCGACCACGGTGCCGCTGGTGCTGGTCGTGGTGGTGCTGGACGAGGAGGAACTGCTGCTCGATGCATTCGACCCGACATTGACCCGTGTGACCTTCGCGGGGAAGGTGCGGCCGGGGAAGGCATCGACGGCGAAATTGGCGGTCTGGCCTTCCTTTACCTGTCCGACATCGGCTTCGTCCACCAACACCTCGACTTCCATCTGGGTGAGATCTTCTGCCAGTGTGAAGAGTACGGGTGCGTTGAGCGACGCCGCGACGGTCTGGCCCGGCTCGATGTCGCGGGATAGCACCACGCCGTTTACGGGCGACACGATCTGCGCGATCGACAGGTTGGTCTGTGCGGTCGACAGTTGCGCGCGCGACACGTTCACCTGCGCCTGCGCCGATCGCAGATTGGCGATCGCGCCCTGATAGTCGGCGCGGGCCGAATCCAGTTCGGTTTTCGCCGGCACGCGGCCGCCCGACAGCCTGAAGACATTTTCCTGCCGGTCGAGCGTCGCCTTCGCCAGAGCGACCTGCGCCTGCGCCTGCGCGACGCTCGCCTGGCTCGACGCGACCTGCGCCCGGTTCTGGTTCACCGTGTCGACCAGCCGGCGGGTGTCGAGTTCGGCCAGCCGCTGGCCGCGCGTGACCCGGTCGTTCACGTCGACGAACACCTGCGTGATCTTGCCCGACTGTTCGGAACCGACATCGACCTGGTTGATCGGCTTGAGGTTGCCGGTGGCGGAAACGGTGACGGTCAGGTCACCCTTGCGCACCTCGCGCGTCGCATAATCGGGCTGGTCGTCGCCGGAAAAGCGCCAGGCGAGCAGCAGGATGACGATCAACAACAGCGCGGCGACGCCGCCCCGGACTGCCCATTTGCGCCACGGCTTCTGCGGCTTGGCGCCCAGAAACTCGTCCAGATCCTGATCCTTGGTCACGTCATTGCTCATTGGGGCGGTTTTCCATGCTCTGCCAGCCGCCGCCCAGCGCGTTGTAGAGCTGGGCGATGGCGAGGATCTCATCGGATTGCGCGGAAGCAAGGCTGTTGCGCGCGTTCAAAAGGGTGGATTCGCTGGTCAACAGCGTCTGGAAGTCGGTCAGCCCGGCCTGATACTGGCTGCGCGCCAGGATTGCGGCATTGTTCGAAGCTTCGAGGGCGGTGGCAAAGGCGGTCTTGCGCGCGCGGGCGCTCGACAGGGAAGCCATGGCATTCTCGACATCCTCCAGCGCAGTGAGGACGCTTTGCTTGTAGGCGGCGAAGGCGGCGTCGGTCGCCGCCTTTTGCGAGCGGACCTGCGAAGCGAGGCGGCCGCCATCAAATATGGTCTGCGCCACGTTGGCGAAGACGCCGCCGGTAATCAGGCTGAACAGGTCGCTGAAAGCGTTGGACGTGGTGCCGATGTTGCCGCTGATGCCGAGCGACGGGTACAGCTGCGCCTGCGCCACGCCGATCTGCGCGGTCGCGGCGGCCAGCGCGCGCTCGGCCCCGCGCACGTCCGGCCGCTGGCGTAGCGTGTCGGCGGGTATGCCGGTCGCGATGTCGGTCGACGCGATGGGGATCGGGGCAGGGGCTTGCAGCGCGCGGGTCGCTTCGCCCGGCGCTTGGCCGGTCAGCACGGCGATGCGGTTGAGGCTGCTCGTCAGGCTCGCTTCCAGTTGCGGGATGCTGGCGCTGGTCTGGGCCAGTTGCGCCCTGGCCTGCTGCTCGTCCAGTGAGGAGACGAGGCCGGCTTGTAACCGCCAGTTGGCGATGCTGTAATTATTCTGCTGGATCGCCTGCGTCTCCCGCGCGACCTTCAACTGCTCCTGCGCGAGCCGCACCTGCACATAATTGGTGACGAGTTCGGATATGATCGTCATCCGCACGGCGGCCAGGTCGTAGCCCGACGCGCTGAGGTCGGCGCGCGCCGCCTCCGCCGTGCGAGACAGTTCGCCGAACAGATCGATCTGCCAGCTGGCATTGGCGCCGACCGAATAGCTGCTGGACCAGTTGCTGGAACCCAGGCTGATGACGTTGCCACTGCTGTCGGTACGCGTGCCGCCAGCCTGGCTGCGATAATTCTTGCCGCCGCTGGCTGATCCGCTGACCTGTGGCAGGAAGCTGGCATTGGCCTGGCGCAGGTTTTCGCGCGCTTGGCGGAGGCGCGCCTGCGCCTGCACTATATCCAGATTGCCGGTGATCGCGCGGTCGATCAGGCTGCTGAGCGTAGGATCATTCAGGCGCGTCCACCATCGGGCGAGATCTGCGTCGTTCAACGCCGCGCCATCGCCTTGGCTATAGGCGGCGGGCACCCCCAGCGCGGCCGTCTGCGGAGCGCGATAATCGGGTCCGGCGGCGCAGGCGGACAGCATCAGGGCCGTCCCGCTGATCCAGGTTATGCGATATCGCACCTTTTCCTTGCACTCCGTCATCGTTAAAGGGGCCGCCACGCGCCGCCCCCATACGGGACGGCGGACGTCCATGCCCTGCCTGCCGCAGGGATATGTACGTCTCAATGACATTTATGTCTCAAAGTGTAACGGTTTTGGATTTCAGCGCTTTTTGGCCGGGCGCTTGGGCTGGGAGTTGATGATGCGGGCATTTGTTTTTCCGGGGCAGGGCAGCCAGTCGGTGGGCATGGGCAGGGTGCTGGCCGACGCCAGCCCGGCGGCAAGGGAGCTGTTTCAGGAGGTCGATGACGCCCTGTCGCAAAATTTGTTCCGCCTCATGGTGGAAGGGCCGGAAAGCGACCTGACCCTGACTGAAAACGCTCAGCCGGCGATCATGGCCAATGCCATCGCGACCTTGCGGGTAATGCAGAAGGAAGCCGGCTTCTCGCTGGCCGACAAGGGCGATTATGTCGCCGGGCACAGTCTGGGCGAATATAGCGCACTCTGCGCTGTCGATGCGTTCGACATCGGCACCACCGCACGCCTTCTGAAACTGCGTGGCCAGGCGATGCAGGCCGCCGTGCCGGTGGGCGAGGGTGCGATGGCGGCGCTGCTCGGTGCCGACATCGAAAAGGCGCAGGCACTGGCCGACGCCGCAGCCGAAGGCGAAGTCTGCACCGTCGCGAATGACAACGATCCCTCGCAGGTCGTGATTTCCGGCCATCGCGGCGCGATCGAGCGCGCGGTAGCGCTGGTCAAGGACCATGGCATCAAGCGCGGCGTCCTGCTGCCGGTGTCCGCGCCCTTCCACTGTCCGCTGATGCAGCCCGCTGCCCAAGCGATGGAGGAGGCTCTGGCCAAGGCCGCCATCAGCGCGCCGCTGTTGCCGGTCTATGCCAACGTCCTCGCCGCGCCGATCGCCGATCCCGAAGAGATCAAGATGCGTCTGGTCGAGCAGGTGACGGGGCGCGTGCGTTGGCGTGAATCGGTCGCGGCGATGTGGGATGCGGGTGTCACCGAATTCGTCGAAGTCGGCGGCAAGGTGCTTGGCCCGATGATCAAGCGCATCGCGCCCGACGCCACCGTCCGCAGCATCGTGACGATGGACGATATCGAGGCCGCGCTGGCGGCGTTCTGACTGGATAAGGAATATAATATGTTCGACCTCACAGGAATGACCGCGCTGGTGACCGGCGCCTCGGGTGGCATCGGTTCGTCGATCGCCAAGGCACTTGCAGCGCGCGGCGCGAGGCTCGCCCTGTCGGGCAGCAATGAGGACAAGCTCAAGGCTTTCGCGGCCGATCTGGGCGGCGACCACAAGACGATCGTCTGCAACCTGTCCGACCCGGCCTCGGTCGATGCGCTGGTGCCGCAGGCGGTGGAAGCGCTGGGCGGCAAGATCGACATCCTCGTCAACAATGCCGGCATCACGCGAGACAACCTGATCCTTCGCATGAAGGATGAGGAATGGAGCCAGGTCATCCAGGTCAATCTGGAAGCCGCCTTCCGCCTCGTCCGCGCCGCCGCCAAGCCGATGATGAAGGCGCGTTTCGGCCGCATCATCTCCATCACGTCGGTGGTCGGCGTGACCGGCAATCCCGGCCAGGCCAATTATTGCGCGTCGAAGGCGGGCATCATCGGCATGTCCAAATCGCTGGGCCAGGAACTGGCGAGCCGCGGCATCACCGTCAACTGCGTCGCGCCCGGCTTCATCCGCTCGGCCATGACCGATGCGCTCAATGATGCGCAGAAGGGTGCGATCCTGGCGAAGATCCCGGCCGGCGACCTGGGCGACGGTGACGATATCGGCGCGGCGGTCGTCTATCTGGCGAGCCGCGAGGCCGGCTACGTCACCGGTCAGACGCTTCACGTCAATGGCGGCATGGCGATGATCTGATCCCTCGCTTCGAGCGGGTCCGGAGGGACTTACGGACTCGCTCGAAGCGCCTGGAAGGCGGGGCTATGCCTCCATTCCCTCCAGAGCGGTGAAGCGCTGCGACCAGAGCGCGCCGTAGACCGCCATCCATTGCACCACCGGCGCCAGCCCCTTGGACCGTGCGGAATAATAGGTTTCGCGGCCCGCCCGGCGGGCTGTCACGAGCTTCGCTCGCTTGAGCTTGCCCAGGTGGCGGGACACCATGGGTTGGGATACGCCCGCCACTGCCGTCAGGGCATGGACGCTTTGTTCGCCTTCACGCACGAGATATTCCAGCAGGGCGCGGCGCGTGCCGTCCGACAAGGCCTTGAACTGCGCGTCGATGCTGGATCCGCGCTCATCTTGCAATATTTCGGTCATGGTTACGTCATAACCAGATGGTTATGAGTGGGGCAAGCCTTGCTGCGCTGGAACGCCTTGCAGCATCGTTAACCAAAAAAAGTCAGCCACTCCAGAGGGCTGAGTCTTTTGAGTCACACCGCGTCATCTTGAGTCCGCGCGCACTCGCCTGACTCAACATCTTGTGGGTGCTCCTTTCGTTCTCGCTTTCTCGCCTTGCGACTCGCCTTGAATCCGCGAGTCCCCTACACTTGACGGCGGACTCCGGAGGACTCATCGGTGCGTCTCAAGATAGAAGGGGGTTCAGCATTTATGGGTGTCATGACACGCGTCGCATCGCCGCGGCGGAAGAAGGTGATCGAATCGGTCGAGATCGAGGCCGATCGCCTGCTGCGTGGCGACTGCATCGCGCAGATGGCCTCGTTGCCTGACAATTGCATCGACATGATCTTTGCGGACCCGCCCTATAATCTCCAACTAGGTGGCGACCTGTTCCGGCCCGAAGGCGGGCGCGTTGATGCAGTCGACAATGACTGGGACAAGTTCGACACGCTGGGCGCCTATGACCGCTTCACCAAGGCGTGGATGCGGGAGGCACGCCGCATCCTGAAGCCGAACGGCACCATCTGGGTTATTGGCAGCTATCACAATATCTTCCGCGTCGGCGCGGCGTTGCAGGATGAAGGCTTCTGGATCCTCAACGACATCATCTGGCGCAAGGCTAATCCGATGCCCAATTTCAAGGGCACGCGCTTCACCAACGCGCATGAGACGCTGATCTGGGCGAGTCAGGGCGAGGACGCCAAATATACGTTCAACTACAAGGCGATGAAGACGTTAAACGACGAGTTGCAGATGCGCTCCGACTGGGTGCTGCCGATCTGTAGCGGGCAGGAGCGGTTGAAGCGCAACGGCACCAAGGCGCATCCGACCCAGAAGCCGGAATCGCTGCTCTATCGCGTGATGCTGTCCTGCACCAAGCCGGGCGACGTGGTGCTCGATCCCTTCTTCGGCACCGGAACGACCGGCGCGGTCGCCAAGCGCCTCGGCCGCAAGTGGATCGGCATCGAGCGCGAGGAAAGCTATATCGAGGTCGCGCTGGAGCGCATTGCCGACGCGCTGCCGCTGGACGAATCCGCGCTCACGATCATGCAGAGCGCCAAGAGCCAGCCCAAGGTCGCCTTCGGCACCTTGGTCGAGACCGGCTATCTCAAGCCTGGCGCGATCCTGACTGACGCCAAGCGCCGCTGGCAGGCGCAGGTGCGCGCTGACGGATCGCTCGCCGTGGGAACGGACACCGGCTCCATCCACAAGATGGGCGCCACATTGCAGGGTGCGCCCAGCTGCAACGGCTGGACCTTCTGGCATTATGAAGCGGAATCAGGCCTCAAACCCATCGACGCACTGCGCCAGACTTATCTGCTCGCCAACGAACCCTGATTAAGAAGGCCTACCTCCGTTCGGGCTGAGCCTGTCGAAGCCCAGCACTTTCTTTTTGAAAGAAAAGCCGTTGGCTTCGCCGACCTTCGGTTCGACAGGCTCAGGGCGAACGGAACCGGAAAAATGACCCTCTCGACCATCCCCGCCGATGCGCGCCTCTATCTCAAGCCGACCTGGTATGTGCCGACCCCGATCGGCCTGAACGATAGCGCGGCGGCGCGGATGGGCAATGGGCTGATCTGGTTCCAGGCCTATGAACTGACTGCGCTCCGTGGCGCGCAGCGTATCGCGCGGGTTACGATTCCGGTCGCCGACTTTGCCGATGCGATCATCGCCTTGCCAGACAGGCTGGCCCAGCGCGCGCAGGCGCTCGCCGCCAATGTCTCCGCCCAGCGCCCGCCGCTCGCCCTTGGCGATCGCACGATCCGCTTCGACGCGCCGCAGGTGATGGCGATCCTCAACATCACGCCTGACAGCTTTTCCGACGGCGGCAAGCATATGGCCGATCCGCAAGGCGCCGCGGATGCCGGCTTCGCCATGGCGGCGGCCGGTGCGGCGCTGATCGACATCGGCGGCGAATCCACCCGGCCCAAGGCGCCTCTCCTCTGGGAAGGGGACGAGATTGCCCGCATCGTGCCGGTGGTGGAGCGGCTCGCTGCTTCCGGCGTCGCCATGTCGATCGACACGCGCAAGGCTGCGGTGATGGAGGCGGCTCTGGCCGCCGGCGCGCATGTCATCAACGATGTGAGCGCGCTGCTGCATGATCCCCGCGCCATGGAAGTGGCTGTCGCGGCGGGTTGCCCGGTGATCCTGATGCACGCTCCCTCGGCCGGTGACGACCCGCACGACAATCCTGCCGGCTATGGCGATGTCGTCGCCGACGTCTACGACTATCTGGAGGCGCGGATCGCCGCCTGCCTCGACGCAGGCATCCCGCGCGAAAAGATCATGGTCGATCCAGGCCTCGGCTTCGGCAAGAGCCTGACCGACAATCTGGCGCTGGTGAACGGGCTCGCGACCTTCCAGGCGCTGGGCGTGCCCTTGCTGTTCGCGGGTAGTCGCAAACGGCTCATCGGTGCGCTCTCCAACGAAGCGCCTGCGCATGAACGGCTGGGTGGATCGGTGGCGCTCGCCTTCCGCGCGGCCCAGCTTGGAGCGCAGATGGTGCGCGTCCATGACGTTAAGGAGAGCGTGCAGGCGCTGCACCTCTGGCGCGGTCTGGCGGATGCGGGATTGAGTGTGATTTAGTCGCGGGTATTATTTTACCCGTCAGGAAAGCCGCCCATCTCTTGACTTCTGGCGCTTCCGCCGTCATTAGCGCCCCACTTCCGGGCGTCGGCAACGGCGTCCGGTTTCATTTTTTCTTTCTGGAGTATTGGCACCATGAAGGCGCTGATGAAGACCACCAAGCCGGCAACCCCGGCAACGGTCGAAAAGAAGTGGATCCTGATCGACGCCGAAGGCCTCGTCGTGGGTCGTCTCGCTTCGACCGTAGCGAATATCCTGCGCGGCAAGCACAAGACCAGCTTCACCCCCCACGTCGATTGCGGTGACAATGTCATCATCATCAACGCCGGCAAGGTGAAGTTCACGGGCCGCAAGCTGACCGACAAGGTCTATTACAAGCATACCGGCTATGCCGGCGGCATCAAGGAAACCACTCCCCAGAAGATCCTGGAAGGTCGTTTCCCCGAGCGCGTCCTGGAAAAGGCCGTCGAGCGCATGATCCCCCGTGGTCCGCTGGGCCGCCAGCAGATGCGCAACCTGCGCATCTTCGCCGGCGCCGAGCACGCCCATGAAGCCCAGAACCCCGAAGTGCTCGACTTCGCGTCGCGCAACCGCAAGAACAAGGTGGGTGCATAATGTCCGATAACCGCCAGTCTCTGTCCGACCTCGCGGCGATCGCCGCCAACACTCCCGTCGCCGCCGCGCCGGTCGCCGTCGAAGGCGAAGCGCCCGCCGCTCCGGTTCAGCCCTCGGCGCCGCTGCGTCCGCAGGAAATCGACAGCCTCGGCCGCGCATACGCCACCGGCCGCCGCAAGGACGCCGTCGCCCGCGTGTGGGTCAAGCCCGGCACCGGCAAGATCACGGTCAATGGCCGCGATCAGGAAGTCTATTTCGCCCGCCCGACTCTGCGTCTGGTCATCAACCAGCCCTTCGGCGTGACCGAGCGTGAAGGCCAGTATGACGTGATCGCCACCGTCAAGGGCGGCGGTCTGTCGGGCCAGGCCGGTGCGGTCAAGCACGGCATCGCCCAGGCTCTGTCGAAGTATGAGCCGGCGCTGCGCAGCGCGGTCAAGGCCGAAGGCTTCCTGACCCGCGACAGCCGCGTCGTCGAGCGTAAGAAGTACGGCAAGGCGAAGGCCCGCCGCAGCTTCCAGTTCTCGAAGCGCTAATACACTTCGCGATAGGCGTATTTGGAGAAGGGGCTGGTTTTCCGGCCCCTTTTTCGTTGCCTGGGTCAGACCGGGGCAGGTTATCGCGTTGGGCTTTCCACGTGAATATGGGTGGGCCGGGCGGGGCCGGGACCATCGAGGCTATTCTATTGCGGTAATAGGAAATTGGTGGCGAAGCTCAGCAACCGATGCTCCCTGTCCCAGCGGAGCATGATGTCGAGCAACATGTAGCGCCGCTGGCAACATTGTTCGACAAAGGCCGTCCGCCCCGCCGCTCTGGCAAGGGGTGAACGCCCGTGCGGCTCGCGCGGCGAGGGATAACTCGTTGCGTCTGCGTTCCGGCGGCAACCTTTGCTCCTGATGGTTGGTTGATCCTCCAACTGCAACCACAGGAGATGTTTCATGGGTGAACTGACCGACAAGGTGAAGGCGGCGGGCAACAAGGCTGCGGGCAGCGTCAAGGAAGCCGTGGGCCGCAATAACAACGACCCGAACCTGGAAGCCGAAGGAAAGGCGCAGAAGGCCAAGGGCACGGCGCAGGACATTGCCGGTTCGGTCAAGGGCGCACTCGGCGACAAGATCTGATGTGAGTCTTCGGACGTGAAGAAGGCCTCGCCCCGAAAGGTGCGGGGCCTTTTTGCATGGTTGGCCTTCAAATATGCACGGGCAGTGAAGGCGCGGGGTCAAGCCTCCTTCGACAGGTAATCGCGGACATCCCTCCGCAGTTCGCCCGCGCAGAGGTAAAGCGCGATGACATTGGGAATCGCCATCAGGAAGAAACTGCTATCGACGATGCCGACCACCCGGCCCAGGTCGATCGCAGCGGCCGGGGGCAGGGCGACGACATAGAGGATCTTGTAGGTCCACTGCGCCCTTGGCCCATTGCCGAACAGATAGCCCCAGGCCTGCAAGCCGTAAAAGCCCCAGGCGACCAAGGTTGAATAGGCGAAGAGGAACACCACCACCGCCAGCAGCCAGGGGAACCAAGGCGACACTTTCGCAAAAGCGGCCGAGGTAATGGCGATGCCTTCCAGTCCCGTATTCCACGTTCCCGCAACCACCAGCGCCAAGCCGCCGAACGCGCAGACGATCATCGTGCCGAGCAGCGGCTCCAGCAGCGCGACTAGGCCTTCCGACACCGGATGCTTCGCCCGCGCCAGGCTGTGCGCCATCACCGCCGATCCCACGCCCGCCTCGCTGGCGAACACCGCGCGTCGCATCCCGGCGACGAAAGCGCCGATCGCACCGCCCGTTGCCGCATCGCCGCTCCAAGCCCCATTCCAAATCAGCGTGAGTGCTGCCGGTATCTCGCCGGCGTTCAGGACCAGGATCGCCGCCACCCCCAGCAGATAGACCGCGACCTTGAGCGGGGTCAGTCGCTTGGCCACCTCGCCCAGCCATGCGGCCCCGCCCAGCGTCACCAGCGCGACGGCTCCGGCCAGGAAGACGCCATAGGCCCAACCGTTGGTCAGGCCCGTCACGACCTTCACCTGAGCGAAGCTCTGGTTCACCTGGACCATCGGGATCGCTCCGAATAGGGCGAAGAAGGCATAAGCGCCGCCAAGCGCCAGCCCGATCTTCGGCCATCCCCGCGCCGCGCCGACGGCTTTCAGCACATACATCGGCCCGCCATGGACATGGCCCTGTGCGTCGAAGACGCGATATTTGAGGCCCAGCGTCACCTCCGCCATTTTCACCGTCATGGCAAACCAGCCGATGATGAACATCCACAATATCGCGCCGGGACCGCCCATGGTCAGCGCAACCGCGACGCCGGCGATATTGCCAAGGCCGATCGTACCCGACAGGGCAGTGGAGAGCGCCGCCCATTGACTGACATCGCCCTTCGCTTCGCCCTCATGGGGCTGGGTCCGCAGGATTCGGATCGCCCGTCCGACCTGCGTTACATTGGGGAAACCCAGCCACAGGGTGAAGAACAACATCGGCAGCGCCAGGTAAAGCACGATCAGTTCAATCTGTGCGCCAAGGAGCGGCACCTTGAAAAAGACGGCGTTCGACAGGCCGTCGACAAAGGCGTTGAAATTTTCCATCACTCGCCGATGCCGCCCGACGGGTGGAATGTCGATCAAAGATTGCTATGGGCCTATGAGGATAGACTCTTCCGGCCCCAAGCGGCGAGGCACATGTGAGCAGGCAATATTTCGGCACCGACGGCATTCGCGGCCGCACCAACCAATGGCCGATGACGGCAGAACTGGCAATGAAGGTCGGCATGGCCGCCGGAACCCATTTCCAGCGCGGCAGCCACCGCCACCGCGTCGTGATCGGCAAGGATACACGGCTGTCAGGTTATATGGTGGAGAATGCGCTGGTCGCCGGCTTTACCGCCGTCGGCATGGATGTGGTGCAGTTCGGGCCGATCCCGACGCCCGCCGTAGCGCTCCTTGCCCATTCGATGCGCGCGGACTTGGGCGTCATGATATCGGCCAGCCACAATCCCTATTTCGACAATGGTATCAAGCTGTTCGGCCCGGATGGCTACAAGCTGTCGGACGAGGATGAGCTGAAGATCGAGGCGCTGCTGGGACAGGATATCGCGCTCGCTGCGTCCAAGGATATCGGTCGCGCCCGCCGCGTCGAGGACGCGCGTGGCCGCTATATCCATGCGGTAAAGTCCAGCTTCCCGGCGGACCTGCGCCTTGATGGCCTGAAGATCGTTGTGGATTGCGCGAATGGCGCGGCCTATCAGGTCGCACCCTCGGCCCTGTGGGAACTGGGCGCCACCGTCGTCGCGATCGGCGTCACGCCCAACGGCACCAACATCAATGACGGCTGCGGATCGACCGCGCCACTGCTGTTGCAGGAAACCGTCGTCTCATCGGGCGCGGATATCGGCATTGCGCTGGACGGCGACGCCGATCGGCTGATCGTGGTGGACGAACAGGGCAAGATCGTCGATGGCGACCAGATCATGGCGCTGATCGCCGCCAATTTCGCGCGCGATGGCACGCTGCGCGGCGGCGGCCTCGTGGCGACGATCATGTCGAATCTGGGCCTGGAGCGCTTCCTGTCGGACAAGGGTATCGCGCTGGAGCGCACCAAGGTGGGCGACCGTTATGTGCTGGAACGGATGCGCGACGGCGGTTTCAATGTCGGCGGCGAGCAGTCGGGCCACATGATCCTGTCGGACTATGCCACCACCGGGGACGGCACGGTCGCGGCCTTGCAGGTGCTGGCGGCACTGGTCCGCTCCGGCAAGCCGGCGAGCGAGACGCTGCACCAGTTCGACCCGGTGCCGCAATTGCTCAAGAATGTCCGCTTCTCCGGCGGCAAGCCGCTGGAGCATGAAGATGTGAAGCGCGTCATCGCCCAAGCTGAGGCGGAACTGGATGGCTCGGGGCGGCTGGTCATTCGCCCGTCCGGCACCGAACCGGTGATCCGCGTCATGGCCGAGGGCGACCGCGAGGAGCAAGTGCGCGACGTGGTCGAACGGATCTGCGCTGCGGTTGAGAAGGCGGCGGCCTGATGCTGGACATGCGCCCCGACTGCGAACGCTGCGGTGCGGACCTGCCCGCCGATGAGCCCGGCGCGTTCATCTGTTCCTTCGAATGCACCTTCTGCGCGCCCTGCGCCGAAGCGCTGGACGACCGCTGCCCCAATTGCGGCGGCGAGTTGATGGACCGCCCGACCCGCACCGGGGCAGCGCTTGCGAACAACCCCGCGTCCACGGAGCGTAAATTCCAGCCATGAGCCCGGCACGTATCCTTATCATCGCCGGCTCCGACAGCGGGGGCGGCGCGGGCGTCCAGGCTGACCTCAAGACCGTGACCCTGCTGGGTGGGTTCGGCATGACCGCCATCACCGCGATTACCGCGCAGAACACTCTGGGCGTGCAGGGCGTTCATCCGGTTCCCACCGATATGGTGCTGGCGCAGATGGAAAGCTGCATCGGCGACATCGGCGTCGACGCGGTCAAGATCGGCATGATCGGATCGGCGCAGACGGCCGCCGCCTTAGCCGAGCGCCTGGCCAAGCTGGACAATGTCCCGATCGTCTTCGATCCCGTCATGGTCGCGACCAGCGGGTCGCTGCTGGCGGACGATGCGACCGTCGCCGCCTTCGAACAACTGATGCGGATCGCCACCGTCATCACGCCCAATGTACCGGAATTGCAGGCATTGACCGGCACGACGATCAGCGATCTCGACGGGTTGGAGGCCGCTGCACAGATGCTGCGCGATCGAACCGGGGCGGTCATCCTCGCCAAGGGTGGACATCTGCAGCAGCAGGCACAGGATGATCGGCCGTTGATCCACGATCTGCTCGTTGATGAGGACATGGTCGCCGAATATTCGGTTGAACGGATCGACACGCGCAACAGCCATGGCACAGGTTGCACATTGGCTAGCGCCGTGGCGACCGGACTGGGCGGCGGCCTCTCGCTGGCGGATGCGGTCGACCGGGCAGAAGCGTTCGTTGCGGCCGCGCTGGCTGCCGCGCCGGGGCTGGGGCAGGGGCATGGCCCGATGGGACATGCATTGGGCATGACGCCTTTCTATCACCTGCTCGCCGCAAGGGATGGCAACGGGTGGGACGCCGCCGCATTCGCTGCGCGCTATTCCGACCATGCCTGACTTCGCGCACGAACGGCGGTATCACCCCGGCCTCGTAGCCGGCGTCGACGAGGCGGGTCGGGGACCGCTGGCGGGACCGGTGGTCGCTGCCGCCGTCATCCTGCGTGCGGAAGACTGTCCGGACGGTCTGAACGACAGCAAACAGTTGAGCGCGACGAAGCGCGCCGCGCTGGAGGCCGAAATCAAGGCGCGCGCCCTCTGCTGGGGCGTGGGGCTCGCCAGCGTCGCCGAAATCGATGAGATCAACATCCTCTGGGCGACGATGCTGGCCATGACCCGCGCGGTCGAGGCGCTGAGCCATGACTGCGCCCATGTGCTGGTGGACGGCAATCGTTGCCCGCAATGGCGCTGGGCCTCGACCGCGATCGTGGCGGGCGACGCCAAAAGCCTGTCGATTGCGGCCGCGTCTATCCTCGCCAAGGAAGAACGCGACCGGATGATGATTGCGGCGGCGGCCGAGCATCCGCACTATGGCTGGGAAACCAACAAGGGCTATGGCAGCGCCAGGCATCTGGCAGCGCTGCGCGAGCATGGCCCGACCCCGCTCCACCGCCGCAGCTTTGCGCCGGTGGCGCAGCTCACCCTGCTCTGATCCCCTGTCCCAGGCCGGGACCGCCACGCCTGACCGTGCGGACAGGCTGGCTTTGGCGCGGATCATGGTTAAGAAAGGCTTATGCACAAGCCTTTGCTATCCGTCCTCGCATCCCTGTTCGCGCTGGCGCAGCCGGCTCAGGCGGCCGTGGAGACGGAGATTGCGCTGGCGCCGGGCGGTTATCGCTGGCTGGAGCAAGGGGGGGGGGACGGTCCGCTCTACATGGTCATCAGCATCGAGAAGCAGCGGGTCCATGTCTATAGCGGCGATCGACTGATCGGCGCGGCCAGCGTGTCGACGGGCATGAAGGGGCATCGCACCCCGACCGGCGACTATCCGATCCTGCAAAAGCGCCAATGGCACCGCTCCAACCTCTACAGCAATGCGCCCATGCCCTTCATGCAGCGGCTGACCTGGGACGGGATCGCGCTCCACGCGGGGCATAATCCTGGCTATCCCGCCAGCCATGGTTGCATCCGCCTGCCCTATGCCTTCGCGCGGCAATTGTTCGCGCTGACGAAGATCGGCACTTTGGTCGAGGTGACACAGGCGCGACTCAGCGCCGCGCTGAAGTTCGACCCGCTGGTGCTGGGCGATCCCGGCAGCACGGTGGTGAGTTTCGGTCCGGCAACCGGGCGACCTCCCGTCCTGCCACCGTCCGACGCCGAGGAGGATGGCGTGCCGATGCTGGACATCGACCCCGCCATCTTCACGCCGCGCCTGCGGCGATAGGCATTTCAAAGCCGTTCAGCTCGACGGCATCTCCCGCCATTCGCCGGGCTGCAAACCCTCGATGCTCCAGTCGCCGATGCGCCAGCGCACCAGCCGCAACGTCGGATGCCCGACCGCTGCGGTCATCCGGCGCACCTGCCGGTTGCGGCCTTCACGGATAGTCAGGCTGATCCAGCAATCCGGCACCGTCTTGCGAAAGCGCACCGGCGGATCGCGCGGCCAGAGCGCCGGATCGTCGATCCGCTCCGCGCGGGCGGGCAAGGTCGGACCATCCTTCAGCGTCACGCCCTTGCGCAACCGATCGAGCGTCTCTTCCTGCACATCCCCCTCCACCTGAACGAGATAGGTCTTGGGGGTCTTGAACCGGGGATCGGCGATCCGCGCCTGCAACCGACCATCGTCGGTCAGCAGCATCAGTCCCTCGCTGTCCAGGTCGAGCCGCCCGGCGGGGTAGACGCCGGGCACATCGATATAGTTGGACAGCGTCAGCCGATCCGCGCCCATGCTGCGGTCGGTGAACTGGCTTAGAGCGTTGAACGGCTTGTTGAACAGGATCAGCCTGGCCATGGCGTCAATCCTCCTCCTCATCATCATCAACCATCAGGCTGCCCTGATTGACCAGCGCCGCCAGCAATTCCATCGCATCGGCCAGCGACGGGTCGAGGACGACATGATCCTGCGCGCATATCCGCTGCGCCAACGCCGCTGCGTCGCCGCTACACGGGAAGGTCGCGCCGTCCGCGAACAGAAGCAGGCCTTCCTCCTGAAGCAGGAAAGCAAAGCGGCTCGCCGGATTGCGCAGCAGGATCGCGCCCTCGCTGGCCAGTGCCTGCAACTCGGCTACTGTTACAGGCTCCTCAGGCCGCCAGTCGGCGTCAGCATATTTGGGCGTGCTGCTATGCTGGCCGAACCAGTGGGCGAAGGCGTCCCGGTCCAGCAACCGTTCGACCGTCATCGCGTGCAGCCGGTCGATGGCAGATGGCGCGATCTCGCCCGGATTGACGGCGGCGCTGAGGTCGGGATCGGCATAACGGTCATCCTCCGCCATTCCATCGACCAGATGCTCGACCCATTCCATCAACAGGTCGGGGCGGGATGGGGCGCGAAAGCCGATCGAATAGGTCATGCAGTCGTCGCCCACGGCCACGCCGTCATGGGCGAAGCCGGGCGGGACATAAAGGATGTCGCCCGGTTCCAGTAGCCAATCGTCCGTCGCCGCGAAATCGGCGAGCAGGCGAAGATCATCATGCGGACGCAGCGGCGTGGTATCGTCGCACCGGCCGCCCACGCGCCAGCGGCGCTGGCCCAGTCCCTGGATCAGGAACACGTCATACTGGTCGAAATGTGGCCCGACGCCACCGCCGTCGCTGGCATAGCTGACCATCACATCGTCAATGCGCCAGTTGGGAATGAAGCGGAAAGGCGCGAGCAGGCCCGCGACATCGGGCGCATAATGGTCGACCGCCTGTACCAGCAACGTCCAGGGCGCCGCGCCAAGGCCGCCGAAATGATCCTCGGAAAAGGGACCATGTTCCAGCGCCCAACTCTCGCCCGACTGAACGATCAGACGCGATTCCACCCCGTCATCACACGCCAAGCCTGCCAGTTCGTCCGGTTCCAGCGGGTTGTGCCACGCCTTCCACGGATTGCGGATCAGCAACGGCTTTTTCTGCCAATAATCGCGCAGGAAGAGGTCGATGTCGAAATCTGAAAGCTGCATGGATACTCGCTGCACGGGGGAGAGGGTCTTGCGTCGCACGGCATTGCCGGCCGGTGGGGGTGCTGTCAAAGACGACGCCATAGCACAGAAAAGCGGCCGACCCGTCACCGGATCGGCCGCCTCGTTGAATCCCCGCTCAGCGTTGGCGATCAGGCCGCCTGCGCCGCATCCTCGCTGGCCGGCAGGCGGATGAGGTAGTCGAAGGCGGAAAGCGCCGCCGTCGAGCCGGCTCCCATGGCGATCACGATCTGCTTGTACGGCACGGTCGTGCAGTCGCCCGCAGCGAAGATGCCCGGCTGGCTCGTTTCGCCACGCGCGTCGATCTCGATCTCGCCACGGGTCGACAGGGCGATACTGTCCTTCAGCCATTCGGTGTTGGGCACCAGGCCGATCTGGACGAAAATGCCCTCCAGTTCGATGTCATGGTCGTTGCCATGATTGCGATCCTTGTAGGACAGGCCCGTCACCCGCTCCCCATTGCCTTCCACCTTGGTCGTCAGCGCCGACGTGATGATCTTGACGTTGGGCAGGCTGGCCAATTTCCGCTGCAACACGGCATCGGCGCGCAACTGGCTATCATATTCGATCAGCGTCACATGCGCGACGATGCCCGCCAGATCGATCGCTGCTTCGACGCCGCTGTTGCCGCCGCCGATCACCGCCACGCGCTTGCCTTTGAACAGCGGGCCATCGCAGTGCGGGCAGTAGGCGACGCCCTTGTTGCGATATTCTTCTTCGCCCGGCACGCCCATCTGCCTCCAGCGGGCGCCGGTGGACAGGATGATGGTGCGGCCCTTCAGCGACGCGCCATTTTCCAGCACGACCTCATGATAGCCGCCCTCGTTCTTGGCAGGGATCAGCTTCGCGGCCTTCTGGAGGTTCATGATCTCGACGTCATAATCCTTCACATGGGCTTCGAGAGCGGAGGCCAGCTTCGGACCTTCGGTGCGCGATACCGATATGAAATTCTCGATATCCATCGTGTCGAGCACCTGGCCGCCGAACCGCCCCGCCGCGACGCCCGTGCGGATGCCCTTGCGCGCCGAATAGATTGCCGCCGCCGCGCCGGCAGGGCCGCCGCCGATGACCAGCACTTCGAAGGGATCCTGCGCCTTGATCTTCTCCGCAGCGCGCGCTTCGGCGCCGCTGTCGATCTTGGCAACGATCTGCTCCAGTTCCATGCGGCCCTGACCGAAGGGTTCGCCATTGAGGAAGATGGTGGGAACCGCCATCACCTTGCGCGCGTCGACTTCGTCCTTGAACAGTCCGCCGTCTATCGCGACGTGGCTGATCCGGGGATTGAGGACGCTCATCAGATTGAGCGCCTGCACCACGTCGGGGCAATTCTGGCATGACAGCGAGAAATAGGTTTCGAAGGCGAAATCGCCGTCCAGATCCTTCACCTGCTGGATCAGATCCTGCGCCGCCTTGGAGGGGTGCCCGCCGACCTGGAGCAGCGCCAGCACGAGCGAAGTGAACTCATGGCCCATCGGAATGCCGGCGAAGGTCACGCCGATGTCGGTGCCCGCGCGGCGGATCATGAAGCTGGGCTTGCGCTTGTCGTGGCCGGCCAGGATCAACGAAACCTTGTCCGACAGTTCGGCGATCTCGTTCAGCAGGCCTTCCAGTTCGCGCGACTTGGCGCCGTCATCCAGCGATGCCACCAACTCGATGGGCTGCGTGATGTTCGCCATATAGGCCTTGAGCTGGCCCTTGAGATTTGCGTCCAACATCTTGTGTATCTCCATGGGTTGGGCGCGCCGATCCGGGGCGCACGACCATCTCGTCGCCGGGACGGTGCGACCCGAAGGCCCGGCGTTCAAGATAGCGATGAATTTCGGGATAAAAACCCTGCCGGGCCAGGGAGCCTATGCTCGACCCGGTCCGGCAGGTGCCTTTGCAGGTCTTTAGATCTTGCCGACGAGGTCGAGCGAGGGAGCGAGGGTTTCTGCGCCTTCTTCCCACTTGGCCGGGCAGACTTCACCGGGGTGGCTGGCCCAATACTGCAGCGCCTTCACCTTGCGGAGCAGTTCGGCTGCGTTACGGCCCACGCCCTCTGGGGTGATTTCGACCAGCTGGATTACGCCTTCGGGGTCGAGCACGAAGGTGCCACGGTCGGCCAGGCCGACGCCCTCGCGCAGAACGTCGAACTGGGTCGACAGCGCATGGTTCTGGTCACCCAGCATATAATAGTTGATCTTGCCGATCGCCGGCGAGGTGTCGTGCCAGGCCTTGTGGCAGAAGTGCGTGTCGGTCGAGACCGAATAGACTTCCACGCCCATGCCCTGGAGGGTCGGGTAGATGTCGGCCAGGTCTTCCAGTTCGGTCGGGCAGACGAAGGTGAAGTCGGCCGGGTAGAAGAAGAAGACGGCCCACTTGCCCTTCACGTCGGCATCCGTGACGTCGACAAACTTGCCCTGCTTGTAGGCAGTGGCCTTGAAGGGCTTCAGGGGGGTGTTGATGAGAGCCATAGGCTGTCCTTTTCCTCACGGTGAATGTTGCGATTGCGAAGACCCATGTAGGGATGCCGTCGATTCGGGGGAAATTGCTTTTCTCGGATGCGTTAAGTGAGAAAAACGATCACCGCCTAGATGTTTGATCGACAGCCTGAGCCTATCGGTCGAGCAGGCGGGCCATTGCATCCTCCACCATGACCTGCGCCTCTTCCGGAGAAAAGGTGGACCGATCAAGGCAGAGTTCAAGCCATAGCCCGTCCACGAGCGCGGTCAGGCTGATCGCGGCGATTCGCGTCTCCGCGGGACTGAGGGCGGGGCACGCGGCCCGAAGCAGATCCTCTAACTGGTCGCGCGTTCCGCCATAGACTTCCGCATGGATGATCGCGATGTTGGGATCGGACTTGACCAGGCTCCAGAAGGCGATCCAGGTCGCAAGGAGGTCAGGATCGAGTATCGGATCGCGAAAATTGGCCTGAAGACAGGCCCGCAGCCGGTCGCGCGGGTCGTCCCCCGCCGCTTCGATCGCAGCGTCCAGTGCGGCCGATACCTTCGTGCCGACATCCACATAGGTGGCAAGAATGAGCGCGTCGACACCATCGAAATAATGGGTGAGCAGTCCCGACGAGACACCTGCACGGGCACAGATGGCGCGCACGGATGTTCCGCCCACGCCTTTTTCGGCAAGGCAACGCGCCGTCGCCTCGATCAGCGCCTGTCGCCGCACGTCCGGCGCCTCGCGCACGAAGCGCGCCCTCGGCCGAACCACCGTTTTGCCTTTCCCCCTGGTTGCGTTCATCGTCCTTCCCCTTGGGCTAGACCTTTGGCCGCAGACGGCGCGGCTGGCAAGCTGTCGTCTGGGAAAGAGGGATCGAACCCCCAGCTTATCGGTTCGATGCCGTGATCGACAAAGGAGATTATGGATGATGCGCTTTTCTTCGTCCGCACCCTATATGGTCGGTATGTCCATCTTGCTGCTGTTGGCGGGGTGCGCCAAGTCGACCGATGACGGCAATGCGTCGAACAATGCTGCAATGGTCGAGGCCATCGACGATGTCGATGCGCTTGGCGCCGTCGGCAGCGACGTGGCCAGGCTACCCACTGACGATTGGGTCGGTCGCTGGACGGGGCCGGAAGGGCTCTTCCTCGACATTCAGCCGTCACCTGACGGGAAACCGGGGCATTATGCGATCGCGAACCGGGACAATCTCGACCGACAGGATGACTATGATGGGGTGGCGGACGGATCGACGATCCGCTTTGTGCGCGACGGCAAGGATCTCGCAATCCGTCAGGGCAAGGGCGACGAGACGGGGCTGAAATATCTCGCCGGCAAGCAGGAGTGCCTTATCGTCATGGCGGGACAGGAAGGCTACTGCCGTTAGGCACGCGCCATCCGGCGCGACGATGAAGCGGCAGGCGCATCTGGTCGAACAGCATGGCGCGCCGCGCGGTCAGCGCCAGAACGGCGATCGCGGCAATCAGGTTGACTGGAATATGCGTCCATTCCGAGACCGCCCTGCCATAAAGCGGCGCGATCCAGGCATAGGCAAGCCAGGAGGGTTCCCAGCGCAGCGTTGCGCGTTTGCCCATGTCCGCCATCAGGAAGGCGATGGCCACGCCCAGCAGCACATGGTCATAGTCCAGCACATAGGGCGTGCATAGCAGAGCGGCGCTCAGAGCCGCCGCGCCGCGCAGCTCCATCGATCCGCGTCGGGCGATCAGCGCGGCCGTGACGATCGCGATCGCGGTGACGACAGCTTGCACCGCGTAGGCGAAGGGAATGGAGCCGCCCCATTGGCGAATCGTTGCGAAAGGGCTCTGGATCTTCTCCCAGCCGGTCGCGCCTGCCTCGATGATGATATGGCGGGTCAGGGGAAGGGAATCGATGAAGGCCTGCCAGACCGGCCAACCCCAGATTGCCAGAGTCAGCAGGCAGAGCGCCGCGACTGTCAGTCCGGCTGATACGAAGGCGCGAATATTGCCGCGCGCCAGCAGCAGCACTGGGATCAGTACCGCGAACTGCGGCTTGTAGACGAGGGCGCCCAGCAGCATTCCCGCGATCCAGGGGCGGCGGTCGAGCAGCATCATACCGCCGCCCAGCAATGTGGCGGTCAGAAACGCATTCTGTCCGTGGCCAAGGCACACGAGAACCACCGGCGCGCCCAGCGCGATCAGCAGCGCGTCGCGTTCCAGCGGGAGGATGCGCCGTACCAGCCACAGCGCCATCGCCAGCGTCGCCCCCTGCCAGACGAACAGCGCGGCGACATAGGGCAATTGGGCGAGCAAGGTCGCAAGGATCAGGAAGGGCGGCGGATAGTGCCACCCATAGAATGGAATGGACGGGTCCTTGTGGACCTGCTTCTGCACTTCGTGATGGGTCGGCCAATCCCACGCCAGAGGCGCCTGACCGTGATCGGCCATCCAGCCAGCCGTCCAGACGTTCGAGAAATCGGTGCCGAGCGGGCGACCCAGCGAATCCACCGTGCCATGGGCGGTTCCGACCAGATAAAGCAGCGCCCCCAGGGTCGCGACGACCACGCACATCGCAGCGATGCGCGCGCGCGCGCGGGTCACGATCCGGTCGATGGCAGAGGGCACGATCATGCTGATGGCGTAGCGCTAGCGGCTGAAATTTCGGTAAATGGCCCGTTAGTCGCTATTGCGCGTCGCTTTTTGTTGCCGTCATCTTGCTATCACCCAACGAAGGGGCTTGGCGGCCTTCCCTCTTGCCTCTATCGGGGCTTGGCTCTAGGGCATTGCCTTAACGGTTATTCAGAACCACCAACGATACCCAGTAAGAAGGACCACTCATGAGTGAGACCGCGGATCGCGTAAAGAAAATCGTCGTCGAGCATCTGGGCGTCGAAGCCGAGAAGGTGACCGAGGATGCAAGCTTCATCGACGATCTGGGCGCAGACAGCCTGGACATCGTCGAGCTGGTGATGGCGTTCGAAGAAGAGTTCGGCGTCGAAATCCCTGACGATGCGGCCGAGAAGATCGCCACCGTCAAGGATGCGATCGACTATATCGACAGCAAGCAGTAAGGCATAACGCGGCCTGATCCCGTGGGGGAAGGGCCGCCCTTACGATCATGAGACGGCTCCTCCTGTCCGGTGATCCCGGAGCGTGGGGAGCCTTTTCGTATCTGGCGCGCCGTTCACAAGCGCGTTTCAAGTGGCTACATGGGCGGCATAAAGTCCATCGGTAATTTCGGAGCTAGGATATGCGTCGTGTCGTCGTAACCGGCCTTGGCATGGTGAGCCCGCTGGGCGGAAATGTCGAAACCAGCTGGAAGAATATCATCGCGTCCAAATCGGGTGCGGCCACGATCCAGCGGTTCGATGCCAGCGAATATAAGTGCCGCATCGCCTGCGAAGTGAAGCCGGCCGATCACGAATATGGCTATGATGCTTCGCTGGACGTGGACCACAAGATCCAGCGTCAGGTCGATCCCTTCATCGTCTACGGTATCTCGGCCGCCAGCGAAGCGCTGCGCGACGCTGGCCTCGACAATATGTCGGAAGAAGAACGGCTGCGCGCTGGTTGCTCGATCGGTTCGGGTATCGGCGGCCTGCCGGGCATCGAGAGCGAATCCCTGGTGCTGGCTAACAAAGGGCCGAGCCGCGTCTCGCCGCACTTCGTTCACGGCCGTCTCATCAACCTGATTTCCGGCCAGGTTTCGATCAAATATGGTCTGATGGGGCCTAACCATGCGGTCGTCACTGCCTGCTCGACCGGCGCCCATTCGATCGGCGACGCCGCGCGGATGATCGCGATGGACGATGCCGACGTCATGCTGGCGGGCGGCGCGGAAAGCGCGATCTGCCCGATCGGCATCGCGGGCTTCGCCCAGGCGCGCGCGCTCTCCACCGGCTTCAACGACACTCCCGAAAAGGCGTCGCGTCCCTATGACGTCAACCGCGACGGCTTCGTCATGGGCGAAGGCGCGGGCGTGGTCGTGCTGGAGGAATATGAGCACGCCAAGAAGCGCGGCGCGAAAATCTATGCCGAAGTGATCGGCTACGGCCTGTCGGGCGACGCCTATCACGTCACGGCCCCCCATCCGGAGGGCAGTGGCGGTTTCCGCTCGATGCAGATGGCGCTCAAGAAGTCGGGCCTCAGCCTTGAGGACATCGACTATGTGAACGCTCATGGTACGTCGACCCCGCTGGGCGACGAACTGGAACTGGGCGCGGTCAAGCGGCTGTTCGGCGACAACCTGTCCACCATGTCGATGTCGTCCACCAAATCGGCGATCGGCCATCTGCTGGGCGGCGCTGGCGCGGTGGAGAGCATCTTCTGCATTCTCGCCATGCGCGACCAGATCGTGCCGCCGACGCTCAACCTCGATGAACCGAGCGAAAGCTGCAAGGGCGTGGACCTGGTCCCGCATGTCGCCAAGGAGCGCAAGGTGCGCGCGGTGCTGAACAACTCGTTCGGTTTCGGCGGCACCAACGCCTCGCTCATCATGAAGGCCATCTGAGGATCGGCGAAAGCAGCCCTCGACGGGGATATCTTAACGAAAATCCTCCTCTGAAAGGGGAGGGGGACGGCCGCCGAAGGCGGTGGTGGAGGGGGATCGCCTTCTCGATAGGATGCCCCCTTCCGTCAGCACTTCGTGCTGCCACCTCCCTTACAGGGGGAAGATTTATGGGGCGGCCACCGAATGAACTTTTCTGTCTGTGTGGTAGGCTGACCTGACGATGGCTCGACGTTACAAAAACAATCCCACAGGCCGCCTCGCGGGCATCATCCTGCTGATCGGGCTTGCCGTCGCGGCTTTCGTCGCCTTTCGCTTCGTCCATGGCTGGACGGAGCAGGGGCCGGCTGAACAGGAGATCAGCATTACCGTGCCGGAGGGGGCGAGCCTGTCCGAGGCTGCGGTGCTGCTGAAACAGGCTGGCGCAGTCCGATCCGCCGATGCCTTTCTGACCCGAGCAAAAGTCTTCGGCGGCGGCGAATCGATCAAGGCGGGTGAATTCGTTATCCCTGCCGGCGCCAGCAACAGCGACATCCTCTCCATCCTTCAGGGTGGCAAGACGCTAACCCGCCTCATCACCATACCGGAGGGAATGCCCTCCATACTGGTCTATGAGCGGCTGATGGCGAACGATCAACTGACCGGCGACATCCAGGTGCCCGATGAAGGCAGCGTGATGCCCGACAGCTATGCCTTCGACAGGGGAGAGTCGCGTGCGGCTGTCCTCAAGCGGATGCAGGGCGCTATGGACAAGGCGCTCGCTCAGCTCTGGGCCGAACGCGCGCCCGACACGATCGCCCGATCTCCGAGCGAGGCGATCATCCTTGCCAGCATTGTGGAGAAGGAGACCGGTGTCCCGTCCGAACGGCCAATGGTTGCTGGGGTCTACAGCAATCGTCTGCGCAAGAATATGATGCTCCAGGCGGACCCGACGATCATCTATCCCATCACAAAGGGCAAGCCCCTCGGGCGCCGTATCCGCAAATCGGAAATCGCGGCCGTCAACGACTATAACACCTATGCCATGGTCGGCCTGCCAAAGGGGCCGATCGCCAATCCCGGCCGGCTTTCGATTCTCGCCGTGCTGCATCCGGCAAAGACCAACGCGCTCTATTTCGTGGCGGACGGAAAGGGTGGCCACATCTTCGCCGACACCTATCAGCAGCATAATGAAAATGTGCGCAAATGGTTCGAAATCCGCCGAGCGCGCGGCGAACTTTGACCTCTAGCGCAGCATGCCCTTGGCGACCAGCGACCGCGAATAGAAGAGCTGAAAGACGGCGATCAGGATGACAAGGGTCGGGAAGCCGGCCGCAGCCAGCAGTCCCTTCTCGGCGATCAGGTCGGTTGCGCCCAGCGTGTAGCCAAACTGCACCAGAACGGCGACCAGCGAAGCGAGAAAGAGGGTGGCCGCGAGAGCCTTTTTCATGAGCAGCGATATGGCGCCCAGCGTGCCCGCTCCTACGGCGAGAGCATAAACCGCCCACAGCCAGGCCGGCATGGCGGCGAAGGCGCGAGCGGCCGCGGGATCGGTCTTGGCGATTTCGGCCGGATCGAGCCCATATTGCATGAACAAGGCGGCAACGCCCATCAGGTTCCACAGCAATAGCAGGACGCCGACGATCGACCCGGTGCGCGATGCAGGCATGATGTTCCCTCCCCAGGAAAGGCACCCGGCGCTTGCCGGGCCGCCTTAGCGGCATCATACAGTTTTTAACGTCGTCAGGATAGCAGGATGGTGATTTTGGGTGGAGAGTATCGGGAGAAGGCGGCTGGACAGACTGCCCCCGCGCCGATCATCGTCACCGCCCTGATGGGCGCGACTGATTTTGCTTGGGCGGACGGTTTGCGCCGCACATATTTTCCCCCGGACCGCAATTGGCTGCCCGCCCATCTCACACTTTTTCATCATTTGCCCCCGACAATTCTCGCGGAATTGTCGGGGCGATTGAAGCAGCTTTGCGCCGGCGCTGCACCTCCAGCGTGGTTGACGGAGGTGATGCTGCTCGGGCGGGGCGTTGCCTATCGCGTGGAAAGTCCGGTGCTGCTTGCAATGCGGGAACAACTGGCGGACGCCTTTGCCGGGTTGTTGACGCCGCAGGATCAGGCCCGGCCACGCCTGCATATCACCGTCCAGAACAAGGTCACGCCGGCGGAGGCGAAGGCGCTGGCCGCCCGGCTTCGCGGGGATTTCCGCGTCCGCCCGCTTGCGATCGCCGGCCTCGCCGCCTGGCATTATCGCGGCGGGCCTTGGGAACTGGCGATGAAGGCGATGTTCAGGGGCAAGTCCTGAACGCGGACCGGTCAGGTCAGGCTAGTCCGACCTCCTTGAGCGGCACGCTGGCATCGGCCAGCTGCCCGACGTCGAGCGCAGCCCCGGACAGGACATGCGCGCGGCCCTGGACATAATCCTTGACCGCATTGACGCAGTCCAGCGCGATCACCTTGCCGCCTTTCAGATACACGACCGAGAAGCTGCGATTGGCGGGATCCCCGCGCAAAATGGTCTGGTCGAAGCCGGTCGACAGGCCGACGGTCTGGAGCTTCAGGTCATATTGGTTCGACCAGAACCAGGGTACGGCGTCATAGGCTTCTTCCTTGCCCAGGATATGCGCTACGGCCACCTTCGCCTGATCATTGGCGTTCTGCACCGATTCCAGTCGCATCTGGGCGCCGCCGGCGAAGCGGTTGGCGTGCGAGGCGCAATCGCCCACCGCATAGATATCGGGCAGGGACGTGCGGCAATATTCATCGACATCGACCCCGTTGCCGCCTGCCGCCCCGGCCGCGATCAGCGGTCCGGTCTCGGGTATGATGCCGATGCCGACGATTACCATGTCGGTCGCGATCCGCTCGCCGTCCTGCATCAGCACGGCCGTCGCCTTGCCGTCCGTCACCTCGATGCAGTCCATCTTCGCGCCGGTGCGCAGGTCGACGCCATGAGCGCGATGCTCCGCCTCGTAGAAGCGCGACAGTTCCTCGCCCGCGACGCGCGCCAGCACCCGGTCGAGCGCTTCGAGCAGCACGACGGTCTTGCCGAACTTGGAGAGGACGGCGGCAGCCTCCAATCCGATATAGCCGCCGCCGATGATGGTGACATGGTGGATCAAGTCGATCTTCGCCATCATCGCATCGACATCGGCGCGGCGGCGCACCGCATGGACATTGATCGCGTCCGCGCCATTGCAGGTCAGAGTCCGGGGGCTGCCGCCGGTGCACCAGATCAGCTTGCCATAACCGATCTCCTCGTCGCCTGCGGTCACGAATTTGCCTACGGGATCGACGCTCTTCACTCGCTTGCCCAGCAGCATGTCGATCTTGCGCTCGTCCCAGAAGGACGCTGGGCGGATCAGAATACGGTCGAAGCTCTTGTCGCCGGCGAAATATTCCTTGGACAGCGGCGGACGCTCATAGGGCGGATCCTTCTCGTCGCCGATCATGGCGACCGTGCCGTCGAAGCCTTGCTGTCGCAGCGAAATTGCCGCCTGCGCGCCCGCATGGCCGGCCCCCACGATCAGAATGTCATAATAGCTCATCCGCCCGATATCCTCTTCGCGATGCCCCGTTTGCGCCGCTGATTGGCGCGCTTTTCCGGGGGACGCAAGAAGGATGTTGAAGGATCGCGTGTTAATCATGGTAGCGGAGGAGGGACTTGAACCCCCGACACGCGGATTATGATTCCGCTGCTCTAACCAGCTGAGCTACTCCGCCCCATGGGCCTCGCCGGGCGCTTCGCCCTGCGGTGAGGCGGCGCTATACGCAGGCAATGCAGGGCGGTCAACGGGGCGCGTGAAAAATTTGGCGCCCTGCCCTCGCGGTTGCTTGCCGCGTGTAGAAACGAAGGGGCGCGCGCTTTTCCGCCAACATGGCAAAGCTGCGGTAAAGCTTTTTCCATCCCGACATTTTTGGCTTGCAATCGCCACGGGGCGGCGCACTAATATTGCAATGCACAACCGGCCGTCCGGCCGAGGGAGGATCGACAACTTGCCCTTCCATGAAATGTTTGAACCCGATGGTTCGATACGCCCCTGTTACGACGAAGTGCAGAAGTGGGTGGAACGAACGGGCATCGCCGGGCTCAATCGCCGCATGGATGAGGCCGAGGCGATCTTCCGCCGCATCGGCATTACCTTCGCCGTCTATGGCGAGGGCGGCGATCCCGAACGGCTCATTCCCTTCGACCTCCTGCCCCGCATCTTCACCGCGCAGGAATGGCGCATCCTCGACAAGGGCATCCGGCAGCGGGCGCGGGCGCTCAACGCTTTCCTGCATGACGTCTATCATCGGGGCGAGATCGTGAAGGCCGGCATCATGCCGGCCGACATCATCTACAAGAACAGCGCCTATCTCGCCGAAATGGCGGACTTCTCGCCACCGGGGAAGGTGTACAGCCATATCGTGGGCATCGACATCGTCCGCACTGGCCCCGGCAGTTTCGAGGTTCTGGAGGATAATTGCCGCACGCCCTCCGGCGTCTCCTACATGCTGGAAAATCGCGAGATCATGACGCGCATGTTCCCCGAACTGTTCGCGCAGGGGGTGGTGGCGCCGGTCGACGACTATCCCGCCGAATTGCTGAAAAGCCTCAAGGAGGTCGCGCCGCCTGCGTGCAAGGGCGACCCGGTGGTCGTGGTCCTTACGCCCGGCTCGCTCAACAGCGCCTATTATGAGCATAGTTTCCTTGCCGACCTGATGGGCGTCGAACTGGTCGAGCCGGCCGACCTGTTCGTCGACGATGACCGGGTGTGGATGAAGACCACGCTTGGGCCCAAGGCGGTCGACGTCATTTATCGCCGCATCGACGATGAATATATCGATCCGCTCGTCTTTCGGCCCGACAGCCTGCTGGGCGTGCCCGGCATTTTCAACGTCTATCGCAATGGCGGTGTGACGCTCGCGTCGGCGCCCGGATCGGGCATCGCCGACGACAAGGCGGTCTATATCTATGTGCCCGAGATGATCCGCTTCTATCTGGGCGAAAAGCCGATCCTCGACAACATCCAGACCTGGCAGTGCGGCAAGCCAGACGAACTGGCCTATGTGCTGGAAAATCTCCACGAACTGGTGGCCAAGGAAGTCCATGGATCGGGCGGTTACGGGATGTTGATCGGCCCCAAATCGACCAAGGACGAAGTTGCCGCCTATGCCGCGCGGATCAAGGCCAATCCCGGCGAGTTCATCGCCCAGCCGACGTTGGACCTGTCGACCGTGCCGACGCTGGGGCCGGCGGCCGTGGTCGGTCGCCACGCCGATTTCCGTCCCTATTGCCTGGTGGGCAAGCAGATCCGCCTGGTTCCGGGCGGCCTGACCCGCGTTGCCCTGACCGAAGGGTCGCTGGTGGTCAATTCCAGCCAGGGTGGCGGAGTCAAGGATACCTGGGTGTTGCAGGATTGATGCGCGCGCTCTCTCACCCCTTTCATCGTCATTCCCGCGCTGGCGGGAACCCATCTCCCGCCATTGCGCCAGGCGGAAGGAGCGGGACATCTGTCCCTCCCGCCGCAGGGATGACGGAAATCGAGGCAATCCCATGCTGAGCCGGACCGCCGAAAATCTGTTCTGGATGGCGCGCTACATGGAGCGCGCCGAAGCCACAGCGCGGCTGCTGACCATGGGACAGCGCATGGCGATATTGCCGGGCGCGCATCATCGTGACGAATGGCGATCGGTGGTGCGCGCGACGGGATCGGGACATCAATTCCCGGAGGGCGCGATCGTGACGGAGAGCGACGCGGTATCGTTCCTGATGCTCGACGCAGACAACCCCAGCTCGATCCGCTCCTGCCTCCTGAAGGCGCGGGCCAACGCCAAGTCGGCGCGGACGATGCTGACCCAGGATATGTGGGAGGCATTGAATGAAGGCTGGCGAAAGCTGGACAGCTATGATGTCAGTGAAGCGCGGCAGCAGCTCCCGGCACTGATCGACTGGGTCAAGACCCGCGTCATGACCTTCCGCGGCGCCGCCCATTCCGGCCAGCTCCGCAACGAAGGGCATGATTTCCTGCGCACCGGTTCCGCGCTGGAGCGGGCGCAGATGACGCTGCGCCTGCTCGACGTCAAATATTATGTGCTGTTGCCCGAAACCGAAGTGATCGGCGGAAATCGCGACCATTATCAATGGACGTCGGTACTGTACGCCCTGTCTGGCGCGCGCGCCTATCACCATGTCTATGGCGGGACTTATACGCCTTGGCAGATCACCGACTTCCTGATGCTAAACCGCCTGTTCCCGCGCAGCGTCGCCTATTGCTATGACCAGCTCGCCTATCGGCTCAATCGTCTCGCCGGCTGGCACGATGCGCGCGGGGCCTGCCATGACACGGTGCAGGAACTGGTCGCGGGTCTGGAAAGCCAGGACAGCGGAGAGATTTTCCGGCGCGGCCTGCACGAAACTGTGCAGAACGGCTTGATGATGACCAATCGACTGGGCGCCGAGATCGCCCAGACCTATCATTTCGGCTGAGGAGGGAAGGGGAAGTCGGGCCATGAAGCTGCTCGTCCGCCACCAGACGATCTATCGCTATGCTTCGTCGGCGGGGCGGGTGGCCATGCGGCTGAAGCTGATGCCGGTCGATACGCCGACGCAGAAAGTGCTGGAATGGCAGGTCAGCGTGAATGACCAGCCGCTGACCGGCTTCCGCCCCAACAGCTATGGCGAGAAGGAAGCGATCTGGATCCGCCATGATCGGCTCGACAATGCGGTGATCGTGGCGGAGGGGCTGGTGGAGACGCGCGAAAGCCATGGCGTCGTTGGGCATCTGCGCAGTCGCGTCGATTCGCGCTATTTCCTTCGCGATACGCGCCTAACTCGTGCGTCCGAGGGGATCGTGGCGATGGCGCGCGACGTGCCGAAGGAAGATGGGCCGCTTGCGACGCTCCATGCCTTGTCGGCCGCAGTCAGCGATGCGGTGCAGTATCGCGCCGGTGTCACCACGTCCGAGACGACTGCCGCCGAAGCCTTCGCGCTGGGTGCCGGCGTGTGTCAGGATCATGCCCAGATATTCATATCGGCGGCGCGTTCGATTGGCATCCCCGCCCGCTATGTCTCGGGCTACCTGCTTGCCGGGGATGGAGACTTGCTGCATGAGACCCATGGCTGGGCGGAAGCCTTTGTTCCAGCGCTCGGCTGGATCGGTTTCGATCCATCGAACCGCGTCTGTGTAACCGAACGTTATGTGCGCGTGGCAAGCGGCCTGGATGCGGACGAGGCCGCGCCGATCCGTGGCTCGGTCACGGTGGCGGGCGATATATGGATTGACGCCGATGTCCGGATCGCGCAGGCGGAGGACGGAGTCGAGGAACGGCAGTTGCAGAAGCAACAGCAGCAAAGCACCCCGCCACCCGACTCGACGGGTTGAAACAAGCGATCGCGAGTCGGATGCAATATTCATCGATCGCGACAGACAGATTGCAGGAGGCCGGGGGGCCGTGACTTATTGTGTGGCCGTGCGTGTGGACCAGGGACTGGTCATGCTGTCCGATACCCGCACCAATGCGGGTATGGACAATATCGCGCGCTTCCGAAAGAGCTTCACCTATCATGTCCCTGGTGAGCGCGCGATCACGCTGATGTGTTCGGGCAATCTGTCCATCACCCAGGGGGTGAAGGCGGTGCTGAGCAAGGCGATCAAGGAATCCCGTCTAGACCCGGATGTCGAAACCATCTGCAATTGCGACTCGATGCACCGCGTGGCCCAGATCGTGGGCGAGGCTATGCAGAAGATGCAGCAACGCTATCGGGAGAATATCGAGATGGGCGGCTCCGGCTCCAGCGCCTCGATCATGGTCGCTGGCCAGCGCAAGGGCGGAAAGCCACGCCTTTACCTGATCTATTCGGCCGGCAATTTCATCGAGGCGACCGAAGATACGCCCTTCTTCCAGATCGGTGAGCATAAATATGGCAAGCCGATCCTGGATCGCATCATCAAGCGGGAGACGACGCTGGAGGATGCGACCAAGGCGGTGCTGGTGTCGATGGATTCGACCTTGCGCTCCAACCTGTCTGTCGGGATGCCGCTCGACCTGACGGTGATCGAGCGCGACAAGTTCGACTTTCGCGTTCGCACGCGCATCGAAGCGGACAATGAGGAATTCGCGATGATTTCCCAGAGCTGGAGTGCGGCATTGCGCAAGGGATTTGAGGATCTGCCGAACGTTCTCGACTGAGTTGAGCCGCGAGTAGCCGCTTATCTCCTCTCAAAAGCAAAAAGCCCCGGAATGCTCCGGGGCTTTTTGCTTTTTCCTTTGCTCCGATCAGGCCGTGGCGAGTCGGGCCATCTTTTCCAGCCGACCGCCCGCAATGCGCATCATCGCCTTTTGCAGCTTCTCGAACGCGCGGACCTCGATCTGACGAACGCGCTCGCGGCTGACACCATAGACCTGGGAGAGTTCCTCCAGCGTCTTGGGTTCCTCGGCGAGGCGGCGTTCGGCAAGGATGTGCTTCTCGCGATCATTGAGGTCGTCCATCGCCTCGACCAGCATATCATGGCGCATCACACGCTCCTGCTCGTCGGCGACTCGTTCATCCTGCAACGGATCGGAGTCGGCCAGCCAGTCCTGCCACTGTCCCTCGCCATCCTCGCGCATGGGCACGTTCAGCGACGTGTCGCCGCCCATCGCCATGCGCCGGTTCATCGAGATCACGTCTTCCTCGGTAACGCCCAGGTCGGTCGCGATCTTGGTAACGTCCTCGGGGCGCAGGTCGCCATCCTCGAACGCCTCGATATTGTTCTTCATCCGGCGCAGGTTGAAGAAAAGCTTCTTCTGCGCAGCGGTGGTGCCCATCTTCACGAGGCTCCACGACCGCAGGATGAATTCCTGGATCGACGCACGAATCCACCACATGGCATAGGTCGCCAGGCGGAAGCCGCGATCGGCCTCGAACTTCTTTACGCCCTGCATCAGGCCGATATTGCCTTCGCTGATGAGTTCGCTGACCGGCAGGCCGTAGCCGCGATAGCCCATGGCAATCTTGGCGACCAGGCGCAGGTGCGACGTCACGAGCTGCGCCGCGGCCTCAGGATCCTGATGCTCTTCATAACGCTTCGCCAGCATATATTCCTGCTCAGGGGTGAGCAGCGGAAACTTGCGAATTTCCGACAGATAGCGGTTGAGGCTGGCTTCACCGCCCAGCGCCGGAACCGCGGGGACATTGCTCTTGGCCATGTCTTCACCTTTCCCTTTCATTGCGCGGCGGGACCCAGAAGAGGCGTCACAGGCGCCGTCGCAAAACTTGTCAAATCCTATACGTGAAGCTCGCTTAACAGTTCCTGCATGTCGGCTGGCAACACACTTTGAAACAGAAGGGGCTTGTCCGTTACCGGATGTATGAACCCCAGTGTTTTGGCGTGCAATGCCTGCCTTTTGAAACCCAGCGTTTCCAGTATTGATTTGAAACCTTTTCTTTCTCTACCGTAAACGGGGTCGCCGATCAAGGGGTGCCCAAGATGCGCCATGTGAACGCGAACCTGATGGGTGCGGCCGGTTTCCAGCCTGCATTCCACCATCGTCGCGCCCCTTAGACGCATTATAGTACGATAATGGGTGACGGCGTGTTTGCCGCGCCCTTCCCGATGAACCGCCATCTTCTTTCGATCGGCGTCGGATCGGCCGATCCAACTGTCGACCGTGCCACTGCCCGGCGTCGGAACACCGTAGACGATGGCGGCATAGAGCCTGTCGATACTGTGGTCCTTGAATTGGCGGGCCAGTCCTTCATGCGCCCTGTCGGTCTTTGCGACGACCAGCAGGCCGGAAGTATCCTTGTCGATGCGATGAACTATGCCAGGGCGCGCCACGCCCCCGATGCCGGAGAGCCGGCCGGCGCAATGATGGAGCAGGGCGTTGACCAGCGTTCCGTCCAGATTGCCGGCGGCGGGATGGACGACGAGGCCGGCAGGCTTATCCACCACGATCAGATCGGCATCCTCATGGACGATCACCAGCGGGATAGCCTGCGCCACCGTATCGAGCGGCGTCGGCGGCGGCAGGGTAATGGTGAAGAACTGTCCGGCGACGACCTTGGTCGATGCGCTGATCTTCACCGCCTGGGGGCCGTGCACCTGTCCTTCGCCAATCAGAGTCTTGAGCCGTTCTCGCGAGAGATCGGGAAGCAGGTCCGCGAGCGCACGATCCAGGCGCAGCCCGTGCTGGGCATCGCCGATAGCCGCTTCGATGATGGAATCCCCCGGAACCATGGGGTAGGGATGTAGGAATGATGGTTGCGATATCAAGGGGGCTGCTGGAACAAATCGTGGCCCTGGGCAGGTCGAGCCGGGATGAGGTCTGCGGCTTGCTGCTCGGTCGGGCGGGAACGATAGAGGGGTTCCAGCCGGCGGCCAATGTGGCACCCGACCCGGCGCGGCATTTCGAACTTGACCCGGCTATATTGATCGCAGCGCATCGGTCGGCCCGGACAGGTGGTCCTGCCATCGTCGGCCATTATCATTCGCACCCTTCGGGTGTCGCCATTCCTTCGGTGACCGATGTCGCCTGCGCGTCGCCGGACGGCAGCCTCTGGCTGATCCTGGGCAGTGAAAAGGCCCGACTCTGGCGGGCTCGGCCGGGTACGATAGTTAATGTTCAATTTGTAGAGGTGATGCTCGACATAAGGTGATCGAAAGGCGGCGAGCCGGGCTTGCATCGGGGGGCGCGGGGGCGCATTAGCCGGATACAGCCTTCCTTTTCCCCCTTTAATTCGGCGATCCCATCCGCATGAACAATCCGACCGACAGCATCGAATTTGCCAGCCTGCTCTGTTCGCGCCTGTGCCATGACCTGCTGAGCCCAGTCGGCGCGCTCAATAATGGGCTTGAACTGATGGCGGACGAGAATGACCCGGAAATGCGCGAGCGTTGCCTGGAACTGCTGGGTGACAGTGCGCGGACGTCGGCGAACAAGCTGAAATTCTTCCGCCTGGCTTTCGGCTCGGCGGGTGGCTTCGGCGATGCGGTGCCGCCGCATGAAGCGCGCGTCGCTATCGAGGGCATGTTCGCAGGCGCGGGTCGGGTGAAGGTCGGCTGGATCGTCGAGGAACAGATGCTCGGCAAGCTGCCCGCCAAGATATTGCTGAACCTGGCGCTGATCGCGGGCGACGCGCTGGTGCGCGGCGGCCAGCTGGACATCGGCGTCGAATGTCGGCCGGGCGTGACCGAGATCGTCGTTCGGGCCGAAGGGCCGAAGGTCGTGCTGGACCCGGACCTGCGTGCCGCGCTGGCGGGCACCTTGCCGATCGAGGGGCTGGCGTCGCGCACGGCGGCCGCCTGGATGGTCCGGCAGCTAGTGGCGAGCGCGGGGGGCGACATCGTCCTGTCGCCGCCGGGTGAGCCCGTGCTGTTGTTCGGGGCGTCGATCCCGGGCTGATCCTGTGGGATGGCGCGTCTGTCGCGCGGTCGGAAGAGCCGAGCGCTGTCGTTGCCGCGACACCCGTCGTAAGACTGACCTGTCAATGACCTGCTGACGCCTGCTCCATCTCGACTCCGATCGTGGCGACCACCTGCGCTGCGGGAAGTGCGCGAGCGAGTGATACCCCCTGTCCGGCCCAATGCGCGCCATAACCGCTTTCGCCATGCGTCCTCGCCAATTGGTTGAGCGCCTTTCCTGCATCATAGGCGATGGGATAATCGGGTGGAGGTCGTGCGGTGTCGGCACCCCAGCGGGTGAAGCGGTTGGCCAGGCAGCGGGCGGGGCGGCCGGAAATGGCGCGCGTCATGACCGTATGTGCGGTGGGGCTGAACAGTGCGGCCCGATAGGCGGCATCGGCGCTGCTTTCCGGGCAGCCGATGAACGCCGTGCCGAGCTGCGCCGCAACTGCGCCGAGATCGAGCGCCGCACATACGCCCCGTCCGTCCATGATGCCGCCCGCTGCAATGACCGGTAATCCCGCCTGCTCGACCAGCAGCCGAGTGAGCGCCATGACGCCCAGCCGGTCGTCCGGCGCATCGGGATCGAAGGTGCCGCGGTGGCCGCCAGCTTCGAATCCCTGCGCGACCAGCATGTCCACCCCTGCGGCGCGCGCCGCAAGCGCTTCGGCCAGGCTGGTGACGCTGGCGAGCAGGATGCAGCCGGCGGCCTTGAGTGTCGCGATCCGCCACGGCTGAGGCAGGCCGAAATGGAAGCTGACGACGGCGGGGCGGGTTGCGGTTAGCATGGCGAGCATCGCGTCGTCCTCCGCGAAGCTGCGATATATTTCACGCAATGATGCCGGCGAGTTGCCGCCGAACTGGCCGAAGAGCGGTTCGAGCGCGACCAGCCACTGCGCTTCAATATCCGGTCGGGACCGTGCCGGAGAATGTACGAAAAGGTTGACGTTGAAAGGGCGGTCCGTGCGATCGCGGACTGCGGCGATCATCTCGCGTGCAGTCGCCGCATCGACCGCGCCTACGGCGATGGAACCGAGGCCGCCGGCGTTGCTGACTGCGGCGGCCATGGCGGGCGTCGAAACACCCGCCATCGGCGCCTGGATGAAAGGCCGAGCGAGTCGAGCGGGTTCATGGCGTCAATGTGGAACGTGCCGCCTGCCGCCGCAATCGCCTCTCCATGGAAAAAGGCCCGGCCGCTTGCGCGACCGGGCCTCTTCCACAGCTCCCGAGAAAGGGTTCAGGCGCTGTAATACATGTCGAATTCGACCGGCGAAGGCGCCATTTCCCAGCGATACACTTCGGGCCACTTCAGTTCGATATAGGCATCGATCTGATCCTTGGTGAAGACGTCGCCCTTCAGCAGGAACTCATAGTCGGCTTCGAGGCTGTTCAGGGCTTCACGCAGCGAACCGCAGACGGTCGGCACCTGGCTCAGCTCTTCGGGCGGCAGGTCGTAGAGATTCTTGTCCATCGCGGCGCCCGGATGGATCTTGTTCTCGATGCCGTCCAGGCCCGCCATCAGCAGGGCGGCGTAGCACAGATAGGGGTTGGCCATCGCGTCCGGGAAGCGGAATTCCACGCGCTTCGCCTTGGCGCCCGCGCCGTAGGGAATACGGCAGGAAGCCGAGCGGTTGCGCGCCGAATATGCCAGCAGAACGGGGGCTTCGAAGCCCGGCACCAGGCGCTTGTAGCTGTTGGTGGTCGGGTTGGTGAAGGCGTTCAGTGCCTTGGCGTGCTTGATGACGCCCCCGATGAAGTAGAGGCAGGTGTCCGACAGACCGGCATAGCCGTCACCGGCGAAGAGCGGCTTGCCGCCTTCCCAGATCGACATGTGGGTGTGCATGCCCGAACCATTGTCCTGCGCGATCGGCTTCGGCATGAAGGTCGCGGTCTTGCCATAGGCCTGGGCAACCATCTGCACGACATATTTGTAGATCTGCATACGGTCGGCGGTCTGGACCAGCGTGCCGAAGGTCAGGCCCAGTTCGTGCTGGGCAGCGGCGACTTCATGGTGATGCTTGTCGCAGGGCAGGCCCATTTCGAGCATGGTCGAAACCATTTCGGCGCGGATGTCGGTGCAGGGATCGACCGGAGCGACGGGGAAATAGCCGCCCTTGGCGCGCGGGCGGTGGCCCAGGTTGCCGCCTTCATATTCCTTGCCGGTGTTGGTCGGCAGTTCGATGTCGTCGATCTTGAAGTAGCTCTGCGAATAGTCATTCTCGAAGCGCACATCGTCGAACATGAAGAATTCGGCTTCCGGACCGACGTAGATGGTGTCGCCAAAACCGGCCGACTTGACGAAGGCCTCGGCGCGCTTCGCGCAGGAGCGCGGGTCGCGGCTGTAAAGTTCGCCGGTGTCGGGTTCGACAATGTCGCAGAAGATGATCAGCATCGGGGTGGCGCTGAACGGATCGACGTAAACGGCGTCGAGGTCGGGCTTGAGGATCATGTCCGATTCGTTGATCGCCTTCCAACCTTCGATCGACGAACCGTCGAACATCAGGCCCTGGGTCAGCTCATCTTCGCCAAGCACGCTGGAAACCATGGTCAGGTGCTGCCACTTGCCCTTGGGATCGGTGAAGCGGACATCGACCCACTCGATCTCCTTTTCCTCGATCATCTTCAGGATGTCTTTTGGCGTGTTGGCCATGTGCTATTGCCCTTCTTTCAGAAATACCCCCCCCGAAGGGGTTGTGGATGCCAAAATGCCTGCCGATCGACGGACGACAGGAGAAAACGGATCAGATGGCGTCGCTGTCGCGCTCTCCGGTGCGGATGCGTACCGCGCCCTCGACGTTGGAAATGAAGATCTTGCCATCGCCGATGCGGCCGGTCTGTGCCGCGGCGCAGATGGCTTCGACCACGCGGTCGGCGAGGCTGTCGTCCACGACGACCTCCAGCTTCACCTTGGGCAGGAAGTCGACGACATATTCGGCGCCGCGATACAGCTCGGTATGACCTTTCTGCCGACCGAAACCCTTGGCTTCGGTGACGGTGATGCCAGAAACGCCGACTTCGTGCAGCGCTTCCTTCACCTCATCCAGCTTGAACGGTTTGATGATCGCTTCGATCTTCTTCATCACTCTAGTCCCAACCCATGACGCACGCTGCCAAGCGGGCGATCGCCCGCGTAGTTCATCCTCAAGCGACGATCTCCATGCCCCCCGAAAGGCACGCGTCGTCTCTCTTGGCAATCAATTACCGTGCCAAATGGCGAATCGCTAGGACTGCTTTCGGCGATGCAGCAATCTTTGTCCATATTGCCCGGAATCCGGGCAATTTCATGTCCAATTGCCTGTTTTTTGGGCAGCGTTTTGAGGCTCAGGCGCCATAGGGTGGGCAGTCGAGGCCTGCCGGGCTTTTGGTGAAGATCTCACAGCCGGTTTCGGTGATTCCGATGCTATGTTCGAACTGGGCGGAAAGCGTGCGGTCGCGCGTCACCGCCGTCCAGCCATCGTCCAGCATCTTCACGCCGGGCTTGCCGATGTTGATCATCGGTTCGATGGTGAAGAACATGCCGGGCTTCAGCTCGGGGCCAGTCCCGGGGCGGCCGATATGGACGACCTCCGGGCTGTCGTGGAAGACGCGGCCCAGGCCATGACCGCAGAAATCGCGGACGACGCCATAGCGGTGCTTTTCCGCGTGGCGCTGTACGGCATGGCCGATGTCGCCCAGATGATTGCCGGGCTTCGCCTGCTCAATGCCCAGCATCAGGCATTCATAGGTGACTTCAACCAGCCGGCGCGCCTTGATCGAGGCTTCGCCGGCGATGTACATGCGGCTGGTGTCGCCATGCCAGCCATCGACCTGCGGCGTCACGTCGATGTTGAGGATGTCACCATCCCTGAGTCTATAATCGCCCGGAATGCCGTGGCAGATGACATTGTTGAGGCTGATGCAGCAGCTGTGGGTATAGCCCCGATAGCCCAGCGTGGCGGGCACGCCGCCGCCCTCGAGCGTCATGCGGCGGACGATGTCGTCCAGTTCGCCAGTGGTCACGCCGGGCACCACATGAGGCGCCAGCGCATCGAGGATTTCGGCGGCGAGGCGCCCGGCCTTGCGCATCCCGGCGAAACCGGATTCGTCATACAGCTTGATTGCGGTCGAGCGGGAGATCGGCGCATCCGCCGTCATCGTCATATATTCGGTCATGATGCGATTATAGGCGCTTGGCGGGCATAATGCGAGAGGGACGCTAGGCATGAGCGGCGCCACGGGCTATGGACCCTGCATGGCCGATCCGACCCGCACATGGACCGCAGCGCTGATCGTGATCGGCGACGAGATTCTCTCAGGCCGCACACAGGACAAGAATGTGTCGCAGATCGCGACCTGGCTGAATGTCCAGGGCATCCGGCTGCGCGAGGTGCGGGTCGTGGCCGATGACGAGGGGGCGATCGTCGAAGCGGTGAACGCGTTACGGGCACGGAACGACTATCTCTTCACCACCGGCGGCATCGGGCCGACTCATGACGACATCACCGTCGATGCGATCGCGGCGGCGCTGGGCGTGGAGGTGGAAGTCCATGAGGGCGCAAGGTCGGTCCTGTCGGCCTATTATGCGACGCGTGGCGGGCTGACCGAAGCGCGGTTGCGCATGGCGCGGGTGCCCGCGGGAGCCAGCCTGATCGAGAATCGAATGTCAGGGGCGCCGGGCATCCGCTACGGCAATATCTTCATCATGGCGGGCGTGCCCCATATCACTGCGGGGATGCTGGAGAGCCTGACCGGCACGCTGGAGGGCGGATTGCCCCTGCTGTCGGCGACGATCGGCTGCTGGGTTGCGGAAAGCGAGATCGCAGATCTGCTCGCCGCCACCGAGCGCGCGCATGAAGGCTGCCAGATCGGTAGCTACCCCTTTTTCCGAGAAGGGCGCACCGGAGCGAATTTCGTGGTGCGTTCGACCAGCCAGGTCACGCTCGACGCCTGCGTCGCGGCGCTTTCCGCAGCGCTGGAACAGGGCGGCTGGACAGTCTATCCGGGTGGGATCTGAGGTCTGTCAGCGCGTTCGCGGCGTTGCGAGCGCTGACAGCACGCCACGCAGGGTACGCACCTCCAGATGGTTCCAGCCCGGCTTGGTCAGCAGGTTGCGCAACGTCCTTTTGGTCGCGGGCGCGCGGTCGGGCGGGAAGAAATAGCCGGCATTGTCCAGCAGCGTCTCGAACTGGACGATCATGCCCTCCAGTTCCACCTGCGGTGCCGGTTCGAGCAGGTCGGTGACGGTGGGCTGTTCCAACTGGGCCTGTTTCGACCATTCATAGGCGCACAGGATTACCGCCTGGGCGAGGTTGAGCGAACCGAACTCCGGATTGATCGGCACGGTCAGGATCTTGCGCGCGAGCGCGACATCGTCGGTTTCCAGGCCCGATCGTTCGGGTCCGAAGACGAAGGCGCTGCGGCCTTGCGCCGCATGAATCTCACGCGCGGCCTCTTCGGGTGTGACCACTGGCTTGGTGACGCCGCGCTTGCGCACGGTGGTGGCATAGACATGGGCGCAGTCCGCCACGGCGTCGGCCAGCGTCGCATGGACCTGGGCGCCGTCCAGCACCACATCGGCCCCCGCAGCGGCCGGGCCGGCGTCGGGATTGGGCCAGCCGTCGCGGGGGGAAACGAGCCGCATCTCGGTCAAACCGAAATTCAGCATCGCGCGCGCGGCCTTGCCGATATTCTCGCCCAGTTGCGGGCGGACTAGGACGATCACGGGGGGCTTGTTCATAGCGTTCACTCCCGCCCGACTTCCTTCACGGTTCCTGCAAATTCCTCGAAATCCCGCGCGTCGGTGAAGTCCTTGTAGACGCTGGCGAAGCGGATATAGGCTACGCTGTCGAGGCGCTTCAGCCCCTCCATCACCATTTCGCCGATGGCGCGGGCGGGGACCTCGCCATCGCCGCTGGTTTCCAGCTGGCGCTGGATGCCGGAGATCAGCTTTTCGATGCGGCTGGGATCAATCGGCCGCTTGCGGCAGGCGATGCCGATCGATCGGGCCAGCTTGTCGCGGTCGAAGGCTTCCTTGCGCCCCTCGCTCTTCACGACCCAGATGTCACGCAACTGGATACGCTCGAATGTGGTGAAGCGCGCCCCGCAGGCTTCGCACTGGCGGCGACGGCGGATGGCGGCACCATCCTCCGTCGGCCGGCTGTCCTTCACCTGACTGTCTTCATGGGCGCAAAAGGGGCAGCGCAAGCGGGCTTACCCTTCGTAGATGGGGAAGCGGGCGCAAAGCGCAGTGACGCGTTCGCGGACATTGGCTTCCACGGCGGCATCGCCATGTTCGCCCTTGTCGCGCAAACCTTCCAGCACGTCGGCGATCATGTCGCCGATCGCCTCGAACTCCGCCACGCCGAAGCCGCGGGTGGTGCCGGCGGGCGATCCGACGCGGATGCCGCTGGTCTTGGTCGGGGGCAGCGGGTCGCCCGGCACGCCATTCTTGTTGCAGGTGATGAAGCTACGCTCCAGCGCCTCGTCGGCATCCTTGCCCGAAATGCCGTAGGGGCGCAGGTCGATCAGCGCCAGATGGGTGTCGGTGCCGCCGGAGATGACGGCCAGGCCGCGCTGCTCCAGCTTGCCGGCAAGCGCCTTGGCATTGTTGACGATCGCCTGGGCGTAGGTCTTGAACTCCGGCTGGAGCGCTTCGCCGAAGGCCACCGCCTTGGCGGCGATGACGTGCATCAGCGGGCCGCCCTGAAGGCCGGGGAAGATGGCCGAGTTGATCTTCTTCGCGATCGCTTCGTCATTGGTCAGGATCATGCCGCCGCGCGGACCGCGCAGGGTCTTGTGCGTGGTGGTGGTCACCACGTCGGCATAGCCGAAGGGCGAGGGGTGGGCGCCGCCGGCGACCAGACCCGCGAAGTGCGCCATGTCGACCATGAACAGCGCGCCGACCTTGTCCGCGATCGCACGGAAGCGGGCGAAATCGATCTGGCGCGGATAGGCGCTGCCGCCCGCGATGATCAGCTTGGGCTGGCATTCGATCGCCTGCGCCTCGACCGCGTCATAGTCGATCAGGTGGGTGTCTTCGCGAACGCCATATTGCACGGCGTTGAACCATTTGCCCGACATGCTGGGCTTCGACCCATGGGTCAGGTGGCCGCCGGCATCCAGCGACAGGCCCATGATCGTCTCGCCGGGCTTGACCAGCGCCAGCATCACGCCGCCATTGGCCTGTGCGCCCGAGTGCGGCTGGACGTTGACGAAGTTGCAGCCGAACAGCTGCTTGGCGCGGTCGATGGCGAGCTGTTCGACGACGTCGGACGGAGCGCAGCCCTGATAATAGCGCTTGCCCGGATAGCCCTCGGCATATTTGTTGGTGAAGACGCTACCCTGCGCTTCCAGCACCGCCTTGGACACGATGTTTTCCGACGCGATCAGTTCGATCTGGTTCTGCTCGCGCTTCAGTTCCTGCTGGACGCCGCCGAACACGGCGGGATCCGCATCGGCCAGGCCGCGCGTGAAATAGCCTTCCGAACGGATGTCCGACAAAGCAGGCTGGGTCAGGGTGTCGGTGCTCATCTCAAGTCCTTTCAGAGCGCGGGCTGGGATAGTTTCTCGACACGGCCGGCATGGCGACCGCCGCCGAACTCGGTGTTGATAAAGGCGGAGACGCACGCCTTGGCCATGTCCTCACCTGTCAGACGAGCGCCGAGCGCCAAGACATTAGCGTCGTTATGCTCGCGCGACAGCGCAGCCGACAGCGGTTCGCTTACCAGTGCGCAGCGGCACGCCGGATTGCGGTTGACCGCGATCGAGATGCCGATGCCCGACCCGCAGAGCGCGATGCCGCGCTCGGCCGCGCCCGATGCGACGGCCGCCGCGAGCTTGTAACCAAAATCGGGGTAATCGACTCGGTCGGCGGTGGCCGGTCCCAGGTCGTCGACGTCATGCCCTTCCTCGCGCAGCCATTGGGCGAGTTCCGCCTTCAAGTCGACGGCGGCATGATCGGATGCGATGGCGATTTTCATGTGAGAAGCGTCCCTTCACCGAAAGGGTGATTCGTTTCTGCGCGCCTCATAGGGGCAAGGAACGCCAATTGCCACAGTCCAGCTTGGTCCCTATGGCATCCTGCATGGCTGGAACGATCTTATCCATCCTCATGCTCGCGGGCGCGCTGCTGACCGGCGGCGGCATTTACACGCTCCTGAAGAGGCGCGACCGGAAGCGCGGGGTGCTGATGATCCTTGCGGGGCTGGTGATGTTCGCCAATGTCGCCATTACCGCGATACCGGGGCCGGATCTGCCGGTGCTGGAACAGCGATAGGCCTCAGTGCCAGCGACGCGAGCAAGTCCGTCTGGGTGATAAGGCCCTGCAACCGATGGTCGGCATCGACCACGATGGCCGCGCGGCGGGTGCCGCTGCTCAGCGGGCCGATCAGGCGGGCTACCGGCGTGTCGGCATGGACCAGCAAGGGGCGGCGGGCGATGTCGCCGGCTTGCGCGCCCTCCTGGCCCAGATCGAGAGCGCCGATGATGCCCTGGACGCGCCCGGCATCGTCCAGCACGGGCAGCGAGAGAAGACCGCGCTCCTGCATAAGGATGCGGACCTGTCCGATCGGCTCCTGCGCGGCGACATGGATCACGTCGCGCGACATGATTTCGGCGCAGGGCACCGTGCCGTGCAGCCGCTCGGCGGCGCGCAATTCGGCGTCGGCGAAAAGCTGGCGCAGGTCGGCCTCATCCACGTCCAGCGTGTCGCCGAAGTCCTGCATCGCATCGGCGAGATCCTGTCCCGACGGCCCGGCGCGCAGCATCGGTGCCGGGTCACTCGTGCCATGGGGCGCGGGCGTCCTGGGCGCGACATGGGGATAATTATGACCGGCCAGCCGGTGGAAGAGGATGGCGACGGTCAGCAGCAATAGTGTGTTCACGCCGACGGGCACCAGCGCGAACATATAGCTGCCCGCCGCGCCCTTCGCCCCCAGGACGGCCGACAGGGCCACCGCGCCGCCGGGCGGGTGGAGGCAGCGCAGCAGCGACATGACCGCGATCGCCGCGCCAACCGCCAGCGCGGCGGCCAGCGTGGGGTCGGCGATGGCCTTGGCCACGGCGATGCCGACCAGGGCGGAAATGACATTGCCGCCAAGCACTGGCCACGGCTGGGCGAGGGGGCTGGCGGGCACGGCGAACAGCAACACGGCGGACGCGCCCATCGGCGCGACCAGCAGCGGGTGGGCAAGGCCATTGCCCAGCATCAGCCCGCAAAGCAGGCCGGTGATGGCGATGCCGCCGATCGCGCCGCTCGCGGCCTTCAGCCGATCGAGAAGGCCTGGGCCGGGCGGAGCAGGGACGAAGGCGCTGTAATAGCGGCTCCAGATCAGGCGGACGTCTTTTTCGGGGGCGTCGGACATGGGTGCTGCGCTAACCGCGCGAACCCGCCCGGCCAAGCGCGAAAATCCTCGTCCCGTTCAAGCCGACCTATCGCCCGGTCATCGCCCGCGCATTGGCCAGGAAAGTGCGACCGATGCGGATTTCGCCGCCGTCGGCCAGCGCGGCGAACCACACACCGCTGCCATCGTGGCGCAACCGGGCGATATGATCGCGGCGGACGATGTGCGAGCGATGCAGCCGGACGAACTGCTGCGGATCGAGCCGCTCCTCCAGCGAACTGATCGTCTGGTGCAGCAGATAGCTGTGCTGGCCGACATGCAGGCGCATATAGTCGCGCTCAGCCTCGATCCGGTCGATCTGGTCGGTGGCGATGCGGATCAGTTCCGAACGGTGCGGCACCCAGAATTCCTCGGCCCATTCGGGCTGCGGTTCGCTGGAGACGGCGGCGGTGTCGGGCAACTGGTTGCGCAACGCGACCTCCACCCGGTCGATCGCGCGGGTCAGCCGGTCGTGCGCGACGGGCTTGAGCATATAGTCGACCGCTGCCAGGTCGAATGCTTCGACCGCGAAGCCTTCGAAGGCGGTGACGAAGATCACAGCCGGGCGGATACCGAGCCGCCCCACGGCGCGCGCTACGCCGATGCCGTCGAGCAGCGGCATGGCGATGTCGAGCATGACCAGATCGGGCTTCAGTCCCTCGATCAGGCGCAACGCCGCCTCGCCATCGGTGGCGGTGCCGACCAGCGCGATGCGTGGTTCGCGGGCGCAGAGCATCTGGAGGCGCTCGATCGCGAGCGGCTCGTCATCGACGATCATGGTGCGGATGGACATGGGCGGTCAGCAACCCCGGCGGATGATGGGTAGGGTAAGGAGGACGGAAAAGCCGCCCGCCTCGCGCAGACCATAAACGATGCGGCCCCGATCGCCAAAACGTGCGGTGAGCCGGTCCCGCACATTGGCGAGGCCGATGCCGCTGCCGCGATCCGCCGCGCTTGGCGGGTTGGGTCCGTTGTCGGTGACGTTGATGTGCATCAGGTCGCCGTCCTCGCGCGCGGTGATGCGGATCTCCACCGGACTGGACGTGCGGGAGACGCCATATTTGATCGCATTTTCCACCACCGGCTGAAGGATAAGGCCGGGGACGCAGGCGCTCAGCAAGGACGGCGGGATGTCGATGACGGTGGTGAGCCGTTCGGGGAAGCGCACCGCCTCGATATCCAGATAGAGTTTCTGGAGATGCACTTCCTCTTCCAGCGGGACATCGTCCAGCGGGTCGCCGGTCAGGCTGGTGCGGTAGAAGTTGGATAGCGACATGATCATCTGCTCGGCCTCGTCCGGGCGGTTGCGCATGACGAGCGTCGACAGCGAATTGAGCGTGTTGAACAGGAAATGCGGGTTCACCTGATAGCGCAGCGATCGTAGCTCGGCCTGCTGCGCCGCCTGCTCCAGCCGGGCGGCGCGGCGTTCGGTGCTGCGCGCTTCGGCTGCGTAGGAGAGGGCGAGATAGAGGCCCGCCCAGGCCGACAGGAAGAAGAAGCGGCTCATCGCATCCTCGACGATGCCGATCAGCACGTAATTTTCCTCGGCCTTCTTGTGCATGTCCATGTCGGTAAAGAGCGACATGGGGTCATAGACGTTGAACATGTAGTAGTTGGCAGCCGCCATGGCGAAGGCGAAGGGTATGGCGAGCGAGAAGGCGGCGATGACCCGGATCAGCAACGGCTTCCGGTCGAAACGGCGAAGCGCGAGGTAGAGGATCCAGGTCACGATGATCCCTATGACCGCGACCACCATACGGCGCGCGGCCATCTCCATCTGCGCATCGAAGCCGACGACCAGCGCGCGCAGGCTCACAATCAATGTGTAGAACAGCCAGAAACCCAGGATGGAATAGAGCGCGATCGCGGGGGAGACGCCGCGTTCACCATCTTCGGAAGTCACTATCATGATTCCTGTCTAACCGCCTGCGCGGCGCTTGTCGCCCCGTCTGCCGGTAGCTGGTCGAACCGCTCCGCATGTTGGTCGAACGGCCAGGGCGGAACCGGCCTGACGTCCGTCCGTTGATCGGGTGCGCCATTTCCATGGCGTGGCAGGAGAGACCGATGAACGACAAGACCGACATCCGCCCGCACAGCCGTGAGGAAGCCGGCGACGAACGGGAGACCGACCGGCAGGACCATGCCGTCAGCCGGGAGGAGAAGCTGGAAGAAGGTCTCAAGGATTCGATGGACGCATCCGACCCGCCATCGACGACCAAGCCGGGCGATCATGGCGATCCGGTGCCCTCGTCGGGCTACACGCCACGGGATTGATGGCTCCAGCGTGCAAATCATGCTAATTTGCCAAGGCGGAAGAGCGAACTGGCCGCCGCACGAGAGAGGAGCGACACATCCATGCCCACATCCTGCACCCCCGCCGTCGAACGCATCGCTCGCGTGCTTGCCGGGCGCCAGTTAAGCCTGAACGGCGAGGGCAGCGATCCCCATGCGGCCGGGGCCGTCGATGCGGCCTGGCGCAACCATGTGGACGACGCGTATGCCATCCTTCACACCTTGCGCGAACCTGATGCCCAGATGGCGCAGGCCGGTGATGTCGCCGTATGGCGCAGCATGATCGGTGCTGTGCTCGACCGGCGAACCGGGGCGTAAGGGTTTCTCTAACCATTTCAGGGCATCGGGATGCGGACCGGAGGTCCTCCCCATGCCTAATGCCTATTACAGCATCCACTTCGATCACGACTTCGGCCTGATGGATGTCGCCTGGCATCGCTATTTTTCGGCAGAGGATGTCGGTCCCTATGCCGAGGCCTGCAAGGCTCGATTCGGGGCCGAAGGTTTCCAGCCCGGCTATTTGCTGCGCATGGACATGAGCGACAGCGCGGTCCAGCCGCAAGACGCACTGGCCATGTTCCGCACGCATTTTGATGGATTTCCGCGCGCTCGCCGGATCGCCGTTGTCACGTCGAGCGCTATCGCCCGGTTGCAGGTCCGGCGCGAGATGACGCAGTCCTATCTCCGGATTTTCGACAGCGCTGACGCCGCGTTGGCATGGCTGACGGAAGACAGGTGCGTCCCGGCCTGATTTCTGTCATCATCCTGTCGCACAAAGGATGATTTTCATGTTGCGCTGCACAAAGAAATCTGGTCCGTTGTGAATGACGGTGGAACAGGCGCTTAAGCCTTCAGTAACCATGATGAGCGCATGTTCTGTCGCACGACTTGAAGTCGGAGGGCAAGGATATGGGCACGAGTGCAAGACCGGCGGATGGGGCTGTCACCCTGGCGGAGTTGCGTGAATTCGCAAGCTTCCCGTCCGCTACCCAACGCTATATCCGCAGATCGCTGGACATCGGGCTGCATCGCCGCGACGCGATGAAGCTGTGGTCGCGCGACATGGTGGAGGAGGCCTCGATTCGGGCGCAGGCGCGGATTTACGGCCGGCTCGACGAGATCAAGGCGCGGGTGCCCGACGACAGCGGCCTGGAGCAGGTGGAGCCGTTCATGGCGCCGCTCGTGACCATTTCCGCCTTCGACCTGGGGCAGGACCGTCTTGGCAGTTTCTCCGCCTATCGCTTCCTCTATGAACGCTTGCTGGGCGCCGGTGCGCGGCCTTGGTTGCCGGGCGCCTTCTGCGCGGCGGCGAGCCTGCCGCATCTCCATCCCGACAAGCGTCGCGCGCTGCTCCAATCGATCAGCGAGGCAGCGGCGACGGCGGTCGGCTGGTCCAACCGCGAGCCGACCTTCTATCCTGAATGGGTCGAGAAGGTCGACATGAGCAAGGCGAACTGAACCGCAAGCCCATTCTCCGCGGGGGAGGATGGCCGGCAAAAAGGGGCGCGATGGCATCAGGCCGATCGCGCCCCTTTGCATGGGTGGGGCGGGCATGAAAAACGGGGCTGCCCGGTCGGGCGGCCCCTTCATGACCCGCTCGAACTCACATTTCAGCGGATGGGCGAGTCGGGCGACAGGCGCATGTCGAGATAATTGTCGACCGACTTCATCAGTTGATCGAGTTCATGCTCGAAGAAATGGTTTGCGCCCCGGATTTCGTCATGATGGATGGTGATGCCCTTCTGGGTGCGCAGCTTGTCGACCAGCTTCTGGACCGCGCTTGCCGTCACCACCTCGTCCGCCGTGCCCTGCACGATGATGCCCGACGAGGGGCAGGGGGCGAGGAAGGAGAAGTCATACATGTTGGCGGGCGGCGCGACCGAGATGAAGCCCCGGATTTCCGGGCGACGCATCAGCAACTGCATTCCGATCCACGCGCCAAAGGAGAAGCCGGCGATCCAGGTGGTCTGCGCTTCGGGATGGAAGCTCTGCACCCAATCGAGCGCGGCGGCGGCATCGCTGAGTTCGCCGATGCCATTGTCGAACGTGCCCTGGCTGCGACCTACGCCCCGGAAGTTGAAGCGCAGCACGGCAAAGCCCCGCTTCACGAAGGTCTTGTAGAGCGCCTGGGTGATGCGGTCGTTCATCGTGCCGCCGCCCTGCGGATGCGGGTGCAGGATCATGGCGACCGGCGCACGCGGGCGGGGCGGGGGGCTGAAACGGCCTTCGAGGCGGCCTTCGGGTCCGGGGAAAATGACGTCGGGCATGGCACCTGTTATGGTTCTGGGCCGCCCACTCCAGACGAGGAGGCAAGCGGCTAATGGGTCCGGATCGCGCGCGTCATGCGATGCCTGGGGCAAGGCGCTGGCGCCGCGCGGCAATCCGCCTATATAGAAGCCGCCGCCATTTCCGCAATCAATGAGTAATGCCCGCTTGGCCGCCGACCGTCTTTATCTGGATCATGCCGCGACCACCCCGATGCTGCCCGCTGCGCGCGCGGCGATGGCGACGGCGATGGAGGATTGGGCCAACCCGTCCAGCCCCCATGCCGACGGCCGCGCCGCGCGCGCGGCGCTGGAGGAGGCGCGCGCCCGGATCGCCGTGGCGCTGGGCTGGAGCGGGCATGTGATCTTCACGTCCGGCGCGACCGAGGCGATCGCCATCGCGCTGACGCGGGTGAGGGCGGCGCGGGTCGTCACGTCGCCGGTCGAGCATGACGCCGTACTGCGCGTGACGAAGGGCGCCGATCGGCTGCCGGTAACGTCTGATGGGTGTGTCTGCCTGACTTCCGATCGGGTATTGCGATCGGACGAACGAATCCTTCTCGCCGTCCAGCACGTCAATAACGAAACCGGCGTGATCCAGCCGCTCGACCGGATCGAGCGCGATGGGGCGATCCTGTTTGCCGATTGCGCCCAGAGCGCGGGCAAGCTGTCGCTGCCGGATGCCGACATGATCGCTGTCAGCGCCCACAAGTTCGGCGGCCCGCCCGGCATCGGCGCGCTGCTGATCCGCGACCTTGCCCTGATCGAGCCGAGCGGCGGTCAGGAGCAGGGCTATCGTCCGGGTACCGAAAATCTCCCCGCGATCCTTGCCATGGCCGCGGCGCTGGACTCGCGCGGCGACTGGCTGGCCAAGGCGGCGGAACTGCGCGCCCGGTTGGACGCGGGGATCGAGGCGGCGGGCGGCGTGATCGTCGCGCGGGACGCGCCGCGTATCCCCGCCATCGCCAGCTACCGGATGCCGGGCTTGTCCGCCCGCGCGCAACTGATCCAGTTCGATCTCAGGGGCATTTCGGTGTCGGCGGGCAGCGCCTGTTCGTCCGGATCGCTCAAGACCAGCCATGTGCTGGGCGCAATGGGCTGGGACGAGGCGGCGGCGTCCGAAGTGGTGCGCGTGAGCTTCGGCCCGCAAACGTCCGACAGCGACATGGACAGTTTCCTCGCCGTCTGGACAGCCATGGCGGAAAGAGCGGCTGGACAGTTAAAGATATGATATATCTTGATTATCAGGCTACGACGCCGCTCGCGCCGGAGGCGTTTGACGCGATGGTCCCGCTGCTGCGCGACCAGTTCGCCAATCCGCACAGCGCTCATCGCCCGGGTCGCGCCGCCGCCGCGCAGGTGGAGGTCGCGCGCGAGGAGATCGGCAAGCTGCTGCCCTCGGGGGGGCGAACCCTCTTCACCTCCGGCGCGACCGAGGCGCTCAACATCGCGATCCAGGGCGCGCCGGCGGGCGCCATCGTTACGATCGCGACCGAACATGCCGCCGTGCTCGACACGGCGGACGCCATGCGCCGGGCCGGCCGTGACGTGACCGTCCTGCCGGTCGGCCCGGACGGCATCGTCGATCCGGACGCTGCACGGGAAGCAATCGTTCCAGGTGTCGCACTCGTTGTCGCGATGCTGGTCAACAACGAGATCGGCGTGATCCAGCCGGTCGAGATGCTGGCGACCATGGCGCATGAGGCTGGCGCGTTGTTCCTGTGCGATGCGGTGCAGGGCTATGGCCGGGTTCCGATCCCGCAGGGCTGCGACATGGTCGCGATCAGTGCACACAAGATTCACGGCCCCAAAGGCGTAGGTGCGCTCTGGCTGCGCGACGGGGTGAAGCCCGCGCCGCTCATTCATGGTGGCGGGCAGGAAGGGGGGCTGCGGTCCGGCACGCTCTCCCCGGCGCTCTGCGCGGGCTTCGGGGTCGCCGCGCGGCTGATGCGAGAGCGGGCGGACATGGATCGCGTGCATGTCGAAAAGCTGGCGGCTGCGGCCCGCAGTCTGTTCGATGATTGGACGCTGAACGGTAGCATGGCGCAGCGCTACGCCGGCAATCTCAACCTGCGGCGCGAGGGCATTGATGGCGCGCGGCTGTTGTCCCATTGCCGCAATGTTGCTTTTTCGTTGGGAAGTGCTTGCGCAAGCGGGTCCGGGCGGCCTAGCCATGTGCTGCGCGCGCTGGGGCTGACGGATGGCCAGGCGCGCGGATCGGTGCGGATCGGCTTCGGCCGCTACACGACGCCGGCGGAACTGGAGAGGGCTGCAACAGTGTTGAATGAAGCGGCAGCCGCACAAGCGGCGCCGTGACAAGGGAGCGTCGCACCAATGACCAGGGTCACCTTTATCAGCGCTGACGGCGAGCGGCGGCAGGAGGTCGACGCGCCTGCCGGATCGCTGCTGCTGGACATTGCGCAGGCCGCCGGCCAGCCGCTGGAAGGAAGCTGCGAGGGACAGATGGCCTGCTCGACCTGCCATGTCATCGTCGATGCCGAGGATTTCGTCCGTCTGCCCCGCGCCAGCGAGGATGAGGAGGATATGCTCGACCTGGCCGCCGCCGCGACGCGCACCAGCCGCTTGTCCTGCCAGATAGTGCTGGACGCCGGAATGGAGCGACTGACCGTCCGCATCCCGAACGAATCCAATAATATGCAGGGCATGTGATCCGATCCATGAAGAGGCTGACCCTTCTGGCCGCCCTGGCGCTGATCGCCGTTCCCGGTCAGGCTGCCGACCGGAAGAAGGCGCCCGCCAGAGAGCCGGTTCCGACTGGGCGGCTCGATTCACTGATGCCGGTCGCGCCGCGTTATCTGGTGCCGCAATCGGCGCTGACATCCCTTCGCAATCCCGCCGAGATCGAGAAGGAAACCGGCGGACGGCTGGGGGTCGCGCTGGTCGACAGGAGCGGGGCGCTTCTGCTTGGCTTCAACCGCGACGAGCGTTTCGCCCTCTGTTCGACCTTCAAGGGGCCGCTGGCCGCTGCCGTGCTTCTGGGCGCCGAAGCCGGCAAGTTCGGGCTGGAGGGGGAGATATCCTTCGGCAAGGACGATATTCTCGATTACGCCCCGGTCGTGAAGAAGAACCGCAAGCGCGGCCGCATGAGCATGGGCGAACTGGCGCAGGCGGCGGTGGAGGTGAGCGACAACAGCGCGGCCAATCTGTTGCTGCCGATGCTGGGCGGCCCGCCGGGCCTCACCGCCTTCATGCGCGCCCATGGCGACCGCGTGACCCGGCTCGACCGCAACGAGCCCGCTCTCAACGAGAATGCCGAGGGGGACGAGCGCGACACGACGTCTCCCGCAGCGATGGCGGGGCTGATGGGGCGGCTTTTCTTCCGGGACATGAAGCCGGAGAGCGCCGACAGGCTGCGCGCCTGGTTCAACGCCAGTAGCACCGGCGACCATCGCATCAAGGCGGGCCTGCCCGAAGGGTGGACGTCGGGTAGCAAGACCGGCACATGTGGCACCGCCTATAATGACGTGGCGCTGGTCAAGTCTGCGGCGGGCGACGAATATATCCTGGCCATCTATCTGGACCGGCCCACGGTCGATGCGGGCAAGGCGGAGGCGGCCATCGCCGAAACCGCGCGCGCGGCGCTCGATTTCGTCAGCAAGGCACAGAAGAGCGGGCTGGAGTAAGCGGGCCGATCTCTCCCTGCCATGGTGGCGAGAAGGTGAACCCCTTGCCAAGCCCGCCTCACTTCGCCATATGCCGGCGCGGGAGTCGGGCGGGCGTGACCGTTGCGAACCTGGTCAGGTCCTGACGGAAGCAGCCACAGTGATTTCGTCACGGGTCGTTCCGGCTCCCACCCTCCAGTCATCATCCATCTTCGACAATGGCCGTCCGAGCGGCTAGGACAGAGGCATGTCCGATTCCCCGCAGCCCTATCGCGTCCTCGCGCGCAAATATCGACCGCGCAGCTTTCATGAGCTGATCGGCCAGGACGCGATGGTCCAGACGCTGGGCAATGCGATCAAGCGCGGGCGGCTGGCCCATGCCTTTCTGATGACGGGCGTGCGCGGGGTGGGCAAGACTTCCACCGCGCGACTGATTGCCAAGGCGCTCAATTGCATAGGGCCGGACGGGCAGGGCGGTCCGACCATCGACCCCTGCGGCCTGTGCGAACCCTGTCTGGCGATCGCCGAAGGCCGCCATATCGACGTGGTGGAGATGGACGCCGCCAGCCATACCGGCGTTGACGACGTGCGCGAGATCATCGAGGCGGTGCGCTATGCCGCCGTGTCGGCGCGCTACAAGATCTACATCATCGACGAAGTCCACATGCTCTCCAAAAACGCCTTCAACGCGTTGCTGAAGACGCTGGAGGAGCCGCCCGCCCATGTAAAATTCCTGTTCGCCACGACCGAGGTTAACAAGGTGCCGGTGACGGTGTTGTCGCGCTGCCAGCGCTTCGACCTGCGCAGAATCCCGGCCGAACTGCTGGCCGGCCATTTCTCCCATGTGGTGGAAGCGGAGAATGTGGCGGCCGAGCCCGATGCGCTGGCGCTGATCGCGCAGGCAGCGGAAGGTTCCGCCCGCGACGGCCTGTCCATATTGGACCAGGCGATTGCGCACGCCGAGATGGGGGAAGGGGCGCCGCTCGTCACCGCCGCCCAGGTGCGCGACATGCTGGGCCTGTCCGATCGCGGGTCCGTGCGCCGCCTCCTCGGCCTGCTGCTGGAAGATGATACGGGCGCTCTGCTGGGCGCTGTCCGCGACCAATATGCGCTGGGCGTCGAGCCGCTGGCCCTGATGCGCGGTCTGCTGGAGTTGGTTCATGCCGTGACCCTGGTGAAGGCCGGGCGCGACATTGGCAGCCCCGGCCAGTCGGCCGAAGAACGTGAAGCCTTGTCGGATTGGGCGTCGCAGCTCGGTTTCGCGCCGCTGCATCGGCTCTGGCAATTGCTGCTCAAGGGGCATGACGAGGTAGCGAGCGCGATCCTGCCGATCGAAAGCTGCGAAATGGCGCTGCTGCGCGTCATGCACGCGGCGACCATGCCCGATCCGAGCGAGATTGCGCGGATGCTGCGCGAGGGCGGTCCGGTGGCGGCTCCGGCCGCAGCCAATGGTGCATCCGCTGCGTCTTCGTCCGCGCCCGCGGCGCGCCTGCCAGCCACCTTTGTCGACCTGATCGAAGCCTTCTGGCAGCGGGGCAAGGGGCAACTGGCACAGGAACTTCATGATTGCGTGGGCGTCGTGCGCTATGCGCCGCCCCAGTTCGACTATCGCCCGACGTCGCAACTGCCCGCCGATTTCATGGCGCGCCTGCTGCCTGCGTTGCGCGAAGTCACCGGTACCCCCTGGCAGGTGGCGCAGAGTGACGGGTCGGCCGAGCCGACCTTGCTGGAACAGGAGCAGCGCAAGGCGGCGGACGCCCGCGCCGAGATATTGGAAACCCCGGTGGTCAAGGCGGCGATGGCCGCCTTCCCCGATGCCGAGCTGGATGACAGGCTCGAACAATGGAGTGCTGAAGCATGAAGGACTTGAACGAAATCCTGGGCATGGCGAGCCGTGTTCAGGAAGAATTGCAACGGGCGCAGGACAATCTCGACAAGCTGGAGGTCGAGGGTGCGGCCGGCGGTGGCCTGGTCAAGGTGCGCGCTTCGGCCAAGGGCCGGATCATGGGCGTAACGATCGACGAGAGCCTGCTCGCACCTTCGGAAAAGCAGATGCTGGAGGATCTGGTCGCCGCCGCGTTCAACGACGCCCGGAAGAAGGCTGATGAGGTGTCCAGCGCTGAAATGGGCAAGATGACCGCGGGCCTCCCGCTGCCTCCCGGCTTCAAGCTGCCTTTTTGATCGGAAATGGCGGCTGTACGATCACTCGCGGTTCATTGTTGCTATGATATGACCAGTGCTGATTGATTGACGCGACGGGCATCCCCATAAAGGCGATGAACGCATGGATGGGCTACAGGCTGGCCCCGGAGAGTGAATGACTACGCAATATCCCCTTCTGCCGCTGCGCGACATCGTCGTCTTCCCGCAGATGATCGTCCCGCTCTTCGTGGGCCGCGACAAGAGCGTTGCGGCGCTCGAAGCAGCGATGGAAGGCAATAAGGAAATCTTCCTCGTCTCGCAGCTCGACCCTGCCGAGGATGATCCGGGCCGCGACTCGCTCTATGACACGGGCGTCGTCGCCGTCGTGCTCCAGCTGCTCAAGCTGCCCGACGGCACCGTCCGCGTGCTGGTGGAAGGCAAGCACCGCGCACAGCTGCAACAGATGGATGCGCGCGAGACCTATCTCGTCGCCGATGTCGCGACGGTCGAGGAGATCGTAGCCGAAGGGCCGGAGGCGGCTGCGCTGATGCGCTCGGTCGCCGAGCAGTTCGAGAATTACGCGAAGCTCAACAAGAAGCTGCCGGCCGAGACGCCGGTCCAGCTGCGCGAGATTGAGGATGCCGGGCGCCTGGCAGATGCCGTCGCCGCCAACATCAACGTGAAGGTCTCCGACAAGCAGTCGCTGCTGGTCGAGGCCGATCCGGTCAAGCGGCTGGAGATGGTCTTCGCCTTCATGGAGGGCGAACTGGGCGTACTCCAGGTCGAGAAGAAGATTCGCGGCCGCGTGAAGCGGCAGATGGAGAAGACCCAGCGCGAATATTATCTGAACGAGCAGCTGAAGGCGATCCAGCGCGAACTGGGCAATGGCGAGGGTGAGGAAGGCGATGAGCTTGCTGAACTGACCGAAAAGATCGCCAAGACCAAGCTGAGCAAGGAAGCACGGGCGAAAGCGACTGCGGAGCTGAAGAAGCTCAAGGGTATGCAGCCCATGTCGGCTGAAGCAACGGTCGTGCGCAACTATCTCGATGTGCTGCTCGGTTTGCCCTGGGGCAAGAAGGGCAAGGTCAAGACCGATCTCAAGAAGGCGCAGGCGATCCTCGACGAGGATCATTTCGCGCTGGAGAAGGTCAAGGACCGGATCATCGAATATCTGGCCGTGCAGGCGCGCACCAACAAGCTGAAGGGGCCGATCCTGTGCCTCGTCGGCCCGCCGGGCGTCGGCAAGACGTCATTGGGCCGCTCGATCGCCAAGGCGACCGGACGCGAGTTCGTGCGGCAGTCGCTGGGCGGCGTGCGGGACGAGGCCGAGATCCGCGGCCACCGCCGGACCTATATCGGCTCGCTGCCGGGCAAGATCGTGTCGAACCTGAAAAAGGCGGGGACGATGAACCCGCTCTTCCTGCTCGACGAGATCGACAAGCTGGGCCAGGATTTCCGGGGCGACCCCGCATCCGCGCTGCTCGAAGTGCTGGACCCCGAACAGAATAGCAAGTTCCAGGATCATTATCTGGAAATCGACGTCGATCTCTCGGACATCATGTTCGTAACGACGGCCAACTCCCTGAATTTGCCGCAGCCCTTGCTGGACCGCATGGAGATCATCCGGCTCGAAGGCTATACCGAGGACGAGAAGGTCGAGATCGCCGAGCGGCATCTTCTGCCCAAGCAGATCGACGCCCACGGCCTCAAGGACGGTGAGGTGACCGTGACTGAACCGGCGATCCGCGACCTAATCCGCTATTATACGCGGGAGGCTGGCGTTCGCACGCTGGAGCGCGAGATGGCGCGTCTCGCCCGCAAGGCGCTGCGCAAGATTCTGGAAGGCGAATATGACAAGGTCGTCATCACGCCCGAAAACCTGGCCGACTATGCCGGCGTGCGGAAGTTCCGCCATGGCGTAGGCGAGGAGGAGCACCAGATTGGAGCGGTGACGGGCCTTGCCTGGACCGAGGTCGGCGGCGAACTGCTGACTATCGAGGCGGTCACCGTGCCCGGCAAGGGCGCGATCAAGACCACCGGCAAGCTCGGCGAAGTGATGACCGAATCGGTGCAGGCCGCTTTCTCCTATGTGCGGGCGCGATCGCCCGGCTATGGCATCAAGCCCAGCCTCTTCAACCGCAAGGACATCCATATCCACCTGCCCGAAGGCGCGGTGCCCAAGGACGGTCCTTCGGCCGGCATCGGCATGGTGACGACGATCGTGTCGACCCTGACCGGCATCCCCGTCCACAAGGATGTGGCGATGACCGGCGAGGTGACCCTGCGCGGTCGCGTGCTGCCGATCGGCGGTCTCAAGGAAAAGCTGCTGGCGGCTCTGCGCGGCGGCATCAAGACGGTGCTGATCCCGCAAGAAAACGAGAAAGACCTAGCGGAAATTCCGGCCAACATCCGCGAGGGTCTGGAGATCGTTCCGGTGTCCCATGTGGATGAAGTGCTGGCCCGCGCGCTCGTCTCGAAACCGGAGGCGATCGCCTGGACCGAGGAGGATGACCTCGCCGCGCAGCCTTCGGCGCCTGCCGGCCGTGATAGCGATCCCACGCTTCGGCACTGATCTGGTATAAATGGCGGAACTCCTTGGCTTTGGGCTGATATGCGCGACACAGTGCAAAATTGGTTCAGAGCAGGGAGGTTCGTCGCTTTCCCTTTGACAGGCGCTTGAATCCGCGCCTTATTGCCGCGCCTACGCCGCGATTCCTAAACTAACCAACAGCACAAGGGGGTTCCCAAGGCATGAACAAGCAGGATCTGATCAGCGCGGTTGCTGAAAGCAGCGGCCTCAGCAAGAATGACGCGACCAAGGCGGTCGAGGGCGTGTTCGACGCCATTACCGGCGCTCTGAAGAAGGGCGACGAAGTGCGCCTGGTCGGTTTCGGTACTTTCTCGGTTTCGCAGCGCAAGGCTTCCACCGGTCGCAATCCGCGTACCGGCGAAACGATGACCATCAAGGCTTCGGCCCAGCCGAAGTTCAAGGCTGGCAAGGGTCTGAAGGACTCGGTCAACTAAGGGTTTCGCGTCTGCCTCGCGCAGACGCTCGCTCTGACCAAATTACCGGCGTCGCGGTCGGAAGTTTTCAGGAGAGTGACGCGGCCTTGAGGGGATCACCCGACGGGCGCGGAGTGCCGAAAGGAAGGGGTGAAGGCGTCAGCGCGCCTTCGCCCCTTTTTTCATGGCGCGCAGCCTCGACGCGCGGGCGAGGGGGCTGTAGGGAAAGCGATATGCGCTTCTCGACCAGAATGGCATGGGCAGTCCCGGCTCTGGCGCTTGCGGCCTGTGCCGGGGGCGATTTCCGCCCCGTCAGCGACAGCCCCGTGCGGATCGGGCCGCCCTATACGGTGCGGGGCGTCACCTATGTGCCGACCGCCGATCCTGGCTATGACATGCTCGGCTACGCCAGCTGGTATGGTTCGGAATCGGGCAATCGCACCGCCAATGGCGAAAGGTTCCGGGCCAGGTGGATCACCGCCGCGCATGTCAGCCTGCCTTTGCCGAGCTATGTCGAGGTGACGTCGCTGGAAACCGGGCGGACCATCCTGGTCCGGATCAATGATCGCGGCCCTTTTGCCGGGCGCGGACGGATCATCGACCTGTCGCGCGGGGCGGCGGAGCAACTGGGGATGCGCGCGCTGGGCCATGCGGCGGTGCGGGTGCGGGTGGTCGATCCGGCGGAAAAGGATCGCGCCCGCTTGCGCAAGGGCAAGCCGGCGCGGGAGCGCCCCGGCCTTCCGGCGGGTGCGCTTGCCAATCTTCGCGCGCAGCTTCGGGATGCGGGGCGCTGACAGAAATTGCACGTCGGTGATTTTGTTCGCTTGACGGGTGGGGATGGGCCGCATATGTGGCCCTTCTCGCGGGGCCGATGGCCCCCATGGCGATCGTAGCTCAGTTGGTTAGAGCGCTGGTTTGTGGTACCAGAGGTCGCGGGTTCGGATCCCGTCGATCGCCCCATTTTCTCCCTTGTATCGAGAAGATGACGCGCATGTGAGCGAAGGCTTGCAGGCGCGTTTCCCGTTCGTCGCGCCAACGAAAAAGGGCGCCCCTTGCGGGACGCCCTCCGTCATTGCGCCATGGCGCAAGCGATCAGAAGCCGGCCTTGATCATGCCGCCGATGACACGCGGCTCGTTGATCATGCCGGTCAGATTGTTGAAATCGATCGCGCTGACCGCCCGGATCTGGTTGGTGATGTTGCGGGCGAAGGCCGCGACCTCATAGCCATGGTCGGACTTGTAGCCGATCTTGAGGCCTCCCTCGATAAGGGAGCGTCCCCGGAACTCGGCCGCCGAATAGAGGAAATAGTTCACGCTGCTGCGATAAGCCCAGTCGGTATAGGCGAACACTTCGCCCGTGCCCACGGGGATGCCGTAGCGCAGCGTTGCATTGGCGATATAGCGCGGCGCCTGGGGCAGGTCGTTGCCGTCCAGATAGCTGTAGGTCGTGCCGCCGTCGACGAAGGTGCGGCCCGTCGGCGTGCACATGCCCGACCCGCAGATCGCCACGAAAGCGGCATCGTCGCGAATTTCGGTGAAGTTGTAGCTGCCGCCCACGGTCAACGTCAGATTGGGGATCGGCTGAGCCTCGACATTTGCCTCGACGCCGTAGCCCACCGCCTTGTTGACGTTGATGAGGCGCGCCGAATTCCCGGCGCCGCCCACGGCCGTCAGTTGCAGGTCGTCCGTGTTCCAGTAATAGGCCGACAGGTCGAAGCGCAGGCTGTTGCCGATCGCGCCCTTGACGCCGCCTTCATAGGAGAGGGTCGTCTGCTTCCTGGCGACCGACGGCACGCTGAAGAAGGTAACGCGATCCTGGATCGCCGGACCCTGATAGCCGGTCGCGACGCGGGCATAAAGGTTGACGTCCGGACTGACCGCATAGGTGGCGCTGACGTCCCAGGACAGGTTCTTGCCGCGCGCGGTATTGCTGAGCGGCAGGTCGACGGCGATCAGTTGGCTGGCGATGCTGCTTGCGGCTAGCGCCGGGTCGAGCGTGATCGTGTCGCGCTTGTTGTCGCGAGAATAGCGCAGACCGCCGCGGAGCGTCAGCGCGGGCGTCACACGCGCCTCGCCGGACGCGAACAGGCCGATATTCTCGTTGGTGTTGTTGTGCAGGATATTGCTGACCCGCGCGCCTGCCAGATCATAGGCATATTCGCTGTACTTCAGGCGCTGATGGAAGAAATACGTGCCCGCCTGCAAACGGATGCCGTTCATGTCATCGGTTGCGAAGCGGAATTCCTGGCTGAATTCCTCCGGCCGGGTAATGCCGCCGGTGTTGGAATCGAAGGTTCCGACGCCAAGGTTGCCGAAAGTGCAGCCGGTATAGGGATAGCAGCCGCCGCCATCGATATCCCCGGTGCTCTCGACCCGCGCCTTTTCAAAGCCTGTCGTGGAGAAGAAGGTGCCGACGCCGTCCAGATGGACCTGCATACGCAGATTGCCGCCGCCCTGCTTCATCGACTGGCTGGTATAGCCGTCCAGGTTCACATGATCCTTGTCGAAGCCGTCGACGAAATGATTGCTGCCCGGCTGGAAGATATTGGCGCGGAACACCCGGGGGCTGCCGTCGAGGTCACGATAATGGCCGCTCAGCACCGCCTTGAAGTCGCCCGATTCATAAGCGATCTGGAGGCGGCCGGCGATGTCGCGATAACCTTCCAGTTCCGCGTTGGCATTGCCGCCCTGATTGTCGTTCTTCACCCAGTCGTCGCGGCGCTGGAGCAGGCCGGACAGTCGGAAGCTGAGACCATCGGCGATCGGGCCGCTGATCGCGCCCTCCGCATTGACGGTATTGTACGTTGCCCAGGATGCGCTCGCATAGCCGGTATAATGGTCGGTCGGCGCGGCCGAGGTCAGTTTGACCACGCCCGCCGGGGTATTGCGGCCGAACAGCGTGCCCTGTGGTCCGCGCAGCACTTCGACGCTGGCCAGGTCGAACACCGGAAAGCTTTTCAGCATCGGATTTTCCAGCGCGACATCGTCATAGACGACCGATACCGGCTGGGCCGCGTTCGGATCGAAATCGGTGTTGCCCAGACCGCGGATGTAGAAGCGCGGGAAGGTGCGGCCGAACGAGCTTTCGATCTGAAGGCTGGGCGTGCGCGCCGACAGGAAGCGGATGTCGAGGCCGCTGCTGTTGAGCGCGTCCAGCTTTTCGCCGCCGATCGCGGTGACGGCGACGGGCACGTCCTTGGCATTTTCCTCGCGGCGCGAAGCGGTTACGACGATTTCGCCGAGCCCCTGTTCGGCGGCCGCCGCAGGATCGGTCTGGGCATGAGCGGCGCCGATTGGCGCCAGGGCAGCGGCAAGCGAAATCGCAAGCGCGCCGCGCGATATGGTGGTGAAGATCGGCAATGATGACATGGTGAGGCCCCTTTTAACCCTGGCCTTGCATCCCGCTCCCTGCGGAGTCCCGTGTTCGGGTTGTGCGCGCGACGCTATGCGCGCTTGCTGCGGGGGGCAAGGAAGCACGACGCTAATCTGTCGCAAATATGCAACGATCCTGACAGAAAGTGACATGTCGGCACCCGGTCCCCGGCCGGGAGGCGCGCCGTAAAAAGGCTTCGCAGCGCGCGTTCCGCCCTCTATATCCCCGCCATGGACGATGCGCGCGACAGGGGACTGACCCTCAATCCGAAATATGACCGCGACGGGCTGATCACGGCCGTCGTGACCGATGACGCCAGCGGCGACGTGTTGATGGTCGCGCATATGAATGCAAAGGCCCTGGCGCTGACGGTCGAGACGGGCCTCGCTCATTTCTGGTCGCGCAGCCGGCAGGCGTTGTGGAAGAAGGGCGAGACGTCCGGGCATATGCTCCAGGTGCGCGACCTTCGCATAGATTGCGATCAGGATGCGGTGTGGGTGAAGGCGGTGCCGGCCGGACCGACCTGCCACACCGGCGCGCGGTCCTGCTTCTTTCGCCGGGTCGGGCCGGAGGGTCTCAGCAGCGTCGATGCGGCGGACTAGCCTGGCGCTCCTCATCCTGTTGGCGGCCTGCCAGCGACCTCCGGAGCGCGGTGATGCCGGCCCGGATGGCGGGCGCGCGTCCGTCTCCGGGCTGGAGCGGGCGGCGATCGAGACCGGCGCCATCGCCGACGCCAGCAGGATTTCGCCGGTGGGCCTGTTCCAGCGCGCCCATGAGGCCGGACGCGACTCGCTCTGCGTCATTCCCGGTCAGGACGGGCAGTTCCGCTTCGGGCTGGAAGCGGTGTTCGGCGAGGAGCCCAGTTGTCGTGGCCATGGCACCGCGCGCCGGACCGGTGACAAGCTGATCTTGAGCTTCAGGGGCGGGGACCGCTGCATCATCGTCGCCCAATATGATGGCGATCAGGTTGCCTTGCCCGGTGTGGTCGACATGGCCTGCGCGGACCTGTGCGAAGGGCGCGGCTCGCTGGAAGGCGTCAGCTTCCCGCGCGTCGCCAATGACGCCGCCAGCGCCCTGCGAGCGCGCGATCGCGGCAACACGCCGCTCTGCGAGAGCTAATAGCCGATATAGCGGCCTGGGCGATGATTCACGACCAGTACGGCATTCATCGCGGCGGCTGACAGGATCGAAAGGCCGAACCGGTCGGGGCTGAGCAGCGGGAGCGACAGCAGCAGGATGACCATGTCGCAGAGCATCTGCGTGCGCCCGGCATTCCAGCCGCGCGACTTTTGCAGGATCAACGCGACCACGCCGACGCCGCCAACGCCTGCGCCATGGCGGGCGATGGCAAGAATGCCGAACCCGATGATCGATCCGCCGAACAGGGCGGCGAAGAGCGGGCTGACGCTGGCGATCTGCATCGCCCAGGGCATGGCCAGCCCCAGTGCCATGATCGCGATGTTGGTGGCCAGCGTCTTGACGCCGAAGGCTGGTCCCATGGTCCTGCCCGCTACCAGGAAGAAGGGGATGTTGATGAGGATGAACAGCGCGGCGGGCGACCAGGCAATGATATAGGACAGGAGCAGCGCGATGCCGGCGATCCCGCCCGTCACCAGGCTTGCTTCCTTCAACAGCATGATGCCCATGGCGATAAAGGCGCAGCCGATCGCGATGGCATAGCCATCCTCGGCCAGGCTGTGGGGACGGGCAGAGGGTGTCTGTGAAGGCACGACAGGAGGCATTGGCGGAGTCCGTGAAGCGGGAACGCCCCGGCCATCCTCTTGTTATTTTGTTACGTGCGCTAATAACAACATTACGAGCTTCTGGAAAGAGGCTCAGCCCCCGGTATCGACCTGCGCCGGCCCGAAGGCGTCGATCGCCTGGAACAACCGGGTCAGCGCCTCGCGCTCCTCCGCGTCGATCTCCGGCCGCCACACTTCGAACAGCAGTACGACGCGCGTTTCGCCGCTGCGGTTCCAGGCTTCATGCTCGATGCTGTCGTCGAACAGCAGCATCTTGCCCTTGCGCCACGCCCTTGTTTCGGCGCCGACCCGCAGTGCGCAATCGTCCGGCGCCAGCAACGGCAGGTGGCAGATGAGGCGGGTATTGAGCAGCCCATGATGCGGCTGGATATGGGTGCCGGGCCTGAGCAACGACCAGAGCGCCATGGGAGAACGGCCGCCGATCACCGGTATCGGCGCATGGGCTAGCGCCGCCATCACCGATGGGCAGCGTCGGGCATTTTCCTCTACCGGCGCGCCGCCCTGCCAGAAATAGAGCGCCCCCCAGCTAGGATCGTCGCGCAGCGGATTATTGGGCGCGGGACGGCCGGCGGATGTCTGGACATAGGGGGCGAACTCGGCGTCCTGCGCGCGCACCGCCTCCAGTTCCCGGACGATGGCGTCGGTCATCGCCTCCATCGGGGCGACCCAGCCGAACTCTTCCCGCTCGTAGAAGGCGCGCTGGGGCAGGCCGGGGAAATAGAACATGCTCGGTTGCTGGAGGTAGAGGTCGCGCTTGCCCAGCAGCAGATCGGTGGCGTGGGCGATCCGCGGCAGGGGCGGCAGGTCGCGGATCGCTGTGGTCAGATGATCCTCGAACCGCCGGCTCGACTGGGCCAGGCTGGCCTGAGCCTGTCGCAGCAGGGGCTGAATCGGGGGCGGCGCGCCAGTCGCGGCGGCCTGCGCCAGGGCGGCGCGGAACCAGCTGATCGATCCCCGTTCGTCGCCACGGCGCAGCATGTTCTGGCCCATCGCGAGCAGCGCGGGGAGGTTGCGCATGTCGCCGTCGAGGATGCGCCGCAACGCGTCCGCTTCGCCGTCCAGATCGCCGCTGCGGTTGCACGCCTGTGCCAGCAGCATCGCCGGCGGGTCCGCCATCTCGCGCAAAGTCGCCAGCGCCACCGGCGCATCGCCGCGGCGCAGGGCAGCCACTGCCGCGTCGGCCAGCATCGTCTCTCTTGCCTGGTCGTTCATGCCCCTGCCTTATCCGGCGCCGCGGCGGCGCGAAAGCGGCTTATTCGGCGGCAGCGGGTATCATGGCGCCGTTCCGCCGCTCCAGCGCAATGGCGAGGAGGAAGACGGCCAGCCCGCCCAGCGCCAGCGCGCTGCCGATCCAGCCGGTCGACACCAGCCCGTAGCCGGCAGCGATCGACAGGCCGCCCAACCATGGTCCGATCGCATTGGCGACATTGAAGGCGCTGTGATGGAGCGCGGCGGCGAGCGTCTGCGCGTCCCCGGCGACATCCATCAGTCGGGCCTGCAAGGGCGTGCCCAGGCCGCCGCCGATGCCGATCAGGAAGACGATCAGGCTGAGCGTCCAGATATTGCCGGCCATCAGCGGAAACAGGGCCAGCGACGCCGCGCTCCACAACAGCACGCCGATGACGGTGCGGCTCTGCGCGCGATCGGCCAGCCAGGCTGCGGCCAGATTGCCCAGCGTCATGCCGATGCCGAAGATGATGAGGATCAGCGGCACGTAGCTTTCGGGAACACGCGTCACTTCGATCATGGTCGAGGCGACATAGGTGTAGACGGCGAACATGCCGCCAAAGCCGATCGCGCCGGTCAGCAAGGTCAGCCAGACCTGCGACTTGCCCAGCGCGGTCAATTCGCGCATCGGGCTGGCCTTGGGATCGCCCGCATCGCGCGGCGCATAGAGTCCGACCAAAGTCACCGTCGCTACCGCCAGGGCGGCGACCACGAAAAAGCCCGATCGCCAGCCCAGCACCTGCCCCATCCAGTTGGCCACCGGCACGCCCAGCACGGTGGCGACGGTCAGGCCGGACATGACCTTGGCCATCGCCAGCGTCCTCTTTTCGATCGGCACCAGGCTGGCGGCAACCAGCGCCGCGACGCCAAAATAGGCGCCATGCGGAACGCCGGACAGAAAACGGAACAACAGCATCCAGGAATAGCTGGGCGACAGTGCCGAAAGCGCATTGGCGACGGCGAACATCGCCATCAGGCCGATCAGCAGTGTCCGGCGCGGCAACCGCGCGGCGAAGGCGGCAATCACCGGCGCGCCCGCAACCACTCCCAGCGCATAGGCGCTGATCGCATGACCGGCGGTCGGCACGTCGATGCCCAGGTCACGCGCGAAGAAAGGCAGCAGGCTCATCGCCGCGAATTCGGTCGTGCCGATCGCGAAGGCGCCGACCGAGAGGGCGAACAGGACAAGCGCGGGATGCGCGTTCCGGGGCTGGACACCCATGGCAAGCTCCATGCTGCAATGCAAAATATGCGGAAGTTCCGCAGATGGGCCGCATGACAACGTTGGTCAACCCTGCATTCGTATGAGATTCCTGCAAGTGCGTTCGCGCGCTATGCAACCGGAAGGGTTTCGCACTCGCGGGCGGATCGGCTATAGCGCTCCGATTATGACAGGGGACGATGGCAACCGGGCGCGCGCCGCCGCGCTGGCGGGAACCGGAGCGGTGCTGCTCTCGCTCTTTTCGATGAGTCTGGGCGCTGCCTTTGCCAAGACATTGTTCCCGCTAGTCGGCGCTAAAGGCGTCGCGGGGCTGCGCATCGGACTTGCCGCGATCCTGCTCTTGCTCTTTCGCCGTCCCTGGGGTCGGCCCATTCCCCGCGAAGCGCGCTGGCCGCTGATCGCTTATGGCGCCACTCTGGGTCTGATGAACCTTCTGATCTATCAGGCTTTCGCGCGCATTCCACTGGGTATCGCCATCGCGATCGAAGTGACCGGCCCGCTGGCGATCGTCCTGTTCGGATCGCGCCGGCCTCGCGATTTTCTCTGGCTTGGCGCGGCAGTGACCGGGCTTCTGCTGTTGCTGCCGCTGCGAACAGATGCGCCCCTCGATCCGCTGGGTGTCGGCTTCGCCTGCGGCGCGGCGGTCTGCTGGGCTCTGTATATCCTGACCGGCAAGCGAGTCTCGGGGGCGCTGGGCGGCGACGCGGTCGCCTGGGGGATGCTGGTTGCCGCGATCCTCGTCATGCCGGTCGGCCTGGTCGATGCAGGCGCGGGGTTGCTTTCCCCCTGGGTGCTGATGGTCGCCCTCGCCGTCGCCCTGCTGTCGAGCGCCTTGCCCTATTCGCTGGAGATGGAGGCGATGCGCCGTTTGTCTGCGCCGGTATTCGGCCTGCTGTTGAGTTCGGCGCCGGCCGTGGGCGCGCTTGCGGGCTTCATCGTCCTGGGCGAGCGGCTGACGCCCTTGCAGTGGGCCGCTATCGTCTGCGTAATGGCTGCTTCGGCGGGCAGCGCTCTGACCGCCGGGCACAAGCCGGTGATCGAGGATGCGCCGCAATAGAGGTGCGGGCGGTTCGAGGCGGCTGGGCGACCGATCATGCTTGTATCGATAAGGATCTGATAGCCAAATCCGGCCATGAAGCCACCTGCTCCGATGCCGGTGCGTCCGGTCTGTCAGTTTGCGGCGGGTAAGATATCCATTGCTTCTCAGGGCATGAATGTCAGTCATATCGGCGCGATTTGGCGCATCTTCGATGTCGACGATTTGATGGCGACCCTCGAGGCCGCAACGACAAGGGCCACCTCAAAGACCGGCAAGCGGCGCGGCCAGCGCAGCGATGTAGGGTTCGTTATCGACGACAAGGGACGGCGCATCATCGACATTGACGATGGCAATTGCGGAAGTTCGGAACAAGCTACAGGAACGTAAGTCTGGCCGGGGTCATACCCCGCATCTGCGGACATGGTTCGCGCAAAAGTGGAGGCGGGAACCATCGAGCTTGACGCGCATCATCAACCCTATTTCCAAGGCGAGACATTGGTGGCTTTCAACCGTAGAAATTGAGCGCAGGCTACACATAGCCGCACATGCCGGCCATTTTCTGGCTCACACGGGAGTAGCTAAGTAATTGGAAAATGGCGCACCCAAGAGGATTCGAACCTCTGGCCTTTGCCTTCGGAGGGCAACGCTCTATCCAGCTGAGCTATGGGTGCGTGACGCGGGTCAGAAGGGGCGGTTAGCAAAGTCCATCGGACTGCGCCAGCACCAAAATCATCTGACGATGATCTTATTTCGCAGCCTTTTCCATCGGCTGGAATTTGCCCAGCCCGCAACTGGCTCCGGGCTGCAAACCAGGGCCGGCGTTCCACAGGACCGTGATGATATCGACCGAACAGAGCTGGGACAGGCTGGTTCGGTAGGAAAAGCGCTTTTCGAAGCCCAGACTGGGGCAGCTGCTCGGCAGCGTGTTGCGATAGATTTTGCGGCTGTTCATGACGAAGTCGATCGTCCGGTCGTCGCGCACATTGGTGGACCGGATCGAGCGGATCGGAATGCAGTTGGTGGCTTCGCCCTTGGCTACATAGGGATCGGGCGCGTCCTTGGCGACGGCCGGCGCGACACTGAGGGTCAAGGCAACGCCCAAGGCCAAGCGGGCCGGGGTGCGGACAGACATGATTTCTCTCCTCATGATATGCCGACTCGACGACATGGAGCGCCAAATTCCGTCTCGTCCCTAACATGGTGCGGCTGAACCGGGCGATAACGGAGGGGCTTCAGGCCGTCTTGGGAGCGGGAGTCTTGGTCTTGTAGCGGCACAGGTCCGCAACGATACAGCGCCAGCATTCGGGGCGGCGCGCCTTGCACACATAGCGGCCGTGCAGGATCAGCCAGTGATGGGCGTCGCGGCGGAACGGTCCCGGTACGCGCTTGTCCAGCTTCTGCTCGACGGCCAGCACCGTCTTGCCCGGCGCCAGACCGGTTCGGTTGCCGACGCGGAAGATATGGGTATCGACCGCGAACGCCTCCTGTCCGAAGGCGGTGTTGACCACGACATTGGCGGTCTTGCGCCCGACGCCGGGCAGGGTGGTCAGCGTGTCGCGATCCTGTGGCACCTCGCCGGCGAAATCCCGCACCAGTATCTCGGACAAGGCGATGACATTTTTCGCCTTTGCGTTGAACAGGCCGATCGTCTTGATGTGCTGCTTGAGGCCTTCTTCGCCCAGATCGACCATCTGCTGCGGCGTTTCGACTTCCCGGAACAGCGCGCGCGTCGCCTTGTTGACGCCGACATCGGTGGCTTGCGCGGACAGCACGACCGCGACGAGCAACTGATAGTCGTTGCCATATTCGAGCTCGGTCCGCGGGGCGGGGTTGGCCTCCGCCAGGCGGCTGAAAAAATCGAATATCTGGGCCTTGTTCATGCGCGTCAGAGGCCCAGCACGCCCTTCATATCGTATCTGCCCGCGTCCTGAGCCGCCAGCCATTGTGCACCCTTGATCGCGCCACGGGCAAAAATAGTCCGGTTTTCCGCGCGATGGCCGAGTTCGATCCGTTCGCCTTCGGTCGCGAAGATCAACTGATGGTCGCCTGCGACGGATCCGCCGCGCAGCGCCGCAAAGCCGATCGCGCCCTTCGCGCGCGCGCCGGTGATGCCGTCGCGACCTCGCTCGCTCTTTTCGGAAAGGTTGATACCACGGCCGCGTGCTGCGGCTTCGCCCAGCAGCAGGGCCGTGCCTGACGGCGCGTCCACCTTGTGCCGGTGGTGCATTTCGACAATCTCGATGTCCCAGTCGTCGCCAAGGCCGGCTGCCGCCTTCTCCACGAGCGCCGCCAGCAAATTGACGCCCAGCGATGTATTGCCGGTCTGGAGCACCGGAATGATCCTGGCCGCCTCGTCAATCAGCGCATGGTGAACCGGCTCCAGCCCCGTCGTGCCGACCAGGATAGGCTTCCGCGCCGCGATGCAGGCGTCGAGATGGGCGGAGAGCGCGCCCGGAACAGAGAAGTCGATGAGCACGTCGCTTGCTTGGGCGAGCGCCAGGGGATCGGCGGAGATGGCGACACCCGGCGCGATTTCGCCGCTTCCGTCACGACCCGTGCCGCCCGCTATACCCATGCCGGCGTCTGCCGCGACGCTTGCGATGGCTCGGCCCATGCGGCCGGCGGCTCCGAATATCCCGATGTTGGTCATGATGCTGGCTATCCCAATATGATGGCGGGCGCGATGCCAGAGCAGCACGGCTTTGTCATCCCCGCAGGGGCGCAACCGTCAGCGTTCGGTGAGGCGCGGCATCAATTCGACGAAATTGCAGGGCCGGAAACGGCTGTCGAGCTGGGAAACGAGAATGCCGTCCCAAGCGTCCTTTACCGCGCCGGTCGAACCGGGCAGGGCGAAGATATAGGTGCCGCGCGCGACGCAGGCGGTGGCGCGGGACTGGATCGTCGACGTGCCGATGTTCTGATAGCTGAGCCAGCGGAACAGCTCGCCGAAACCGGGGATCTCCTTGTCCTGCACCTGGGCCAGCGCTTCGGGAGTCACGTCGCGGCCGGTCACGCCGGTGCCGCCGGTGGTCAGAATGACGTCGATCTGCGGATCGTCGATCCAGGCGTGCAGCCGGGCGACGATGGCGGGCTTGTCGTCCCTTTCGATATGGCGCGCGGCGAGAATATGACCCGCGCCTTCGAGCCGCTCGACCAGTGCATCACCGGAACGATCCTCGGCCAGGCCGCGCGTATCGGAAACGGTGAGGAGCGCGATCCGGACGGGAAGAAAGGTCCGGCTTTCATCGACGGGCATCAGTCGGAGCCGCCACCCATGGAGGCGCGGCCGTCGGCCTTGCTCAGGCGCACCAGCTTCACGCCCTTTGCATTGGGAAAGGTCGGCCACAAGCCCTGTGCCATGCCGGTCAGGCAGTCCGCGCTGCCCTTTGCCTGGATCTGGTACATCCAGTAATTGCGCATGACGATGTTCACATAAGCGCGGGTTTCATAATAGGGCAGCGACTCCATGAAGAGCAGCGGGTCGCCCTTGTCCTTGACCTGGCTATTCCAGCGTTCGACAGGCAGTGGCCCGGCATTATAGGCCGCCATTACCTTGGGCAGCAGGCCGCCAGTGGCGCTCATGTCGCGCAAGGCCTCCAGATAGCGCTGGCCAAATTCCATGTTGGTCGACGGTACGAACAATTGCGCCGCCGACGCCAGGCCCATGTCGCTGCCGGTACCGGGGCGAACCTGCATCAGGCCGCGAGCACCCGCACTGCTGACGACATCGGTGCGGAAGCCCGATTCCTGAAGCGTATGGGCAAAGATCAGTGAAGGATCGACGCGCCAGCCGCCATCGGGCCGCCAGTCGGGCGCGGGGAAGCGGGCGAAACGGCCCGGCTGGGTTCCGGCCGGCCCGTTATGGGCGAGATAGAGTTGGGTCGCGGGCAGGTTGAGCGCGCTGGCGAGCCGCAGCAATGCGTCATATTGCTCGCTTCCACCGATCTTCGCCTGATAACGCAGAAGTTCGTCGGCCTTGCCATTTTCACCGATCGCCGAGAGGGCGATGGCGGCGCGAGCATTGGGACTGTCCTTCAGCTTCTGCCATTCCAGCGCGCCGAAGCGGCTCGCCACGGGCGCGCCACCCAGCGGCAGCCCCAATGATTCCTTGGCGAGCAGGCCGTAGAAAGTCTCATCGGAACGCGCGGCAAGCTTCAGGTAATTCGAGACTTTGTCCGCTTCGCCGCAAACCATATAGGCCCGCGACGCCCAATAGGCGCCCGCCGAGCGCATGTCGGCATCCGTGGCCAACGCGGCGACATTGGCAAAGGCCGGCGCAGCCGCGCGGCAATCATTCTGGCGCCAGGATGCAAGTCCCGTCGTCCAATGCGCCTGGACCGTCCAGTCGCCTCCGGCTCGGGCGTCCAGCGCCCGGGCCGCCATTCGGCGGGCATTGGCGTCGTCATTTTCGATATAATAGGCCCAGGCGACGCGCTGGCGCACTTCGGTCAGGCCTTCGGGCGTCAGGCCCGCTTCGCCGGCGGCAAGCAGTCCTTCGGCACCGATCGGATCGTCATTCTTGACATAGGTCTGGATCTGCCCGGCCAGCGTCTGGGCGAGCACATCCGTCCTGGTGGCCGCGACATATTGGCGACGCGGGGCCGAGCCTAGCCAGACCATCTTCTGGATCTGCGGCAGGCTGGGCAGCATCGTCGCGCCACGTTTCTGCGCGAGGCGGGACAACTGGTCGGCCTTGGGCAGCCAGGGCGCCCTGTTGACTAGGTCCAGCAGGTCGAACAGTTCGACCCTGGGCGAATTGCGGGCCAGATAGAGTTCGGCGAGCGCGACGGAACGCATGGCATCCTGCGTGTCGAGCGTCTGGATCATCGCCCTGGCATCGGCCCATTTTTCCGCGCGCAGTGCAGCGAAGACGGCATTGTAGCGCGCCTTGTCGCCGTCGCTCAGGTCGAGCGGAGAGGCGTCTGACTTGAGGCTGGGCAGGGCCGGCAATGTTTCGGCGGTCTCGGCGGCGGCCTGGGTGACGGCAGCGGTTCCCATGGCCAGCATGGCCAGCATGGACAAGCGGGTCGCGGCACGAATCACGGACGGTCTTCCTCGATCAGGCTTTGCAGGGCGCGCCAGCATTCCGCCTTCGCCGCGGGCTGGCTGAGCAGCAGGCGCGGATGGAATGTGGCGACGGCGGGAAGGATGCCGCCATCATGATTAAAATTACGTAAACTATTCGTCGATGCCTGACCGTCTGTAGGCAATAATGCGCGTATCGTCCTGTCCCCCAGGAGCAGAAGCCGGCGAGGGCGGGCAAGATGGACATGGGTACGCATCCGCGCGGCGGCATTGGCCAGATCGGCCGCTTCCACCATGCCGCCGGGAGGGCGAGCAAAAAACAGAGAGGCGATATAGGTCCGCGAACGGTCCAGGCCGATCGCGCCGAGCATGGCGTCGAACAGTGCGCCGGCCCGGTCCACCAGCAAGGTGCCCGCATCAAGATCAGCGGGATCGGGCATATCGGTAATGACCATCAACGGCGTGTCGGCGGCGCCGGCGGGATAGATGGGTCGCGACGGCCAGCGACGTTCGGGATGCCCCGATTCGGATTCCAGCCACAGATGAAAGGCTTTGAGGTCGCGGGCCTTGGCCTGCGGCGCGATGTCGGTCATCGGGGAAGGCTGGAACGTCGAAACGGCCGGAGGGGCAGGGCGCAGCCAATGATGCGGCACCTCCGCTACGGCGCTCTCCACGCCGGCCAACTGCCACCACGCCATATAGGCGTCGGCGGCCAGTGCCGCATTGTCCTGCACTAATCCCCGCATCGCAAACAACTAGGGCCAGAGGTTGACGATCGGGTCAAGCTGCTTCATCGCCTTCGATGGCAAAGTGTTGGAGTAATGCGGCGGTTGGAAACACAGGGTGCAGCCTGCTGATCGCCAGGAGGAGGGATGAATGAGCGAACGGGAATCGATGCCTTATGACATCGTTATTGTGGGTGGGGGACCGGCTGGCCTGTCGGCGGCGATCCGGCTGAAGCAGCTGGCCAACGAAGCCGGTCAGGAACTCGCGGTGTGTGTGTTGGAGAAGGGGTCGGAGATAGGCGCCCACATCCTGTCCGGCGCGGTGATCGATCCCAAGGCGCTGGATGAATTGCTGCCCGACTGGCGCGACATGGGCTGCTCGCTGGCAGACGTGCCCGTTACCGACAACCAGCATTGGTGGCTGACCAAGGGCGGCAAGATGTCCATGCCGCACATCATGACGCCAGGCTGGATGCACAACAAGGGCACCTACACCGGGTCGCTGGGCAATCTGTGCCGCTGGCTGGCAGAGCAGGCCGAAGGGCTGGGCGTCGAAATCTTCCCCGGCTTTGCCGCTGCGGAAATCCTCTATAATGAGGACGGCAGCGTGAAGGGCGTGGCCACAGGCGACATGGGTATCGGTCGCGATGGCGAGCGAAAGCCGGATTATCAGCCGGGTCTCGAACTTCATGCCAAATACACGTTTTTCGCCGAAGGCGCGCGCGGCCACCTGACCAAGATATTGAAGCGCCAGTTCGCGCTCGACGCGGATTGCGAGCCGCAGGTCTATGGCATCGGCATGAAGGAATTGTGGGACGTCGATCCTGCCAGGCACCAGCCAGGTCTGGTGATCCACAGTCAGGGCTGGCCGCTGACCGACGCCTATGGCGGCGGCTTTCTCTATCACCAGGCCAACGGGCAGGTTGCGCTCGGCTTCGTCGTCGGGCTGGGCTATCGCAACCCGCATCTTTATCCGTTCGAGGAATTTCAGCGCTGGAAGCAGCATCCGGAAATTCGCCGGTTCCTGGAAGGGGGGCGTCGCGTCTCCTACGGCGCGCGCGTCATCAACGAGGGCGGCTGGCAGTCCATCCCCAAGCTCGTATTCCCCGGTGGCGCCCTGATCGGTTGTTCGGCGGGCTTCGTGAACGTGCCGCGCATCAAGGGCACGCACACGGCGATGAAGTCGGGCATGTTGGCCGCCGAGGCGGCGTTCGAGGCGATTTTGGACGAACGCTCGCGCGACGTGCTGCATGATTATGAAGATCGGGTGCGTTCCAGTTGGATCGCGACCGAACTGCAACTGGTGAAGAATGCCGAGCCGCTGCTGGCGAAGTTCGGCAACACGATCGGCACCCTTCTGGCTGGCATCGACATGTGGATGCGGACGCTCAAGATCGGACTGCCCTTCACGATGAAACACAAGCCCGATAACGAGAAGATCTGGCGCCAGGAACAGTGCGAGAAGATCGTCTATCCCAAGCCCGATGGCATAATCAGCTTCGATCGGTTGTCGTCGGTGTTCCTGTCGAACACCAATCATGAGGAGGACCAGCCGGTCCATCTTCAGTTGAAGGACCCATCGATTCCGATCGGCTACAATCTTCCCCTTTATGACGAGCCGGCACAGCGTTACTGTCCTGCGGGCGTCTACGAAGTGGTGGGTCAGGATGAGGGCGAGCCCCGCTTCCAGATCAACGCGCAGAATTGCGTCCACTGCAAGACGTGCGACATCAAGGATCCGACCCAGAATATCAACTGGGTCGTTCCGGAAGGCGGCGGAGGACCAAATTATCCCAATATGTAAGCGCCTGATCCCGATCCTGATGCTGACGATCCCGGCTGCGGCCGGGGCGTCGGTCGATCCCGGCAGCGCGCTGCACGCCTATGCGCGCGCGCGACTGGCCGACGGGAATGGCGCGCTTGGAAGCGCCGTGGCCAATTATCGCGCCGCACTCGCTCTCGATCCCGGCAGCGCGGAGATTGCGCGGCGCTCCTACGCCCAGGCGCTGGAGAGCGGGGATCAGGCGCTGGCGATGCGTTCGGCGGTCCTGCTCGACGCGCAGGGCATGTTGCCGCGCGACGGCGCCCTGTTGCGGATCAGTGATGCGCTGGTTCGGAAGGACTGGGTGGGCGCCCGGCTCTTGCTCGACCGGATCGTGGAAGAGGGCAATTTCGCCTTTCTCGCGCCGATCGTCCGTAGCTGGATCTCGCTGGGCGAGGGACATTATGCCGCGCCCGTCATTGAGGGCAAGGAGCAGTTCGCGACGCTCGCCCAGCGTTATCTGGATGAGCATATGGCGCTCCAGGCGATCGGGCGTGATGACCTCGCGGCAGCCTTGCCAGCGATCCGCCGGGCGATCGGTCTGCGCGTCAGCGACGGGGCGATGCTGCGCCTGGGTTTTGCACGCCAATTGGCGGCGCGGGGCGCAAAGGCGGAGGCACTGGCCCTGTTGCCCGCCGATGACGCGAATTTCGCATTGGCGCGGGCCGATATCGCGCGAGGCAAAGGCAGCAAGGGGCGAAAGGCGCTGTTGACCCCGGCTCAGGGCTTTGCGCGGCTTCTTACGCGGCTGGCTGCGGATATCGCTTCGGATGATGCCGGCCTCGTGCTGGCCGTGCGTCTCGCGCGCATTGCGACATTTGCGGACCCGCACGACCCTGAAGCCCATATCGTTGCGGCCAGGCTGCTGACGGCCGCAGGCTATCCCGCCTTTGCGGCTGCCGAAGCCGCCAATGTTTCGGCCAGGGGCTGGTATGCCGGGCTGGCGCAGGCCGAACTGGTCGGTGCGATGGCGGGCACAGGGGACCGCGATGGCGCGATCACGCTCGCAAGGACGCTGGTCGCCGAGCCAGGGGCAGACCCAGAACGCCATGTCCGCCTCGGTCGCCTGCTGGCTGACGCGAGGGATTTCGCCGGGGCGGCAGCGGCGTTCAAGGCGGCGCAGGCCGGTTATCCGCAGGATTCCGTGCCCTGGACATTGCTCCTTTTCGAAGGCAGCGCGCTGGAGCAGGGCAAGCGTTGGGACGAGGCGCGGGTCGTGCTGGAACGCGCGGCCAGGATCGCTCCGCACGAGCCGGTTATCCTCAACTATCTGGGCTATGCGCAGATCGAGCGGCGGCAGAATGTCGAACAGGCGCTCTTGCTGCTCAAGCGGGCGAGCGCGCTCAAGCCGCAGGACGCATCGATCACGGATTCGCTTGGCTGGGCGCAATTTGTGACCGGGGATGTGCGGGCGGCCGTGCCGGTGCTGGAGCGTGCGGCGGCGGGCGCGCCCGACGATCCGACGATCAACGAGCATCTGGGTGATGCGCTATGGACCGCCGGGCGACGTTATGAGGCGCGCTACGCCTGGAACGCTGCGGCCGTCTATGCCGAAGGGGATGTCGCGGCGCGGCTGGCGGCGAAAAGCGAGGAAGGATTGAAGCCCGAATATGCCGCACCCTGACGTTGAGGCGGACGCCGAAACGCTTGCCGAGACCGCCCATGCCAAAGTGAATGTCGCGCTGCATGTGCGCGCGCGGCGCGACGATGGCTATCATGCGTTGGAAAGCCTGTTCGTCTTCGCCGAGCATGGCGACCGGGTGGAGGGACAGGCCACGGACGATGGCGCCATCGATTTTCAGGTCGACGGGCCGTTCGGCGCCGGACTGGACGCGGGGCCGGGCAATCTCGTGATACGCGCCGCACGGGCGCTGCAATCCTATCTGGGCGAGCAGCGCGGGGCGACCATCCGGCTGACCAAGATTCTGCCGGTGGCGTCGGGGATCGGTGGCGGATCGGCCGATGCGGCGGCGACGCTGCGCTTGCTGGCGCGGCTGTGGGACGTGCGGATCGAAACTGAGGAACTGTCCGGACTGGCCCTCGACCTTGGGTCGGACGTGCCCGCTTGCCTCGCGAGCGTGACGCAACTGGTGACGGGACGTGGCGAGCATGTGGCGCGGCATCACGTCGATGGGCTGGAGGGCCTGTCGATGCTGCTGGTCAATCCGGGAATCGGCGTTTCGACCGCCAGCATCTTTGCCGGGTGGGATCGGGTGGACCGGGGCGCGCTGGACGCCGGCAGTCTTGATGCGTTGATAAAGGCAGGCCGCAATGATCTGGAACGGCCGGCCATTGCGGTCGCGCCAGCGATCGCGGAGGTGTTGGCAGTGCTTGGCCGTGCGCCTGGCGTGCTACTGACACGCATGTCGGGATCGGGCGCGACCTGCTTCGCGCTGTTCGACGATGAGGCGGCCAGGACGGAGGCGGCGGATGCCATCCGCTCGCAATATCCCCGATGGTGGGTGATGGAAACGAGGATCAAGGGGGCATGAGCGAAGCCTTCACCCGGATCGACGGCGGGGATCTGGACCTGCTGATCGTCGCCGATCATGCCTCAGCGCATGTGCCGGGCGACATCCACCTAGGCATCGACCCGGCGCTGCTCGAGGCGCATATTGCCATCGACATCGGCGTGGCGGAGGTCAGCGGACTGCTGGCGGCGCAACTGGGTTGCACGGCCATATTGGGCGCTGTGTCGCGGCTGGTGATCGACCTCAATCGCGAAGAGGACGCGCCGGGCCTGCTGCCGGTCATGAGTGACGGCCATGCCATTCCCGGCAATCGCGACGCCGACCTGCCGGAGCGCATGTTGCGTTTCCATCATCCTTATCATCATCAGCTCGGGCGGATATTGGATGAGATGACGTCGCCGTTCATCCTCTCCGTCCACAGCTTCACGCCGCGGCTGGCGAGCGATCCGGAGCAGGAGCGCCCCTGGGACATCGGGATACTCTATAATCAGGACGATCGCGCGGCCCGGATCGCCATTCCGCTGCTGGAGGCGGCGGGGCTGAAGGTGGGCGACCAACTGCCCTATTCGGGACAGCTGCTCAACGCGACGATGAACCGTCATGCCGAGGCCAATGGCATTCCCTATCTGGGTATCGAGATGCGGCAGGATCTGGTGAGCGACGCTGCCGGACAGAGGCGCTTTGCAGAGATAATCGGGCCGATCGCGCTGGACTGTCGGAGCAGGCTGGCGTGACGCGGGGCGTGATCGCGGCGGCCGCATTGCTGGCGCTGACCGGGTGCAACGGGGATGCGGCCAAGACGGGGAGTAATGGCTCTGCCGCACAGGCCGAAGCGCCGCCGGTCAATGACGGCAAGGCGGATTGCATCACCGGCGATGCGGAACAATGGGCGCGGGACTGCCTGATCGAGCGAAACGGCCATATCTTGACGATCCGCCATCCCGATGGCGGCTTCCGTCGTTTCCGGTTGCTCGCTGACGGACGCGGGCTGGAAGCGGCCGATGGGGCGGAGCGGGCCAGCGTGCAGATCAGCGGACGGCGCCAGATCGAGGTGGCGACGGGCGGCGAGCGCTATCGCCTGCCCGCGCAGATTGCCGGGCAATGACCGGCTGGGCGATCCTGACGGCGGCGCAGATGCGTGCAGCGGAACAGGCCGCCTTTGACGCCGGGGTCGACGAATATAGCCTGATGGAAACGGCGGGCGCGGCGGCGGCGGGAATCATCTGGCGAGCGGGGCACAGGCGCGACGCGCTGGTTCTGTGCGGGCCGGGCAATAATGGCGGCGATGGCTTCGTCATAGCGCGGTTGTTGCGGGCACGCGGCGTGGCTGTGCGGGTCGCGGCATTGGGCGAAAGCCGGACGGTATCAAGCCAGCGGGCGCGCGCAGCCTGGGGTGGGCCGGTCGAGGATATGATGAGCGCCGCGCCGGCGACGCAACTGATCGACGCGCTCTTCGGTACGGGGCTGACGCGCAGCCTGGACGCGACGGTCGCATCCCGTCTCTGCGCGCTGGCGGAGGCAGCCGTTCTGACCCATGCCGTAGACCTTCCAAGCGGGGTGGAGACGGACAGCGGCGCGCTATTGTCGGCAGTGCCGATTTTCGGCATCTGTATAGCGCTGGGTGCATATAAGCCCGCGCATCTGCTGCATCCGGCGGCAGGGCGGATAGAGCGCCTGATCCTGGCAGACATAGGCATTGCGGTGCCCGGCATCATGCAGCGGCTTGCGCCACCGCTGCTGGAGGCGCCGGTCGCGCAGGCGCATAAATATAATCGAGGGCTGGTGGCCGTGGTCGGTGGCGGGATGGCCGGCGCGAGCCTGCTCGCCAGCATCGCCGCCGCGCATTCAGGGGCCGGAACGGTGCGGCGTTTCGCCGCGGATCGGCCGGTGGCGGGACCGCACGCGATCGTCAGCCGGCAGACTGAACGGCCCGAGGCCATTGCCGATGCGCTGGCGGATGAGCGGATCAACGTCGTGCTGGTCGGGCCTGGCCTCGGCCTGGAGGCGGACGGACGAGCGCGGCTGGATGCCGCGCTGGATGCCGGTCATCCCATGGTGCTGGACGCCGACGCGCTGACCCTGTTGGGCGAGCAAGGCGCGCGCGCCATTCCGGCTGGTGCGATCCTGACCCCGCATGAAGGCGAGTTTCAGCGCTTGTTCGGCGACCTGCCCGGCAGCAAGATCGACCGTGCGCTCGCGGCGGCGCAGGCGTCGGGGGCGATCGTCGTCTACAAGGGCGCGGACAGCGTGATCGCTGCGCCCGACGGGAGGGTGGCCGTGGCCAGCGGGGCATCGCCCTGGCTTTCGACCGCCGGAACCGGCGACGTGCTTGCGGGGCTGGCCGCCGGAAGGCTCGCCGTTACGGGTGATTCCTTTCGCGCGGCGTGCGAGGCGGTGTGGCTGCATGGCGATGCGGCGCGGCGGGCCGGGCCGGCCTTCGTCGCGGATGATTTGCTTGGAACGCTGCCAGCGGCTATCGCCGCGCGATTGTGACCGACACCGAAACAGACATCATCATCCGCGTCGCCGCCAAGGGCGACGGCGTCACCGCCGATGGCCGGCACTTCCCTCTGACCGCGCCGGGCGATCGGGTCGCTCCCGATGGAAGTGTCGTCTTCGGTGTCCATCATGCGGTGCCGCCCTGCGACCATTTCCCGGCCTGCGGCGGTTGTCAGCTCCAGCATCTGGACGAGGCGAGCTATGCCGAATTCGTCACGGCGCGGGTGACAGGCGCGCTGGACGGGCAGGGCGTGACGCCGGGCGCGGTGCTGCCGGCCCATATTTCGCCGCCGATGACGCGGCGGCGCGCATCGCTGCGCGCGGCGCGGGCGGGCAGGCGGATCACCATCGGCTTTGCGGAGGAGGGCAGCCACAAGCTGATAGACTTGCAGATGTGCGCGGTCCTCGATCCCAGGCTGTTCGGGCTGCTGCCGCCCTTGCGGGAACTGCTCGGGCTGATCGTGCCGGACAAGCGGGCGGCGCATGTCCGCATGTCGCTGACTGATCAGGGTGTCGACCTGTTGCTGGAGGGCGTGAAAGTCGCGGGGCTGGCGGTGGATGAGGCGCTGGGCGATTTTGCGCGCGAGCATGGCCTGGCCAGGTTGGCCATCGACGAAGGCGACGGGCCGCAGACACGCTGGGAGCCGGAGGCGGTGACGGTCAGCTTCGGCGGGGTGCCGGTCAGCTTTCCGCCTTTCTCCTTCCTTCAGGCCACGCCGGATGGCGAGGCGGCGCTGGTCGGCGCAGTGCGCGATGCGCTACCGGAGACGGGTGCGGTCGCCGATCTCTTCTGCGGGCTTGGTACATTCGCTCTGGCATTGGGCGAGACGCGGCCGGTCTATGCGGCCGAGGGTGCGCGGGACGTCCTGTTGTCGCTCAAGCTCGGCGCGGCGCGGGCGCGGCGGCGGCTGGCGGCCGACCATCGCGACCTGTTCCGTCGACCGCTGACGCCGGAGGAATTGAACCGCTTTGCTGCCGTCGTGCTGGACCCACCGCGCGCGGGCGCGCGCGAACAGATGCTGCAACTGGCGCAGTCGGCTGTGCCGCTGATCGCTTATGTGTCCTGCAATCCTGCCAGTTTTGCGCGGGATGCGGCGCATCTGGTGGCGGCGGGCTACGTCCTTGAGAGCGTCAAGCCGGTTGGCCAGTTCCGCTGGACCACTCATGTCGAACTGGTCGGCATCTTCCGGCGATAAAAAATCCCTCGCCGCAAAGGAGGCGGCGAGGGATGGAAATCATTTTGCGGGGCGGGTCAGCCCAGCTTGATGACGGTTGCGCGACGGCGCGGCTGGACGGTCTCGGCATAGAGGCTGGCCATCGGCTCATCCCCCACCTCGATCGTCGATTCCGACGTGAAGCCGTTGAAACCGGTACGCATTGCCGCGCCATAGGCGCCGAGCATTCCGATTTCGATATAGTCGCCCGTCTTCACGTCCGCAGGAAGCATGAAGGGGCCGACCATATGGTCCATGTCGTCGCAGGTCGGGCCGTAGAAGGAGAAGCCTTCCAGCTCTTCTTCGCTGTCATCCTCGCGCAGCAAGGCCACGGGGAAGCGCCAGCCGATATGCGCGGCATCGAACAACGCGCCATAGGCGCCGTCGTTGATGTAGAGTTCGGTGCCGCGACGGCGCTCCACCCGCACGATGATCGAGCTATATTCGGCCGACAGCGCGCGGCCGGGTTCGCACCACAGTTCCGACGAATAGCTGACCGGCAGGCTTTCGAAGCCGCGATGGATCGCTTCGAAATAATTTTCGAGCGCCACCGGCTCCATGCCCGGATAGATGGAAGGGAAGCCGCCGCCGACATCGATGATGTCGACCGTGACCGCCGCATCGACGATCGCGGCGCGCACGCGCTCGATCGCATCACTATAGGCCTGCGGCGACATGGCCTGGCTTCCGACGTGGAAACAGATGCCCAGCGCATCGGCGGCCTGGCGGGTCGCCATCAGCAGTTCGCGGGTTTCGCCCAGTTCGACGCCGAACTTCGACGCGAGGCTGAGTTCCGAATGTTCGGATGACACGCGCAGGCGGACGCACAGTTCCAGATCGGTCGCATCGCCGGTCGCGCGCATGATCTTTTCCAGCTCGTCGATCGTGTCGAGCGAGAAGGTTCGCACGCCATGGACGTGGTAGGCTTCAGCGATCGCTTCCTCGGCCTTGACCGGGTGCATGAAGCAGAGCTTCGCCTTGTCGCCTGCGACATCGGCCAGCGTTTCGGCCACCAGGCGCACTTCAGCGATCGAGGCCACATCGAAATGCGTGATGCCCGATGCAAAGAGCGTGCGGATCAGGTCGGGAGACGGATTCGCCTTGACCGCATAGAGCGATCGGCCCGGAAACTTCTCAACGAAGAAACGGGCGGCCCGAGCCGCGGCTTCGGGACGAATCAGCGTTACCGGTGCTGCCGGTGTGAGGGCGGTCGCTACCCCCAGCGCGCTATGATGCTTGTGCAACTCAAGGGACCTCCAGTGTAGTTCAGGGCGAAAAGCTGCCTTGCGGTGGAAGTCCCATGGGGCAGCGGACGGCCGATATATGCGGAGGGGTCCCCCCTGTAAAGCGCATATGAAAATTTTGTTGCGCGGTCCGCTACGAAATGTGCGTTACGAGAGACGGGTCTTGAAATCGGTATAGGAAAAGGCCCGGATTTCCTTGAGTTCGTCGGTTTCCGAGTTCCATAACCAGATGGCGGGCAGGGGTACCCCATTGAATGTATTGGTCTTCACCATGGAATAGTGCGCCTGGTCGAGGAAGGCGATACGCGCGCCCGGTTCCGCGCCGCCGGGGACTCGATAGTCGCCGATGATGTCGCCCGCCAAGCAGGAGGGGCCACCGAGTCGAGTGACCGGTCCCTCTTCCGGCTCATGGAGCATGGCGGGGCGATAGGGCGCCTCGATCACGTCGGGCATGTGGCAGGTGGCGCTGATGTCGGTGATGGCGACGGGCATCCCGTTTTCGATCACGTCGAGGATTTCGCCCACCAAGATGCCAGCGTCGAGCGCCATTGCCTCGCCGGGTTCGATATAGAGGGCAAGACCGGTCTGCGCCTTGATCCTTGTCAGGAAGGCGATGAGATCGTCGATCTGGTAGTCGGCGCGGGTGACATGGTGGCCGCCGCCGAAGTTGAGCCATTTGAGGCTCGCGACATGAGGCATGATATGGCCCTCAATCGCCGCCCAGGTGCGTTCCAGCGGCAGGAAATCCTGCTCGCACAGATTATGGACATGCAGGCCGTCGACGCCCTCCAGATGTTCGGGGCGCAATTGGTCGACCGGGAAGCCCAAGCGGCTGTGCGGTTGCGACGGGTCATATTTAGGCACTTCCCCCTCCGGGTGGAGCGGGTTGAGGCGCAGGCCGATGTCGAAGTTCACACCGTCGCTGCGCGCTGCGTCGATGACGGGTTTGAGTCGCGCGATCTGGCCGGGGCTGTTGAAGATGACATGGTCTGATATTTTGAGGATTTCGGCCAGGTCGTCGGGCTTGTAGGCGGCGCAATAGGTCGCGACTTCGCCCTGATATTCCTCGCGCCCCAGGCGTGCTTCATAGATGCCCGACGCGCAGACGCCGTCGAGATATTCCCCCAGCACGCCCCCAAGCGACCACATGGAAAAGGCCTTGAGCGCACCGAGTACCTTGACCCCGGCTCGGTCGCCGATGTCGCGCAGGACCGCAAGGTTCCGCCGCACCGCCGCCTCGTCCACCACGAAGGCGGGCGAGGGAACGCGGTAGAGGTCGAATCGGGCGAAGGCGGCAGGATGGCCGGCGCGGGTTTCCATAACAACATACTCCGTCACCCCGGCAAAGGCCGGGGTCTCAGGCGAGAGGGCACGGCGTCGCCGCATGAGATCCCAGCCTTCGCTGGGGTGACGATCCCGCGCGGGATCGTCAGAGCGCGAGCGGCGCTTAAAAATCCAGCGGCGCGTCGAGTTCCTTCACCTGCCAGGGCAGGCCATGCTCGTTGAGCATGTCCATGAAGGGATCGGGATCGAACTGTTCGATATTGAACACGCCGCCTTCTCCATTTGCGCCCTTCCAGGCGCCCGTCAGCATCAGCGCGGCGCCGATCATCGCGGGCACGCCGGTGGTGTAGCTGACCGCCTGGTTGCCGGTTTCGGCATAGGCTTCCTCATGGTCGCAGACCTGGTAGACATAGACGGTCTTCTGCTGGCCGTCCTTTTCGCCGGTGGCGATGTCGCCGATATTGGTCTTGCCCTTGGTGGTCGAACCCAGGCTCGACGGTTCGGGCAGGACCGCTTTCAGGAACTGGAGCGGGATGATCTCCTGCCCGTTATAGATGACCGGGTCGATCCGGGTCATGCCGACATTCTGGAGCACTTCCAGATGTTTGAGATAGGCGTCGCCGAAGGTCATCCAGAAGCGGATGCGCTTGATCTCGGGATAGAATTTGGCAAGCGACTCCAGTTCCTCATGATACATGAGGTACATGTTCTTCGGTCCGACCTGATCGAAGTCGAATTCCTGCTTGTGGCTGAGCGCCGGGCCTTCGACCCATTGTCCATCGGCCCAGTGGCGCGACGGCGCGGTCACTTCGCGGATGTTGATTTCCGGGTTGAAGTTGGTGGCGAAATGCTGGCCATGGTCGCCGCCATTGCAATCGAGAATGTCGAGCGTGTCGATCCGGTCGAGCAGGTGCTTCTTGATGTAGCTGGCGAAAACGCTGGTGACGCCGGGGTCGAAGCCTGATCCGAGCAGCGCCATGATGCCGGCTTCCTTGAAGCGCTCCTGATAGGCCCATTGCCAGCTATATTCGAACTTCGCGGTGTCGCGCGGCTCGTAATTGGCGGTGTCGAGATAGTCGGTCCGGGTCGCGAGGCAGGCGTCCATGATCGCCAGATCCTGATAGGGCAGGGCCAGGTTCACGACGAGCTTGGGCTGGATCTTCTCGATCAGCGCGATCGTCTCTGCGACATTGTCGGCATCGACCTGCGCCACGTCGATGGTGACACCGGTGCGCGCCTTCACCGATTCGGCGACCTTCTCACAACTGACGATCCGGCGACTGGCGAGCGTGATATGGCTGAAAATATCCGGATTCATCGCCATCTTGTGGACCGCGACAGACCCGACGCCGCCTGCGCCGATGACCAGAACCTTGCTCAATTTCGTCTCCATAAATCGACCGCGCGCCCCCGCGCGAAAGCGCCCATATAGGGGCTGCCCGTGACAGCGCAAAGTCAGATGCGCGCGCAGCGCCTTGGCCCCTGTCTTTTGGGGCAGCCATGCATCCACGCGGTCGCCCGCGCGTAGTGGCGGTGTCCCCGGATCAGGGGATAGAGAATATCGGGAAGGAAGCCTCCATGAAGAAGTCCCATCTGTCGTTGGCGCTGGCGAGCGCGCTGTTGACCGTCAGTGGCACGGCCTATGCCAATCATCATGAAAAGAACCCGATGGTGGGCGGCGCGGCGATGTCCCCGACCAAGGATATCGTCGACAACGCCGTCAATTCGAAAGACCACACGACGCTGGTCGCTGCGGTCAAGGCGGCAGGTCTGGTCGATACGCTGAAGGGCGCCGGTCCGTTCACCGTCTTCGCGCCGACAAATGCCGCCTTCGCCAAGCTTCCGGCCGGCACGGTGGACACGCTGCTGAAGCCCGAGAACAAGGCGACCCTGACCGGCATCCTTACCTATCATGTGGTGCCCGGCAAGCTGAGCGCCGCCGACCTCATCGCACAGGCCAAGGCCGGCGGAGGCAAGGCGACGCTGACCACGGTGCAGGGAGAACCGCTGACCGCCTGGGTCGAAGGATCGTCGGTCTATCTGCAGGATGCCAAGGGCGGAAAGTCAAAGGTCACGATCGCCGACGTCAACCAGTCGAACGGCGTGATCCATGTCATCGACACTGTGCTGATGCCCTGACCGTCGCTCGCTGACATGGAAGAAACGGCCGGTCGGGTAAGCGGGCCGGCCGTTTCGCATGTCAGAAGCTGGCCCCATCGACCTTCGTGATCGTGAGCGCGTCGATGTCGACCGAGGGCACACAGCGGAGGTTGATGGCGCGCATCGGACCGTCGGGCGACTTGCCGAGGGCGAAAGCTTCCGTCCCGCAGGTCCTGCAGAACTGATGCGTGATATTGTGCCGGTAGAAAAGATAGTCGGTGAGATGATCCGCGCCGCTGTCCAGCGTAAACCGGTCGGCGGGGACGAAGGTCAGGACAAAGCCCTTGCGGCTGCAATGGGAGCAGTTGCAGGTCATGCCCTCGTCGGGAGCATCGGTCGCGACGCTGAACGTGACGGCGCCGCAATGGCAGCTTCCGGTATAGGCCATGTCCGTTCTCCTTTTGATCTTTATGCGTCAGCTCACCAGCTGCTTCAACCCCTCGACCGTATCGGCCTCATGCGCGGGCTTGTCCTTGCGGATGCGGGCGATGCGGGGGAAGCGCATGGCGAGGCCTGATTTGTGGCGCTTGCTGTCGTGGATGCTGTCGAACGCAACTTCCAGCACGAGCGACTTTTCGACCTCCCGCACCGGGCCGAAGCGGTTGAGGGTGTTCTGGCGGACGAAGCGGTCGAGCCATTTGAGTTCCTCGTCGGTGAAGCCGCTATAGGCCTTGCCCACCGGCAGCAATTCGCCATCTTCGGTCCAGCAGCCGAACGTATAGTCCGAATAGAAGGAGGAGCGTTTGCCGTGGCCGCGCTGGGCGTACATCATGACGCAGTCGGCGGTCAGGGGGTCGCGTTTCCATTTATACCAGAGCGCCGCCTTGCGCCCGGCGACATAGGGGCTGTCACGGCGCTTGAGCATGACCCCTTCGATCGCGGCGTCGCGGGCGCCGGCGCGGATGTCGGCCAGAGCATCGAAATCCGGCGCGTCGATGATGGCGGAGAGATCGAAACGATCCGGCGGAAGCTGGGGCATATAGGCTTCGAGCCGGGCGCGCCGTTGGTGCCAGGGGAGGGCGCGCAGGTCGGTGTCGCGTTCGATCAGCAGATCATAGAGGCGGACGAAGGCGGGATAGTCGTCCATCATCTTCGCGCTGACCGCCTTGCGGCCGAGCCTTTGTTGCAGGGCGTTGAAGCTGGCGGCTTCCCCGCCCTGAAACGCGCCCTTCACCAGCAGTTCGCCGTCCAGCACGGCATGGCCGGTGAAGGCCGCCGCGATCTCCGGGAAGCTGCCTGAAATATCGTCGCCCGCGCGGCTGTAGAGGCGGGTTTCGCCACCCGTACCGACGATCTGGATGCGGATGCCGTCCCATTTCCATTCGGCGGCATAGTCAGCGAGATCGACGCTCTCGGCCTCCAGCGGGTGGGCGAGCATGAAGGGACGGAAATAGGGTGTGCCTTCCGGATCCGGCCGGCCGCTGCGCCCTTCGGCCCAGTCGAACAGCGCGGCATAGGGCGGGGCGAGGGCGTGCCAGACCTGTTCGACATCATCGACGTCAAGGCCGAAGCCCTGGGCGAAGCCGGTCTTGGCGAGGCGGGCGGAAATGCCCACCCGAAGCCCGCCGGTGGCAAGTTTCAGCAGCGCGAAGCGGCCCGAGGCGTCGAGATGGTCCATCATCTGCGCCAGCGCATCGGGTGCGGCGGCGCGGCTGACGCCGTGCAGGCGCTCGATCACGGCCGAGAGGCTGAGCGACCCGTCATCCAGTTCGGCGGGTTGGTCCTCTCTCTTCGGCCAGAGCAGGGCGACGGTTTCGGCAAGGTCGCCGACATAGTCGCGGCTCATTTCATAAAGGACCGGATCGGTGCGGGCGCGGATCATCTCGCCGATGGCGGAGGATTTGACGGCTTTGAGGTCGAGATTGCCGGTCAGCGCCGCCAGCGCCCAGCCCCGGTCGGGATCGGGCGCGTCGCGCATATAGGCGGCGATCAGGTCCAGCTTGCCGTTGCGCGAACGAGTGTAGACCAGGCCGTCGAGGAGTTGAGAGAAGGCGCGCATCACCTACCTCCGTTCGTTTCGAGCGCAGTCGAGAAACGCTGTAACCACCCTATCCGCTTCTCGACTGCGCTCGAAACGAACGGATGCTGTGCGTTTGTCCATCACCCTTCATCCTCGTCTTCGCGCCCCACCAGCGCCAGCGCGCGGGCGCGGATCTGGTGGGTCATGCACCAGTGGAGCAGCGCCTCCTCGCGCCCATGGGTGATCCAGGTTTCGGCCGGCGCGACTTCGCGTATCGTGTCGGTCAATTCGTCCCAGTCGGCATGGTCGGAAATGACGAGGGGCAGTTCTACATTCTTCTGCCGCGCGCGCTGGCGCACCCGCATCCAGCCGGACGCCATCGCGGTGATGGGATCGGGCAGGCGGCGGCTCCAGCGATCGTTGAGCGCGGAGGGTGGGGAGACGACGATGTGGCCGCGCATCTCCTTTGCGGGCACGCCCGTCGCGGGACGCAGTTCGCCCAGTTCGACACCGAAGTCCGCATAGAGGGCGCACATCCGCTCCAGTGCGCCATGGATATAGATGGCATCATGATGACCGCGCGCCCTGAGTTCGCAGATCACCCGCTGCGCCTTGCCCAGCGCGTAGGCGCCGACCAGCACGCAGCGATCGGGGTGGGCGTGGAGCGCGGCGAGCAGCCGGTCCATTTCGCTGCCGGTGTCGGGATGGCGGAAGACGGGGAGGCCGAAGGTCGCCTCCGTCACGAAAATATCGCAGGGCACCGGCTCGAAGGGCAGGCAGGTGGGATCGGGCCGGCGTTTGTAATCGCCGGTCACGACCACCCGCTCGCCCGCATGTTCGAGCCATATCTGAGCAGACCCCAGCACATGGCCGGCGGGGACGTAGCGGATCGTCACCCCGCCCATCCGGACCTCCTCGCCATAGCCCACCGCCGTGCCGCCGGCGGTGCCGTAGCGCAGTGCCATGATCGACAGCGTCTCGCGGGTCGCCCAGACATGGCCGTGGCCGCCGCGCGCATGATCGGCATGGCCGTGCGTCACCAGCGCCCGTTCCCGCGGCAGCGAAGGATCGATCCACGCATCGGCGGGGCGGACATAGATGCCGGTCGGGTGGGGTTCGATCCAGTGGTCCATCGGCCATACAAGATGGGAGAGGGCGTCCCGGTTCCGCAAGGGCGTTTCCCAAAAGACAGTCATCGCCCCGTAACCGGCAAGTCATGCGGACGACATGCCATTGCCCTATCGGCCCCGGAACGACCCGGCAGCGAGGAGTGCAGCCATGGCAGCCACAGCCGACCAGAATGGCCATCAGAAAATCACCGACGCGGTGCATCGCCATCGCCACCTGTCGAAGCAGGGCTTGCTGGAGCGCGCCTTCACCTTCGCCTTTCGCGGCCTGGTCTATGCGCAAATCTGGGAAGACCCGGCGGTGGACATGGAGGCGCTGGCGATCACGCCCGACAGCCATGTGGTGACGATCGCATCGGGCGGCTGCAACGTCCTGTCCTACCTGACCGCCGATCCGGCGAAGATCACGGCGGTTGACCTCAACACCGCGCATATCGCGCTCAACAAGCTCAAGCTGGCGGCGGCGCGGACCTTGCCCGACCATGGCGCCTTCCACCGTTTCTTCGCGCAGGCGGACAGCAAGGACAATGTCGCCGCCTATCGCGAGATCGTCGCGCCGCATCTGGACGAAGCGACGCGGCGCTACTGGGAAGGGCGCGACCTGATCGGGCGACGGCGCATCGGTGGTTTCGCACGCGGCATCTACAAGCATGGTCTGCTCGGCCGCTTCATCGGCGCGGCGCATCTGCTGGCGCGGGTGCATGGGGTGAACCCCAGGCGGATGCTGGATGCCCGGAGCATCGAGGAGCAGCGCATGATCTTCGAACGCGAACTGGCGCCGATCTTCGACAAGGGCTTCGTGCGCTGGCTGACCAGCCAGCCAGCCTCGCTGTTCGGCCTGGGCATCCCGCCGGCCCAGTTCGAGGCGCTGGCCGGGGACGAGCGGATGGACAATGTGCTCAAGGCCCGGCTGAAGAAGCTGGCCTGCGACTTCGACCTCAAGGACAATTATTTCGCGGTGCAGGCCTTTGGGCGGGGTTATGCCGCCAAAAACGGGCAAGCCGAGGGGCCGTTACCGCCCTATCTCCAGGCGGCGAACCATGATGCGGTGCGGATGCGGGCAAGCCGTGTCGACGTGCGGCACATCAATTTCACCGATTTCCTCGCCGGCCAGCCGGCCGCCTCCTGCGACCGCTACATCCTGCTCGACGCGCAGGACTGGATGGACGACGAGCAGCTGAACGCGCTCTGGGCGCAGATCACGCGGACGGCCAGGCCGGGCGCGCGGGTGCTGTTCCGCACCGCCGGGGAGCCGAGCATATTGCCGGGCCGGGTGATCGACGAGGTGCTCAGCCGCTGGGATTACAGGGCCGAGGCGTCGCGCGATTATACTGCGCGCGACCGGTCCGCCATCTATGGCGGGGTCCATCTCTATGTGCTGAAGGGCGAGCGATGAGCCACGGCCAGTTGATGGACGGGGTCTATCGCTACCAGCGTCATATCTATGACCTGACCCGCAAATATTATCTGCTGGGGCGCGACGGACTGATCGCCGATCTCGATCCGCCGGCGGGCGGGGCTGTACTGGAGATTGGCTGCGGCACCGGGCGCAACCTGATCGCGGTGGGCAAGGCCTGGCCCACCGCGCGGCTCTATGGCGTCGATATCAGCGAGACGATGCTGGAGACGGCGCGGGCTTCGGTGACGAAGGCGGGCATGGGCGAACGGGTCGTACTGGCGCGGGGCGATGCCTGCGGTTTCGACGCGGCGGCGCTGTTTGGCCGGGCGCGGTTCGAGCGGGTCTTCATCAGCTATGCGCTGTCGATGATCCCGGAATGGGAGATGGCACTGGCGCAGGCTGCGCGTTGCGTCGCGCCGGGCGGTCGGCTGGAGATCGTCGATTTCGGCCAACAGGACCGGTTGCCGGCACTGTGGCGCCGGGCGCTGTTCGGTTGGCTGGAACGTTTCCATGTGTCGCCGAGGCGCGACCTAAAGCCGGCAATCGAGCGGATCGCCCAGGACATGGGCGGCTTTCCGCACAGCCGGACGCTCTATCGCGGCTATGCGGTGAGGGGCGGCGTGATCCGCGTTTGAGCCGCCCCTAGGCCGCCTGACGTTCCGCCTTTTCCAGGTCCAGCCGGTCCCAGATTTCGACCAGCGCGGATACCAGGTCGCGCATCATCGCTTCGCTATGCGCCGGCCCCGGCGTGAAGCGCAGGCGTTCGGTGCCGCGGGGGACGGTGGGGTAGTTAATAGGTTGCACATAGGCGCCATATTCGGCGAGCAATATGTCGCTGATCCGCTTGGCCTTGACCGGGTCGCCCACCATCAGCGGCACGATATGCGTGACGGAGTTCATGACCGGCAGGCCCGCTTCGGCCATCAGACGCTTCAGGAGCGCGGCAGAGGCCTGCTGGCCTTCGCGTTCCTCGCTCGACCCCTTGAGGTGGCGCACGCTCGCCAGCACGCCCGCGACCAGCACGGGGGAGAGCGAGGTGGTAAAGATGAAGCCGGGCGCATAGCTGCGGATTACGTCGATGATCATCTGGTCGGCGGCGATATAGCCACCCATGACGCCGAACGCCTTGCCCAGAGTGCCTTCGATGATGGTCAGGCGGCCGGCCACCTCGTCCCGTTCGGAGATGCCGCCGCCGCGCGCGCCATACATGCCCACGGCATGGACTTCGTCGAGATAGGTCAGTGCGTTATATTCATCGGCAAGGTCGCAGATTTCGGCGATCGGCGCGACGTCGCCGTCCATCGAATAGACGCTTTCGAAGGCGATCAGCTTCGGGGCGTCGGGGTCTTCGGCGGCGAGCAGTTCGCGCAGATGGTCGACGTCATTGTGGCGGAAGACGCGCTTCTCGCAACCCGAATTGCGTATGCCCGCGATCATCGAGGCATGGTTCAACTCGTCGGAAAAGATGATGCAGCCCGGCAGCAGCTTGGCGAGGGTGGAGAGGGTCGCCTCATTCGAGACATAGCCCGACGTGAAAAGCAGCGCCCCTTCCTTGCCGTGCAGGTCGGCGAGTTCCGCCTCCAGGTCGACATGATAATGGGTGTTGCCGCCGATATTGCGGGTGCCGCCCGAACCGGCGCCGACATCGTGCAGCGCTTCCTCCATGGCGGCGACGACCTTGGGATGCTGGCCCATGGCAAGATAGTCGTTGGAGCACCATACGGTGATCGGCTTGGGACCGTTATGGCCGTGAAAGCAGCGGGCGTTGGGATAGGAGCCGCGATTACGCAGGATATCGATGAACACCCGATAGCGGCCTTCCTCATGGAGGCGGTCGATCGCTTGCGAAAAGATATGTTTGTAGTTCACTACGCCTGTCTTCCCGTTTCCTCGCGCGCTGTCTTTCGTCGCGGCGCCATCCTCTGCCTCTAGCGCCGCATTTACCTGCGCGGCCCTTCCATTACCAGCGATAACCGCTCGCAACGTTAGGGAGAAATACCTATCACTGTGATAGACGCGCTTGGCCATTGGACAAATGGCCCATGCCTTTCAAAGCGGGTCGTTCAAAGCGCGTCGATGCGGTCGAGGCCATAGGCTGCGAGCGCCGGGCGAAGCGCGTCCACCCTCTGGTCCACGCGGGTGAAGACCGCGATGCCGGGCGCCGGAGTGTCGGGCCAGGGCTGGCCCTGCGTCAGAAAGCGGATGCGGCGGGCGATGCCATCGCCACCATGGACGAACCCCATGGGATGGGGCGCGGCGGCGGCCAGTTCCTGCTCGACCAGCGGAAAATGGGTGCAGGCGAGGACGACCATGTCCATCCGGTCGCCGCCCGGCTGCTCGATCAGGCCGGCGAGCGCGTCGCGGGCGACCTGCGGGTCGAGCGGCTCGCCGCGCAGCTTGGCTTCGGCCAGTTGCACCAGCGCGGCGGAGCCGTGGCGCAGCACGGTGCAGTCCGCGCCATGTTCGGCGGCGAGGCGATCCACATAGGGCTGGCGCACGGTGGCGTCGGTGCCGAGCACGCCGAAGACGCGGCTTCTGGAGAGCAGGGCGGCGGGCTTGATCGCCGGGACGGTGCCGACCACGGGAATGTCGAGCGCGGCGCGGACATGCTGGAGCGCGATGGTCGAGGCGGTGTTGCAGGCGATGACGGCGAGGCGGGGCCGGTAGCGCTCGACCAGCCGTCCGAGCAGGGCGGGGACGCGCGCTGCGATCTCCGCCTCGCTCTTGGTGCCATAGGGAAAGCCGGCGCTGTCGGCGGCATAGACGATCGGCGCTGTCGGCAGCGCGGCCCTGGCGGGAGCGAGGATGGAAAGCCCGCCGACGCCGGAATCGAAGAAGAGGATGGGAGCGTCTGGTGCGACCGTCATGGCCGCTGTCTTGTCGGGCCGGGCGGCGCTGTCAAGGCGCTCGGCCCCGCCCGGGCTCCAGCCGACAGCGAGACAGGGCGAAGTCGACAACGAAATGGACAGTTGTGCGCGTTTGTCACATTGATGATTCCAAGGACATAATTGTGGCAAGAAGTGCATAAGAATCATTTATCGCCGGATGCTGCGGACGGGGTCGTTCATTCCGGCATTGCCCATGGCGTCCGCCACGCTATGGTCGCGCGCAACTTCTATCGGCTGACATCATGACACCTCCCTGGCTTCTTCCCGCTTTCGTCCTGGTGCTGGGCTATCTGCTCGGTTCCGTCCCCTTCGGCCTGATCCTGACCCGCGTTACCGGCGCGGGCGACCTGCGGCAGATCGGATCGGGCAATATCGGCGCGACCAATGTGCTGCGTACCGGACGCAAGGGGCTTGCCGCCGCGACCTTGCTGCTCGACCTGCTGAAGGGTGCGGCGGCGGTGCTGATCGGCGCGGCACTGGTCGATGGCGGCGGGCCGATGGCGGGGGCGATGGCGTTTATCGGCCATTGCTATCCGGTGTGGCTGCGCTTTGCCGGGGGCAAGGGCGTTGCGACGATGATGGGGGTGGTGACGGCGCTTCATTGGCCCGCCGGGATCGTCTTCGCGCTGGTCTGGCTGGGCGCGCTGTTCGGGACGAAATGGTCGTCGGTCGGGGGTATGTCGGCGGCGGTCAGCGCGCCGATCGCGATGTGGGCCTTCGGGAGGCTCGGCCTGGTGCCGGTGGCGCTGGCGCTCGCCCTGATCGTGCTGTGGCGGCACCGCGCCAATATCGCCCGGCTGATGAAGGGTGAGGAACCCAAGGTCGGCAAGTCCAAGTCGCCATCTTCCGCCGAATGAGCGAGCGGGAGCGGTTCGATCGGCTGCGGCTCATCCGCTCCCCCCGGATCGGTCCGGTCAGCTATCGGCAATTGCTCGCCCGGTTCGGGACGGCGGGGGAGGCGTTGCGCGCCATCCCTCATCTGGCCGAGCGCGGCGGTGGCCGGGCGAGCGTCGCCGATGCGGGTGCGGTGGAGCGGGAGATCGGCGCGACGCGGGCGCTGGGCGCGCGCTACCTGCTGATGGGCGATGCCGACTATCCCGCGTTGCTGGACCAGATGGAGGGCGCGCCGCCCGCGCTGATCGTGCGGGGCGATGTCGCTCTGGCCGGGCGACCGTGCGTGGCGATGGTCGGCGCGCGCAATGCTTCGGCGGCGGCGTGCCGGTTCGCACGCGCCTTGGCGCAGGATCTGGGACAGCGCGGCGCGGTGGTGGTTTCGGGGCTGGCGCGCGGCATCGATACGGAGGCGCATCGCGGGTCGATCGACAGCGGGACGATCGGCGTCATCGCCAGCGGCATCGACATCGTCTTTCCGCCGGAGAACCGGGATTTGCAGGGGCAGGTGGCCGAGAGCGGCCTGCTCGTCACCGAACATCCGCCCGGCGTCCAGCCGCTGGCGCGGCATTTCCCGGCGCGCAACCGCATCATCGCTGGCCTGGCGCTGGGGACGGTGGTGGTCGAGGCGGCGCCCAAGTCCGGATCGCTCATCACCGCGCGACTGGCCGGTGAGGCAGGGCGCGAGGTGATGGCGGTGCCGGGATCGCCAATCGATCCGCGTGCACAAGGGTGCAACAGCCTGATCCGCGAGGGCGCGACGCTGGTGCAAAATGGGGCCGACGTGATGGAGGCGATCGGCGGTTTCGATCCGCGCATGGTGCGACAGGGCAGTTTCGACTTTATCGGCGAGCCGGTGTCGAGCGACGTGGCGGAACAGGATCGGGCGGCGGTCGTCGGGCTGCTGGGGCCCGCGCCGGTGCCGGTGGACGAGATCATCCGCCTGTCGGGCCTGTCGCCGGCCGTGGTGCAGACGGTATTGCTGGAACTGGAGCTTGCCGACCGGCTGGCGCGCCATGCCGGCGGGAGGGTGGCCCAGTCGTGATCGCCGGGCAAAAGCCATGATCCGGTTCGATCGTCACATGCGCTCCCTCGCCATCACCCTTGCCTTCCTGGCAGGCTATGTCGATGCGCTCGGCTTTCTCACGACCTCGGGCTTCTTCGTTTCGTTCATGAGCGGCAATTCGACGCGGCTGGCCGTCGGCATTGCGGGTGCGCGGAGCGATGCGATGGCGGCGGGCATCCTCATTCTCTGCTTCGTCGCCGGGGTCTGCGCCGGCGCGATCGTGGGCGCCGCTGCGGGCCGACGCCAAAGCGCGGCCATATTGCTGCTGGTGGCGGCGATGCTTGCCGCGGCCGCGCTGCTGATCCGGCATCCGCCGCTCTGGACGGCCGGGTTGCTGGCCTTGGCCATGGGCGCGGAAAACACCATATTCGAGAGGGAAGGCCAGGCACCGCTGGGGCTGACCTATATGACGGGCAGTCTGGTGCGGATCGGCCTGGGGCTGGCGGGCATCGTGACCGGCAGGCGGCATCCCGGCCGGGGCGGCTATGCGCTTTTGTGGCTCGGCCTGGTCGCGGGGGCGGTGACGGGCGCGTCGCTGTTTCCGTTACTGCGTCAGGACGCAATGTGGATGGGGAGCGGCGCTGCGCTGCTGTTGGCGTTCCTGACGGAGTTGGCGCGTCGCGCGCAGCAGAACGCTTGACGCCCTCCTCCACCCCCCTACACACTCGCGCGTATACGTGAGAGATTTCCAAATCGGGGCCTGAATGCAGCTTGTCATCGTCGAATCGCCGGCCAAGGCGAAGACCATCGAGAAATATCTGGGTGGGGATTTTCACGTCCTCGCCAGCTATGGCCATATTCGCGACCTGCCGCCCAAGGACGGGTCGGTGGACCCCGATAACGGCTTTGCCATGTCGTGGGAAAATTATGGCGACAAGGGCAAGCAGTTGAAAGCCATCGCCGACGAGGCGAAGAAGGCGACGCGATTGATCCTGGCGACTGACCCTGATCGCGAAGGGGAGGCGATCAGCTGGCATGTGCAGGAGGTGCTGCGCGCCAAGAAGGCGCTGCCCCAGACGGTCGACCGGGTGACGTTCAACGCGATCACCAAGGCGGCGGTGCTGGACGCGATGGCCAAGCCGCGCGCGCTGGACGAGGATCTGATCGACGCCTATCGGGCGCGCCGGGCGCTCGACTATCTGGTGGGCTTCACTTTGTCGCCGGTGCTGTGGCGCAAACTGCCCGGCGCCAAGTCGGCTGGGCGCGTGCAGTCGGTCGCGCTGCGCCTGGTGGTGGAGCGCGAGCGCGAGATCGAAAGCTTCGTGCCGCAGGAATATTGGTCGGTCGCGGCCGAGATGGAGCAGGGCGGGCAGGGTTTCACCGCGCGGCTCGTCCGCTGGAAGGGCGAGAAGATCGACCGCCTGACCATCGGCAAGGAAGGCGACGCCATGGCCGCGAAGGCGGACGTCGAGGCCGGGCGCTTCACCGTCGACAAGGTCGAGACCAAGCCGGTCAGCCGCAATCCGCCCGCGCCGTTTACCACCTCGACGCTGCAACAGGAGGCCGCGCGCAAGCTGGGCTTTTCCGCCAGCCACACGATGCGGATCGCGCAGCAGCTGTATGAAGACGGCGCGATCACCTATATGCGTACCGACGGTGTGCAGATGGACGGCAGTGCCATTTCCGCCGCGCGCAAGGCGATCGCGGAGCGCTATGACGGCGGCTATCTGCCCGAAAAGCCGCGCCAGTATCAGACCAAGGCCAAGAATGCGCAGGAAGCGCACGAAGCGATCCGGCCGACCGAGTTCAGCCGCGACAAGGTGGGGTCGGGCGATCATGCGCGCCTCTACGACCTGATCTTCAAGCGGGCGCTGGCGAGCCAGATGGCGTCGGCGCGGCTGGAGCGGACGGTGATCGATCTGGTCGACGGATCGGGCAGCCATATGCTGCGCGCGACCGGACAGGTGGTGATCTTCCCCGGCTTTCTCGCCCTGTACGAGGAAGGTCGCGACGACAGCGACGATGATGATTCCAAGCTGCTGCCGCGCATGAGCGATGGCGATGCGCCGGCCAAGAAGAATGTCACGGCCGAACAGCATTTCACCCAGCCGCCGCCGCGCTTTTCGGAAGCGTCGCTGGTGAAGCGGCTGGAGGAACTGGGGATCGGGCGTCCGTCCACATACGCCTCGACGCTTCAGGTGCTCAAGGACCGCGACTATGTGCGGATCGAGAAGAACCGCTTTTTCGCGGAGGAAAGCGGACGGCTGGTGACGGCCTTCCTCGAACGCTTCTTCGAGCGCTATGTGTCCTACGACTTCACGGCGGGACTTGAGGACGAACTGGACGAGATTTCCGGCGGCCGCGCCCAGTGGCAGGAAGTGCTGGAAGCCTTCTGGAAGGACTTCAAGCCCAAGACCGCAGAGGTGATGGAGCAAAAGCCGAGCGACATCACCGCAGCGCTCGACAAATTCCTGGAGCCGATGCTGTTCCCGCCCAAGGCCGACGGGAGCAATCCGCGCGCCTGTCCGTTGTGCGGCGACGGGCAGCTTTCCCTGCGCGGCGGGCGGTTCGGGGCGTTCATCGCCTGCTCCAACTATCCCGAATGCAAATATACCCGCAAGTTCGGCCAGCCGGGCGGCAAGGATGGCGAGGATACGGGTCCGGAGATATTGGGCCAGCATCCCGAGACGGGGCAGGACATCGTCAAGAAGTCCGGCCGCTTTGGCCCCTATATCGAGATGGGCGAGGGCAAGGAAGCCAAGCGCGGATCGATCCCGCGCGACCTGCCCGATGGGGAGATGACCCTGGACTGGGCGGTGAAGCTGCTCAGCCTGCCGCGCGAGGTGGGGCTGCACCCGGAGACGGGGAAACCCATCGTCGCCAATATCGGCCGGTTCGGGCCTTATCTGCTGCATGACGGCAAATATGGGCGACTGTCGAGCACGGCCGAGATTTTCGAGGTCGGGATGAACAGCGCGGTGGTGAAGCTGGCCGAGGCGGCGACGCGGGGTGGCCGTTCGTCGGGCGGGCGCGAGCCGCTCAAGGTGCTGGGCGCGCATCCGCGCACCGAGGCCGAGATCAAGCTGATGGAGGGCCGCTATGGCGCCTATGTCACCGACGGCACGACCAATGCGACGCTGCCCAAGACGGTCGACAAGGACCAGTTGACGCTGGAGGAAGCCGCCCAACTGATCGATGCGCGCGCAGCGGCGGCCCCGGCGAAGAAGGGCGCGAAGAAAAAGGCCGCGCCCAAGAAGGCGGCCGCCAAGAAGGATGGGGTGGCGAAGAAGCCCGCCGCGAAGAAGGCGCCCGCGAAGAAGAAGGCGGCGGCGGAGTAGCCGGCCGTCCGTTCGTCCTGAGCTTGTCGAAGGACTCCCCTTTTCTTCAAAGAGAAGAACGGGGATTCGACAGGCTCAGCCGAGCGGGACGTTTGGTTCCGACCGGTTAGGGGGTTTCCCTACTCCACCCAGTCCAGGCCGATGTCGCGGTAGATGAAGCGGTCGTCTTCCCAGTCTTCCTTCACCTTGACGTGGAGGTAGAGGTGGACCTTGACGCCGAGAAGCTGGGCAAGCTCCGCCCGTGCTTTCGACCCGATTTCCTTGAGGCGCTGGCCGCCCTTGCCCAGAACGATGGCGCGCTGGGTCGGGCGGGCGACCAGGATCTGCTGGTGGATTTCGACCGATCCGTCGTCGCGTTCCTTATATTGTTCGGTATCGACCGCGGCGGCGTAGGGTAGTTCGGCGTGCAGCTGGTGATACAGCTGCTCGCGGGTGATTTCGGCCGCCAGCATCCGGTCGGTGGCGTCGGACACCTGGTCCTCGGGGAAGTGCCATGGTCCTTGCGGCATGGCGCTGGCGAAGGCGGTCTTCAGTTCGGCAAGGCCATCGCCGGTCTGGGCGGAGATGAAGAAGGTCTCCTCGAAGCCGATCCGCTCGTAGAGCTTCTGGGTGTGGACCAGCAGCTTTTCCTTGATGGCGATGTCGACCTTGTTGAGGATCAGCCATTTGCGTTCGGGGCGATGGACCAGCGCCTCGACGATCGGCTCCATCTTGGGGCCGAGGCCCGCCTTGCCGTCGACGATGAGGGCGATGAGGTCGGCGCCCTGCGCGCCGCCCCAGGCGGCCTGCACCATGGCACGGTCTAGCCTGCGCTTGGGCGCGAAGATGCCGGGGGTGTCGACCAGCACCAGCTGTGCGTCGCCTTCGATCGCGACGCCCATGACGCGGGTGCGGGTGGTCTGCGCCTTGGGACTGGTGATCGCCACCTTCTGCCCCACCAGCGCGTTCACCAGCGTCGATTTGCCCGCATTGGGGGCGCCCACGATGGCGACGACGCCGCAGCGCTGGGTTTCGAGATGTTCTGTCAAATATAACTCCGTTCGCGCTGAGCCTGCCGAAGCGCCTTACTTTTCTTTGGTCGATCGCGCCAAGCTGGAGATCAATGTCCAATCCTCACGGATCAGAGCCAGCTTTTTGGCCCGGCTCCAGCCCTTCATCCGCCGTTCGGCCTCAAGCACCTCCATACGCGTGCCGAACGATTGCGACCAGACCAGTTTTACCGGCCGGCGCGTTTGGGTGTAGCCAGGGATTTCGCCGCTCTCATGCTGGGCGATGCGGGTTTCGAGATGGTCGGTATGCCCGACGTAGAAACTGCGGTCCGCGCAATGGAGCATGTAGGTCCGGAAGGGCATGTCCGCAGTTCAAACTTTCAATGGAACCGTTCGGACTGAGCTTGTCGAAGCCTTCCTCTATTTTCAAGAAGTAGAGCCCTTCGACAGGCTCAGGGCGAACGGGTTGAGAGGGTTTCCCGTCAACCCGCCAGCTTTTCCAGCAGCGCTTTCGCCGCCGCCGTTTCGGCTTCCTGTTTGGACGCGCCGGTCGCGCTGGCCTCGCCTGCGCCCTTGATCGAGACGGTCACGGTGAAGCGCAGGGCGTGTTGCGGGCCGGAACGGTCGGTCAGGACATATTCGGGGGGCTTGCGCTTGTTGGCGGCGGCCCATTCCTGGAGATAGGATTTGGGGTGGCGGGGCGCGCTGGTCTGGGTGTCGACGCGGTCGCCCCAGAGGCGGCGGACGAGCGCGCGGGCTTCCTCCAGGCCGCCTTCCAGATAGAGCGCGCCGATCAGCGCCTCCATCACGTCGCCCAGCACATTGTCGCTGTCCGCCGCGCCATCGTCGCGCGCCTGCTTGCCCAGGATCAGATGTTTGGGCACGCCGGCGGCGCGGGCGATCTCCGCGCAGGTTTCGCCGGACACCAGGGCATTGTAGCGCCGGGAGAGCTTGCCTTCCGGCTCGGCGGTGAAACGTTCATACACCCATTCGCCGATCAGCAGGCCAAGGATGCGGTCGCCCAGGAATTCCAGCCGCTCATAGTTGAGCGCCTTGGCGCTGCCATGGGTCAGCGCCTGTTCGAACGCGGCCCGATTCTTCGGGGCGCGGCCGATCAGATCCTTGAGCCAGCCGTCAGTGTCCGGCTTGCTCAAAAGCCTTCTCCGATCCGGCTCCAGCGTGCGGCGGTGAACCAGGTCCAGGGGAGCAGCCAGCTGGCGCTGCCGTCGGTCGAGAAGACCGAGATCATGGCCTTGCCAACGAGATTCTGTTCGGGGACGAGGCCGATACCGCCACCCTCGACCGCGGGGAAGCGGCTGTCGGCGCTGCGATCGCGATTGTCGCCCATCATGAAGAGATGGCCCTGCGGCACCAGCACAGTGTCGCGATCGTCGGCCGCGCCGTCGGGCACCAGGTCGAGGACGTTATAGCTCTTGCCGCCGGGCAGGGTCTCGCGGAACTGCGGATAGCGGCACTGGTTGCCGCCGCCGGGCGCCGCTTCCTCGAAATCGGGGCGGTAGCAGGGGGAGGCGGCGCCTTCCTTGGCCGCGGCGTCCTCCATGTTGGGCGTGACCGGGATGACGAGGTCGGCGACCTTCTGCTTCGGGATCGCCTGGCCGTTCAGATAGACGGTGCCGCCGCGCACCGCGACCATGTCGCCTGGCAGGCCGATGACGCGCTTGATATAGTCGTTCTTCTGGTTCGGCGGCGCCTTGAAGACCGCCACGTCGCCGCGTTCGGGCGTGGAGGCGAGGATGCGGCCGGGGATCAGCGGGATCGAGAAGGGCAGCGAATAGCGCGAATAGCCATAGGGCCATTTGGCGACCAGCAGATAATCGCCGATCAGCAGGCGCGGCTGCATCGATTCAGACGGGATGTTGAAGGGCGAGACGATGAAGCTGCGCAGGATGAAGACGAACAGCCCCAGCTTGGCGAGAAACCAGAGGAAATCCCGCGTTTCGGATTTGGCAGTCATGGATGCTCGTCTTTTCCTTCGCTCTGCCCCGAAAAAGGGCCGTGGCGGCTTTTGCGGTGTCGGAATGGCCGCGTCAAGCACGCCGGGTGGTGCATTGCACGCCGGACCCGTTTAAGCAGAGACAGAATCGACCGGTGCAGCGTCGATCTCGACCAACGTCATAAGAGGATCATTAGCATGACCAGCCCTGCACTGGCGGCCATCGCCGCGCTTCCGCAAGCCGAACTCAAGTCCATCTTCGCCACCGACCCCGATCGCCTGTCGAAGCTGGTGCTGTCCCAGGGGCCGATCCGGTTCGACTGGTCCAAGACCCATCTGACCGACGATCTGCTGGCGGGCTTCCTGAAGCTGGCCGAGGAGCAGGGCTTCGCCACGCAGCGCGACGCGCTGTTCGCCGGCGAGGCGGTGAACAACACCGAGGGCCGCGCCGCCGAACATCCCGCCGAGCGGGGCGAGGGCAATGCGCAGAGCGTCGCGCAGGCCAAGGCGCTGCACAGCCGGATGCGCGCGCTGATCGACGCGATCGAGGCCGGGGCGCTGGGCGAGATCCGCCATATCCTGCATATCGGCATCGGCGGGTCGGCGCTTGGCCCCGACCTCATCATCGATGCGCTGGACGGCGACGGCATCCGCTATGACGTGGCGATCGTGTCCAACGTGGACGGCACCGCGCTGGAACGGGCGATGGACAGTTTCGACCCGGAATATACGCTGATCGCGATCGCATCCAAGACCTTCACCACCAGCGAGACGATGCTGAACGCGGCGAGCGCGATCAACTGGATGGTCGAGGGCGGGGTCGACGATCCTTATGGCCGGGTGATCGCGCTGACCGCATCGCCCGAAAAGGCGATGGAATGGGGCGTCGACGAAACGCGCATCCTGCCCTTTGCGGAGTCGGTGGGCGGGCGCTATTCGCTCTGGTCCTCTATCGGTTTCCCCGCCGCGTTGTCGCTGGGCTGGGACGCGTTCGAGAGCCTGCTGGAAGGCGCGGCGGCGATGGATCGCCATTTCCGGCTGTCGCCCCCGACCGAGAATGCGCCGCTGATCGCGGCTTTCGTCGATCAATATTATGCACGGGTGCTGGGGTGCCAGACGCGGGCGCTGTTCGCCTATGACGAGCGGCTGAAGCTGCTGCCATCCTATCTTCAGCAACTGGAGATGGAGAGCAACGGCAAGAGCGTGAAGCGCGACGGCACGCCGGTCGACGGCCCGACCGCGCCGATCACCTGGGGCGGGGTGGGCACCGACGCGCAGCACGCGGTGTTCCAGTTGCTGCACCAGGGAACGATCCTGACGCCGGTCGAATTCATCGCTTCGATCGAGCCGGGGCACAGCCTGGACCCGGCGCATCATCGCGCGCTGCTGGTCAACTGCTTCGCGCAGGGCGCGGCGCTGATGCGGGGCAAGGACAATGACGCCGATCCCGCGCGCGCCTATCCGGGCAACCGGCCATCGACGACGATCCTGATCGACGATGTGACGCCCGAGGCGCTGGGCGCGCTGATCGCTTTCTACGAGCATCGCACCTTTGCCAATGCGGTGCTGATGGGGATCAATCCGTTCGACCAGTTCGGCGTGGAGCTGGGCAAGGAGATCGCCAAGTCGATCGAGGCCAACGGGCCGACCGGCTTCGACCCGTCGACCATGGCGCTGATCGACCTGGCCTTGGGCGGGGAGTGACCTGAAATCGGGGTGGGGAAGGAGCGCGTTGCGCTTCCTGTGATCGAGAGGTTGCAGGAAGCGCCGCGCATTCGCGCCCACGCCCTGCCCCCTACCCGAGAGCGACGGGGGTGGAAAAAATCCCATTTGTAACTGACCGTTCCAGCCGCCATATCCCGCGTCACCCAATCGGAGGCGAGGCATGAGCGAATTTGACTACGACCTTTTCGTCATCGGCGCAGGGTCCGGCGGCGTGCGCGCGTCGCGGATCGCGGCGGCGCACGGCGCGAAGGTCGCGGTGGCGGAGGAATATCGGGTCGGGGGCACCTGTGTCATCCGCGGCTGCGTGCCCAAGAAACTGCTCATCTATGGCGCCCATTTCGCCGAGGATCTGAAGGACGCGCGCCGGTTCGGGTGGAACGTGCCCGACTGCGGCTTTGAATGGACGACGCTGCGCGACAATGTGCTGGCCGAGGTCGACCGGCTGGAAGGGCTCTACAAGAACACGCTCGACAGCCACAAGGTGGAGCTGATCCCCGAACGCGCGACCATCACGGGGCCGCATGGCGTCAAGCTGGCCAGCGGACGGGAAGTGACGGCAAAGACCATTCTGGTCGCGACCGGCGCCTGGCCGCTGATCCCGGAGGTGGAGGGCGCGGAGCATGGCATCAGCTCCAACGAAGTGTTCCATCTGGACGAATGTCCGAAGCGGATCGTGATCGTCGGCGGCGGCTATATCGCCAATGAATTCGCCGGCATCTTCCACCAGCTGGGCAGCCATGTGACGATGGTCAACCGGGGCAGCGACCTGCTGCGCGGCTATGACGCGCAGATCCGCGACCGGCTGCTCCAGATTTCCATGACCAAGGGGATCAATTTCCGTTTCAACGCGAAGATGGAGCGGATCGAGAAGAATGACGACGGCACGCTCTGCGTCCGATTCAAGGACGGCGATCCGGTCGCGGCCGATGTCGTGCTGTTCGCTACCGGGCGCAAGCCGCTGACCGAGGGGCTGGGGCTGGAGACGGCCGGGGTCGAGCTGGACGAGAAGGGCGCGATCAGGGTCGACGACTATAGCCAGACCAGTTGCGCGAGCATTTATGCTGTGGGCGACGTCACCGACCGGCTGCAACTCACCCCCGTCGCCATTCGCGAGGGCCATGCCTTTGCCGATACCGTCTTCGGGAACAACCGGCGCAAGGTCGATTATGGCTGCGTGCCGTCCGCCGTGTTCAGCCACCCGCCGCTCGCGGGCGTCGGCATGACCGAGGCGGAGGCGCGCAACAAGCTGGGCACGGTCAAGATCTACACGTCGGATTTCCGGCCGATGAAGAATGTCCTGGCCGGGCGCGACGAGCGGGCGCTCTACAAGATGGTCGTGGACGCGACGACGGACAAGGTGGTCGGGTTGCACATGATCGGGCCGGACGCGCCGGAGATATTGCAGGCGGCTGCCATCGCGGTGAAGGCGGGCCTGACCAAGCAGGATTTCGACGACACCGTCGCGCTGCATCCGAGCATGGCGGAGGAACTGGTGCTGTTGAAATAGGGCCGTGTCTCGAGTCCGGTTCGGCCCTTCGAGTCCCTTGTTTCCAGAAGAAGGAAAGCCCTTCGACAGGCTCAGGGCGAACGGGGTGGCGAGGTCATCCCTTTGAAGCGAACGTCACCACCAGCGCGTCGCGCCAGGCGGGTTGCGCGGGGTCGAGCGGGTGGATTTCGGTGACGCCGTGGAGGATGCGGTGGTCGTCGATCAGCATCGTGTCGGCAGGATCGGTCAGGGTGAATTCGCCGAGCGGCGCGCCGTCGGGCGCGCCGATGCGGGTGACGCCTTCGCGGACGTTGCGGCGCTCGACCAGCATCACCATCACCCGGTCGACCCCGTCGCGGTGCATCCCTTCGGGCGTGGGGCGGCCCGTTTCGCCGGGGCGGGCCTCGATGCGGAACTGGTGGAGTTCGACGAGCCAGTCGCCCTTTGCGGCAGGATCGAAGCTGTCGGCGCACCAGCCCAGAATCGCCTGGCAGGCGGGCATGGCGACGGTGGCCTGATCGACCGGATCGAACCAGCGCTGCACGTCGCCGTTCAGGGGATTATAGTCGCGGCTCTGATAATGGGGCTGATGCGGCTGGCGGACATAATGGCCGGCCCGGAGCGCGAAGGTGGCGTGGCGGCGGCGGCGGTAGCGGCCGCCATCGGCCATATAGAGATCGGGGCCAAGATCGTCCCAGGTCCGGGCGAAGCCGCGCCAGTCCGCTTCGCCGATGCCGAGCCGCGCCAGCATCTGCGCGCCGGGGAGCCGGGCATAGCCGTCCCGCGCCAGGGCTTCGTCCATGCGGGAAAGGCTGTCCGTGTCGCTCATCTCACCATCCTAGTCGGTGGAGGAGACGAGCGACAGGGCCAGTTTCCGCAGGGCGGATCGGATGGTCGGGCCGAAGCCTCTCACGCGATCGTCGGGATCATGCCGCCTTCGACCCGGAGCGCCGCGCCGTTGGTGGCGGCGGCGAGCGGGCTGGCAAGATAGGCGACCATGGCGCCCACCTCGTCCGCCTCGATCAGCCGCTTGATGAGCGAGAGTGGACGGAGGCGGGTGAAGAATTCGGCCTCGCGGTCCGCTTCGGGCGCGTCCTTGTCATCCACCACCGAGCGGATGAAGTCGACGATCCCCTCCGACCGGGTCGGGCCGGGCAGCACTGAATTGACGGTGACGCCGGTGCCGCGCGTATGTTCGGCAAGCCCCCGCGAGATGGCGAGCTGGGCCGACTTGGTCATGCCGTAGTGGATCATCTCGGCGGGCGGGAGCAGGCCGCTTTCGCTGGCGATGAAGAGGATGCGGCCCCAGTTGCGCTCCAGCATCCGTGGGAAATAATGGCGCGAGAGGCGGGCGCCGCTGACGACATTGACTTCGAACAGATGATGCCAGTCTTCGTCGTTGATGTCGGCGAAGTCCTTGGCTTCGTAGATGCCCAGATTATTGACGAGGATGTCGGTGTCCGGAACGGCGGCGATCAGCGTGGCGGCACCCTGCGCCGTGGCGGGATCGGCGAGCACGGGATTGACGCTGCCGCCGATCTCCTGCGCGGCGGCCTCCAGCTTGGCCTGGTTGCGGCCGGTGATGGTGACGGCGACGCCCTCCTGCGCGAGGCGGCGGGCGATGGCGAGGCCGATGCCGGCGGTCGATCCGGTGACGATGGCGCTCTTGCCGGCGAGTTTCAGGTCCATGGGCTTCCTCCAAAAAAACGGACAGCGAACTGGACACCAGATAGATATTCGACGATTGATGATTAGACCGCATCGCATCACTTCAGAAGTGAATCAAAATCATGGATAACCGGTTCGGCGACATCGAGACGTTCCTGATGGTGGCGGGAGAGGGCAGCTTTGCCGCCGCGGCCAAGGCGCTGCGGTTGACGCCATCGGCGGTCAGCCGGTCGATCGCGCGGCTGGAGCAGCGGCTGGGCGTCGCGCTGGTGCGGCGCACGACGCGGGCGCTGGCGCTGACGCGCGAGGGGCAGGCCTATCATGACCGGATGACGGTGCTGATCTGCGACATGATGGATGTGGAGGCGGGGCTGGGCGAGGACCGGAACCAGCCGCGCGGGCTGTTGCGGATCAACGCCTCGCCCTCCTTCGGCGTCGAATGCCTGATCCCGCTGCTGCCGCGCTTCGCCGCTCTGCATCCGGCCGTGACGGTGGACCTGAGCCTGTCGGACACCATCGTCGACCTGGTCGAGGCCCGCGCGGACATTGCCATCCGCATCGGCCCGCTGCGCGACACGAGGCTGCGGGCGAAGAAGCTGGGGCACAGCCGCATGGCGCTGGTCGCCAGCCCCGACTATCTGGCGCGGCGCGGGACGCCGCAGACGCCGGATGAACTGGAGGGGCATGACTGCCTGCGCTTCAGTTTCCGCCGCTCGGTCGATGGCTGGCCGTTCCGCATCGGCAAGCGGGTGGTGCAGCGGCCGGTACAGGGGCGCTATTTCGGCAATTCGGGCGAGGTGGTGCGGCAGATGGCGGTGGCCGGCTGCGGCATTGCCCGGCATGGCTATTTTCATGTCGCCAGCGATCTGAAGGCCGGGCGGCTGGTGGAAGTGCTGGCCGACTATAATCCGGGCGACGGAGAGGATATTCATGCCCTTTATGCAGCGGAAGATCGGTCGGCGGCGCGGGTGCGCGCATTCCTGGACTTTCTGGACGAGGCGGTGGTGATCGGCCAGTGACGGGCAGGCGTGACGGGCAGGCGTGACGCGCGGGAGTGACGCACCGGGGGAGTGAGGGCGCGCTGCGGATTTTCGCTTGCACATCGTTGAACCTGCGGCAGACAGATTGTCCGTCCGCCCGTTTCAGAGGTGCCCGATGCTCGATCGCCGTTCCTTCCTTGGCAGCGCGGCTGCCGCTTCGCTGGCGCAGCCGGTCGGCGCGCAGGCGCTGGCGACGGTGCCGCTGCCGCCCGCCGATCTCCATGACCGGGACGAGGCGGGCTATTGGAAGGCGCTGCGGGCGCAATTCCTGATCCCCGCCGATGTCGTGAACCTGAATGTCGGCACCGTCGGCTCCTCCCCGCGCCCCGTGCTCAAGGCGATATTCGACGGCTTCGCGCAGACCGAGCAGATGACGCAGGAAGGATCGGAGGATTATCCGATCTGGGGCTATGGGGCGTGGGAAGAGTATCGCCGGCCCTTCGCCGCCTTCATGGGCGCGCGGGTCGAGCAGATGGCGATCCTGCGCAACTGCACCGAGGCGAACAGTTATGTCGCCAATGGTTTCGACATGAAGCCGGGTGACGAGGTGTTGATGAGCGACGAGGAACATGGGTCAGGCGAAATGCCGTGGATGCTGCGCCAGCGCCGCTATGGCGTGGTGGTCAGGAAATTCGCCATGCCCAGGCCGCCCAGGGATGCGGCCGAGATACTGAACCGCATCAACGACGCGATCACGCCCAGGACGCGGATCATCTTCGTCAGCCATATCAGCACCGCGACCGGCGTGGTGCTGCCCGCGAAGGAGATTGCAGCGCTCGCCCGGTCGAAGGGGATCCTGTCGGCCTTCGACGGCGCCCATGCGCCGGGGATGATCCAGGTCGACCTCAACGACATGGGATGCGACATCTACACCGGGTCGATGCACAAATGGCTGTTCGCGACCAAGGGCACGGGTTTCCTCTATCTGCGCGACAGGGGCGTGATGGACCGGGTGTGGAACACGGTCGCGACGGGCGGATATGACGATCCCGCCCGCATGGCCGACCGCTACATGCAGATCGGGTCGTCCTGCATTCCCACATTGATGGGGCTGAACGCGGCCGTCGCTTTCGCCGAGGGCATCGGCATGGATCGGATCGAGGCGCGCAACCGGATGCTGGCCGACTATATCCATGGCGAGATGATGAAGCGGGGCGCGGAAAGCTGGACCTCGCCCGACCCGGCGTTGCGCGGAGCGATAGCGACGGTCAATGTGCCGCCGATCCAGCGGATGGAATTGCAGGACTGGCTATGGACCAACCACAAGGTCCGCATCCGCGGCGGCGCGCCCAGCAAGCTGCGGCTGGCGACGCCCTGGTTCCTGAGCAAGGCGGACATCGACAGGTTCCTGGGGCTGTTCGACGAATTTCGGAAGGCGAAGGGGGCTTAGCCTCTTCCGGTCCGCTCCCCGAGAGGGGGAACGCGGTCGCATCGCCCCCGCCGCAATTGCACCGCCGCTCACTTTGTTCTATGGGCCGCGCTGACAGCCCCGGCACCCGTGATCCTTTCCGATTCGCGTTTGCCGGGGCGCATTGTTTTTGAGAAAAAGACAGGAACGCGCATGGCCCGTCGCCGCCAGATCTACGAAGGCAAGGCAAAGATCCTTTACGAAGGCCCGGAACCGGGTACGATCATCCAGTATTTCAAGGATGACGCGACCGCCTTCAACGCGCAGAAGAAGGGCACGATTTCCGGCAAGGGCGTGCTCAACAACCGCATTTCCGAGCATATCTTCACCCTGCTCGGCCAGATCGGCGTGCCGACCCACTTCATCCGCCGCCTCAACATGCGCGAGCAGCTGGTCCGCCAGGTCGAGATCGTGCCGATCGAGGTGGTGGTGCGCAACGTGGCCGCCGGATCGCTCAGCAAGAAGCTGGGTATCGAGGAAGGCACGCAGCTGCCCCGCACTCTGATCGAATATTGCTACAAGGACGATGCGCTGGGCGACCCGCTGGTGTCCGAGGAGCATATCGCCTGCTTCGGCTGGGCGACGCAGGACGAGATGCACGACATCGCCGACATGGCGATCCGCATCAACGATTTCATGTGCGGCCTGTTCGCCGGCATCGGCATCCGCCTGGTCGATTTCAAGCTGGAGTTCGGCCGCCTCTATGACGGCGATTACAGCCGCGTCATCCTGGCCGACGAGATCAGCCCCGACGGGTGCCGCCTGTGGGACATGGCGACCAACGAGAAGCTGGACAAGGACCGGTTCCGCCGCGACCTGGGCGGCGAAGTGGAAGCCTATCAGGAAGTGGCGCGCCGCCTGGGCCTGCTGCCCGAGGGGCTGGACACCACCGTCCTCGACCTCGACACCCATCGCAAGAAGCGCGAGAAGGACTGAGATGAAAGGGCCGGCTGCATAAGCCGGCCTTTTTTCATGCCATCAGCGCATCCGCGACCAGCTTCAGGCCGAGCAGGATCATCAGCGCATAAATGAGCGTGTAGAAACGCGCCGGATCGACCCGGCGGACCAGCGCCACCCCCGCGAAGGTCGCCGCCATCGCCACCGGGACGAGCATCGCCGTCGCCGTCAGATTGGCGGTGGTGAATTGGCCGAGCGCGGCATAGGCGGGCAGCTTCATCCAGTTCATCACGGCGAAGGCCAGCGCGGTGGTGCCGACCAGCATGTCGCGGGGGAGCTTTTTGGGCAGCACCCACATCTGGAAGGGGGGCGAACCGGCATGGGCGATCTGGCTGGTGAAGCCGCTGCCGATGCCGAACAGGAAGCCGACCCAGCCGGGCGAGTCGGACGGCAGCACCACCGCCTGGCCCCGCTCGACCCAGAGGCGTTGCAGGCCGAACAGCACGGAAATCGCACCGAGCACGCCCAGAACCGCGATTTCGGAAACCTGGCTGGCGAACAGCCAGCCAAGGCCGATGCCAACCGCGGCGCCGGGCAGCATGACCTTGAGGATCTGGCCGTCCCAGCTGTGGCGATAGGCCCAGACGCTGACCGCATCCTGGAGGATCAGGATCGGCAGCAGGATCGCGGCCCCGCGCACCGGATCGACGCCCAGCGCCATGACCGGCATGGCGAGCGCGCCGACCCCCGCAAAGCCGCCCTTGGCGAGGCCGGAGATGATGACGGCGATGATGGCGCAGGCGAGGTAGAGATAGTCCGGGTGCATGGGGACCGCTTAGGGGAAGTGCGGGTGCATGGGAATGGCTGGCTTGGGGGAAAGCGGGCGCTCGGATTTTGAGCGGGAGTGCCGGCAAACAGGCGGAAATCATCTGTCATGCCGGGCATCTCAGGGCGAGGCACGCAGCATTTGGTCGGCGGCGCTTGTCTGAACCTCTCTCGCCATCGCCTGAGACCTCAGCCTTCGCTGGGGTGACGATAATATGGGATGGCGGCTTTCGAGTGGCGTCGCCCGCACTTAACTGTCCGCATCTGCTCGCTTCCAGATATGCGGCGCGGTCAGCGGTTGGCGCGGTAGCCGACCATCAGGCCGAAGCTGAAGGTGGCGAGGAGGGCGAACTGGACCTTGCCCTGGGGATCGTCATAGCCGACGATGTCCTGGCCCCAGGCGAACAGCCCCACAAACATAGCGAGCGCGAGACCCGACATGGCACCCCGACCTTCCCCCGATCCGACCCCGTAACAATAGCGCCATGGTCGCTAATAAAAGGATAATGGCTTGCCTCCGCGCGCAGCCGCGCCTAGGGGGTGCGGCATCGCCGTTTCCCCGCGCATGAAGCGCGGCATTTGTCGATTCCAGGGAGTCCGCACGCCATGAAAGCCCGCATCTTCGTCACCCTCAAGGGCGGTGTCCTCGATCCCCAGGGCAAGGCGATCCATCATGCCCTGGAAGGGCTGGGCTTTGGCGGGGTCAACGACGTGCGTGCGGGCAAGCTGATCGAGCTGGACCTGGCCGACGGCACCAGCGACGAGGATATCGACGCCATGTGCCGCAAGCTGCTGGCCAATACGGTGATCGAGAATTATCGCATCGAGAAGGTCGCCTAAGCCATGAAGAGCGCCGTCATCGTCTTTCCGGGCAGCAATTGCGACCGCGACCTGGCGGTGGCGTTCGAGGCTGCGACCGGCAGCAAGCCCGCCATGATCTGGCACCGCGACACCGACCTGCCGGGTGACATCGACCTGATCGGCGTGCCGGGCGGATTTTCCTATGGCGACTATCTGCGGTCCGGCGCGATGGCCGCCCGTTCGCCGGTGATGCAGGCGGTGGCGAGGGCGGCCGAGCGTGGCGCCTATGTGCTGGGGATCTGCAACGGATTCCAGGTGTTGACCGAAAGCGGCCTGCTGCCCGGCGCGCTGCTGCGCAATGCCGGCGGCCATTTCGTCTGCCGCGACGTCGCGCTGACGGTCGAGAATGCGCAGAGCGCGTTCACCAGCCGCTATGCGGCGGGCGAGGCGATCCGTTTCCCGGTCGCGCATCATGACGGCAATTATTTCGCCGACGACGCCACGCTCGACCGGCTGGAGGGCGAAGGCCGGGTCGCGCTGCGCTATGCCGAAAGCGTCAACGGATCGGCCCGCAACATTGCCGGCATCCTGAACGACGCCGGCAATGTGCTGGGCATGATGCCCCACCCCGAGCGCGTGATCGAGCCGGCGCATGGCTCGACCGACGGCCAGCGGCTGTTCGCCGGCCTGGTCGAGGGGCTGCTCGCGCGGGCCTGATCGCTGGCCGCGTCAGTGGCGGAAGAAGAGAGTCACCGACGCGACATGGTTGACGCGGGTGTTGCCGGCCCGCTGGTTGATGAGCTGGTTGAGATAGCCGACCTCCAGCGTTGACGCGCCGGGGAGCCCGATTTCCGCGCCGGCGAAGCTGCGCAGCTGGTCGAAGCCGCTGCGCGCGCCCCAGTCCGTGTCGTTCAATGCGGCGAAACCTTCCGCATAGACGAGCGCGTTCACCGCGTCGCTGCCGGCCTTGAGCGGCTTTTCATAGCGGATCATTTCACGCAGCCGCCAGCCCATGTCGTCGCCGTCCGAGCGCCAGCGCTGTTCGAGCCGCGTGCGCGAGGAGAGTTCGCCGCCCCAGGGCTTGCCGAGCGTCCAGCTGACCTGCTGGAAACTGCGTTCCTCATTCACGTCCTTGCCGCCTTCGGTCGGCACGACGATATGGGCGAAACCCTGGTAGAGGGTGAGCGAGGGCGAGAATTTCCAGCCGAGCGCGCCGCGGAACAGCGCCTGGTCGACGCGCGAGACGCCGTCGCCGATGCGCGGCTGGACTTCGGCGAAATAGACCAGCTCGTCCTTCACCGATCCCATGGCGGTAAGATTGAGCCAGAATTGCTCATCCTCGCTGGTCGCGGCCATGGCCGGGGCGGACAGCAGGGCGAGGCAGGCGGACGGGAGGATGGCGGACAGGCTCGAAAACAGGCGGCGCATGGGGTTCCTTGACAGGGCAGTGGAGGGACAGCCGACATGGGACTGTCCCTCCATCATAGAGGCCATGCTGTTTCCGCCCTGTTTCCCGATCGTTTTTTCTGTCGGGCCGGCCTGTGTCAGGTGATGACGCTGGGCCGGTCCATGCCGGTGAAGCCGCGGATGTCCGCCACTTCCTGCGCCGCCGCGATCAGGGGCGCGAGGGCATCGGCGGTGTCCATGCCGAGATCGCCGTCCGGGCCGACATAGCGTTCGATATAGACGCGCAACGTCGCGCCCTCGGTGCCGGTCCCCGACAGGCGAAAGACCACGCGCGATCCGTCCTCGAACAGGATGCGGACGCCCTGGTTGCGGCTGACGGACTGGTCGGTGGGGTCGGTATAGGTAAAATCGTCGGCGCTCTTCACGATGCCGCCGCTGTTGGCGGTGCCGGGCAGGCGGTCGAGCTTGTCGCGCAGCGTGGCCATCAAGGCGTCGGCGCGGTCCTTGGCGATGGCCTCATAATCATGGCGGGCATAGTAATTGCGGCCATAGGTCGCCCAATGTTCGGCCATGATCTGCGCGACGCCCTGCCGGCGGACGGCGAGGATGTTGAGCCAGAGCAGCACGGCCCAGATGCCGTCCTTTTCGCGCACATGGTCGGAACCGGTACCCGCGCTTTCCTCGCCGCAGATGGTGGCCATGCCGGCATCGAGCAGGTTGCCGAAGAATTTCCAGCCGGTGGGCGTTTCATAGAGGGGAATGCCGAGCCGTTCGGCCACCCGGTCGGCCGCGCCGCTGGTCGGCATGGAGCGGGCGATGCCCTTCAGGCCCCGCGCATAGCCGGGCGCGAGATGGGCGTTGGCCGCCAGCACCGCCAGCGAGTCCGAGGGTGTCACATAGCAATGGCGGCCGATGATGAGGTTGCGGTCGCCATCGCCGTCCGACGCTGCACCGAAATCGGGCGCGTCGGGGGCCATCAGCCGATCATGGAGCGCCTTTGCGTGGACGAGATTGGGATCGGGATGATGATGGCCGAAATCGGGGAGCGGCGTGCCGTTCATCACCGTGCCGGCGGGCGCGCCGAGGCGCTGCTCGAAAATCTCTACCGCATAGGGACCGGTGACGGCGCTCATGCTGTCGAAGGCGAGGGTAAAGCCGTCCGCGATCAGCGCGCGGATGGCAGCGAAGTCGAACAGGCTTTCCATGAGGTCGGCATAGAGAGCGACCGGATCGACCACTTCGACGGTCATGTCGCCGAGCCGGCTGGAGCCGATGCTGTCGATATCGACATCGGCGGCGTCGAGAATCTGGTAGCTGTCGATCGTCAGCGTGCGGGCGTTGATCGCGTCCGTCACCTTTTCGGGCGCCGGGCCGCCATTGCCGATATTATATTTGATGCCGAAATCCTCGTCCGGGCCGCCGGGATTGTGGCTGGCCGAGAGCACGAGGCCGCCGAACGCGCCCGACGCGCGAATGAGGTGCGAGGCGGCGGGGGTGGAGAGAATGCCGCCCCGGCCCACCAGCACCCGGCCGAAGCCGTTGGCGGCTGCCATCTTCAGCACCGTCTGGATGACTTCGCGGTTGAGATAACGGCCGTCGCCGCCCACCACCAGTGTCTGGCCCGCGAACCCCTCCAGGCTGTCGAACACCGACTGGACGAAATTTTCCGCATAATGGGGCTGGGCGAAGACCCGCACCTTCTTGCGCAGGCCGGAGGTGCCGGGCTTCTGGTCGGTGAAGGGGGTGGTGGTTACGGTCTGGATCACTCCGGCATCCTTTTGAGAAAACGTGTCGGTTGAAATCTCACAGCACCCGGACGGGCGCTATATCGCAGTGCAGCATGTTCAGCGCTTTTGTGCAAACCAGATGACATGGCGCGGCCCCTTGCCATTGTCGCGGGCACGCACGGCGACCTCCTCCACGAGGAAGCCGGCGCTGCGCAGGCGGCGGGTGAAGGCATCGTCGGAGCCGGCGGACCAGACGGCGAGGATGCCGCCGGGCTTCAATGCCGTGCGCGCGGCCTCCAGTCCCTTGCCATTGTAGAGCCGGTCATTGGCGGCGGCGGTGAGGCCGTCGGGGCCATTGTCGACGTCGAGCAGGATCGCGTCATAGCTGCCATGGCCTGCGGCGATCACGTTGACGACATCGTCGAGGACGAGGCGCACGCGCGGGTCGTCGAGGCAGCCGGCGGCAAGGTCCGTCATCGGACCGCGCGCCCATTCGATGATTTCGGGCACCAGTTCGGCGACCGTGATCTGCGCGGATGCGTCGAGCGCGCCTAGCGCCGCGCGCAGGGTGAATCCCATGCCATAGCCGCCGATCAGCAGATGCGGCGCGGTGCGCCCCTTCAGCCGCTCGATCGTCATGAGCGCGAGCTGCTTTTCCGAGCCACTCATCCGGCTGCTCATCAATTCATTGCGGTCGAGGACGATCATATAGTCGCCGCCACGCCGGTAGAGTTTCAGTTCCTGCCCACCCGGCACGGCGGCGGACCCCAGATATTCGCGCGGCGTCATACGGCCCCTTCTTACATAAACGATCGGCCTGTGGCGCATGGCAGCTTGGCTTCCGTCGCGCAAATGCTACAGGCGGTCGCGCGCGTCGGTCGCCACATGGCCGATCCGTCCGGCGGATGCTATCGGCCCGCCGACCGCGACCCGAATCTGGACAGGCAGCCTTCTTCCCCATGCGCTATTTTCTCGACACCGAATTCAACGGCTTTGGCGGGACGCTGATCAGCGTGGCGCTGGTGCCCGAGGACGGGGACCAGGAACTCTATTTTTCGCTGCCCCTGCCGGACCAGATCGAGACATGGGTGTCGGCCAACGTCATCCCCTATCTGCGCCATGTGCCGCCGGGGATCGACCATGAACTGGGGCGCGAGGAAGGCGCCGACATGGTCGCCGCCTATCTGGCGGGCGATTCCGATCCCGTCATCATCGCCGACTGGCCCGAGGATCTGGCTCATTTCTGCGCTCTGCTGGTGAAGGGGCCGGGGCAGATGGCCGGGGTCGATTTCGGCTTGCGGCTGGAACTGATCAACGCGGCGGGATTCAGCGCGGCGGCGAACAGCCGGGTGCCGCACAACGCCCTGCACGACGCGCGGGCGCTGCGCGATTTCTACATGGCCTATCGGGCGGACTGACGGCGGCCGATCCGGCTGCGTTCCAGCCACCAGAGCAGGGCGCTGGCGGCGAGCCATGCCAGCAGCCAAGGCCAGGCGGGGCCGTGGCGGGGTTCGTCCGAACCCGGTGCCGGGGCGTTGCCGCGCAGCATGAGCGTGGCGGCGCGGTCGCGGGTGGCGCGCATCGCTGGCAGGGCCTGGGCGGGTTGGACGTGGAAGGGGACGGCGCCGTCCTTGCCGCGCAGGACGTGCCAGCCGGCGCTTTCCGGCCAGAAGGCGGCGCAGCCGTTCACCGGGATCAGCCGCGCGTGGCTGCCATCGGGGCGGTCGACCTGCGCGTTTCCGGCAAGGCCGCACAGCGCCATGCGCTCGCCTGCCCAATGGATGCCGTCGATCATTGCGGGCGCGGGCGCGGGGCGGGCGACCGCGCCGAGCAGGCTGCGCCACCATAGATCATGGAGCGGCTGGTGCCCGGTGAGGATGAGCGCATAGCTGTCGATGCCGGTAAAAAGTGCGATCCGCCCCGTCCCGAGCGCGCGCCATGCGGCGAGCGGGGCGCCGCCGGCGTCCCGAAGCAGCGGAACGGCGTCGCGGCCCGTGGGTGCAGCGGCGAGGCGGGTGACTTCGGGGAGCAATTCGTCGGGGAACGCCATGTCTTCGGGGCGGTCGGCATAGGCTATGCCCTGCCGGGTGCGGGCTATGGTGGCGGCGGGCGGCTTGGGCAAGGCGAGCGGGGCGAGGTCGTTACCGCCCTGGAGCGCGAAGCCCAGCGCTTGCCACTGGTTGCGGGTCGCACCGTCGAGCGGGCCGCCGGCGCGCAGGATGAGGCCGAGGCCGTCGCGCACCGCGCCGAGCAGGGCGTTGCGCGCGCCGCCCAATGCGGCCCAGCTGCGATCGTCGATCAGCACGGCGTCGAAGCGGCGCAGGCTGGCGCCGTCGATAGCGACGGGGGCGTCGCCGAGCTGGACGCCGCCGCCCGCGCTCATTTGGCTGGTGACGGCAAAGCCCGTGTCGGTCGCCCAGCGGCGCAGATATTTGACTTCCGGTCCGGGCGCGCCGGCGAGGATCAGCAGGCGCGGCCGGGCGCTGTCCTGCGTGAGGACGGGGACGCTGGCCTGTTCGATCATCCGGCCGTCGTCGCGCACGCGCAGGGTGAAGTCGGCGGCGCCGGCGCTGCGGGCGGTGCCGGTGAGGGTGACATGGCCGTCGCGGTCGGGCGTGGCGCTGTCGGTCACGCGGCCGGCTGGGTCGAGCAATTGGACGGTGGCCTCGGGCAGGCCGGCGAGCGTCGCGCCGGTGGTGAAGGTCGCGCCCGGTGCGGTCGACGCAGGTGGGGAGAGGTGGATGATGCCCCTGGGCGGCGGGGGCGGATCGAAGCGGAGGGCGACCGTGCGTGCGGCTTCGATGTCGCGGGGCGTCAATCCCCGACCGACGATCTCGATCGTGCCAGCGGCGGGGTGGCGGCGCAGCGCGGTGGCGAGGTCGGGCGCGGCTTCGCCGAGGATAGCGCCTGCCTCGGGCAGGACGATGAGGGGCGCGCCGGCGGCGGCGAGGCGCGGCGTTCCGGCGGTGGCGATGCGCAGGGCGCCGCTGCCGCCGCTGGTGGCGGGTGGGAAAAGCGCGAAAAAGAGCAGCCCGGCGCAGACCGGCTGGAGCAGCAGGAGCAGCGCCAGGCGGAGGGGCGATCCCTGCTCGACCGCCGCCCGGTGCCAGAGGGTCAGGCGGATCGCGGCCAGCAGGACGGCGAGGGCAAGGATGGCGGCGACGATCGCCGGCATGGGCATGGGCGTGGTCATGATCCGCCTCCCCCGATCGCGCGGAGATAGCGGGTGCCGGGGCCGTCGGCCGGGCGGCGGCGGGCAGGCTGGCCGAGCGGGCGTTCCATCGCGGTCCAGAGCTGAGCGCGGAGCTTCGCGCGGCAGGAGGCGCAGGCGGGGTCGCGGCGCACGGCGTCGATCACGCCGCTGAGCGTCAGCGCATCGGGCAGGCGGGCGGTGTTGGCGCGGACCCAGGCGTCCAGCGGTCCGAGATTGATCGGTCCCCGAATCGCGTCCGGTCCGGCGCCCAGCGCGCGCCAGGCAGCGGCGGCGGGGCCATCCTGCCGTTCGACGGGGGTGAGTTCCAGCTGGCGGCTGGCCAGCCCCTCACGCTTGCCGGTCATGCGGCGGCCCGCGTCGATCGGCGGCAGTTCCGGCCCGACGCGCGAGAGGAAGATGCGGGTCGCCTGCTGCACCTCCTTGATGAAGCGCAGCGCCCGGTAGGCAAAGGGCAGCGCGGCGTCGGGATGGCCGGTCTTGAGCTCCCGTTCGGACTGCCACATTTCGTCCACCGCCTGTTTCAGGATGGCGCGGGTTTCGGGATCGAGGCTGGAGGCGGGGCTTTCGTCGTGCGGATGGCCGAATTCGGCGAGCACATCCTCCTTCTCGCCGAAGACATTGGGCGACGATGGCGGCGGGCCATGGTCGTGCCCGTCATTGTCGCTGTGCGCCTCCGCATCCGAGGTGGGGAGTTCGGGCTGGCCTTCGCTTTCGCCGCCGAGAAACTGGCTGTAGCGGCCGCGCAATATCTGCTGGTCGCCGCCGATCGCGGCGGAGCGGGCGAGGTAGCGGTCGGGCGCGAGGGCGCGCCGTTGCTTGAGCAGCTTTTCGATGTCGATGATGATCTGGCGCTGGCTGCGGAAATAGGCGGGCAGGGTGGTGTTGACCATGCCGGTGAGGCCGCTGCTTTCGGGTTGTTTCGGGGACGGCCAGCGCAGGATCAGGCTGGGGCCGCGCGCTTCCTGCGGCGACGGGCTGCGATTGTCGCGGATGATGAGTTGCACGACCATGTCGCCGCCCGCGGCAAAGCCGAAGCTGGCGAAGTCGAGGCGCGGGGCGAAGCGGCGGTCGCGGGCCGGGCCTGTGCCGCCGACGGGGATTTCGCGTTCGGAAAAGCTGACATTTTCGCCCTCCCCGATCGCCAGCGTCACGCGCAGCCGGGCGGTGGTGGCGACGCCATAATCGTCGGTGGCGGCAAAGGCCGGGGACCAGCCGTGCTGGCCGGGCCTGACCAGGGTGAGGCTGTCGGTCAGGGCCTTCACCTGCGGCGGCGCGTCGGCGACGGCGTCGATCCGGTGCAGCGGCGGGGTGGGGCCGCGCCCGGCGGCGGGATCGACGCGGTAGAGGAAGGCGGCGTCGGCGGTGCGGCTGGCGATCCAGTTGGCGCCGTCACGGCGCAGCGCGAGGGGCTGGCCGCCGAGCATGAGCAGCCGGGGCGCGGTCGCCTGCGGATCGAAGCGGAGCGTCCATTCGAGGCGCGATCCCTGCGGCACGCGGGCGTCGAGCGTGGCGGAGTCGCGGACCGGCAGGCCGGTATAGGCGGGGGGGAGAATGCGCAGATTCTGGGCGACGAGGCGGGGGATGCCGGGGCGGGCGGGCAGGCCTTCGCTGCTGGGGGCGAGAGCGGGCGGGCCTTCACCGGCGCGGGGCCAGAGCAGGGCGGCGGCGATCAGCGCGGCGGCGGTGAGGCCGAGGATCAGGAGCGTGCGCGTCGACCAGGGGGGAACGAGGTCTTGGGGGCCGCCCTGGTCGAGCCGGGCGGCGATGCGGCGGCGCTGGAGCGACTGGAGCGGGGAGAGGGGCGCGTCGCCGCCGAAGAGGAGGGCGCTGCTGTCCTCAAGGTCCGGGCGCGCGGTGTCGAGACTGCGGACCAGCCAGGGCAGGTCGTGGAGCGCGGCGCGCTGCCGGGCGATGAGGAGGGCGATGCCGATGCCGAGCAGCGCGGCAGCGGTGGCCGCGATCGGGCCGAAGAAGCGCCAGCCGATCGCCGTGGCGGCGAGCAGCGGCGGCAACGCCAGCGCCAGCGTGTCGGCGACGCGGCGACGGCGAGCGGGCGCGATCCACTGGACGAACAGGTCGCTCATGGCGCGATGCTCCGGCTGCGGCGGGTGGCGAGCCAGCGTTCGGCGAGGAGCAGCAGGGCGACCAGGACGGCGAGCATGGGACGGAGCGGCCGGGGCGGCTGGTCGGGGGCGCGGCCGCCCGTGAGCGGGGCATAGTCGGCGGCGGCGACGCGGGAGGGAGTCGGCTGCGCGGTGATGAGCGCGCGGAGACGGGTCGGGAAATCGGCCTCCAGCAGGAGCGGGATCTGCGATGCGACGAGGGGACGGGTCAGGCGGATCAGACGGCCCTTGCCCATGGGCCGGGCGTGGGCCAGCACCTGGCCCTGATCGTCGCGCCAGATGGGGACGGTTTCGCCCGGCGGCATCCGCATGTCGGCGGCGAGGATCGCCTGTCCGCCGCCGTCGACCCATCGGGTGACGGCGTCGGGCAGGGTGCCGCTGCTCATCCAGAAGAGCGGCTGGTCGATGGGCGGCATTGGGGCGGTGAGCGGGCCGCTGTCGAGGGCGGCTGGCTTGCCGGGCGGTTGCCATGACTGGGCGGCGGCCAGGAGATAGAGCAGGCCGCCGGCATGGGCGGTGTCGGCCCTGATGGCGATGCGCGGCGCCGGAATCGGTGCTGTCCGGGGCGCGGGCATGGCGCCGGGCTGAACTTGCCATGTCACCCTGCGCGAGAGGCGGAGGCGGTCGGCGTCGGCACCTTCGATGATCGTGGGCGTGACGATAGTCAGCGGCGTGTTGGCCGGGAGTTCGGCGTCGAGCTGGCGGACGAGGCTGGCGATGGCCAGCGGGCCTGTCGGTGGGGCTTGGTCGATGTTCGGGAAGCCGGGCGCCAGCCAGTGGGCGCGGGCATCGCCGATGCGGGCGGGATCGACCCGCGCGCCGGGGATCACCGCGACATAGGGGTCCTTGTCACCAGTGCCCAGCAGGACGGGCTGGGCCAGCCACAGCGCGGCGAGCGCCAGCAGCGCGAGGCGGAGCAGCAGCAGCGGCCATTCGTCGAAGCGCAGGCGCGAGCGCGGCTTCGGCCGGGCGCGCAGCCAGCGCAGGCCGGCGAAGTCGGTCGGCTGCTGCTCGCTTTTCCGCGCGATATGGATGATGAGCGGCACCAGCAGGGCCGCGAGCGCGGCCAGCGCGGCGGGGAACAACAGGCCCATGCTCATTGATATTCCGCTGCGCCATGGGCCGCGAACAGGCGGCGGAGGGGCAGGTCGACGGGCTCGTCCAGAATATGCGACGCATGGCGGATGCCGATCGCGTCGAGCCGGGCGTGGAGCGTGTCGCGCGCCTGCGCGAAGCGGGCGAGGAATTCGGCGCGCAGGGCTGCGCCATCGGCCAGCAGTTCCTCGCCGGTTTCGGGATCGCGGAAGCGATAGCCGCCGTCGAAGGGGAAATCCCGTTCCGCGACGGTCAGCATCTCGACCACCAATGTCTCGCGCCCGGCGGCGGCCAGCTTTTCCGCCAGCGCGACCGCGCCTTCGTCGAAACAGTCGCTGAGCAGGATGACGAGGTCGTGCGCGCCGATCCGTTCCCAGACCGGGCCTAGCTGGCTTTCCGGGGCGAAGCCGCGTGCCGCGTGGACGTTCAGCAGTTCGAGCAGCAGCCGGTCGCGCTGGCGCAGGCCGGTGGCAGGGGGCAGCAAAGCAAGGCCTGCGTCGCCCAGCGCCATGAAACCGAAGCGGTCGCCCTGCTTCATCGCCAGTTCGGCGATGGCGGCGGCGATCGCTTTTGCCGCGTCGAGGCGGCTGTAATCGGGGCGGCTGGGGTCGCACTGGCCCATGGAGGCGCTGGCGTCGATCAATATCCAGACAGCGACGGGACTTTCGCGCTCGGCCTCCCGCACGAAGAATTTGTCGGAGCGGGCGTAGAGCTTCCAGTCGATCTGGCGCAGTTCGTCGCCGGGTTCATAGGCGCGATATTGCGCGAATTCGAGGCCCGCGCCCCGGCTGTGGCTCTGGTGCAGGCCGATGCCATGCGACCCCACCGCCCGGCGCGTGACGAGGCGCAGGCCGCGAAGGCGGCTGCGCACATCAGGGGGGAGGAGGTCGGCCATGGCGGAAGTATCAGGCGAGCGGGACGGCGCGGACCAGGGCGGCGACCACGTCATCGGCGCTGCGGCCTTCCGCCTCGGCAGCGAAGGAGAGGAGCAGGCGGTGGCGCATGACCGGGACGGCGAGCGCGGCGATATCCTCGCGCGTGGCGGCGAGGCGGCCGTGGAGCAGGGCGCGCGCCTTGGACGCCAGGATCAGCGACTGGCCGGCGCGGGGACCGGCGCCCCATTTCACATATTTGCGGATGTCGTCCGGCGCGCCCTCGCCGGGGCGGCTGGTGCGGACGATGCGCGTCACCCAGTCGAGCAGGTCGTCGCTGAAATGCACGTCGCGCACGAGGGTCTGGAGCGCCTGCACTTCCTCCCCCTGCATCACGGCCGGGACGGCGGCGGGCTTGGAGGCGGTGGTCTGGGCGAGGATGGCGCGCTCCTCCGCCTCGGTCGGGTAATCGACGCGGATGTGGAGGAGGAAGCGGTCGAGCTGGGCTTCGGGCAGGGGGTAGGTGCCGGCCTGCTCCAGCGGGTTCTGCGTCGCCAGCACGAAGAAGGGCTTGGGCAGGACATGGGTGACGCCGGCATAGCTGACCGTTTTTTCCTGCATCGCCTCCAGCAACGCCGCCTGCGTCTTGGGCGGGGTGCGGTTGAGTTCGTCGGCCAGCAGCAGGTTGGTGAAGACCGGCCCTTGCTGGAACCGGAAGCTGCGATGGCCGGTGCCATGATCCTCCTCCAGCAGTTCGGTGCCGAGAATGTCGCTGGGCATCAGGTCGGGCGTGAACTGGACGCGGCGGAAGTCAAGCTTGAGCGCTTCGCCCAGCGAGCGGACGAGGAGCGTCTTGCCGAGGCCGGGCACACCTTCGAGCAGGCAATGGCCGCCGGCGAGGAGGCCGATCAGCAGTTGCTCCACGACTTCGCCCTGCCCGACGATCACCTGGCCGATCGCGGCGCGCAATTGGGTCAGCGCGCCAAGGCGGGTCTGGATTTCGGCTTCGGTGAGGTCGGTCATGTCATGTCCCTTGCTGGACGAAAGGCGGAAAAAGGCGAGCGGGGGGCATCACACCGACAGCGCGTACATCACGATATTGACCGCGAACCTGGTATTATCCTCGGCCAGGAAGCGCTTGTTGCGCCAGTCATAGTCCCACTCGCAGCCATAATCCTTGTTGCTGTAGAGAATGCCCAGCCGCCCGTTCACCTCTATGCCCTTGAGATAGTCGTGGACGAGATCGTCGCCCCAGCCGTTGAGTTCGAGGCCCGTGTTGGGCGGGCCGTCGAACTTGAAGAAGCTGCGGTAGAGGCCGTGGCTTTTCGGCAGTTCCTTCAACGCCTTCGGTCCGAAAATCCTGGCCATCTGCGCCTCGAACGAGCGGGCGAAGAGGCCGTCTATGTCATGGTTGCAATCGTCCACCATGACGAAGCCGCCATTGCGGACATAGCGTTCGAAATTGCGACGCTCTGCGGGCGAAAATTCCACCAGCTTGTGCCCGGCCAGATAGCAGAAGGGCGCGGTGAGCATCCTGGGGTCCGCCAGCGGGACGACATGCTCCTTCGGGTCGACGCGCAGGGTCGTGTAGTCGATCAGCGCGGTGATGACGTTGGACGGCGTGCGCTGGTCCACGTCCCAGTCGCCACTGTCGTAGCGCAGGCGCGTGAACCAGAAGTCGTAGCCCCCGGCAGCAGCAAGCGGGCGGGCCAGCAAGGTGCTGGCCAGGCCGCCTGCCATCAACCGGAGGAACTCGCTGCGGGTCATGGGAGACGAGATGGAGCAGCCACGACCACGACACACCCACCGTCATTCCCATAAGGGCGGGAAGCCATCTCCTGACCTTTCGCAAGGGAATAGCGCGGGAGATGGATCCCCGCTTTCGCGGGGATGACGGAAGAGAATAGTGGCCGGGGCAGGATCACACCGCGTCGGAGAGCGAGGTGAAGGTGAAGTCGCGCAGCTTCATCGGCGGGACGACGATGTTCATCGACACTTCGTCCGGCGGCACGCGGACCGGACGGCCCAGTTCCTCGACATTGTTGAGCATGATGACCGGGCTTTCGTTGAACCGGAAGTTCTTGATGGGATATTTGATCTGCCCGTTTTCGACATAGAAAGTGCCATCGCGGGTCAGGCCCGTCAGCAGCACCGTCTGCGGGTCGACCATGCGGATATACCAGGTGCGGGTGACGAGCACGCCGCGCTCGGTGGAGCGGACGAGGTCGGCGGTCGACTTGGTGCCGCCCGTCATCAGGATATTGCCCATCTGGCCGGCGGCGGGCTTGCCCTGCTTTTGCGCCCAGTAGCGGCTATAGTTGAGGTTCACGACCTTGCCGTCCTTCACCATGTCCATGCGCTGGCGGGCAAGGCCGTCCTCGTCCCACGGCTCGCACGGCGCGACCGGGTCCCAGGGGTCGGTGTAGAAATTGACCTGCGGGCCGAACACCTGTTCGCCCAGCTTGTTGCCGCCGCCCTTCTTGGACAGGAAGCTGCGGCCTTCGTCGGCTTCGCGCGCGCCGAAGAAGTAGAACATGAAGCCGATCAGGCCGGCGGCCGCCATCGGTTCCAGGATCACCGTATATTTGCCCGGCTCCAGCGCCTTGGCTTCGGACGAGGCCGACGCCTTGCGCATCGCGATCTGGATGTCGCTGTCGACCTTGAAGCGAGTGGCGTCCTGCGTGTCGGTGCCGACCCAGCCGGAGCCGCGCCCGTCCTCGGTCCGGACGGTGCAGGTATAGTCGAGCACGGTCGAGCGCTGATAGCCGAAATTGCCCTTGCTGTTGGCGATGGCCTTGAAGCTCTGGCCATCTTCCAGATAGCCGGCCGCGATCAGCTTCTGCGCCTTGCAGGCATTGATCGAGGTGGCGGCGACCTGCGCGCGATAGGCGGGCGTGATGTCGGCGGTGGCCTGCGCGAAGGTCGGGCTGGGCTTGTAGGCCTGCTTTTCGACCGCCGGCATGAATTCCGGATTGTCCGGCGCCAGTTGCGCCAGCGTTTCGGCCCGGCGGACGACACGTTCCAGTGCGGCGTCGTCGAACTGGTTGATGGTCGCGGTGCCGACCTTCTTGCCATAGGCGACCTGCACGGCCAGCTCGATGTCGTCGGTCTGGCCGGCGGTGGACACATTGTTGCGGGCGAAGCGGATATTGCCCTGAATCTTGCCGGTCAGTGTGGCGGTGCATTCGTCGGCCTTGGACAGGGCGACGACCCTGGTCAGGATGGCCTTGGCCTGCGCTTCGGTAAGGATGCTCATTTATTCTCTCCCGTGAGCGTCAGCCGAGCGAACGCGCGGTGTTGATGACGTTGATGCCGTTGAAACGCGCGGTCGAGGAACCGTGCGATACGGCGGAGACCTGCGCGGGCTGGCCCTTGCCGTCGAAGAAGGAGCCGCCAAGGCGATAGTCGCTGGCGTCGCAGACGCCGACGCAGGCGTTCCAGAATTCCGGCGTGCGGATCTGGTAGGCGACGTCCTCGATCTGCTGGGTGATCTTGCCGTTCTTGATCTCGTAGAAGAGCTGGCCGCCGAACTGGGCGTTGTAGCGCTGCTGGTCGATCGAGAAGCTGCCGTCGCCGATGATGTAGATGCCGTCCTCGACACCCGCGATCATGTCCGCGACGCTCTTCTTCGCCTTGCCCGGTTCAAGGGAGACGTTGGCCATGCGCTGGAACTGGACGTTGGACCAGCTGTCGGCATAGGCGCAGCCGTCCGATTCCTTCTTGCCCTCGATATGGGCCTGGTCCCGGATCGCCTGATAGCCGACGAGCTTGCCGTCGCGGATCAGATCCCACTTCTTGGTCTTGATGCCTTCATCGTCATAGGCGACCGCGCCAAGACTGCCCGGCTGGGTCTTGTCGGCGACGATGTTTACTTGCTGGCTACCATATTGGAACCGGCTTTCCAGCTTGTCCATGGTGGCGAAGCTGGTGCCGGCATAATTGGCTTCGTAGCCCAGCACGCGGTCCAGTTCGAGCGGATGGCCGACCGATTCGTGGATGGTGAGCCAGGTGTGCGACGGGTCGAGCACGAGGTCGTACTTGCCCGGCTTGACCGAGGGGGCCTTGATCTTCGCCTGCGCCTGCCTGGCGGCGGCGATCGCGTCCTCCTTCATGTCGTAGCTGTTGCCATAGACGGTGACGCCGTTGGGCAGGACGGTCTTGCCCGATGCGGCGCCGTCCAGATATTCGAAGCCAAGACCCATCGGGGCGGACAGGCCCTCGCGCGTGCGGAACTTGCCGCTGGCCTTGTCGACGGCGGTGACTTCCATCGGCGCCCAGATGCGGTGAACATCCTGGTCGATATAGCTGCCGTCGGTGCTGGCAAAATATTTCTGCTCATTCACCAGGAACAGGATCGAGCGGATGAAGCTGGCGCCGGCATCCATGGCGGCGGCGTTGACGCTGGTCAGCAGTTCGACCTTGTCCTTGATCGGCACGGCCATGCTGTTCTTGACGATCGGCGTCTTCCAGCTGATTTCGCCCACGCCCTTCGTCGGGGCGAGCTGGACCGGTGCGGTCTGGGCCGGGGCGTTCGCCCTGGCGATCGCGACGGCCTGTTGCGCGGCCTTCGCCACGGCGTCGGTGGTCATCTCGTTGGTGGCGGCGAAGCCCCAGGCGCCGTTGGCCAGCACGCGGATGCCGACGCCGGACGATTCGGTGTTGACGATATTTTCGACATTGCGTTCGCGGGTGATGACGAACTGGCGCAGGTAACGGCCGACGCGCACGTCGCAATAGCTGGCGCCGGCGCTTTTGGCGGCGTTCATCGCGGCGTCGGCCAGCGCCTTCTTCACCGCCACGTCGATGGCGCTGGTCAGCTCCTCGGCGGCAATGGCCTTGCCGAACATGGCGGGCAGGACGAGGCCGCCCACGCCCATGGCCCCGAAGGCCAGAAAATCGCGTCTATGCAAGATGTGTCTCCCACCTGCCAAAGCCCGCATGATGCGGGTCGGATTGAGCCTGATATGCGATCGGTGGCACTATCGGCTTGATATGGCGGATCATTGCCGCCGGGGCGGGCGGGGTCAAACATCTTTTACGAATGTGCAGCATGTCGTTCCCAGGCTTTCGACAGATGACATCTGTCGAAAAACATTGGCCATGCGCGTCGCGCGGACATGTGAAATCGGCGGGCCTGGCATTGTGCCAACCCGCTGATAAATCGCTTTATTTCATGTGAAGAATGTGGTCGGGGAAAGAGGATTCGAACCTCCGGCCCCTGCCTCCCGAAGACAGTGCTCTACCAGGCTGAGCTATTCCCCGACCGATGCCGAGACCGCTTTGTGGGCGGCCCCGTAAGGCAGGAGTGCGCCTATAGAGAGGGCTTTCCGGGCTGGCAAGCGGCAATGACGCTTTTTTTGCACAGGTCAGAGCAGGCCCGCGCCGCGGAAGCTGAAACGGGTGGGGCCGGCGCGGATGACATGGTCGGCGAGACGCAGGTCGAGCGGCCGGAGACTGCGGGCGAGCGCGCGGGTCAGGCGGATGTCGGTCGCGCGCGGCAGCGGCGTGTCATGCGGTGGACGCTGCTGGAGCACGGCGAGCCATTTGCCATCTTCGGCGAGGACATGCCGGACGAGCAAGCTCCAGTCCGCGCGCAATGGGAGGAGGCGGCGCGGCCGCCAGTCCTGATCGAGAATCGCGAGCATCAATCCGGCGTCGGCACCCATGGGCCGATCCTGCGCGACCCTCCGGCCGCCGGGGAGGGGCAAGCCCGTCCGTTCCGGTGCGAAGTGCGAGCTGATCGCTCCATTATGACGACGAGATTGGCGTCCCCCCACTGGCTGGGTTACAGCCGGGGCGACCAGACTCATTTCCGCAGGACTTTGCCTTGACCGACATGCCTTCCGTCGCCGCGCCCCATTATGAGCAGCAATATCTGGATCTGATGCGGCATGTCTGGCTCCATGGCGACGAGCGGGTGGACCGGACCGGTGTGGGTACCCGGTCCGTGCTGGGGGCGACGATGCGATTCTCGCTGGCGGACGATGCGGTGCCGCTGCTGACGACCAAGCGGGTCTACTGGAAGGTCGCGGCGCGCGAGATGCTGTGGTTCCTGAGCGGCGACACCAATATTCGCGACCTGGTGCGGCAGGGGGTGCATATCTGGACCGACTGGCCGCTCGACGCCTATCGCCGGGCGACGGGCGAGGCGATCGATCGCGATGCGTTCGAGGCGCGAATCATCGCGGACGAGGATTTTGCGCGGCAGTGGGGCGACCTTGGCCCGGTCTATGGCGCGCAATGGGTGAACTGGCCGCGCTACGAGCCGGCGGGCGATGGGCTCTATCGCCGGGCGGAGAAGGGGCACAACCAGATCGCCGACCTGGTCGAGGCGATTCGCACGACGCCGGGGTCGCGCCGCCTGCTCTTCACCGGATGGAATGTGGCCGAGGTGGCGCGGATGGCGTTGCCGCCCTGTCACATGACCTATCAGTTCCAGGTATCGAACGGGAAGCTCAACGGCCTGCTGTTCCAGCGCAGCTGCGACCTGGGATTGGGCTTTGCCTTCAATATCTTCGGCCTGTCGATGATCACCCGGATGCTGGCGCAGCAATGCGATCTGGAGCCGGGCGAGGTCGTCTGGCAGGGCGGCGACGTGCATCTCTACCTGAACCATGCCGGTCTGGTGGAGGAACAGATGGACCGGGTTCCGTCGGGCGCGCCGAAATTGCGGATCAATCGGCGGCCTTCGGGTATTTTCGATTATCGAATCGAGGATTTCGACGTGCTCGATTATGCGCCGCAGGCCCATATTTCAGCGCCGGTCGCCGTCTGATCCCGACAGCGACCCGGACAGCTGAAAAGGAAAATTGGGACAGGAAGGCTTGCCTTTTGCGGCGTTGAAATATAATATCTGCATCAAGCAATATTATTGCAATGCACCATAGGAGGCAGGATGAGCGATCCCGATGGAATCGCGGGCACTGAAGGGCAGGCGGGGCGCAACCTGCCGCGTCTGCGCCTGCATGTGCCCGAGCCGCCCGCGCGGCCGGGCGAGAGCGCGGACTTCACCCATTTCGAGATTCCGGCGGCCGGCGCGCAGCCGCGCCCGGACGAGGCGGCCCAGCCCGCCGACATGCGGGACATGGCCTATGGCCTGATCCGCGTGCTGGACGAGCAGGGGGAGGCGGTCGGCCCGTGGAACCCCAAGCTGCCACCCGAAGCCCTGCTGAGGATGTTGCGCGCCATGGCGCTGACCCGCGCGTTCGATGCGCGGATGTTCCGGGCGCAGCGGCAGGGCAAGACCAGTTTCTACATGAAGTCGACCGGCGAGGAGGCGGTGTCGATCGGCGCGGCGCTGGCGCTGTCGCGCGACGACATGTGCTTTCCCAGCTATCGCCAGCAAGGCATATTGATCGCGCGCGACTGGCCCATCGTCGACATGATGAACCAGATTTATTCCAACAAGGGCGACAGGCTGAAGGGCCGCCAGCTGCCGATCATGTATTCGGCGCGGGAGGCGGGCTTCTTCTCCATCTCCGGCAACCTCACCACCCAATATCCGCAGGCGGTCGGCTGGGCGATGGCGAGCGCGGCGAAGGGCGACACGCGCATCGCCGCGACCTGGTGCGGCGAGGGATCGACGGCGGAGGGCGACTTTCATTCGGCCTGCACCTTCGCCAGCGTCTATCGTGCGCCTGTCATCATGAATGTTGTTAATAATCAGTGGGCTATCAGTAGTTTTTCAGGTTTTGCGGGAGCCGAATCCACAACCTTCGCGGCGCGGGCGATCGGCTATGGCATTGCCGGCCTGCGGGTCGACGGCAATGACGTGCTGGCTGTCCATGCCGCGACGCGCTGGGCGGCCGACCGGGCGCGCTCTAACGCCGGGCCGACGCTGATCGAGCATTTCACCTATCGTGTCGAAGGGCACAGCACCTCCGACGATCCGACCGCCTATCGCTCGGCCGAGGAGAGCAGCCTCTGGCCGCTGGGCGATCCGATCGCGCGGCTGAAGCAGCATGTCATCGGCCTTGGCATTTGGGACGAGGAGCGCCACGCGGCGATGGACCGGGAACTGGCCGAAATGGTCCGCGACGCCGCGCGGGAGGCGGAGAAGAACGGCATATTGGGCCACGGCCTGCACCATCCGATGGAGAGCATGTTCGAGGATGTGTTCGAGGAGATGCCCTGGCACCTCAAGGAACAGCAGCAGCAGATGCTGGATGAATGGAAGGCGGCCGGGCTGTGAGGGGGTGGGACCATATCCTCTCCCCGACGGGGAGAGGATACCGGAGCTTGGCGGCGTGCCGCCCAGCGCTGGTTGGAGAGGGGGCGTCCAAGGCGCGCCGTTTCGCCAATCCCCCTCTCCAACTTCGCCTAGCCAGCAAGCTGGCAAGGCTCCGTATCCTCTCCCCCGCAGGGGCGCGGAAAGGATGGCGTCATGACTGATATGCAACAGATGACCATGATCCAGGCGATCAACAGCGCGCTGGACGTGATGATGGAGCGCGATCCCGACGTGGTCGTGATGGGCGAGGATGTGGGCTATTTCGGAGGCGTGTTCCGCGCGACCGCGGGCCTCCAGCAGAAATATGGCAAGAACCGGGTGTTCGACACGCCGATCACCGAATGCGGGATCATCGGCGTGGCGGTGGGCATGGGCGCCTACGGGCTGCGGCCGGTGCCGGAAATCCAGTTCGCCGACTATATCTATCCCGCGCTCGACCAGCTGGTGAGCGAGGCGGCGCGGCTGCGCTATCGGTCGGCGGGCGAGTTCATCGCGCCGATGACGGTGCGGTCCCCCTTCGGCGGCGGCATCTTCGGCGGGCAGACCCACAGCCAGTCGCCCGAGGGCATCTTCACCCATGTGTCGGGGGTCAAGACGGTGATCCCGTCCACGCCCTATGACGCCAAGGGGCTGTTGATCGCGGCGATCGAGGATAATGACCCAACCATCTTCTTCGAGCCGAAGCGGATCTATAACGGCCCGTTCGACGGCCATTATGACACGCCGGCCAAGAGCTGGGCCGGGCATCCGGACGCGCAGGTGCCGGCCGGCTATTATCGGGTGCCGCTGGGCCAGGCACGGATCGCGCGGGCGGGCGAGGCGCTGACCATCCTCTGCTATGGCACGATGGTCCATGTGGTCGAGAATAGCGTAACCGCGCTGGGCGTGGACGCGGAGATCATCGACCTGCGCACGCTGGTGCCGCTCGACATCGGCGCGATCGAGGCGTCGGTGAAGAAGACCGGCCGCTGCCTGATCGTGCATGAAGCGACGCGGACCAGCGGTTTCGGCGCGGAACTGCTGTCGCTGGTGCAGGAGCGCTGCTTCTACCATCTGGAGGCGCCGATCGAGCGCGTCACCGGTTTCGACACGCCCTATCCGCACAGCCTGGAATGGGCCTATTTCCCCGGACCCGTTCGCATCCGCGAAGCCATCAACAAGATTTTGAGGGACTAACCGTCATGGCGCTGTTCACGTTCAAGCTGCCGGACATCGGCGAAGGCATTTCGGAAGCCGAGATCGTCGGCTGGCACGTCAAGGTCGGCGACCGGGTCGAGGAGGACCAGCCGATCGCCGACATGATGACCGACAAGGCGACGGTGGAGATGGAAAGCCCGGTGGCCGGCACGGTGGTGCGCCTGGCCGGCGAGGCAGGCGACCAGGTGCCGATCGGGTCGATGCTGGTGGAGATCGAGGTCGAGGATGCGGGCGATGGTACGCCTGATGTCGTTCCGCCGAGCGAAGCGGTCGCCGAGGCTGCAATGGCGAGAGATGGGGCGGTCGATACGCCGGCAAAGCCCGTTCGCCCTGAGCCGGTCGAACGCCCGACCTTTTCTTCCGGGCAAGGCGCAAGAGAGGAAGGGACGAGCTTCGACAGGCTCAGCCCGAACGGGGTTGGGGAGGAGAGCGTGGACAAGGCCGAACCCATCCTCGCCTCCCCCGCCGTGCGTATGCGGGCGAAGGAACTGGGCGTCGACCTGGCGCAGGTGAGGCCGACTGGGGATCGCATCCGTCACGCGGACCTGGACGCGTATCTGCTCTATGGGTCCGGCCAGGGCTATCGTCCTGCCGGGCGCAGCGCGAAACGCGCGGACGAGGTGGTCAAGGTCATCGGGATGCGCCGGCGCATCGCGGAGAATATGGCGGCGTCCAAGCGGCATATTCCGCATTTCACCTATGTCGAGGAGATCGACGTCACCGCGCTGGAAGCGCTGCGCGAGCAGTTGAATGACGGGCGGGGGGACCGGCCCAAGCTGACCATGCTGCCGCTGCTGATCGTCGCCCTCTGCAAGGCGCTGCCCGACTTTCCGATGCTAAACGCCCGCTATGATGACGAGGCGGGCGTGGTGACGCGCCATGGTTCGGTGCATCTGGGGCTGGCGACGCAGACCGATGCGGGGCTGATGGTGCCGGTGATACGCGACGCGCAGGACCGCAATGTCTGGCAGCTTGCGAGCGAGATCCGTCGCCTGGCGGACGCGGCGCGCAGCGGCAAGGCGAAGTCGGAGGAACTGAGCGGCTCCACCCTGACGCTGACGTCGCTTGGGCCTCTGGGCGGAATCGCCACGACGCCGGTCATCAACCGGCCGGAAGTGGCGATCATCGGTCCCAATCGGGTGATCGAGCGCCCGGTATTCAAGGGGAAGGAGATCGTCGCGGCGAAGCTGATGAACCTGTCGATCAGTTGCGACCATCGCGTGGTCGACGGCTGGGATGCGGCCAGCTTCGTCCAGGCGGTCAGGAAGCTGCTGGAAGCGCCCGCCTTCCTGTTCGTGGACTGACGCCGTCCTGCTTGAGGTCGCCCCGGACCAGCCGGCGGCCGGTCAACGGATGGTCGCGCGATAGCTCAGCCGTCCCGCATGGCCCGCCGGGGCGTGGGGCAGGGTCCAGCGGACATGGGTGATGTCCGCCGCGACGGCGCGGCGCGTGCCGCCGAGCGGCGTGGGTAGCCAGAGCTGGTCCAGCCGCCCCCAATGCACGCCGCCATCGACCGACAGTTGCATGGCCGGGTCGCTGAGGTCGAGTTCCACTCCTCGCGGCAGGGCGCGGGTGACGGCGGCGGCGCGCAGCGGCGCGCTGCCTTCGTTGCGCCAGTGGAGGAGGACGATCAGCTGGTCGCCCGGCGTCAGGCGGTTCGCGCTGGCGAGGATGCGGCGCGGGCGGCCGTTGAGATCGGTCGTGACGCGCTCGACGAACATCTGGGTGTCGAGCCGCAACGGCGGCTGCGCCATCGCCGGCATCGCCGCGCCTAGCAAGGCCAGCGCCCCCAGCCAAGCCTTCGGTCCCGCCAATGTCCCTGCCTTCATGGTCCGCCCCGTCGTCCGTTCCGCCCGCCCGCTTAACCCGCCAAGCCCGAAAATTTGGTTAAGCCGCTGTTTTCCTTCCGCGCGGGCGGATGGTTTGGAAATTGACGCGGGGCAGCGCGCGGCGCACATCCAATGTCGGCGAAGGGCGAGAGAATCAGGTGACACCGGCGGACCAGCAGGAAATGAATCGGCGGCGCGACCGCCTGCTCGCGTCGATCGCGCTGACATCGGGAATCGGCCTGATCCTGGCGTTGCCCTTTGCCCTGCGCGCGGGCGCGGAATTTTTCCTGCCGCTGGCCGCCGCGCTGGTGATCGCGATCGCGCTGGTGCCGCTGCTCGAATGGATGGAGCGGCGCGGCCTGCCTTCGGGGCTGGCGGCGCTGATCGCGATGGTCGGTTTCCTGCTGGTCGCCAATACCGCGCTGGTGCTGATCGTCGTGCCGGCGACCGACTGGTTCCGCATCCTGCCGGAGCGCCTGCCCAAGATACAGGCGAACCTTGCCCCGCTGATCGACTTTTACGCCAATCTCCAGCGCTTCGTCGACGAAACCGTGCAGATGCTGGCCACCGGCCCGGTCGCGGCGGCGCAGACGGCGGCAGTGGAGGCGCCCCGGTCGCTGCTGCAATTCGCCGCCACATCGGCCCCATCGGCGATCATCCAGATGGTGTTCGCGCTGCTCATTATCTATTTCTTCCTTGCCGGCTGGACCAAGCTGCGGCGACGGACCATCAACAGCCGGGGCAGTTTCGACGGCGCGATGGCGGTGGCGCGTGTGATCCAGAATGTGGTCGACGCGACATCGGCCTATGTCATCACCATCGCCACCATCAACCTGTGCCTGGGGCTGGCGGTCGCGGTGGCGCTGTGGGTGATCGGAATGCCGTCGCCCCTGATGTGGGGCGGCATCGTCGCCTTGCTGAACTTCGTCCCCTATTTCGGGCCGATGCTGGCGGCGGTGCTGCTGGCGCTGGGCGGGCTGATGGTGTTCGACGATGTGTGGATGGCGCTGCTGCCCGCTGCGTTGCAGGTGGGTTTCCACCTGGTGGAGGCCAATGTCGTCACCCCGCTGCTGCTGGGCCGGCGGCTGACGATGAACCCGCTGCTGATTCTCGTGTCGCTGACCTTCTGGGGCTGGGTGTGGGGGACGCCCGGCGCGTTGCTGGCGGTGCCGCTGCTCATCATCCTCCAGACGGTGGTATCGGCGGCGGGAACGCCCGACATTGCGGGATTCCTGTTCGAACAGGGAACGTTGACGGTTCCACGCCGGAAAGAAAATGACGAGAAAGAGGAAACTGACGTTGCGGACGGTTGACAGCATCGGCGGACGCTCATAGACGGCGCTTCCACACCAAACGCGGGTGTAGCTCAGTTGGTTAGAGTGCCGGCCTGTCACGCCGGAGGTCGCGGGTTCGAGCCCCGTCACTCGCGCCACTTTCCCTGACCGGAAGGTGGAAATGGTGTAGAAGATCCGCATCGTCTGGCGGCCGAAAGGTTGCGAATGGATGCCACCCTGCGCGGGTGTAGCTCAGTTGGTTAGAGTGCCGGCCTGTCACGCCGGAGGTCGCGGGTTCGAGCCCCGTCACTCGCGCCACCTTCCTTCCAAGGGAGGTGATTTTCCCAGATTTGCAGACTCTGGCGGCCGTCCGGCCGGTAAGCGATGCACGCCCTGCGCGGGTGTAGCTCAGTTGGTCAGAGCGCCGGCCTGTCACGCCGGAGGTCGCGGGTTCGAGCCCCGTCACTCGCGCCATTTCCCCATGCAAGGATAGATGGCAGGGCCAGCGCCACGCATGGCGCCAGCCCGCCCGGCATGTGCCCTAGAGATCGCCGCCCGTTACTGCCGGGGGCAGTGGTTCGGTCGCGAGCCAGCGATAGACGCCGCCCGCTGCGAGCGCGCCCAGGGCAGGTGCGAGCCAGAACAGCCAGAGCTGGTGCAGCGCCAGTCCGCCGACGAGCAGGGCGGGGCCGGTGCTGCGCGCCGGATTGACCGAGGTGTTGGTGACGGGGATGCTGATGAGGTGGATGAGCGTCAGCGCCAGGCCGATGGCGATCGGCGCAAAGCCCGCCGGCGCACGGCTGTCGGTCGCGCCCAGGATCACCGACAGGAAGCCGAAGGTCAGCACCAGTTCGATCGCGAGACCCGAAGCGAGGCTGTAGCCGCCGGGCGACAGTGCGCCAAAGCCGTTTACCGCCAGCCCATTGTCCGCAAGCGCGAAATCGGGCTGGCCGCTGGCGATGAACAGCAGCAGCGCGGCCGCGAGCACGGCGCCGACCAGTTGTGCCACGATATAGGGGGCGATGTCGCGCACCGGGAAGCGGCCGCCCGCCCACAGGCCGATCGTGACCGCCGGATTGAGGTGGCAACCCGAAATATGGCCGATCGAATAGGCCATGGTCAGGACCGTCAGCCCGAACGCCAGGCTGACGCCCAGCAGGCCGATGCCGACATCCGGGAAGGCGGCGGCCAGCACCGCGCTGCCGCAGCCGCCGAACACCAGCCAGAATGTTCCCAATGTCTCAGCGAAAAGCCTCTTGCTCAATGCAACCATCACCGTCTCCTGTGCCAGCGGGTCCATGCCACCAACGGCGTCGACGTCCGGGGCGGGGTGGCGCCGCCCGGCAGGAATGGGGAATGGCGAAAGCGGGCTGGCAGCGGCTCAACCGGCAGGGACAGGGATGGCCTGATCGACATGGCGACGCACTCCGTCCGGCAGCGACGGCGCGCCCGGACAGATGCGGGCTTCCGTTACGCTAGCTCAACATTGTTGATAATGATTCGCAACGCGCTTGTCACGGCCTAACTGCGCACGAACTATCCGCGCCGCCAGCGTCCCGTTTCCATCCAGGCGAGCAGACGCCGGAGCGGCAATATCCAGATCCAGACGATGCCGAGGACCACGTAGAGGGGTGTCTGCATCCAGACCGGGAGCGCGCCGATCGGGCCGGACAGGCTGGCGACGAGGACGGCCCACAGCGCGATCAGTCCGAGGATCGCGAGCATCCCGACGGGCTTGCGCCAGCTGGGCTGATGATAATGGCGCGGGTCGATGCTCACAGGTCCGGTCCTTCGATCAGTTCGACCTCGGTCAGGATGGCGTGCAGCGGGAGATCCCACGGATCGGCGGGTACTGCGTCCATTTCCTGCGCGGACCAGGCCATGCCCACGCGCAGCGCATCGGCGAAGCGGGCGAAGGCGCGGTCATAATAGCCGCCGCCCTGGCCAAGGCGGTTCATCGCGCGGTCGAAGCCGACCAGCGGCGCGATGATGACATCGGGCGTCACCGGGCCATCGCCCGGATCGGGGTGGCTGGTGCGGAACAGACCGGGAAGCAGCGGATCTTCGGGACGCCAGGGGAGAAAGTCCATGCTGCCCAGCCGATCGAGGACGCGCGGAAGGGCCACGATCTTGCCCATGACCTGGAGTTGCGCGGCCAGCCTCTGCGCGGGGGCTTCGTCGTCCAGCCCCATGTAGAGCGCCACCACCCGCGCGTCCGCCATGCGGCGGGCGAGGGGGGAGGGGAGAACCTTGAACGCGAGGCGGTGCGCCAGCGGATCGAGCGTGGCGACGAAGGCGCGCCGCCGGTCCCGGGCGATCCCCCGCAATGTCGATTTGTCGGCGGGAGGCGTCTCGTCGCTCATCATGGCCCTTGTGAAGTGGCGGGAAGGCGGAAGGGTGACGGGACCGCCTCGGTCGTTTGCTGGAAGATCCTCTGACGCCTCAACGTCAGGTGGGGACCATGTAGATCGGGCCGGAGCCCGCCCAGGGACAGCCCCCTAGGATGTGATTATCGCCTCAGGGATGTTCGCTAAAGCTCGTGCCGCGCAGTGCCCGTCACCGTCAATCTAGGCGCTTGGGGCGGGTGCGGCAAGCCCGTCGCGCAGCTTTTCTATCCTGAGCGCCAGCGCCTCGACCGCGCGGGCGGCCGCATCGTCATCCGCCTCCAGCGCCAGCCGTTCCTGTCGCCCGGCCAGTTCGCGCCGCAGGTCGTTGAGTTCGTCGGCCAGGAAGAGCGCGGCAAAGAGCAGGGTGCGGATTTCGGTGAGGCCCGGCGTCGATTGCTGGGCAAGGCGCGCCTTTTCCTCGATCATCCGCGCCAGATAGGCCATGTGCGGCTCGTCCCCGTCGCGGCAACCTATGTCATATTGGCGGCTGGCGATGTGCAGCGTGGTTTCAGCCATCGGTGCGCCCCTTCAGATCCGCGATCAGATCATCGAGCGACCGCAGCGCCGCATGGGCGGCGGGCACGTCGACATCGGGGGAGGAAGGGGACCGTGCAGCCGCCGCGATCCGGGCCACATCCTGTTCGAGCCGGCCGACCGCACGCTCCAGCGTGCCGATCGCCTGCATCATGCGCTCGCTTGCCATGACTCATCCATAGCGAAAGCCGGGCGCGCGTGAAAGCCGGGAAAGGGCGGTTCGGCGCGCCCTTGCCCCCTGCGATGGTTGACGCATGGGGCTTGACGCGACAAAGGAGGCCGCAACTCGACTCGCCCGCAGGTGCGCGGGCCGTCCCTATGCCTGTTCAGGAAAGACGCCCGCCCGCCATGACCGTTTCCGAAAAGTCGCTCGCCAACGCCATCCGGGCGCTGTCCATGGACGCCGTGCAGGCCGCCAACAGCGGCCATCCGGGTATGCCGATGGGCATGGCCGACGTTGCCACGGTGCTGTTCGGCGAGTATCTGAAATTCGATCCGACCCAGCCGAAATGGGCGGACCGGGACCGTTTCGTCCTGTCGGCTGGTCATGGCTCCATGCTGATCTACTCGCTGCTGCACCTGACCGGCTATGCGCGGCCGACAATCGAGGACATCGCCAATTTCCGCCAGTTGCACAGCCCCTGCGCCGGCCACCCGGAGAATTTCGAGCTGGCGGGCGTGGAAGCGACCACCGGCCCGCTGGGATCGGGCCTGGCCACCGCCGTCGGCATGGCGATCGCGGAACGACACCTGAACGCGCAGTTCGGCGACGATCTGGTCGACCATCGCACCTGGGTGATCGCCGGCGACGGCTGCCTGATGGAAGGCATCAACCATGAGGCGATCGGCCTCGCGGGGCACCTGAACCTGGGTCGCCTGATCGTGCTGTGGGACGACAACAAGATCACCATCGACGGTGCGGTCGACCTGTCGAGCAGCGAGGACGTGCTGGCCCGCTATGCCGCCACCGGCTGGCATGTCGTGTCGTGCGACGGCCATGACGTCGCCGACGTGCGCCGCGCGCTGGCGGAAGCGGTCGCCGATGCGCGCCCCTCGATCGTCGCCTGCGCCACCAAGATCGGCTATGGCGCGCCGAACAAGGCCGGCACGTCGGGTGTCCACGGTTCCGCGCTGGGCGAGGCCGAAGTCGCCGCAGCCCGCGAGTTTCTGGGCTGGACCGCTGAACCCTTCGTCATCCCTGACGACATCGCCGCGGCCTGGAAGGCGATCGGCGCAAAGGGGGCAGATGTTCGTTCCGCATGGGAGGATCGCCTCTCAAGCAACGAGAAGGGCGCGGAATTTTCTCGTCGCATGGCCGGCGAGCTGCCCGCCGACTTCTCGCTGACCGCCTATATCGACAGCCTGATCGCCAACCCGCAGAAGGTCGCGACCCGCAAGGCGAGCGAGCTGGCGCTGGGCGCGATCAACGACCTGCTGCCCGAAACGCTTGGCGGTTCGGCCGACCTTACCGGATCGAACAACACCAAGACCAAGTCGACCGGGCCGCTGACGAAGGACGATTATTCAGGCCGCTATGTCTATTATGGCATCCGCGAATTCGGCATGGCCTGCGCCATGAACGGCATGGCGCTGCATGGCGGCGTCATCCCCTATGGCGGCACCTTTCTGGTCTTTTCCGACTATATGCGTGCGGGCATCCGGCTTGCCGCTCTCCAGCAGCAGCGCGTGATCCATGTCCTGACCCATGACAGCATCGGCCTGGGTGAGGACGGCCCGACCCACCAGCCGATCGAGCATGTCATGTCGATGCGGATGATCCCGAATCTGGACGTCTATCGCCCGGCAGATATAGTCGAGACGGCGGAGTGCTGGGAACTGGCGCTGAAGGATGCGACCGGCCCGTCGGTGCTGGCGCTGACCCGCCAGAACCTGCCGCAGCTGCGCACCGAAAAGAGCGAAAACCTGTCGGCGAAGGGCGCCTATCGCCTGGTCGCGGCCACCGCCGAGCGGCATGTGGTGCTGATCGCCACCGGATCTGAAGTCGAGATCGCGGTCGCCACCGCCAAGGCGCTGGAAGAACAGGGCATCGGCACCGATGTCGTGTCGATGCCGAGCTGGGCGCATTTCGAGGCGCAGCCCCAGTCCTACAAGGACGAGCTGCTGCCCCATCATGTGCTGCGCGTGTCGATCGAGGCGGGCACGACCTTCGGCTGGGAACGCTATACCGGGATCGCCGGCCTGCGCTTCGGCATCGACAGCTTCGGCGCGTCGGCCCCGGCGGAAGCGCTGTACGACCATTTCGGCCTGACCGCGGCCAAGATCGCGCCGCAGATCGCGGCCGCGCTGAAGGCCTGAACCAAAATCACACGCAAACCGGGAGACAAGTGCAGTGGCAACGAAGGTAGCAATCAACGGTTTCGGACGCATCGGGCGCCTGGTGGCGCGCGCCATCCTCTCGCGCACCGATCATGATCTGGAACTGGTCAGCATCAACGACCTGGGCGACGCCAAGGCGAACGCCCTGCTGTTCAAGCGCGACTCGGTGCATGGCAATTGGGCGGGCGACGTGAGCGTCGATGGCGATTTCCTGGTCATCGACGGCAAGCGCATCGCCGTGACCGCCGAGCGCGACCCGGCCAAGCTGCCCCACGCGGCGCAGGGCGTGGAGATCGCCCTGGAATGCACCGGCATCTTCGCCGACAAGGCGAAGGCCAGCGCCCACCTGACCGCCGGCGCCAAGCGCGTGGTCATCTCCGCGCCCGCCACCGGCGTGGACAAGACCATCGTGTTCGGCGTCAACCACGACATGCTGACCGCCGACGACGTGGTGATCTCCAACGCGAGCTGCACCACCAATTGCCTCGCGCCGCTGGCGAAGGTGCTGCATGACGCGATCGGCATCGAACGCGGTTTCATGACCACCATCCACAGCTATACCAACGACCAGAACACGCTGGACCAGATCCACAAGGACATGCGCCGCGCCCGCGCCGCAGCCCTGTCGATGATCCCGACCACCACGGGCGCCGCCCGCGCCGTGGGCGAGGTTCTGCCCGCGCTGAAGGGCAAGCTGGACGGGTCTTCGGTCCGCGTGCCGACCCCCAACGTCTCGGTCGTCGACCTGAAGTTCGACGCCAAGCGCGCGACGAGCGTGCAGGAAGTCAACGAACTGCTGAAGGCCGCTTCGGAATCCGGGCCGCTCAAGGGCGTGCTGGGCTATTCGGACGAGCCTTTGGTGTCGATCGACTATAACAGCGATCCGCGCAGCTCGACCGTCGACAGCCTGGAAACGGCCGTGATCGACGGCACTCTGGTCCGCGTGCTGAGCTGGTACGACAATGAATGGGGCTTCTCCAACCGCATGATCGACACCACGGGTGTCGTGGCGAAGTTCCTCTAAGCCTTTCGAGACCCCGCCGGATCAAACCGGCGGGGTTTTTCTTCTACCGACCTTTATCTGCCAAGACAGGAGCGATCATGGCCAAGCCGTTCAAGACACTCGACGACATGGGCGACATCACCGGCAAGGTGGTGCTGGTGCGCGAGGATCTGAACGTGCCGATGCAGGATGGCTCGGTCAGCGACGACACGCGCCTGCGCGCGGCGATGCCGACCGTGCTGGAACTGGCCGATCGCGGTGCCAAGGTGCTGATCCTCGCCCATTTCGGCCGTCCCAAGGGGCAGAAGAACCCGGAATATTCGCTGTCGAAGATCACCCGACCGCTCTCTGCCGTGCTGGGTCGCGAAGTGCAGTTCATTCCCGATTGCCAGGGTGAGGCGGCGACGGACGGCATCGCGGTGATGCGCCCCGGCGACATCGCCATCCTGGAAAATACCCGTTTCCACCCTGGCGAGGAAAAGAACGACCCGGCGCTGGTCGAGGCAATGGCGGCGATCGGCGATCTCTATGTCAACGACGCCTTCTCCGCGGCGCACCGCGCCCATGCCTCGACCGAGGGGCTGGCGCGCAAGCTGCCCGCCTTTGCCGGGCGCTCCATGGAGAAGGAACTGGATGCGTTGCAGGCGGCCCTGGGCGAGCCGGTGACGCCGGTCGCGGCGGTCGTCGGCGGGGCCAAGGTCTCGACCAAGCTCGACGTGCTCAACAACCTGGTCGCCAAGGTCGATCACCTGATCATCGGCGGCGGCATGGCCAACACCTTCCTCTACGCGCGCGGCGTCGATGTCGGCAAGTCGCTGTGCGAAAAGGATCTGAGCGCGACGGCCGAGGCGATCTTCGACAAGGCCGAAGAGGCCGGCTGCATCATCCACCTGCCCTATGACGTGGTCGTGGCAAAGGAATTTGCCGCCAATCCGCCGTCGGTCCGCACCTGCAACGTGCATGAAGTGGCCGAGGACGAGATGATCCTGGACGTCGGACCGGCCGCCGTCGAGGCGCTGGGCGATGCGCTCAAAAATTGCCGCACCCTGGTGTGGAATGGTCCGCTTGGCGCGTTCGAAATCGCGCCGTTCGACACGGCGACGGTGGCGCTGGCGAAGACCGCGGCGGCGCTGACCAAGGAAGGCCAGCTGACATCGGTCGCCGGTGGCGGCGACACGGTGGCGGCGCTCAACCATGCCGGCGTGGCCGCCGATTTCAGTTTCGTATCGACCGCCGGGGGCGCCTTCCTGGAATGGATGGAAGGCAAGGACCTGCCCGGCGTCAAGGCGCTGATGGGCTGAGCGGAAGGTACGTCCGGGCGTCAGCGTGCGAGGCTGGCGCCCCGGTCGAATAGCAGGAATGCCAGCGTGGCGACCCCGCCGATGGCCGCGCCCGCAAGCGCGCTCGCGGACCAGCCGCCAGCTTCATAGGTCGCCGATCCGATCACCGACCCGAGGGCGCCCACCAGGAACATCACGGTCACATAGGCCGCATTGATCCGCCCGCGCGCATGGGGATCCAGGGAGAAAATCAGCTTCTGGCCGGTCACCTGGCTCATCTGCACGGCGCCGTCGATCAGCACGGCCATGATGGTGAAACCGATCAGGCTGCCCGCTGCCACGCTCCAGTCCGCCAGCAGGAATCCCAGGCAGAGGCCAATCATCCCGATCAGCGACGCCGGCCGCGTCAGTCGGCGGTCGGCCATCCATCCGGCCACCGGCGCGACCAGCGCACCGCCCGCACCCGCCAGCGCGAATGCCCCGATACCGCCACGACCCAGATCGAATTCGTGGATCAGAGCGAGTGGCGCGGCGGTCCAGAACAGGTTGAAGGCAGCGAACATTGCCGCCTGGTAGAAGGCGCGCATCCGAACGACGCGATGCCTGACGAGTTGGGCGAAGGTCGACGCCAGCACCTGGCCATAGGCCATGCCGCCCCTGGGCTTGCGCTGAGGACAGGCGACGCGAAGCGCGACGCCCATCATGGCCATCACCACCGCGGACAGGATGAAGGTCGCGCGCCAGCCGACCGATCCGGCCAGGAAATTGGCGATGGGACGCGACAGCATGATGCCGAACAGCAGCCCACTCATCACGGTCCCGACGACCCGCCCCTGCTTTTCGGGTGCGGCAAGATGGGAGGCGAGGGGCACCAGCACTTGCGCGCCGGTCGCGCCGACGCCGGTGAGGATCGACGCGACGAGGAAGCTGGCCGGTCCATCGGAAAGGGCGATGGCGATGCAGCCGATGATGGTGGCGGTGATCGACGTCAGCACGATCCGCCGGTTTTCGAACAGATCCGCGAGCGGCACCACCAGGAACAGGCCTGCGCCATAGCCCAGCTGGGTTAGAGTGGTGACAAGCCCCGCCACGCCCGGCGAAAGGCCGATTTCCGGTCCGATCACGTCGATCAGCGTCTGGGCATAATAGAGGTTGGCGACGATCGCACCGCAGGCGACGGCCATCAGCAGCAGGGTAAAACGCGAAAGAGTTGCGGGTTTGGGGATGGCAATGCTGTTCATGGCGGCTCTATGGGTCGCGATGGGCCGACGTTCAACCCATGGCGGCCGGTTTCGTCGAATTGCGGCGCATTTGGCCGGCAGGCGGGTTTTTCGCGCAATCGACGCGCGAGCGGCACGTCGTGCCGATCCGCCCGCCCGCGCGCGCTTTGCGCCGACATGCCGGCGATGACGGTCCAGTTGCGCCGATTTGCGGGTGATGTTCCCTTGCGGTGCGCCATGGGACTGGCTACCAGCCCCAAGAGCGGGGGTGATCGATCGAACATCGCGCCCGGCCGGCAGATGATGGAGCGTCTGCCGAAAATCCATTTTCGCACGCCCCCGCGAGGGCGTGCCCCAAGAGAAGGTATGTGCAGATGCTGGATCAGACCATGAAGCAGAAGATCGCCGACGGAAACGGCTTCATCGCCGCGCTCGACCAGAGCGGCGGATCGACGCCCAAGGCGCTCAAGGGCTATGGGATCGAAGAAGGCGCCTGGTCCAATGACGAGGAAATGTTCGGCCTGATCCATGCGATGCGCAGCCGTGTCATCACCGCCCCGCCCTTCACCGGCGACAAGGTGCTGGGCGCGATCCTGTTCGAGCGCACCATGGACGGAACGGTCGACGGCAAGCCGACGCCCGCCGCCCTGATCGAGCGCGGCGTCGTGCCCTTCATCAAGATCGACAAGGGGCTGGAGGACGAGGAAAATGGCGTCCAGCTGATGAAGCCCAATCCCGGCCTCGACGCGCTGCTGGCGCGCGCCAAGGGGCTGGGCGTTTTCGGGACCAAGGAGCGCTCGGTCGTCAACCTTGCCAACCGCGAAGGCATCGCGGCCGTCGTCGCGCAGCAGTTCGAGGTCGGCAGGCAGGTGCTGGCAGGCGGCCTGATGCCGATCATCGAGCCGGAGGTGAACATCAAGTCGCCCGAGCGCGCCGAAGCCGACGCGATCCTGCTGGAGGAAATCCTCAAGAATCTGGATGCGCTGCCCGAAGGCGAACAGGTGATGCTCAAGCTGTCGCTGCCCGCCAAGGCCGGCCTGTTCGATCCGTTGGTCGACCATCCCAAGGTGCTGCGCGTCGTCGCCCTGTCGGGCGGCTTCAGCCGCACCGAGGCCTGCGCCGAACTGGCGAAGAATCGCGGGATCATCGCGAGCTTCAGCCGCGCGCTGCTGAACGACCTGCGCCACCAGATGAGCGACGAGGAATTCAACGCGTCGCTGGGCGAAGCGATCGACGAAATCCATGGTGCTTCGGTCGCCAAGCAGGCGGTCGCGGCCTGAACCGACCGAGCCATGCCGGGCGGGTGGATGCTCGCCCGGCATTGTCACTTTCGCTGACATATCGGCGCTCGGGTCGAGCGGGATGAGGGCCATGCGCTCCGTTCCGGTCATGCCGCTCTTGGCGGATCGCCTTGAATGGCTATAAAGCGGGCATGACCGATTTTACCGATGAAGAACTGGCGCTCGACCCGCATTTCGCCGACCAGTTCGAGCAGGGCTTTCGCCCTGCCTGCCAGCTCTACCTGATTTCCCCGCCGACGATCGACGAGGGCTTCGTCGACCAGCTTGCCGCTGCTTTCGACGGGGGTAGGGTCGCTGCATTCCAGTTGCGGCTCAAGGGGCTGGACGAGGACGCGATCGCCCGCGCTGCCGAACCGTTGCAGCGGCTTTGCGCGGAACGGGAGGTCGCCTTCATCATCAACGACAGTGCGCAGCTAGCGCATCGGTTGGGCGCGGACGGCGTCCATCTGGGGCAGGGCGACGGCGATCCCAAGGCGGCGCGCAAGCTGCTGGGCCCCAGGGTGCAGATCGGCGTCACCTGCCATGACAGCCGCCATCTGGCGATGGAAGCGGGCGAGGCGGGCGCTGATTATGTGGCGTTCGGCGCCTTCTACCCCACCACCACCAAGGATACGGCGCATCGCCCCGACCCGTCGATCCTGGGCTGGTGGACGACCCTGTTCGAATTGCCCTGCGTCGCGATCGGCGGCATCACCGCCAACAATGCCGCGCCGCTGGTGGCCGCGGGCGCCGATTTCCTGGCGGTGAGCGGGGCGGTGTGGAACCATCCCGAAGGTCCCAAGGCGGGTGTGGCGGCCTTCGCCGCGCTGCTGGGTCGCGGCTGACGGGTCGGCAGGGGCACTGGGGAGGCGGGAATGGCGGACCAATGTTGCTCTTCCAAGGCCGGTGAACTGGAGCGGCTGGCGCGGCGGGCGGATCAGCGCCGGGTGCTGGTGACGGTGCTGGCGATCAACGCCATCATGTTCGTCCTGGAATTTGCGGCCGGCATCTGGGCGGGATCGACGGCGCTGATGGCCGATGCGACCGACATGCTGGGCGATGCGCTGGTCTATGCGCTCAGCCTTTATGCGCTGGACCGGTCCGATCGCTGGAAGGCCGGGGCGGCGCTGGCGAAAGGCGGTTTTATCCTGCTGCTGGGCGTCGGCATCATCGCCAATGTCATCGACAGGCTGCAAAGCGGCGTGCCGCCGGCATCGACGCTGATGCTGGCCTTCGGAGCGCTCGCGCTCGTCGCAAACCTGGTCTGCCTGCGCCTGCTGTGGCGGTTTCGCGGGCTGGACGTGAACATGGCGAGCACGTTCGCCTGCTCGCGCAACGACGTGATCTCCAATATCGGCGTTCTGATCGCGGCCGGGGCGGTCGCACTGCTGGGTTCGCCCTGGCCGGATATTCTGATCGGCTCTGCCATGGCGCTGCTGTTCCTGCGGTCGGCCGCGCGGGTCGTGGCCGAGGCGTGGCCGATCTGGCGCGCCGCCTGACAGTCCAGGCCGGAGGGGCGCAGCCTTCCGCCCGCTCGTGCGTTCTTTCCGTGTCTGACAGGAGAGAATAGCCTTGCGAAATCCTCTGCTTCTTGCCGTGCTTTTGTGCGGCGCCTGCAATGTGTCCGTCACCGACGCCAATGAAAGCGCGCCCGCGAACAAGGCGGTGCCGCCGGGCAAGGCGGTCGCTGAACCGGCGGACCGGAACGGCGACTATGCGTTCGAGATCGTGCCGGAACAGAAGGCGTGGCAGGCGAACCCCGTTCTCCAGGCGCAGGTGGCGCTCGATCGGCGCGGCTTTTCGCCCGGCGTGATCGACGGCAAGGACGGCATGAGCTTCAAGGCGGCGTTGCGCGGCTTCCAGGTGGCGCAGGGACTGCCGGTGACGGGCGCCTATGACGAAAAGACCGGGATCGCGTTGATGGAGGGGGAGAAGCGGCCGACAAGCTGGCTCGTGAAGATCCCGCCGGGCTTCGCGCGCGGTCCCTTCTTCGGCATTCCCAAGGGGCTGAACGAACAGGCGAGCCTGCCCGCGCTGACCTATCGCAACCTGCTCGAAAAACTGGCCGAGCGGTTCCATACCACGCCGGAGGCGCTGACGGCGCTGAACCCGCCGGGCACCAGGGTCGGTCCCGGCCTCACCATCCGGGTGCCCGCGGTCGACAACCAGCCCGTCGCGCGCATCGAGGGGGACGAGCGTGGATGGGGTGAAACGCTCGCCAGCCTGGGTGTCGCAAAGGATCAGCCACAGGCCGACCGGATCGTCGTCGACAAGTCCGAAGGACTGCTGAAGGTTTATGGTGCGGACAAGCGCCTGATCGCGCAGTTTCCGGTGACGACGGGATCGCAGCATGATCCTCTGCCGCTGGGCGAATGGACCGTCAGGGGGGTCAGCCGCAATCCGGATTTTCATTATAATCCCACCCTCTTCTGGGACGCTTCGGCGAAGGATGAGAAGGCGGTGCTCAAGCCCGGCCCCAATGGCCCGGTCGGCGTGGTGTGGATCGATCTGTCCAAGGATCATTACGGCATCCACGGCACGCCCGAGCCGCAGACGATCGGCCGCACCGAAAGCCATGGCTGCATCCGCCTGACCAACTGGGACGCGGCCCGGCTGGCGCAGATGGTGAAGAGCGGGGTCAAGGCGACGTTCCAGGCATGAGGGCGAGGTCGTGGTCCGGCATGGCGGTGGCGGCGCTGCTATGCGTCGGCTTTGCCCGCTATTGCGTGCGGATCGTGCCGGCGGATGCGCCAACGGCGTCCGGCGGTGAGGGGCCGGTCGATAATGGCGCTCTGCTGATCCCGGTGGAAGGCGTGCCCCCGTCGGCGCTGGCCGACACATTCACGCAAGCCCGCGCCGGCGGCGCCCGGCCGCATGACGCGATCGACATCATGGCGGCGCGGGGCAGGGCGGTGCTGGCGGTCGCCGACGGCAGGGTCGAAAAAATCTTCTGGAGCGACCAAGGCGGGCGCACCCTTTACCAGCGATCGGGCGACGGTCGGCGCCTCTATTATTACGCGCATCTCGACCGCTATGCGCCGGGCCTGCGCGAGGGGCAGGCAGTCCGGCGGGGACAGCCGATCGCGACGGTGGGCAGCACCGGCAATGCCGACCCTGGGGCGCCGCATCTGCACTTCGCGGTCCATGCCGTGCGACCGGGCGAGCCATGGTATGGCGGGAGGCCCATCAATCCCTATCCGTTGCTGGCGACACGCTGACCTTCGCCCCCTTGCCCTTCGTCCCGTCCCGCTGTAAAGGCGCGCGCAGCCTCGCAGAGGCCGGCTCTTTTCCACATTCAGACATATAGGCAGGCTCTTCCCATGAAGATCAGCGGCGTCGAGATTCGTCCCGGCAACAATATCGAGTATGACGGCAGCCTGTGGCGCGCCGTGAAGATCCAGCACACGCAGCCCGGCAAGGGCGGCGCCTATATGCAGGTGGAACTCAAGAACCTGATCGACGGCCGCAAGAACAATGTCCGTTTCCGGTCGGCCGAAACCGTCGAGCGCATTCGGCTCGACACCAAGGATTTCCAGTATCTCTACGCCGAAGGCGACATGCTGGTGTTCATGGATACCGAAACCTATGAGCAGATCAACCTGGCCCAGGACCTGATCGGCGACGCGTCCGCCTTCCTTCAGGACGGCATGATGGTCGTGCTCGAAATGTATGAAGAGCGCCCGATCAGCGTCCAGCTTCCCGAAACCATCGAGGCGACGGTCGTGGAGGCCGACGCGGTGGTGAAGGGCCAGACCGCATCGGCCAGCTACAAGCCCGCCATCCTCGACAATGGCGTGCGCGTCATGGTGCCGCCGCACATCGTCACCGGCACGCGCATCGTCGTCGACGTGTATGAGCGCGAATATGTGAAGCGCGCGGACTGATGCCGATGGGGCGCAGCGTGACACTGGCCGCCGCCATCGCGACGGCGCTGGCGATCGGCGTCATGCCGGCTGCGCTCCACGCCCAGTCGACCGCGCCGACGAAAGCGCAGATCGACAACGCGGCCCATGTGCTGCGCGTGGTCATGACGGCGCTCCAGTCGAGCGAGGTCGAGCAACCGGTCAAGAACGCGCTGTTCGACTGCCTCTATTCCAATTCGATCGGCAAGATCAGCGAGGCGACGGACAAGGTGATCGCCGCCAATGCAGGCAAGGTCGATCGCAAGGACGCGTCGCAGATGCTGGCGGTGATCGCCGGCACTTGCGGCTATCGTCCCGCCGCCGGCCCGGCCGCCAGGCCCGCCCCCAAGAAATAATCCAGCAGGCCGCTCCATTCCGGGCGGCGGAGAAAATATATGGTATCGCACTCCGGCCTTCTAACCGTCATGGAACGCGCCGCGCGCAAGGCGGGCAGCAAGCTGCGCCGCGACTTCGGCGAGGTCGAGCATCTCCAGGTCAGCCGCAAGGGGCCGGCGGATTTCGTGTCCAAGGCCGACCAGCAGGCCGAAAGGACGCTGGTCGAGGAATTGCAGAAGGCACGCCCCGACTGGGGTTTCCTGCTGGAGGAGGGCGGCGAGATCGCCGGCGATCCCAACAAGCCGCGCTGGATCATCGATCCGCTCGACGGCACGACCAACTTCCTGCACGGCATCCCGCATTTCGCCATCTCGATCGCGGTCGAGGAGCCGTTGTTCGGTGGATCGAAGCGCGAAGTGACGACCGGCCTCATCTACCAGCCCGTCACGGACGAGAGCTATTGGGCGGAAAAGAGCCGGGGCGCCTGGCGCCATGACCAGCGGTTGCGCGTGTCGGCACGCCGCGACCTGGCCGACTGCGTGATCGCAACCGGCATTCCGTTCATGGGCCATGGCAACATGGCGGAATGGACGCGCATCTTCGGCGCGGTGGCGCCCTCGGTCGCGGGCATCCGCCGTTTCGGCGCTGCCTCGCTCGACCTCGCCCATGTCGCGTCGGGCCGGTACGACGGCTATTGGGAAAGCGGCCTCCAGCCCTGGGACGTCGCGGCGGGCCTGTTGCTGGTTCGCGAGGCGGGGGGGTTCGCCAGCGATTTCCGCGGCGGCGACCAGCCGATCGAGCGCAAGGAAGTGATCGCCGGGAACGACGCCATCCATTCCAAATTGCATAAGTTGGTTGCTGGAGCGTTGCGCTGACGCATCTTGCGCCAAGCGGCTCAGTCACTTGGTCTTTTTGCGATTCATTCTCACGCCCCTGGCCCCTTGCTTCGCATATGCAGCGGGCCTAAAGCGCCCTCACATTTCATTCGCCCAGGGGATTCCGTTGGTCGATCTAGCCCAATATCTGCCGATCCTGATCTTTCTCGGGATCGCTATGCTGCTTTCCACCGCATTCGTCTTTCTGCCGATGCTGGTGGGCCGCCTGACCGGTGCGCACAAGCCGGACCCTGCCAAGCTCTCCGAATATGAGTGCGGTTTCCCCGCCTTCGAGGAGCCGCGCAGCCAGTTCGACGTGCGCTTCTATCTGGTCGCGATCCTCTTCATCATCTTCGATCTTGAAGCGGCGTTCCTCTTTCCCTGGGCGGTAAGCCTCGACCAGATCGGCTGGGCCGGCTGGGCGACGATGATGATCTTCATAGCGGAGCTGGTGCTCGGCCTCGTCTATGCGTGGAAGAAGGGAGCACTCGATTGGGAGTAGAACTGACCAGCCCCATGCCCGGCACCATGCCGCCCGTGGGGACGCAGCCCGACCAGGACTTCTTCAACGCGCTGAACAATGAGGTCAGCGACAAGGGTTTTCTGGTCACCTCGACCGAGGAACTGTTCCAGTGGGCGCGCACCGGCTCGCTCTGGTGGATGACCTTCGGCCTCGCCTGCTGCGCGGTGGAGATGATCCACGTCAACATGCCGCGCTATGACATGGAGCGCTTCGGCGCCGCGCCGCGCGCGTCTCCGCGCCAGTCGGACGTGATGATCGTCGCGGGCACGCTGTGCAACAAGATGGCTCCGGCGCTGCGCAAGGTCTATGACCAGATGTCCAACCCGAAATATGTGATTTCGATGGGCAGCTGCGCCAATGGCGGCGGCTATTATCACTACAGCTATTCGGTGGTCCGTGGCTGCGACCGCATCGTGCCGGTCGACATCTATGTGCCGGGTTGCCCCCCGACCGCCGAGGCGCTGCTCTACGGTATCATGCAGTTGCAGCGGAAGATCCGCCGGATCGGGACGATTGAGCGTTAATATGGGCCATTCTGCACCCAAGATCGTGAACCCCGAAGGCATCGCCGAGGAAATCGGCGCGCTGCTGGGGTCGATGCTGGTCGAAACCGTCGACCATGCCGACGAGCTGAGCTTCACCGTCGTGCGCGAGGAGCTGGCCAACGCCATGACCCTGCTGCGAGACATGGGCCATTATCAGCAGCTGATGGAAATCGCCGGCGTCGACTATCCGGATCGTCCGGAGCGGTTCGAGGTCTGCTATCATCTGCTGAGCGTCACGCGGAACCATCGCGTCCGCGTGAAAGTGTCCACGGACGAGGACACGCCGGTACCCACCGTCACGCACCTGTGGCCGGTCGCGGGCTGGCTGGAGCGCGAGGTGTTCGACATGTATGGCGTCGTGTTCGACGGCAATACCGACCTGCGCCGCATCCTGACCGACTATGGTTTCAAGGGGCATCCGCAGCGCAAGGACTTCCCGCTGACGGGCTATGTCGAGCTGCGCTATTCCGAGGAGGACAAGCGCGTCGTCTACGAACCGGTCAAGCTGGCCCAGGACTTCCGCAGCTTCGATTTCATGAGCCCATGGGAAGGCGCGCAATATGTGCTGCCGGGCGATGAGAAGGCGGCTGCGGTTCCGGCTGCGCCTGCCGCTCCGACGCCCAAGGTGACGGAGAAGAAGGCCGATACCGGCGCGGGTGAGGCCGCCAACAAGCAGGCTGAGGAAAAATCCGCTGACGCGCCGGTCAAGCCGGCCGCCCATACCGATGAAGGCAAGGGGGCTGCCAAGCCCGAAGGTAAGGCCTGATGTCCGACTATCTGGAAAAGCTGGACCATGTCACCGATGCGGCCGATCCGACATATGGTGACACGGAAATCCAGAACTACACGATCAACTTCGGTCCGCAGCACCCCGCTGCGCACGGCGTGTTGCGACTGGTCATGGAACTGGACGGCGAAATCGTCGAGCGCTGCGACCCGCATGTCGGCCTGCTGCATCGCGGCACCGAGAAGCTGATCGAGTACAAGACCTATATGCAGGCGCTGCCCTATTTCGACCGGCTGGACTATTGTTCGCCGCTCGGCATGGAGCATAGCTATGTGCTGGCGGTCGAAAAGCTGCTGAACCTGGAAGTGCCGCTGCGCGCGCAATATCTGCGTGTGTTCTTCGCGGAGCTGACCCGAATCTGCAATCACATGCTGAACCTGGGGTCGCACGTCATGGACGTCGGCGCGATGACGCCGAACCTGTGGCTGTTCGAAATCCGCGAGGATTGCCTCAACTTCTTCGAGCGCGCGTCGGGCGCCCGTATGCACTCGGCCTATTTCCGGCCGGGCGGCGTGCATCAGGACGTGCCCCTGAAGCTGCTGACCGACATTGCCGAGTGGCTCGATACCCGCCTGCCGCGCCTGTTCGAGGATGCGATGAGTCTGGTGGTCGACAACCGCATCTTCAAGCAGCGCAATGTCGATATTTCGGTCGTGAGCAAGGAAGACGCGCTGAAATGGGGCTTTTCCGGTCCCATGCTGCGCGGTTCGGGCATCGCCTGGGACATCCGTAAGGCGCAGCCCTATGACGTGTATGACCGGATGGAATTCGATGTCCCGGTCGGCACGCAATATGACTGCTATGACCGGTTCATGGTCCGCGTCGAGGAAGTGCGCCAGTCCGCGCGCATCATGAAACAGTGCCTCAACGAAATGCCGGAAGGGCCGATCGCGAGCTTCGACCGCAAGGTTGTGCCGCCCAAGCGCGGCGAGATGAAGCGCTCGATGGAAGCGCTGATCCATCACTTCAAGCTCTACACCGAGGGCTTCCATGTCCCGGCAGGCGAAGTCTATGTGGCGACCGAGAGCCCTAAGGGCGAATTCGGCGTCTATCTGGTCAGCGACGGCAGCAACAAGCCTTATCGCTGCAAGATCCGCCCGACCGCCTTCTCGCACTTGCAGGCGATGGACTTCATGATGAAGGGCCACATGCTGGCCGATACGACCGCTGTCCTGGGCGCCATGGACATCGTGTTTGGAGAATGTGACCGCTAATGGCTGACGCAGTGCATATCCCGGACGAGGCCGAAACCCGTGCGCGCTGGGGCGCGTTCGAGTGGACCGCCGAAAATGCCGAACAGGCCAAGAAAGTGATCGCCCGCTATCCCGCCGGTCGCCAGCAGTCGGCGGTGATGCCGCTGCTTGACCTGGCCCAGCGTCAGGTCGGTGCGGAGACGCAGACCCAGGGCTGGCTGCCCGTGCCGGTGATGGAATATATCGGGCGTCAGCTCGATATGCCCTACATGCGCGTCTATGAGGTCGCGACCTTCTACACCATGTACAATCTGGCGCCGGTTGGCCGTTACCATGTGCAGGTGTGCGGCACGACGCCGTGCATGTTGCGCGGGTCGGATGATGTGTTCGCCGCGTGCAAGAACAAGGGGCTGGTGAAGGGCGGCACGACCCCGGACGGCCTGTTCACGCTGACCGAAGTCGAATGCCTGGGCGCCTGCGCCAACGCGCCGATGGTGCAGATCAACGACGATAATTACGAAGATCTGACCTATGACAGCATGAGCGCTGTCCTTGAGACGCTGGCCGCTGGCGGCCAGCCCAAGATCGGCCCGCAGATCGACCGTCAGACGAGCGCGCCCGAAGGCGGCCCGACCACTCTGAAGGAGATGGTCACGGAAAATCACGACTATCGGGGGGATTGGGCATGACCGACGCACCCGCTCCGGCTCCTTTCGTCGGCCCGCTGGCCGATAAGGACCGCATCTTCACCAACGTCCACGGCTTCCAGGATTGGGGCATCGACGCCGCCATGAAGCGCGGCGATTGGGACAATACGAAGAAGCTGATGGAAATCGGCCAGGACGCGATCATAGACACCATCAAGGCGTCGAACCTGCGCGGCCGTGGCGGCGCCGGCTTCCCGACCGGCATGAAGTGGAGCTTCATGCCCAAGGAAAGCAAGGATGGCCGTCCCAGCTTCCTGGTCATCAACGCCGACGAATCCGAACCGGGTTCGTGCAAGGACCGCGAAATCATCCGCCACGATCCGCACAAGCTGATCGAAGGCGCGCTGATCGCCGGTTTCGCGATGCGCGCGCGCGCCGCCTACATCTATATCCGCGGCGAGTTCATCTACGAGGCGAAGGTACTCTTCGCCGCTGTCGAGCAGGCCTATGAAAAGGGCTTCATCGGCAAGAATGCCTGCGGTTCGGGCTATGATTTCGACGTCTTCGTCCATCGCGGCGCTGGCGCCTATATCTGCGGCGAGGAAACCGCGCAGATCGAAAGCATCGAGGGCAAGAAGGGGCAGCCGCGCCTGAAGCCGCCTTTCCCGGCAGGGGCGGGCCTCTATGGTTGCCCGACCACCGTGAACAATGTGGAATCGATCGCGGTTTCGCCAACGATCCTGCGCCGTGGCGCGGCCTGGTTCAACGGCTTCGGCCGCGAGAATAATCGCGGCACCAAGCTGTTCCAGATCAGCGGTCATGTGAACAAGCCCTGCGTCGTCGAGGAATCGATGTCGATCCCGTTCCGCGAACTGATCGACCGCCATTGCGGCGGCATTCGCGGTGGCTGGGACAATCTGCTGGCGGTCATTCCGGGCGGGTCGTCGGTGCCTCTGGTCCCCGCCAAGGAGATCATGGACGCGCCGATGGATTTTGACGGCCTGCGCGCGCTCGGCTCCGGCCTTGGCACTGCCGCCGTCATCGTCATGGACAAGTCGACCGACATCGTCCGCGCCATTTCGCGACTCTCCTACTTCTACAAGCATGAGAGCTGCGGCCAGTGCACGCCATGCCGCGAAGGCACCGGCTGGATGTGGCGGGTGATGGAGCGTCTGCGCACCGGCGATGCCGACCAGAGCGAAATCGACATGCTGTTCCAGGTCACGAAGCAGGTTGAAGGCCACACCATCTGCGCGCTCGGCGACGCGGCGGCCTGGCCGATCCAGGGGCTGATCAAGCATTTCCGCCCGGAAATCGAGCGTCGGATCAACGAGAACAAGGGTAGCGCCCCCGTCATGGAGGCAGCGGAGTAACCATGCCGAAGGTCAAAGTAGACGGCGTAGAACTGGAAGTCCCGGCCGGGGCGACGGTTCTCCAGGCTTGCGAGCAGGCGGGGAAGGAAATCCCCCGCTTCTGCTATCATGAGCGCCTTTCCATCGCCGGCAATTGCCGCATGTGCCTGGTCGAGGTGAAGCCCGGACCGCCCAAGCCGCAGGCGTCCTGCGCGCTTCCGGCCACCGAAGGCCAGGAAATCCGCACCGACAGCGAAATGGTCAAGAAGGCCCGCGAGGGGGTGATGGAGTTCCTGCTCATCAACCACCCGCTGGACTGCCCGATCTGCGATCAGGGCGGCGAGTGCGATTTGCAGGACCAGTCCATGGCCTATGGCCGGGGCGGCAGCCGCTTCGAGGAGAATAAGCGCGCCGTCACCGAGAAATATATGGGTCCGATCGTCAAGACGGTCATGACCCGCTGCATCCAGTGCACGCGTTGCGTGCGCTTTGCCGAGGAAGTTGCGGGCGTGCCGGAAATCGGCGCCATCTATCGCGGCGAGAATATGCAGATCACCACCTATCTCGAACATGCCGCCAAGAGCGAGCTGTCGGGCAATGTGGTCGACCTGTGCCCGGTCGGCGCGCTGACGTCGAAGCCCTACGCCTTCGAAGCGCGTCCGTGGGAACTCAAGAAGACTCATGCGATCGACGTGATGGACGCGGTCGGCACCAACATCCGCCTCGACAGCCGTGGCCGTCAGGTGCTGCGAGCCGTGCCGCGCATCAATGATGACGTGAACGAGGAGTGGGCGTCAGACAAGACCCGGCACAATGTCGACGGTCTGGTCCGCAAGCGCCTGGACAAGCCCTATGTCCGCAAGGATGGCAAGCTGGTCCCGGCGACCTGGGCGGAAGCCTTCGCCGCCGTCGCGGCGGTCCAGCATGGCGGCAGCGTCGCGGCCATCGCGGGCGACCTGCTCGATTGCGAAACCATGTTTGCGGGCAAGGCGCTGGTCGAAAAGCTGGGCGGCACGATGCTGGAAGGGCGCCAGACCGGCCTGTCCTATGACGTGTCGAGCCTGTCTTCGGTGGTGTTCAACACCCCGCTGGCCGATCTGGAAACCGCCGACGTGATCCTGCTGGTGGGCACCAACCTGCGCTGGGAAGCGCCGCTGGTGAACACCCGCATCCGGAAGGCGATCAAGAAGGGCGCGAAGGTCTTTGGCATCGGTCCCGAATTCGACCTCACCTACAAGGTCGAATGGCTGGGCAATGACGCCGCGCTGCTGGCCAAGCTGCCTCAAGCGGTGGTCGAGGCGTTCGGCAAGGCCGCGCGGCCCGCGATGATCGTGGGCGGTGGCGTGCTGGCCAAGGATGGCGCGCATGGCGACACGCTGGCGCTGGTCGAGACGTTGGGCCTGATCAAGGATGGCTGGAACGGCTATAACGTCCTCCACTTCGCGGCCGCGCGTATGGGCGGGCTGATGCTGGGCTATGCGACGCAGGGCGGCATCAGGGCGGTGGCGGCTGCCAAGCCCAGGCTGCTTTTCTCGCTGGGCGCCGACGAAGTGGATTATTCGGCGTTCGAGGACAGCTTCAAGGTCTATGTCGGCCATCATGGCGACAAGGGCGCGCACGCGGCGGACGTGATCCTGCCGGGGGCAAGCTATGCCGAAAAGGCGGGCACCTACGTCAATCTGGAAGGCCGTGTGCAGCGCGGCGAAAAGGCGGTGTTCGCGCCGGGCGACGCCCGCGAGGACTGGTCGATCCTGCGCGCGCTTTCGGAAGCGCTGGGCGCCAAGCTGCCGTTCGACAGCTTCGAGCAACTGCGGGCCGAAATGGGCAAGGCGGTTCCGGCGCTCGCGCAGGAGGGGCTGGCCGATTATGGCTGGTCCTTGCCGTCGCTGCCGACCGGCGCCACCGGCGAACTGGGTTCGCCGATCAAGGATTTCTACCTCACCAACGCGATCTGCCGCGCCAGCCCGACGATGCAGCAATGCTCGGCCGAGCTGATCCATGGTGAAAGCTTCGCGGAGGCCGCAGAGTGACCGCTTTCTTCCAAGGCCTGGGCCTGCCGTTCGAAGGCGCCTGGCTGCTTTCCACTGTCGTGGGCATTCTGCTGATCGCGCTGCCGGTCATGCTGGCCGTCGCCATGATCATCTACGCCGACCGCAAGATCTGGGCGGCGATGGCGCTGCGTCGTGGCCCCAACGTCGTCGGGCCCTTCGGCCTGCTCCAGTCCTTCGCGGACGGGCTCAAGGTCTTCCTCCAGGAAACCATCGTCCCGTCGGCCGCGAACCGGGCGCTGTTCCTGATCGCGCCGATCATCACCTTCACGGTGGCGCTGATGGCCTGGGCGGTGATCCCGTTCCAGGTGGGCGTGGTGCTGGCCAACATCAATGTCGGCCTGCTTTACATCCTGGCCATCTCGTCGCTCGGCGTTTATGGCGTCGTGCTGTCGGGATGGGCGTCCAACTCCAAATATCCCTTCTACTCGGCGATCCGCGCGTCGGCGCAGATGATCTCTTATGAAGTCTCGATCGGCTTCATCCTGATCTGCGTCGTGCTGTGGGCGGGCAGCTTCAACCTGACCGCGATCGTGGAAAGCCAGAAGGGCTATTATGGCCTGCTGAACGGCAACGGCTTCAACCCGCTGCTCTTCCCGATGGCGATCATGTTCCTGATATCCGCGATGGCGGAAACTGCGCGCGCGCCGTTCGACCTGACCGAAGCGGAGTCGGAACTGGTCGCTGGCTACCAGACCGAATATTCGTCCATGGCCTTCGCGCTCTTCTGGCTGGGCGAATATGCCAACGTCATCCTGATGTGCGCGCTGAACGCGATCCTGTTCTGGGGTGGCTATCTGCCGCCGCTGGACTGGGCGCCGCTCTATTATGTGCCGGGCATCATCTGGCTGTTCGCCAAGATCCTGTTCTTCTTCTTCGTCTTCTCCTGGGTGAAGGCGACGGTGCCCCGCTACCGTTATGACCAGCTGATGCGGCTGGGCTGGAAAATCTTCCTGCCGACCTCGCTCTTCTTCGTCTTCCTGGTTTCGGGCTTCCTCATGCTGACGCGCTATGGAGGCGCACAATGAGCCTCGGTTACTACGTCAAATCCTTCACCCTGTGGGAGTTCGTGAAGGCGCACTGGCTGACCTTGAAATATTTTTTCAAGCCCAAGGCGACCATCAATTATCCCTATGAGAAGAACCCGATTTCGCCGCGGTTCCGGGGCGAACATGCATTGCGTCGCTACCCGAACGGGGAAGAGCGCTGCATTGCGTGCAAGCTGTGCGAGGCCATCTGTCCGGCGCAGGCGATCACCATCGAGGCGCAGCCGCGCGACGATGGCAGCCGCCGCACGACGCGCTACGACATCGACATGACCAAGTGCATCTATTGCGGCTTCTGCCAGGAAGCCTGCCCGGTCGATGCCATCGTCGAGGGACCGAATTTCGAATTCGCGACCGAAAGCCGCGAGGAGCTGATCTACGACAAGGTCAAGCTCCTGGAAAATGGTGACAAGTGGGAGCGTGCGATCGCTGCCAACCTTGCCGCCGATGCACCCTATCGTTAAGCCGCCGGCATCAAGGGGAATATGATCCTGTGATCCACGTTATCGCCTTCTACCTGTTCGCCATTCTGGTGGTGAGCAGCGGCGCGCTCACGATATTGTCGCGCAACCCGGTCCATTCGGTTCTCTGGCTGATCCTGGCCTTCTTCAACGCGGCCGGCCTGATGGTCCTGCTCGGCGCCGAATTCATCGCGATGCTGCTCGTCATCGTCTATGTCGGCGCGGTCGCCGTGCTGTTCCTGTTCGTGGTCATGATGCTCGACATCGACTTCGCCGAACTGCGCGCGGGCTTCGTCAGCTACCTGCCCTTCGGCCTGCTGATCGCGGCGGTGCTGCTGGCGGAAATCGTGCTGGGCATCGGCCTGTGGAGCGCGGGTCCGATCGAGCTGGCGCAGCGCGCCGCGCCGGCAAACCCCGAACTCAGCAACATTCAGGCGATCGGCGGCATTCTTTATACCCGCTACATCTTCCTGTTCGAAGCGGCGGGCATCGTCCTGCTGGTCGCGATGATCGGCGCCATCGTGCTGACCCACCGCGCCCGTGGCGGCGTCCGTGGCCAGAATGTCGCGAAACAGAACCGCCGTCGTCCGCAGGACGCCGTGCGCAACATCAATCAGCCCGTGGGGCAGGGGGTGGAGCTGTGATCGGCCTTCAACATTATATGGTGGTCAGCGCCATCCTCTTCGTGATGGGGGTGCTGGGCATCTTCATCAACCGCAAGAATGTCATCATCATCCTGATGGCGATCGAACTGATCCTGCTCAGCGTGAACATCAACCTCGTCGCCTTCAGCGCCTTCCTGGGCGATCTGGTGGGGCAGGTCTTCTCGATGTTCGTGCTGACCGTCGCGGCGGGTGAGGCGGCCATCGGTCTTGCTATCCTCGTCATTTACTTCCGTGGTCGCGGCACCATCGCCGTCGACGATGTCAACCGGATGAAGGGCTGAGCCGCTACCCATGATCCAGCTTATCGTCCTTCTCCCGCTGCTGGCTGCTGCCATCGCCGGCCTTGGCAACAAGGCCCTCGGCAAGCTGCCGGCCAAGATCGTCACCACCGGCGCGCTCTTTGCCTCCTGCGCAATGAGCTGGCCGATCTTCATCAGCTTCCTGACCGGGCACGCCGAACCCTATGTCGCGCCCGTCTTCACCTGGATCCAGTCGGGCAGCTTTGATGCCCAGTGGGCGTTGCGCGTCGACACGATGACGGCCGTCATGCTGGTGGTCATCACCAGCGTGTCGAGCCTCGTCCACCTGTATAGCTGGGGCTATATGGACGAGGAGCCGGATCAGCCGCGCTTCTTCGCCTATCTGTCGCTCTTCACCTTCGCGATGCTGATGCTCGTGACGGCCAACAACCTGCTCCAGATGTTCTTCGGCTGGGAAGGCGTGGGCCTGGCGTCCTACCTGCTCATCGGCTTCTGGTTCCGCAAGCCCAGCGCAAATGCGGCCGCGATCAAGGCGTTCGTCGTCAATCGCGTCGGCGACCTCGGCTTCATGCTGGGCATTTTCGGCACCTATCTGGTGTTCAACACCATTTCGATTCCGGAAATCCTGGCCGCCGCGCCGTCGATGGCCGGTTCGACCATCGGCTTCCTGGGCCACCGCTTCGACACGATGACCGTGCTCTGCCTGCTGCTGTTCATCGGTGCGATGGGCAAGTCGGCGCAGCTTGGCCTCCACACCTGGCTGCCGGATGCGATGGAAGGCCCGACCCCGGTGTCGGCACTGATCCATGCAGCCACAATGGTGACCGCGGGCGTGTTCATGGTCTGCCGCCTGTCGCCCATGTTCGAAACGTCGGAAACGGCGCTGACCGTCGTCACCTATGTCGGCGCCGCGACCTGCCTGTTCGCCGCGACCGTCGGCACGGTGCAGAACGACATCAAGCGCGTCATTGCCTATTCGACCTGCTCGCAGCTGGGCTACATGTTCTTTGCCGCCGGCGTCGGCGCCTATGGCGCGGCGATGTTCCACCTCTTCACCCACGCCTTTTTCAAGGCGCTGCTGTTCCTGGGCGCCGGTTCGGTCATCCATGCGATGCACCATGAGCAGGACATGCGTTACTATGGCGCGCTGCGGAAGGAGATCCCGATCACCTTCTGGACGATGACCCTGGGCACGCTGGCCATCACCGGCGTGGGCCTGCCGCTCGTCGGCGTCGGCTTCGCCGGCTTCTACTCGAAGGACGGCATCCTGGAAGCGGCCTATGCGTCGGGCGGTGCGGGCATCGGCGCCTATTTCGTCGGTGTGTTCGCCGCGCTGCTGACCAGCTTCTACAGCTGGCGCCTGGTCTTCCTGACCTTCTTCGGCAAGCCGCGCTGGGCCGCTTCGGAGCATATCCAGCACGCCGTCCACGGCCATCATGAAGGGGCGGACGAGGAAGGCGACGGCCATGGCCATGACGTCCATGCTGACGCGCATGACGATCATGGTCATCACAGCCAGGAACTGACCGGCACGGCGGGCTATCATCCACACGAAAGCCCTTGGGTCATGCTCACTCCGCTGGTGGTGCTGAGCCTGGGTGCCGTCTTCGCCGGTTTCCTCTTCCACGACCAGTTCATCGGTTCGGAAGGCGGCATCGAATTCTGGAAGAACGCCCTGGCGTTCGACAGCCATCTGATGCACGCCGCGCATGAAGTGCCGACCTGGGTCAAGTTCGGTCCGTTCACGGTGATGCTGACCGGCCTGGTCATTGCCTGGCTGAGCTACATCAAGTTCACCGACTGGCCGCAGCGCTTCGTCGCCACCTTCGGCGCGCTGTACCAGTTCCTGCTGAACAAGTGGTATTTCGACGAGCTGTATCACTTCCTATTCGTCAAGCCCGCCTTCGCCATCGGCCGCTTCTTCTGGAAGTTCGGTGACGTCGGCTTCATCGACCGCTTCGGGCCGAATGGCCTGGCTGCTCTGGTCGTGCAGGGCAACAAAGTTACCCGTCGGCTTCAGTCCGGCTACCTCTACACCTATGCGCTGGTGATGCTCATCGGGCTCGCCGCGGCTGCAACCTGGGCGATGACACGATAATGGACGGCTTCCCCATCCTTTCCCTGATGATGGCAGTGCCGATGGCCGGCGCCATCGCCTGCCTGTTCGCGAGCGCCAACAGCGCGCGCTGGATCGCGCTGACCGCTACGCTGGTCGATCTGGTCCTGGGCATCGCCCTGTGGGTCAATTTCGATCAGTCGGGCGGCGCGGCCCAGTGGCAGTTCCAGGAATATGCGCCGATCTTCGGCCGTTTCGCCTGGGCGCTGGGCATCGACGGCATCGCCCTGATGCTGATCGCGCTCACCGTCTTCCTGATGCCGATCTGCATCGGCGCCAGCTGGCAGGCGATCGAGAAGCGCGTCGGCGAATATATGGCCGCCTTCCTGTTCATGGAGGTGCTGATGATCGGCGTCTTCACGGCGCAGGATCTCTACCTCTTCTACATTATGTTCGAAGCCGGCCTGATCCCGATGTACCTGATCATCGGCATCTGGGGTGGCGCGGACCGCATCTACGCTTCTTACAAATTCTTCCTCTACACGCTGCTCGGCTCGGTCCTGATGCTGATCGCGATGATGTGGATGGTGCATGAAGCGGGCACGACCGAAATTCCGGCGCTGATGGCCTATAATTTCGATCCGCATGTCCAGACCTGGCTGTGGCTGGCCTTCTTCGCCAGCTTCGCGGTGAAGATGCCGATGTGGCCGGTCCACACCTGGCTGCCCGACGCGCACGTTCAGGCACCGACGGCGGGTTCCGTGATCCTGGCGGGCGTGCTGCTGAAGATGGGCGGCTATGGCTTCATCCGCTTCTCGCTGCCGATGTTCCCCGAAGCCTCGGCGCAGCTCGCGCCGCTGGTCTGGGGTCTGTCGATGGTCGCGGTGGTCTATACCAGCCTCGTTGCCCTCGTTCAGTCGGACATGAAGAAGCTGATCGCCTATTCGTCGGTCGCGCACATGGCGATCGTCACCGTCGGCCTGTTCGCTTTCAACCAGGCGGGCATCGAGGGCGCGATGATGGTCATGCTGGGCCACGGCCTTGTCTCGGGCGCGCTCTTCCTGTGCGTGGGCGTGATCTATGATCGCCTCCACACGCGCGAAATCGCCCGCTATGGCGGCCTGAGCATCAACATGCCCAAATATGCGGTGCTGTTCATGCTGTTCACCATGGCATCGGTCGGCCTGCCGGGCACCAGCAACTTCGTCGGCGAATTCCTGGCGCTGATGGGCATCTACCAGGCGTCGAGCTGGGTGGCGCTGGTCTGTACGACGGGCATCATCCTGGGCGCGGCCTATATGCTCTACCTCTACCGCCGCATCTGCTATGGCACGCAGGTCAACGCCGATGCCGCCGCGATGCCTGACCTGTCGGTTCGCGAAATCTGGCTGCTCGCGCCGATCGCCGCCGCAGTCCTGTGGATGGGCGTCTATCCGGAGAGCTTCCTGGCGCCCATGCGATCCGACATCCGTGCGCTCGAAGCGCGTCTCGCTCCCGCAGCCCCTGCGGGAGATTCGAAGATCACCATGGGTGCGCCCAAGCCGCAAGGCGAGGCCCACCATGAAGAAGCACCTGCAATGTCTCATGAAAAAGCGTCGGGGGAGGCGCACTGATGATTGATTCCGCTTCCCTTCTGGCAGTCCTGCCGGAACTCATCCTGACGGCGGGCGGGCTCATCCTGATGCTCGTCGCGGCCTATGCCGGCGACGGCTCGGCCCGTGTCGTCAACTGGCTGTCGGTGCTGACGCTGATCGCGGCAGGGGCGGGCCTCTCCTGTTCGCTGGCGCATGGCCCGGATGCCTTTGACGGGCTGGTCCGCGCCGACGCTTTTTCCGTGTTCGCCAAGGCGCTGATCTATGGCGCAGCGGCCGCAGCGATCCTGCTGGCGCCGCGCTTCTTCTCGGTCGGGGGGCATCCGCGCCCCGAATATCCGGTGCTGATCCTCTTCGCGGCTATCGGCATGGGCATGATGGTGTCGGCGGGCGACCTGCTGACCCTCTATGTCGGCCTGGAGATGAACAGCCTCGCCTCCTATGTGCTGGCCAGCTTCATGCGGCAGGACGAGCGTTCTTCGGAAGCCGGCCTCAAATATTTCGTGCTGGGTTCGCTCGCGAGCGGCATTCTTCTCTACGGTTCGGCGCTGCTCTACGGCTTCACCGGTACGACATCGTTTGACGGCATTGCGGTCGCGATGGGTGACGGCCTGTCGAATGGCGAGCTGTTCGGCATGGTATTCCTGCTCTGCGGCCTGGCGTTCAAGATCAGCGCGGTGCCGTTCCATATGTGGACGCCCGACGTCTATGAAGGCGCACCGACCCCGGTCACGGCCTTCTTCGGCAGTGCGCCGAAGGTGGCCGCCATTGCGCTGACCGTTCGCGTCGCGATCGAGGCGCTGGGTCCGGCGGGGCTGGACTGGCAGCAGATCGTGATCTTCGTGGCGCTCGCTTCGATCCTGTTCGGTGCCGTCGCGGCCATCGGCCAGACCAATATCAAGCGGCTGATGGCCTATTCGTCGATCAACAATGTCGGCTTCGCGCTGATCGGCCTGGCCGCCGGGACGCCTGCCGGCGTCGCTGCGACCATGAGCTATATGGCGATCTACGTCCTGATGACGGTGGGCGCTTTCGCCTGCATCCTTCAGATGCGCGATGCCGAAGGACGCCCGGTCGAAACGATCGCCAGCCTCGCGGGGCTGTCGCGCTCGCGCAAGGGCCTCGCCGCCGCTTTCGCGATCTTCATGTTCTCGATGGCCGGTATCCCGCCGCTGTTCGGCTTCTGGGCGAAGTTCCTGGTGTTCGATGCCGCAGTTGCAGCGAACCTGACGCTGCTGGCGGCGTTCGGTATCGCCATGTCGGTGATCGGCGCCTTCTATTATCTGAAGATCATCAAGACGATCTATTTCGATGAGCCGGCGGCGCCGTATGAAGCCAAGGGCGGCCCGGTCGAGAACGTCATCCTGACGGCCTGCGCCGTCGTGATCGTGCTGGGTTATCTGCTCAACCCCCTATTGGATCAGGCGAGCGCCGCCGCTGCGGCGTCGCTCTTCTGACCTTCCTCCGCTTCGTCGAGGAAACCGGCTCCACCAACGCCGACATGCTGGCGTTGGCGGAGCAGGGAATGCCCGAAGGCGGCTGGCTGCGCGCCGGCCGCCAGACCGGGGGCAGGGGGCGCATGGGCCGCGCCTGGGAAAGCCCGACCGGCAATCTCTATTGCTCCACCTTCGTGCGGACGGTGGCGAGCGATCCGATGGCGCACACATTGGCGCTGGTCGCCGCCAATGCCGTCCATGCGCTGGTCGCGCCGCTGTGCGCGGGCCAGGCCCGGATCAAATGGCCTAACGACATATTGGTCGACGGCGCCAAGATCGCCGGCATCCTGCTGGAGAGGGTCGGCGACGCCATCGTCATTGGCATCGGCATCAACGTCACCCATTATCCGACCGGGCTTGACCGTCCCGTGACCAGCCTGGTCGATCAGGGCGCGGTCGATGCGGAGGCCGGCCCGCTGCTCGAACGGCTGGCGCAGCTTTTTGCCCACTGGCTGTCCATCTGGCGGGCGCAGGGGCTTGAACCCGTCCGGACCCATTGGCTGCTCAATGCCCATCCAGGCGGCACGCCGATGCGCGTGATCCAGCCCGACGGGGAGGTCGTGGAGGGGGCGTTCGACACGCTCGATCGACAGGGGATGCTGATCCTTCGCTTGGCGAATGGGCAGAGCCGTGCCATTCACGCCGGCGACATCATTCTGACCTGAAGGGGCGGAGCCAATGCTTCTCGCGATCGACGCGGGCAATACCAATGTCGTTTTCGCCTTGCTGGAAGGGCGGGACATTCGTGCGCGATGGCGCATCGCGACGGATCCCCGCCGCACCGCCGACGAATATGCCGTCTGGCTGCATCAACTGCTTCAGCTGGAAGGCTATGCGATGACGGATGTCGACGCCGTCATCATCGCGACCGTGGTGCCGCGCGCGCTGCATAATCTCCAAGTCCTGGCCGACAAATATTTCAAGACCGAGGCGTTGGTGGCCGGACAGGCGCCGGTGGAGTGGGGCATCGAGCTGGACGTGGCCGAGCCGGCGTCGGTCGGGGCGGACCGGGTTGTAAATGCCATCGCGGCCCACCATCTCTACCAGGATGACCTGATCGTCATCGATTTCGGCACCGCGACGACATTCGACGTGGTCGATTATAGCGGCGCCTACAAGGGCGGTATCATCGCGCCGGGCATCAACCTGTCGCTGGACGCCCTGGTCGCCGCTGCGGCGAAGCTGCCCAAGATCGCGATCGAGCCGCCCGAAAGCCGGTCGGTGATCGGGCGCAGTACCGTCGATGCGATGCAAATCGGCGTCTTCTGGGGCTATGTGGCGATGATGGAAGGTCTGGTCGCGCGCATCCGCGCGGAGATCGGCCGTCCTGCCAAGGTGATTTCGACGGGGGGCCTCGCGGTCCTCTTCAATGACAATAGCGATATTTTCGATGCGATCGCGCCGGACCTGACCATTCAGGGGTTGGCGCTGTTGTACGAACGGAGTTTGAAAACAGAATGATACCCAAGGATGAGCTGCTCTTCCTGGCCCTGGGTGGGTCGGGCGAGATCGGCATGAACGTGAATCTCTACGGTTGCCAGGGCAAATGGGTGATGGTCGACCTTGGCCTGACCTTTGCCGACCCGGCCTATCCGGGCGTGGAATTGATCCTGCCGGATCTCAGCTTCATCGAGGAGCGGCGCGACGACCTGCTCGGAATCGTGCTGACGCACGGGCATGAAGACCATATCGGCGCCATTCCCTATCTGGCCGCCGACCTTGGCGTGCCGCTTTACGCGACGCCCTTCACCGCAGGGCTGATCCGGCTGAAGCTGGAAGAGGAAGGCCTGACCAAGGACGTCCAGCTCAACGTCATCGAGAATGAGGGCAGCTTCCATCTCGGACCGTTCGGTTTCCGTTACGTGCCGCTGGCGCACTCGATCCCGGAGGGCAATGCCGTCCTGATCGACACGCCCTATGGCCGCATCTTCCATACCGGAGACTGGAAGCTGGATGAGCGGCCCTTGCTGGGGCAGCCGTCGACGCCGGAGGAACTGACCGAGATCGGCGACGCTGGCGTGCTGGCGCTGGTATGCGACAGCACCAATGTCTTCAATGACAAGGCCAGCGGTTCCGAAGGCGATGTGCGCGAGGGGCTGATGCAGACGATCACCGGGGCCAAGGGCCGTGTGCTGGTGACGACCTTCGCGTCGAACGCCGCGCGCGTGCAGACGCTGGGCGAGGTCGCGGCGGCGACCGGGCGCAAGCTGTGCGTCGCCGGGCGCTCGCTCGACCGCATCATCAGCACGGCGAAGGCCGCGGGCTATCTCAAGGATTTCCCGCCGACGATCGACTGGGACGATGCGATGGCGCTGCCCCGCAACGAGGTGATGATCATCGCTACGGGCGGGCAGGGCGAGGCGCGCGCGGCCTTGGCCCGCATCGCGTTCGACAGCCATCCGATCAAGCTGGCGGAGGGCGACCTGGTGGTGTTCTCCTCCAAGCAGATCCCCGGCAACGAAATCGCGATCGGCCGCATCCAGAATGCGCTGGCGACGGCCGGCGTGCTGATGGTGACGGATCGCCAGGCGGAGGTGCATGTGTCGGGCCATCCGGGTCGACCGGAACTGGAAGCCATGTATCGCTGGATTCGCCCCGAAATCCTGTTGCCCGTCCATGGCGAGCGTCGCCATATGGCCGAACAGGCGCGGCTGGGGCTTTCGAGCGGAATCCGCCACGCGCCGGTACAGTCCAACGGCGACCTGCTGCGTCTTGCACCCGGCGCGCCGGAGATTATCGGACGCGAGGATACCGGGCGGCTGGTGCTGGACGGTGACGTCATCCTGCCCGCTGACGGATCGACCATGAACGAGCGGCGCAAGCTGGGCCTCCATGGCCAGATCAGCGTCGCTGTGGCGCTCGACCGCAAGGGCAAGCTGATCGGCGATCCCGCGCTGCGGACGCAAGGCGTTCCGGTGGAGGAGGACAAGGCGGCATTCCTGGCCGAGGCGGCGGAGGAAGCTGCGGCGGTCGTCCCGAAGGGCTCGCAGGAGGAGGAGGCGCTGCGTGAGCGGGTGCGCCTGGCCGTGCGTCGCACCGCGACCCGCTGGACGGGCAAGAAACCGGTAGTGGACGTTCTGCTGATCCGCGCTTAATCTGATGGCATGAACTGGTACGCGATCTTTGCCATTTATTTCCTGATGTGGGTCGTCAGCGCCTTCATCATGCTGCCCTTCGGCATTCGGACGCCCGATGAAACGGGGGAGGTGCTGCTGAAGGGGCAGGCGGACAGCGCGCCCAGCAATTTCCGGCCGGGCAGGGTCGCCCTTCGCGCGACCCTGCTGTCATTGCTGCTTTTCGGGCTTTATTATGCCAATTATGTCCAGGGTTGGCTGACCGTCGACATGCTACCCGGCTATCGCGCATCCTGATGAGCGACGCCACGGTCCGCATTGTTCCTGCAGGTCCGTCCCATGTCGAGCGCTGGGCGTTGATGCGCGCCGAACTTTGGCCTGACGCATCACTTTCCGAGCATCGCGACGATATTCTCGCCCAGTTGAAGGGCAAGGACGCGCAGGCCGCGTTCCTGGCACTGGACCAGCAAGGGGACGTCATCGGTTTTGCCGAAGCAGCGCTGCGGCATGATTATGTCAACGGATGCGAAAGCAGTCCGGTCCTTTTCCTGGAGGGGATTTTCGTCGAACCGTCGATGCGTCGAAGCGGGATCGGCCGTGCGCTGGCCGATGCCGCCAAGGCGTGGGGACAGACGCATGGCTGCACGGAAATGGCGTCCGACGCCAACATCGCGCATGAATCCAGCCACGCCTTCCATGCTGCACTTGGCTTCGCTGAAACCGAACGTGTCGTCTTTTTCCGCAAGGCTATCGGCTGAGCGACGGGCGCTTTACTGCCGCAGTCGCTCGATCGCCTGGGCCAGCGCGACATAGAGCTTGCCCATGTCGGACGAGAGGATGGCAACGCCCAGCGCATTGCCATCCCGCGCCGACAGGATGATCCGCAACATCGCCTCGAAATCATGGATATAGCGGTTCACATGATCGCGAAATTCGGCGTCATTATCATAATGAAGCGCGATTTCCCGTGATTCGCCGGCATCGAGCAGCTTGACGGCGCGGCGGGTGAACACGCCCCGGTCGCCCTTGAGATAAGCGGACCATGCCGAGTCGGTGACGTCGTTGGACAGGATCTTGGCGACGTCGATGGCGGTGCTGTTGAGCGATTCGATCAGCAGGGCGGAGCGGCGGGCGAAATGGTCCCGATCGCGATCCTCCGATGCCTGTTGCGCCTGCTCGATCCGCTGCTCCAGGCTCGCGCTGGTATCGGCAATGGTCAGCAACTGGCGCGTCAGCCGTTCGGAAGCCTGATGGGCGGCCTTGACCGCCTCCTCGGCCACGCGGGCGACCTGCTCGATCTGGGCCGTCGTCGTCTCGCCGATCGCCGCCTGCATCGCCTGTTCGCTGGCGTCGGCCAGTTGCCGGGCAGCGTCGGGAATGGCGCGGCCCAGTGCCTGGCGCGCCCGCTCAGCAGCCTGTTCGGCGGTGTCCTTGACGCGCAGCAGAGCTGTCACCAGCAGCGGGCCGGCGCCCTCCGTGATGCGGCTCGCGTCCTGATGTGCGGCGTCGAGCGCCGCGCGCAGCCGGTCGACCAGTTCGCGATTGGCCTCCAGCCCGCCCTGCGTGCTTTCGAGCCATTCGGTCAGGCGGCTTCCCTGGCCGCGCAGCATGGATTCCGCTTCCTCGGCGCGGCCGACCAGGGCCTGCGAAATCGCTTCGAGATGCTCCATTTCGGGCGTGGCGCTGCCGAGTAAGGCCCGGCTCTGCTCCAGACGGCCGTCGAAGCGATCGAGCGCGGCGGGATAGGTCTCGTCCAGTTCGCGAACGCTCGAATCCAGGGCGACCAGCAGTGTTTCCGCGCTGCCGATCAGCTTTTCCGCCGTCATGCCGCCGGCGGCCAAGGCATTGTCGATGCGCTGCGTTTCGGCCGCCAGTCGCGACAGCGCCTGGGTCAGGCGCTCGCTGCGCGCCAAGGCGCTGTCTTCCAGTGCGGCGAAGCGATCCTCGGTCGCCGACACCGTGTCGAGCAGGCCGCCGTGCAGGCCGGATATCAAGGCGCGCTGGCCCTCCATCAGATCATTGATCTGGTGCAGGCGGCTTTCTACGTCGGCGATCGTGTCGGACAGGCCGGCCACCGTATCGGTCCCGATCGAGTCCAGATGCGCGCGCGAGCGGGCGATAATCTGTTCGAGCGCTTCGGACTGGCTGCCGAGGCGTCCGTCGGTCAGGGCAAGAGCTTCCTCCGCCTGATTCAGCGCCGCATCGAGACGGCGGCGCAAATCGGCTTCGATTGCGTCCATGTCCTGCGCGAGCCGGCTGGTCAGTTCATCGCTGGTCCGGCCGATCCCGGCCTGCGCCGCCGCGACCAGCGCCTGGAGCGTATCGGCACGGCGCGACAGGCCGTCGTCGGTGCTGGCCATCGTTTCCCGCACCGTCCCCAGCAACCGGTCCAGGCGCGCGTCCATCTGACTCTGCGCGGCATCCAGATCGCGGAGCAGCGCTGCGCGGACCGTGTCACTGGTGCTGGTCACGCCGGCCTGGGCCGCCTCGATCAATGCGGCGAGCGCGGAGGAATGGGCTTCCAGATCCTGACGGCTGCGATCCATAGCCTGCCGTGCGCCGAGCGCGGTGGCTTCTATCCGACCGGCGGCGATGTCCGCCATGCCAGTGACTTCGTCGGACGCAGCGCGGGTCGCCTCCTGCAAGTGGCCCAACTGGCTGGCAAGGCTCTTGGTTGCCGCCAGCGTGCGCGCGCGCGCCTCGTCCGATACTTCGGTAAGCGCGTGCAGCCGCGCTTCCAGCGTGTCGATGCGTTCGGCCAGGGCATGGCCATTGTCCATGATCTGCGCAGCCATGCGGCCGGTGCGGTCTTCCAGTTCGGGAATGGCGGCGATCAGCGCGTCCATGCGCGAAACCAGTGCGACACCCGCCCGCTCGGCGGCTTCGGCGCGATCCGCAGTCGTCTGCGCGCGGCCGGCGATCAGTTCCGCCGACGCTTCCATATTACTGCTGGCGGCCGCGCCATAACTGTCCAGCAACTCGGCCTGGTCCTGCATCGTCTGGCGCGCCGCCTCCAACTGCGCGGTGATGCGGCTGAGGCGCATTTCCAGCAGGTCGGCTTCAATCCTGAGCGCCCTGGCGGTATCCAGATAGCGGCGCGATTCCGACCGGCTGCTGCGCATCAGCAGCAGGTAAAGGGTGCCGAGCAGAATCAGGGGAACGGCCAGGGTTGCGACCGCGCCGGGCCAGGCGGCCGGGCCGTCACGCAGGTCGCCCGAAACGATCAAGGCCCAGAGGGTGAACGCCATCCATGCAAGGGCGACCAGACCCAGGACCATGCGTGTGCGCTTCACCCAGTTTTCCGTGATGCCGGCGCTCGAATCATCCTCGTCGAGGTCGAGAACGGGTTGTTTCAAATGCAAGATATCGTCCGCCTGCGCTGGATTGTTCGTCGCGATGCGTTCGTCGCGCCAGAACTCGACGATTGTGCTGCCCCCTGTCATGCGGCCATCCTAGCATCTTTTCCGCGAAGGCAAATGCCTCGTTACCAAAACTTAACGCAAGCCCGATAGCGTTGGTCGCCATGTCCTATGATCCTGGCGCCCTTGACGCCGCCTTGGCCGCCGCCGTCGGCGACGATCACATATTGATTGCCGACCTGCGTGTCGCCTTCATGGAAAGCGCCGCACGCCAGATCGACCTGCTCGGTCGGGCGCGCTGTGATGCGAACTGGCATCTTGCCGCCTGGCGGCTCAAGGGACTGGCGGCCAGCTTTGGCCTGACATCGCTGATGGCGCTGGCCGATGAAGCCGCCGATGCCGCGCCGGGCGATCCAAGGGTGTTGCGGCGGCTGAGCGCGGCGCTGGCTGCGCTGGAACAGGACTAGCAGCACCAGGGCGCACGGGCTGCTTGCGTCCTGCCGTCCACCTTGCGAAAAGGTCGGCCACATCATGAACGGGTCGATCGCGTAACAATATGAGCTTTGCGGCTATTCTGAGCGCCAGCAGGATGACGGTCGATTTGCCGGCCGGTCTCCGCGCGAGCCTGCATTTCGCGGGCCAGACGCTGGTCGAATATCAGGCGCGACAGGCGATCCGGGCGGGCGCCGACCGCATTTTGATCATGGTCAGCGTCATCACGCCCGCCTTGTCGCAGGCGGTCGACCGGCTGAGCGCCGACGGCATCGCCGTTTCCCTGATTCGCGACATGGTGACGATGGTCCGCGACGCCCCCCGTGATTCGGACGTGTTGCTGATGGCCGACGGGGCGATCATCGCGCAGGCCCATGTCGACAGTCTTGGCGCGGCCGATGGCAACATGCTGCTCGTCACGGACGACAGCCGGGCCAGCGCGCCGTTCGAGCGAATCGACGCGGGGCAGCGCTGGGCCGGCATCGCCCGCCTAAGCCCGTCCTTGCTGTTCGGCACGCTCGACATGATCGGCGACTGGGATCTGGCGCTGACGCTGGTGCGTGCCGCCGTGCAGGATGGCGCCCGTCGCGTCACCGTGCCGCAGGATGATCTGCTGGAAGGGCGGGTCGCGCTGGTCGAAAGCCAGGAGCAGGCCGATCTGGTCGCGCAGGCCGTGACATCGGCGGGTGCGGCAAGGGGTGTGGCGCGTGGTGGCATCGAGCATTTCCTGCTGGCGCCGCTCGCACGGATGGTCGGCCCGGCGCTGATGCGGATGCAGGTGCCCGCTACGCAGGTGCGGATCGGCGCCATGACGCTGGGCGCGATCGCGCTGGTGCCGGTAGAACTGGGCTGGACCCTGACGAGCTTCGCGTTGCTGCTGGTCGCGCTGTTGCTGGCGGAAACCGCCGATCGGCTCGATGAACTCGCGCTGCGGGCGCCGCCACGGAAATGGCTGGCCTTCGTCACGCCCCTGATGGCCCTGGCGGCGTTGATCGTGGCCGGCAGCAGCACGGAAGCGATGGACCTGGCCCTGCTGCTGGGCATCATCATGGTCGCGGATCGGTGGCGTCTGACGGGCCATGCCAGGCCGTGGATGATCCTGACCCCCGGTACTGCCCTGCTGCTGCTGATCCTGACCGGCGCCGTCGGCCTGCTGGACGATGGTTTCCGGGTCGCCACGCTGGGCGCGATCCTGTCCATGGGTGCGATGATCCTGCTGCGTCGATCGTCCGAATTCGATCCCAAGGTTTAGTGCATTTTAACGACGTGGGATTATGCTGCACCGCATGAGCGCCCATTTGTCCCTTGCCGGATCGACCGTGGCGGACAGCTGGCCTATGGCGCGAGTCATGGCGGGCATGTCCGCCATGCCGGTTGCGCACGCCATCGACCTTGCCTTCCTCTTTCCCGCCGCGCAGCCGCATCATGATGCGTTGATCGCCGAGACAAGGCGGCATCTGGGCGGATGCCTGACCGCGATCGAAACCGCGTTGCGTGTCGCGCTCGATCAGTTTCCCGAGATTGCCGGGATATTGGCGCTTTCACCCGATCCGCTTTGCTGGCGGATGATCTGCGACCAGCCGGCGCTGCTCAGCCCTGCGCTGCTGGCGCATATGCGGCTACGCGGCGCGGTCAGCCTGATGCTGCGGCAGTTGGGACAGAGAGACGCGGACATCGGCGAGCCGGTCGAGGCGGATGGTCAGGCGGTAGACCCGGCGCCCGGCGACGCCCTGGCCGCTCTGGCCTTGGCGGAAAGCCGTTGGATGACGCGGGGCGGTGAAGACTGGCCGATACGCCCGGACGTGCCCAGGGAATTTTTCACGGAAATGGTGTGGACCAGTTCCGCCTGCCTGGCGGAGGTGGCGCGCCGCGCCGCGCCCGATCGCGCCGACGTGATGTTGGCGGCGTTCGAGCGCGCCGGATGGGCGGTGCTGGCCGATCATGATGAAAGCGTCAGCCCGCTGATGGAGGCGGAGCGCCTGGTCCGGCGGATGGAGGAGCGGGCCGATGCGCCGGACTTGCTGGGCGCGGCGCTGGGCGGACGGCGTTTTCTGCTGTTTGCGGCGCTGGCCGCCCGACGCCTGCGCCTGACCATGATCCAGGTGGTGGACATATTGGTGATGGCGCCCTTGCCGCAACTCGCGGCGTTGTGCCGCTCCTTGGGTGGGTCGGACGGAGACTATCGCCATCTGCTGCTGACGCTGCGGCCGGTGCGTCCCTGGCTGACCGACACGATGGTGATCGTGGAAGCCGAACGCTATCAGCAATTGGACGAAGTGCAGGCCGACGCAATGGTCGCCGCCCTGCGCACGCCCGCATCCTTCCGGGCGAAGCTCGACCATCTTCTCAGCGTCAGGGCCGCGTGAACAGTCCCGCCCATCCCGGCGTGCTTCGGGCTGCGCTGGCCCCCGACGGTTGCCTGTTGAGCGCGGACGGACCTCTGCTCGCGTTGCAGCGCGAAGCGGGCGGTGATCTCGGCACGCCGATCGCGCTGCCCCAGATCGCGGCGGTGGCGCGCCTGTCGCGGCGGCTGGGCGTGGCCGTGTCCCGGCCTGTGGTGGCAGCAGCGGAGCGGGGCGACATCGACATGTGGGTGCGCGCGCGGCCGGAGGGCGAGGCCGTGCATCTGGCCATCATCGACTGGCATGAGCGTCCGGCCGCGACGCTGTCGCCCGATCCGGCGGCGCGCGATTCCGACATTGCCGCTCTTGCCGACGGCTGGATCTGGCAAATCGACACGCAACTGCGCTTTCAGATGACGCTGGCCGGCGATGACCGGCAAGGCGCGCTGCCGCCCGATGCGCCGGTGCCCGGCACGCGCTTTTCCGGCTATTTCGACCTTAAGCCCGACGAGGAAGGCGATATGGCGATGCTGCGCGGCCTGACGCAGCGGCGCGCCTTTAGCGGCCAGATCGCCGCGCTGGTCGGCAATGGCGACCGATTGTTCCGCCTTTCGGGGTTTCCGCTGTTCGACATGGCGGGGCAACTGATCGGCTATCGGGGCGCTGCCTTGCCGATGGAGCATATTGTGGTCGCGCCGTTCCGGGCCGACCCCGCCATCAGCCTCTATCCCGCAGATTTCAGCAAGCGGCTCGACCGGTCGCTGCGTCAGCCGCTGGGCAGGATCATCGCCAATGCCGACACGATCGGCGCCCAGATGGAAGGGCCGCTGCGCCCGGATTATGCGGATTATGCGCAGGACATCGCTTCGGCTGGGCGTCACCTGATGGCGCTGGTCGACGATCTGGCCGACCTTCAGGCGATCGATCGTCCCGATTTCAGCGTCGTCGCCGAAGAGGTCGACCTGGCCGATCTGGGCCGTCGCGCCGCCGGGTTGCTGGGGGTCAAGGCGCTCGACCGCGGGATCGCCATCGTCGCGCCGGAGACCGACTGCGCCGTCAACGCGATCGGCGAATTTCGGCGCGTACTTCAGATACTGGTCAATCTGGTCGGCAACGCCCTGCGCTATGCGCCGGAGGGCAGTCTGGTGCGGATCGTGACCGAACAGCAGCATGGCGAAGCGTGCATCATGGTGATCGACCAGGGGCCGGGCATCGCCATGGCCGATCGCGAACGCATTTTCGACAAGTTCGAGCGGCTCGGCCGCGATGATGCGGGCGGTAGCGGGCTTGGCCTCTATATTTCGCGGCGGCTTGCGCGCGCGATGGGCGGCGACATCCACATCGACGGCGAGCCGGGCGAAGGCGCGCGCTTCATCCTGTCGTTGCCGGCGATGGAATAGCAGCCTTCCTTCGGCTCGCCGGTCACGCCCCGCTTAACGGAGCCGAAACGGAAAACGGCGCCCCTTGGGAGGGCGCCGCTCTTCTTTCCAATGCTGGTCTCGTCGATCAGCGCTTGTCGACCGAAACATAGTCGCGCTGCGTCGGGCCGGTGTAGAGCTGACGCGGACGGCCAATCTTCTGCGCCGGATCCGAAATCATCTCGTTCCACTGCGCGACCCAGCCCACGGTGCGGGCCAGGGCGAAAAGCACGGTGAACATTTCGGTCGGGAAGCCGATGGCCGAGAGGATCACGCCCGAATAGAAGTCGACATTCGGGTAGAGCTTCTTTTCGACGAAATAGGGATCGTTGAGCGCGATCTGTTCCAGTTCCTTCGCCACATCGAAGATCGGATCGTTGACGCCGAGCTTTTCCAGAACGTCCTTCGCGGTCTTCTGCATGACGGTCGCGCGCGGGTCGTAATTCTTGTAGACGCGGTGCCCGAAGCCCATCAGGCGGAACGGGTCGTCCTTGTTCTTGGCGCGGGCGATATATTCCGGGATGCGATCGACGGTGCCGATTTCGCGCAGCATGTTGAGCGCGGCTTCGTTCGCGCCGCCATGGGCCGGACCCCAGAGGCAAGCGATGCCGGCCGCGATGCAGGCGAACGGGTTGGCGCCCGACGAACCGGCAAGGCGGACGGTCGAGGTCGAGGCGTTCTGCTCATGGTCCGCGTGGAGGATGAAGATCTTGTCCATCGCGTCCACGATCACCGGATCGGGCTCATATTCCTCGGCGGGGACCGAGAAAGTCATGCGCAGGAAATTGGCGGTGTAGCTGAGGTCGTTGCGCGGATAGACGAAGGGCTGACCCACCGAATATTTATACGCCATCGCCGCAATGGTCGGCATCTTGGCGATCAGGCGGTGGCTGGCGATCTTGCGCTGCAACGGATCGTTGATGTCGGTGGAATCGTGATAGAAGGCCGACAGCGCGCCGACGACGCCGCACATGATCGCCATCGGATGCGCGTCGCGACGGAAGCCGCGATAGAAGGTGGTCAGCTGTTCATGCACCATCGTGTGGCGCGTGATCGTGCGGGTGAAGTCGTCCAGTTCCTGCTTGGAGGGCAGTTCGCCGTTCAGCAGCAGGTAGCTGACTTCCATGAAGCTGGACTGTTCGGCGAGCTGGCCGATCGGATAGCCGCGATGCAGCAGGACGCCTTCGTCGCCGTCGATATAGGTCAGGCCGGATTCGCAGCTGGCGGTCGAGGTGAAGCCCGGGTCATAGGTGAACATGCCGGTCTGGGCGTAGAGCTTGCGAACGTCGATGACCTGCGGCCCAACGGTGCCATCCATGATGGCATAGTCGTTGCTCGCTCCCCCAATGGTCAAATTGGCTTTATTATCCGACATGTTTTTCTCCTTGAGTGCCATCAACCAGCCGTTGCGTGCCCTGCACCGGCCAGCCGTTCCAAGCTCTCCTCTTTCCCCAGAAGGAAGAGGACATCGAAAATACCCGGCGAGACCGTGCGGCCGGTGAGCGCCGCACGCAGCGGTTGCGCCACCTTGCCGAGGCCCAGGCCAGCATCCTCCGCCACGCGGCGTATCGCTTCTTCGATCGCTTCAACCGTCCAGGACTGGACGGGCTGGAGAGCGTCGGCTGTCTTGGTCAGCAGCGCGCGCGCGGAGTCGTCTAGCAGAGCAATTGCCTTTTCGTCAAAATCGAGCGGGCAATTTTTGAACAGAAATTCTGCTCCCTCCGCAATTTCATTAAGGGTTTTGGCCCGCGGCTTCAGCGAAGGCATCGCCTGGGTCAAAATGCCCAACTGGTTTTCGCTCAAAACCTTTCCGAGCCGCGCCTCGACCCGCGGCGCGACCAGCCCGGCCAGCCGCGAATCATCCGCTTCGCGCAGATAATGGCCGTTGAGATTTTCCAGCTTCTTGATGTCGAAGCGCGATGGCGATCGGCCGACGCCGCCGATGTCGAACAGGTCGATCGCGCGGGCGATCGAGATGATCTCCTCGTCGCCATGTCCCCAGCCCAGGCGCAGCAGATAGTTCAGCACCGCTTCGGGCAGCATCCCCATTTCGTCGCGATAGGCATCGACACCCAGCGCGCCGTGGCGCTTGGACAGTTTCGCACCGTCCGATCCGTGGATCAGGGGGATATGGGCGTAGACCGGCTCGTCCCAGCCCATGGCCTTGATGATCGTCAACTGGCGGAAGGCGTTGTTGAGATGGTCGTCGCCCCGGATGACGTGCGTCACGCCCATGTCATGATCGTCGACCACGACGGCGAGCATATAGGTGGGGGTGCCATCCGACCGCAGCAGGATCATGTCGTCCAGTTCCGCATTCTGGACGACGACGCGGCCCTGCACCGCATCCTCGATCACCGTTTCGCCGTCGCGCGGCGCCTTGATGCGGATGACGAAGGGCGCGCCTTCGGGCGCTTCGGCCGGATCGCGATCGCGCCAGCGGCCGTCATAGCGCATCGGCTGCCTGGCCGCGCGCTGCTGTTCGCGCAAGGATGCCAGCTCCTCGGGCGTCGCGTAGCATTTATAGGCATGGCCGGCATCGAGCAGTTGGCTGGCGACCTCGGCATGGCGGGGGGTGCGTTCGAACTGGAACACGGCCGGCTCGTCACCGGCCAGGCCCAGCCATTCGAGGCCGTCGAAGATCGCGGCCACGGCCGCCTCGGTCGAACGCGCACGATCGGTATCCTCGACGCGCAGCAGGAACTTGCCGCCATGGTGACGCGCGAACAGCCAGTTGAACAGCGCGGTGCGGGCGCCGCCAATATGCAGGTATCCCGTGGGCGACGGGGCGAAACGGGTCACCACCTGCTTGTTCATTCCCGTTGCACTTGCCGTCATATTCTTTGACATTCGCCTTAGCTGACCCATGAATGCGCCGCCCCCTAGCACGGCTTTTGAGCCACGACAAACCTCCCTTGGTGCGGGGCCGTGGGCGTGGGCGCGGGCGGCGCTGGAAGCCGTCGAAAGCCGGCTGGAGTGCGAGCGCGAGCAGATCGGATTATGGGTGCCGGTGGGGGCGGGCTGCGGCATTGCGGCCTGGTTCCTGCTGCCGCACGCGATGGGCTGGCTCGCCTTCTGCTGCGCGGCGCTGGCGATGGCCTGTACGGGGACCATGTTGCCGGCGGGAGGGCGGTTGCGGCGGATGATCGTGGCGGGCGCGATCCTGGCGTGCATGGGCTGTCTGCTGGTCTGGGGGAAGGCGAGCCTGCTGGGGCAGCCGCCGCTCGGCCGGGCGACATTCGTCGAACTGACCGGGGACGTGCTGTCCGAGCGCCGCGTGCCGTCGCAGGCTATCGTGCGCGTCATGCTCCGGCCGGTCGCCGCGCCGGGCCTGCCTGCGACGGTCAGGGTCAACATCGCGGATGCGGACGTGCCTGCCGGCCTGGGCGCTGGCGCGCGCATCCGGTTTCGCGTGCGGTTGATGCCGCCGGCGCCGCCATCCGTGCCGGGCGGCTATGATTTTGCCGCACGCGCCTATTTTCAGGGGATTGGCGCAACCGGCAGGGCGCTCAAGCCTGTGGAAGTCTTGCGTCCGTCGACTGCATCGCCGTCGCTGAGGGCGCGATTGTTCGGCCATATCGTGGAGCGCGTGGACGGGCCGGTCGAGGGGATCGCCGCTGCGCTGGCGACCGGGGATCAGGGCGCCATCAGTGAGGCCGATGCGGAGGCGATGCGGCGGAGCGGCCTGGCTCATCTGCTGTCGATCAGTGGGCTGCACGTCACCGCGCTGATCGGTGCCGTGATCTTCCTGCTGATGCGCGTCATGGCGCTCAGCCGGCGCGCTGTGCTGGGCTGGCCGCTGATGCTGATCGCTGCGACCGGCGGGGCGCTGGCGGGGATCGGTTACACCTTGCTGACAGGGGCCGAGGTGCCGACGGTCAGATCCTGTGTCGCCGCACTGCTGGTTCTGGGCGGGCTGGCGATGGGGCGCGATGCGATCACCTTGCGGCTGGTGGCGGCCGGCGCGCTGGTCGTGCTTCTGTTCTGGCCCGAGGCGCTGGTCGGGCCGAGTTTCCAGATGAGTTTCGCCGCAGTGACGGCATTGGTGGCGCTGGCCGAGCATCCGCGCTTTCGCGCCTTTGCCGCGGCGCGTGATGAAGGGATGATTCGCAAAGGCGGCCGTCTTCTGGCGGTGACGCTGGCGACCGGCGTCGCCGTCGAACTGGTGCTGATGCCGATCGCGCTGTTTCATTTTCAAAAGGCGGGCCTGTTGGGCGCCTTCGCCAACCTGATCGCGATCCCGCTCACCACCTTCCTGGTCATGCCGCTGGAGGCCTTGGCGTTGGCGCTGGACCTGGTGGGACTGGGGGCTCCGGCCTGGTGGGTGACGGAACAAGCGCTCAACCTGCTCCTGCTTCTGGCCCACAGCGTGGCCGCCAGTCCGATGGCGACCATGGTGGCGCCGGCCATGGGCGCCACCCTGTTCGGCATGACCGTCGTCGGGTTGCTGTGGTGCCTGTTGTGGCGGACGGGAATCAGGTGGCTGGGGCTGGCGCCGCTGGGCATCGGCATGGCGGCGACCCTGATGGCGTCACCGCCGGATGTCCTGGTCACGGGCGACGGACGGCATGTGGCGGTGCGGACGGAGAAGGGCATGGCGACCCTGCGCGCCGGGGCGGGAGACTATGTCCGCGACGTGCTGTCGGAAAGTGCGGGCCATGACGGTGAGCTGGAAGCCATCGCGGCGCTGCCGCAGGCGCGCTGTTCGGCGGACCTTTGCGCAGTCGGGTTGAAGGACGGGACGGGTCGAGACTGGCGGTTGCTCCTGACCCGCAGCGACATGCTGATCGCGCGGCGCGACTTTTCACGGGATTGCGCGGCGGCGGATATCGTCATCAGCGATCGGGGCCTGCCGCGCTGGTGCCGTCCGCGCTGGTTGAAGATTGACCGCCGGTTGCTGGCGCGCACCGGCGGCCTGTCCATCAGCCTGCAAGATGGCGAAGTTCACACCGTCCATCGACCGGGCGACGCCCATCCCTGGATCGTGCGCCCGAGGTCCGGAAAATCTCAGTTATAGCGGCGCAGCAGACCGGCGAGTTTGCCCTGGATACGGACCTGACGCGGATCATAGATCTGCGGTTCATATGCCGAGTTGGCGGGATCGAGCCGGACCCGGCTGCCTTCGCGCCGGAAATATTTGAGCGTCGCTTCCGCATCGTCGATCAGGGCGACGACGATCTGTCCCTCGCGCGCGACATCCGTGCGCTGGATCAGGGCGAAGTCGCCGTCGAGGATGCCGGCTTCGACCATCGAATCGCCAGATACTTCCAGCGCATAATGATCGCCCGCGCCGAGCAGCGCGGCAGGGACGGAGAGCATGGCCTGTCCCTCCATCGCCTCGATCGGAACGCCGGCCGCGATGCGACCGTGCAGGGGGATTTCGATCACGTCATTGGCGGCGATTGGCAGGGCAGGCGCCACCCTGGGCTGCGGCGCGACCGCAGGCGCCATCACCGGCGCGGGGGGGCGGTGCATGGCGTCGGGCAGCTTGAGGACCTCCAGCGCGCGAGCGCGGTTGGGCAGGCGACGGATGAAGCCGCGTTCTTCCAATGCGTTGATGAGGCGGTGGATGCCGGACTTGGAACGCAGGTCGAGCGCATCCTTCATCTCCTCGAAAGAGGGGGACACGCCGCCCTCCTCCAGCCGGGTCTGAATGAAGCTCAGCAATTCCTGCTGCTTGGGCGTCAACATCGCTGCGGTCCTCCGTGGAACGTATGAGGAACGCATAGGAAACACATGGGGATTAGTCAAGCGCCGAACGGCCGGTCGCATTTCGCGGAACGCGCGTCGTGGTCCGGGGGTTTCAATGCCACCCTCCACAGAGGGTATAGGAGAGTGACAATGGCCAACCAGAATGATCAGGACAAGTCCCAGCGCCGCGACCAGCAAGGCGGCGGTGGTCAGAGCGACCGTCAGCATCAGCAGGAAAACCGGCAGGACCAGATGGGCGACGAACGCCGCCAGGACAAGGCGCCGGGCAACAAGCAGCAACGCTGACCAAGCCGACAGATCAGCAGAAAGGGGCCGTTCCGCGGCCCCTTTTTCTGTCCGTCACGCGAGTGGAAGCACGGTCACGCGGTCGCCGGGCAGGGCTGGCGGCGATCCTGCCGGGCGCAGGATCAGGCAGTCGGCCTGCGCCATGGCGGCGGTGGCGGCGCTGTCCTGCGACGTGACGGATACGGCTCCGTCCCTGCTGCGCCAGGCGCGGAGATAGTCGTCGCGATCACCCGTGGCCGGCAGGGGGGATGCAAGCCGCGATTTGCCGACGGGCGGCAGAGGATCGGCCGCCCCGCCGAGGTGACGGATCAGCGGCAGCAGGAACAATGTGCCGGTGACGAAAGCCGATACGGGGTTGCCGGGCAAGCCGAGGAACAGCGAACCGCCAAGCCGACCGGCCATCAGCGGCTTGCCGGGACGCATCCTGATCTTCCAGAAATCGAGTGTGCCGCCAGCCTTGGCGAAGGCGGGACGGACGAGATCATGGTCGCCGACCGACGCGCCGCCGGTCGAGACGATGATGTCGGCCTCGCGGGCCTGTTCCAGCGCAGCCACCATGGCGTCGAGATCGTCGGCTATGATGCCGAGGTCGATCACGTCGCAAGGCACGTCCGCCAGCATCGCCGCCAGCATGGGCGCGTTGGAGGACGGCAGGAAGCCCGGCGGCGTCGGCGCGCCGGGAGGCACAAGTTCGTTGCCGGTGGACAGCAGCGCGACCCTGGGCCTGGCATGGACCGGCAGATCGCCATGGCCCGCCAGCACCGCAAGGGCGATCTGGGCCGGGCCGATGCGCGTTCCGGCCCGGAGCAGGACAGTGTCGCGGGCGAAATCCGAAGCGGCGGGGCGAACGTGGCGGCCGGCGGGCAGCGGATCTGCGCTGGCGCGCAGCAGGTCGCCATCGCGGGTCGCATTTTCCTGCATCAATATGGCGTCGGCGCCAGGGGGCAGCGGCGCGCCCGTGAAGATGCGGACCGCTTCGCCGGGCGAGAGCGCGGGGAGGTGAGCCGCACCGGCCGCGCTTTCGCCGGCTACGCGCCAGGGACCGGGATATTCGGCCGCGCGCACGGCATAGCCGTCCATCGCCGACAGGTCGGCCCAGGGCTGATCGCGCAGGGCGAGGATGTCCCGCGCCAGCCAGCGGCCGACCGACCGGCCGACCGGAACCATCTCGATCGGCAGGCGCCGCGCCAGTGCGAACAGGCGCGCCTGCGCGTCGGCGACGGGCAGCAGACTCATGCCGCGTGCCAGTCCCCGGACTTGCCGCCGGTCTTGGCGATCAGGCGGACGTTGCCGATGACCATGGCCTTGTCCAGCGCCTTGGCCATGTCGTAGACGGTGAGCAAGGCGATCGAAGCGGCGGTCAGCGCTTCCATCTCCACCCCGGTCTGGCCGGCGGTACGGGCGGTGGCGGTGGCCGTGACGCCGCTCTCGTCAAGATCGAAATCGACCGTTACGGCGCTCAGTGCGATCGGATGGCAGAGCGGGATGAGGTCGGCCGTCCGCTTGGCGGCCATGATGCCCGCCACCCGGGCCACGGCGAGCACGTCCCCCTTCTTGACCAAGCCTTGCGCGATCGCGGCGGCGGCATCCCCGCTCATCTCGATCCGGCCGGAGGCGACCGCCTCGCGCGCGGTCACGGCCTTGGCCGAGACGTCGACCATGCGCGCCGCGCCATCCGCGTCCAGATGCGTCAGGCCGGTCATGCGCCGGTCAACAGGTTGCGGGTCGCCGCCTCGACGTCGGTCTGGCGCATCAGCGTTTCGCCGACCAGGAAGCAGCGCACCCCATGGTCGGACATGGCGGCCAGATCGGCATGGCCGGTCAGGCCGCTTTCGGCGACGAAGGTGCAGCCGGCGGGCGCCTTGCCCACCAGTTCATGGGTGCGGGCGAAGTCGACGCTGAAATCGCGCAGGTCGCGATTATTGACGCCGATCAGGCGCGAGCGGAGATTGAGCGCGCGTTCAAGCTCGCTTTCGTCATGAACCTCGATCAGCGCGTCCATGCCGAGGCCCAGCGCGGCGTCCTCTATCTCCCGCATCTGGCCGTCGTCCAGCGCGGCGACGATGATGAGGATGGCGTCGGCGCCGAGCGAGCGGCTTTCCAGCACCTGCCAGGGATCGACGATGAAATCCTTGCGCAGCACTGGCAGCGCGCAGGCGGAACGGGCGGCCATCAGATAATCGTCATGTCCCTGGAAATAGGGTTCGTCGGTCAGCACCGACAGACAGGCCGCGCCGCCGGCGGCATAGGCCTGGGCATGGGCTGGCGGGTCGAAATCGGCGCGGATCAGCCCCTTGGAGGGGCTGGCCTTCTTGATCTCCGCGATCAGGCCGAAGCCCGAGCGCGCGGCATCGTCCAGCGCCTTGCGAAAGCCGCGCGGCGGCGTCTGCTCGCTGGCGCGAGCGTGGAGTCCGGCCACAGTGGTCGCGGCCTTGCGGCGGGCGACATCCTCGCGCTTGAAGTCGCAGATTTCGATCAGCTTGTTGGTCATGAATAGGCAATCCAGCAATTGAGGAGCGCGTTGGAAAGGCCGCGATCGATGGTTTCGGCGGCCTCCTCCACGCCTTCGCGAAGGTCGGGTACGGCGTCCGCCACGACAAGGGCGGCGGCCGCGTTCAGCAGCACGGCGTCGCGATATGGCCCCGGTTCGCCCTGGAGCAGCGCGCGGAGCGCCGCTGCATTGTGGCGGGCGTCACCGCCGCGGATCGCCTCGACCGGATGGGTGGAGAGGCCAAGCTCGGCGGCGGCCAGGCGACGCATGGCGACCAGTTCGTGCCCCATCACCTCCGCCATGTCGTTGCCGCCGGCCAGCGAGAGTTCGTCCAGTCCTTCATCGCCTGACACCACCATGGCCCGGTCGACGCCCAATTCAGCTAGCGCCTCGGCATAGATGGGGACATAGGCGGGGCGGGCGATGCCGACGAGCTGGCGGCGGACATTGGCCGGATTGGCGAGCGGCCCCATCAGGTTGAAGATGGTGCGTTCGCCAATCGCCTTGCGGATCGGACCGAGGCGCTTGAGCGCGGGGTGATAATTTTGCGCGAAAAGGAAGCAGATGCCGAGATCGGCAAGGGTCGCCTCGGCGGTCGCGGCCGCCCTGTCGAGGTTGAGGCCCAAGGCTTCGAGCGTGTCGGCGGCACCGGCCTTGGAAGAGGCGGCGCGGTTGCCATGCTTTGCGACCGGCACGCCGGCGGCGGCGACTACGAGCGAGACAGCCGTGGAAACATTCAGCGTATGGTGCCCGTCGCCTCCGGTGCCACAGACATCGATCGCCCCTGCGGGGGCGCCGACCGGGATCATGCGCGCGCGCATCGCGCGGGCGGCGGCGGCAATCTCGGTCGCGGTTTCGCCTCGCCTGGCCATGGTGACGAGGAAGGCGGCAATCTCCGCTTCGGGCAGGTCGGCGTCGAACAGCAGGTCGAAGGCCGTTGCGGCGGCCTCGGGCGGGAGCGGCACGGAAGGATCGGGCAGGCTGGTCATCGGCGCAGCCTTAGTCGGGGGGAGGTGACGGAGTCGAGAGGGCGTTCGTGCGAGAGCCCGCACTTTTCCTGCACGTCCCGAAATATGATGTCCCGTCTGGATCATATTCGACAAGCATGTGCGCCCTCATCGGCGGGCCGGCTGGCTGTAACAGGGCAGCGGTCAGGCCGCTTCTCGCTCCCGCACCGGCAGGCCGGCGATCGCCATGAAGTTCGCCAGCATCTCATGCCCATGTTCGGTGGCGATGCTTTCCGGGTGAAACTGCACCGAATGGATCGGCAGGGTCGCGTGGCGGAAGCCCATGACCGATCCGTCCTCGCTGATCGCGTTGATGCGCAAGGTTTCGGGTATGTCCTCGACGATCAGCGAATGGTAGCGCGTGGCCGTGAACGGCGAGGGAAGTCCCTTGAAAAGGCCCGTGCCGTCATGGCTGACGGGCGACGTCTTGCCGTGCATCAGCCCGCCGCGCACGACCTTGCCGCCGAAATGCTGGCCGATCGCCTGATGGCCCAGGCACACGCCCAGCAGCGGCGCGCCCGCATCGGCGCAGGCAGCAACCAGGTCGAGGCTGACGCCCGCTTCATTGGGCGTGCAGGGGCCGGGCGACAACAGGAAGGCCTTTGCGCCGGTCGAAAGTGCCTGACCCGCCGAAATGGCGTCGTTGCGGACGACCTCCACCTTCGCTCCCAGTTCCATCAGATAATGGACCAGGTTCCAGGTGAAGCTGTCATAATTGTCGATGACGAGGATCATGGGATCAGGGCTATAATGGCGAGGGCCGGCGAGGGGAAGCGTGGCTTTGCGATGAGGACGAGAATTATCGCGACAGATGGCGATCCCTTCTGCTAGGGCTGGTGCATCGCCGCGAACCCCGCCCGCAAGCCTTCGCGTGACCGAGAGACCATCGTGCTCCCGCTTGCCAGCAAGGAGCGTCTCTCATGGGCGATCTCAATCATCTTCTCTATTCGGAGCAGGAAGCGCTGCTGCGTGCGCAATATTGCGCCTGTCCCGATGCGCGCGCTGCGCTTCGCCGTCGCGCCAACGGCTATGCCGACCGTATTCGCGACCATCGGCTGCCCTATCGTTCGCTTGCCATGGCGACCGGGCGCACGGCCTTCGATCCCTTCCCCTATGGCGCGAAAGGAAACCGCCCATGAGCCGCGCGATCAATCTGAAGGCCGAACCGGCGGATGTGCAGGCGCTTTGCACGCGCCATGCGTTGGCCATTTCCACGATCGAGGCGCTGCCTGCGGGTGGCACCCGCGTCGTCATGCTGAACCCGGACGGAGCGGAACGGGTACGCGCGTTGATGCAGAACAAGCTGATCCTGACGCCGGTGGTGCGTTCGTCGGTCTATCTGGCGCGGCAGCCCCGGTCCGCGCTGCGCTGAGGCGGCAGGCGCTCAGTCCGGCCAGCGGAAGGCGATGCCGTCCTCCCCGTTCTGCGCGCCATGTCGGTCGAAGCGGCGCTCCATGATCCTTCCCCTGCCTTCGGCGTCGATCGCGACGATCGTACTGAATCGCGTGCCGTAGATGGCGTTGCGGATGAAGATAGGTGACGCGGCGGCCTCGTCGGGCGCGTCGGAAGGAGCGGTCGGGGCGATGCCCGCGTCGGGAAGATCCTCCCGACGCAGGACATCGAACAGGCGCTCTGGCTGCTCCGCGCCGCCGGTCAGCCAGCCGAGCAGCCCCTCCTTGAGCGCAAGCGTCTTGGGCCAGGGCGCGTCCAGCGCGCCATTGGAAAGGCCGTAGAGGCCCGGCGTCAGTGCTGCCCGCATCGGGGCCGGGCGGTTGGTTAGGAAATGGGCGCTGGCGCCATCGACCAGGACTAGGTTGAAGGGGTTGAAATCCTCCAGCGCCGCCTGTTCGGCATCGCCATAGCGACCGTCGCCCGCCAGCAGATCCGTCACCAGCGCCCCGCGTGACGCGCGGTCGGATCGCGGGCCGCCATGGCCGCGCAAGTTGGTCACGATCGCCGCGCGCCCCGCTTCTGACACGCCGAGCCAGGTGCCGCCCGATTGCAGGTCGCGCCCGGCGATCAGGCCGGGGCGGCCGGCCCAGCGGGCGATCGGCGCGGCCGGGCGGGCATGATATTCGTCGCGGTTGCCGATCAGGATCAGCTGCCAGCGCCGATGCGCCCTCCATGCCATGGCCATGATGCACATGCCGCCGTCCTTCCCTGAACCCGCCTCTCGTCCGCGCGTTGTTCCAGCCTTCGCGTCCACGAGCAAGACGAAGGAGCAGGATCATGAAGCGTTATGCCTATGGATGGATCACGGCCTTCTTTTTCCTCGTGTCGATCGCGGGGCATTGGCTGTTCGGCTGGTGGGCCTATGTCGACGAAGCGCGCAGCCATGGCCAAGGCCCGGAACTCGCCGCCTATCTGGTCGAGATGGGTCGGGACACGTTCGAGAACTGGCAGTCGGAATTTCTCCAGCTGATCTGGCAGGTCGTCGGTCTGGCCTATTTCCTCTACGCCGGATCGCCGGCCTCCAAGGAGAATGACGACCGGCTGGAGGCCAAGGTCGACGAACTGATGAAGATGGTCGGCGGCGATCGGGCCGAGCATTTGATCGGTGTGATCGACAAGCGCTACATGCGGACCGGGGGCCATGCCAAGCCCCACGCCCATGATGTAGGTTATGAATAGACGCGCGATTTTCAGCCATGGGAACCTTGCCAGTGCTGAGGGCTTCCACCTCCGTCCACGGACGAGGAGGATGTCATGCCCAAGGCCCAGTTTACCGACGCCATTGCCCTGTTGAAGGCCGACCACCGGACGGTCGAGGATCTGTTCGGAAAATTCGAGAAAGCCAGCGCATCGGCGCGCAAGCAGGAGATCGCGCGCAAAATCTGCCTGGAACTGAAAATCCACACGATGATCGAGGAGGAGATCTTCTATCCGGCCTTTCGCGGGAAGATCGAGGATGACACGCTGGACGAAGCCTATGTCGAGCATGATGGCGCGAAGGTGCTGATTAACGACATCGAGGCGGGATCGCCGGACGATGATTTCTACGACGCCAAGGTCAAGGTGCTTTCGGAGGAGATCAAGCATCATGTCCATGAGGAGGAAATGCCGTCGGAGGGCATGTTCGCCCAGTGCCGCAGGACCGATGTCGACCTGGTCGCGCTGCGCGACTTGATGGCCGCCCGCAAGGAGGAATTGCTGGCGCAGGCAGGCGCGGGCGGGCTGCCGGTCGCCAGGCCGAGCGCGGTCAACCTGATCGCGGCTTGACGCCTTTCACCAGGATGACTTGAAAAACCATCTGCTTGAGCCCATATGGGCAGTGCCGGGTTCGCCCGGCTATGGTGATAAATTGTGTCGAGTAATAGACGCAGCGGACCCGGGGGCAGTACCCGGCGGCTCCACCACATGTCCCGTTCCGGTCCGCAAGGCCGGGCGGGGTGTCTGACGGGGCCGAACTAGGATCGACGTGTGTTCAAAGGCGATGTTTTCACCCGGCCCGTGTAAGCCGTTAAACTGTGCAAAACTCACAAGTGCCAACGATAACGAAGCACTCGCCATTGCAGCGTAATTGAGGGCCTCACGGCCTGACATTACTCTAAAATAGCGCGGTTGAACCCACCGGGCAACAGAAGGGAATTCAGCGGCCTCCGGAGGCGCCGGGCAACAGAAGCCTCCGGACCCTTTACCGACATTGTGAGATTCTGACCGACGCGACCGGCAGGTCGGCTCGATAGCCGTCGGATCGTGCGAATCGGGTTCCTTGTGCGCGCGATTTCGATTACGCTTTTATGACAGTCTCGCGTAAAATTATTAAAGCGTTGATTTTACTGTAAAGAAAATCGATTTTCTGGGTCGTGACCTGCCTTGCCCCGATGTCATCTAAATGAAATACTCCTAGCTATATTAGGAAGTTTTTTTGAGGAGATCGGGCATGAAGAAGGTCGCTGGAATGGTGGCGTTGGCGCTGGCCGGGATGGTGCCGGGCCTAGCCCATGCAGCGCCCGAGGAGATGGTCGTCGTCGGCGTGACCGACGGCAGCCTGGCCGCCAAGGCGCTGACCGCGGGACGGTTCGAGGATGCGCTCGACAGGCTGGCCCCGATGCCGGTGTATGGCGAGAATGATCCCGCCCGCCTCATCAATCTTGGTAACGCCTATGCCGGCCTGGGCAAGATGGCGCAGGCCCGCGAAGCCTATCGCGCCGCACGCTTCTCGCCGGAAGTGACGCTGGTGCTGGCGAACGGGTCCGAGGAATCCTCGCGCGACGTGGCCGCCCGCGCGCTGGGCCGCCTCAATCCGAGTTACGCATCGCGCTGATTTCCACCGGATAGGTGCAGGGAGCAGAGGGCGTCATCCGTCGCGGATGGCGCCCTTTTGCATGGACGCCTGTCATGAAAATGAAAGATAATTCATCAAACTGTCATTCCAAAGTCTCTCCAGTGTCACAGAAGCGGAATGATCATGTCATCTGCCGTCCTTACCTGCCGCCGCAGAGGGCGACAGGGGGCGTTGTCCGATTCGAGTTTCCCCTGCGCTCCGCACTTCAACAACCCGGTACAGCCGGAGCGGAGACGACATGGCCAAGATTAACCGTATCCACACGATCCTGATGGCGAGCTGCGCCTGCGTGGGCCTGAGCGCCTGCGGTGCGGACGACATCGCGTCGCCTGGTCAGGGCACGATCGTCATTCCCGCTCCGACGCCGACCCCCACGCCAACGCCGACCCCGACGCCGACCCCCACGAGCGTGACCCCGGCCGCCAGCTGCCCGACCATTGCCGGCAGCGACCAGTTGACCGACCTCGGTACGATTTCGGATGGCTCCAACACCTGGCGCAATTGCGGCTTCCCGGCGCGCTTCAACAGCTCGACCGCGATCGCCAAGGTTGCCGGCGTAATCTATTCCATGCCCGGCCGCGTCGATGTCGGCACCGACCAGGGTGCCGCGAGCACCAATACCAACGTCACGCTGACGATCGATCCGGGCGTTGTCGTGTTCGCCGGCACCGGCAATACCTTCCTTGCCGTCAACCGCGGCAACAAGATCAACGCCGTAGGCACCGCCAGCCAGCCGATCATCTTCACCAGCCGTGAAAATGTGCTCGGAACCTCGACCGACCAGTCGTCGGGCCAGTGGGGCGGCGTCGTGCTGCTCGGCCGCGCCAAGATCACCGACTGCGCCGCGCCTGCGGCCGCGCCCGGCACCACGGCGTGCGAACGCGACACCGAAGGCGCCAGCGGCGCGCTCTATGGCGGCGCAAACGACGCCGACAGCTCGGGCCGCATGTCCTATGTCCAGATCCGCTATTCGGGCTTCGTCCTGTCGGGTTCGAGCGAGTTGCAGGGCCTGACCCCCTCGGGCGTCGGTACCGGCACCGTGCTCGACCATATCCAGGTCCACAACAGCTCGGACGATGGCATCGAGATTTTCGGCGGCTCCGTCCACCCGCGCTACCTGGTCCTGACCGGCAACGAGGATGACAATCTCGACACCGACGTCGGCTATCGCGGCACCATCCAATATGTAATCGGCGCGCATCGCGACGGCAACAATATCGGCGACAGCTTCATGGAAACCGACTCGAACGGTGGTTCGGCGTCGAACAATGGCGAGGACGCGTTGCCCCGCCAATATGTGAAGGTCGCCAACTTCACCTGGATCAACCGCTCGACCACGGGCAGCAACGGTTCGGCCATGCTGCTGCGCGGCGGCGCTGACCTGACGCTGGTCAACGGCCTGATCGTCAGCCCGACCCAGACCTGTCTGCGCATCGACAGCGCCACGACCGTGCGTGACGCCGACACCGCGTTGCAGGATGCGGGCAAGCCGCGCTACATCTCGGTGGCGATGCAGTGCCTGGCGGCGACCCCGTACAAGGGCAATAACGGCGTGACCGCCGACGTCGTAAAGTCGATCTTCGAAGCCGGCCCGAACAGCACGATCAGCTACACGCCGTCGCTGACCAGCCTGTTCATCAACGGCGCGACCGAAACCGCCCTGGTGGCCACCGATCCCAAGACGGTCGACAGCAACTTCGCCACCACGGCCTATGTCGGCGCGGTCAAGGACAGCAGCGACACCTGGTATGCCGGCTGGACCTGCAACTCCGTGACGGCGAGCTTCGGCACGAGCAGCAAGAACTGCACCGCCATCCCGACCACCTGATCGGCACCTGACCTTAACAGGGGCGGGGGAGCGTTGACCGACGCTTCCCCGCCTTCTTTGCTCTGAATAATCCCAAGGGGGACCATCGCATGTCGAAGCCGCTGACCCTGGCGCGCCTGCTCCTGATTTCCACTGCCCTGTCGGCGCCTGCCGCCATGGCGCAGACCGACACGACTGCCGGCCAGGCGGGCGGCGCCGTCGCGCCTACGACGCCCAGCGGCACGCCCAGCGCGGCCGAGGAAGCCGATGCCCAGTCGGGCAATGTCGATGTGTCGATCCCCGGCGCCGACATCGTCGTCACCGGCCGTCGCACCGCCAACATCTCGCAGGCGGCGCCGCAGGTGGTGAACGTCCTGTCTGCCGCCGACATCAAGCGCACGGGCGAGGGCGACATCGCCGGTTCGCTCCAGCGCGTCACCGGCCTGTCGGTCGTGTCGGGCGGCTATGTCTATGTCCGCGGCCTGGGCGATCGCTATTCGCTCGCGCTGCTCAACGGTTCGCCGTTGCCCAGCCCCGAACCGCTCAAGCGCGTCGTGCCGCTCGATCTCTTCCCGACCAGTGTCATCGCGTCGACCCTGGTGCAGAAAAGCTTTTCGGCCAATTTCCCCGGCGAATTCGGCGGCGGCGTCATCAACCTGACGACCAAGGCGATCCCGACGGAAAGCTATCTGGAAATCGGCATGGGCAGCTCGGCCAACACCGAGACATCGGGCCAGCTGGGCTACACCCATTATGGCAGCAAGTCCGACTGGACCGGCTTCGATGATGGCACGCGTGACGTTCCGAACCTGCTGAAGAATGCCATCGGCAGCGGCATGGCCTTTTCCAACATGGAACGGGCGGACCTGCGCGCGATCGCGATGTCGTTCCAGAACAGCAACACGTCGGTGGTGCAGCGGACCAACAGCCTGCCCTTCAACTTCTCAGCGTCGCTGAATGGCGGCACGGCGTTCGACGTCGGCAGCGACGGGCGCATGGGCATCATCGCCACCGCATCCTACAGCAACAAGTGGCGCACCCGCGACACGCTCCAGCAGGCTTCGCTCGACGTGGCGGCCGGAGCGGGCAAGAATTTCCAGCAGGTGAGCACCGACAATGAGGTGACGGTGAACGGCCTGCTGGGCGTGGGCCTGGAACTGGGCGACCAGAAGCTGCGCTGGACCAACCTCTATATCCGCGACACGCTGAAGCGCAGCGCGCTGGCGATCGGGCAGAATGACGGCCAGATCCAGGGCGCCGATTATCTGAACCAGAATACCGCCTGGTATGAGCGTCAGCTGATCGACACCCAACTGGTCGGCGAGTTCAAGCTGAGCGATGCGCTGAGCCTCGACATGCGTGGCGGCTATGCCAATTCGCAGCGCGAGGCGCCCTATGAGCGCGAGTTCGTCTATGTCCGCAGCAATGTCGACACGGCGACCGATCCGGTTGGCGACCGTTTCGTCAATGCGCTCAACCGCCAGCGCGGTGACGCGTCGATCACCTTCAGCGACCTGAACGAGGATCTTTGGTCGGCCGGGGCTGACCTCAGCTACAAGGTCTCGCCCGACGTGACGCTGACGGCGGGCTATGCCTTCACCGACACCAAGCGTACCTCGTCCCGCTACGAACTGCACTATGACGCGACCAACCTGTCGATCCCGGTGCAGCAACTGCGTCCCGACTATCTGCTGTCGGACGTGTCGATCCAATATTATGACATCAGCCTTCTGGAATTTTCGGGCAATTATCCGGTCTATGACGCCGCGCTGCGCGTCCACGCCGGCTATGGCCAGTTCCAGGCGGAGGTCATTCCGGGCGTGACCATCAATGCCGGCGTCCGCTACGAAAAGGGCGAACAGTCGGTGACTGGCTTGGACGTCTACAATACGGGCGTCACTCCGTTCAACGAGATCAGGAAGGATTACTGGCTGCCGGCCGTGACGGTGACCGTCGAGGCGGCGAAGGGGTTGCAGTTCCGGGCCAGCGGGTCGAAGACGATCGCCCGGCCACAGTTCCGCGAACTCATCGCCCAGCCCTATCTCGACACCGAATCCAACCGTTTCTACCGCGGCAACCCCTATTTGCAGGACAGTCAGCTGTGGAATGCGGACATTCGCGCCGAATGGTATATGGGGCGTGATGAGCGGCTGACGGCGGCGGCCTTCTATAAGAAGATCGAGAACCCGATCGAAACCTACACCACCATCACCGATACCTATGCGGTGACGACCAGCTTCGCCAACGCACCGGAAGCCACACTTTACGGGTTCGAACTGGAGGCCCAGAAATATATCCCGCTCGACGGCTGGTCGGACTCGTCCTTCTTTCAGAGCCGCCGGATCGCGCTGATCGGCAACTATACCTACACCCAGTCCAAGCTGAAGGTGAGCGACGGGGACACCACGATCCCCTATAGCTACACCACGGGCGACCTGCCCGCCGCTTCAGACTATTTCCTGGACGGCGTGCCGCTGACGGGCCAGTCGGACCATCTGGTCAACCTGCAACTGGGGCTGGAGGATACCGATCGCCTGTCGCAGCAGACCCTGCTGCTGACCTATGCCAGCCCGCGCGTCACCAGCCGCGGTCCGAACCTTCAGCCCGACATCAAGGAAAAGCCGGGCCTGACGCTGGACTTCGTCGCGCGCCAGGGCGTCACCCTGCCGGGCGGCATCAACAGCGAGTTCAAGTTCGAGGCCCGCAACATCACCGGCCGCAAGTTCCAGGAGTTCCAGGAAGCCGGCGGCAACAAGGTCTTCTATAACCGCTACAAGATCGGCACGACCATCGCGGCGTCGCTGACCGTGGCCTTCTGACGACCCGATAAGGAGGGTGGCGACACCCTCTTGCCAGCCGCGGCCGGCCTGTCCTCGACAGGTCGGCCGTTGCGATTCCGGATAGATGTTCCTCCGTCCCGCATCATGCTACAAGCCCGGCGCTCGCCCCGGTCATGGACGGAGAGACGCATGGGACGCGAAATCGAACTGAAGCTCGACCTGTCGGAGGTGTCGGCGGAAGCCTTGTCCCGCTGGGGCGGCCTGCCGGAGCGGGAGGATGTGTCCCGGCTGCACTCCGTTTATTTCGACACGCCCGATGGCAAGCTGGCGGAGCGCGGCATGAGCCTGCGTATCCGCAAAGATGGCAAGCGGCGCATCCAGACGGTGAAGGCCGATGGCGGGACGGCTGCCGGCCTCTTCGCGCGGCGGGAATGGGAAATGCCGGTGCGGGGCAGCGTACCCGTGCTTGATGATCGCACGCCGGTGGCGGTGCTGCTGGGCGACGCCGTGGGCCAGGTCGCGCCCGCATTCGAGGTGGATGTCGAGCGGACCCGCTGGATCCTGGCGGAAGGCGAGGCGCGGGTCGAACTGGTGCTGGACCGGGGCATCGTGCGCGCGGGCGAGCGCGAGGCGGCGCTGTGCGAGATCGAACTGGAACTGATGGCGGGGCCGCCCGCCGTCCTGTTCGGCATCGCCCGGCGGATCGACGGCGAAGTGCCGGTGCGGCCCGGTATACTCAGCAAGTCCGATCGCGGCTATCAGCTGCGCGACGCGATACCCGATGCCTACCGGGCCGAACCCGTGCGGCTCGACCCCATGATGCGGGCGGGCGAAGCCTTCCTGCACATCGCTCAGGCGTGCCTGCGCCACTATCGCCTGAACGAGACGCTGCTGCTGGAGCAATATGATCCCCGGGCGCTGCATCAGGCGCGGGTCGCGGTCAGGCGCCTGCGCACGGCGCTGGCCTTGTTCAAGCCGGTCCTGCTGGAAACCGACCTGCTCCGATTTCAGGGGGAATTGCGCTGGCTGGCGGGGATGCTGGGGGAAGCGCGCGATCTGGACGTGCTGGCCGAGCGGATCGAGGATGAGGCGGCGAGGAATATGCTGGAGGTGGCGCGGCAGGCGGCGCATGTCCGTGTCGGGCAATGGCTTCATTCCGCGCGGGTGCGGATATTGTTGCTCGACCTGGTCGAATGGCTGGCGCTGGGCGCGGGGTGTGGCGGGGAAGCGGAAAGACCGGCAGCCGATCTGGCCGCAGCGCGGCTGCGGCGGTTGCGCAAGCGGGTGGTGAAGGGCGGACGGCACATGGAAAATCTGCCGGACGCCGCCCGGCACGAAGTTCGAAAAAATGCGAAGAAACTTCGCTATGGTACGGAATTTCTGGCCGATCTATTTCCAAAGGGTGGACAAAAACGGCGCCATCGCAAATTTGTAACCGCGCTGGAGCGGTTGCAGAAGCATCTGGGCGATCTCAATGATCTGGCGACGGCCCCGCCATTGCTGGCCCATCACGGCCTCGCGCCGACCACCCCCCTGGGTCTGCGGGACAGGAAGAAGCTGCTGGCCGACGCGGCCGAAGCCCATGCCGAACTGGCCGACGTCCGCAAATTCTGGACCTGATCCCATTCAGCCCCAGGGCTTTTCCCGATACCATTTGGTGATGACATGCTTGACGCCGCTGCGCACCTTCATGCCGTGGTGCAGGCTGGCGGGATTGGGCTCGCCCGGCGCGATCCGGTTGTTCCAGGCGAGCAGCTTGCCGGTTTCGGGCTGGACCGTCTTGCCGACCTTGGGGAAGCGCGTCGCGCCGCCGGCCGCCGGTTGGTTGAGATAGACCATCAGCGTCCAGGTGCGATTGCCCGCCACCGAGCAATATCTGGCGAAGTCCGCGCCCTTGGGGTCGAAATAGTCCGTATGGGCCTTGAACTCCTGCCCGACGGCGTAGCGCTGGCCCTGGATCGGTTCGCCGAAAATCGGGTCTACGCCGGCGAACGCGGCCAGCTTGGCGTCGATCGCGGCGACGAAGGCATCGGCCGGGTCGAGGTCGCAGGTTTCGCTCGTGCGGAAATAGCCGTCGCCATTGGCGTCAGCGATCGTCGAGGGACGGCGGTCCGCTTCGATCCGATCGACCAGCGCGGCGCATTCCTCCGCCGAGAGGAACTGGCGCTGGATGAACAGGGTGAGGTCGCGGCTGGGCAGCTTCTGCACGCGGGGATGCCCCGCGATCCACGCCGGATCGGCATCGGCGGCCCTGGGATGATCGGAAATATCGGACATGACGGACCTCGCATGAATGCGGCGCGCCTCTGGCACAATTCGCCGCCTAGCTATCGTTGACGGCACGAAATGCAAGCATCCTTCCTTGTCGTCCTGCCTGTCATATTATGGTCACATAAGTGTCATTTCAGAGTAAGAAGATGTGCCTAGCAGGCAGGCGGGACTTCGAGGGGGCGATCCAATATCATGCGCGTGCCGTTTGGCGACAAAGTCCGGGGCCTGAAAACAGGCGTGCCGTCGATCGACTGGCTGAAGCTGGGAGAGCGCGCGTTGCTTGCGCTGCTGGCGTTGCAGGTCGTGCGGTTCATCTGGGTGCTGTTGACGCCGGTCGGCAGTTTCGGCCTTTGGGAAGGCCGGCAGGCACAGCTTCTTTCGTCCAGCGCGCGGACGGCCCTGTTCGCCAGTTTCGATCCCTTTTTCCGGTCCGATGCGCCGCAGCAGGCGGGCGGCGTCGTCGTCACTTCGCTGGCGCTGACCGTCTACGGCATCCGCCTCAATGAAGGATCGGGACTGGGATCGGCGATCATCGCGACACCCGACGGCGTGCAGAACAGCTTTGCGGTCGGCGACGAGATATTGCCCGGCGTGGTGTTGAAGGCGGTTGCCTTCGACCATGTGACGATCGACCGGGGCGGCGCGGCGGAGCAGGTCTTCCTCGACCAGTCGATCCCTGCGCCCTCCGCAGCGACGCCTGTCCCGGCATCGGGCGAAGGCTGGCAGAGCGCCGCGCCGCCACCGCCCGCGCCTCCCGGCGTGGATGCGCCCACGGCCGACAGCCTGAAGCGCGACATCGGCTTTGTCCCCCGGATGCAGAATGGCCGCGTGACCGGACTGGCCGTCCTGTCCAGGGGACCGGCCTTCGCCAATGCCGGTTTCAAGCCGGGCGACATCGTGACCCAGGTCGATGGCCAGCCCGTCGCCACCATGCAGAATATCCAGAGCAGGATCGCGCCTGGCGCGCGGCTTGCCCTGACCGTCGAGCGCGGCGCCGCCGTCGCCTCCGTCAACATCATAGTGCAAGGCCAATGACCCGAAAACTCCTCCTCTCTGCCGCCATGGCCCTTGCCCTTGCTGCGCCCATCGCCACGCCCGTGCTGGCGCAACAGACGCTCAACGTGCGTGACGCCGACATCCGAGCCTTCATCCAGGATGCGGCGCGCGTCACCGGCCGCACCTTCATCATCGACAATCGGGTGCAGGGGAAGGTGTCGGTCGTGACCGACCGGCCGTTGAGCCGATCCGAATATTTCGAGATTTTCCTGTCGACCCTGCGCGCCAATGGCCTGGTCGCGGTGCCGGCGCCGGGCGGCGCCTATCGCATCCAGCCGGCGGACGGCGCGGCGGGCCAGCCGAGCGGCGTAGGCAGGGCTGCGAACCGCAACAGCTTCGTCACCGAAGTTTTCCGCCTGCGCTCGATCGACGCGGCGAGCGCGCTGGAAACGCTGCGCCCCCTGGTCAGCAAGGACGGGTCGGTCACGGCCAACCGGGCCGGCAACAGCGTGGTCGTGGCCGACTATGCCGACAATATCGCGCGCATCCGCCAGGTGATCGCCCGGATCGATCGCGATACGGCAGCGACGCAGATGGTGACGCTCAGAAATGCCGGCGCGCGCGAGATCGCGACCTCGCTCCAGGCGCTGGTCGGCAGCGGCGGCAGCGGCGAGAATGCCGCGCCCGCCGCCGCGACGGTGGTGCCGATCGACAGCAGCAATGCGGTGGCGATCCGGGGTGACGCCAACACCGTCGCGCGGCTGGCCAACATGGCGCGCGAACTGGACCGGCAGGCTGCGAGCGGAACCGAAATCCGCGTCTACTGGCTGGAACATGCCGACGCGGAAAAGCTGCTGCCGGTGTTGCAGCAACTGATCGGCCAGTCGAGCAGCCAGCCGGTGACGGCGTCCACCCCGGCGGCGGGCGGGCAGGGGGCTGCACCCGCATCGCAGGCGGCGGTCGCGGTGGCGGCGCCATCCTCCTCCTCATCGTCATCATCCGGCAGCGGCATTTCGACGCGTGGCCCGGCGATCGTCACCCGCTATGAAGGCGCCAACGCCATCATCGTCGCCGCCAACAGCGACGTGCAGCGGATGCTGGGCGAGACGATCCGCCAGATCGACACCCGTCGCGAGCAGGTGCTGGTGGAAGCGATCATCGTCGAGATCAGCGACGCCGCCGCCAAGAAGCTGGGCGTCCAGTTCCTGATCGGCAGCACGTCGACCGGCTTTGCCGCGACCAATTACAGCAACGCCTCGCCCAATCTGCTGACACTGGCGGGGGCGGTGGCGGCCGACCGGCTGGGCACGACCAAAACGACGGTGGTGGCGGCCGACGGCTCCACCACGACGACCGAGACGCAGACCAACAGCGATCTCGCCAGCACGCTCCAGCAGGCGGCGGTCAGCAGTCTGCAAAGCGCGACCGGCGCGATCGCGGGGCTGGGCGGCAGCATCGGCGGCAACGGCATTTTCGGCGCCATCATCAATGCGGTAAAGTCCGACACGGAAAGCAACCTGCTGTCCACGCCGTCCGTCATGACGCTGGATAACCAGAAGGCTTCGATCCTTGTGGGCCAGCAGGTGCCGATCACGACCGGCGAGGCGCTGAGCCAGAATTTCGACAATCAGTTCCGGACCGTGCAGCGGCAGGATGTCGGCATCAAGCTGGAGGTGAAGCCGCAGATCAATACGGGCGGCGCGATCAAGCTGTTCCTGAAGCAGGAAGTGTCGAGCGTCGCCGGGCCGGTTTCGAACAGCAACAGCGACCTCATCATCAACAAGCGCGAGATCGAGACGACCGTGACGGTCGACGATGGCGAAATCCTCGCGCTGGGCGGGCTGCTGGACGATAATGAGCGCAAGACGATCGAGCGCATCCCGCTGCTGTCGGACATTCCCGGCCTTGGCGAATTGTTCAAGTCGCGCAGCAAGAGCCGGACCAAGACCAACCTCATGGTCTTCATCCGGCCCACGATACTGCGGTCCAAGGAGGATGCGCAGAAGCTGACGCAGCAGCGCTATGGCTATATTCGCGGGATGCAGTTGCAGCGCGATCCCGATGCGGAGCCGACGATCGACGAACTGGTGCGCGACTATATGGGCGCCGCCCCGCCGATCGCCGCGCCACTGCCGGGCGATGCGGTGGTGCAGCCGGCCGCCACGGCGCCGCAGGTCATCGAGCCGACTGTCCGCCAGTCGAGCGGCGTCGTGCGGCCGGTCGAGATACCGCCAGGCGGAGAAAAGAAGTGAGCGACACGGATCAGGGCGAAGTTATTTCCCCGGTCATCCCGCCGCGTCCGATCGACATTCCCTACAGCTTCGCGCGCAAGCATGGCGTCGTGCTGCTGCCGCCCGAGGACGACCGGCTGACCATCGCAGTGCGCGAGGGCAGCGACCCGCGTGTCCTGCTGGAAGTGCGGCGGCATCTGGCGCGCAGTTTCGACGTGCGTTTCGTCGAGGCTGCGCAGTTCGACCGCCACCTGTCCGACCATTATGCGATGGAAGGCAGCGCGGCGGCGATGGCGGGATCGCTGGAGGTCGGCGCGGACGAACTGGACATATTGGCCGCCGATATTCCGACCGCCGACGACCTGCTCGACAGCGCGGACGATGCCCCGGCCATCCGCCTGATCAACGGCATCATCGCCGAGGCCGCGCGGCAGGGCGTGTCGGACATTCATATCGAGCCCTATGAGACGGGTCTGGTCGTGCGGATGCGGATCGACGGTGTGCTGCGCGAGACGCTGCGGATGCCGCCGCACGTTGCGCCGGTGGTGGTCAGCCGCATCAAGGTGATGGCGCGGCTGGACATTGCCGAGCGGCGTGTGCCGCAGGACGGACGCATCGGCCTGACCCTGGGCGGGAAGCTGCTCGACGTGCGTGTTTCGACCCTGCCGAGCCGGGCGGGCGAACGGGTGGTGCTGCGTATTCTCGACAAGGAGAATGCGGGCATGAACCTGGATCTGCTGGGCATGACCGGCGCGCCCGATCGCATCTTCCGCGAAGGGTTGAGCGAGCCGAACGGCATCATCCTGGTCACCGGTCCGACCGGTTCGGGCAAGACGACGACGCTCTATGCGGGCCTGCGCCAGCTGAACGATGGGTCGCGCAATATCCTGACGGTGGAAGACCCGGTCGAATATGCGATCGAGGGTGTCGGCCAGACGCAGGTCAACGCCAAGGTCGGCCTGACCTTCGCGGCGGGGCTCCGCGCCATCCTGCGCCAGGACCCGGACGTGGTGATGGTCGGCGAAATCCGCGACCGGGAGACGGCCGAGATCGCGGTGCAGGCGTCGCTGACGGGGCATCTGGTGCTGTCCACCGTGCATACCAATGATGCCGTCGGCGCGATTACCCGGATGCGGGACATGCGGGTCGAGCCATTCCTGCTGGCGTCCACCTTGCGCGCGGTGATCGCGCAGCGGCTGGTGCGCCGCCTCTGCCAGCATTGTCGCGAGCCGGTGCAGGCGGACAAGTCGGCCAGTGCGCTGCTGGGCTTCGATCCGGGCACCATCATCTACAGGGCGCGTGGCTGCGACCAGTGCAGCGGCACCGGCTACAAGGGGCGGATCGGCGTATTCGAGGCCATCCGCGTCGACGACACGATCCGCCGCCTGATCAACGACGGTGGCGATGAATCGCTGATCGCGCGCCATGCCTTCCTGAACGCGCCGAACCTGGGGTCGGCGGCGCGCGCGCTGGTGCGCGACGGCCAGACCACGGCGGAAGAAGCCATCCGCGTGTCGCGCCGCGACGCGACCGAGGTGGAAACCATCACCGATGGCTGATTTCGACTATGTAGCGATCGACCCGGCGGGCAAGGAGCGCAAGGGAGCGATCAGGGCCGAGACGATCGACGATGCGCGCGCCAGGCTGGACGCGCGCAAGCTGTTCGTCGTGCGGCTGGAGCCGGGCGCGGTCGAGGCGGCGCGCAAGCGCGCGGGCCTGTCGCTGCGGGCGCCGCGCCTCAGCGCCAAGGAACTGACTCTCTTCACCCGCCAGCTGTCGACGCTGATCCAGGTCAGCCCGCTGGAGGAATCGCTGCGGACGATTGGCCGCCAGAGCGAACAGGCCCATGTCCGCGCGATCGTGGGCAAGGTGCATTCGGGCGTGCTGGAGGGGCGGCGGCTGGCCGATGCGCTGGGCGCGGAGCCGAAGAGCTTTCCGCCCCTCTATCGGGCGATGATCTCGGCCGGCGAAAGCTCTGGCAGCCTGCCGACGATCATGGAGCGCCTGTCCGACCTGATGGAACGGCAGGCGGTGATTCGGTCCAAGGTGCTGACCGCCATCGCCTATCCCTCCGTCCTGGCGGCCTTTGCCGTCTGCGTGGTGGCCGCGCTGATGATCTTCGTCGTGCCCAAGGTGGTCGAGCAGTTCGATACTGTCGGCCAGGAACTGCCGTTGCTGACTCGGCTGGTGATGGGCGTGTCGGCTTTCCTCGCCGGCTATTGGTGGCTGCTGCTGATCCTGCTGCTGCTGGCCGGAGCCGGGTTCTGGCGCGCGATGAAGGTCGAGAGTTTCCGCTATCGTTTCGATGCGATGCTGCTGGGCCTGCCCCTGCTGGGGCGGTTGATTCGCGACTTACATGCCGCGCGAATGGCGCGGACGCTTTCCACCATGGTGGCGAGCCGCCTGCCGTTGATGGAAGGCCTGTCGCTGACTGCCAACACCGTGCATAATCGCGTTCTGCGCAAGGCGTCGGACGAGATTGTCGAGGCGATCCGGGGCGGTGGCAGCCTGTCGGCGGCGCTGCGCCGGGCGGGCGTCTTTCCGCCCCTGCTTGTCTATCTGGCGGCGAGCGGCGAAAGCGCGGGGCGGCTCGATACGATGCTGGAACGCGCCGCCGACTATCTGGAGCGCGAATTTGACAGCTTCACCTCCACAGCGCTTGCGATGCTGGAGCCGGTGATCATCATACTGATGGGCGGCATCGTCGCCGTCATCATCCTGTCCATCCTGCTGCCGATCTTGCAGCTGCAAAGCCTGACCGGGGCTTGAAGGAGTTGAATATGTTCAAACGAAAATCCCTTCGGGCCGAGCTTGCCGAAGCCCTTTCCTTCTTCGATAAGAAAGTGAGGCCCTTCGACAGCCTGAGGACGAACGGTGACAAGAGGTCCGGTGAAGCTGGTTTCACCCGCGTGAGGCGTTCCGCCGAAATCGGCCTCATGTCTTCGAGGCGTTCCGCCGAACACGGCTTCACATTTTCGAAGCGTTCCGCCGAACACGGCTTCACTCTGGTCGAACTGATGGTCGTGATCGTCATCATCGGCCTGTTGGCGACGATCGTGGCGATCAACGTCATTCCCGCGACCGACACCGCCCGGATCGAGAAGGCCAAGGCTGATATTTCGACCATCGAGCAGGCGCTGGAGCAATATCGGCTCGACAATCTGACCTATCCGGCAGCGAGCGACGGCTTGCAGGCGCTGCTCAACCCGCCGGCATCGCTGGCCCAGCCCCAGCGCTACCGGCGCGGCGGCTATATCAAGAAGCTGCCTGACGATCCGTGGGGTCGCGCCTATCTCTACAACGTGCCGGGGCGCCGGGGCGCGTTCGACATCAGCTCGCTGGGCGCCGATGGCCAGCCGGGTGGCGAGAATGAGAATGCGGACATCTTCTCCAGCGAACTCTGAAGCGAGGCGACGCATGGGGCGGCGGGGCGCTGCCTTCGCGGGGACGCGCTCGCGTGCCAGCGGGCGCGGCGTCACGCTTTTGGGACGTTCTGCCCAGCAGAGCTTCACGCTTGCGGTGCGTTCCGCTCAACAAGGCTTCACGCTGTTGGAACTGATGGTCGTGCTGACGATCATCGGCTTCATTTCGGCTGCCGTCATACTTGCCATCCCCGACCCGCGTGGCCGGGTGATCGAGGATGCCGACCGCTTCGCCGCGCGCGTCGCCGCCGCGCGCGACGAAGCGGTCGTCACCGCACGCCCCATGGGGCTTTGGGTGTCCGCCTCCGGCTATGGCTTCCAGCGCCGCGAGGGCGGCCAGTGGGCGGAGATAGAGGACAAGCCCTTTGGCACCGCCAACTGGAAAAGCGGCACGCGCGCACTGGTGGGCAAGGACGGGCGCCAGCAGATCGCGTTTGACGGCACCGGCCTTCCCACTGATCCGCTGACCGTGACGCTGGCGCGCGAGGGCGAGCGTGTGTCCGTGACCATCGACATGGCGGGGAAGGTCATGGTCGGTGGCTAGAGGCGACAAGAGCGACGCGGGTTTGCCCCCCTTACGGACTTCCGCCGAACACGGCTTCACGCTGCTCGAAATGCTGGTCGCCCTGGCAGTGTTCAGCCTGGCCGCGCTGGCACTGGTACGCTTGCAGGGCGTAACGCTGCGGACGGCGGCGGACCTCGACAGCAAGGCGCTGGGCCAGATCGTCGCGCGCAACCTGATGGTCGAGGCGCAGACGGACCCCGCGCCGCCTTCGATCGGCGAGGAGGATGGCGAGGTCGAAAATGGCGGTCGGCGTTGGCACTGGAGCCGCAGCGTGAGGGCCACGGACGACAAGCGTCTGTTGCAGGTCGACCTGACCATCGACGGCCAGCCGGGCGCCTCGCCCGTGGTCTTGAGCTTCATCCGGGTGGTCGAGTGATGGGCATCGACCGGTCACCTGTTCCGTTGGCTTCGCTGGAAACGAACGGAAGCGACGAAAAGACGCCTTCCGCGCGTTCCGCCCAACAGGGCTTCACGGCTTCCCCCCGTTCCGCCCAACAGGGCTTCACGCTGATCGAACTGCTCGTCGCGTTCATGATCTTCGCCATGCTGGCGGCGGCCGGCGTACTGCTGCTGGGCAACAGCGTGTCCGCGCAGGCGCAGGTCAAGGCGCGGTTGGACGACATGGCGGCGGTGCAGCGTGCCGGCGGGGCGCTGGCCGGCGATCTGGGTCAGGCGGTGCCACGCATCACCCGGACCGAGGCGGGGACGCTTGCGCCGGCTTTCTGGGCGCATGACGGTGGCGAAGGCCAGCCGGTGATGCAGTTCGTTCGCGGCGGCTGGGACAATCTGGGCGATCTGCCGCGTCCTTCCTTGCAGAAAGTCGAATATTGGGTGCGCCAGGGGCGGCTGGAGCGGCGGACCTACGCGCAACTGGATGGGGCGGCGGGCGATGATCCCGCCGCGCTGCTGGAGAATGTCGAGGCGGTGACGCTGCGGTTTCGCGACGCCCAGGGCGAATGGCGCGAAGACTGGACGCCGACTCAGCCCGACCTGCTGCCGAAAGCGGTGGAGATGAGCGTGACGCGCACCGGCGAGCCGGCGGTGACGCTGCAGTTCCTCGTCGCGCCCGGTCCGGCGGAAAAGCCCGCCGAAACGGCAGGAGCGGGCGGTGCCTGATCCCCGCAGGAAAGCCGAGGCGGGCGCAGCGCTGCTGACCGTGCTGCTGCTGGTGGCGGTGATGGCGGTGGTCGCCGCCGGCGCGCTGGAGCGGCTGGCGCTGGCCACGCGCATGACGGGCAATGGCGGCGCGGTCGACCAAGCGCGGGCCTATGCCGATGCGGGGACCGAGATCGCCCGGCTGCGGATCGGCGATCTGGTCGCGTCCAATCCCACGAAGATGACGCTGGCGGGGGGATGGATGGGCGCGCCGCAGGCGATCCCGGTGCCCGGCGGCGTTGCGACCGCGCGCGTCACCGACGGCAGCAACTGCTTCAACCTCAACAGCGTGGTTAGCGGCGAGAATGAGGCCGCGCTTCAGGTCCGCCCCATCGGCGTCACCCAGTTCCAGGCGCTGCTCCAGGCGCTGGGCGTCGACGCGCGGCAGGCGCAGGCGGCGTCCGCCAGTCTTGCCGACTGGATTGACAGCGATGCCGTGCCGCAGCCGGGCGGAGCGGAGGATGATCTTTATGCGCAGGCCGAGCGTCCCTATCGCGTGGCGAACCGCATGATGGTCGATCCCAGCGAGTTGCGGGCGGTGGCGGGGATCACGCCCGCCATCTATGATCTGGTCAAACCCTGGATATGCGCGCTGCCGGTCACGGATTTGTCGCCGATCAACATCAATACGCTGCTGCCCGATCAGGCGCCGCTCGTCGCCATGCTGTTGCCAGGGGAAATGAGCGTCGCGCAGGCACGGCAATTGCTGGCGCAGCGGCCTGCGGACGGCTACGGCGGGACGGTGCAATTCTGGGCCTTGCCTTCGCTCGCCGGCCTGTCGCCGATGACCGAAGTGTCGGAACAGGTCAAAATGACGACAGGATTTTTCGGAGTAGAGGTTTCTGTGGATGTCGGGGGAACGCAACTGGTGGAGCGGGCGCTGATCGACGCGCGGCAAAGCCCGGCGATATTGGTGCGGCGCAGTTGGGGGGCAGGTGCATGAGCAGCCGCGATGCCCTGATCGTCTTTCTGCCCGAGGCGGAAACCGCGCCCGCGCGCTGGACGCGGGTGGTGGATGGCGCGCCGGTCCGGACGGGCGAAGGCGCAAACTGGCTCGCTGCGTGCGGGATCGCCGCGCTGCCGGAGCAGGCTCGCGTGCTGCTGGTGCCGCCGGCCGCGCTGGTGACGTTGCACTGGATAGCCCATCCCGACCTGCCCGCGCGGCAGGGGCGGGCGGCATCGCGACTGACCGCGCTGGCGGCAGGACTGCTGCCGGCCGACCAGCTGTTCGCCGCGACCGACGAGAATGACGATCCGGCGCGGCCGCATGTGGTGGCGGTCGCCAGCCGCGCCGACATGCAGCACTGGTTGCTCTGGGCGCAGCATCATGGCCTGGACCCGGACATCATCGTCCCTGCGCCACTGCTGTTGCCGGAGCCGGACAAGGGGCTGACCCGTGGCGTGGTGGGCGGGAACGCAATGCTGCGCGGCGTGGACATGGCGCTGCCCGCCGACATGGCCTTGCCCGAACTGATCGGCGATGCGCCCATCGTAGACGCCGATCCGGGGGCGATCGAGGGCCGCGCGATCGCCGCGCTCGATGCGCCGCCGCTCGATCTGCGACAGGGCGAGTTTGCCAAGCGGGTGCGGCGTGCGGTCGACCGCATGGCGATCGGTCGCATCGCGCTGTGGAGCGGGCTGCTCCTGCTGGTCAGCCTGCTGATCGCGCTCGTCACGATCGCCCGCCAGCATATGGAGGCGAGCAGGCTCGACGGGGAAAGCCTGGCCCTGGCGCAGCAGGTACTGCCCAACGCCACCGATGCCGCGCAGGCGCAGGTCGAGATGGAAGCGAGGCTGGCCGCGCGCGGTGCAGGGGGCCGCGCCTTCACCGCGCCGGTTTCGGGCCTTCTCGCCGCAATGCAGGACGCGCCGGGCGTCGCGCTGACCAGCCTGTCGCGTGACCCCGACGGCATGGTTCGCGCGACGCTGGCGGCGGCCAGGTCGGATGACATCAACATAGTCTTGCTGGCGTTGCAGGCGTCCGGCTTCACGATCACGGCCACGCCGTCGCAGGATCCGGGCGGGCGGACGCTGGCGGACATCACGGTGCGGTCATGATGGAACGAATAGCCACTTACTGGGCGGAGCGTTCCGCCCGCGAACACTATCTGCTGGGCGTCATGTTCGTGCTGCTGGCCGGGGTGATCCTGTGGTTCGGGGTCGCCATGCCGCTCGATCGCGCGCAGAGGAGCGCGCGAGACTCCATGGCCGAAGCGACCGATCGCAATGCCGCCATCCGTGCGGCGGTGAAGCAGTTGAAGGCGCTGCCCCGCACGCCTGTGAACAGCGGTCCGGCAACCCCGCTAGACCAGTTTGTCGGCCAGGGCGCCGGCGAGGCCGGGCTGACGCTGGAGCGTGCACAGGCGCAGGGCAATGACCGGATGGACATCGCCATCGCATCGGTCCGGCCGATCGCGCTTCTTTCCTGGCTGTCGCAGCTCGAGGCGCAGGGCGTGCGCGTGGAAACGATGAGTGCGCGCCCGTCGCCCACGGTTGGCAGCGTGTCGGTGCAGGCGGTGCTGGTGCGGGGGGAGGGGCAATGATGGGCCTCCATCTGTCGCGCCGCAGCCGGATTGTACTGATCCTGGTCCTGCTCGTCGGACTTCTGCTGTTTCTGCCGATGCGCGTCGCGCTCGGCCTTGCCGGGCTTGAGCGGCTGGGCGTCGCCGCGCGGGACGTGCGGGGCACGGTGTGGAACGGGCGGATCGAGCAGCTGATGCTCGGCGATATGCCTATGGGCAGCGTGCGGGCGGGTCTTTCGCCCGTCTCTCTGCTGGTGGGCCGCGCCCGCTTCGACATCGCCCGAAGCCAGGGGCTGGCCGACGATATCAAGGGGGCGTTGACGGTCGGCTTCGGCCGGGTCGGCGTGGACGACGTGACCGGCGCGGTGCCCCTGGGCCGCAGTTTTGCGCCGCTGCCGGTCGGCGGCCTGATGCTGGACGATGTCAGCGCTTATTATCGCGGCGACCGGTGCGGCCATGCCGAAGGGCGGGTCCGCGCGCGCATGGCCGGGCAGTTTCCGGGGCTGAACCTCAGCCAGGGGCTGTCGGGCGCGGTGGCGTGTGACGGCGATGCGCTGCTCCTGGCGCTGGTCAGCCAGTCCGGCCTGGAGAAAATCAATCTGCGTATCTGGCGATCGGGCCGATATACTGCGGAAATGCGGGTCGAAACCGCCGATCCCGCCCTGACCGGCGCGCTGGGTCAGGCCGGTTTCGCCAGCGTAGGCAATGCCCAGGTGCTGAAGGTCGAAGGCACGCTGTGATCCAGCCGGTAGCGGCGTTGATCGGCGCGCTGGCCGGCGCGATCATCGGCAGTTTCCTGGCGACCCTGATCCTGCGCTGGCCGCAGGGGCGCAGTGTCATGCGCGGGCGCTCCGCCTGTGACGGGTGCGGCCGGACGCTGACTGCCAGCGATCTGGTACCGATGGTCAGTGCGCTGCTGAGCGGCGGCCGCTGCCGGACCTGCGGCGCGCGGATCGATCCGCTGCATGGGCGGGTGGAGGCGGGCTGTGCGATAATCGGAGCTTTGGCATTGGGTTTCAGGCCGGATCCGGGCGGGATCGGCTGGATGTGCGGCGGCTGGGTGCTGCTGACCCTGGCGATTCTCGATTGGCGCCATTTCTGGCTCCCCGATGCGCTGACGATGCCGCTCGCCTTTTTGGGCCTGACGCTGGGACTCTGGTCGACCGACGTGATTCTGGCCGACCGGATCATCGGTGCGGCGATCGGCTATGGCCTGTTGCTGGCCATCGCGCTCGGCTATCGGGCGCTGCGGGGGCGGGACGGCCTGGGGCTGGGCGACGCCAAGCTGCTGGGCGCGCTGGGCGCCTGGTTCGGATGGCAGGCGCTGCCCTTCATCCTTCTGATCGCGTCGTCGGTCGGACTGGCGGTCATGCTGGTGTCGGGGCGGGCGCGGCAGGCCACGGCGCGCGTACCGCTCGGCACTTTCCTGGCCGGCGCAGCGCTGCCCGGCTGGCTGGTCGCTTCGCGCCTGATGATGTGAGTGGTCGGGGAGACAGAGTTCGTACTTAAGCCGCATCCAGTTGAAAAATTAAACAAATAAGAAAAACCGTTTCTAGAAAAACAGCATCAAAACAGCAATTGTGAGTATTTATTTCTAGAATTCAATTTGGAATTTATTGGGACATTATTGGACGTTTATCAAGAGGGTTTTTCAGACAATTTTTGTTGCAGGTTCGATATTAGCAATCGGGCGAAACGCCGGCTTCGAGATCCCTCTCCACGCGATCGTCGCTAAGATGGATATCAGTGAGCCTGCGCCGTGCTGTATTATCGGGGGGCTAGCTATTTTCTGCAGGGCTCCAAGATGGTACGTTCGGCGAAGAGGAATTGATGAAGGCCGCAACCTTTGAACCCGATAATGCGGATCGGAACGCCGACGAACTTCGTCTCACGGATTGGCTTTGGCGACGTTGGTACGCGAAGCTCTGGTGGAGCGGTGTGCCTATTTATTGGCTGGGCATGCTCGCAGCCCTCAAGCTGGACACATTGGCTGAGGTTTATCGTTCTGCTGCCGGGGGATATATGAACGTCTTGTTCTTTCCACCCCTTGTGGCGTTCGTTCTCTCATTTGGATTTCTTCGGCAGTGGTTAGCTTCGTTGCCAACCCAGGAAAAAGGTGAATTTGATGCGGAAGATTTATTAGCTCGCGATCGATACGGTCCATCTGGGGTGCTTCGCGAATTTGATCCGTTCGACCCGGCGTCAGGGGCGCTTTGGATCGGCAGCACCTTGAACCCTCTAAATCCGGGCTACATCAATCGGCACCCTTCTTGAATTGAGGGTCGCCATCGAACGGCCCCGACCGCAAATCAGTCGAAAATCGTCCGCTACTTAATAGCGAACTCTGTTCGAGTGAGGTCAGAGGAGCGGTCAGATCAGCGGTTCCGCGCGCGCTGTCGGCCTGACCAATATATCGATTCCTAAGTCCGTCCGACCCGAGTATTTCCTCCGACAATCGGTTGGCAAACACCTCAGCTGGGTTGATGGATCGCGCTGCAGCCACCTCTGAATTGGCCAAGGCCTGCCGGACCTCGTAGTTCACGATATTTAGATGCGCGTTGGCAGTTTCATTAGTTGAACCACCTTCCTGGCTTGAAATCCCCAAAGATCCAGTCGCACGGCCAAACGCAGTGCCCCGGTCAGGTTTCGAAATTCGGTTAGCCCCGGCGCCTGCGCCTCCGCCGATCTCCCCCTTCACACCGATAGAGAATGCGTTTTGGTCCTGCGCTGTTCGACCGATCGACCGCTCCCAGCCCGTTTGCCCCATGATCGCCTGCACATCCCGCTGGATCGTGTCCGCGACCTGGGGCTTCAGGCGCCAATTGCCCTTGCGATCCATCTCGAACCCGCCCTTGAGCCAGTTCGCCATGGCGGCGCGACCTTCAGCACCACCGCCCATGAAATGCTCGATCGTGTCGGGCCCGGCCTGCTTGCCCGCTTCGAACCGCGTGCTGGTGTCGTTGCGGGCAGACTTCTCAAATCCTGCGCTGCTGGAGACAAGAAGATCATTGTGCGCGAGGCTGAAGCGGGCATGGCCGCCATTGGCGACTGCACCGAGCTGGCTTTCGTTGAGAAGGCCTGCCTGCCACATCTGGGCCGCCGTTGCTGGGGTGAGGTTAATCCTGAAGTCGCCATTCTGATCCATGGCGATCTGGCGCTTGGTCATCTCGATGCCATTGGCCCGGAGCAGGCCCTGCATGCGGGACAGGCGCTCGCGCTCGACGATGCTGGTCATCCTGGCGTTTAGCGCCCGGTCGGCGATGCCGTCGGCGCCACCTTCCGCCATGTCGAGCTGGTTGCCGCTCGCATCGGCCAATGTTCGAATGAAGCTGTCGAGACGGGCTGCTTCCCGAGTCGACATGCCGGCAGCCTCGGCGCCTTGCGCGAAGCCGAAATTCTCTGACTGCCGCCGCTGCTCGCCGGTCCGGGCAGCACTGCGCGTGCCGTCGTGCCCGACCTCTTTCTGCGCGTCGAGCTTCCCCGAACGCTCGGCAAAGTCATAGCCGGCGGCTTCCCGGGTCCGCCCATAAACGCTGGTACCTTCCCGCGCTGCTTCAGCCGTTGCCCCGTCCGCCGTACCAAGGTCGGTCGCGGCCCGATAGGTTTCGAGAGCCTTGGTCACCTGGGCCTCATTACGTCCTGTTGCGCGGGAGAGTTGCGTGATAGTGGAGGAGCGCGCTTCACCGGAGAGGGCATTGATGAAGGCGATGCGGCGGCTCATATCGTCAACGGGGAGGCCAAGCATCGCGGCAGCTTCGCGCTGACCTTCATTGCCGCCAGTGCGATGGGCCTGCTCGGTCGCGACATTGCCCCGTTCCACCTGGGCGACCCGGTCACCCGCATAATCGCGGCGGCCTTCCATCGCCCCGACCTGAACCTGCGCGGCCGTCAGGTCATTGCGCAGCATCTCCTCTTGCGCATAGCTGTTAGCGATCAGCTTGGCGAAAGTGGGATCGGCACTGGCTTGTGCGATCAGTCCGCTTGCCTTGAGCGCTGCGTCTTCCGGTGAATAACCGCCGCGCTCGAAATGCCGCGTCGCCGCCTGCATCATCATGCCATAGGCGCGGGTGTCGCCGAAAGCCCGCCACTGGACGAGGCCTTGGGTGAAGGCGCCGAACGCCTTCTCGCCCGCTTCGCCTTCCCCGAAATAGCTGGTGCCCAGACTGCGCAGCGCGTCCTTCTCCGCAAAATTGTGGATCGCGCCGGTCGCGGCAGCGGCGCGCACGGCGCTCGCGGTTGCAGGATCATTGAGGTCGCGCCCATGCAGTGCGGGCGCAAGGCCGCCCAGTTCGCGCGCTGCGTCTGTCGCTCCCAGACCCATTGCGGCGCTGCCGGGGGCTCCACCACCATGGGCCGCGCCAACCGCGCCCGCGGCGGCGAAGCTGCGGTTGGTGCCGAAGGTCGAGCGCTCACCAAAATCCCCGAAGCTGGAGGTCGCCGATCGGCGTGCGCCCGTGCCCATGGCGGAGGCCTGCGCCTCCAGCGCCGAGGCAAAGCCCTCGGAGGTTGAGATGGCGGTCGCCGCAGCCGATCCCTGCGCCTGGACGCCGAGCGACCCGCCGGTGAAGGAGGAGAATACATTGCCCGAGAAGCGGAACACCGTGAACACGAACGCGCCGGCGAGGCCGGCCGCCGCCGTGCGGAAGCTGCCGAAGATCGCGAGCGCCTTCATCGCGGAGGAGGGGGCAAGCATCCAGGTCGTGGCCGCCACATGGCTAGAGCGCATCTCGGCCAGGACCGCCATCGCGCGGCCAAGGGTGAGCTGATGGATCCCTGCGTCGATCACGCCCCAAAGTGCCACGAATACGAAGAGCCCCAGTGCGAAGCTTGCGACCCGCAGGTTGATGGGGGTGAGAATGAACAGCAGCGCGATCGGCATCATGAACAGCATGATTCCGAACACCGTTGCCCGGATCGTGGGCATCCATTCATTGGCGGTCGACATGGTGGCAAGACCGCCCGCCACCACGGCGCGATTGGCCATGACGCGGGCGGCGGTCGCCGGGCTGTCCTCGAACAGCACATCGCCCACGCTGCTCCCGAGCAGGATATTGGTGAAGAAAGTCTGGGCAGTGAGCGGCGTCCCCAGCATCATGTCGCCCATCTCGGCGAGGTTGCTGCGGCAGCGCGCGAGCTGGTCGGCCTTGGCGATGTCATAGCCGGTGCGCTGGCAGACCTGAGAGGAATAGCCTTCGAAGATCGCCGGGTCGGACAGCCGGTCCGCGATATGGGTCCAGGCTTCGCTGCAGCTGACCGTCGTGCCGCCTTTGTCCGAGGCGGTGAAGACGGTGCTGAACGTTGCCGGTCCAGCCATGGCTGCGAAAGATGCGGGGAGGTCGGTGCTGGTGTGGAAAAGCTGGTCGTCATCGACGCCATAGGCTGGCGAGACACGGGCGACCGGATAGCATTGGCGGACATAATCCTTGATCGTCGCATCGAGGAAGGCATCGGTCATCGGGCCGCGCGGGCTCACGGCATTGAGGAACAGGTCGAAGGCATGGCCGCCCGCGCCGAACTCGAGCTTGGCATGTGGGTCGAGCGTATTGTCGTCGATCGTCTCGGCGAGTGCGCGCTCCATCATGTTGGTGACGCCCGCCACCAGCACGATGAGATTGGGGACGTCGCCGACCGGCTGATAGGCGTTGCGCACCCGGTCATAGACATGAACAGTGCCGTTCGTCGCGACGAGGCCGACGAACAGGCCGATGCCAACCAGCATCTGAAGACCGAAGGCAACCAGCCCCATGCCGGTGCCGCGGACCATGGCGAGCACCGCGCCCAGCGCCAACCCGACGACCGCTACGATCAGCACCAGTGTCTCGTAGCGCGGATCGGCAAAGATCATCGAGACAAGGCGAAACGCATCTACCGTCTCGGCAAAGCCGTCATAGGTGTGGAAGCTCGTCTCCAGCGCGAGGGCAGGAGAGGCAACGAACAAGCTGGCGAGACTGCCAAGCAGCGCGGGCAAGCGGGACAGACGGCGCATGGCGGCTGCTCCTTCAGCGGTTGCGGCTGGCAGCGGTGCCGGCGGCGTCACGCGCATCCCGATCGCGCTGGCGGATGAGGCCGGCATAGCCCGTCGAGAGGTTCGCCTGGGAGAGCGCCGCCATATAGGATTGCCGCATCTGAGCACGCTGGCGGAGCACTTCTTCGCGCAGGTCGCGGAGCTGCTCGATGCCCTTGGTGAGGATGCGGGTCTGGCAGACATTGGCGCTGGCCCCATCGGCGGCGCCCGCCGCGCTGGTGCCGCGCTCGGCATTGGAGACGGCAAAATCTATGCTGCGGGTGAGATCGTTCAGCATCTGATAGGCAAGGGTCAGGGCGACCAGCTCGTCGGTATCGCCGATGACGGAGTCGACCACATCCTGGCGCACGCCCCATTCAAGCATCCGGTAGACGGGCAGGGTCCGGACATTCGCGACGAACTGCCGTTCCTCGGCCGTGAGCGAAGCGCGCGTCCTGATCTTCTCGGCGATCGAGGTCATGCGCTCGCGGGTCAGCGCCAGCGCGCCCTTGGTCCCGTCCTGCGTGCAATCGGCGGCGGTGGCCGGCATGTTGAGTGCGCGCCGCATCACCCGGCCGCTCAGGAAGTCGTCCGAGGATTCGGTATCCTGCCCGGCGCAGGCGGGGATGGCCGAAAAGAGCGGAACCTTGTCGCTGGCGTCCCAGCGCATATAGACATCGCCCACCCGCGCCCGCATGACGCCCGCCCAATCGGCGGCACCGACGCGGGAAGCGGCGTGCGAGAGCAGCGAGCCGGTGCGGAAGATGTCGGTCACCTCGGCCGGGCAATTGGCGAGTGCGTCCTTCAGATCCTCGGTCGGACTATTTCCGTTCGCCTGGATCTTCTCGCGGCTTTGCTGATAACTTTTGGCGTAACCTTCCTTCACCGACTTATAGCCGGTCATTTCTTCGATGATCCCGGACATATTGTCGTCGCCCCTCGCGATCTGGACCATGCGGTTGGCGAGGCGGCAGTCATTGACCTGGATGGAATTCAAGAAATTGGTGGCGGCCTCCATCTTCGAAATGATGTTCCCCATCTTCTCGTCCAGGGTTTCGAGCAGATACTGGAAAGCGACGGCGGGCGCGGCCTGGAGGATGCTTTCGAGCTTCTGGACGAGATAGTCCGGGTCGAGGAAGGACATGCCGCCCAGAAACATGTCGATGCCGCCGCAGCCCGCCTTTACCTTGGGCATGGTGAGGCTCATCAGGTAATCGCTATGGACGTCGATCCGGCCGGACATGCCGCCCGCCGTCACATAGCCGCGGGTCTGGTCCTCGAAACTGCCGGGGCTGGTATAGGTCACATTGTCGAACCAATGTTCGGCCCAGCTCTGGGCGTGCGCGGGCGCCATCGTGCCACAACTCGCCAGCAGCGTGGCGAGGAGCGCGCTCCATCGCCGGAACCGCGCGCAGGATATCAACCGAAAAAGGGCGGGCGTGCAGCGATCGGCCATGGCGGACTCCAGACAGGTGAGGCTGTTGAGGGAAGATCCGAGCCCGCCATTGCTCAGTCCTTCGCTCTGCGGGTGATGGGAGAGAGCGCCGGGGCGCCGACGATGCCGGTAAACTTCGCCATGGCGCGCACGCCGACCGCGGCTCGCACGCCGGTCTGCATCTTGAGACCGAGATAGATGTTGCGGGCGAGATTGGCCGAATGATCCGTTCCAATCGCGATTGGCAGGATGCGGACCTCGTCGGAGACCGGGCGGAGCCAGGCGACCGGATGGCCGATCCAGGGAAGGCCAAGCCGTCCCGAGCGGAGCATGGCCTCCTCCCTGCCGATCGGGCGGACCGCGAGGCCATAGCGCGTTTTGAGGGCGAGCAGCTTGGTCCAGAGATCACCACAGGGCAGGCAACCAGGCGCCGTGCTCATCTCGATGACGAATGCGGAGCCCTGGCCCTTCAAAGCCGCCTCGAAATCCGGCGGATAATCGACGGTGCGTGGAACGCGAGCGAGCCAGCCCTGCATTTCGCGGTCACTGGAAACCGGATGGATCGCGGCGCGGGCTGCCGCGACACGGTCAGGCGCGCGTCGTTGCTCCTGCGCATGGGCCGACAGCGGCAACAAGCCCAGCAGCGAGATTGATGCACCGAAATGGAGGGCTCTCATGGGCGGACACCAACTGGATTTGCCATCGGATCGGCGGCGGCTACCGGACCATTAGCGAGCGCGTCGAAAAAGCCATTCTCCTCACCGGCACCGGTCAGGAACTGTTCGGGCCTGATGTCGCCCGAGAGGAGCTTCACTGCCTGATAGGCGGTCTGGATGAGCGTAGGAAACGCCTCGACGCCATTGGCGATGACCATGCGCTGCGCGGAATTACGGCGGATGACCATAGTGGTTGGCGTCACCTCCACGCCGAAGCGGGCGCCAAGTTCGGGCCGCCGGTCAAGGTCCTCGCGGATGATCTGCCAGCCGGTTTCCTCCTGGAAACGCTGAAGGATCGGCCATTGCACCCGGCAATAGCCGCAGGATGTGCGCGAGAACATGACGAGCGCAAATTCAGAACCGCGGGAGCGCAGATAGGCGCGGCGCACCGCATCCTTCTCTGCCCCCAGCGCATCGCGCGCATCGCCGATCATCGGATTGGCCGACTTAGCGCTCAGTTCAGGATGGGCGAGCATCGCCAGCTGGGTGACGCCGGCAAAGGCGCGGGCCTTGCGCCGCGCAAAATCCTCCAGCCGCCAGAAATCGGATACGGCTTCGACGGTGAGAACCGTCGCGGCATAATCGCGCTGGTCGGCGATCAGTTTGGCGATCCGGGGCGGGCTCCATCGGGCGAGTTCCGCCATCGGTGGGATCAGCGGCGCTGCCGGTACTTCGTCGGCCGGCGTCTCGCCAGGATCGGGCTTGGCGCGATACCACCAATAGCCCTGGCGGATCGTATCCTCCGCGTCGGCCGTCGCCGGGAGCAGCAGGCCAGCCACGGCCAGCAGGGCGAGCGCGCGCCTCACAGGATGCGCTCCATACGGGTGAGGCGATCGAGCCGAACCGGTCCGAAATAGCGGCTGTCAAAGCCCCCGGCATGATCGGAGCCGACATAGACATAGCCGACGGGGACCGGCCGATCCCCCCAGCGCAGATGAGGAAGCGGTCGACCATCGTGCCCGAAGGGCCGGCTCGCGCCCAGGAAGGTGCGGCCGCAATAATACCAGCTGCGGGTGCCCTCGCGGCCATCGACCGAAAGCCGTTCGATCTCGCGGAGGCGTTCCCCGGGCAGGCAGAGCGCCCTCTTGGTGACGCTCACCGGTTTTGGTCCCGCGACCGGATGGGAGAGCATGAACTCAACGAGATCGCCCTTGTGTATCGGACCTGGCGCGCGCCGCACGACCCAGGCATCGATCGAGGGGCTCATGACCAGGATGATGCCCGGCAATCCAAGCCAGGTGAGGGTCGCGAGGGGCAGGATGACCGCGAGGTTCAGGGCCAGGCGCCTGTTGTCGGCAGGCTGGCTGCCGACCCCGCCGCCCAGTGCGAGCGCCGCCTGCGCGGGAAGGGTCTTGAGCCCCAACCAAAGCCGATTAGCGGCGAGACAGGTGAGACGCAGCATCGCTTACCTCCTCCTTGCCGCCAAGGCGGGCATATTCGTCCATCAGTCCGGAGAGCGCGGCATCGCCAAAGACGATATGGCTGGCGCGGGGCACAACCTCTTCGTCGCGCTCACAATAAGGGAGGGTTGGATCGCCCGGCACCAAGGCGAAGGCGGGTACCTGGGCGACGCCATGCTGGCGGAAGAGGACCGGGTCGACGATAAGCTGGACATTGCGCATCGTGCAGGCCGGCCCCTCGCAGCCCGGATCGACGCGCAGGATCTGCGCCGTCAATTTCGCCATCGGGCCGACTTTGCTCATGCCCCCGGGAACGCCGCGAAAGGCGATGACCCCACCCACGGTCTCAAGCTGTGCGGCGTAATTACGCAGGGCCTGGAGCGGCATCGAGGAGGAGGCGAACAGCATCGGCACCCAGCTCTTTGCCGAAGCCACAGCCCGTCCATCCTTCGGTTTCTCCGCCTCGATTGGCGCGGCAAGCCCCAGAGCCTCGTAAAGGCGCTTTTGCACGGCATCATGCTCGGCAGTCAGGCGCTGCGCGGCATCCTCCCGGTCCTTGCGCGCCTGCTTTTCGATGTCGGGAAAGCGCCCCTTCTGTCGCATCGCCTCGAATGCCCGGCGGCGCATTGCCTGCGATGGTTCGGGGATGCCGCTCGGGCCAGATATAGCGGGCTTGCCTGGGGCGGGCTTGTCTGGTCCGGTCGGCTGGGGCTCTCCCACGGTCTGACCGGCTTGCGCGAACGCGGGGGCGGCGGCGCAGAGCGCGACCATGGCGCCGGCGTGCAGCAAAAGGTCAGGGATGGATGATGCTGAGCGTCGCATCGATCTTCTCCTTCATGTCGATCTGGATGTCGGATTGGGCGCGGGCCTCGATGTCGGAATAATATTCGCTGAGAACCATCCGGCTGAAATCGAGCGCCTGGAATTCTTCAGCGGAAAAGCCGCGGCAATAGGGATGTTCGGGCGTGCCCCAGCCAAGGCTGTTGAACGCGGCGAGTTGCGGCCGACCCTGTTCCTGGATGATGCGGCCGAGCTTGGTGTTGAAGCAGCAATGGCCCCGCGCCTTCTGGATGCAGATGCCCAGGATCCTGGACGAGCAATAGGTGCCGACCTCATGGCACATACCCGAGCCGCGCAGCATGCCGGTTTCCATATCCTGTTGGTCGCAGCCCTGGAGCAGCGCCTCGATCATGTAATTGATGGCCAGGCTGATCGCGATCGAGGTCGGATCGATGCCGACGATGATCGCATGGGCGCCCGCCGAGGCCGCCTCGCTCGCGGTCGCTCCTGCCTTGAACGCGGTATAGGCCGCTTTCATGCCGGTGAAGACGCCCTTGGCGATCGCGATTTTGGTGGTGATGGAACTGAGCGAACCACCCATCCCGTCCTTGACAATCTTGCCCTTGTCCTTGCAGCAATTCTGGAAGGTGACGCTGGCGCCGGGCGGCCGGCAGCGCAGCGCCCGTCCGCCGAATATCTCGATCGTTCCCAGGCAATTGCCGTCGGCATCGACCGGGCCGTCACCCGTCGCGCCGGGATCGTCGACAACTTCCTCATTTTCGATCGGCGTGGCGGATGTGTCGATGCAGCTATGGGGCGAGCAGGCTGGCACGCCACCAACTGTCGGCGTCTTGCAGGCAAAAGCAGCCCCGAGCGGACAGGAATATCCGCCTTGCGCGTTGGCTACGCAATCGACCTGGCCGATGGGACAGAGCGTGCCGCCATCCGTGGTTGGAAGGCACTGCGCCATCTCACCTTCATCTCCTGCATCGCCATTGCCGTTGAGGTCGGCGGCGCAGATCTGCGCGGCATGAGCCTGCGGGACCATCGTGACCGGAAGCAGGGCGCTGGTGAGCGCGAGTGCGAGGGCAAGCCGGCGGATCATCGCGCCACCGCCGTGCAGGCCAGGTCCGAGCCTGCGAGCCGGACCGTCTGCATCATGACCACCGCTTCTGGGAAATCATCGAGGCAGCCGCAGGGTGAGACGATCTCCTCGCCAGCGCCCAGCGGGCAGACATTGTCGGCCGAGCAGATATGAAAGAAGCTGTCCCAGCCTACGGGCACATTCTGCTTTTCCGCCACGGCGCCAGCGGGCGCAACGCCGCTATTGGCGCTGGGTGCGCGGGTTTTGCAGATGGATTCGCACGCCCCGACCGCCGGACGATCGGGGAGGGCGAAGGCGCGGGTCGACTGGACGAGCGAGCCATCGCTGGCGCGAGTCTGGTCGGCGAGCAACGTCTCGGTCGAATGGTCGATGATGTAGGTTGCGCGGGCAAGATTGGGCTGCGCTGTTCCCGACGTATCGGCCACGCAGGCATAGCGGCGCGTGCGCAGGAAGAAGTCGCGGCTATATTGAAAAGTGCAGCTCCCCGTGCCGAACAGGCGGGTCAGGGGTAGGGATTTGAAGCCCGTGACGACGCCGTTTCTGACCGTCTCGACGCCGTCCACATCTTCCTGCGTCAGGCGGCAGGCGGGATCACCCGCATAGCCGGCGCACAGGTCAACCAGCCGCTCACTTACCTCACAGCTCGTGTCGACCTGGATCTCGACGGTGGCGTAGCCCCAATTACCGCCACCCCCGCCGCGCACGCGCGCGCTGACCGACGTCTTGCCGGACCTGAGCCTGTCGGTAAAATCGATGGGCGTGCGGTTATACCAGGGATCGTCGCCGATCCGGCAGTCGCCCGAGGGCAAAGCGTCGCCAAGCCAGGGCCGCTTGCCCGCAGACCCCACGACCTGCCCGTTGATCCGCCCCTGAACCCAGTCGTCCGCGCCCATCTCGATGATCCGCGCCGAAACGATCCGGCTGGGCAGCAACGGATTGAAGGAGACGGTATAGATGGGTGGATTGCTGCCGCAGCTTCCCGCCCCGCGGATCTGGAAACGCAGGCATCCCGTGCCGCAGCTGCTGGTCGAGGTGATGGACCCGCTGGCGGAGACGATATCGGAAAAGTCCCAGGCCTTGACCGCAATCTCGCGCTCGATCGTGCAGGACCGCGTTTCCTCCGCCTTGCCATTCCCCGCCGGTGAGGCCGCCAGCGCGGTGAAGACCGAACTGGCCTGCGAGGCGGCATAGGCGTCGCCGCTGATCGCGGTCGGGTTGGCGCGATAGCTCGTCGCGGACACCGCAGGCGAGGACGAGCAGGCGGTCGTCTGCGCGCCGACATAGCGGATGACCGGGCCGTCGATACTGGCCTGCGCCACCGCGATCCGGGGATCGGCGGTCGTCAGCGCCCCGATGACCCCGCCACCCAGATCCTTCAGCACCGAGGGGAGATTGCCCGCGACCAGGTTCGCGCCGCAGCTGGCATTGACGCAATAGCAGCCGGCAAGGTCCGGCAGATCGACCTGGCTGAGCCTCAAATCGCCGGTGCCGCCGACATCCCATTTGAAGCTCTGGCACTGGTTCCAGCTTCCGCTAGAACAGGAGATGACGCCGTTTGCGCAGATTCCCGACACCGGGACCGGGAGGGTCAGGACCTGGTCGAACGCGCCATCGAGATCCTTGTCGCGGGAAATGGAGAGATGGGTGATGTCGCCGGTGGTGCCCGGCTGGACGAGCATTTCGAGCATGGTGGCACTTTGCTGGCAGGCAATGCTGGGCGTGAAGCTGCGGCGATTGTCGACCGTGCTGACCGGCTGGTTGGCGAGGCCCGGCGTCAGATAATTGTTGCTGATCGCATCGCTGTCGCCGGATTTGGCGCGCGAGGCGGCGGCCGCTGCCCGGGCCCTCGCGTCCATGTCCTGCGCGAAGGCCGATTGCGACTCTAGCGTCGCCAGCACCGCGAGCGAAGAGATGAGGATCCACTTCATGCCTCTTCCCCCAAGGTCCGCGGGCGGCCAGCAGCGCGAAGCCGGAACACGGAGCAAAGCCCGACTACGCCGGGTGGCGCGGAGAGACATTGGAAGGCAGCCTTGCCGTCAATGATGGTCAGCACGGCCAAAGCGGACGAGGATTCAGGCAGAGGGGGGTATCCTCGCTCGCCGGGGGTATATCCGGCCGTGCTGACCTTCTCCCCATACGTTTCCAAAGCCGCATGGGAAGAATCGGGTGTTGGAGCGGCGCTGGATGGCGCCAGCGCCGCTCCGCCCACGTAGCGGCCGACCGGGCCAACATGGCCTTGGCGGGCAGACCGGGCAGGAAGCCGGGCCGCTGTGGGACAGGGGGGAAGGGTTTGGCTCATGGGGTCGAGACCCCCGCGCAGCAGATCACCTTTTCAAAGGACATGAACTGGGCGTTGTCCTTGCCGGGCGCATGTTTGCCCGAGGACCAGAGCGCGCCGGGACGTCCGATATTTACGCATTTGCCGCCCTTGACCGGCTCCATGATCTGGAGCTTGTAGCGGCTCTTGGCCCAGATCGGCTGGGGCTTGAACGAACAGCCGTCGGCTGAAGAAATGGTAAGGGCACCAAGGCGCCCCATCATGAAGGTGCCGCGCGCAGCGAGGCCGGCCCAGGCTTCCACACTGTCACCAAAATGAATATCGCCCGCGACCGGATAAGTGGCGCCCCAGCTTCCCATGCACCAGAAGAGCGGGTCGATGACCTTGCCCGCGGCGGCCGCGGCGCTGTCGGCCATGCAGGCAAGACCCGCGGCGGGATTGCCGAAGAGAATACCCTCGGGCTGGATGATGGCGCCCAATGTCCCGGACTGCCAGGTCGGCAGCACTTCGGTGATCATGGCGACGTCGAACCCGTCATCTTGCGTACAGGGGAGGTCGGTGAACATGTCGAGCATCTTCCAGACCGGCGAGATATAATAATGCATTTGCGCGAACAGCTTCTGGCTGTTGGTACCGTCGGCGATTCCAGACTGGCTGCCCTGAAGCCGGCCGCCGGTCGGCAGAAGATCGGCGCCGAGCGCCATCATGCAGCCGGGCTCGGTGACGACGTCGATCATCCGGTTAGGCGACCAGAAGCTCACCTTCACGCCGAACCAGAAGGTCGCGCCCTTGCGACAGGCGCATAAGGGTTTGGAAGCGGACTGGGCGTCGAGCGCCTTGTCGAGCTTGTCGAAACTCCCCACCCGCACGCCGCCGATGGTGATCGGGAAAATGCAGTTCCAGCGGACCTTGGTGATGGGGTTGAAGATGGTCCCGGCCTCGCATTTGGAGGCAAGGGCCGGCGCAGAGGCGCCGCCGGCGGCCAGCGCCAGTGTGAGCGGCGTCATGCGCGCGAGAAGCCCGCGCTTCATGGCCGTGCGCTCCCGCCCGCTGCACGCAGCGGCGCATATTCGGTGAGGACGAGCTTCTTGCCCTGCTGCGCGACGATCACCGGCGCGACCGTGAGGCCGAGCCGTTCCTTCACCCGTTCCTCCAGGATGAAAAGGGGACGCCCGCTGCGTTCGGAGAGGTCGAGCGCATCGCCCGCGGTAAGCAGGATGAAATCGGTAAAGCGCGCCTGCTTCAGCGCCCAGCCAAGATCACGGGGATGGACGATAACGAGGCGCTGGGGCAACGACACATAGTCGAGCGGGTTGAAGGTGAAGCCCTTGGGGTAAAGCAACCGGCCATCGGGCAGGCGGATATCCTCCTCCACCGTATAGAAAGGAACGAGGCTGCGGACGCGGTCGACCCTGGCCTGCATCAATGGCGCCGCCTGGAGCGCCGACCAGCTCGAGCGCGGGCCAAGGCGCGAGACAAGACTGGGTGCCCTCGCAGCGCGCGCCTCGATCTCCGCCATGGCGTCGGGCTCGGCGATCGGCCAGGTTCGCCCGATCGTGGAGGTCGCAGCCAGTGCGGGGTTCCCGCAGGCAAGGCTCAGCATCAGCGCGCCGATCAGGGCGTGGCGGGCGCGATCGGGAAAACACGGCTCAGCGGTCATGGCGCCGCCTCCACCAGGGGCGGTCGTCCGATCTGTCGCCGCAAATCGCGCAGATGAGCGCCGACGCGCCGAGCACCAAGCCGGCGAGCAGCAGCCCCTGGAGACGCAGCGGCAGCGCGCCTGGAGTTTCGAGCACCAGGATCGTGAGGACGAGCAGCATGAGCTGCGTGCCGACCAGCAGGCGGATCGGCCCAGTTGCCGGGGCGGCGCTGAGGATGCCCTTCATCGCCTGTTCCACCAGCGGCGTAGCCATTTAGCCGACTTGCCCGCAGCGCCGGTCATGCCGATAAGCAATATGCCGCTCGCAAAGCAGCCTGCGGCCACCATCACCGCTGCGCGCAGGATCAGGAACGGAGGCTTCTGAAGCGCGATGCCGGCGGCGCCGACGAGGAAGCTAAGCATCATCGTCTCGATCGTCACAAGCCGGAAGCGCCATTGGAAGGCCTGCGCCTCGGCCCTGGCCGCCGCGCGTGCCTCAATGAAGGCTTCCAGTTTCGGGTCGGGCTCGAATTCGAAGCGGGGCTGGTTCTGGTCGGGCGGCGTGCGCATCAGAGCTGCTCCCCAGTAAAGGTGGACCCAAGGATTTCGGTCGGATCGACGCCGGCGAGATCGCAGACTGCCTCGAGCGGCGACATGCCCCGGCGCAGTCGCGCCTCGAACGCCGCCACCTCCTGTGGTGCGCTGGTATTGATCCAGTAGGAGAAGGGGTCGACGACGAGCCGGGCGATGCCCAGACCCAGAGGCGAGTCGATGAAGACTTCCGAATAATGGGGCTTGTTGTTGCGGACCGACTTCAGGAGGTCGAGGACGAAGCCTGAATAATCGAGGATCTTGTTCTCGACCGCCCGATCGTAGGTCGACCCCTGGAGCAGGAAGCGGGTGGCGGCATTTTCGAGGATCACCTGTCCGGTTCCTCCGAACAGCAGCAAGTCGTTCATCGACTGGAGCACGACCCCGAAACTCCCCTGATATTTGCGCGCGCGCCTGTAGCCCTGGCCGAACACCTCGGCGAGGCGGGAAAGATCCTGCCCGTCGGTGCGGGTCATGAACTGGGCGGCCTCATCGCACAGGACAAAGCGGGGCCGATCGCGTGCCGAAAGATAGAGTTCCTGGGTGACCGCATTCACCACCACCATCACGATCACATTGAAGAGATCGGGCATGGCTTTGAGGCGCTCAAGCTCGAGCACGACAAATTCATCGGCGGAAATGTCGAAGGTCGAGGGCCCGTTGAAATAATGGCCATAAGCGCCCGAACTGGCAAAATCGCGCAGGTTGAAGGCAAGTTCGCGTGCAGCGGGGATCAGATGCTCGACCTTGTCGAGATCGCTCATCGCATAAGCGGGATAGGCGCCGAGCCAGTCGCGGACCGCGTCGATCCCGGCTTCCGCGCGCCCGCTGTCGATCGTCCACTGGACTGCGGACTTGAGCAGGTTCCATTCGGACGTGCTGACGCCCTTGCGGGTCGCGGCATTGGCCATTTCCGCGACGATGGCGACCGCCATGGAGATGGCCGACTGCCGATCGTCGCTGTCGAGCGCGAAGCCCATGTCGAAGGGGTTGAGGACGAAATGCTCCTCGCCAATGTCGATGTAGCGGCCCGAGCAGAGCGTGCAGAGCTTGGCATAGCTGCCGCCGATATCGATGATGCGGATGAGCGCGCCTTGGGCATAATATTGCTGGCAGAGGTTATTGAGGAGGAAGCTCTTGCCCGCGCCGCTCTCGGCCGAAACGATGAAATTATAATTGTTGATGCGCGGGTCGAAGAGATCGAGCGTGATGAGCTGGCCCTTGCGGCCGGCATAGAGGAGGGCGGGGCGCCCCCCGCCGCGAAAGTCGGTCTGGACGGGCGCCAGAAGCGCTGCCGCCTTGGCGGGCATGGGAAGGTCGCGCTCCAGCATCCGCACCGTCCGCCGGTCGGGATAGAAGCCGAAGGGGAGCGCCATTGGTAGCAGGACCGGATTGAGATAGCTCTCCTCCTGCATCATCCAGGGCAGCGGCTCGCTTTCCCAGAGGCGCTTGGCGCGCGCGGCCATCTCACGCGCCTGCGCGCTATCGCGGCCGAATACCCAGATGACCGGGATCACCGAGACGAAGCGGCTATTGCCCGCCTCATCGAGCACCCAGCCTATCTCCTCGATCTGCTTTCCCACCTCGACCGCGAAACTGCCAGCGGCCTTTTGCGCGGAGAGGATCTGCGCGCGCTTGTGGATCTCGAAGCTTGAATGATCGAACAGGATGTTGAGTGTATAGAGGAAGGGCCCGCCAATCTGGTCGCTGTCCTCCGAGGCGCCGCGCATCCCGCCCAGAAGGCGATTGCAGCGTTCGGCTGTCACGCGCCGGGCCGGCGACTTGGGCGTCAGGCAGCGGGCGACCTGGTCGCCGAGGAACAGTTCCGGGCCATCGAAGACGAGATCCGGGCCGGCATCGATCAGCTGCTTTCGGACCGGGCGCGCGGGCATGTCGTCGCTGCCGCGTGCAAAAACGCCCGGTGCATTTTCGAATACGCCGTTGAAGATGCGGCGATAGAAGGTGACGAGTGCCTCGGGCGCGATGCGGGCGATGCCGAGCTTGGAGAGTTGTTCCTCAATCTGTCGCCGCAAGTCGGCGCCTAGGGGCTTCCTCGTCTTGATCGAGAGAAGGAGGCGGAAATTGCGCAGCGGAATGCCGTGCAGCGCATCGAGCCCCTGCGTCCCGTCGCGCAGATAGTCGCGGGTCCGGCGCGCCGAAGCCTGTATCAACGGATCGGGCCGGGATTTCAGATCGAGGAAAGCGTCGAGCGCGCCGTCGATCAGCGGGTCGGCGAAGCAGTGGAGCTGGACCACGGTGCCCGGCGCGAAGTGGATGTTTAGGAGGCCGAGCAGCGCCTGATGGACATGGGCGAAGAGATAGGCACTGGGCACGAGTTCCCAGGCCTGGCCCCAGCCATCGTCGATGCAGAGGAAGGCTTCCTCCTCCGCGACCCAGGCGACCATCGGCAGAAAGTCGGAATAGGCATCGCGCGAAACGCTCTGGCGCAGCCGCTCGAACGTCATGCCGCCGCCATGACGGGTGCCGGGCGCCTTCATTGCCCCTGCTCTCGCGGCTGTTCCTGCGGTGGAGCGGGAAGGTCGCTCGTCTCCATCGGCGCGGGCTTGGCCTTCACCTGCTCGAGGACTGGCACACGGCTCGCCGGATTGACGGGGCTCACCAGATAGTCGCCGACGACCCATTGGGGCTTGTCGAGGATCGAATAGACGTAGCGCGGCATGTAGAGCCGGTCGGGCCGTTCACGGTCGGCATAAGGAAGGATGAGCGTGCGGATCGTGCGTCCGGGCCGCAGCATCGGCGTCACTGGCGCTTCGACCAACCCCTGAAGCTCGCGATAGACGCTGTCACGATAGCCAAGATAAGGCGTGGCGGCCTTGCCCCTGGCGCGTCCCGTCGATCCGGGCGAGGCGGCGACGGCGCTGCCTTTCAGCATCTTCCTGTCGTTCGTGACCCTGGGATCGGACCGGGAGGCGGCGCCGGCGACCGCATCCTCATAGGCGCGCTCGGGGTGGATGCACTGGCCATGGTCGCTATTCTTGCAGCTGAATTTTTCCGGGTAGGGCGACATGGCCGAGCCGATCGCCGTGCAACCGGGAAGCGCGGCGAACAGGAGCAGTGTGGCTGCTGGGCGCCGCACGCGGCATGGGGCTGTGGTGAGGGGGGACATGGGCTTGTCTCCTGCTTGAGGGTTCATGCGCATCAGAATTTGCTTGCCGCGCTGGGCTTAATTTCGAGGGTCACGCCCTCCTGGATCACGACCACCACATCCTTGGCCGCGCCGACCTCGACGATGGGTCCGGCCTGGCGGGCGAGATCGAGATAGAAGTCGGTCAGCTTGTCGGAGGATTTGGAGAGGCCCCCGGCAATGCCGGACTTGGCCGCGTCGCCCGCATCAAGCGATCGAACGGTGCCGAGCGCGGAGACCGACGTGTCCCCGAACGTGTTTTCGACGCTCTGACTCATGCCCGAGATCGTGCCGGCAATGAAGCTGCGGGCGAGCGCGGCGCCGGCGCGGGTGACGACCCGGCCCGAAAGTCCCTTCTTCCCGTCGGTATCGACGAAGAAGCCCTTGATCGGCTGATCGACCACCGAGCGTTCGTCGAAATCGACGCAGGAGAGGGAGACGAGCTGGACCTCGACCCGCTCCTTGGCGAGGCTGCCGGTCGCATTGCCGATAACGAAGCAGCCGGAAAGGTTCGCCTTTACGTCATTGGGCAGCACGGCGGGCGCCTGGACGCGGGCGATCAGCGGTTCGGGGTTCGAGGTCGCGTCCCGGCTCGCCAGCGCGTCGATCCCGGTCAGCAGCCGCGCCTTCATGAAACCAGGCGGCAAATAGATCGTCCGGGTCTTTTTTTTAACGCTTGTTGCCCCCTTGTCGCCGGCGTCGGCGGTGAGCGCGGCGGTCGCGGTCCCTATCGAGCCGACCTGGCGCTCCACTGGCGGGGCGGGCGGCGCAGGAGGGGCAGACGGCACGGGCGGCGGTGGCAGGCTGCCGTCGGCGCTTTCCAGCTCATGCGCGCTGGGGCTAGGTGGGAAGGCCGGGATGTCGCCCGGCATGGCGCTGGGGAGGTCACCGTCCGCCGCGTCCGTCGAGGATCGCGCGCCCGGCGCGATCTTGCCTTCCTCGATCGCGGTCACCCGGTCGCCCAGCAGCGCCTGGCCGTCGAGGATTTTCTTGAGGTCACCGCGCATCTTGGTCTCGAGGCTGTCGCCGCGCAGTCCCGCGCCCATGTCGAGGCGGGAGGCAGCTGGCGCGGCCGGGGCCTCCTCCTTCGAGCCGGTCGATGCGGTATAGAGGCCATAGCCGAACAGCGCGATGACGAAGCCGACACCCGCCTGGCGGGCGCGCAATTGCTGATGGGCCGTCAGCAACGCCCAGCGGGCCTTGAGGTCGAGCAGTGCCGGACCGCGCAGATCCCTTTGCGCGCGATCGTTCGGTTTGCTGCCGGCGGCGTCGCTGTTCTTCGGCGGGCGGGAATAGCCTTTCATGCCGGCGTGGGGCCGCTGGGTCGGCGCGTCGGGCCTGGTGCCCATCGGTTGCGTGCCCGCCGGTTGCGCGCCGGTCGGCTTCTCGCCGCTCTTGTCGTCAGGGCCGCTCACAGCGTCTCTCCGCGACGCAGCAGAATGAGGCGCGCGGTCTCGCCGGCCTTCAGGGACAGGCGATCGAGGGTGACGCTGAAGATGCGCTTGCCCATCGCGGTGTCCAGGAACAGCCGCTCGTCAAACTCGCTATCGGTGCTTGCTTCCACCCAATATTCCGACGCCGACAGCCCCGTGCCCTCGATCGTGACGCGGCGGCGTTCCGTGATGCGCAGCGCTGGTGCGGCGCTGAGCGCAAGCGGCCCTGGCGAGACGGCGACCTCGGTAAAGCTTGCCGGCACCCGGTCCTGCAGCATCGAGAGGGTGATCGAGACGGCTCGCTCCTCCTCGACCAGCGGCCCCAGCAATTCGCCATTGGCGCGGGCACGCTGGCTGGCGCCGGGCGCGAGGGTCACGGTCTGGGCGGGAATGTCGGAGGGCTCGGCATAGAGCGGATAGATGGCGCCGTTGCAGGTCACGAAGAATTCCGAGGGCGTGGTGACAAAGCTGCGCGTCACCTGGCCGGCATCGTCGCTTTCCCTGACCAGGAATTTGACCCAGGCGTCAGCGCCCGCCTTTTCGACCGCGATCGCCTTTTCGGCGGAGAATTTGACGTCCTCGATCTCCCCGCCCTGGCAGACGAAATGATTGATGTCGCGGTTGGAGAGGCGGATGCTGCTGGTCTGGTCGGGAAGCGCGGTGATGGTCTGGGCCAGTGCCGCTATGGGCAGCATGGTGGCGATCGCGCTCGCCGCGAAGGGCGCGCAGAGGCGCTTACCGAAGTTCGGCATCGAAATTCTCCTCGGAAAGTGACAGGAGCCAGAAGCGTCCGGCATCGATCGTGTAGCGGATGCTCAGATTGCCGCGGAACTTGCGGATGACGCCGCCGATGACGCGTACCTTTTCTACCGGCACCAGGATCTGGCGGTCCGTCCAGGTGACGGGCTGATCGGGCCGGATGTAGGTCGCGATCGAGAGCGTCGGATTAGTGGTGAGTTCGTCGAGGATCGCGTTCAGACTGTCGCGGATGCCATTATAGGCGGTGGGGTGGACGATGCTGAGCAATTCCTCAAACTGCCGGTCGGCCGACAATGCGGAATAGGTCCCCGAAAGCGCGACGATATTGCGCGTCATGGTGCGCAGATATGTGGGCGAGGGCTTGCCGCCGGTCACATAGAGATCGCCGCCCGCGCCGAAGGGAACCACGATTGTCCGCTGGTTCTGGCTCGTCGTGTAAAGGGCGATCCCCAAAACCGCGGTGATGCCGAATAGCCCCGCAATCGAGAATTTGAGGAGCCGATTTTCTTCGAACAGGTTGGATGACCCCTGGAGATAGCGATGGATGCCGAAGCTCGCCGGCTTCTCGGCCAAGGGATCGCTGGTCTCTCGGGCGGATGATCTGCCGAACATTGGATAGCTCACTCGCAAAAGCGGGTCTGGGTCGGGCCGGGGTAGCGGGGCAGCGTGAGCAGCCCCCAGCGCCAGGCGAGATGCGGGATGAAGCCGCGCGGCTTGGTCCGCTTCCAGGGAATGAAGAGGAGAAGGACGCCGAGGAGCGACCAGCCCAAATATCCGCCGACGATGACGGCGACGAAGATTGTGGACACCACGAGGATGAACTCCTGCGCGTCGAACCAGAGGATCTGGACCGGCTTGTGCAGGAATTGCGGCAATCTCTCGTCCACGTCCTTCTCCCTTGCTTCATCACGCCGGCCAGGCGTGATTGTTACAAGGAGCGACCATTCGCTCCCCGTGTCCGGCGCAGGCCCAAAAGGAAAGCCTGCGCCAGTCCTTGTTTCACGCGGGTCTCAGACCATCATGCCGAAGGTCTGGAGGATGGAGTCGGCCCGGATGAGGCAGACTGCCGCCACGATCGTCGGGATGCCGATCATGATATTGGAAAAGAGGCGGCTGACCCCGAACAGGAAGGCGGCGACGCCCCCCACGAAGCCGAGCGGCCCCTTCACCCCCTGGTTCACCACGATATCGTAGATGTCGTAGCCAAGGTCGCCGGCGGCCGGCGCCTGGAAGGCGTGGGCGGCCGATGCCAGGGTCATCGCAATGAGCAGGGTTCCCACGGCATCGGCCGACGCAAAAGAGAGGCGGCGGATCCGTGGCATCGACAGATGTGGTAGGTTTACGGTCTTGAGCATGGCTTTTCTCCAGGCAAAAAGGAGCCGTCCCCTGTGAATGCCCGCCGGCATCGACATGGTTGATCGTTGACGGCTAGCGAAGGGATGGGTGGCTCCTTGGAAACGGGGCCCTGTCGCCGGCATCTGTTGCTCAGGCTGTTGGCGCGCTTGCACCCGTCGGCCTGAGCCCGCCAAATGTGGGGAGAATCAGCTGGGCGGTTTTTTGGGCGCCAGCTTCTCTTCGAGCCAGGCCTCGATCTCGGCCTGCTGGAAACCGGCAATGATGCGGCCGTCGAGGATGAGGGTGGGGGTGCCCGATATGCCCATGGCTTTGACCGCCTGCGCATTGGCCGCGACGCGGGCGGCGCCCTCCTTGCAGGTCGTGAGAGGTTTCGGCGCCTCTCCGGCATAGGTGGCGCGGAACGCGGCCGCCTGGTCCTTCGAACAGAGGATATGCTCGGCCTTGGACGCGGCGTCGGCATGGATACCGCTCACGAAATAGATTTGCCGTCGCACTGGCTTCCCTTCGGCTGCCTTTGCCGCCCAGAAACGATCGAGGGCGCGGCAATAGGGACAGTCGGGATCGGTGAACTCGATGACGGTCGGAGCCCCGGGTGGGCCGATGGTGAGCGCCTGCGCAGGGTCGAGTTGGCCGAGCTTTTTTCGCGCGCTCGCATCCTGGGCGAGGGCGGTCAGGTTGACGCCGTTTCGGTCGTAGATGGTGGCGAAGAGCAGATGGTCGCTGTCAGGCGCATAATAGAGGATGCGGCCGCCGGCGCTCGCCTGGAACAGCGGGCCAATGACGGGCGCCGGGCCGAAATCCTCGAACTGGAGGTTGGCGAAGCTCTGCCGAAGACTTGCCTGAGCCTTTGCCGCTACAGTGTCGAGAGCGACCGGATCCGTCGCGGGCTCTGCAGGTGCGGCGTTCACGATCCCGGCGGCGCCTGCGATCAGCGCAATCGCCAGTGTCTTAGCGATCCGTGCGTGGCATGGCATCATGATATCCTTTCCTGTCGTGGAATGGGCGGGCAAGGAGCGCCGGATCGAAGCGGATCGAGCGCCCAAGCGGTACGGTCATTGCGGGGGCGGCCGGAATTTCGCCCGGGGTGGCCTCCTCGATGATAAAATCGCCGCCCTGCTGCCGAACGGCGAGAGGTTGGACCCAGTCAGTGGGAACTCGCGCCTTCACCATGGCTTGCCCTTTGGCCGCCATTGCGGGCATAGTTGCCGCCATGAGAATGACGAGTGCGGGGGCGCCGATAGGAATGCCTCTGCCCATGGGGCATGTCTCCTCGCATCTGGGCGGCTGAAGCGGCGGCCCGGTTTCGGGAAGGGTGCTGGCGGGAAGCTTCGGTCATTCGGGTAAGCTCGCCCTCACCGGTTGTTGAAACCATCGATGTCGAGACTGCCCCCGCCCGGCAATGGCCAGGGCAATGACGTGCCGGTGCAGGGCACTGACGTGCCGCCAGGCGGCAGTAAAGTGCCGCTTGGGCATTTGCGTGCCGCATCATGGATCGTTTGTAACGGGCGAAGCGTCGACCATCGCGGACCCACTCTGCCTTGCTGCACGAATCGCGTCAGGCTCCGCCCGTCATTTTCAGTGAGGAAAGTGCAAAGGATGAACGGTAAAAGGTCACGCGCCTATCGGCTGACCCTTTCGGAACGCGGATTGGAACTCTATCTCTCTGTCCACCTGCGCCTGTGCACCCTGGCGCAGGATCTGTTGCCCTATGGAGCGACGCTCCAGGCTGCGATCGATCATCTGGAGCAGCGGGATTGCGATGAGGTGGCGGCCGAGATGCTCGACAATCGCCTGGATATATATTTCGGCAAATGCGAGCATTTCGTGGGCGGTTCGCCTGCTATCGGCCGGTCCGCGCGGGCCATCAGGGACAGATTATCGCAGACAGGTTTGATGCATGCGCCCCAGATCGGTCGGATTTACATTGCCGGGCTGAGTGTTCTTGGCGCCTCGGAGAACCGCGAATTGACCAGCTGGGTCGCTTGTCTCGCGCGCGAGCGGGCGCGATCATAAATGCTGCGGGCACTGGACGCCGGCGCCAACATCAGGTTGGATCGTCGAATTCATCTCAAATTGAGAATGATTGTTTTTGACCGCGTGCGTCAAATGCATAGATTTCGGCGATCGGGTAAGTGCCATTGGAAGCTTCGAGCCAGTGTCAGGGGTGCCTGCGCATGCCGACTCGAAGACTTCAGACCAAGGATAACGTGCTGGTTCTCTCCAGGATAAAGGAGATTTCCGGGAAACGGATCGAAGAGCGCCGCCGACGTGACCGGATCACGCAGCCCCAGCTTGCACGCGCGGCCGGGGTCAGTGTTCGATGGTTGCGGGAAATTGAGGCGGGCAATCCCAAGTCGAAGCTTGATGAGCATCTTGCATGTGCCCATCGGCTTGGTCTCTCGACCACCCACATCATGATCCCGCTTCTTCTCATGGAGCGAAGAATGTCGATTCCCGAGGAATATCTGGTGGAGGAGGACCTCTCCGAACTGGAAGATCGCTGCATCGCGCTCGTCTATGAGCATTCGCAGGCGGCCGTCACCCGGCGCAGATCCTCCTTCTTCGCGCCGGGTGATGACGGCGAACCGTCCTGACGGGAGGTCTTGATGGCACCTGAACCCCTGACGGCGGAGCGCATCTATCGCCGGCTCAAGGCCGATATACTCGATGGCGTCTTCCCTCCGGGATCCCAGTTGATCGTACAGAATGCAGCCGAAACCTATGGCGTGAGCATATCGCCCGTACGGGATGGCGCGCATCGGCTGGTGGGCGAGAGACTATTGGGCCTCAATGTCGGGGGAGGGTTCACCATCCCGCAACTCGATGCGCAGGTGCTGCGCGACCTTTATGTCTGGCATGGCTATCTGGTCAGGCATGCCCTGAAGGCAAATAGTCCCGTTGCGGGGGAGCCAGGGCCTATCTCAATCCTGGAGCGCAGTGGCCCGCACCATCCCAAGGATATTCGCGATGCAACCGCCGCGCTGTTCGGCCGGATCGGTAGCAGGCCCGGAAATCAGGTGCATCTCCATGCAGTTCTTGCCGCGGGCGAGCTGCTTTCGGTCGCGCGACTCCATGAGCCGTCCGTCGTCAAGAATGTCGAGGAAGAACTGCTTGCGATCTGGAACCTGACCAGATCCGGTCAGAATGCCGCATTACGAGATGCCATCTGGGCCTATCACAGGAGACGGATACGACGCGCTTCGGCAATCGCTCACAGAATTAGCGCGGTCCCGCCATCCTCCGACACTGCCGGTAGAAGCTGATGTTCAGCGGCTTTGATTGCCGCCAGTGCGGGGTTATCTCCAATATGGCGCTTATAAGCCGGTGAAATGAGACCTTATAAGATCGGGTATAAGGGACGAGCTACTTATCATCATGGATGCCGCAAATGACTGCGGCATGCATGATGGAGATGAACATGGAACGTATCGAAGACCGCTCCGACGACTTCGTCGATCTGGGCAACGCCGCCTTTGAGACCAAAGGCGCGATCGCGGGCGAACCGTCGGACGGCGTCGGCTACCGCCTGAACGGCATGGCCGACGAATAATCCGAAGGGATCGGCGCGGCTCTGGCCGCGCCGATCTACGAAACGATGCTCTACGCAACGCCTCATTTTCACCATTGCCTGGTCGACGGGCGCGTCGTCGCACTCGATATGAGGACGACCCGCTATTTCCTGATCCAAGGTGCATCGGGTGAGGCGCTGATCCAATGGGAAGCGGGCGCTGAAAGCAGGCATTCAGACGAAACATTCGATGACCTGCTGGCAAAGGGATATGTGTCCCGCGAACAGGCCGGAAATCGACGTCTGGAGGCGTGCGCGGCGAAACCCCTGAAGGGCCGCGCCGAGATTTGCGTGTCGTCCGCCAATCGTGCCGAGTATCTGCAGATCGCCTGGTTTCTTGCCACGACGCGCCTGCGCATAGCATTGGGATCGCTTGCGAGAACCCTTAAGCCGATGCGGAGACGAGCAGGACAGATGCCGGTCCGGGAGCAAAAGGTCGTGATGGACCATGTCGGGCGCTTTACCGCTTGCCGGCCATCCATTCCGCTATCCCGCGTCTGCCTCCTCGACAGCGTTGCGCTTTATCATTTTGTTGGAGATTCCATGACGGAACTGGTCTTTGGCGTCAGTCTCGATCCCTTTTCCGCGCATTGCTGGCTCGAGCGCGAAGGGTGGCTCCTGAACGACGAAATCGACCATGTGCGTCGATTTACGCCGATCATGCGGTGCCGGGCATGAGCGATTTCATCCTCTGTCCAGCAGGGGGACCGTCTATCGGCATCGCTCAGCGGGCCCTTGCCGATCTGTCCCTGATCGACGACTTTTCCGAAACGTCGATCGACGTGAACTACAGGCTTTTCCTGAGGGGACGCGTTGAGATTTCGTCGGACCAGCGCCTTGTCATAATCGGCGAAGCCTTTGACCCAGACGGCGGCCGCCTGAGCCAGGAGAGCCTTGACACGGCGGCGCATTGCGCTGATCGCCTGGAAACGGTGGCGTCGCGTCATTGGGGGCGGTTTGTCGCCGTCGCGGTCGATGCGCAGAGCGTGCGCTTCTACAGGGATCCATCGGCGGGGCAGGCCTGCTACATGTGCCGCGTCGGCAGCGCGTTCTTCGCCGCGTCGAGCGTCGATCTTTTGCGCCTCGCGACAGGGCAGGATTTCGAGATTTGCCGGGACGGAATTATCCAGGCGCTTGCCTATCGGGATCTTCGGCAGGACCGCACGGCGTTGCAATCCGTCCGCGAGTTGACCCCAGGATGCACCGCCAGCGATCAAAATGAGGAGGTTCGCTATGTCTGGCAACCGCTCGCGGGCCTGAAGGTGGACCGCGCGCTTTCGCATGAAGAGATTGCGGAGCGGCTTGAGAGGGTGCTGAGGGTCGCCGTGCGCGCCCAAACGAACGGCGCCGGTCGCGTAATGCTGGAATTGTCCGGCGGATTGGATTCTTCCCTCCTCGCCATGCTCCTGGCGGACATGGCAATCGACTTTACGGCAGTCACCTATGTCGGGCCTGACGCGCGAGAAGATGAGAGCGATTTTGCGAGGGCAGTTTGCGCCCATCTGGGCCGGCAATGGCGCGGATTGCTCCTGTCACCCAGTCACATCCGCCTCCATGAATCGGCTGCCGCGCATCTCGCGTGGCCGAGCGCCCGGCTTTTTACCCAGCTGTTCGATCAGGCGGCGGATAGGGCGATGAACGAGCTTGGCTGCGACATGATCATGAGCGGGGGCGGCGGCGACGGCACCTTTTGCTATCTTCCCTCCAGCGCACCGTTGATCGATTGTCTGGGTAGTTGGAAAACGATGTTGAACAGTCCGGCGGTTGTCCATGATCTTGCGCTCGCCCATGAGACCACCAGCGCGGAGATAATCTGGCGGGCATTGCGAAGGATGATCCTGCCGCATCGGCTTTCCTGGAAAAGGGATGGCTCCTTGCTGTCCCGCGAGGCGCGGCGGTCGCTGTCGCGCCGGGCCTATCACCGGGGGATCGATCTGGGCTGCGCACAGAGAGGCAAATGCGATCATCTCAAGGAAATGATCGGCATCCATAATCACCTGGACGCCTACAGCGCGCCTCGCCAAGACGCCCTTCGGTTCCCGCTCGTGTCGAGGCCGGTGGTCGAAGCGGCGCTTCGGATACCGACCTGGCAATGGTTTGAGGGCGGGCGCAACCGTGCCCCGGTTCGCCGACTGCTCGCCGACAGATTGCCCCCGATGATCTCGGGTCGCCGGTCGAAGGGTGGCTTTGATGCTGTGATTCGCGATATCTTCAAGCAGCGCAGCGGAGAAATGAAGGCGCATCTGCACGATGGCTGGCTTGCCACGGAAAAAATCATCGATGTAGACGCCGTCGATGAGGAGTTTCGCCGCTTCCAGGAAAGCGGAAGCGGCGGCATCAACCGGCTGATGGTGCTGTGGGATACGGAAATGTGGGTCAGGGCCGTCCGCCGGCGGAAGGTGACGCGAGGTCTCCTTGAGGGGGCAGCCACCGGCGGAACCAGGTAATCGATCGCCGGTAGATCGCGAGGCGATGCGCCGGCTGCCATTTGATATGATGCTCGTCGGGAAAAATATACATGTCCACGGTTTTTCCCGCAGCCTCGAGGGCATGATAGGCGGGGAGAGCAAGACGAAACTCGTCGTCTGAAAGCTGCATGAGAATGGGCGCTGTGATCTTGTCGGCATTTTGCAGAAACGAATAGGGTTGCCAGAATTTGCGGCCGTCTGTGCCTCGGGGCGGGTAGCCCCAACTGACGAGGTCTCGATAATATTCCTCGCCGGCACTGTCGTAATTGCTCGGGTCTTCGCAGCAGGAGCTGACGGCTGCAGCGCGGAACATACTGGAATTGACCAGTGCGAACTGGACCGTCGACGCCCCGTCGCTGAGGCCAGTGATGCCAATGCGCGCCGCGTCTACCAGTCCGCGGTCAATCAGTTGGGAGACACCGGCTTCAAGAGCGTTCAGAACGTGACGCCGATCCGCCCAGCCAGCGACATTGTTTCGGCTGAACTCGGCAATAGTCGCGGCTGGGAAGCGATTGGCATAATCCGTCGGCCTCTGAAAACTCAGCACGGCAAAGCCTGCCGCGGCCAACGGCAATATGGGATATTCATCGCCGGTTCCGCCCCGCAGAAAACCGCGGCTCGTATATTGGACGACCACAAGAGGAAGCTTCCTGTCGTTCCGATAGTCGGGCGGCAGGACAAGGTCGCCAAAGGCTTCACCACCCTGGAATTTCCAATAGAGGCGTTGCACCGCGCCGAAGCGATGCCGCGCGAAATCGGGGTTAGGCTCATAGATGCTGGAGACGGCGCCGTCCCGCGCCGAAATGGCGACGACACGGCGCGGCTCGAGGCTGCGCTCATAGCCGCAAAACAGTTCGCCCTTGCCTGCCTGGCAGCCGAGAATGAGATCCTCCGTCCGAAGGAGGAGGGCGGGTCGTCCACGCCGTGGGTGCCATTTGTAAAGTGCGAGCTGGCTCCGGTCCGCTGGACCTTCCGTTCGCAGGAACAGGATTTCGTGCCGATCGGTCCACCAGATGCCGAGCAATTCGCCTGCACACGCTTCGCTCTGACATGCGATGGGAACGCCATCGACGGCCGCGTGAAGCCTTGAGGGTGAGCGCAGCTGATCCGGCTGCTCACGCTCGACCCACGCTGCGGCATTTCCATCATCGCGGAACGTGCCAAGCCTGGCGTTTGCCGGAACGCCTTCGCCGCGCGATCCGAAAGCCTTGCTGGCGGCGTCTGCCCGAAGGCTCGTCAGCTGTTTCGTCTCGCGATCGACCTGATAATAGACGGGTGGGTACGCGCCGGGCGGAAAGGGAAGGGCGCGGGCCGTCTGCCATATTCGATAATCATAGCGAAAGCCGGAAAGCCCTTCTTCCTCGATGCGACGGTCAGCTTCCAGGCGATTCGTGTCGGCCGCCAGAAGCACATGCCGCCCATCTGCCGACCATCTCAGATCGGAAATCGGCAGGTCCCCGGACGTTGCCGCTTCTGCCCCGCTGCCATCCGCATGGGCGATCCAAAGCCGGGTCTGCCCCTGATCGCGCCGCACATAGGCGATATGATGTCCGTCCGGCGACCAGCGCGGCGTCAGCGGCATGGGCAGGCCGACTGGAAATCCCGCCAGACGGCGGTTGGAAAATCTCGCCTTGATGAAGTCTCCGCCCTGATCGGCTATGATAGGCGCGCGCTTCCCGCTTCGGTCGATGATCACAAGTGCCATGCAGTAGCGATTGGTTGCTGCGTCAGCACGGCGCATCTGCACCGCCAGTTGCTTCTTGCTGGGGGACAGCGCGATATGGGAGGCATTCAGAGGGCTGGATCCACCATCGCCAAAGTCCCAGAGGCCGAGCAGATCCTCGGGGCTGACATCGGAGCCATTCGTGGCGCTCTGCTCCGCGCGTGTCGGCGGCGAGGAACAGAGCGCGGCGGCAGCGGACGGCAGGGCGCCGACTGCCGCAAACAGGACAGCGACGAGGCAGTTTGGAAGGCGCATCTCACCACGCCTTGGTCAGCTGAAGCGAAACAACCCGGCCCAGCGGATTGGCGTTTTGCGGATCATAGCCAACCGCCGTGATCCCGTTGAAAGAGAAGGCCGCGTAGGGCGGATCCGTGTCGAACAGATTCGTCGCACTGAGCGCAACAGCAAGGCCCTGCAGCATGCCTGTCTTGTTCTCGAAGCGGTAGCTGAGCTGCGCGTCGATGGTGGTCCACGCATCCACATGCTCGGCCGGACTGACGATGCTGTTTGTATAGCCGCGCACATAGTTAAGGCTGGTGACCGCAGAGAGGGGTCCAGATGTCCATCCCGCATGCGCGCGCAGACGCAGATCGACCGGATTGTTGATGCTGTTCAATATGTCGATGGCTGGCGCCGATGCGCTCGCAGCACGCGTGAAGCGAAAGAGATAGGTGCCGTCGATGCCAAGCCGGGCTTCGCCATTCCCCGCTGGAAATTGATATTGGGCATCGAAGTCCAGGCCTTTCTGCCGGACAACCGCGAGATTTTGCGTTCGGGCATCGATGAAAACATCTACATCGGCGGCTTGCAGGCCAAAATAGTCGATGAAATTGGGCGAGTTGATGGCGGCCTGCAGCATCTCCAGCGAGGGACTGTCGTTGATCAGCGCCGCGTAGGTTTCCCGATTGTTCAGCATCTGCAGCAGGGCGGAGGTCAGATCGACGATCTGATCCTTGTAGCGGATATCAAAATAGCTCGACGAAAGGCGCAGGCCGGGAAGCAGTGCTGGCTCCAGCACTAAGCCCAGGGTTAATGTGCGCGCCTTTTCCGGCTTGATGCCGGTCTTGTTGCCGCGATAATACATCACGTTGCTGGTGCCAGTGGGTGACTGCGGATCGCTGACGGGGTAGATGAAATAGACGTCCGAATCCGGTGTCTGCCGCAGTTCGACGAACCCCGGCGCGCGGAAAGATGTGCCGAAGCTGCCTTTAAGCTCCAGTCCGGACACTGGTTTCCAGGATAGTCCGAACTTCGGGTTCGTCGTGGAGCCGAAGTCGTTATACCGCTCGTGCCTGACTGCTGCGGACAGGCTCAGCGATTGGAATGCGGGCCGGGCGTTCGCTGCGCCGATGACCGGCACAAAGATTTCGCCATAAACGGCTTCGATATTGCGCGCGCCCTGCGTGCCGGTGGAAACATATGGCTCGAGCCGGCTCTGGTCCGAAACGGTCCGCGATCTGAAGCGTTCATCGCGATGCTCGGCGCCCAAGGCCAGGCGCGCCTCGCCACCGGGGAGGTTGACCAGCGGACCGTCACCACGCACCGCGCCCGACCATATCGTCGACGCGAAACGCGAGTGTGTCGATCCGCGAATATAGTCGAGCACCGAGGCATTGTTGACCTTGCCGTCACCGAGGAGATTGACGGCAATCGAGGGATCGCTGCTCGCCGCGGCGACGGCCAGTCGGGCGGTATTGGGAAGATTGATCGTCCCGAAATTCTCGATCTGCTTCCCATAGGTGCCACGGATATCGATTGCCCAGCCGCCAAGAGCGATCGTGCCGCCGCCGTTGAACCCCAGGGCCTCGACCTTGCCCTGATCGGTACGCGGGCCAAGCTCGTCGGTGAAATCATAGCGGACGCTGATCGCGCGGCCTGTTCCGATAGGATCGACATAATAGGGATTGTCGGGTGTGACGGTGATGGAGGATTGATAGCCTGCGGGGTTCACGCGTTTGGAGAAGGACCGCCGGGCGTACAGACCCTCGATGTCCAGCGTGATGCCGTCGGTCACATCCTGTTCGACCCGACCATAGGCGGAATAGCGCGTCTGGCGCGGAAGAAGGTCGGCCTGCTCCCATCCGTCCTGTCGGTTGAGCGACCCTGCGACCAGGTCCGATGCAACAAGCGAACTTCCGTCCTGGCCTGAGGGAATCGCATAGGTCTGCCCGCCGGCCACGATGTTTCCGGGGTTGGCGAACTGGACGCGATAGTCGCTACCGCCCCAGCGGCGCAGGTCCTGTGTTGCGAAGTCACGATCATCTGCTGCAAGGCTACCGCGACGATAATATTCGATCGCAAGCACGGCGCGACCCGAACTCCATTTGGTGCCGGCGACCTGGCTGGCCTGGATCTCCGAAAAATCTCCTTCAGCCGTGCCATAGCGAAGGCCGGTTTCGAGCCCCTCGAATTTTCGGCGGGTGATGAGGTTGACGACGCCGGCGACCGCATCGGATCCGTAGATCGCGGATGCGCCATCGGGAAGGACCTCGATCCGCTCAATCGCGCTGATGGGCAGCATCGATATGTCTGCAAAGACGCCGCCGGAACCGCCCAGGGCTGGACGATTGCCGTTGAGGAGCACCAGCGTGGAGGAGGGGCCAAGACCGCGCAGATTGATCGAGGATCCATAGGACGCGTTGAGATTTGCGCCGCTCGCGCCGGTGGCGCCGCTCGTCGCTTCGTTGGCGCCGCCGCCATAGGCTTGAGGGATCGACTGGAGGATCTGCTGGGCAGACGCATAGCCGCTTTCGCCGATCGCCTTTCGATCGAGACGGATGACGCTCGATCCTGGCGCATCTGCTCCTCTTATGCGGGAGCCGGTGACGAAGAGCGTGTTTGCCGCGTCAGCGCCGTCACTCAGCGCCGCCGACGCGCCCGATCGCCCCAGGATCACAAGGCTCCTGCCATTCTCGCGAAAGCGCAGATCGCTCGACCTGAGGAGAATGGTGAGCGCCTGCGTGGGTGTAAAATGGCCCTCGACCGCCGGCGCGGTTCTGCCTGCTACGGCTTCGGGCCGGAACAGGATCTCACGCCCCGTCGCGGCGCCCAGCGCCTGGAGCGAGGCGGCCAGATCCTGCTCTGCGATATGGAGCTCAATCCTTTGATCACTCTGCGAGATTGCGATCGGGGCATAGCTGGCGGTTGTGAGCGCTGCGATGCTGAACACCGAGGAAGCCAATCCATGGAATATCTGTCGCACTATGTCCCCCTTTTTCTGTCGCGCGCCGATTGCGGCGCATGACGGGGACCACGCTCGAATTTACCGATTTATGAGAGGGCTGCCGGCGGGCGAAAAATTTTATTGGGCCGTGATACTGATTGTGCCGTCTGGCTCGTTCCGGGCGCGCAGATCGAGAAGAACTGCAAGATTGCTGGCCAGACGCTGGGGATCGTTGATCCTGAACGTGCCCGACGCCCGCATTGCCGCAACTTCGGGCGCAGGCGCCCGGATTTTCACGCGCGAATAGCGGTTTGCTTCCTGGATCAGTTCGCCCACTTCGATCCTGTCGAACTGGCGCAGCAGTGAGGGCCAGTCGTTCCCTGCGGGATTTGTGGGAAATTGCTTCAGAAGGCTGAGCCCGGTGGATCCGGTTTCTGCCGCTTGCCCGGGGGAAAGCATTTTGGTCGTCAATATTCTTTGACCTTCAGCGCGGTCCCTCTGGGTGACCTCGACGGAACCGCGCAGCAGATGGACAGCGAAGCGACCATCGGAAATAGCGCTGACATCGAAGACTGTGCCATGGGCTGTGACCGACAGGGCGCCTGCCATGACCGTGAAGGGCCGGGCCTCGTGCGCGACTTCGAAGCGGGCCTGCCCGCGCTCGAGATGGAGAGTCCTGGCTGAATCCGTGAAGTCGGCTCGAACGATACTGCCGGTGTCGAGCGTGAGGATGGACCCATCGGCCAGTTTGATCCTGCGGATCTCGCCAATGGAGGTCTGCATCGTGTTCGACGCCTTTGCTGCCACTGCCATCGAGCGCGCGGCGTCGGTTGACGGCCCAGGGTGGAGAGGTTTCCAGACAAAAGCGGCGACAGATATGATGCCGAGACACAGGGCGGCAGCCAGAACGGACAGCTGCCGTCGCTGGCGCCGATTGGCCGCGATGGCAGGTTCGTGATCGAATTCCAGGCCCTTTCCGAGATTATATATTTCGCTGATCCGGGCATAGGCTGCCCGATGCGATGGGCTAGCGGCCATCCAGGCGTCAAACTCCATCTTCCGGTCCGCTGCAGCCGGACCGCGCATGGCGGCGAACCATGCTGCCGCCTCGTCGCGCAAGAAATCTGAAGGCCTATCCATCATCATTCACCATCCAGCGCCTGCGCGATCCGCGCAAGCGCGCGACCGAAATGATATTGGACAGTCGGGATAGAAATGCCAAGTTCCTCGGATATCTGCTTGTAGGTCATGCCTTTGGCACGCTGCATGATAAAGACCTGCCGCGTCCTTTGGGGAAGGGCGGCCACGGCCTGTCGGTAGAGACGCAGGCTGTCGACTCCTTCGATCGCAAGCCCCTGGTCCGGCTCCACTGCGATTTCGACATCTTCTGCTGTCTGTTTCCCGAAGGCGGCTTCCGCGCGCTTGGAGAGGCGGATGCGATCAACGAGAAGATTGCGCGCAATTTTCTGCAGGTAGGATGCCGGATGGGAGAGGGGGGTCTTTCGCATATGGGCGGTAAGCCTCACGAAAGCCTCCTGCATCAAATCGGAAGCGTCATCGCTGTCTCGTGTCTGACGCTTGAAGTAACGGAGCAGGCCCGGCGCCTGCGTGCGGTAGGTCTGGGCCAACAGAGGTGTGTCGATCTCTTCGTCGGCCAGCAGGACGACGCCCATGGAGCGCTCGTCGACCCCTTGGGGGACTTTTTCGCCAAAGCCTTCATCCAGGACGGAAGCACGAATGGGACGGGACACGAAACACCTGGCCATGCGGCTGACAGCATCACGGCCCCGAAAACTCGGGGGTGAATCGGCTAGGTGTGTCTCGAACGATGCTGCCGCATCTGTTCTGACCGTCCGACACGCACGACGGACGTATTGATGCCTGACAGGGAAATCCTACCGGAAGGCTGTCAGCATTCTCCATCCGGCAACAGGATGATGCATGGTCTACAGGACGATTTCAAGACGAAGCGATGGGAAGTTTTACATGCTCAGATGGGGCGTATCAGCAGACCGACTGTACTCAAACTGGTGTTCCTCGGTTTTGGATGCGCAACATTCTGCATCAAGCCGATCTACCGTTTTCCTGGCATTTACAATTTATTCTTGGACGCGCAGTAATCAATCCCCTCCCTCCACACCATGGGTTCGCATAAATGGCCGATGAAACACCCAATGAATTTACGACGCTCACCGTCCAGCTACTGAGCGCCTTCGTCTCCAACAATACGGTTCCTGCCGACGGTCTGGCTGACCTGATCAAGTCGACACGTGCGGCATTGGCCACAAACCCGGTCGCGATCCAGGTCGAGCCGGAAGCGCAAGGTTACGTACCCTCCGTATCGATCCGCAGAAGCACTGCGTCGCGCGATTTCATTCTGAGCCTGATCGACGGAAAGCCCTACAAGACATTGAAGCGACATCTGGCACAGCATGGTTTGACGCCGGATCAGTATCGCGATCGATTTAATCTGCCCAAGTCCTATCCCATGGTCGCCCCAGCCTATTCCGATGCCCGGCGAGCCGTCGCCGAAAAGCTGGGTTTGGGTAGAAAGCCCACGAAGATTGCAAAGAACGGCAAGGAGGACGCACTGCCGAAGGCTGCGGCTTCGAAGATCAATCCAGCTCCGCGCACCACAGTCGTCGCCGCCGAAGCAGCCGATGTCGGCATAAAAAAGGGTAAGGCGGACAAGGCCAAGACGGTATCAAAAACGACGAAGATTGCTGCTCCAAAGACTGCCTCGGCCAAGCCCGGAAAAAAGGAACCATCTGCGGACAAGCAAACAGCGCGAAAGCGTTTGTCGATTGCTACGCCAACGGACGACAAGCCTGCCCCCGCGCCCAAAGCTGGCAGGAAAGATCAGGTAGTTTCCCTTGGTGTCGAGGCTGAAACGATCAAGCCAAAGAATACCGGGAAAGCTCCAGGCTCACCGAAGGCGGCAAGACCAGCGGCAAAGCCGAATTCGTCGGCACCGACCGTGAAAGCAGGCACTGCACCTGTCACGGACGGTGGCGAATCGAAGCAAGCCGTAGCAGGGAAGGCGTGAACGAGTAGAGCGCGGCGCCGTGGGCGCCGCGCTTCGCGAATCTGCAGATGATTCAACGACATCCGGGGATCTCGATCCTTTGTCACCGTTCAGGTGCCGATTTTTAGTCCCCAGGTGCGGGCCAGCAGCTATTTCGGCCGCAGGCGACCAACATAGGTCGTTTGCAGTAACGATTTAAGGTCGGCTCACGTCAAAACCGGACGGTTGCCTGAACGTAAAAAAAATGACGCACTGCGCCTCGGCCGTTCGGCGCGCCAATTTACAATCCGTAAAACTCCCCCCACGGGGAGCGAAACCCCCACCTCACGGGTCGCAGGTGCTGGCTCCAATATTCGATCCTGACGAAATAACGGATGCAGCGATAAGCTGACCGATCGCTGCGCTCAGTGTCTCGGCGCCATAGGGTTTTGACAATACAGAAAGATGCGCCTCTCCTTCCCCAACAAGCTGATCACTATGCCCTGTCGCAAGGAGGACCGGCAGCCCAGGCGCCCGAATGTACAGTTGTCGTGCAAGATCGATACCGCTCAGTCCCGGCATAACGATATCTGTGAAGACGAGATCGAACGATTGCTCCTGGAGAAGCGCAAGTGCTTCAGTCGCGTTACTTGCGCACACCGTCTGGCACCCCAGATCGTCTAACAATTGCTCCGCGAATTGGAGAACTTGAATATTATCTTCGACCAGAAGGACTTTGATCCCCGGTGGTATTGAGGCAAGTTCGCCTTTCTGCTGGATCGCCGCCGGCGTCTTGTCGACCTTGGGAAGGATGATGGTGAGCGTGGTGCCCAATCCGACGCGTGAACTTATCCGGGCGATGCCGCCTGCTTGGGCCGCAAAGCCATGGATCTGGGATAATCCCAGTCCTGTTCCCTCGCCGATCGGTTTAGTCGTGAAGAACGGTTCGAAGACGCGGGCGAGTGTTTCCTCCGACATACCAGTGCCGCTATCGGTAATGTCGATGGCCACCGCGACTTGCCTTTCGTAGACGGCGTCCCGGGTCTCTATGAGGAGGTCTCCACCTCCCGGCATCGCATCGCGGGCATTTACGGCAGCGTTCAGGACGGCCGTTTCCAGTTCAGTCGGGTCCACTTCCACGCGCGCGTTCTTCGCCGATGTCTTGACCGACAGGGTGATGCCGCTCCCGAGGGACCGGGATAGAATTTCAGCCCAGGCATCGAGATGGATATTCAGGTCGATAACCTCGGGACGGATGGCGCGGCGCCGACTGAATGCGAGAAGGTGACCGGTAAGGGTGGAAGCCCGCTCAACGGTTGCTGCTATGTTGTCGATATAGCGCGCCCGCTTCTCCTCGGGCAGATCGACTTTTCGGAGCATTTCGGCCGCCCCGCCTATGACTGTCAGCAGATTGTTGAAGTCATGGGCCACCCCGCCAGTCAGTTCGCCAATGGCCTGCAGCTTTTGCGCCTGAAGCAGCGCGCTGCGGGTTTCTTCCAGCTCCTCCTGTGCCTGGCGTTTGTCGGTCGCGTCACGGGTGATCTTAGCGAAGCCGACATGCTTTCCCTCTTCGTCATAAATCGGATCGACCAGCACATTTGCCCAAAACAGCGTGCCGTCCTTGCGAACGCGCCAGGCCTCTGTCTCATATTTTCCCTCCGCGAGGGCCGTCGCCAACGCTCGTTCGGGTGCGCCCGCGTCCCGGTCATCCTGCGTGTAGAAAATGGAGAAATGTTTGCCCACGACCTCGTCGGAACCATAGCCCTTGATCGCTGCGGCCCCGGTGTTCCAATTGGTGATGATACCGTCGGTATCCAGCATGTAGATCGCGCAATCCTTGACCCCTTGGACGAGGAGCCGAAAACGCTGTTCCGCCTGAAAGAGAGCGAGTTCTCTTTCACGGCGTTCGGTGATGTCGCGGCTGATCTTTGCAAAGCCGATCAGTTCTCCGGCATCGTTCCTGATGGGATCGATAACGGAATTGGCGAAAAAACGGCTGCCATCCTTCCTGATCCGCCAGCCCTCCGCTTCGAAACGGCCCTCCTGCGCTGCGACGCGCAAGGCAGTTTCCGGTAGACCGGAATCGCGATCCTCCTGGGTGAAGAAGCAGGAAAAATGCCGCCCTACGATTTCGTCAGCAGTATAGCCCTTGGCTCTCTGCGCGCCGCTATTCCATGTCGTGATCCGGCCTTCCGGATCCAGCATGTAAAGCGCGTAGTCCATAACCGCGTCGACGAGCAGCTTGAATTTTGCTTCGGCTTCGTCGGGCATATCAGAATTCGTCACGCGACATCCTCAACAAGCCCCCCGGCTTGCACCCCGGACTTAAGTCCATATCGAATCCTGACAGGTTGGCAAGGCCATTCCGAACCGCCTTGCTTCAGGTTAAAGGCCCGCTTCTACAGCGATCCTGATCGCCTCGGTCGAAGTCTGCACACCCAAGCGATGCACCAATGCGCCGCGATGCATCTTGATGGTTTTGATGGAAAGGCCAAGGTTCTTTGCGATCTCGGCGTGGCGCATGCCGCGCGCCATATGCTCGAGAACCTTCAACTGCTGGGGGGTTAAGACAGCTAACCTTGCCTTGGCGGTTCCGGCATCTTGAACTTCGCCATCCACCTTCAATTGGGTCCCTATGAAATAAGTGAGAAGCCCAGCCTTGTCATAGACAGGCGCAATCATGACGGCATTATGGAAAGCCTGACCATCTTTTCGGTAGTTGACCAAGGTAACGAATGCCGGTCGGCCCGCATTGATAGCCTGTCGCAAGAGCGCCCGCGATTTTGGGCAGGTTGCAGCCCCGGAGAGCAAACGGCAGTTTTGGCCGATGACATCCGACTCAGCATAGCCGCTCAGCCGTTCGAAAGCTTCGTTGACAGCGATGATGACATTTCCGGCTCTTGCATCCGTTACGATAGTAGCAAGGGGCGAGTGTCGGCTCGACTGTATCAACTCGTCGCGCAGTCGTTGCCCCTGCAAAACGGATTGCGCCGGGTTCGTCATCTGATCAGAGGGCGTCGTCATCCGGTGCGCTCACGAAAACGCCACGTGATGGTAGCCGCATCCGTCAATAGTCTCGATAGGCAAGAGCATTCCGATCCGAATAGGAGCTAGGCGGCCGGGCCGCACTTTCGGCGGCCTTCATATCACATAGCGAACAACAGAGCCATTACGTCCACGCTCAATATAGTCCTCGGCTTCGAGCAGCTTCCCAACGATCCAAGCACCATGCTCGCCGGCATTCTCGGCGATCTTGTGAGCGGAGGCGCGGAGCGCGCAGCGGATGATGTTGAGCCCGACTGCTGGTCGTCGTTGGCCGCCTTGATACCATCCCGCGCCTTGAGCGCGCGCAGCAACGAGATGCCTCCGCCGGGCAGGATGGCCTTTTCGACCGAGGCGCGGGTGGCATGCAGCGCATTATTGGCCAAATCCTTCTTCTCCTTGACCTCGACCTCGGCCGCGTCGCCGGCGCGGATCACCGCTATGCCACCGTCGAGCTTGGCAAGCCCCTCTTGGAGCTTCCCTCGGTCATAGTTGGAGGGCGTCGCATCGATCTGCTGGCGGATCTGCGCAACGCGTGCGTCTATATCGCCCCTGGTGCCGACGTCGTCGATGACCGTGGCGTTGCCCTTGTCGATAGTGACCTTCTTGGCCCGGCAAGCATGTGAATCATTACGTTCTCGAGCTTGGCGCCAAGGTCCTCGCTGGCGACGTTGCCTCCGGTGATTATGGCGATATCTTCGAGCATATCCTTGCTGCGATCGCCGAAGCCCGGAGCCTTTACTGATGCGATCTTTAGTTCGCACCGCAGCTTGTTCACAACCACGGTCGCCAGAGCCTCGCCCTCGACACCCGCGCAAGACCTTTCGCGACTGCGCGGTGGCGTGCTTCGATCGTCCCGCTAGCGATATCGCAGGAACCGCAAGATGCTGAGCGGCATTGATCCCTCTATGGATAATGAGCATGCACCTTGGCCTTCGCAACTCTGGATCGTCCGTCATGGACAAAGTGCTGGGAATGTCGCCCGCGACGCAGCGCATGAAGCTGCGCTCGATCGCATCGCGCTGGAGGGCAGGGACGTCGATGTCCCGCTCAGTGCCTTGGGCGAGGCGCAGGCGAGAGCGCTTGGTCGTTGGTTCGCCCATGGCGGGATAGGCCAGCTACCCGATGTGATCCTCTCCTCACCCTATCGCCGGGCCGTGGAGACGGCCAAGCTGTTCAGGGGGGAGGGCGGCGCTGCGATGGAGGAGCCCGTTTGCATTGACGAGCGGTTGCGCGAGAAGGAGTTCGGCATCCTTGACGGGCTAACGACGGGTGGGGTCGCGAAGCTTGAGCCGCAGCAAGCCGCCTTCCGCCAGACGCTTGGGAAATTCTATCACCGCCCGCCCGGTGGCGAGAGCTGGTGCGATGTCATCTTCCGCCTCCGGGCTTTGATGGACACGGTGTCCCTCCATTATTCGGGGCAGAGGGTCATCATCTTCGCGCATCAGGTAGTCGTCCTCTGCCTGCGCTACATCATCGAAAATATGGATGAAGCCCAGATTCTGGATATCGACCGAGACGGGGACGTCGCCAACTGCTCGGTCACAGAATATCGTTTCGATCCGCAAGCGGGGCGGCGCGGCAATCTGGTCCTTCAGCGCTATAATGACGTGGCGCCGGGAGATACTCAGGCTGTGCCAATGACCGACGCCCCGGATTTACCTGCTGTTGCCCGGGGATGATCCAAATAATACCTCTCGACGCTAAGTGGTGCGCGTCCCACGGGCTTCCGCAAATCGATAGCGATTGCGATAAGAATAGCAGAGGGCGTGTTCTGCTGGTTGGCGGTGCGCGCTTTGTTCCGGGAGCCCTTGCGCTAACGGGCGAAGCCGTTTTGCGCGCGGGCGCTGGCAAATTGCAAATGGCCACCGTCGATTCGGTCGCGTCGGCCTTGGGCGTGCTGGTTCCAGAAGCTGCCATGATCGGTCTGCCGATGCGCGAGGACGGAGAGATCGCAAAGGATGGCGTCGGCGTGCTGGCCGATTTGGTACCGCAATGCGATCTCCTACTAGTCGGACCTGGCATGAGTGCAACCGCGGAGACAGGCCTGTTCGTGCGCGGCCTCCTGGCGCTGTCTCCCCCTGCGATGCTGCTTGATGCTGCGGCGCTGACCTGCACTAGTCTAACTGAACTCGCGAACGCCGCAAGGAAACTCCCGCTTATTTTGACGCCGCATCATGGCGAGATGGCCCGACTGATCGGACGCGATCCGCAGGCCGTCGCCGCAGATCCCGTACATATGGTCTGCCAAATCGTGGAACAGACAGGTGCCTACATAGCGCTCAAGGGACCTGAAACCTGGATCGGCGGCCCTGGTATGCCAATCATCCGCTTTACGGGGGGCTGTCCGGGGCTAGGTGTTGGTGGATCGGGCGATGTACTTGCAGGTATCGTTGGTGGCCTGCTCGCCCGTGGAGCTGCGCCCATTGTGGCCTTAGGCTGGGGCGTTGCGCTGCACGGAGCGGCCGGTCAGCTGGCAGCGGCCGAGATCGGCGAAATCGGCTTCCTCGCACGCGAATTGCTGCCCTTGGTTCCTCGCCTGATGGAAACATTGGGACAGCCATTGCCTGCCCAAGGAAATGGCTTCATCTATAAACGCTGATATAAACCTTACTTGCCATTGCCCGACCCATGGAAAGTCGGTTCGGACCTATCGCGTCGTGTCGACGTTTCCTCTCATATCAAAAGCGGAGGCGGTGATGCGCATACTTCGCGACAACGGACTGACGATTGTCCTTCTCGGTATGTTTGCCGGAAGCATCATCGGCCAGTGGATAGCGGGCTGGAATGTCGAGATGGAAGAAGCGCACCGGCGTGGGCAAGCCGTCCTTCCGCTCGGGGCATATACCGTCAGCCCGGAATTCCTATCCAGTGTGTTCGAAAACTGGGAAAGTGAATTTCTTCAGATGGCCGCTTATGTAGTCCTGACGGCAGTTCTCGCTCAACGGGGATCTGCTGAATTGAAGGATCCTGATGCCCCGCCTCGCGACACTGATATCCAGGAGAACAAGCCGGGGGCTCCGGCTATCCTGAACTGGGGATCATTCTGGCGGGCTCTATATGCGCGATCCTTGGGGCTCGCCTTGGGCCTTGTTTTTTTCCTATCCTTTATCATTCACTGGACGCAAAGCGCGCGTGTTGCCGCCCAGGAAGCTATCGCCCACGGAGAAATACCGTTAGCCACCATAGCCCACCTGTCAGATGCCCAGCTATGGTTCGAATCATTCCAGAATTGGCAAAGCGAATTTTTGTCGATCGCAGTGCTCGTCCTTCTGTCGATCTTCCTTCGCCAACGTGAATCGCCGGAATCCAAAGGCGTAGCCGCGCCGCACAGCCAGACAGGGGAATGACGGTCAGATGCCGGACCAGCATGAGCGGGGTCCTTGCGCCGGCATGCCGCCGCCAGGCATGGCTATTGCTGAGCTGCCGCCCTGCGTGTTTATCGGCGGCGCAAGGGGATTGGGATCCTTATCCTCACCCTTTTCTACGTTTTCCTGAACCTCCTTCTCGTCAGGCACGTCGTCGGTCGTTTGCGTATCGGTAGTTGCCACAAAAGCGCTCCTTGAATTGGCCGGGAATTAACGGCGCGTCATCGGCATAGCATGCTGGTGACATTGGCTTTCGACCGGCGCGGCTTCAGCTCTTCAAACCCGCGACCGCCTTTGTTGCGAGTCGTTCGCGGGGAACCACGTGTCTCATGCAGAATCTCAAGGCTACTACACTACCAAGGAGGACGACGATGGCAGAGCCCCAGTTCACCGATGCGATCGCTTTGCTGAAGGTAGACCATAGAAAGGTCGAAGACCTGTTCGAGACATTCGAGAAAGCCACTTCCGCCAGCCGGAAGCGGGCCTTGGCGCAGGAAATCTGCGTCGAACTCAAAGTTCACACATTGATCGAGGAGGAGATCTTCTATCCTGCCTTCCGCGGTCTGATTGAGGATCACACGCTCGACGAAGCATATGTTGAGCATGATGGCGCGAAGGTCCTGATCAACGATATCGAGGCAGGCTCGTCTAACGACGATTTCTATGACGCCAAGGTCAAGGTTATCTCTGAAGAAATCAAACATCATGTCCATGAAGAGGAAATGCCGTCGGAGGGGATGTTTGCCCAATGTCGCAAAACCGACGTCGATTTAGTCGCACTGCGCGATAAAATGGCCGGCCGGAAGACGGAACTTCTTACCCTGGCCAAGACGTCAGGACTACCGGCGGCTAAACCGACCGCCGTCAATCTTCTCACGGCATAGTTGATTCTGTCGTACCCCGGCGGCGCTTATGCCGCCGGATTTTTGAATTCAAATTGAACGGGTGCTCCGATCGTTCAAAGAGCCATGATCGCAACCTTTCCTGTGCTGAAAGCCTGAACGCCCGCCACGATTTCAGGCTCCCTCGCTCCGATGGTTCAGAGCGTCCCGGCTTGGGCCAAAAACTATTCCGACCCTTGCCGTCATTCAAGAGCGGATTTTCAATCACCAGCAGCGGACGGGCAGCTATTCCGGTGGCTCCCGACCCAACCAAGGCGTTCATTTCTTACGAAAGGAATGTTGGGCTCAAACAGAAACCGCCGTCCGAGCCTCATGAAATTGCCAATCGGCGGTCGCCCCTTTACCAGTCAAGAAGCTGCAATGGCGGCATGTTCGATCGCGTGCATTGAGGCGGCGAAAGCGGATACCGCAGCGCCAACTTGCTCTGATCATAGGGCAGCCCATGCCCGGCATCTGGAATGATTTCGAACCGCAGCAATGGATTAAGCCGTTGCAGTTCACAGGCAGTGTCGATTGAAACGATGGCCCGGCTGGCGAGTAGTAGTAGAACAGGAACGCGGATGCCTTGAACTAGCTTCCGCAAATCTGGATTCGGCGGAGTGACTACCTCGAAGGCATTGGGGCTGGTTTGAAACCTTGCATCCACCAGATATTCGATCAATTCCGGTGCGCGAGCGCTGATGCTCAGCTGCGACATCGCTGTCGTAAACCTCACGCTGCCATTCCGGACTGATGAACGTGGGATCGACAAGCGCTTCCGCCTTGATGGCCGTTCCGAGATGACTAGCGACAACCGCAGCGGTGAGCCCCCCCATCGAGTGGCCAACGAGAATTGGAGCATTCAAGTCCAGGTGCTCAATGAGCCCAATGATCGCCGGCCAAATCGCTGTATAGGTATCCGTTTGGAGGAGAGCTGGATCCGCCATGGCCTCGAGCATCGGGCAGGATGATATCGTGGTCGGCGACTGCGCGTGCGAGGGGCAACAGACATGCTCCGCTCCCCATCAGCCCGTGAAGCGCAATGAGGGGAGGCTTGTCTCCGCCAGATCGACGATATTGGATGTTGATCGCGTAAACCCCGCAAGTGCCTGTTTACCAAGCTGAATTTTCTTCAGATTCACTCATGCAAGCAATGATGATCGACTGGCGTTCGCGGCGCAATGACCAGTTACGCCACAGCGCCCTCTGCCAACAAATTATCCAGCCGCTCAGCTTCCAAATCCGTGCTGAAAACCTGCTTTTCCATTCCGGAAACAAGCGTGTCGGCGAATTAAGAATAGTTTCGAAGGCACCCCACGCTACGCAGAAGGGTTGGTAAGGCTTATAATTGCTCGCCCATCAAGAGTTCTCAGCTATCGCCATCGACCCGGTAATGGATGGGCTTGAAACTTCCTCCGTTGGATGCAAATGCCGAGCAGGCGGTCAGCCCGATCACCAGATCCATCCTGGCGCGGAAGCGGATATGGTCGCCCGCTTTGCTGACGGGTGGCAAAACGGACAATTTGCCCGTCTCGCTATCGATCGGAACATTCATAAAGCAGTTGAAGGCGACGGGGATTCGATCGGCAGCCACCCCATAGGGTTCAAGAGTCTCAGCCAAATTACCGAAGCAACCGCGATGCACTGGCTCGTCTGGATAAAAATGGAGAAAAGTGTCGACGGAGCAGGGCGTCAGCAGGAAATCATGAACGCCGACCATATCGTCGATGATCTCCAGCATGACCCGCGATCTGTTCGAATATAAAGCATGGCCGGTGGTCAGGCGTATGGTTTCGGCATAGTCCAACGTGCGACCTGATGAAATGACTTCATCGAGATCCTGAGCGTTGAATGCCAGCAGATCGGCGACCTGCATTCCCTGCGGATCGATCACGGTCAGTATCTGCCCTTCGGTCAGGCGGAAAGCAGTGCCGCTGCGCGGCGGAATTTCATTCACCTGATCCGGCATCTTGCATACGGTCATCTATCGTCCGCCTCCGCATCGGGCTCATCCTCATCCTTCGCCCCGTGATAGGCGAATGGACATACCCAGTCTTCGCCCACCTGGCGCCCGCTATATTGGCGCGCTTCGCTCGACTCGCCATGGCGAGCGAGCATCGGATTGCGACTTCCAGCCAGGGCTTCATCACGCAGCAGAATCTTTTCGCGCATCGTCTCGTACCGCCCCGCTGCACGCAGTTGTTCGAACTGGTCGTGCAAATTGAATATGATCGTCGGCTTTTCGAACCGGCGCGCAACCCTGCTGGCATGAGGGTGCAGCCCGACCACGAAGAAGGCTTCGCCGCCGAAACTGAGCGAGAAATGCGGATTGGCAGGGTCGCTGCTCACTGCGCTATCATAGTCATGACCGCGCCACACATCTTTGTCGGAAAGAGATTGCAGCCGTGACCACAGGGCATGCTCAAAAGTCTCTTCACTCAATTCATCCGGCCCGTCGAATACCACGGCAAAGCTGCGATAAAGGCCGGGGTCTGTCCTATAGTCAGCAGCAAAGCATGACAGCGCATCATGAATGCGCACATCATCCCACGCACTGTCGATCGCCTTGCAGGCGAGGACGCAGAGCGTACCTTTAGCCAAAGCCGCCTTCGCCCCTACGCAGGGGAAGGACGGCGCTGAAACATGTCTGGCCAAGGCGGCTTCGCTCTCCGATTGAGAAGCGTGCTGCCATGGGAACATAGGGGTCATAGGAGCAGGCATGAACAGAACTACGCCAGGTGGCCGACGTCGTTCCCCCTCATTGCGCCAGGTTAAGACGATTCCCTTGAGAGCGTGGGATGATGTAAATCAAGATCAATGCGATTGTAGCGATCGGTTCTCGTCCGCGAGACGGCAATAAAGTATAATCGCCATAACCCACTGATTTGCTGCCATTGAATGGGTAAGTCGGAACATTGACGCGAACCGACTCATGAGGCACTTCCCTTACGGCAGCCGATAAAAATTGGCGCTGGAGAGGATGCCCATGAGCCGAGTTCAAGCAAATTCCGGTAAGATTTTTCACAAATTGCTTCGGGACTGTCTGTCCGAAGAAAGGCGACCCACGGTAGAAGAAGTGGAACTGATCGCAGGGGAAATCTGGAGAAGCAGTCACGGCTGCATTTCGGGCCAACCCTGGTCCGACGTGGAAAGCGGAAGCGATGCCCACCGACAAATGATCAATGCGTCCAACGCTGCATTGGGATCGCATCGCCATCAACTCGATGCATCCAATGACGGGGATCGTTCGCTCAGCGCCGTTTCTGCGGCTTAGCTATTGGCGCGGTTGAAGGGGCGTGGCTGCACCAGCGCGTCGCCCTGCTTTTCCGGGCGGATGTAGATGGAGGTAAGTTCGGGTACGGCTGCCTTCATCTCCGCCTCCATCGCCTCTATCAGGCTTTCCGCTTCGCCCATCGGCAGATCATCGGCAAAATCTGCACTGATCGCCACGAAAACCGCGTCAGGCGCCGTGTGGATGGTGCGAACATGATTGACCGCCGTCACCTGCGGCCGGGCCTCCAATATGCGCCACACGATAGCGATGATGGCCTTGTCCGCGCTCTCGCCGATCAGCAGACCCTTGGCCTCCCTTGCCAGTAGCACCGCGACGGTCGCAAGGATAAGGCCGATCGCGATGGACGCGGCACCATCGATGCGCGGATCGGCATAATGATGGCTCGCCCAAACGCCGATGCCCGCAACGAGCAGGCCCACCAGAGCTGCGCTATCCTCGAACAGCACGATAAATCCGGCAGGATCCTTGGATCGGCGGATCGACTGCCACCAGCCGCTCGCGCCCCGCGTGCCGTTGAATTCCCGGACCGCGATGGCCCAACTCGTGCCCTCCAGCACCATCGCGATCCCCAGCACCGCATAGTTGACCGTGGGATCGCGCAACGGCTCAGGACTGGCGATATGGCGCCAGCCCTCGTAGATGGAGACGCCTGCCCCGACCGCAAAGATCAGGATCGCTACGACGAACGCCCAGAAATAGAGTTCGCGCCCATAGCCGAAGGGATGCGCGGCGTCGGGCGGCCGATCCGCCTTCGCCTGCCCATAGAGCAACAACAACTGATTGCCGCTGTCGACCAGCGAATGCACGCCCTCGGTCAGCATCGACGAGGAACCGGTGATCGCCGCAGCCACGAACTTGGCGATCGCGATACCCACATTCGCCAACAGGGCACCGTAAAGGACGATATTGGCCCGAAAACCTCTGCCTGCCACCGACCGTCAGCCTGGATAGGGGCTGGATTGGAGCAGTCCAGCGAGATGCGCGGCGTTGCCTGCGACCATCTTCGCCGTCTTCGTCACCATCTCCGGCGTGTCCTTCAAATCCTTAAAGTCGACCGATCCCATCGCTTCTCCCACCCAATAGCAAACCGCGACCGCCGGAATCGTCCAGCCAACATCGTTCAAGGCCTGAAAAAGCTGAGCGGAAGAGAAATGCGCGCCGTCCTCATTCCCCACGATGGCTGCGACGGCGACCTTGCCATAGCTGAGCATCCTGCCCTCATCGTCGGTTTCGGACAAAAAGGCGTCCATCCGTTCCAGCACGCGCTTGGCCACGCTGCTGATCTGGCCCATCCAGATGGGACCGCCGAAAATCACTATGTCGTGATCCAGTATCTTCGCCCGCAGCGCCGGCCAGTCGTCACCCTCGCCCTCGTCGGAAGTGACGCCGGGTCTGATGTCCAGCGCTGCCACCCGCACCGTCTCGGTAAGGGTCACTTGCCTTTCGGCAAATGCCTGCTGCAACACCGCGATCATCGCATCGGTCGATGAAGCGTCGCCCGCGTCGGGCTTGAGCGTGCAATTAAGAGCCAGAGCCTTGAGCAGCATCGCATATCTCCGGTTAACATGGATCGGTATGATTGCGGTGAACGCTTTGGCGACCCGTCTGTTCTCCTGTCACGAGGAGAAAGTGATGAGCGACACCCAGAAGATGATCCATGAGGACGCCCTGCCCGGCCATGAAAGCAGGCTGGAACCCAAGCCCGAGTGGCAACCGCGCTACCCCGGATCGGGGCGTCTGGCGGGCAAGGTCGCCATCATCACCGGCGCGGACAGCGGCATCGGTCGGGCCGTCGCGGCGCTCTATGCGCGAGAGGGAGCCGACGTCGCGATCGTCTATCTGCTGGAGGATGACGACGCTGCAGAAACGAAACGCATCGTCGAGGCAGAGGGGCAGCGCGCCATCACCATCCGCACCGACATTGGCGAGAAAGCCCATTGCGATGCGGTGGTCGCCCAAACGCTGGAGGCCTTCGGGCGGATCGATATCCTCGTCAACAATGCGGGCGAGCAGCATCCCGACAAGGACATCACCAACATCAGCGAGGACCAGCTTCGCCGCACCTTCCAGACCAATATCTTCGCCATGTTCTTCCTGACGCAGGCGGCGCGGCCGCATCTGAAGGCCGGGGCCACCATCATCAACTGCACCAGCGTCACCATGTATCAGGGGAGCAGCGAACTGCTCGACTATAGTTCGACCAAGGGCGCGATCACGGCCTTCACCCGATCACTATCGGAAAATCTGGTTGGCGAGGGCATTCGCGTCAATGCTGTCGCGCCCGGCCCGATCTGGACGCCGCTCAATCCCTGCGGCGGCGCCAGTCCTGAAAAGCTGGAGCATTTTGGCGAAGGCACGCCGATGGGTAGGCCCGGCCAGCCCAATGAGGTTGCGCCGTCCTTCCTGTTCCTGGCCTGTGACGACGCCAGCTACATGTCGGGACAGGTGCTGCATCCCAATGGCGGGACGATCGTGAACGGCTGAGGCTGTACGCAAGTTCAGCGCAATCAGGAAAGGGACGCCATGCCATCGATCCACCAATCACCACATGACTGAGTGAAGGGCAGGAGGTTGACCATGCAACAGCAGTATCCGTCATCACCCTTGGCATCGATGATCTCGCGCGATCGAAACGCTTCTACATGCAAGGCTTCGGATGGACGCCGGTGTTCGAGAATGAGGAGATCGCCTTCTATCAGATGAACGGTTTCGTGTTCGGGACATGGCTGAGGAGCAAGCTGGCCGAAGATATGGCACTCGATAATCTACAGCGCCCCGGCAGCTTCGCGCTGCCGCATAATGTCGGCTCGCCGGATGAGGCCGATGCCGCGATCGCGGAGCTGCTTGCCGCCGGGGGCAAGCTGCTCCGAAAGGCCGATGCGCCGCCCCATGGCGGCTATCGCGGCTATGTTGCCGATCCCGATGGCAATGCCTGGGAGATCGCGCACAATCCCGCCTGGCAGATCGACGACAAAGGCTTTGTGACTTTTGGGGTTTAGAACATTTTCCAGGGGTCGGCATGGCCGAGACCTTGATAAGGTGGCCTACGATCAGAAATTGATCCCTTTGAAGCCCAAGGCGTTATCCCCGAACGGCAAGGGGAATGAAGATAATGGCGCGAGCATCATGAGGCGGCTACCAATCCTGTTGTGCATCGCGCTATCGGCCTGCAACGCCCTGCCGCGTGATCCTGCGGACACATCGGCACGGATCGAATCGACCAGATATTTTACGGTCGGCTCGGTCGATCCATCCGCGCGGGATGCGCAGGAAACAGCCCGACTTCTGCGCCAGATCGAACAGCGAACAGGCGCCCGGCCGCTCTGGACCGAAGGTTCGGGCGAAACCTTATTGGGGCAGCTTGATGCCGGTACGCTCGACCTCGCCATAGGCCGCTTCGCCAAAACCAGCCCCTGGCAGGCCGAAGTGGCGTTCGGCCCCGCTTTATCGGTATCCGGCAAGGAGGGTGAGCGGATCGAATTGAAAACAGCCATGCGGAACGGTGAGAACCGCTGGATCATGACCGTGGAGCGCGCCAGCCGCGCCATATCGACGGAGGCGCGCGCCCAATGAGCGAAACCAGCCTGCCGGACGAGCTGTCCGAACCGTTGGAAAAAGCCATCCGGCTCGAATATTGGAACATTTTCTGGACGCTCACGGTGATCGTCGTCATGGGACTGGTGCTGGGCCAGAGCCAGACGATGAAGACAGCATGGATCGAGGACACGCTGGGCCTCGTGCCGCCTGTCATGTTCCTGATCGCCGCGCATCTGGAGCGCAGCGCCAGCCGTTCGCATCGCTTCCCCTTTGCGTTCGAGCGGGTCAATGGGCTGGGGTTCTTCGTCGCTGCTGTCGCACTGACGGCGGTCGGCGCTATACTGCTCTATAATGCGCTGGTCGCGCTGGCGAGCGCCGAACATGCGACGGTAGGGTCGATCGTCATCTTGGGTCAGGATATCTGGCTCGGCTGGCTCATGGTTGCGGCGCAGCTTTATTCGGTGATCCCGCCCTTCTTCATCGGCCGCAAGCAACTGCCTCTTGCGGAGGAACTGAACGACAAGCTGCTGCATACCGACGCGCTGATGAACAAGGCGAACTGGCTGACCGGCGCGGCCGGCCTTGCTGGCGTCATCGGTCTGGGGCTTGGCTGGTGGTGGGCCGATGCGCTGGCGGCGGCAATCATATCTGTCGATGTCATCAACGATGGGTTCAAGGCGTTGCGGTCATCCACAGCGGAACTGGTCGATGGCTTTCCACGCGCCCTCTCCAGCGCGGCGCTGTCGGATGACGCTGAGCAGGTGCGGCAAAAACTGCTGGCGGAGTTTCCGGGCGCGGCCATACGCTTGCGCGAAACCGGCCGGTTGATCCGGGCGGAGGTGCATGACACCCATGCTCCGCAGTCATGTCGGCATCCCCGCCAATATTGGCCAGGCCACAAGGAGCGCGCCTGGCGCCTCGCACAGGTCAGCTTCATCCCGCCGGTAAAGGCGCGCGACGAAGGGGCTTAGACGCAGCTAGTACAGGAAATGCCAGCCCAAGATTCCACAGGCCCCGCTGATCGTGCATCCAAAGGATTGGGAAAAATTCATCGGATCCCACTTCCGCATCGCAATCCGTCGTCGCGCGTTATGATGTGCATGGCTGGCAGCTTCTCTCTGATTCCTCATTTCATCGCTCTGTCGATCGCCTACGGGCTGGCCGTGCCGATCGGCTGGAACCGGGAGGTAGAAGAACGAAGCGCCGGGATAAGAACCTTTCCCCTGGTCGCCGTTGCCAGTTGCGGCTTCGTCCAGGCCGTCGAAACCACGATGGCTCATGATCCAGCGGCCATTGCCCGCGTTCTCGAGGGTGTGATCGCAGGCATCGGCTTTTTGGGCGGTGGCGCCATATTGCAGGGCAAGAATACGGTTAAAGGGACCGCGACCGCAGCCAGCCTCTGGGTCACTGGTGCCATCGGCGTTGCGGTAGGTCTCGGCAGTTACGACGTTGCGGTCGTCCTTACCATTTTCACGCTGCTAACGTTCTGGATACTGGCGCCGCTTAAACCCCAATCCAAGGAAGGCGGCGATGGTAGCGCCAAAGATTGATGCAGCAAGATCGTCACCAGCGCCGCTGCCCGAAAATCCCTAATTTGGCACACTTCGGTCATCGACCTTACAAGACACTCAGCCGCCTACTTATCATCTCCAGCTACGGTCAGTCCGGTTTTCTGCGTCACCCTCCGAGACATGGCACAGTGCAGTCGCGCCACGGGAGTTAATTATACGGTTCTTGTCTCGAGGTCCCCGGCGCGGCAGAACCGTGTCACGATGATCGAGTTTCACGCCCCAACCGCTGACGCCCCGCAATTGGCGCTATCACCCCTCCATCGAGCGGCCCTGCTCACATTGCGTCATCTCGCCGAAATCGGTCCGATCGGCCTCACGCCCAACAGGGCGATAAAGCGCTACTTCGTCACCTGGGCCGCCGCAGCCTTCAATTGGCCGGGCTACACCGCCGAAGAACTTTACGCGATCAATAAGGTCCTAAACGAACATGACTTCCCGCCACTGGCCATTCTGCATGATTTGCTGCTGGCCGCCAAGCTCGCCCGCCACCGAAAAGGCTTCGTACACATAACCAAGATAGGCAAGGATCTATTGGAGCATCCGGGGAGCCTATGGATTACGCTGGCCCAGCATCTGCTCCTTTCCATCGGTCACGATGACATGCTGGAAATCGAATGGGTTTCGGTCCTCAACGCCGTGAACGTGGAAGCCCATTCAGGTGTGACTGACAAGCAATTCTGCGCTAGGCTGACGGGCAGCGATGATAAGGACTATCATATAAAATCACTTGTCTATGCGCATGTCCTTCGGCCCCTTAGCTGGCTCGGCCTATTGCATGAGACCCGGCCAAGCCGGACTGAGCGTTTTTTCACGAAGACAGCACTCTGGCCCCTAACGTTGACGTTCGATGACGGCTCGCAGTTATCGTCAGTCACGAAACATTAATTGGGTGAACTGCGGCGCCGGTAGCGACCCCTTGTTGCCGTTCGGACGCTATACTCCGATGCCCAGTTGCGGTCCGTCCGGTATTCCAGCAGGTCGCGACCCGATACCGCCATTCAGCCTAGCACGGAGAATGGCAGTTGATGGCAAAAGCAGTCCCGGCATGTCGGTCACCCGGGTGATTGTCGCGCCATCTCGATCAGGGCCCTGAAAGCAGCTGAAGCATTTCGCCGGCTAGGATAATAGAGGCACAAGGGTGCGAGCGGCGGCGTCCAGTCTTCCAAGACACGGACCAGGCGTCCCGCCTGGATGTCGTCCCGGACGTCGGCTTCCATGAAATAACCGATGCCGACATGATCGAGCACGGCGATGCGCGACAGGCTCGCCTCGTCCAGGGTTATGGGGCCGGAAACATCGATTAAAACAGGCTGGCCGTTCTTCTCGAAGTGCCAGCGATGCAGCGCGCCGTTTGGCAACCGGATGCGCAAGCAGGAGTGGTGAAGCAGGTCCGGGGGTGTGCGTGGTTTGTCGTTGGCCTTGAAATATGCAGGCGACGCCACGACGGCAAAACTGCGCGGAGGTCCGACTGGAATGACGATCATGTCGGTCGGCACCAGGTTTGCGGTTCGTAATCCGAGGTCAAACCCCTCAGCGACGATGTCGACAATCCGGCCCTCGGTGACGAGATCGATGTGAACCTTGGGATAACGTCGCAGGAACTTCAGCAAAAGTGGGCCGAGTATCTCCCGTGCGCCTGTGGCGAAAGCATTGATCCGCAGAGTTCCGGAGGGTGTTTCCTGCTGTGACCGAGCGGCTCCCATCGCTTCGTGGAGGGTGCTCACAGCGGGCCCAACCTGCTCGACGAAATTTCGTCCAGCATCGGTGAGGGACACGCTGCGAGTCGTGCGATTGAACAGTCGGACGCCAAGCTGCCCTTCCAACTTGCCGACGGCATTGCTTAGCGCAGTGGTGGAAAGCCCCAGTTCCAGCGCTGCCGCGCGGAACGATGCCCGCCGCGCTATCGCAAGCACAGCGTCAAATCCGATCAAACCGTGTTTCGACATTGTCCCGCCTTTCGCAACGCCACATGCCGGTTTAGCCCGATTATCACAATCATTGTGTGGCGCTAAATTCTCCTCGTCACCGCAAGGAGCGTAGCAATGCCGATCGAACTACCTAAACCCATCGCCGACTATGTCGCGGCCAACGCACGGCTCGATGCAGACGCCATGCTCAAGCCGTTTGCTGCTGACGCGGCTTTCCTGGATAATGGGAAGCGCTTTGAGGGCCACGACCAGATCCGGACCCTGTTCGAGGAAGAGGTCATCGCCGTGAAAGCCATCTTCACGCCGGATGCTATCCGCCGCGAAGACGGTCTGGTCGTCGTCGAAGGCCCCGCCCATGGCGACTTTCCCGGTAGTCCCATCCGCTTCACCTACTGCTTCGCGATCGAAGCCGATGCGATCAAGGCAGTGGAGGTCACGGCATGACGATCAAGGCTGATCGGACCGAGTTCGCAGGAAAGCGCGTACTCGTCAGCGGCGGCACCAAAGGTGCGGGCCGCGCCACGGTAGACCGGTTTCTGGCCGGAGGCGCGCGCGTTATCACCGCCGCGCGCGGAACGCCGGAGCCCATCGACGGAGTGGAGTTCGTCCAGGCCGACCTCGCGACCCCGGAAGGCAGCAAGGCGCTGGCGGATGCTGCTCTCGAACGCTTGGGCGGCATTGACATTCTCGCGCATGTCATCGGCGGTTCGTCCACGCCGGGCGGCGGCTTCGTTGCCTTGACCGATGAACACTGGCTTGCGGAATTGAGCCTCAACCTTCTGGCGACCGTCCGCCTCGATCGCCTGCTGGTGCCCAAGATGATCGAACAAGGCGCCGGCGCCGTGGTGCATGTCACGTCCATCCAGTCCGTGCTGCCATTGCCGGAATCGACGACAGCTTATGCCGCCGCCAAGGCCGCGCTCAGGACCTACAGCAAATCGCTCTCCAAGGAGCTTGGTCCCAAGGGTGTGCGGGTCAACGTGGTCTCCCCTGGCTGGATCATGACTGAGTCGACGGGCCGCTTCTTGGAGCGCCTGCAGGACACGAATGGCGGCACAATCGAGGATGCGAGGCAGTCAGTCCTTGAGGCTCTCGGCGGCATTCCAATCGGCCGCGGGGCGGAGCCTTCCGAAGTCGCCGACCTTATCGCCTATTTGGCTTCGGATCGTGCAGGGGCGATCCACGGCGCTGAATTTGTCATAGATGGCGGTACGGTCAGCACCGTGTGAGCTTGGGTCGGCATCCTCATAATGGCGGTCGTGGGGCGCCGATTTCTGCCGTCGCGAGGATGCGAGCCGGAGGAGTGAGGCTGTGGCCTCTTGGATGGAATGGGCGCCTCATGCTAAGGGAGAACGTGAGCGTGCCCTCTCCCCGCCTATCCGGCGGCAGGCGACCCGTTCAAGACGCTCAGTGCCAGAGTCCGGCTACCCAGGTGCAGACCTTCCGCTTTTTCCGGAAGCTCGCGACCCAGACCCGGCCGTTTTCGAGCAAGTCAACGAACGACCATCCCGACAGGGGCTGCCGTTCGCGTTCCTGGAAGCTGCCGGTCGTCAGGCGCCCTTTTGTTGCCGTTGACGGCCGGAACCGCGTTGCCCGTAGGCGATCGTAGAGCAGCGCATCGCCTATAGCCGCTGAGCCGCGTAGGTTTCGCCCCATTGTTTCATTGCTTCGAGGACGGGCGCAAGCGTCCTGCCTCTTTCCGTCAGGGAGTATTCAACTCGAGGAGGCACCTCCGCAAACACTTCGCGACGGATGACGCCATGGTCTTCCAACTGCCGCAGTTGGAGCGTGAGGGAGCGTTGCGTCACCCCGCCGATTAGGCGGCGCAGTTCACCAAACCGCTTGGTACCGCCGAGCAGATAGTGAAGGATCAGCGGCTTCCATTTGCCGCCGGCAACTTCGACGGTGACGGCGACGGCACAGCGAGCCGGTTTAAAATCTGATGTCATGATGCCATTAGTATACTTCTTATCCCTATATATCAAATGTGTGCCTTCTTGCAAACTCGCCTCCATGTGCAGATTTGTAGTTCCGCCAGCCCGTTCCGTCGCGAGCTGGGACAGCAGGAGTTGATCATGCGTGCCATTTACTACGACCGCCAAGGGGCCGCCGCCGATGTCCTGATCCTCGGCGACCTCCCCACGCCCATGCCCAACGCGGGAGAAGTTCTTGTTCGCGTGCACATATCGGGCATCAATCCGACCGACGTAAAGGTGCGAACCGGCTTTTCGTCCGCGATGCCCTATGAGCGCATCATTCCGCACCAAGACGGTGCCGGGGTGATCGAAGCCGTAGGCCCAGATGTCCCCGCGACGCGGGTCGGCGAGCGCGTATGGATCTTCGAAGCGCAGTCCGGTCGTGCGGAGGGAACGGCGGCCGACTATGTCGTCGTACCGTCTGCCAATGCGGTGCCGCTGCCAGCCAACACGTCGTTCGAGATCGGGGCGTCCCTCGGCATCCCTGCGCTGACGGCTCACCGCTGCCTCTTTGCCGATGGAGACCTCAAAGGTCGGCGCGTACTCGTCCACGGTGGCGCAGGCGTGGTGGGATCGGCCGCGATCCATCTCGCCAAATGGGCGGGGGCATGGGTCGCCACAACGGTCCTCGATCCACAGCACGAGGCCATCGCGCGCGACGCAGGCGCTGATTTGGTCCTCAACCTGCGCAGCGTCGATGTCGTGGCCGGAATACAAGAAGCGACGGCAGGCGCAGGCGTCGATCGCATCGTCGACGTTAATCTCGTCGCGAACCTCGACCTCGACTTGGCCTGTCTGGCGAACGGTGGGGTCATCAGTTCGTATGCGATGCGGGACGCGACGGATGAAAGCTCGATCCCGCTGCTGCGCGCGATGATCACCGGCGCCGTTTTTAGGTTCGTATACATCTACACGGTACCGATGTCGGCTAAACACGCTGCCATCCTCGACATCACCGCCGGCCTCGAGGTAGGAGCCTACAAGCCGTTGATTGGCTTGATAGAACCCCTGCACCGAACGTCCGATGCGCATATCGCTCTCGAACAGGGGGCAGTGACCGGCAAGGCGCTTGTTCGGGTGGTGGACTAATGAGACGGCGAGACAGCTTCCGCCGATCCTTACCGGTCAGCGGTCATTCGGGTAACCACCCAGCTTGCGCTTAGGCGATAGGAAGACACATCGGCTCACAAACGACTGGATCTAGCGATAGCGGCCGTCCAGCGAAGCCTCCCGGGATGACGCCTTTGTCCAATGCCTTGCCCATCACAACCGACCCTTTGTTACCGTTCAGGGGCCAATTTTCGATCTCCAAGTCCGGAAGGGCAGCTATTCCTACGGCCGTCGACCAGCTTACGCCCTTCCGATCGGGCTACGTGGATCTGGGTGCAAGCCGGAACCGGTCATTTCCAAGTTCGACGGTTGGTGGGGAAGCACGGGATAATGCCAGACATTTTGTCAGCAGTTCGTGGATCTCGCGAGCTGCCATTCGCGACAACGACATGCCGGTGAGAACGCTCTACACTTTCTGGATGGCTACCAAATGCCGCTGACGAGGAGAGGAAGGCCGAGATCAGTCGATGGGAAAGGCCTGATCTGCCTTTCTCCCGATGTGTCCAGGTGTAGTTTCAACGCTGTGGGAAAACGGACAGATCGAATGACGCAACCTGTGCATCTAAGCTTTTGCCGAACGAAGCATAGTCAAAGGGCTTTCGAGAGACTCTGGAGAGCAGCGGAATAATAGTCTGTCGGCATCGCAGGCGTAGTTGCGCGGTCCAGGCTTCGATCGACGACAGCCATCCCCCCGGCTGAAAGGGGATATTCGGCGAGTTGCCCGGACTGCACGTCAATCCAGGCGGGGATCGTCTTTCCCAGCCGCGCATATTGGCGCCAGAAAGAAATGACGGGATCGGCCAACGTCCTGCGGCCGCCGGCCATGGCATAAAGCGGCACGCGGACGGCGTCGAAGCCGAAGCGTGGCGGCTTGCCGGCGGCGGGCGCCAGCGCCGCGTCGGCGGTCACGTCCACCCAGTCGGTTGGCAGGCGATTTGGTCCGAACCGGGCGTCCAGAAGCAGCTTTTCGCTGTCGGTCACCAATGGTCCCCACACGCCGCGCCCATCCAGAGAGAGGAATTTGTCGAAGGCCGGCCAAACCAGATAGGATGGGTTCACCGTCACCTTATTCGGTGTCGAAAAGCCGTCCAGCCCAGGCAAAAGCAGCCGCCTGCCAAAACGCTCTGTCACCAGATGCGTCAATATGGCAGCCCTTATCTCCTCCGATCGCGAGGTAAACAAAGGTTCCTTCCACTGTTCTCCCGCCCGGGCCAACGCCCAGGCGATGAATATGTCGCCATCGGTGGCATTGTTTCTGTCGGCCACCTTGTCAGTCTGGCGCGGGTCGTATCGCCACGCGTAGAGGGCCAAATCCGGCCGGGCCAGCGTCTTTTCCGTCCATTCGAACATGCTGGTGAAGGCCGTCTTGTCGTCAGCCATCTGAGCAAGCCACAAACCATAGCCCTGTCCTTCGCTATGGCTGACATTGTTGTTGCCGGTGTCGACGATCCGACCGGACGGGTCCAGAAATCTTGCCTTGAACTGAGCCCACAGCGCCTTGGCGGCCGGACTGCTGCTCCGGCCGCTCCGGCTCCTCGGACTGCCAGCGCGGGCGCATGATCCCGTCATCACCGCTAACGCGCCCAATGCAAAACTGCGGCGGTCAATGACCATGCCAGAGGTCCAGCGTCCCGCCATTGAAATCGACCGTTCGCGTCATCAGCGTCGCACCGCTTCCCAGCGCACGGAACCATGCGTCATAGACGCCCTCGAGCACGCTGCTGACGATCTCGCGCCAGTGGCCGTCGACGTCCCCGTCCAGTGCATGGGGCAGCCCCTCATGCCGGATGGCAATGCCCTGATCTTCCATATGCAGGTCGACATGGCCCCAATCGAGCGCCGCCCACAGCATGTTGGCGCGGGTGGCGAGCAGCGCCAGATCGGTGGCTTCGTCCATCGGCTGAGCCGCGGCGAGCCTGCCCCCGACCGCCATATAAAAGCCGCGCGCCTGTGCAGGAGAGGCGCTCGCCCAGATTTCAGCGGCGGTCATCGCACTGAGAAGGGCAAGCCCCTTGGGATCGGCGGCAACGGGTCCGGCCGCCATGAAGCGGTGCGTGGTTTCGTTCATCGCCCGGCTCCCAGCGACTGGCGAATGCCGATCAGCGAGCGGAATTCGTCGTACGTGCCGAATGTGTTCATGCCCATCTGTCCTCCAACCCGTGTCGAGGGGCTAACGCGGTAATAGATGGCTCCGTCAGCGGAAAGGGCGAAGCCGGTCTTGCTAAGGCCATCATATCTCGAACGCACATCGCTATCCTGTAGCTTCAAATCGTTAAGAAGCCCCTGCGCGGCGTCACTGGTCGGATAGAGATTGGCGGCGTCCTGATCGAAGCTCTGGTAGCCGGGCGCAAAATTACCCCGCACTTCCCAGCGACTGCTGTCATAGGTGTAGCGCAACGGGAAGGCCACGCTGAGGAAGCTTTGCGGGCTGAAATAGCCGCCATGTCCGAATGTGAAGAAGTTCTGGTTGTTGGCAAAGTCCTGATAATTGACGTTGATGCCGCCAGTCACGGTGGAGCCATTGCCTTGATAGACCCTCATATAGCCGCCCGCGTTCAGCTGGATGCCATAGTTGTTCCGGACATTCTCGCCGCGATACCGGTGGTAGGTGGCATCACCGTAGAAGCCGGTGCCGTTCCGATCATAGCTGAACGACATGCCGCCGCCGGTCTTCATCACCTGGCCCCAACGTTCGCCCAGCCCATAGGCGCCGCCAGTGGCATAGTCGACCGGGGACAGGCCCGTCACCGGGTCGCGCGCCGCATTGGCGATCTGCGCCATGGCCGCGCCGACAGCGGCATCGCTGGCCGGATTGCTGGCACCGGCATAGGATATGATGCTGTCCTTGACAGGCTGGCGCTCGAACCAGATCTTGCCCGACGCTACGGAGGAGAATTGCGGCGTCACCGCCGCATGCCAGGTCGCCCGCGTAGTGCCGAAGCCGAGCGGCGTGGTGCCCGCCTCCAGCTGCAACAGCGGACTCTTGTAGGATGCCGACAACGCCACGCCGGACGCATGCTGCGTCCCGACCGGGATGTTCGCCTGGTCCACCTCTCCGACGATGGCGGCAGCCTCCGGCAGGCCATTGCCGCCGAAGCGCGCTTGCCCGGACTGGCTGGGCGCACCGGCATCGAGCACCACCGCTTCCGCCTTGGCCGATAGACGGCCATTGCCGATGCTGGTGGAAATGGCGGCTGAGCCGGTCAGTTCCTTGAGCTCGCTCAAGCCCGGTTCCCCGGACCGCTCGCGATAGCCGGTTTCCACCTCGGCGCGCGGACCGCTGTCCCTGGACAGGGAGCGGATGTCGGATTCGAGGCGTGCCAGCACGGGATCGCCGATGCCGCTGCCGCCCTGGGGCGTTTCGAAGGATGAGGAGGAAGTGAAAGCGGCGGAGGCGAGCGCGTTGCCCGCGAACCCCGGCGTCCCAGCGGCGAAGCTGCTCTGCTGCGGGACCACAGTCTGAGCAGGCCCGCCATAGCCCGATCCATAGCTGGCGGGCGAAGGAAGCCGCGCGCGCCCGCTGAGCGCGAAGGGGTTGATAGGGGCTGGGGCAGGCGCGACAGCCTGCGAACGAAACGGATTTTCGCCCATCGCCGCCGTGCCGAAGGGATTGGCCGCGGTCAGCGTTGGCGCGATGCCTGCCTGCCTTGCATAGATTTCGCGCGCTCGCTTCAGATAGCGGATGGCCGCCCCTTCGTTGCCGCGCGCCTGCTCCATCCGGGCAGCGGCCAGATAGACCTCATGATCGTTCGGCCACTGCTGGGCTGCCTGGTCGATGGCCTGACGGGCGAGCGTGGTGTCTCCCGCCGCGCCTGCTGTTTCAATCAGGCCCAGCGTGGCGTCGCGATCCTTGGGCGATTGCGCCAGGATCAGTTGATAGCTCTGCGCCGCACGCGCAGGCATGCCGCCGGACTGATAGAGCCGGGCGAGCGCGGACAGAACCTCTCGGTTGCCGGGCGCGGCATTCCAGGCCGATTGGAGCAGGTCGAACGCTGGCGCATATTGCTGCGCCAGGCGCAGCCGGTCCGCCTGCGCCGCCGCCATGCCGCCGCTGATCCGTGCCAGAGACCGCTGGCCATCGGCCGATCCGCCTGTCATCTGGTTGGCCCGCTGAAGCGCGGCTGCGGCGAGGTCGTCGCGGCCGGTCTTGGCCAACACGCGGACGACGGGCTCATAGCCTTCCACATCGCTGATGTCGCCCGCCAGTGCCTGCTGCGCCAGCCCGGCCGCCCCGTCGAGGTCACCCAGATCATAAAGCGCGTCGGCGATCGCCGCCTGCTTGGCAGCGGTCATACCGGGCGTGCCGCTCAGCTGCTGCAATGCCGCGCGCGCCTCCGCCTGACGCCCCATTGCGCCGATCTCGCGGGCGCGGCGGATCGCCTGATCGGTCTTGAGGCCCAGCGCGAAGTTCCGCATCTGCGTCGTGCGCTGCGCATCGGGAATCCGGCTGATCAGCTCATCGGCGGCGGCGGGGCGGGCAAGCTCATTGTTGATGAGCGCGGCCGCATAGAGAGCGTCGGCACTGGAGGAGGCAGAAAGCGAGCGGACAAGAGAGTCGGCATCGGATGTCCGGCCGCGATCGATCATGAAGCGCGCGTATTCGTAGCGAATCCAGGGATCGCTCTGATCGAGCAACAGGCCCGACTGGAATTCCTGCTCAGCGGTCACCGGATCGCCCTGCGCCACGGCGGCCAACGCGCGGCCGCGCGCGGCCCGACTCTTCAGGCGAGCTTCCGACTGGCTGTCGCTAGCCCCTTGGTTCGACGCTTGGCGGAACATGTCTGCGGCGTCTGCATAACGGCCCTGCCGTTCATAAATGTTCGCCAGCAGTTCGAGCGCGGGCTGGCGATCGGTATAGCCTGATCGGACCAGACCCTCCGCTTTTGCCTGCGCCTCGGCAAGACGGCCTGCCGACAATGCCACTTGTGCGTCGGCAAGGTCGCCATAGAAGCGGGCGCTGGCCAGCGCTTCCGCCCACTGCGCCGCCGAGCCCGTTCGCGATGCCCGCTCCAGCAGGTCGCGCGCCTCACTGAAGCGGCTCTGGCGCAGTCTTACGATTCCAAGGCCGCCCCGTGCACCGGCATCGGCACGATTGCGCGACAGCGCGCGCTCGAACAGAGTGGAAGCCTCGGCCAGATCGCTCCGTTCCAGTGCGCGGAAACCGGCAGCCCGCGCGTCCCCGCCGGTGTCGCTGCGCGTCCGGGGCGCAGGCGCGGTCGGCTGGGTCGTCTGGCCAGTGGTGCGAGCCTGACGTGCTGGCGCAGGCGCAGCGGCAGGCTTTGCAACGGCAGGGGCAGGCGCTGGAGTCCGCGAGCCGCCGCCGTTCAGGCCGCGCCGCGCCTCTCCATTGGACGGGTCGAGCACCAATGCACGGCGAAAGGCCTGGTTGGCCAGATCCTGCCGCCCCTTGCCCTGCCAGTAGCGACCCTGCTGGATCAGGGCGGCGACGCCCGGCACCTCTGCCTGGACGATGCACGGGATGGCGGTCGATCCGACCAGGGCCGCGATCAGCAACTTACGCATCATAATGGTCCTGCTCATGCTTCGTCCGCCGCTGCGAGGCGGCGCTTGGCCTGCCGGTTAAGGTAAAGATAGGCGGGGCCCGCCAGGAACAGCGCCAGAAGCAGGCCGCTCGCCGCCATCAGGATGGGGCGCTGGCTGAACCAGTAGGCGATCCGCATCCAGACCGGCAGCGATCCCACCCAATAGGTCGGGCCGACCGCGAAGCTGGTCATGCCTTCGCCGTCCGTCACCGCCAGGTCGCCCTGTATCTGCGCATTGATCTTGGTATCGGCCATGCCGTTCACCAGTTGGGGCAGGGCATTCGGGTCGTTTGCCAGCAGGGCCACCACGCTGCGGCCACTGTCGAAGGGTGAACGGAAGCCTACGATGCCGGAAAAGCCGGTGGTGTTGTAGATGGTCTGTTCCGCCTCCTCCAGCGAAGATCGTTCGCCCAGGGCGAATATGCTCTGGATATTCTGCAGCGCCGACCGTTCGGCCACATGCAATGCCCCGTCATAGAAGCGTACGGGCGCGGAGCCGAACAGCTGCTCTGAACTGGCGACGCTGCTGGAGCCCAGAACCAATATGTCCTTGCCCTCCATCGCCGATGGCTCGATCGTGCTGGCGACGGTTACATGTGTGGCTGGAAGGCCTGTGGAGTCTGCAAAGCGGCCCATCAGCGCCAGAAACGCTTCGATCGCTCCCAACGAGGGATCGCGGCCCATGACGATGACCGTCTCGGCCAGGTCAGGGCGGATGGTGAAGGGATAGCCTGCGCCTGCGAAGGTGGCGAGATCGGGCATCTGCAGCGCGTGATAGGCATGGCTAAAGTCGATCGTGCTGGTCGGGCTGATGCTGACCCGAACATTGTCCGGCAGCGTGCCCTCGCACTTCTTCTTGTTGGCCAGGATCAGATTATAGTCGAAGACCAGCTCGTTCTGACCGAACAGATTATAGCGCGGCAGGACCACCGATGCGCGGCTGTCCTGGGATACGGCGCCCTTGCCGGCGACGATCTGATCCCACCAGTCGCCGCCTGCGACCGGCAGGGTGCGCAGATATTGGTTGTTGATCGACACGTCGAGCCGGGAACCGCGCTTGTCCAGCCAGTCGGCCGTGGGATAGCGATAGCGCAGGTCCAGCCGGCCCCCCTGGCGCGGCCAGAAGAAAAGGTCGGGCGTGATGCGGAACCGGGTGCTGAGCGGACCGGGCGGAAGGCCCAGGCCTTGAAGCGCATAGGCGTTGGTCAACTCGCCCAGGCGCACCGCACGATCGGTGCTGATCCAGCGCGGCGCCGAATAGCGCGGGTAGGTCGGAATGCGCACATTGTCGAAGGACATCTGCGCTCCACCAAAGACGCCCCGGCCGCTGGCGATGCCTGCTGCGGCGAGTTTCAGTTCCTGCACATTGCGGCCCATGACGACCAGCAATTCGCCAAAATTGTCGCGCGGATTGCGGACCACCGCCACCGAGGGCCCGCGCGCCTGCATTGTTAGGCCCGCGACCGAGCGATTGCCCAGCAGGAAAACGACGCCATTTCCTTGCGGCAGCTGGTTCAGGAGCGGCTTGAAGGAAAAGCCCCGATAGCTGGCCATGCCGCCGAACCAGGACGCGACGCTGGCCGCCGCCTCCAGTTCGCCATTGCCGGGACGCCCGGCAAAGACGAAGGGCAAGCGCAAAGGCAGATTGTCATGACGGTCGAAGAAGGGGCCGGGAAGGCGAGCGAGGTCGGGCGCCATCGGCAACGACTGAACGGTCAGGTCGAACCAGGACCGAACATTGCTGACATTGGCCCAGAGCGAGCTGTGAAACGGATCCTCGCAATCGCGGGTATAATGGCCCAACAGGCGCAGGTTCAGACGGTTGTCGCCCGGCAGGAACAGCGCGGGGTTGACCGGTATCTTGACGATCTGGCCCGCTGCGTCGCCGGGATGCAAAGGCAGGGTGCCCACGACCTCGCCGTTCAGCAACACGACTAACTGACTGAGGTCGCCCAGCATGGCGGGCGACCACGCCAGGTTCAGCGTCAGGCTGGCGTTGGTGACCACGTCGTTGCGGCGCATGCCAAAGGGGATACCGATTTCGCCCCGTGTGCCCTGAAGCCGGATGGGCGAGTGGATCTGGAGATCGCGGAAGTTCAGCCGCTGCTGGCGCGCGCCAGCGGCCGAAGCTGGCGTTGCGGCGATCCTTGCTACCCCAGGGGTTTGCGCCCGGGATGGCTGTTGCATGGCGAACAGCGCGCCAGCAGCCAACAGCAGGCCAGCGGCCGCCTTGGTGGCTGGGGCGCCGGGCAGCTTTGCCTGTTCGCGCTTCAGCGTGCGCCGTTCCGTGCGGTTCAGGCGGAACAGGCGCTTGAGCGTAGTGAAATCAACCACAATGATATCCCACAAGGATCGCAGACCCGATACCGGGCGCGGAGAGGCAACGGGCTGCCAGGCGTCGGCACGGCCCAATATGGCGCGGACGAGATGGCGCGAGAGAGTCACGTCGAGCGGCTGGAAGCTCAGGAACGCCCGAGTTCGATCGCTGCGGATATTGTCGACCGGCAGCGTCAGCTTCTCGTCGCCCATGGGCAGCGAGATGTGCGTCACCATCCGGTCGCGCAGAGACACGTCGAGCGGCAGGAGGATCGCGGCGCCGCCCATGGAAAGGTCGGTGGTCATCGCGTCGAACACATGCCCGTCCTGAAGATAGATGGTGACGGGCACCTGCGTTTCGATGCGGATATGTTCGCGCGCCTGCCGTGTTTCGCGCGCGACGGATACGGCCGCGAGCAGGATGATGAGGCTGAAGCCCGCCCACAGGGTGTTCAATATCAATGTGTCGAACTGAATGTTGAACAGATGTGGGAAGAATAGCCACTTCACGAAGCCCAGCATCACCCCCAACAGCATCAGCGCGATGCAAATCAGGTGCGGCTTCACCGTGCCAAGGTCGAAATAGGTGCGGTCCAGCAGGCTGCCCTTGTCGGTGACGTTGAACTTGCCCTTGCGGGGGTTGAACAGCGTCAGGATCGTTGCGGGGACTAGGTGAAAGGCCAGGATCGTCTCGTATATCTCGCCCCAAAAGGGTCGGCGTTCGCCGCCCTGCGATCGAGCGCCCGACACCATCGAGCAATAGAGGTGGGGTGCGGCATAGGCGAAGATCAGCGATGCCGAGGCATGGATGATGTTCTGGCCGAAGATGAGATATGCAAGCGGGCTGGTGAGGAACACGATCCTGGGCAGCGGAAACTGGAAATGCAGCATCGCGTTCAGGTAGCAAAGGCGTTGCTGCCATTTCAGGCCCGGCCCCAGCAGCGGGTTGTCGATCCGCATGATCTGCGTCATGCCGCGCGCCCAGCGGATGCGCTGGCCGATGTGCAGCACCAGCCGCTCGGTGGCGAGTCCTGCGGACAGGCGCGCGCTGATATAGGCGGTGTTCCACCCCATGCGCTGGAGCTTCAACGCGGTATGCGCGTCCTCCGTCACCGTCTCGCCGGCAAAACCGTTGGTCTGCGTCAGCGCTTCGCGCCGGATGATGGCGCAGGAGCCGCAGAAAAAGGCGGCGTTCCACAGGTCATTGCCGCCCTGCACATTGCCGTAGAACAGGTCGCCCTCGCCCGGCAGATCGTCCACCGTGCGCAGGTTGCGCTGGGCAGGGTCGGGCGAATAGAAATGGTGCGGCGTCTGCATCAGCGCCAGCTTTGCATCCTTCTGGAACCAGCCGACGGTCATCTGCAGGAAGGCACGCGTGGGCACATGGTCGCAGTCGAAGATCGCGATCAGTTCGCCGCGCGTCTTGTTCATCGCCGCGTTCAGATTGCCCGCCTTGGCATGAAGATTGTCCGCGCGGGTCAGATATCCGCAGCCCACCTGCCGGGCGAAGGCGCGAAATTCGGGGCGACGGCCATCGTCGAGGATGAAAACGCGAAAGCGGTCGGCGGGGTAATCCATGTCCAGCGCCGCGAACACGGTATTGCGCACGATCGACAGGCTTTCATTGTAGGTGGGAATGAAAACGTCGACGACGGGCCAATGCTCAGGCTCGCCCGCAATCTCAACCACGGGCCGGTTAAGCGGCCAGCTGGTTTGCAGAAAGCCCAGCAATAGAATGACCCAGGCATAGATTTCCGCAAGATAAAGGCCACTCCCCAGCAGGAATTCCGGCAAGGTGCCGAATTCCAGCGTCTGGGTGGTGCGCCAGAACATATAGCGGGTCGAAACCAGCAGCGACAGGATGCCCAGCGTCAACGTCGCCTTTCGCGTGGGAGAGCGGCCCAGCACGATGGCGCCCACGATGGTTATGCCCGTGAACAGCCATTGCGCATCGAGATCGAGCGGAACGCCGACCACAAGCAGGGTCAGGGGCGCCACGCACAGCAAAGCCAGCCATTTTGCAGGCTGTGAAGACAGGAACTTCATGAGAGTTGATCGGCCTCCGTCACCAGCCCCGCACGCTGCTCGACCGCACGCGCGACCTCACGGATGTCAGCCAGAGCCGCGCTGGCCGCTGCATATTTGTTGATCGGCTCGAACATGGCGGCGGCCTCGTTGACCGCCTCATCACGCCGAATGGTGCCGATCAGTCGTTCGCCCAGCAGTTCCCGCAAGAATATGTGGGCGTGGCGGGAAAAGCGGTGCGTGTCGTCAAGCTGGTTGAGGATGAAGGCCGTCTTGGTCAACTCGATCGCCGGGGTTCCTGCCTGCACCTTTGTCAGAGCGGCCAGCGACACCGGATGCGGCAACAGCGCGCAGAGATGCAGTTGCGCGAAGGGCAGCAACAGGTCTTTTGTTTCACGATCACCGGCGGCTACGTCGGCGATATAGATCTTCCGTTCGGCGAAGGGTGATCGACCGGCCCGCAGCGCCTCGATGAAATCGCTCTCGCGGCTAAGGGCGTAACCGGAAAACAGCTCGACGCCAGCCACCGCGAGCGGCGAGGAGCCGGACCCGCGGAACTCGACCAGCGACTGTGTCGGGAGCAGGCCGAAATAGAGCTTGAGCGCATCCTGATAGGTGAAGTCCAGAGCGACGACTTCATGCCCCTGCTGGGCCAGATGCATGGCAAGGTGCGCGGCGATGAAGCTGGTGCCGGTTCCCCCCTTGGCCGAGTGACAGAGGATCAGCGGCATCAGTCGCGCCCCTCATGCGAGCCTTTTGAAAGGCGTTGCAGATAGGACCGCAATTCCCCGGCCTCCTGACTGGCGGAAGAGGGGCGGGCGCCGTCGCCATAGCCGTCGAACAAGCCGCCCGTGGACGCAGGCTCCGGCGGCCGTGCCGGGCTAGCCTTGCTGGAAGGCAGAATGTCCTCGACATGCCGCGCGGCCAGCGCGGACAGCGGCTTGCCGACCACGCGCTTGTCCGTCAGCAGCGCCTCGAAGATTGGCCATAGCTCCATATCGGCGAAATTGTCGGTGAACTCCCGATAACGGAAATCCCTCCTTCCCAGCCGGGCCAGGAGGTTGGCAGCATCTGCTCGCATCAAATTCCCCTTTTGCATTGCAGCATGCTATATATGTCGATGGTTAAAAAGCCGTTTGCGATCAGCTGCATCGCTATAAGGGAAAAATTTTGCTTAGCCTTTATTTCGATGGCGGTCCTGTTCCGCGATGACAAGGATCATTCGACAGCGGAGCCGCACCCAATGGATTATGTTTCTGCTTCGGTCGGCCATCGACCCAGACTGTGTGAAAACG
>NZ_LXVX01000001.1 GCF_001650725.1 Sphingobium sp. TCM1 | reverse complement strand
CAACGATAAAATTTCAAAAAAAGACAAATCTTGAAGCCCCCCCCCCTCATTGCCGCGCCGAACCTCGATAATGGGCGATTTGCCTTCAAGCCTCGTTCATACACGATCGTTAGGATTGTGCCGCAGCGATGGCGCCATCTTGCGCAATGGGGAGAATGCTCCATCGTGACGAAACGACGAGCTGCTACGAAGCGGTCATATGAAAAGGGAAGACATGCATGACGATGACGCGCAAGTTCACGTTCCTCTTGCTTGCCGGTGCAGCGATGGCGGCACCCCCCGCCCTCGCCCAAGCCGGCGACCCGGCCAAGGGAAAATCCGTTTTCGCCCGTTGCGCGCTCTGCCATGATGTGAAGCCGGGGCCAAAGAAGATGGGCCCGAATCTAGCCGGCCTGTTCGGCCGCACGTCGGGCTCACAGGCGGGCTTCGCCTATTCGCCTGCCATGCAGAAGGCAAAGATTCGCTGGGACGCCAAGTCGCTGGATGCGTTTCTGACCAAACCAACCGCATTGATCCCCGGCAATCGCATGGCCTTCCCGGGCGTACCGCAGCCAGCCGACCGCGCGAACCTGATCGCCTATCTCGCCAGCGCCACGAAATAGCACCGTCGCGCAACCGGAGCCGCTGCCCCCCTTGGAACCAGGGGGGAGCGGCTCTCGCTATCCGTTTCTCAAGCGCGGTTACGATGGTGTCGCCACTGACACGGAGCTATCAGCCGCACCGCTGAGACATCCAAGCCTCGTTTGGCTGCTCGCTGTCCATGCTCACGCCTCGCTAAAAGACTGAGAGCTTTCCTGTTCCGGGAACGACGACAAGGACATATTCCGTCGGAGCTCACATTCGATCCGCGAAACGGCACCATGCACCAGGCAAATCGTACCAGTTAGAAGGCCTCGGCCAGCAGAGCCATCAACGATGCTTCGCCGGCGGCGATCGCGGCCGCCAGACCCCGCGCCTGCGGCAGCATCCGCAAGGCGAAGAATTCCGCCATCTGGCGCTTCGCCTGATGCAGCGACCCTTCGCCCGTCGCGGCAACGGCCATGCGGGTCCACATCCAGCCGAATGATACCAAGGCAAATAGGCGCAGATAGTCAACCGCCGCCGCGCCCGCTGCATCGGCGCCCGCGCCGCGCAGCGCGACCGTCGCCTCCCGCAGCAGGGCAAGCGCGTCCCGACTGCGTTGCGCCACGATCAGGTCCGCCGCAGCATCCAGATCATCCGCGATCATTTCAAAGAAGCCGTCGACCACCGCGCCGCCACCAAGCGCCAGCTTGCGTCCCACCAGATCCAGTGCCTGCACGCCGTTCGTGCCTTCGTAAATCTGTGCGATGCGGGCGTCGCGCACATACTGCTCCATCCCCCATTCGCGGATATAGCCATGGCCACCCAATACCTGCTGCGCCTCGACCGCGCTTTCGAAGCCGAAGTCGGTGAAAGCCGCCTTCACGACCGGGGTCATGAGCGCGACCAACGCATCGGCCTTGGCCCGCTCGGCCGCATCGGCGTGGCGATGGGCACGGTCGAACTGGAGTGCGGTCCAGCCCGCCAGCGCCCGGCCCGCCTCCACAAAGGCGCGGACCTTGAGCAGCATCCGTCGGACATCCGCATGGTCGATGATGGGTACGGGCCCGCGCGTGCCGTCCGCGCTGCGCCCCTGCAACCGATCCTTCGCATAAGAGGCCGCCTGCTGATAGGCCGCTCCAGCAATGCCCAACCCCTGGATGCCGACCATCAACCGTTCGGCATTCATCATGGTGAACATGGCCGCCAACCCACGATGCGGCTCGCCTACAAGCCAGCCGGTGGCACCATCATAATTCATGACGCAGGTGGGCTGGGCATGGATGCCCATCTTCTTTTCGAGCGCACCAACAGACATCGCATTGCGCACGCCGTCCGGCAGATATTTGGGGACGAGGAACAGGCTGATGCCCTTCACGCCCGGCGGCGCGTCGGGGAGGCGAGCCAGTACCAGATGGATGATATTGGGCGCCATGTCATGATCGCCCGAGGAAATGAAGATTTTCTGCCCGGTCACAGCATAGCCGCCATCGTCCCTCGGCACTGCCCGGGCCTTGAGCAAAGCGAGATCCGTGCCCGCGCTGCTTTCGGTCAACGCCATGGCGCCCGTCCATTCGCCGCTGACGAGCGCGGGCAGATAGCGCGCCTTCAGTTCCTTGCTGGCATGAGCGGCGATCGCTTCGCTCGCACCGCGCGTCAGGCCGGGGAAGAGACCGAAGGATAGATTGGCGGCCGACAGCATCTCGTCCAACCATTGCTGAAGGATGAAAGGCAGCCCTTGCCCGCCATGGGCAGGATCGGCGGCCAGTGCAGGCCAGCCGGCCGCGACGAATGCGCCATAGGCCTCGGCGAAGCCGGGCGGCGTCACCACGGCGCCATCGACCAGCCTGCTGCCCTGCTCGTCTCCCTCGCGATTGAGCGGATGGAGCTGCTCCGCGCAGAATTTGCCTGCTTCCTCCAGCACGGTGATCGCGAGATCCGCGTCCACATCCTGGCCCTGCTCCGCCATGGCAAGGTCGAAACCCAACACCTCGTTCAACAGGAAACGATAGTCGTCGATCGGGGGGATGTAGCTTGGCATTTTAGGGCTGGCCTCTCTTTCTGGCACTAAATTACCAAACACTTGTTACAATAGCAAGCAAGGTCATTCTGCTGGGTCGGGATGGCGGAAGACGCGCGCTACCTGAGTGGCGATCTCTCGCGCCGTGAGGCGGCCTGGACGGACCCAGTCCGCTGCCGAATTGAGCTGCGAGAGCAGCAGGTTGCGGTAGATCGAGCGGTCGATGTCGGTCGGCAGGGGCAGCATCGCCACAAGATCGCGGAACAGCATTTCGAACCGGTCGCGGCGATCGACCAGCGCGGCGCGCACCGCGTCCGGCACTTCGCGAAAGTCATTCATCATCGGCATGGTCAGCGAATCGGGGTCGAGTTGAATCTCGAGCAAGGCTGAGCAGGCGGCCTCCAGCCGTGCCCATGGATCATCCTCGCCCGAGAGTGCCGCCTTGATGCGGGCCTCCGCCGCGTCGAGCGCTGCATGGTGCAACTCGACAAACAGCGCATCCTTCGACTTGATGTGATGGTAGAGCGACCCACCCAGCACGCCCGCCGCCTCGCCGATGTCGCGCATCGAGGTCCCGCGATAACCCTTGCGCGCGAAGAGTTGCGCCGCGATCTCCAATATCTGGCGGCGGCGCGCGCCCGCGCCGTCCGCTTCATTTCCCCTGGCGCTCGTCCTGCTCATGCAAGGTGGCGTAGCATATAAGCCGTCTGCAGATCATCCGCCTTCGCGCCGCGCGAATATCCAGCTGAAGGCTGGCGCGGCTAGCCCGCCTGCCCCGCGCGTGCCGCACCGCTCAATCCCGCCCAGCGCCAGTTCGGCAAAGGCTTCCGGCCAGCCCGTTCCGGCCAACCGGGCAAGCACGGCAACAGGTGCACCATCAGGCGCGCAGTTCGCGACCTGCGCTTTGCCGCCGTGGCGCACCAGGGCGACCCGGCGATACCCCGCCTCGGTCACGATGTCTCCCACCAGCATTTCGTCCGCGTGCCGGGATATCCCAAACAGGGCCGCAGGCGCCCGCGCCAGCAGCTGGCGCATCTGCCGCACCCGATCTCCCTCCAACGCCAGTACAGCGCCTCCGAGATCATTTGCCCGCACGGCAAAGCGCCGCCCGGCAACCAACCCCGGATCGTGGAGCAACACGGCATCGGTGCGCGCCAAGCCACGGCGGCCCAGATCAAGCACGGACGTAGAGGCAAGAGCAACGCCGGCCATGAAGCCGCGGCGCGACAGGCTTGTCATGGCTTGATTCCCCCGGAAAGATGATCAGCGATCAAATTCAGCTCGGCATCGCTCAGTTCGCCACGCGGGATGGCAGGCATGTTGCCGATGCCGATGCGCGCGGCCTGCACAACATAGTCAACGGTCAGGTCGGTGCGCTTTTCCAGCAACGGCTGGTCGGCGCGCCGTGCCAGCAGTCCGGTGCCCATGCCGCCCGGCCCGTGGCACATTGCGCATTTTTCCAAATAGAGTTTTTCGCCCGGCCCAGCATGGGGGCGCGAGGACAATGTCTCGGGCGCGGGCGCGGGCGGCGGGCCTTTGGGAGCGTCTGTCGGCGTCTCGCTCGCCCGGCCGCAGGCGGCCACCGCCAGAAGCACCATAGCGCTTGTGAAAGCGATCATGCCCCCCCGCATCAGCCCGGCCCTCCCGCACGACTGCTGGGCCAGATGCCGCTCTTACCCGGCGCGATGATACCCTTGGGATCAAGCGCATCCTTGACCTTGCGATTGAGCTTCCCCAGCGCACCCTTGTTATAGTCATAGGTGTCCGCGACCGCGTCCATATAGTCGAGATGGGTGCGATATTCGCCATAGCCCTGCGTCTTTGCATCGGCGATCAGTTGCTTGAGGAAGGGATCGACCCGGCCCATCAGGTCGGGGTCGTCCTTGTTGATCAGCACGGCGTTGACGTTGATGAGGTGACGCTCGCCAAAGGCGAAGCTGGCCTGATAATCCATGCCAAATTCCCTGTAGCGGGCATAGGTGCGCTGGAACTGGGCCTGTGCCGCCGTTCCCGATTGCGGCAGGATCGGCGAAAAGCCGATATGTCCGCCACGGCCGCCATGCCAGTTGGCGTTCTGCATCGGCATGGTCAGCGGCGTTCCGGTCCATCCCGTCGCCTCCAGCAGTTCCCCCGTCTTCCATAGGGTGGGGCGCAGCGACATGGGTTTGAGCTTCCCCATCTCCTGCTCCAAAATCGCATAGGCCGCCTTGTTCACCGATTCGCGGCCGTATAGGCGCAGGCTCACCCCCCACCAGCCGACATTGAATTTACTGCGGATCGCCGCGATCACATCATCAGGCAAAGCGCCCGGCTTGTCGGTCCACTGGTCGCGGGTCGTCACCACGGCGGCGGCGCGCAACCAGTTGCCGATGGTCGGGGATTGCTGCAACAGTCCCTCACGGCGCAGCGGGGCGATCGCGTCGATCAGCGGCCCCAGATCCTCCGGCCGGTCGAACTCCAGATCCATGCCCATCAGCGACTCCGGCGCGGGCATCAGCCACAGCCCCATCTTGGTTACGATGCCGAAATTGGACTGGACGAACATCTGGTCCCAGCCGGGACCAAAGCCGAAGCGATAGAGCTGCCAGGTCGGCGCCCCATCGAGCGCACCCATGCCGGTCCGCACCACGAGGCCGTCAGCCATCACCGCCTCCAGTCCGCAGATGCGCGTCGCATGTTCGCCATAGGGAGTATAACCCATGCCCCGGTCGAGCGCATTGCCGACCACCGATCCCCAGCTGTTGCCGGGCACCGACAGCCAGTGCTTCATCCCCCTGGTCTTAAGGAAGTCGTAGAGATCGTAGAATCCGACCCCCGGTTCGAGCAGGACAGTGCCGTTCGTCTCGTCATAGTCGATCTTCTTCATCCGGCTGAGATCAAGTATCACCGATCCGGCAAGCAGCGGCGCCGAGCCGCCATAGCCCAGATTCTTGCCCCGGCTGACCGTCCAGAGCGCCAAGCCGCGCTCCGATGCGATGCGCAGGATTGCCTGAATCTCCTCTACCGTCGCCGGCGCGACAGCGCCGGCCGGATGGTGCCGGGCATCGTCGATAGCGAACTTGTCCTGATAGCTCGCCTGGTCCTCCTCCGCGAAGAACACATGATTCTTGCCGACGACTGCCGCAAAGGCCGCAATGGTTGCGGATGCAATCGCCCCACCGCTGCCGCCTCTCCCCTCCATGTCACCTCGCTCCACCGGTCGCACCAGTCTATATTAATAACGATCGTTATCTTTCAGGCAGTGTCAACTCTTGTCAAGTCAGCCTCTCAAGGCCGTCCGCCAAATTTCCTCTTGCACGGCTTGCCCCTTTAATTGTATGCCTGTGATACATATTGCCATGCAGGAGCAGGAAGATGGAAGAGCAGGACGTCGTTTCCTTTGATGTCGCGGACGGAATCGCCTGGGTGAACTTCGCCCGCCCCACCAAGCGCAACGCGATGAGCCCGACGCTCAACCGGCGCATGATGGAGGTGCTGGACGAGCTGGAATTTCGCGACGATGTCGGCGTGCTGGTGCTCGGCGGCGAAGGCACGGCCTGGTCCGCGGGCATGGACCTGAAGGAATATTTCCGCGAAACCGAGGCGCAGGGCCTGCGTGGCGTGCGCAAGTCGCAACGCGAAAGCTATGGCTGGTTCCGCCGCCTGCGCTGGTATCAGAAGCCGACCATCGCCATGGTCAATGGCTGGTGTTTCGGCGGCGGTTTTGGCCCGCTCTTTGCCTGCGATCTCGCCATCTGCGCGGACGAAGCTCAGTTCGGACTCAGCGAAATCAACTGGGGCATATTGCCGGGCGGCGGCGTCACCAAGGTGGTGGTCGATCTGCTGCCCATGCGCGACGCCATGTGGCTGACGCTGACCGGCGACCTGATCGACGGCAAGGCGGCGGCAGCGATGCGGCTGGTAAACGAAAGCGTGCCGCTGGAGCGACTGAAGGCGCGCACCACGGAAGTCGCCGAACTGCTGCTCAAGAAAAATCCGGTCGCACTCAAATTCGCCAAGGATGCCGTGCGCCGCGTCGGCACCATCACCTATGACGAAGCGGAGGATTATCTCGTGCGGATGCAGGAGGCCGCGAACTTTCATGACAAGAGCGAAGGCCGCAAGGAAGGCATCCGCCAGTTCATTGATGAAAAGAGCTACAAGCCGGGCCTGGGCAGCTATGATTTGAGCAAGAACAAGACATCGACCTAGAATTTCATATCTGCGATGTTTCCATATCCATGAATTTGTGACAGGGTGGTCCCGACCAGGAGAAGGACCACCCGTCATGCCGATCATCCCCGGCCGGGCCGACACGCTGCCATGACCGACGATCAGCGCCGTGAGATCGAGCAGGATTGCGCACGGCTTGTCGCGCGCTACGCCAATCTGAACGATGCCGGCCGCTGGACGGATGTCGCGGCGCTTTATGCGCCGGATGGCCGGATGGCGCGCCCGACCGCGCCCGACGACTGGGTGGAGGGGCGAGAGGCGATCCTGGCCGCCTTCCTCGCCCGGCCGGCGCGGACCACCCGTCATATCTGCTCCAACATCGTCGTCGACGTGCTGGACGAGGACCACGCCAAGGGCGAAAGCGCCATGCTGTTGTTCACCGGCGAGGCAGCGCCTAAGGTCGGATCGTTCCACGACTATTTCGTCCGCACGGACGGGGGCTGGCTTTTTGCCGAAAGGCGAGGCAGCCTGACTTTCCAACCGGGGGAAAGCTGACATATGAATGGCACGACGCCGTCCACCGTCAAATCGGCGATGCGTACCATCGACATCATCGAATATGTCGTCGCGCGCCCGGCCGGGGTCGTCGCGCAGGAAATCGCAGCAGGCCTCGCCATTCCTGTGAGCAGCCTGTCCTACCTGCTCGCCACGCTGGTGGAGCGCGACTATCTGGCGCGGGACGGGCGGCGATACCTTCCCGGCGGCGCGCTGGAGCGGCTGGCGGCGCCCCGCGGATCGCTGTCGCTGGCGGACAAGGTGCGGCCGCTGGTCAAGTCGCTGCGTTTGCAGACCAACGAGACCGCATCCTTCTTCACACGCGACGGCTGGCAGCTGGAAGCGATCGTCACCGAGACGGCAGAACAATCGCTGCGCTATTCGATCAGCGTCGGCACACGCAGCCCGATCCATTGCCTGGCCGCCGGCAAGGCGCTGCTGGCGGCGATGCCCGACGCCGAACTGGACGCCTATTTCGCCGCGACACCGCTCAGCGCCTTCACCCCTGGCAGCATCACCGACGAGGCGGCCTTGCGCGCCGAACTATCGGAGGTGCGCGCGACAGGGATCGGCCGCACGCGCGAGGAATATACGCCGGGCATCTGCGGCCTGGGGATGGCGGTGGTGATGGACGGCGCTGCGGTAGGTGCCTTCGCGGTCGCCATTCCGATGCCGCGCTTTTCCGCCGAGCTGGAAGCGCGAACGATCGCCAAGCTGAAGCAGGCCGTTGGACTGTTCGCCGCGGCCGAGGCGCCTGCGCCCTAGCATGGCACGCGCCGCCGACGCGTCAGGCCGAAGTTCACACTGTCGTCACGCGATTTTCGCCGATTGCCCCCGCGAAGCGTCCGCAACGCGCGCCCGACGCGCCATGCCAGTCACGCCAGAGTCACGCCGACGCGACAATGGCGCCACGGCGACGCGCCGGGGACGCGTCAGCTTGACGGGGCGAGGCCAAGGCGCGCGCGGGTGCTGGTCCATCTACAAGGGTCGATCAGACAAAATCCTACATTGGAAGAGTTTTGGGCGATGGGGCCGCTACCCGTGTCGCATGGTCGGAACGGTGCCGTCGCCCAGATCATACCATCCTGCTGGAGCGCTGCTCAAGGCGCCTTTCGCTCGCACCCACCCCTTCCGTCACAGGAACGGGCTTAATGTCCTTTGCCCTCCAAATGAAACGGGGGACGCCTTTCGGCATCCCCCGTTCCTTCCCGCTCGGAAATAATCAGGCGGCCTTGGTGCGCCAGCCTTCGGCATAATTGTCGCGGGCGACTTCCGAATAGGGGACGGGCGACACGACCGCCTTGATCTCCGTCTGGACGTGCGGCTCAACGGTGGGCTTGGCCGTGCCGCCATCGGGTTCGCCCCAGAGCAGGGTGACTTCCGTGCCGGGCGTCGCGAACTCGGCGTCGACCATGGCGAGCGCCAGGAAGCGGCCCGCGTTGATGGTGTAGCCGATCCAGGTCGACAGGCCGACTGTCTTGCCGTCCTTCAGCACCGCGTCATAGGGGTGCATACAATAGACCGCGCTGGGGAATTCCAGGAACTTTGCCTTGTCGCCGGTCTGGAGCATCGAGCTCATGACGCGGACGATATCCTCATTGTCGAGCGCCAGCGTCACCTTCTGGCGGTGGGGCTGGTCCTTGATCTTCTCCAGCGCCTCGCGGCCGACGAATTCATGGTCGAACTTGACCATGATGCCATAGCCCAGTTCCCACGGATTGAGATAATAATCCTCGATCTTGTCTGAGACGAAGCTGCCTCCGAGCGAACACATGCCCTCATAGGATTTGGCGGGCAGCCATTCACGGAACGCCCTGGAGCCTTCGCCCGTATAGGTTGCGGGCAGCGGCGAAGGGATCCAGCCCGATTCCAGCGTGTTGGACGAATAGGTACGGCCACCGCACAGGGTCAGGCCATAATCCTTGCCCGCTTCGATCAGCGCATTGCGGACGGTGTCATAATCCTTCCAGGGGCCAAACAGCTCGTAACCGGGCTGGCCGGCCATTCCGTGGCGCAGCGCGCGCACTTCGACGCCGGCGATCATGATCGGGGCCATGTGGAAGAATTTGAGGTCCGGCGGGGTCTGGCCCATCGCCTTTTCCAGCACGGGCATGGCGTTTGGCCCCTGGAGCTGGAAGCGATAGTTGCGGCGATAGCCTTGGCTGTCGAGCGGGCGGGCGGCGGTGCGTTCGTCGCGTTCGACCTTCACGTCCCACTTGCCGGTGGAGGCCCAATATTCGACCCATTCTATCGAGGGCGCGCGGCCGACCAGCTCGAACTTTTCTTCTTCCAGATAGAAGAGGATGACGTCGCCGATCACATAGCCTTCCGGCGTGACGGGCGCGAATTGCTTGGCGCGGTTGGGAACGAAGCCCTTGAAGCTGTTGGGGGCGAGATAGGCGAGCATGTCGAAGGCACCGGGACCGGTGACGAGCAGATCGACCATGTGGAAGCTCTGGTTGAACAGCACGGCACTTTCGGCCCAGCTGCGCTGTTCGTCGCGCCAGTTGCTATATTCGGCCGGAACGCCGGGATAGGCATTGGGGCCGGTCTGCTGGTTGCGCAGGAAGTCGACGATATCGCCCTTTTCGTCGAGCAGCTGTTGCAGGGTCTTGTCAGTCATTCAAACCTCTCCTTCTACCTGATATTGAAATCGCATCGGGCGAGGATGGCTGGTCGAGCCATTCCCGCACTTGTCCGTTGAAGGCCTGCGGTGTTTCCGCTGGCATCATGTGGCCCGCGCCGGGTACGACGCGAAGGCGCGCGCCTGGAATGGCGGCGGCGATCGCCTCATGCTGCGCCACCGGAGACCAGCGGTCCTCCTGCCCGACCATAGCGATGGTCGGGCAAGCGATGGTCGGCAGCAGCGTATCGACCAAGGGACGATGCAGCAGCGCCTCGATCTGCGCCTCGAAAACCTGTAGCCCCGCCGCGACGGCCATGGCGTAGAGCCGGTCCATCAGCGCTTCGTCACGCAGCGAGCCGGCGCCCATCATCGGCGGCAGCCACTCCGCCACCAGCGCGGCCATGCCCTGCGCCCGGCCAAGGTCGCGCAGGCGATAGCGGCCTTCCCGCTCACCCGGCCTTACCGGATGGACGCCGGTGTCGACCAGCGCCAGCCGTTCCACCCGCCCGGGCGCCTTGCGCACCAGTTCGAGCGCGACGCGCGCACCCATGCTGTGGCCGAGCAGCGCACAGCGTTCGGGAATGAGGCCGAGCGCATGATCGGCCATCGCCTCGATCCGGTCCGCGCCGCCATAAAAGCCATCGACGACCATGCTGCCGGGAAAGGCGGCCAGCGTGTCGGCGAACATGCGCGAATCACAGATAAGCCCCGGAAGGATGACAAGCGGCGCCTTCGCGCCCTGCTCCAAAGCCAATTCAGATGATTTCGCACTCATGAAAATTTCATCTATACGAATCTAGACGGATGGGCTAGGGGGAAAATGCGCCGGGGATACAAAGAGCGCCAAGCCGATGCGCCGAGCCGCCCCAGGGTCCAGTCCTACCGGGAGAGAATCATGAGCCTGCCGTCGATCCATCCGAACTGGGATTTGCCGCCCAAGGGCATGACCGACGGCTTTTCGCTGGAGATCACCGCCAAGGACATTGAAGCGCTGACCGAGGCCGCGCCGGCCATCCCGGCCGAGACGCCGGTTGCCGTCACTTTCCTGCCCGGTGAGTCGCTGGAGGCGCGGATCGCGGCGGCCAGGACGGTGCGCGCGCTGGGCTTCGAACCGATGCCGCATTTTTCCGCCCGCCGGCTGGAATCGGGCGATGATTTCGAGACCTATCTGGCGGCCGTGGTCCGCGAGGCGGGGGTGCGGCGCTGCTTCGTCATCGCCGGCGATCCTGCTGAAGCGGCGGGCCCCTATGCCGACAGCATGGCGCTGATCCGCACCGGCGCGTTCGAGAGGGCGGGGATCAGGGCGATCGGCATCGGCGGCCATCCCGAGGGCCATCCCAACATGAGCACCGACCAGACGTTCGAGGTGCTGACCGCCAAGTGCGGCGAAATCGCGAGCCGGAACATGGCACCGTTGATCGTCACGCAATTCGGTTTCGACGCGGCGCCGATCCTGGGCTGGCTGGCCGAACTGCGCACGCGCGGGATCGATGCGCCGGTGCGGATCGGCGTGCCCGGCCCGGCCGGGATCAAGACGCTGATGCGCTTTGCCGCGCGCTGCGGCGTGGGCGCATCGACATCGGTCCTCGCCAAATATGGCATTTCGATCACCAGGCTGATCGGCACCGCCGGTCCCGACAAACTGGTCGACGCGCTCGCCGCCGGTCTGGGACCACAGCATGGCAAGGTGCGGCTGCACTTCTATCCGTTCGGCGGCCTCGCCCGCACGGTCGAATGGATCAACGACTATACGGCCCGCCATTGAGCGCGCCGGCCATCAGCGGAGAGAGATGAACGTGAGCGAAATCTGCACCCTCACCCTGCAATGCGACGACCGGCCGGGGCTGGTCGCCGATGTCGCCACCTGCCTGACGCAGCAGGGCGGCAACATCACCGACGCGCAGCAATATAATGACAAGCTGACCGACCGATTCTTCATGCGAGTCGAGTTCGAGATCGCCGGGGACGGCATCGCCGGACTGGATGCCGCATTCGGATCGCTGGCGCAGGCGCGCGGCATGGACTGGACGCTGCGCCGCCGCAGCGAACGGCAGAAGGTGCTGTTGCTGGTCAGCAAGTTCGACCATTGCCTGGGCGACCTTCTCTATCGCTGGCGCATCGGCGAACTGGACATGGACGTGGTTGGCATCGTCAGCAACCATCCCCAGCATGTGCTGACCACGTCGCTGATGGGCGACCTGCCCTATCATCACCTGCCGATCAGCAAGGACAGCAAGCCGCAACAGGAAGCGCAGATCAAGGCGATCGTCGACCGGACCGGCGCGGACCTGATCGTGCTGGCGCGCTACATGCAGATATTGAGCGATGACCTGGCGGCCTTCCTGTCAGGCCGCTGCATCAACATCCACCATAGTTTCCTGCCCGGCTTCAAGGGCGCCAAGCCCTATCACCAGGCGCATGAGCGCGGGGTCAAGATGATCGGGGCGACGGCCCATTATGTGACCGCCGACCTGGACGAAGGGCCGATCATCCATCAGGACGTAGAGGCGATCAACCATGCCGACACGCCCGACGACCTGGTGCGCAAGGGCCGTGACATCGAGCGGCGGGTGCTGGCCACCGCCGTGCAGCACCATCTTCAGGGACGGGTTTTCCAGAATGGCGCACGCACTGTCGTCTTCAAGGCCTGAAGCCGTGGCGGAGCGGATCGACGGACGCACCGTGGCGCGCGCCCTGTCGGCGGAAACCGCCGCGCGGGTGGAAGCCCTGCGCGCACGCACGGGCCATGCGCCCGCACTGGCGGTGGTGCTGGTCGGCGACGATCCGGCGAGCAAGGTCTATGTCGGGCGCAAGGTCGCGGAATGCCGCAGGGTCGGCATCGTCTCCGTGGAGCATCGGCTGGCCGCCGATACGCCACAGGACGTGCTGCTCGCCCTGATCGACCGGCTCAACCTGGACGGCGAAATAGACGGCATATTGATCCAGTTGCCGCTACCGCCACAGATCGACGCGACGCTGGTACTGGACCGGATCGACCCGGCCAAGGATGTGGACGGCTTCCATCCGGTCAATGTCGGGCGGCTGTCCACGGGAACCGGTGGCCTCGTCCCCTGCACCCCGCTGGGGGTCATGAAGCTGCTGGACGGGCTGATCGCGGATTATCGCGGGCTGGACGTCGTGGTGATCGGCAAGTCCAACATCGTCGGGAAGCCCGTCGCCATGCTGCTGCTGGAGCGGGAGGCGACCGTGACCGTCACCCATATCGAAACGCGCGGCCTGCCGGAGATTGCCCGCAAGGCCGACATCATCGTAGCGGCCGCCGGCGCGCCGCATCTGGTGCGCGGCTATTGGGTGAAGCCGGGCGCGATCGTGATTGATGTCGGCATCACGCGAGTTGCGCAGCCGGACGGATCGACGCGGCTTGTGGGTGATTGCGCCACGGAGGAACTGGGACACGCAAGGGCGGTGACGCCGGTGCCGGGCGGGGTCGGGCCGATGACCATCGCCTGCCTGCTCGGCAACACGGTGACGGCGGCGGAAAGGGCGCGCCATGGGTGAACCGCAATATGCCACCAGGGTGCGCGTGCGCGACCTGCCGCTGCTGGCCGACATCGGCATCAATCCCGACGAGATCGGGCGGCGGCAGCCGCTGGTGATCTCGGTCGAACTCCTCCTGTCGGCCGACCGGGTCGACGGGATCGCAGAGACGGTCGACTATCGCCGGGTGGCACAGGCGGCCGAGGATCTGGCGCTGGTCCATATCCCGCTGATCGAAACCTTCGCCCAGCGGCTGGGCGAGCGCTGCCTCGACTTTTCCATGGTGGTCGAGGCTCGGGTCAGCGTGGACAAGCCCTTTGCCCTGACGCGGGGACTGGCGGGGGTCGAGGTGGTGGTGCGGCGCTAAGCCACGCTCGGTTGCGGGCAGCCTTCCTCCGCTGCGCGGATCTGGACGAGGAGCAGGACGAGCGCGGCAAGGCCCGATCCCAGCGCCAGCAGCATGGAGGTGACGCCCCGCCCCGCCCCCGCCGCGAGCAACTGCCCGGCGAGGAAGGGGCCGAAGGCCGCGCCGAAGCGGCCGAAGCCGATCACCGCCCCGGTGCCCGTCGCGCGCAGGGTAGTGGGGTAGACATTGGCGATCAGCGCATAGAGACCGACCACCGATCCGTTGGCGAGAAAGCCGAGAATGAAGGCGGCAACCTGAAGCAGCAGGAAGTCGGCCGGCACCGCGCCGAAGATGCTGACGGCGATCGCTGCGCCGGCCAGACCGAAGATGACCAGCGGCCGCAGACCGAGGCGGGGCGAGAGGAAGCCGAGCGTCAGCCCGCCGATCGCGCCCCCCATGTTCATCGCCACCGACACGATCGTCGCGCTCGAGGGATCGAAGCCCAGCGCCGCGACCAGCGAGGGCGCCCAGCCCAACGCGTAATAGAAGGTCATCATGTGAAGGCCGTACATGAGGATCAGCGCGATCGTCATCGTGCGGTAGCGGCCGGTGAACAGCGTGCCCATCGACGCCCTGGGTTCCGCAAGCGCGACGATCCGCGCGGCGGGCGGCTGGCCCAGCCGACGCAGGATCGCGTTGATGCGGGCGAGCGCGTCGGGACCGCCGCGCGTCGCCAGCCAGCCGATCGATTCGGGCAGGAGCAGGAGTACAAGCGGCACCATAAGGGCTGTGGCGAGGCCGCCAGTGAGGAAGATCGATTCCCAGCCATGGCTGCGAAGCAGCTGCGCCGCGCCCCAGCCGCCGACAATGCCGCCGACGGGATAGCCCGCCGCCATGATGCTGACCGCCAGATCCCGGCGCGGGCGACTGGCGAATTCGGCGGCCATGGCGTTGATCGCTGCAAGCATGGCGCCCAGGCCGAGGCCCGTCAGCGCGCGCAGCAGGCTGAGCATGACGACTCCCGTCGCGAAGGCGCAGGCCATCATGCCGGGAATGATGATGGCGAGGCAGAGCAGTATCTGCCGCCGCCGCCCGATCCGGTCCGCCAGCTGGCCGAGCGTCAGCGAGCCGACCACCATCCCCACCAGCCCCATCGACACGATGATGCCGACCGCGCCCGGACCGATGCCCCAATCGCGGGCGATGCCCGGCGCGGCGAAGGTCACGGCGAGAATGTCGAAGCCGTCGAGCGCATTCAGCAGGAAGCATATCGCGATCGCCACGCATTGCCGCAGGCGCATGGGATTGTCGGCCAATATAGTGCGCGGATCATCCGCCGGCAGGCTGGCACAGGACATGGTCTTCCATCCTCTCACGACTTTTGCGGTTATTGTATGCTGATGACACAATAAGCCAAGCTAAATCACTTGCCACCCACCCTGCACAAATATAACGATCGTTATTGTTTGGAGAGGGTGACGACACGCATGACACACGCCAGTCCCGCGCCAGGCCCAGCGCCCGGCCCAGCGCCCAGCCACGCGTCGGCCGAGCCAAGCCTGTGGCTGGGCATCGGCTTTGGCTTCCTGTCGTCGCTTGGGCCGGTCGCGATCGACCTCTATCTGCCGGCTATGCCCGGCATGGCGCAGGCGCTGGCGGTTGAGAATGGCGCTGTGCAGCGCACGCTGTCGGCCTTCTTCCTGGGACTGGCGCTGGCGCAGATCCCGCTGGGTATGCTGGGCGACCGGTTCGGGCGGCGGCGTCCCCTGCTTGCGGGGCTGGCCCTGTTCGCCGCCGCCTCGATCGCTTGCGCGCTGGCGACCAGCCTGGAGCAGCTGATCCTGTTCCGCTTCGCGCAGGGCATGGGCGCCTGCGCCGGCACGTCGAGCGTGCGCGCGATGATCCGCGACCGGCATAGCGGCCATCGCGCCGCGCGACTGATGGCCTTCACCTTCCTCATCATCGGCATATCGCCAGTGATCGCGCCCCTGGCGGGCAGTTATCTGCTGGAGCTGACGAGCTGGCGCGGACTGTTCCTGCTGCTGGCTTGCGGCGGCGGGGTCGCGGCGCTGGCGGCGGGGCTGACCCTGCCCGAAAGCCTGCCGCCCGCGCGGCGCAGCCATGGCCAGCCGGTGCTCGCGCCCTGCCTGCGGCTGCTGGGCAACCGCGCCTTCATGAGCTGGACGCTGGTGGCAGGGCTGGCGACGACGACCCCCTTCGCTTTCGTGACCGCCGCGCCCTTCATCTACAGCGGCGGCTTCGGCCTCGATGCGCGCAGCTACAGCCTGCTGCTGGCGCTCAACGCCGTCGTGTCGATCGGCGCCACCCAGTTCGCGCCCGGCCTGATGCGGACCCATGGGGCACGGCGGCTGGTGACAGGCGCGGCGCTGGTCGCGATCGGCGCGACCGCCGCCTTCGCCCTGCTGGCGGGCGGACACGCGCCGCTGCCGCTGTTCCAGCTCTATGCCATGCTGTTGTTTGCCCTGTCGGGGCTGATCCTGACTCCGGCTGCGACATCGGCGCTTGATGCCGCGGCGGGCGGTGCGGGCGCGGCGGCGGGCCTGCTTGGAACGTTGCAACTGGCGATTACGGCGCTGGCGAGCGGGACGGTGTCGCTGCTGCCGTCCTTTTCGGTGATGCCGCTGGTGACAGTGCTGGGGACCAGCTTCACCATCATGTGGGCGACGATGATGGCGCGGGGGCGACGGGTTTAGGCGCCGTCCCCGTCCCCATCGGGCCTTGTGAACTCCAGGAAACGGCTGTTGCCCGCCTCATCGGTCGCCTCCAGCGTATCGACCAGCGTGTCGAGATAGTGGTTGAGCGTCTCCACCTCCCTGGCCGCCAGGTCGGAGACGAGATAGGTCGCGACCTTGTCGGTCTGCGGGCGCATGAGCCGGTAGAGGCGCTGGCCTTCGTCGGTCAGGACCAGTATCTTGCGCCGCTTGTTGGCGGGGTCGCGCTCGACGGTGATGCGGCCATGCTTCTGGAGCGCGGCAACCGCGCGCGACACGCTCATCGGGTTGACCCCTGTCATCTCCGCCAGTTCATGGCTGGCGGAATTGGGATAGCGCCCCAGAAGCATCAGCAGGCGGAATTCGTTGAGGCTGATCTTGTAGCGATGCTCCAGATAGGTGGAGAAGGGCGCCATCAGCTTGTTGGCCAGCCGCAGGACGCGATGCAGCGTATCGGCGGGGCTGGTTTCGGCCGACGCGCGCGGTTTCTTGGACAGGCTGCTGTTCGACATGATCCTGCGATAGGACATTAGCCGGCGCTCAAGTCAAGCCGACGACGGCGCAGCCGACGCTGGTGAACTTGCCATCGGCCAGGTGATAATGGATATATTGGCGCATTTCCTGCACCTCTCCCTTCGCGATCGGGATGAATTGGTCCAGCCCTTCGGCGGCGAGCGTCGCGGCATCGAGATCGCGGACGCCCTCCACGCGGATGACGCCTTCGAGCGCGACGAGATCGTCGCTGGCGGCGAAGCGCTCGATCGTCAGCGTCTCGATCACATGTGCATGGAGGAAGCGGTAGAAGCGCTTGAACGCGTCCCGATCGCCCAGGTCCACGCCGAAGAAGCGGATGCTCGCGCCGGGCGCATAATGATCGAAGACCGTGTCATAGTCGCGATCGTTGAACGCCTGTGCGTAACGCTCATAGCCGGCGCGGTTCATCGCCCTCTCCCTCTCTTGCGGCTTGCTCTTTTAATAACGATCGTTATCGTATGCGGAAAGCATGGCGATGCGCCAGCGAAAAATCGAGGGAGAGGGTGATGAGTTACACGGCGCAGGAGCAGCGCAATCTGGATCTGGTGCAGGCGATGTTCGAGCAGGTGCTGATCCCGATGGACGCGGACGCGGCCGACCGATTCATCGCGCCGGACTATATCCAGCATAATCAGTGGGTCGATACCGGGCTGGAACCGCTCAAAGCATTCCTGCGCCAGGTGCGCGGCGAAAATCCGCACGCTGTCCATGACATCAAGCGCCGCTTCGCCGACGGCGACCATGTGGTGGTCCATTATCATGTGCGGCGCCGGGACGGCGATCCGGGCTTCGCGGTGATGGACATCTTCCGCATCGCGGATGACATGATCATCGAGCATTGGGACGTGGTGCAGGATGTGCCGACCGACAGCCCCAATCCCCATTCGCCCTTCTGAGCCGGGAGACCATCCATGCGGTTCACGGACAAGATCGTCCTGGTCGTTGGCGGCAATAGCGGCATCGGGCTGGCGAGCGCGCGGGCCTTTGCGGCGGAGGGCGGACATGTGCGGCTGACCGGCCGTGACCAGGCGACGATCGATGCGGCGGTGGCGGAAATCCCCGGCGCGCGGGGCTATAGCGCGGACGTTGCCGATCCGGACGCGATGGAGGCCGTGATCGCCGACATCGCGGCGCAGGACGGGCGCATCGACACGCTCTTCGTCAATGCCGGAGTGGGCGGCTTCGCGCCGTTCCGCGACCTGACGCCGGGCGACTGGGATCATGTCCATGGCGTCAATCTGCGTGGCTGTGTCTTCGCGATCCAGAAGGCGCTGCGGCTGATGGGCGGGGGCGGATCGATCGTTGCGACCGGGTCGATCGGCGGCCATGCCTTCGTGCCGGGCAACACCGCCTATGCGGCGGCCAAGGGCGGGCTGTACGCGGCGCTGAAGGTGATCGCGGGCGAGCTGGTCGGCGAAGGCATCCGCGTCAATCTGGTCAGCCCCGGCCCGATCGAGACCCCGCTGCTGCATCGCAATCCGGGGATGAGCGATGATGAGGTCGATGCGATGCGCGACGCGATGATCGCCGCCGTGCCGATGAAACGCATGGGCCGCGCGGAGGAAGTCGCCCGCGCCGTGCTGTTCCTCGCTTCGGACGAGGCGAGTTTTATCACGGCCGCCAATCTGTTCGTGGATGGCGGAACGCTGGAGCTGGGATGATGAACGACCTGTTTTCGACGCTGGACAATCCACGGCTGGAATTCGCGATGGAAGTGCGGCTGCAGTTTCCGCGCGTACAGATGATCGCCAACACCCCCTGGGGCGGCAATCGAAGCGCCGTCTATGTGGAAAGCGGCACCTTCGAAGGGCCGAGGCTGCGCGGCAGGGCAGTGCCAGGATCGGGGGGCGACTATGCCTATTTCCGGCCCGACGATGTCGCCGTGTTCGACGCCCGCTACATGCTGGAGGAGGAGGATGGGACGCTGATCCTGCTTAACAATCGCGGGTTTCTGTGGGGGCGCAAGCCCGACACGATGGCGCGGCTGCGCGACTGGGCCTTTGCGGGCGGCGAGCCGGTTGACCAGCAGGACTATTATCTGCGTGGCAATCCGAGTTTCGAGACGCCGGTCGGCAAGCATGACTGGCTGACCAAGCATGTGTTCGTCGGCGTGGGTGAGCGGCGCGCGGACGGCAATGTGCTGCGCTATTATGCGCTGACCTGATTATCGCGTCCTTGCGAGCGCTGCGCTCGCAAGGACGGAGGGTCGTTCAAAGGGAGATCAGGGCGTCCAGCGCCAGCGCGCCCTGCCCCTTGGGATAGACGATCACCGGGTTGAGATCGACTTCGCTGATCGCGGGCGTGGCCGCGACCATCCGGCCCAGGCGCTGGACCATGTCGGCGACCGCTTCGATATCCATGGCCGGCGCGCCACGAAAGCCATCCAGCAGCAGCGCCATGCGCAGCTGACGGATCTGCGCGATGATCGCGTCGCGCGTCAGGTCGGGCGGGAGCAGGCGGACATCGTGCAGCAGTTCGGCCGCGATGCCGCCAAAGCCGACCAGGATCGTCGGCCCCCAATGCGGATCATTGCGCGCGCCAACGATCAGTTCGACGCCCTTCGCCGCCATCCCCTCCACAAGCACGCCGTCCAGTGCCAGGCCGGGACGCGAAGCGGCGAGATTGGCCATCAGCTGGTCCCAGCCGGCCGCGACGGCGGCCGCATCGGCCAGGCCCACGATAACGCCGCCAGCGTCGCTCTTGTGCGGCAATTCGGGGGATTGGGCTTTCAGCACCACGGGATAGCCGAGACGATCAGCGGCGGCGACTGCTTCTTCGGCCGTCTGCGCCAGCGCAAAGGCGGGGAAGGCGATGCCCTGCGCGCCCATGATCGCCTTCGATCGATATTCAGGGATGGTGCTGCCGACTTGCGCCAGGCCGGCGACCGGCTGGGCATCGAGCGGCGCGACGGCATCGGCGCGGCGGCGATGGGCGGCGATGCGAGCCAGCGCGCGCAGCATCCGTTCGGCGGTCGGCAGGTAGGTGACGCCCGCCTGACGCAGGGCGGCAAGATCGTCGGCGAAGACGCCGCCGCCTTCGTCCACGCCGCCGATGAGGATCGGCTTGGTCTGGCCGATGGCCTTCAAGGCGTCCAGCACGGCCGCGAACTTGACGTGCGAGGTGCCGGTGTCGGTCTGGATCAGGGTGAGGAGGATCGTGCCGATCCGCTCGTCCTGCGCCAGCGCAGCCAGGGTGCGGCCATAGAGGCCGGGATCGACCAGCCCCTGGGCGGTGATGTCCATCGGGTTGGTGACGGGGACGAAAGCGGGCAGCGCCGCGCGGAGTGCCGGGCTGTCGGCGTCGGTCAGAGTCGGGAGGTCGAGACCTACGGCTTCGGCCAGGTCGAGCATCATCGCCTTGAACGCGCCGGACTCCGCGATGACGCCCGCGCCGCCGATCCCGGCATCGGGCGATCGGGCGAGGATTTCGACAACGTCGCCAAGCTCCTCCAGCGAGTCGACCAGGATGACGCCCGCGCGCTGGACATGGACGGCCATGACGGCGTGATCGCCTGCCATCGCGCCGGTATGGGTGGCGGCGCTCGCCGCGCCCGCCACGCTGCGGCCGGGATGGAGCAGCACCATCGACTTGCCGGCGGCGCAGGCGGCACGGGCGGCGGAGAGGAAGCGGGCCGGGTCGCGGACATGCTCGGCGATCAGGCCGATGACCTGAACGTCGGGCTGATCGACCAGATAGGCGAAATAATCCTCGATCCCGCTCGCCGCCTCGTTGCCGGTGGAGATGTAACAGCTGAAGGGCACATCGCGATGGATCATGGTCGTCGCCAGCACGGCGGCCATCGCCCCCGATTGGGAGACGATGCCGACGCGGCGGTCGCCCCGCGCCCTGGCTTCGGGCATTTCGATGAAGGTCAGCGAGACATTGTCGCGGAAATTGACGAGGCCGAGGCAATTGGGGCCTTCGACCACCATTCCCGCGTCGCGGGCGATGCGGGCGATTTCCTGCTGGTCGGCCAGACCCTGCGGCCCGTCTTCGGCAAAGCCGGCGGAGAAGATGACGGCGGCGCCGGCGCCACGCGCCGCGAGGCCACGGATCGCATCCAGCACACCGGCGCGCGGGATTGCCAGGACAGCGACATCGACACCAGCGGGCAGATCGTCCACCGCAGCGACGCAGGGCCGACCGCCAATCTCGGCCCGTTTGGGATTGACCAGATGGATGGGGCCGTCAAAACCCTGCCGCAGCAGGTTGGACAGGACCGAGGCGCCGAGCGCGCCGGGCTTGTCGGATGCGCCGACGATCGCCACGGAGCGGGGACGCAGGAGGCGCTCGATCGACGGGATCGGGATGGCCCGATCCTGCGCCTTCCCATTGTCCAGGCAAAGAGTTTCTGTCACGCGCCTCTCCATTTCCGTCGAATCAATTGCCGATCGCAAAACAGATTGTGCGCCAGTGATACAGTTAGCGCAAGCCCGATCGACGCTCAGCCATCCGCATCCTCCACCTCCGAGGGGCCGAGCCGGTCCAGCAGCGCGCGCAGCGTGAGGATTTCGTCCGGAGACAACCGGGCGGTCATGCGTGCGTCTGAGGCGCGCACCGCCTTCATCATCGCCTTCAGCTGCTGTTCGCCATGGGGCAGCAGCAGCAGCGCATTGGTCCGCAGGTCCCGGCCAGGCCGTCGTTCGATCAACCCCTTGTCGACCAGGATATTGACGAGCTTCATCGCGCTGGACCGGTTGATGCTGAGCGCCCGTCCCAGCGCGGTCTGGTCGCAGCCCGGATTGTCGCGGATCAGGATGAGCGCGGTCATCTTGGCGGGCGACAGGTCATGATCCGCCAGAGCCGCGCGCGCGTCTTCATCCATGCGCAGATTGGCGCGCTTGATCCGATAGCCGACAAGCGAATCGAGATCGTCCCCCTGTTTCATTCCCAAACCATCCCCGTCTTAAAATCTGTATCCCTGGCGCACAAATATATGGTACAGGGTGCGGACCCGAATTGCGATAGGCAATGCCGACCCACGGCACCGGATAAAGGAGAGCGAGTCATGGATCATGAATATCGGATGCTGATCGACGGCGAACTGGTGCCGGGCGTCAGCCGGTTCGACGTGGTGAACCCGGCGACGGCCGAGGCCTTCGCCACCTGCCCCAAGGCGGACGAGGCCCTGCTGGAGCGGGCAATCGCGGCCGCAAAGAAGGCGCAGCCCGCATGGGCGGCAACCCCGGTCGATGCGCGCGCGGCGCTGGTGCTGAAGCTGGCCGACGCGCTGGAGGCGCGGATCGGCGAGTTCGCCAGTCTGCTGACCGCCGAACAGGGCAAGCCGCTGGACCAGGCCGGTTACGAGGTCATGGGCAGTGTCTTCACGTTGCGCGCATTCGCCGCGATGCGGGTGGAACCCAAGGTTCTGAAGGACGAGGGCGGCAACAAGGTGGTCGAGCATCGCACGCCGCTGGGCGTGGTGGCGTCGATCACGCCGTGGAACTTCCCGCTGATCCTGCTGATGAACAAGCTGGGACCGGCATTGGTGACGGGCAACACGATGGTCGCCAAGCCCGCACCGACGACGCCGCTCACCAGCCTGCTGTTCGGTGAACTGGCTAAGGACATATTGCCGGCGGGCGTGCTCAACATCGTGTGCGACCAGAATGAGCTGGGGCCATTGATGACCGGGCATAAGGATATCGCCAAGGTCGCCTTCACCGGGTCGACCGCGACCGGCAAGAAGGTGATGGCATCGTCCGCCGGGACGGTGAAGCGGGTGACGCTGGAACTGGGCGGCAATGATGCCGCGATCGTGCTGGACGATGTCGATCCCCGGAAGGTGGCGCACAAGGTATATCAGGGCGCAATGACCAATGCCGGGCAGATCTGCGTCGCAGTGAAGCGCGCCTATGTGCCCAGCGCCCTCTATGACGATTTCTGCGACGAGCTGGCGAAGCTGGCGAATGAGGCGATCGTCGATGACGGCGCCAAGCAGGGCACGACCATCGGCCCGGTGCAGAACAAGATGCAGTTCGACAAGGTCACTGCGCTGATCGCCGACGCCAGGACGCGCGGCACGGTGCTGGCGGGCGGCGAGCCGATGAACCGGCCGGGCTATTTCATCGCGCCGACCATCGTGCGCGACCTGCCCGAGGACGCCCCGCTGGTGCAGGAGGAACAGTTCGGCCCGGTCCTGCCGGTGCTGAAATATGACGATATCGACGATGTCATCGCCCGCGCCAACGACAGCGACTATGGCCTGGCCGGCACGGTGTGGGGCAAGGATGTCGAGCGCGCCACGCAGATCGCGATGAAGATCGATACCGGCACCGTATGGGTCAACCAGCATCTGGCGATCGACGCCAACATACCCTTCCGCGGCGTCAAGCAGTCCGGTCTGGGCGGTGAACTGGGCGAAGCGGGGATGCTGGAATATACCCAGGCGCATATCGTCAACAGCGTGGCGCTGGAAGACGCGTGACCCGCATTTGCGACGCTATCGCAAGAAGAAGGCCGACGAAGCATAGTGCTTCGTCGGTCATTTTTTTGACATTTTCCACCTAGTCATTTCACATATTCGGAACATTCCGTCGTGTCCGCATCATAGCCTCGGTCATCAGGGATACCCCTTATCGAGGAGCAGAAGATGCCTTTCAGACGTCTCGCCACGGCCGCCATCGGTGCGGTCACAATGGCCGCGATGGCCGCGCCACTGAGCGCCCACGGCATCTGGTTCGCGCAGCGCGCGCGGCAGCTGGCGCTGGTCTATGGCGTCGGCGCGGATGATCTGGACGCGGTCAAGCGGCTGCCGCTGGTCAAGACCGTCACGGGCTATGATGCCGACTGGGCGCCGGTGAACACATCGCTGCGTGCGGCGGGGGTGATCCCGGTGGTCGACAGCGACGAACCAGTGGCCGCGGTCGCCGCGATCATGGATTATGGCTATTGGAGCAAAACGCCCGACGGCGAATGGCACAACAAGGGTCGCGACGAAGTGCCCAACGCGACGCTGGCCGAACATAATTTCAAATATGCCGTCCATCTGAGCCAGGTGCCGACCAAGCCGGTGCCCCTGTTCGAGGGTCATATGCTCCAGATCGTGCCGGTCGACACCGCCATCCCCCAGAAGATGGGCGAACCGATGAAGGTGCGGGTCTATTATAAAGGCAAGGCCGTAGCCGGGGCGACCGTGATGCAGGATTACGTCAATGATCCCGACGAAGCCGCCCCCGCCAAGACGGCGGCCGATGGCACCGCCACAGTGACGCTGCGCAACCAGGGCATCAATGTGCTGATGGCGATCTATGTCGGCCAGACGACCGACAAGAAGGTCGACCATGAGGAATATCGCGCCTCTCTCAGCTTCGTCCTGCCGCATCTGCCGGAATGACGACCGCCCCTTCCATCAGGAGAATAGCCTTGAAGATAGATCTTATCCGCTCCGGTATCGCCGCCATCACGCTGCTTGCCGCCCCCGCGATGCTGCACGCCCATGGCAGCATGAAGCCGCAGCATGGCGGCCTGGTTCAGATGACCGGGGAGACGATGATCGAACTGGTCGCCAGCCCCAAGGGCGTCGACGTGTATCTGAGCGAAGAGGATGAGCCGCTGGCCGCCGCTGGCTTCACCGCCAAGCTGACCCAGACCGCCGCGGGCGCCAAGACCGAGGCGGCGCTGAAGCCCGCCGGCGGCAACAAGCTGAGCGCTGCCGGCTTCAAGACCGCCAAGGGCGCCAAGCTGGTCGTGGCGCTGATCGACAAGAGCGGGGCCAAGAGCTTCGCCACCTTCCAGGCGAAATAAGGGGGCACCATGCACAGCGCGACCCACCCACCGCTCCTCTCTCCAGGCGTGCGGCGGGTCGCGCTGCTGCTGGCGGGGCTGGCGCTCGCCTGCCTGAGTTCGTCGCTCTGGGCACATGGCGTCAACGAGAATGACAAGGCCTTCATCGAAGGCGCGTCGGGGATCAACATCATCCCCTACATGTATCTGGGGGCCAAGCATATGGTCACCGGATACGACCATCTGCTCTTCCTCGCCGGGGTTATCTTCTTCCTCTATCGGATGAAGGATGTCGGCGCCTATGTGACGCTGTTCGCGATCGGACACAGCACCACTCTGCTGCTGGGCGTGCTGCTCGACATCCGCGCCAACCCGTTCCTGATCGACGCGATCATCGGCCTGTCGGTGGTCTACAAGGCGATCGACAATCTGGACGGGTTCCGCACCTGGTTCGGTTTTTCACCCGATCCCAAGGCGGCGGTGCTGATCTTCGGCTTTTTCCACGGGTTCGGCCTCGCCACCAAATTGCAGGAGTTGACACTGGCGAAGGACGGAATGATATACAATCTCATCAGCTTCAATGTCGGCGTCGAACTGGGCCAGTTCATGGCGCTGGCGATCATCCTGATCCTCATGAACCTGTGGCGCATGAGTTCCAGCTTCCACCGCAGCGCCATCGTCGCCAACGCGGCGCTGATGGCCGCCGGCTTCGTCCTGATCGGCTACCAGCTGGCCGGCTATTTCACACAAGGGGCATGACATGACGGCCACCACTGCATCCGCGCTTCCCACCCGCATCAGCCCTTCCCCCGCCGCCCTCGCCAAGGCGACCGGCGGGGCCGCGCTGGCCGCTGTCGCGATCCTGACCCTGTTCGTGCTGCCCGCGGAATATGGCGTCGACCCGACCGGCGTCGGCGGCGCGCTGGGCCTCAACGGAATGGTTGCGGGCCCCGAAGCCGAGGCCGCCCCCGTCGCCCCATCCGCCACCCCGGCCGGGATCGCGACGCCGACCAAGGACAGCATCAGCAAGATCGCCCCGTGGCGGCAGGACGAGATGACCATCACCCTGGAGCCGCATAGCGGCCAGGAAGTGAAGGCGCACATGACCAAGGGCGACAGCTTCATCTTCAGCTGGAAATCGACCGGTGGGCCGGTGAAGGCCGAAATGCACGGCGAGAAGGTCAATGCCGCCGAGGGCGAATTTACCGACTATTGGAAAGAACTGGAAATGACCGGCGGCCAGGGCGATTTCACCGCCCCCTTCGACGGCACCCATGGCTGGTATTTCCGCAACAAGGGCGACACGCCCGTGACCGTCAGCGTCAGGACGGTCGGTTTCTATAAAGATCTCTTCCAGCCCAAGGGCGAATGAGGGATAAGGTGCAACAAGGACAGGTGCCATGAGCAGTATTGCGGGCCACGCGCCCCCCATCGGCCTTCGGGCCGCAGCATCTCCGATCGACGCCGCCAAGGCCAGGACCCGGCTGATCGCCATCGACGCCCTGCGTGGCCTGGTCATGCTGTTCATGCTGGTCGATCATGTGCGCGAGACATGGTATCTGCATTTGCAGGTCACCGACCCGGTCGACGCCACCACGACCGATCCGGGCCTGTTCTTCACCCGGCTGCTCTCAACCTTCTGCGCGCCGACCTTTGTCGCGCTGACGGGTCTGTCGGCCTGGCTCTACGGCCAGTCGCATACGAAGGCGCAGGTGTCGGAATTCCTGTTCAAGCGCGGCCTGTTCCTGATCGTGCTGGAATTCACCGTGGTCGGCTATGCCTGGCCCACCCAGGCGCCCGCCTTCCCGCCGACGGCGATCTGGTTGCAGGTGATCTGGGCGATCGGCATCAGCATGGTCGCCTTGGCGGCGCTGCTCCATTTGCCCCGCCCCGCGCAGTTCGCGGTGGGCCTGGCCATCGTCTGCCTGCACAATCTGCTCGACCCCATCAGGCTGACGGCGGACCAGCCGGGCTATGTCGCCTGGGCGATCCTGCACCAGCGGTCGCTGATCGAGGCTGGCGGCATCGCGATCAAGACCACCTATCCGGTGCTGCCCTGGATCGGCGTGATCCTGCTGGGTTATGCCTGCGGCCCGTGGTTCGCGCGCGGCAGCGACCCGGTCCGGCGCATCAGGCGGCTGACGATGCTGGGCCTCGGCCTTGTCATCGGCTTCGTCGCCATCCGCTATCTCAACATTTATGGCGACAAGCCCTGGTTCGTCGCCGACTCGCCGCTGCGCACGGTGATGAGTTTCCTCGCGCTCACCAAATATCCGCCATCGCTGCTGTTCCTGATGCCGACCGTCGGCACCGGCTGCCTGCTGCTGGCGCTGTTCGAGAAGTTCGAGGACAGCAAGGCGATGCCGCACCTGGCGCTGCTGGGCGGGGCGCCGATGTTCTATTATGTGCTTCACCTCTACGTGCTGAAGCTGATCTACAATGTCGCGCTGCTGCTCTACGGTCCGACCAAGGGCACGGTTTTCGGCGTCGATCAGCTGCGCTGGGTGTGGATCTGGGTCTTCATCCTGATCCCCGTCCTCTACTTCCCCACCCGCTGGTTCGCGCAGCTCAAGCAGCGCCGCAAGGACATATGGTGGCTCAAATATCTCTGACGGTCCTGCGTCGGGTCGCCTCGGCCGCCTTCCCTACCCGGAAGGCGGCCATTTTTCCCACTTTTCCGGGCTTTTCAAACCCTTGCCGGGTCGCGGCATTTTCCTGCCGTAACGCCGCCTGATTCACAATTATGCACCGTCGCAAAGGCCATGTTTGACGTAATATTTCCGTCATTCAACATAGCCTCGACGTCAAGAAGAGGTGAATGAACACCCAATGGCCCGGCCCCGATGACAGGACTCAATGTCCGCGCGGGAATAACAGAACAAGCCGGCCCCCCGTTTCGCAGGACATAAGGGAACAGCGATTTCATAAGGGGTTACAGCATCATGCGCACTTCATCCACCCTACGCCTGGCCTTCATCGCCAGCACTGCCGCCATCGCCCTGTCGTCCGCGGCCCAGGCTCAGGAGCCTGCCGCCACGCCCGATGGCGAAATCGTCGTCACCGGCCTGAAGCGCCAATATTTCGGCGACACCCCGGTCAAGGAAATCCCCCAGGCGGTCCAGTTCCTGGAAGGCAAGCTGCTCGACGACCTCAACATCACCCGGCTCGACACCGCGCTGGAACTGGCGAGCGGCGTGTCGCGGCAGAATAATTTCGGCGGCCTGTGGGATAGCTTCGCGATCCGCGGCTTTGCCGGGGACGAGAATTTCCCGAGCGGCTTCCTGGTCAACGGCTTCAATGGCGGCCGCGGCTATGGCGGTCCGCGCGATGCGTCCAACGTCGAGCGGATCGAAGTGCTCAAAGGGCCGAACTCGGCGCTGTTCGGGCGCGGCGAGCCGGGCGGCACGATCAACATCGTCACCAAGAAGCCGACCTTCAAGGAAGGTGGCAGCTTCTCCGTTTCGGCCGGCCGGTGGGACACCTACCGGGTCGAAGGCGACTATAATCTGCCGCTGAGCGACAGCGTCGCGGTGCGCCTCAACGGATCGTTCGAGGATGCCGAAAGCTTCCGCGACACCGTGGAAACACGCAAATATACGCTGACCCCGTCCTTCCTGGCGAAGCTGACCGAGAAGGACATCTTCACCTACGAGATGGAATATGTGAACCAGGAAGTGCCGTTCGAGCGCGGCGTGGTGGCGATCCCGACCGTCAACGCCAATGGCACGATCAGCTATAATCTGGGCGCGATCCCCAACAGCCGCTTCCTGGGCAATCCCAGTGACGGCCCGACCAAGGTCGAGGTGCTGGGCCATCAGGCGCAATATCAGCATGATTTCAGCGACGACTGGACGCTGATGCTGGGCGCAGGCTACAAGGACACGACGTTCGAGGGCTTTTCGAGCGATCCCGAACTGGTTCTGAGCCGCCAGCGGATCGACAATGACGGCCGGACCCTGACCCGCCAGCGCCGCTATCGCGACTACAGCACCACCCATATGGTGTTCCGTGGCGAAATCAGCGGCAAGGTGGAGACCGGGTCGATCGTCCACAATATCCGCATCGGCGCGGACTGGGACAAGTTCAAGATCAAGACCTTCCAGACCCGTTATCGCCCCGTGGCGGCCGATCAGTCCTATGCGATCGACATCTTCAATCCCGACTATACGATCGTCGGCCCCACGCCCAATGTCGTCATCCAGAACGCCACCGAAATCCAGAAGGCCTGGGGCATCTACGCCCAGGACCAGATCGAGATCACCGAGCAGTTCAAGGTGCGCTTCGGCGGGCGCTATGACGATTTCAGCCAGGACATCGACCTGCGCCTGAACGGCACCAACCCGCAGAAGAGCTACACCAAGTTCAGCCCGATGGCAGGCATGGTGTTCGAGCCGACAAAGAGCGTTTCGCTCTATGCCAGCTATGGCAAGGGTTTCCGCCCGAACAGCGGCGTGGGCTTCGATGGCCAGCCGTTCGAGCCGGAAATCAGCGAATCCTACGAAGTCGGCGCCAAGTTCGTGACGCCCGATGGCCGGATCACCAGCACCGTGTCGCTCTACAAGATGAAGAAGGACAATGTGCTGACCACCGACCCGGCCAATGCGGGCTTTTCCAAGCCGGTCGGGTCAGCCAAGAGCAAGGGCATCGAGTTCGACCTCAACGCCAAGCTGCCGGCCGGATTCGAACTCTTCCTGACCTATGCCTATACCGACGCCGAATGGGCGACGAACGCGCTGGACCCCAATTTCGGTTTCCAGATCCTGAAGGGCGATCCGCTGATCAACATTCCCAAGCATCAGGGCAACGCCCTGCTGTTCAAGAATTTCTCGATCGGCGATCATGAAGCGATGCTGGGCGCTGGGGTAACGCATGTCGGCCGTCGCCTGGGCGAAACCGCAACGACCTTCTTCCTGCCCAGCTACACCATCGCCAAGGTGCTGGGGTCGTTCAACATCACCGACCAGATCAAGCTGTCGGCCGATGTGAACAATGTGTTCAACAAGAAATATTATGCCAGCTCCTACGCGGCGCTGTGGATCCAGCCGGGCACGCCGCGGTCGTTCACGGTCCGCGCCAGCTTCGACTTCTGATGCAGCATCGTCGGGACTGCGTGTCCCGACGGGCCGCCGGCGTTCCCCCCTCCAAGCTCGGGAACGTCGGCGGCCTTTTTCTTTTGACGACAAGAGGCGCATCATGACCCGCGCGCAATGGCTTCGCATCCACCGGCTTACGGGCCTCGCCATGGCGGCCTTCCTGCTCGTCCAGGCATTGACGGGGGCGCTGCTGCTCTATCGCGGGCCGGTTGCACGGATGATCGATCCGGCCGGCATGACCAGCCAGGCGCGGGGACCGGCCATATCAGCCGGCGAGGCCGCCGCGCAGGCCGCGCGCTTCCAGCCCGGCCATCATGTCACCCGGCTGTTCGCGCCGGACACGGACAATGCCACCTGGTTCGCCCAGTTGGGCGATGGCGAGGGCCGCACCCGCTACGCCTCCATCGATCCGGCGGGTGGCGGAGTCCGACGCGCGGGCGGCCTGTCCGCCTTCCCGGTCGAGGCGGCGTTGCAGATCCATTATCGGCTGATGGCGGGCAAGGCGGGCATGGTGGTCGTCGCGCTCAATGCGCTGGCGTTGCTTGTCATGGCCGTCAGCGGCCTCCGCTTCTGGTGGCCCAAGCGCAATATCATCAAGGCGCTCGGCATCCGCTGGACGCTCGCGCCGCAAATGGTGCTGCGGCAGGCGCATCGCACGGTGGGCGTCGTGGCCGCCGCCTTCCTGATCGTCCTTGCCGGCACCGGGATGCTGCTGATCGTGCCCGAACTGGCCGGTGACAGCCCGGCGCCGACAGCCGTCGCCACGTCCGCAGCCGCGATCGACCGCAGCCTGATGCTGGCGCAGACCGCCTTTCCCGATCACAGCCTGCGCGACCTGCGGATCGACGGCGACCGCTTGATCGTCAATTTCCACGCGCCCGAGCGCAACGCCCGCGCGGTGCATCGCGCGATCGTGACGATCGCGCAGCCCCATATCGTCAGCGCGACCCGCGCCGAACAGAGCGGCGCATTGTGGATGACCGTCCTGCCGATCCATGCGGGCGACATCATCGCGCCGGTCGGGCCGGTGCTGCTGCTGGCCGTCGCCATCATCCTCGCGGCGCTGGCTGTGTCCGGCCCGATCATGTGGTGGCACGCCGCCCGGCAGCGCCGCCGCCCCACCCGAAAGGTAACTGCATGACCCTGCTCTACACATCCGATCCCGAACGCGGCCGCATCTGGCGCGAGATTTTCGCGGCAGAGGCGAGCGACATCGGCTTTTTCGATGCGTCGCAGCCGCATGATCCCGCGACGATCCGCTATCTGGCGGCCTGGGCGCCGTCGGCCGAGCTGATCGCCGGGCTGCCCAATCTGGAAATCCTGTTTTCGATCGGCGCCGGCATCGACCAGTTCGACATGAACGCCCTGCCGCCGCATATCCGCGTCGTCCGCATGATCGAGCCGGGCATCGCCGCCGGCATGGTCGAATATGCGACGATGGCGGCGCTGGCGCTGCACCGGAACCTGATCGACTATCGGGAGGCGCAGAAAGACGCGCGCTGGGCGCCCATCAAGCTCAAATCCGCAGGCGAACGGCGGATCGGCGTCATGGGGCTGGGCAATCTGGGTCAGGCAGTGCTGAAGGCGCTGGCGCCGTTCGGCTTTCCCCTGTCGGGATGGAGCCGGTCGCCGCGCGCCATGGAAGGCGTGACCTGCCATGCCGGGGAGGCGGCGCTGCCCGATTTCCTGGCGGCCTGCGACATTCTCATCTGCCTGCTGCCGCTGACCGACGAGACGCGCGGCATTTTGTGCCGGAAGACCCTGTCGCTGCTGCCGCGCGGCGCGGCCCTCGTCAATGTCGGACGGGGCGGGCATCTGGTGGAGCAGGATCTGCTGTCGTTGCTCGACGAGGCGCATCTTTCCGGCGCCGTCCTGGACGTGACCGACCCCGAGCCGCTGCCCGCCGATCACCCCTTCTGGGCGCATCCGCGCATCATCCTGACGCCTCATGTCGCCAGCATGACCCGCGCAGACAGCGCCGCACGCGCGCTGATCGCCAACATTCGCCGTCATCAGGCAGGCGCGCCGATCGAGGGCGAAGTCGCGCGTGGCCGGGGCTATTGAACGGGCGACATTCCATGCCGCCCTGCTCCCCCGATCGCCTGTCCGGCAGATGCCCGAACGACCCGATTGCCGCCTTCGCAGGAGCGCGGCAAACTATGCCGAAAGGATCGCGATAAAGCCGTGAATCTGCGTCCCCACCCGAAGATATCGGGCGCATGTTCCGGCTCCGCCATGTCGTAATGCTGCTGTCAAACGGCTTCCCAAGCCAACCGTAGAACCCGCAAAGGACGCTCCGCCGATGCCCAATTTCCGGCCCAAATATATCAGCTTCGACTGCTATGGCACGCTGACCCGTTTCCGCATGACCGAGATGGCGACCGCCTTCATGGCCGATCGCATCGCGGCGGAAGACCTGCCCGCATTCTGCAAGGACTGGGGCGCCTATCGCCTGGACCAGGTGCTCGGCCCGTGGGAACCCTATCAGGAGATCATCCGCAATTCGCTCGCGCGCACCTGCAAGCGCTGGGGGGTGGAATATCGCGAGGCGGACGCCGACGCGGTCTACAACGCAGTGCCGACCTGGGGTCCGCATGACGATGTGCCGGGCGGCCTGGGCAAGATCGGCGACAAGATCCCGCTCGTCATCCTCTCCAACGCGATGAACGACCAGATCCACCATAATGTCGCGATGCTGGGCGCGCCGTTCCACGCGGTCTATACCGCGCAGATGGCGCAGGCCTACAAGCCCCGTATGCAGGCGTTCGAATATATGTTCGACCAGCTGGGCGCGAAGCCGGAAGAGATGATGCACGTCTCGTCCAGCTTCCGCTACGACCAGAACACCGCCACCGACCTGCATTTCGGCTGCCGCGTATTCGTGGGGCGCGGCCATGAACCGTCCAACGCCTTCTATCGCGATGTCGAAATCCCCCATATCGGCGCGCTTCCGGCGGTGGTGGGCCTGTAGGATCGCAATGACGGTCTCCCCCCTCTCCTACTGGCTGGCAAGCGCCCCCGCCTTCACCGGCGGGGCCAGGGGCGCGGTCGAGGGCAAGGTGGACGTCGCCATCATCGGCGGCGGCTTCACCGGGCTTTCGGCGGCGCTGGCGCTCGCCAGACAGGGCGCCAGCGTCATGCTGCTGGAGCAGGGGCGGGTGGCCGGAGAGGCTTCGGGACGCAATGGCGGCCAGTGCAATAATGGCACGGCGCATGACTATGGGGCGCTGTCCGCCCGGTTCGGCAAGGACATCGCCAAGGCCTATTACCGCGCCCATTGCGACGCGGTCGATCTGGTTGAACGGATCGTGCTGGAGGAGGGCATAGACTGCGCCTTCCGCCGGTGCGGCCGGGTGAAGCTGGCGGCCAAGCCCCAGCATTATGAGAAGCTGGTCCGCGCACACGACCTGCTGGCGGCCGAGGTGGACGAGAATGTCCGGCTGGTGCCGCCCGAACGCATGGCCGAGGAAGTGGGATCGGACGCCTTCCATGGCGCGCTGATCCAGACGACCAGCGCGCAGCTGCATCCCGGCCGTTTCGCTATCGGCCTGGCCGAGGCGGCGGCCCGCGCCGGCGCACGGATTTTCGAACAGGCCGAGGTAAGCGGGATGGACCGGCTGCCCGGCGGCTGGCGGGTGACAACGCCCAAGGGGAAGGTCACCGCATCGCAGATACTGGTCGCGACCGGAGGCGCGCCTGCCGCCGCGCCCTTCGGCTTCTTCCGGCGGCGGATCGTGTCGGTCGGCAGTTTCGTGATCGCCACCGAGCCGCTGGACGCCGCGCTGATCGCCCGATTGCTGCCGCATCGGCGCAACTATGTGACCAGCAAGAATATCGGCAATTATTTCCGCCTGACCGCCGATGACCGGCTGATCTTCGGCGGGCGGGCGCGTTTCGCGATCAGCGACCCCCGGTCCGACATGAAGAGCGGGCGCATCCTCATCCAGACCATGGGCGACATCTTCCCGGCGCTGAAGGGCGTGGGCGTGGACCATGTCTGGGGCGGGATGGTCGACCTGACCGCCGACCGCCTGCCACGCGCGGGCGAGCAGGACGGGATATTCTATTCCATGGGCTATAGCGGCCATGGCGTGCAGATGGCGACCTATATGGGCCAGGCGATGGCGCGGGTGATGAGCGGCGACACAGGCGCCAATCCCTGGGCCGGCCTCGACTGGCCGAGCGTGCCCGGCCATTTCGGCAAGCCCTGGTTCCTCCCCTTCGTCGGCCTGTGGTACAAATGGCAGGATATGATCCACTGATGGACGAGATGGCCTCCCTTTCCCGTCGCGGGCTGATCGGCGCAGGTTTGGGCCTGGGCGCCGGGCTGCTGCTGCCCGACGCCGCGCTGGCCGCCAGCAAGCCGCGCCGGGGCGGACGCATCCGCGTCGCCGGCTTGTCCAGCTCGACGGCGGACACGCTCGACCCGGCCAAGGGCGCATTGTCGACCGACTATGTGCGCCATTACATGCTCTATAGCGGGCTGACGGTCATGGGCGCGGACCTCATCGCCCGGCCCGCACTGGCCGAGCGGATCGTCAGCGACGACCAGATCGTCTGGCATGTCCGCCTGCGCAGGGGCGTGACCTTCCATGACGGCGCGACGCTGACGAGCCAGGACGTGGTCTGGTCGCTGCTGCGGCACAAGGACGCGGCCATCGGGTCCAAGATGGCGACCATCGCCGAACAGTTCGCACAGGTGAAGGCCGCAGGTCCGCTGGACGTCGTCATCCGGCTGACCGGTCCCAATGCCGACCTGCCCGCCATACTGGCCCAGTCGCATTTCCTGATCCTGCGCGCCGGCACCAAGGATTTCCGGACCGCCAACGGCACCGGTCCCTATATGGTCACGCAGTTCCGCCCCGGCGTGCGGACGCTGGTGCGCCGCAATCCGGACTACTGGAAACCGGGCAAGGCCTGGCTGGACGAGATCGAGCTGATCGGCATTCCCGACGAAGTCAGCCGCGTCAACGCGCTGTTGTCGGGCGACGTCCATCTGGTCATCGCGATCAACCCGCGATCAACCAGGCGGGTCATGGCATCGCGCAGGCACGGCCTTCTGGAAACGCAGTCGGGCCTCTACACCAACCTCATCATGCGGCAGGACCAGCAGCCGACCGGCAATCCGCATTTCGTCGCGGCGATGAAATATCTGTTCGACCGGCCGCTCATCAAGCGGGCGCTCTATCGCGGCTATGCTACGATCGCCAACGATCATCCGATCCCGCCCTTTCATCCCTATTATCGCACCGACCTGCCGCAGCGCGCGCTCGACCTGGACAAGGCGCGCTGGCATTTGCAGCGCGCGGGGCTGACCGGCGTGCGGCTGCCGGTCTATGCCTCTCCGGCGGCGGACGGGTCGGTCGACATGGCGTCGATCTTGCAGGAATATGGCGCGCGGGTCGGGCTGAAGCTGGCCGTGAACCGGGTGCCGGGCGACGGTTACTGGTCTACCCACTGGATGAAGCACCCGATGGGGTTCGGCAACACCAACCCGCGCCCGACCGCCGACCTGCTGTTCAGCCTGTTCTACAAATCCGACGCGCCCTGGAACGAGAGCGGATGGAATAATGCCCGTTTCGACCGGCTGCTGCTGGAAGCGCGGGGCGAAGCCGACCAGGGGCGGCGCAAGCAGCTGTACGGGGAGATGCAGGAGCTGGCCTATCATCATTGCGGCACGAGCATCCCGGTCTTCATCAGCCTGCTCGACGGCTATGACCGGCGGCTGAAGGGACTGCATTCCGTCCCGCTGGGCGGCCTGATGGGCTATCAGTTCGCCGAGCATATATGGTGGGAAGACTGATGGCGGGCGCCCCCTCCTCCAGCGGCCTGAAGGCCGCGCTGGTCCTGATCGGCAAGCGTTTCGCATCCTCGCTGCTGACCCTGTTGCTGGTATCGGTGACAATCTTCGTCATCGCCCAGTTGCTGCCGGGCGACGCCGCGCAGGAAGCGCTGGGCCAGAGTGCGACCGCCGAACAGGTCGCCGCGCTGCGGCATGAAATGGGCCTCGATCGGCCCGCGCCGATCCGCTACATCAGCTGGCTGACGGGGATGGTGGGCGGCGATCCGGGCCAGTCGCTCGTCGCCAATATGCCGGTGTCGGAGGTGATAGCGGAACGGCTGCCCAACAGCCTGCTGCTGGCTGCGCTGACGGCGCTGGTCGCGGTGCCGGTCGCGCTCGCGATCGGCATCGGATCGGCGATGAACCGCGGCGGACGGCTCGACCGGGCGCTCAATATCGCGACGCTGTCGATGGTCGCGGTGCCGGAATTCCTGGTCGCCACGATCGCGGTCCTGATCTTCTCGGTAAAGCTGCGCTGGCTGCCCTCCATCGCGCTGGTGTCCGACGACATGAGCTGGGGCGACTATCTGCGCGGCGTCGCCATGCCGATCCTGACGCTGTGCGTCATCGTGGTCGCGCAAATGGCGCGGATGACCCGGGCGGCGGTGATCGACCAGATGGACCGGCCCTATGTCGAAATGGCGCTGTTGAAGGGCGTAGCGCCGGTGCGGATCGTGCTGAAGCACATCATGCCCAACGCCATCGCGCCGATTGTCAACGCCATGGCGCTGAGCCTGTCCTATCTGCTGGGCGGAGCCGTGATCGTGGAAACCATCTTCAACTATCCGGGGCTTGCCAGCCTGATGGTCAATGCCGTCACCAGCCGCGACATGCCGCTGCTCCAGGCCTGCGCCATGATCTTCTGCGCGGCCTATCTGATTCTGATGCTGATTGCGGACGTCACCGCAATCCTCGCCAACCCCAGGCTGCGCGCACAATGATCGCTGTCTCTCTCTCCAGGGCAAAAGCCCTCCCCCTGTCGGGCAAGATCGGGCTGGCGCTGGTCCTCTTCTGGCTGCTCGCCGCCCTGTTCGGGCCGATGCTGGCCCCCTACCCCGTCGGCGCCTTCGTCGCCTATGACGTGTTCGACGGGTCGTCGGCGGCGCACTGGCTGGGCAGCGACTATCTGGGGCGCGATGTACTGAGCCGCCTTTTGTCGGGCGCACGCTATACGGTCGCGCTGGCCGCCGCCGCCGCGATGCTGGCGAGCGCGACCGGCACGGCGCTCGCCCTGACCGCCGCCGTGGGCGGGCCAAGGGTGGATGAGCCGCTGTCCCGCTTCATGGACATGCTGATCTCGATCCCGTCCAAGATCTTCTCGCTGGTGCTGGTGGCGGCCTTCGGCTCATCGCTCGCCCTGCTGCTGATCATCGCGGCGATCACCTATGTTCCGGGCAATTATCGCATCGCGCGCGCGCTGGCGGTGAACCTTGCGCAGATGGACTATGTGCAGGTGGCGAAGGCGCGGGGCGAAGGCCGTTTCCATATCGCCATCGCCGAAATCCTGCCCAACATGATCCACCCGCTGCTCGCCGATTTCGGCCTGCGCTTCGTGTTCATCGTGCTGCTGCTGTCAGGCCTCAGCTTCCTGGGCCTCGGCGTCCAGCCGCCCGAAGCGGACCTGGGATCGCTGGTGCGCGAAAATATTTCGGGCCTGGGCGAAGGGGCGCTGGCGATATTGGCGCCGGCCGTCGCGATCGCGACGCTGACCGTGGGCGTCAACCTGCTGATCGACGCGATCGGCTTTGCGGGCAAGGGGAAAGGCCGATGAACGCGACGTCCCCTCATGTCGAGGTGAAGGGCCTGACCGTCACCGCGCGCAACGCGCAGGGCGAAACCTTCCCGATCGTCAGCGGCATCGATTTTGCCCTGAAGCGCGGCGAGGTGCTGGCGCTGATCGGGGAATCGGGGTCGGGCAAGACGACCATCGCCCTCACGCTGCTGGGCCATGCCCGGCCGGGCGCTCGAATCGCGGGCGGCTCCATCCGCGTGGGCGATTCGGATATCCGCACGCTCGATGCCAGGGGACTGGCGAGCCTGCGTGGCAATCGCATCGCCTATATCGCCCAGAGCGCGGCCTCCGCCTTCAACCCGTCGCGCACGATCATGGACCAGGTGATCGAGCCCGCGCTGATCCACGACCTGATGCCGCGCGAGCAGGCCGAAGCGAAGGCGGTCGACCTGTTCCGCGCCCTCGCCCTTCCCTTCCCCGATACGATCGGATCGCGCTATCCGCATCAGTTGTCGGGCGGGCAGTTGCAGCGGCTGATGGCGGCGATGGCGCTGATCACCGATCCCGAACTGGTCATATTGGACGAGCCGACAACGGCGCTGGACGTGACGACCCAGATCGAGGTGCTGCGCGCTTTCAAGGCGGTGGTGCTGGAGCGCGGCGCGACCGCCGTCTATGTCTCCCACGACCTGGCGGTCGTGGCGCAGATGGCCGACCAGATCGTGGTGCTGAGCCAGGGCCGCATCCGCGAGGCCGGCGCAGCGGCGCAAATCCTGCACAGCCCCGCCGACGACTATACGAAAACGCTGATGGCCGCCGCGCGGCCGGCGATCCGGCCCGCGCCGGACAAGGCCGAACTGCCCGCCGCGCCGCTGCTGGAAATTCGGGGGCTGACGGCAGGCTATGGCAAGATCGGCAAGGATGGCCGCCCGCGCATTCCGGTACTGCGCGACATCAACCTGACGATCGAGCGGGGCGCGACCCTGGGCGTGATCGGCGAATCCGGGTCGGGCAAGTCGACCATCGCGCGGGTCATCGCCGGGCTGCTGCCGCCCGCGAGCGGGCAGGTGCTGCTGGACGGCGAACCGCTGCCGCCAGGGCTGGCCGGTCGCAGTCGTGAACAGTTCCGCCGCGTGCAGCTGGTATTCCAGAATGCCGATACCGCGCTCAATCCCGCGCATAGCGTAGGGCAAATTCTGGAGCGGCCGCTGGCCTTCTACCATGGGTTGAAGGGCAATGCCGCGCATTTGCGCGTGCTGGAGCTGCTGGACCTCATTCGCCTGCCCGCGAGCCTCATCGACCGCAACATCGGCGGATTGTCGGGCGGGCAGAAGCAGCGCGTCAACCTGGCCCGGGCGCTGGCGGCGGACCCGCAGCTGATCCTGTGCGACGAGGTGACGTCGGCGCTGGACACCGTCGTGGGTGCGGCGATCCTCGACCTGATGGCGGAGTTGCGGCGCGAACTGGGCATCGCGACGATGTTCATCAGCCACGACATCTCGACCGTGCGGGCGATCTGCGACGACATCCTCGTCCTCTATTCGGGCACGATGGTGGAGATGGGACCACGCGCCGCCTTCCAGACGGCCCCTTTCCACCCCTATACCGACCTGCTGATCGGCTCCGTGCCGGAAATGCGGGCGGGCTGGCTGGAGGAAAGCCATGCCGGACGCCGACCGCCGCCGATCGGCGCGGCCGGGGACCATCCCGACCTCTGCCGTTTCCTGCCCCGCTGCGCCGCGCGGGTGGACGGCCTGTGCAACATCACCCCGCCGCCCCGCCATCCCCTGGATAAGGGCAGCCGCATCCTCTGCCATCTTGGAGAAGAAAGCCTGTGTCCGTCATGAGCCGGTTCGTTCGACTGGGCGAAACCGACCGCCCGCCTGTGACCCTGCATGTGGATGGTCAAGCCGTAGAGGCGCTGGAGGGCGACACGCTGATGGTGGCCCTGCTCGCCAATGGCGGCACGCTGCGCCAGAGCGAGTTCGGGCCGGAAATGCGGGCCGGCTTCTGCCTGATGGGCGCCTGCCAGGATTGCTGGGTCTGGACCGAAAAGGGCGAGCGGCTGCGTGCCTGCTCCACGCTGGCGGCGCCCGGCCAGCGCATCGTTACCAGCCAGCCGGAGGCATCATGGCCCAGCCACGCATAATCATCGTCGGCGCCGGTCCCGCCGGCACGCGCGCGGCGCAAGCCTGCGTCGCGGCGGGGCTGCGGCCGGTGGTCATAGACGAAGGACGGCGCGACGGCGGGCAGATCTATCGCCGCCAGCCCGATCATTTCACCCGGCCCTATGCGAAGCTCTACGGCACCGAGGCGGACCGGGCGCAGGCAGTGCATGGCACATTCGACGCGATCCGGGAGCAGATCGACTATCGGCCCGAAACGCTGGTCTGGAACATCGCCGACCGGCATGTGTGGACGGCGAACCAGACAGATCAGGAGGCATTGCCCTTCGACGCGCTGTTGCTCTGCACCGGGGCGACCGACCGGCTGATGCCGGTCAAGGGCTGGCACTATGCGGGCACCTACAGCCTGGGCGGGTCGCAGGTCGCGCTCAAGAGCCAGGCGGTGTCGATCGGGCATCGCGTGGTGTTCATGGGGTCGGGGCCGCTGCTCTATCTGGTCGCCAGCCAATATGTGGAGGCGGGTGCGGATGTGGCCGCCGTGCTGGACACCTCACCCTTTTCGGCGCGGGTCAAGGCGTTGCCCGACCTGCTGGCGGTGCCGTCGGTGCTGTGGAACGGCGTCAGGCTGACCCAGGCGCTGAAACAGGCGGGCGTGGCCGTGCATCTGGGCGTGACGCCGGTCGAGATCCTTGGCGAGTCCGATACGGGCGTGAGCGGCGTGCGGTTCCGTAACGGCGCTGGCAAGGAACGGAGCATCGCCTGCGACGCGGTGGCGATGGGCTATCATCTGCGGCCCGAAACGCAATTGGCCGATCTCGCCCGCTGCGCCTTCGCCTTCGATTCCGGCACGCGGCAATGGTTGCCGGAACGCGACGGCGACGGACGGTCGAGCGTGGAGGGCGTCTATCTGGCAGGCGATGGCGCGAAGATATTGGGCGCGCGATCGGCCGAGGCGAGCGGGAAGCTGGCGGCGCTGGCGGCGCTGGCGGATCTGGGCCTGCCGGTGGACAAGGGCGAGATGGCGAGCCTGCGCGGCGATGTAGGCACTTATGCGAAGTTCGCGCGCGGCCTCGCCAAAGCCTTCCCCTGGCCTGCGAGCCAGGCCGCTGCACTCCCCGACGAGGCGATCCTGTGCCGTTGCGAGGGCGTGACGGCGGGCGACCTGCGTGCCGTGATGCGCGAGACGGGCGCCAAGGAAGCCAATCGGGCCAAGGCGTTCAGCCGCGTCGGCATGGGCCGGTGCCAGGGCCGCTATTGCGGCCTTGCCGCGGCCGAGCTGATCGCGGCGGAAGCGAGCGTCCCGGTGGAGCAGGTGGGCCGCCTGCGCGGACAGGCGCCGGTCAAGCCACTCAGCATTGGCATCGGAGACGAAAAGTGAGCGGCGCGAGCGACGTCATCATCGTAGGTGGCGGACTTATGGGATCATCGGCCGCGCTGTTCCTGCGCGGACACGGAATGTCTGTCACGCTGCTGGAGACCGACCTGATCGGGCGGCAGGCAAGCGGGACCAATTTCGGCAATGTCCGGCGGCAGGGACGGCCGATCCATCAGCTGCCGCTCGCCAACCGCGCCATCGCCATCTGGCGCAAGTCGCGCGAGCTGCTGGGCGCGGATGTCGAATATCTCCAGTCGGGGCATATCCGCGTCTGCTATCGCGAGCGGCCCGAACTGGTCGGCGCGATGGAGGATTATGCCGACAAGGCGCGGCTGGAGGGGCTGGACCTTGAACTGCTGAGCGGCAATGCGCTGCGCGACAAATTTCCCTTTTTCGGGCCGGACGTGCTGGCCGGCTCCTATTCGGCGCTGGACGGCCATGCCAATCCGCGCCTGGCCGCGCCCGCTTTCGCGCGGGCGGCGGCGCGGCTGGGCGCTGTGATCCATGAAAATACGCAGATCGTGGACGCGCAGAAGATAGGCGAGGACTTTATCGTCACGGCGGCGGACGGACGCACGTTCCGCGCGCCGATCCTGCTGATCACCGCGGGGGCGTGGGGCAACGCGCTGTCCTCGCAATTTGGCGAGCCGGTGCCGATCACGCCGCGCGGCCCGAACATGAGCGTCACCGAGCCGGTCCCCTATGCGATTCCCCCGGCGGTCGGGGTGATGACGCCGCTGGAGGAGGAGACGGTCTATTTCCGCCAGGTTGCGCGCGGCAACATCGTGCTGGGCGGCAGTACGCGCGGACCCTCCTTCCCCGACCAGTATCGCGCCTATGTCGAGCCGCAGAACACGCTGAGCCAGCTAAGGCAGATACGGCGTCTGGCGCCGGCACTCGGAAAGCTCAACATCATCCGCGTCTGGTCCGGCATCGAGGGCTATATGCCCGACAGCCAGCCGGTGATGGGTCCGAGCGCGACGACCAGCGGCCTTTATTACGCCTTCGGCTTTTCGGGATCGGGCTTCCAGATCGGGCCGGGCGTGGGCGAGACAATGGCGGAGATCATCGCGAAGGGCGCCACGGATATTCCGATGGAGCCATACAGGATCGCGCGATTTGCGGTGGATTGACCAGCACCCATTCAGCTTTGCCGACGCCTCAATGAATATGATTTATGAGGCGTGCATCCATGTCCACGATCGAACGAATGACCGTGACGATGCCCGCCGAAAGGGCAGCGTTCATAAAAGCGCTGAGGAACGACATCGACAAGGGGCTGGCCGATATCGCCGCCGGTCGGGTGAAACCGTTTGACGCCGGCGCCATTGTCGCACGCGGAAGGGCTCTGTTAGCCGATACCCGCTCCGCCTGACCGAAACAGCGGAAGTCGACCTGTGGCCGATATCTGGCCTCACATCGCCATGGAAGGGTCGGAAAGGCGCGCGACGCGCTATGCCCAGTCCCTGCAATCACCGCCGGAGCGTTTGCAGGCCTTTCCCCCTGTCCGACCCTTCGCGCGACGATCTGGCGGTGCGGCTTCGGGCATTGGTTCATGGTTCCTACGCCGCCCATTATCAGTTTTCCGGCACGGACGTGGTGGTCGTGCGTGTCATTCCATGGCCCACGCGATCTGGACGCGTTGGCCATGAGCAATGGTTTCAACTGAGTTGCGTCAGAATTCGATCAAGGCCGTCTTGGTCTTGAGATTGGCGACATAGGCTTCGCGGCCGAGATCCTTGCCGATGCCGGACTGTTTATAGCCGCCGGTCGGCAGGATGAAGTCGTTGCTGCGGCCATAGCGGTTGACCCACACCGTGCCGGCCTCCAGCGCGCGGGTGGCGCGGAGCGCCAGCGCCACGTCTGCGGTATGGACCCCGGCGGCCAGGCCATAGGCGCTGTCATTGGCCAGCGCATAGGCTTCCGCTTCGTCGGCGAAGGTCTGGACGGTCAGCACCGGCCCGAAGATTTCACCCTGCACCGCCTCGCTCCTCTGGTCGACATTGGCGAGCAGGGTCGGGGCGAAATAGCTGCCCTCCTGCGGCGCGGTGGCGCGCCCGCCGCCCGCCAGCACCTTCGCGCCATCGCTGATCGCGCGCTTGACGATGCCGTCGATGCGATCCAGCTGGCCTTCGGAAATGATCGGGCCGAGCGTCGTGTCGGTGCGCCAGGTCGGGCCGGCCTTGTGCGCTGCAAAGGCGGCAAGGATGCGATCGATCACCTGATCGGCCACCTTGTCCTGCACCAGCAGTCGCGATCCGGCGACGCAGACTTGGCCCGCGTTCAAGGTGATGGCGCGGGCGACGATCGCCGCCGCCTTGTCGACCGCGGCATCGGCAAAGACGATCTGCGGACTCTTGCCGCCCAGTTCCAGCGTCACCGGCTTTGGCCCGGTCTGGGCGCAGGCGGTCATGATCGCAGCGCCGGTGGCGGTCGATCCGGTGAAGGTGACCTTTGCGACTTCGGGACGGCGCACCAGCGGATCGCCGACCGACCGGCCGTCGCCCTGGACGATGTTGAAGATGCCAGCCGGAAGCCCGGCCTCGATCGCCAGTTCAGCGAGGCGCACGATGCTGAAAGGCGTCATTTCCGAGGGCTTGAGGACCACCGAATTGCCCGCCGCAATGGCCGGCGCGATTTTCCAGCCCGCCATCACCAGCGGCAGGTTCCACGGGGCGATCGCCGCGACCACGCCATAGGGTTCGGCGATGGTAAGGCCCAGCTTGTCGGGCGTGGTCGCCGCGACTTCGCCCCCGACCTTGTCCGCCCATTCGGCGAAGAAGCGGATGGTTTCGGCAGTGTAGCTCACATCCCAGGCGTTGATTTCGTTGATCGTGCGGGTCGAGCCGAGCGCTTCGAGCGGCGCGAGGGTCGCGGCATCCGCCTCGATCAGGTCGGCCCAGCGGCGCAGCACCTTCATCCGCCCGCGCGGATCGGTCTGCGCCCAGCCGCTGTACTTGTAGGCGGCCTGCGCATTTTCGACCGCTTCGCCCAGCTGATCGGCATCCACGCTGTCCAGTTCCGCCTGCACCCGGCCGTCGGACGGGCGCAGAACGCTGATCGACGGGCCACGCCCGGCGACACGGCAGCCACCGATGAAATTATGCGCGCTGGCAAGGCTGATCTGATCGGGGTCGAAACCGGACACGGCGCATATCTCCTCTTGCGGGCGTCACGGCAGGATAAAGGCGCGTGGCGGCATTTGTTGCAGTTGCGCTGGAAAATGTGCGCGATAATCTTCCAAAAATAATGTGAAGGCAGCAGCCAATGCTTGGCGCGGCCTCCTAATGTCCGCCCACTGATTCCGATGAAGCGGCGGGCGCCCCCTTCCCGCCAAGGAGCAAGACGCATGGCGACAGGCATAGAGGCGATGGTGGACCTGCGGCGCATGACCGCGCAGGATCTGGCCGCCGCCCACGATCTTTCCAGCGAGCAGAAATGGCCGCACCGCATCGAGGATTGGGAGATGCTGCTGAGCCTGGGCTTCGGCTATGTCGCCGAGCGGGACGGCCCGGACAATCAGCGTGAAGTGATCGGTACGGCCATGGCCTGGCTCTACGGCACAGAGGCGGCAACGCTGGGCATGGTGATCGTGTCGCCGCGCGCGCAGGGCATGGGCATCGGCCGCCGGCTGATGGACGCGGTGCTGAACGATCTGGGCGATCGCACCGTGCTGCTCAACGCCACCGACGAGGGTGCGCCGCTCTATCGCAAGCTGGGGTTCGAGGCGATCGGCCCGGTGTTCCAGCATCAGGGCGCGGCATTCGCCGTGCCGATGGCGCAATTGATCCCCGAAGAACGGGTGCGGCCGCTGGGCGCCAAGGATATGCCGACGCTCTACAGTCTGGCCCGGCGAGCGACCGGCATGAATCGCGACGCGCTGCTCGACGCGCTGGTGCCCGGCGCTCAGGGCGTGGTGCTGACCCGCAGCAACGAGCCGGTGGGCTTTGCGCTATTCCGCCGGTTCGGGCGCGGCTATGTGGTAGGCCCGACCGTCGCGCCGGATACGGGCGGGGCCAAGGCGCTGATCTCGCACTGGCTGGGGTCCAATGCAGGGATGTTCTGCCGGCTCGACATACCGGAGGAAAGCGGCCTGGGAGCCTGGCTCGACGAACTCGGCCTGCCCTGCGTCGGTCGGGTGATGCGAATGATCCGTGGCCCCCTGCCCGCGACCGACCCGTCGGTCATGACCTTCTCTCTCACTACGCAGGCGCTCGGATGACCCTCTCGCTCAACAATCCCGCCCTCTTTGTCCAGCAGGCCTTCATCGGCGGTCAGTGGGCCGGGGCTGCGTCGGGCGCGACCGTGGCGGTCGACAATCCCGCGACCGGCGCGATCATCGGGACCGTTCCCGATTGCGGCGAGGCCGACACGCAGGCAGCGATCGCCGCGGCCGAAGCGGCATGGCCGGCATGGCGCGCCAGGACGGCGGGCGACCGCGCGGCGCTGCTGGAGCGCTGGCACACGCTGGTGCTGGACAATCTGGCCGACCTGGCCCGGATCATGACCGCCGAGCAGGGCAAGCCGATCGCGGAAGCTGAGGGCGAGATCCGCTATGCGGCAAGCTTCATCAAATGGTTTGCCGAGGAAGCGCGGCGGATCGACGGCGGGATCATTCCCGCGCCCGAGGCCAATCGCCGCATCCTCGTCATGAAGGAGCCGGTCGGCGTGTCGGCGGCCATCACGCCCTGGAATTTCCCGGCGGCGATGATCACGCGCAAATGCGCCCCGGCCCTTGCCGCGGGCTGCCCGGTGGTGGTCAAGCCCTCCGAAATGACGCCCTTCAGCGCGCTGGCGCTGGCGAAGCTGGCGGAGGAGGCGGGCTTCCCGGCAGGCGTGTTCAGCATCGTCACGGGTATGCCCGCCGCGATCGGCGGGGCGCTGACCGCGAGTCCGGTCGTGCGGAAGCTGTCCTTCACCGGATCGACGCGCGTGGGTTCGCTGCTGATGCGGCAATGCGCGGACACCATCAAGCGGGTGAGCTTCGAACTGGGCGGCAATGCGCCGCTGATCGTGTTCGACGATGCCGACCTGGACATCGCCGTCGCCAGCGCCATGGTCAGCAAGTTCCGCAATGCAGGCCAGACCTGCGTCTGCGCCAACCGCATATTGGTGCAGGACGGCGTCTATGATGCCTTTGCTCAGAAGCTGGCGAGGGCCGTGAGCGCATTGAAGGTCGCACCGGGCGACATGGCGGGCAGCACGATCGGCCCGCTCATCAACGCCGCGGCGGCCGAGAAGGTGAAGGCGCATGTAGAGGATGCACTGGCGCATGGCGCCACGATCTTCGCGCAGGCGCCCGATGGCGCGAGCGGCGCGCGCTTCGCGACCCCGGTGGTGCTGACCGGCGCGACGCGGGATATGCGGCTGGCAGAGGAAGAGACGTTCGGCCCGGTCGCGCCACTGTTCCGCTTCACCCATGAAGAGGAAGGCATCGAGCTGGCCAATGCGACCAGCTATGGCCTCGCCAGCTATTTCTACACCGAGAATCTCCATCGCGCCTTCCGCGTCGCCGAGCGGCTGGAGGCGGGCATGGTCGCGCTCAACAGCGGGTCGATCGCGATGGAGGTCGCGCCCTTCGGCGGGGTCAAGATGTCGGGCCTCGGCCGCGAGGGCGCTCATGCGGGGATCGAGGAATATCTGGAGACCAAGGCGTTCCATATTGCAGGGCTGAAGCTGTAAACCTGCTTCTAGTCCGTTCGCGCTGTTCAAACGAGTCGCTTGCCTCGTTTGAATATCGAAGCGCATTTCTTCTTAAAAAATAGAGGGCTTCGACAGGCTCAGCCCGAACGGGAGATTTTAATGGCGAACTCGCGCAACTATTCCATCTCCGTCATCCCCGGCGACGGCATCGGCAAGGAAGTCATGCCCGAGGGCATTCGCGTGCTGGAGCGCGCGGCGGGCCTTTACGGCTTTTCCATCGATCAGACGTGGCAGGATTTCGCCTGCTGCGACTATTATGCCAGCCATGGCCAGATGATGCCGGACGACTGGAAGGAGCGGATCGGCAACCCCGACGCGATCTTCTTTGGCGCCGTGGGCTGGCCCGATACGGTGCCCGATCATGTCTCGCTCTGGGGTTCGCTGCTCCAGTTCCGCCGCGAATATGACCAATATGTCAATCTGCGCCCCGTCCGGCTGATGCCCGGCGTGCCCTGTCCGCTGGTCGGGCGCGAGCCGGGCGACATCGACTTCTGGGTCGTGCGCGAGAATACGGAAGGCGAATATAGTTCGGTCGGCGGCAAGATGTTCCCCGGCACCCCGCGCGAGGTGGTGATCCAGGAAACGGTGATGACGCGGCACGGCACCGACCGGGTGCTACGCTACGCCTTCGAACTGGCGGCGACGCGGGATCGCAAGCATGTCACGTCGGCCACCAAGTCCAACGGCATCGCCATCACCATGCCCTGGTGGGACGAGCGGGTCGAGGAGATGGCGAAACACTATCCGACCGTCACCCACGACAAATATCATATCGACATCTTGACCGCGCAGTTCGTGCTGAACCCGGATCGCTTCGACGTGGTGGTGGCGTCCAACCTGTTCGGCGACATCCTCTCCGACCTCGGCCCGGCGTGCACCGGCACGATCGGCGTCGCACCATCGGGAAATATCAACCCGGACCGCACCGCGCCCTCTCTGTTCGAACCGGTCCATGGGTCCGCCCCGGACATAGCGGGCAAGGGCATCGCCAATCCGGTCGGCCAGATCTGGTCAGCGGCGATGATGCTGGAGCATCTGGGCGAGGCGGAGGCCGCCGCCGCGATCATGCGCGCGGTCGAGACGGTGCTGGCCGAACCGGGGCTGCGCACCGGCGACCTCAAGGGCAAGGCCAACACGCAAGAGTGCGGCAAGGCGATCGCCGACGCGCTCTCCTGACGCCGGGGAACCGGCGCGGCAGAATATGCCGCGCCGGTTCGCGATAAAAGCCGGGGACGATGCCTGTTCGCCCCATATCGGGCTTTCGCCCCGCGGCATAAGGATAGGCTGACCTCCATGACCACAACAGCGAGCCCCCCGATGACGCTGCAATCCAACCGGTCCCTGCTGGACATCGACCGCGATCACCTGATCCACCCCGTCACTTCCTTTCGCGGGCATGAGGCGCGCGGAGCGACGCTGTTGCAGAGCGGCAAGGGCATGTGGCTGACGGATATCGACGGCAAGGAAGTGCTGGACGCCTTTGCCGGCCTGTGGTGCGTCAATGTCGGCTATGGCCAGGACAGCATAGCAGAAGTGGCGGCCGAACAGATGCGTCGCCTGCCCTACGCCACCGGCTATTTCCATTTCGGCAGCGAGCCGGCGGTGAAGCTGGCGCAGCGGCTGGTCGACCTCAGCCCCGAGGGACTGGACCATGTCTATTTCACGCTGGGCGGGTCGGACGCGGTGGACTCGGCGATCCGCTACATCACGCACTATCATAACGCGATCGGCAAGCCGGCGAAGAAGCAGTTCATCGCCCTGGAGCGCGGCTATCATGGGTCGAGCAGCACCGGCGCGGGGCTGACGGCGCTCGCCAATTTCCATCGCGGCTTCGACCTACCGCTGCGCTGGCAGCATCATATCGCCTCCCCCTACCCCTATCGCAGCGAGCTGGAGGGCGACGACGCTGCGATCATCGCGCGATCGGTGCAGGAGTTGAAGGACAAGGTGGCGCAGCTGGGCGCGGACAATGTCGCCGCTTTCTTCTGCGAGCCCATCCAGGGATCGGGCGGCGTCATCGTGCCGCCGGTCGGCTGGCTCAAGGCGATGCGCGACGCCTGCACCGAGCTGGACATTCTCTTCGTCACCGATGAAGTCATCACCGGCTTCGGCCGCACCGGGCCGATGTTCGCCTGCGAGGCCGAGGGCGTGACGCCGGACCTGATGACTTTGGCCAAGGGGCTGACCGCCGGCTATGTGCCGATGGGCGCGCTGCTGATGTCGGACAAGATCTATCAGGGCATCGCCAATGGCGCCGCGCCGGACCTCGCCATCGGCCATGGCGCGACCTATTCCGGCCATCCCGTCAGCGCGGCCGTGGGCCTGGAAGTGCTGCGCCTCTATACCGATGGCGGCATATTGGCGAACGGGCAGAAGGTCGCCGCGCGCTTCGACGCCGGGCTGGCGGGCATTGCCGACCATGCGATGGTCGGCGACACGCGGGGCCGCGGGCTGCTGGGCGCGATCGAGCTGGTCGCGGACAAGGGCGGGAAGACGCGCTTCGATCCCGCGCTGAAACTCGCCGACCGGCTGTTCGAAAAAGGCTATCAGAACGGCGTCATCTTCCGGGCCTTCGCCGACAATATCATCGGCCTCGCGCCGGCGCTCTGCGCGTCCGACGCGGAGATGGACGAGATATTCGCCCGCATCCGCAAGACGCTGGACGATCTGCTCGAAGAAGCCGATATTCGCGCGGCGGTGGGATAAGACGAAGGGGGAGCAGGGATATGCTGGGCGGACCACGACTGGACAGGATCGACCTCAAGATCCTCACGCAGCTTCAACAATCCGGCCGCATCACCAATGTCGAGCTGGCCGACGCAGTGGGCCTGTCCCCCAGCCCTTGCCTGACCCGCGTCAAGCGGCTGGAGAAGGCAGGCTACATCACCGGCTATGGCGCGCATATCAACCTGCACAAGCTGGGCGAATATCTGACCGTCTTTACCGAGGTGACGCTGACCGAGCATCGCGCCGGCGACTTTTCGCGGTTCGAAACGCGCATCCGCAAGCTGGACGAGATCGTCGAATGTCACCTGGTGAGCGGCGGTTACGATTATCTGCTGAAATTCGTGACGCGCGGCGTGGCGCATTATCAGTCGATCATCGAAGGGATGCTGGAGAGCGACTACGGCATCGAGAAATATTTCAGCTATGTCGTGATCAAGTCGCCCTTCATCAAGCATCATTATCCGATCCAGCATCTGTTCGGCGAACAGCGATAGGGCTAGGTTTCCAAGCATGACCGACATTGCCGACCTGATCGAACCGCTCGTCGCGTTTCGCCGCGACATCCATGCCCATCCCGAGCTTGGTTTCTGCGAGCATCGCACCGCGGCGAGGATCGCCGAGCAGCTGCGCGCGCTCGGGCTGGAGGTGCATGAGGGGATCGGGCGGACCGGCGTCGTCGGCGTTCTGCGGAACGGCACGTCGTCGCGCAGTATAGGCCTGCGCGCCGACATGGACGCTCTGCCCATCCATGAGCAGACCAACCTGCCCTATGCCAGCAAGACGCCCGGCACCTTCCATGGGTGCGGCCATGACGGCCATGTCGCCATGCTGCTGGGCGCGGCGCAGCATCTGAGCCGCAGCCGCAATTTCGACGGAACCGTCCATTTCTTCTTCCAGCCCGCCGAGGAAGGCCAGGGCGGCGCGCGCGAGATGGTGAAGGAAGGGCTGTTCGATCGCTTCCCCTGCGACCGGGTGTTCGGCCTGCACAACTGGCCCGACCTGCCCGCCGGCACGATCGCGACCCGTCCCGGCCCGATCATGGGCGCGGCCGACAAGTTCGAGATCCGGCTGGAGGGGCGCGGCGGCCATGCCGCCATCCCGCAGGATACGCCCGATGCCATATTGGCTGCGGCATCCCTGGTGCAGCAACTGAACGCCATCGTGTCGCGCCGGATCGCGCCGACAGCATCGGCCGTATTGTCGATCACGCAAATCCATGGCGGGCATACCCATAATGTGATCCCCGAACTGGTGACGATCGGCGGCACGGTCCGCACCTTCGATCCGGCGGTGCAGGACCGCATCGAGGAATCGATCCGGCAGATTGCGGCGGGCGTGGCGCAAGCGGGCGAGTTGACGGCAACGGTCGACTATCAGCGTTATTATCCCGCGACGATCAACGATGCGGAGGCCGCGCAGGAAGCGCTGGCCGCCGCGGCGACCGTGGGCGAGGCGCGACTGGCGCCCGATCCGGCCTTCACGTCCGAGGATTTCGCCTTCATGCTGCAGGCGTGCAAGGGAGCCTATATCTGGCTGGGGCAGGCCAGGCCCGAAGGGTCGGCGCCGCTGCACAATCCGCATTATGATTTCAACGATGATGTGCTGGAACTGGGTGTCCGGCTGCATGTCGCGCTGGCGGAGCGCCATCTGAACTGATCGTGCCGCGGCACTGAACCATCGGACACCATCCGTCTGCGTACTGGCCCGGCCAGCGCGGGAAAGCCATTCTGGTCACGCTATTGGCGTCTGCGCGACGCCTTCACTCCAATGGCTGGCCGTCATGAACATATTGGGGACCAACAAGAATGACACGCTCATCGGTTCCACGCTCGCGGATCTGATCCAGGGCTACGCCGGGAACGACGTCATTTCAGCGGGCCTTGGCAATGACCAGATTTTCGGCGGGGACGGCGACGACAAGCTCTATGGTCAGCCCGGCGACGACTTCCTGAAGGGGGCGGATGGGGCCGATCTGCTGGATGGCGGCGATGGCAATGACGGGCTGGATGGCGGCCCGGGCAATGATGTGCTGCGAGGCGGTTCAGGCAACGACCGGCTGGACGCGAAGGACGGTAACGATGTTGTCGATGGCGGCTCGGGCCATGACATGATCGTTGCCGGCATCGGCGACGACACCATCTATGGCGGCGCCGGGCGCGACTATCTTGATGCGGGTGCGGGCAATGACACCATCTACGCCGGCGATGATGCGGATGGCTTTCTCGACGAGATCAATCCCGCCACCGGACTGCTGACCAATCAGGCAGTATCGGGCGGCGACGGCAACGACATCATCCATGGCGAGGGCGGCAACGACGCGCTGAAGGGCGAGGCCGGCGACGACCGCGTCTATGGCGGCGACGGCAACGACCGGGTCGATGGCGGCGATGGCCATAATCAGCTCGACGGAGGCGCCGGGAACGACATCCTATCGGCGGAGTGGGGCAACGACCAGCTTCTGGGCAGCGCGGGCGACGACCTGATCGAGGCCGGGGACGGCAACGACCTGCTGAATGGCGGCGCCGATGACGACATATTGACGGGCGAAGGCGGATCAGATGTGATGCTCGGCGGGTCCGGCCTGGACCGGCTTCAGGGCGGCGAGGACGACGATCAGTTGTTCGGCGGCAATGATGCCGATGCACTGTTCGGCGACGCTGGCGCCGACTTGCTGTTCGGCGAGCTGGGCGCGGACCGGCTGTGGGGCGGCCAAGGGGCCGACCGCTTCGTATTCAAGGGCGCGGGCGCGCTGGACGGCGGCGACCGCATCGATGATTTTCAGGACGGGATCGACCGAATCGTGCTGGAGAAGCTGGGCGTGACGCAGTTCAGCAATTCAGGTAGTCCCGGCACGGTGTTCGCGCAGGATCAGGCCGATGGCGATGTCGCGCTGTGGGTGACGACGGGCGACGGCGTGCGCTTCGGCATCGAGATCGGCGACCCATCCGGCACGCTGATGGCGGCGAACTTCACCGTCGCCGACTTCCTGTTCATTTGATCCAGCGCGCTGGGTTAAATCGGACGCAGGACGCGCGCTCCCGTTTTTAGTTGTGGCATCGTTTTTTGCTCTAGAACCAGAAGCGCACGCCCATCACCAGACTGGTGGCCGACACCCCTTCCCCCGCCGCGCGGGCGTAGCGGGCGGTGTCGCCGAAGCTGCGTTCCCAGTTGACGCCGACATAGGGCGCGAATTCACGCGCAAATTCGTAACGCAGCCGCAACCCGAGTTCGACGTTCGAGATCCCCGATCCGATGCCCAGTTCCGGCACGTCCTGCGCGGCGATGTTCACTTCGGCGGCGGGTTGCAGGATCAGGCGCTGGGTGAGGCGCTGGTCGTAGCTGCCCTCGACCCGCAGATGGGCGTCCCCCTTGTCGGAAAGGAACGCCTGCGCCTCGACCTCGAACCAGTAGGGCGCGAGGCCTTCGATGCCGATCGTCGCATAACTGCGCTGGGGTTGTGGACGGATATCGTGGCGGACACCCGCGACCAGGTTCCACCAGGGGTCGATGGCGCGGCTGTAAAGCGCCTGCACCTCGGCGCTTTCGAGCGGCCCGCCGACTTCGCCCTCCCCTTCCGACTTGATGGCGAGGCGGTTGATGTCGCCGCCGATCCAGCCTTCCCCTTCCCAATGATAGCCATCCGCACCCTTTTGCGCGCGATATTCCAGCCGATCGACCATCAGTTGCGAGAAGATCATGCCGCCGCTTTCCTTGCGCAAGGCGGCGCGGGCGCGGGCCATCACTTCGGGGGCGTAGAAGGCTTCGGCGGCATAGTCGGTCGCGACAGGCGGCGCGACGCCCTGTGGAATGGTGGCGTCCGACGCGGGCGCGCCATGGCCGGCGTGGGGATTGGCAGCCTGGTCCCCCGCCGCGGCTTCCTCGGCCGGCGGCGCCTGGTGCGCGCTATGGTCCATCTGCTCATGGTTCATCTGCCCATGATCCATCGGCGGTTCGGTCTGTGCGAGAGCGGGCATGGCGATACCGGCCAGCAACAGAGCGACAGCGGCAGTCAGGCGCTTCATGCCGCATCTCCCTCGTGACGAACCGTGACGACGCGCATCATCCCGGCGTGCATGTGCATCAGCATGTGACAGTGAAAGGCCCAGTCGCCGATCGCGTCGGCGGTAAGATCAAAGCTGATCCTGCCGCCCGGCAGGACGTTCACTGTATGCTTGCGCGGGTTGTGGGCCGCATCCTCTCCGGTCACGAGCTGGAAGAAATGGCCATGGATATGAATAGGGTGCGGCATCATCGTGTCGTTGATCAGGTTCACGCGCACCCTTTCCATATGGCGGAAGGGAATGCGCTCTGCCCCCTCCGACAGCTTCACGCCGTCAAAGGACCACATATAGCGTTCCATGTTGGCGGTGAGGTGGATGTCGAGCGTGCGGGTGGGCGTGCGGACATCCTCGTTCGGCTCCAGCGCGCGCAGATCGGCATAGGTGAGGACGCGGTGCTCCACATCCTCCAGCCCCGTCGGCCGGTCGGCGGTACGATCAGCCGGCATTGAGGACAGGGTGGCGACCCCCGGCCCCATCGGCACGTTCGGCGCGACCGAGGGATCGAGCATCTTCATGCTATGGCCTGCCATGCTGTCATTGGCCGGCTGGCTCAAATCAATGACGCCACCCTGCCCCATGTCCATGCCCGACATGTCCATCCCCATGTCCTTCATGGTGAGCAGAGGGCGCTGGCGAAGGGCCGGGATCGGCGCGACCAGGCCGATCTGCGGCGCCAGCGTCGCGCGGACCAGGCCGGATCGGTCGATGGCCTCGGCGACCAGGCCATAGGGTTTCGCCTCGGTTGGCTGGACGACCACGTCATAGGTTTCGGCGATGCCGATCTGGAATTCATCGGTTTCGACGGGCTGGACATGCTGGCCGTCGCACTGGACCACGGTCATGGAAAGTCCGGGCAGGCGCACGTTGAAATTCGTCATGGCGGACGCATTGATGATGCGCAACCGCACCCGCTCGCCCGGCGTGAACAGGCCCGTCCAGTTTTCCGCCGTCCCGTGGCCATTTACCAGGAAGCTGTAGGTGGAGCCGGTGACGTCGGAAATATCGGTGGGGTCCATGCGCATCGCGCCCCACTCCATCCGATCCTTGAGCGGCATGTCCCTGCCCTTGAGCAATCCGGCGAGCGTCTGGCGCTGCATGTTGTAATAGCCGCCCATCTGCTTGAGGCGCTTGAGCAGGACATGGGGATGGACCGGCGACCAGTCGGCCAGCATGATCACATGTTCGCGTGTCGCCTGCACCGGATCGGGACCGGCCGGGTCGATGACGATCGGGCCATAATGGCCCATCGCCTCCTGCATCCCGGAATGACTGTGATACCAGTAGGTGCCTGACTGGCGGATCGCAAATTCATAGGTGAAGGTTTCGCCCGGACGGATGCCGGGGAAGCTGACGCCGGGCACGCCGTCCATCTGGAAGGGAAGGATGAGGCCGTGCCAGTGGATCGACGTGTCCTCCCTGAGCCGGTTGGTGACGGCGAGGCGGACAGTCTGGCCTTCCTTCAGGCGAATGAGCGGCGCGGGAACGGTGCCATTGATGGTCACGGCATGGGCGGACCGCCCGCCGGTGCCGAAATGGCTTTCCCCCACGGTCAGCGCGATCGTCTCGCCCGACAGGACTCCGGGCGCAGGTCGCAGGCCGGGCGTCCCGCTACGCGCCCAGGCGGGGAAAGCCTGCGCGAGCGTGAGGGCGGCGGCGCCTTTGAAGAAGGTGCGACGATCGAGGGACAGGTTGCTCATGCCCCTTCATACGCGGGTGCAGCTTCAATCCCTCAAAATTTCCGTCAGTTTCGCGCGGGCGCGATACAGGCGCGTTTCGACCGCCTTTTCGGTAATGCCCAGCACCTGCGCCGCCTCCGCCTGGCTCATCTGCTCGATGGTGCGGAGCAGCAGCACATCCTTGAGATTGGTAGGGAGCATCGCGATGGCGGCATTGATGCGGCCCAGTTCGCGCTGCGAGTGAAGCGCCTGCTCCGGGGTTGCGCCCATGTCGGCGACGTCGAGCGCGTCATCAAGGGGCTTTGCGAAAGCGAAGAAGCGACGAACCGCGCGCCGCCGCGCCCAGTCCCGGCACTTGTTGAGGGCGATGCGCGCGATCCATATGCGAAAGGGACGCGACCCGTCATAGCGGGCGAGCGCGGCGAAGGCGGCGACGAACGTCTCCTGCGTGATGTCGAGCGCTTCGTCGCCATCGCCGACATGCCCCCGCGCGAGCCGCCAGACGGCATCGCGGTGACGCTGCATCAATGCGCCAAATGCGGACTGGTCCCCGGTCAGCGCGCGGCCGGCCAGCGCCCGATCGTCAAGGTCGGGCGGCGTCACCGGGCCGGCTGGGTCAGCGCCTTGACCACGGCGGCATCGAACTGCGCCGCCTGATCGGGGCGCAACACGGCGCGCATCGCGAAGATGTGCTGGAGCGTCTCCTTCTGCAGCTGGCCCATCACATGGTGCGAACGATCGACCGCTTCTCCGACCTTGGGGCCATAGCCATGTTCGGCAGCGATGGCATCGGCGAGCCGCTGATTGTCCGCGCGCATTTCCGCCTCCAGCGCCTCACGGCGCCGGGCGAAGGCGGCCTCCAGTTCATGGATGCGCCGTTCCTGCGCCGCGTCGAGCGTGAGGCGCTGGTGCAGCAGGGCATGAACCTCGCTCTCCACGCGCGGCTCGGGCGCGATCCAGAAGCGCGCGACCAGCACCGCCGCCAGCGCGGCGGCGAAGGCAACCAGGGCGACGAGCAGATAGCGGCGGATCGTCATTTGGCGCTCATTGGCCGAGCAGACGCGAAGGCGCATATTCCGACATGCCGATCGGCAGCGGCGATGCCTGCGCCGGAGCGGCAGGGACGACGCTGCCCGCCCAGCCGATGCCGATGGCGAGCAGGCCGGCCAGCATCAGGCTACGACGCGCGGTCGTCTGTTCGCGCCGGCGAGCCAGGCCGCCCATCACGGCGGCATCCATCTCCTCGAGCCGCGCGTCGGTGGGCATCGCCCGCAGCGCGCCCAGCATCTGATCCAGATCGGTCATTGTAAAATCTCCATCCTCATGACCGCATACGCGCGCAATGCCCTTATCCCTCGCACCGACGCGAAGGATGGAAAAAATTATGTGCATGTCGCGAGGGCTGCGGCAAGTCCATGCGTAATTCCCCCTAGCTACCCTGACGGAGACACCAGATGACCCGCACTTTCTTGACCGTTGCCGCCGCTCTTGCCCTGGCCCTGCCGGGCGTTGCAAGCGCGCACAGCAAGCTTCTGTCGTCCAGCCCGGCCGCCAACGCGACCGTCGCCAAGCCGACCAAGCTGACGCTGACCTTTTCCGAAACCTTCCTGGCCCCGATGAGCGGCGTGGAACTGACCATGACCGGGATGCCGGGGATGGCCAATCATGCCCCTATGCCGATCAAGGGCTTCAAGACCGCCGTCGAGGGCAAGACGATGACCGTCACCCTTCCCCGCGCCCTGCCCGCCGGCAGTTATGACCTGAAATGGCATATCGTCGGCGCCGATCAGCACAAGATGGAAGGCAGCTACAGCTTCAAGGTGAAGTAAGCCCCGATGACCGAAGGGACACTGATCGGCGCGCGCTTCGCGCTGATGCTGGACCTGGCGCTGCTCATGGGTCTTCCACTTTTCTGGTGGGTGATGGGCGCAGGCAAGCATCGGGCCGGGCGGAAAGCCGTGCTGGCGCTGCTGGCGGCCGGAGGCATGGCACTGTCCGTGCTCTGGCTGCTGGCAAGCGCGGCGGCGATGACCGGTACGCCGATCACGTCCCCGGACTGGGAGAGTGCGTGGATATTGCTGACGATGACGCCGGTCGGTCCGGTGCTGGCCGTGCGCGGCGCGGCGCTGCTGATCGCGCTGGTGGCCACCGCCCTGCCCCACGGTGAGCGGTTGACGTCGATACCGGCCGCCGTGGCGGCGGCGACCCTGGCCTGGACCGGCCATGCCGGTGCGACCGAGGAACTGGCCGGAACGCTGCATCGGGCCGCTGACGTTGCCCATGTCTGGGCGGCGGCCGGCTGGATCGGGGCGCTGGCGGTGCTCCTCCATTCGGTGCTCGCGTTGCGGCCGTCGAGCGGCGAAATGCGGCGCCTGTCGACAATGCTGGCGCGCTTTTCGCTGATGGGAACGCTGGTGGTCGCGACACTGGTGGTCAGCGGCGCGGTCAACGCGGTCATGATCGTGGGCGTGACCCAGCTGCCAGCGTTGCTGGGGAGCCGTTATGGCTGGCTGCTGGGCGCCAAGCTCACCCTGTTCGCGCTGATGCTGGGGTTGGCCGGGGCCAATCGCTGGCGATTGACCCCGGCGCTGGAGGCGAGCGACGCGCCGCAGCGCGCGGTCGCGCATCTGCGGTTGTCGCTGCTGGTGGAAACGAGCGCTGCCATCGTCATCATCGGCCTTGTGGCCTGGCTTGGGACGCTCGATCCGATGGCTTGATCGGCTCCGTTCGAGCGTCAGGCCGGGCGGTAGATGCAGTAGATTTTCTTCACATGCACGCGGCTGTCCCAGCTGCAACTGGCACCCTGTTCGACCAGGAAGATGTCGCCCTTGTGGAACGTGCCTTCCGCCCCGGCTTCGTCGACGAAGGTGACGCTGCCGTCGAGCAGATACATGAGTTCGAAATGGACATAGCGCATGGCGCGACGGTGATAGGGGGTCGAATCCCAGGTGCCGGCCATGAACTCGCCATCTTCCGACTTCCAGTCGCTGTTGTTGCGGCACTGGGGGGTCGGACCGACCAGCAATTCAGCGAGCGGCGCGCCCGACGGGACGAGCGGCGCGTCGGCGTCCACCGGGATGATCGCACCGTCGCCGGCCGGGCCACCGGTGCGGCGCATGAACAGGAGGCGGCTGGCGGCGTCGGCGGTCCAGGCAAAGGCCGCGCCGCCGCGCAGTACGATGCTGTCGCCTTCGGCCATGGCGATGTCGGTATCGCCCTGCACAATGCGGACCACACCGGATTCGACGATCACGAATTCGTCGGCGGGCATCGCGCCCACCACGCCCGCGCCTTCGGGCAGGGCGATGAGGCCGGCGGTGATCGGGCCAGGCGCGAGCGGGAGTTGCGCGCGAGCGGCGAGGAAGGGATCGCCCTCGCCCATCGTTACGGTCGCGCCGGCTGCCCAGGCGCGCAGGTCGATGAAGCTGCGGGTCAAAGTCTCGTTGGTCATGACGGCCTTTCCTTGTGGAAGGCCGCCAGAATAACCGGCCCTGCGCGGCACGATGCGCCGTTTGGCGCGGGGCGGCCCGTCAGACCTGCCGCAGGGCGCGGGCCGGACGGACCGAAAGCAGCGGGATCGATCCGGCCAGACCGATGCCGAGCGTCAGCAGCGCGCCGCCCGCGAGCGTCGCCAGCACCACCGGCCAGTCGGGCGCCCAGCCGAAATCGAAGAGCTGCACGATCACGAACCACGCCGCCGCGCTGCCCAAAGCCAGCGCGACCAGCGCCAGAATGGCGGCAAGCAGGCCATATTCGAGCGCCTGTCCGCCAAGCAACTGCGCGCGGGTGGCGCCCAGCGTCTTGAGGATGACGCCGTCATAGCTGCGCGCCTGGCGCGAGGCGGCGATGGCCCCGACCAGTACGGCGATGCCCGCAAGGATCGCAACCGATGCGGCGACAAGGATCGCGCGCGACATCTGGGTGAGGATCGTGCCGACCTGGTCGATCACCTCACCCACGGCAATGACCGACACGCCGGGGAAGGCGGCGAGCAGGGCGCGGGTGATGGCGGCGTCGCGGCGCTGGTCGGCGGCGCCCGAACCCCATGTGACCGTAGCGGCGAGGCTGTGGGGCGCGGACTCCAAGGTGGTCGGCGAGAAGACCAGCACATAGTTGAAGCCCATCGTGTCCCAGTTGACCTTCCGCAGCGAGGCGATCCGCGCCTCGATCTCGCGCCCCAGGATGGAGACGGTCAAACTGTCGCCGACGCCGATATCCAGGGTCCTGGCCGCCTCGGCGTCGAGCGAGACGAGCGGCGGACCGCGATAATCGGTCGGCCACCATTGGCCGGCCACCAGTTCACTGCCCTCCGGCAGCGCCGGGCTGTAGGTTACGCCACGCTCGCCGCGCAGGAACCACGCACCTTCGGGCATTTCCGCCAGATCGGCGACACGCTGGCCGGCATAGGCGGTGATCGTGCCGCGCAGCACGGGGACGATATTGAGCTGCGCGTCGGGCGCTTCGCGGGCGACGATACTGCGGAACCGCGCCTGTTGCGGGGCGGGGATGTCGAGCACGATCTGGGCAGGCGCCTTTTTCGGCACGACCTGCCGGATTTCCGCGTTCAGGCTGGTCTGGATGCCCGCCAGCGTGACGAACAGGGTGAGGGCAAGCCCCAGCGCCACGATCAACGCCGCGGTCTGCGCGCCGGGGCGGTGGAGATTGGCGAGCGCAAGGCGCAGCAGCGGGCGCCGCGGCCGGGGCAGGCGGCGCGCGAGGCGGCTGACCGCTAGACCCAGGCCGAGCAGCAGCACCAGCACGGCCGCGACCGCGCCGAGCACGGCGGCGGAGAAGAGCGGCTCGCGCGCGGTGCCCAGCGCGAGCGCAACCAACAGAGCGCCAGCCCCGGCCATGGCGGCGAGGCTGCGGCGGTCGAGACCGCTGCGTGTCTCCACCGCGCCGCGGAAGATGGCGGCGGCGGGCTGGGTACGCGCCTTGGCCAGGGGCGGGAAGGTGAAGAGGAAGGCGATCAGCAGGCCATAGCCGGCGCTCGCCAGCAGCGGCAGCGGGTGCAGGCGGAATTCGGGGCTGACCGGCAGCACGTCGCCCGCGAGCGCCACCAGCAGCGGCGGCAGCGCCGCCCCGACGACGAGGCCCGCCCCGATGCCCAGCGTCGCGACCGCGCCGATCTGAAGCCGGTAGATGCGGGCGATGTCAGCGGAGGTCGCGCCCAGCACCTTGAGCGTTGCGATCCCGCCGCGCTTGCCGGCAAGATAGGAGGCGACGCCATTGCTGACGCCGATCCCCGCAATCACCAGGGCGGCAAGGCCGATCAGGGACAGAAACTGTCCCATCCGTTCGATGAAGCGGTTGGCGCCGGGGGCGGCGCGATCACGATCCTTGAAGGTCCAGCCTTCGTTCGCGCGCGCCTTTTCCCAATCCTGCCGTACGGTGGTGGCGTCATGGCCGGGCAGGAGGCGGATGCGATATTTGGCGGAATAAAGGCTGCCCGGCTGGATCAGGCCCGTGCGGCGCAGCCCCTCCATGGAGACGATCGCGACCGGCCCCAGGGTGAAGCCTTCACCCAGCCGGTCGGGCTCATCGGCAATGATATCGGCGATGGTGAAACGGGCATCGCCATAGCGAAGCTGCTCGCCCCGCCGGACAGCGAGACGCTCGGCCAGCGCTTCGCCGATGACGACATGGGCGGCATCCATCGGACGATAGGCGCCGTTCCGGAGCGAAAGCGCGCCATAGAGCGGATAGGCGTCGTCCACGCCCTTGAGTTCGGTAAGGATCGCGGGTGGAGCATCGCCCCTGCCCTGCGCCACCCGCTGCGCCATGGCGCGCATCCGGATGGTTTCACTGAGCGTGCCGAGCTGGCGGAATGCCTCCCGGTCGCCCAGGCTCGCCTCGCGCTGGGTCATGCCGATCTCGATGTCGCCACCCAGGATGACGCGCCCCCGATCGCGCAGCTCCTGCGTGATCGCCGATGTCAGGCTGCCGATCGCGGCCAGGGTGGCGACGCCCAGGAAGAGGCAGAGGAAGAGGAGTCGCAAGCCCCGGAAGCCCAGATGCAGGTCGCGCCGCGCGATCCGCCAGCTCGCCTGCCAGCCAAGGCCGGTCATGCGGCGCGGTCCGCGACGATCCGGCCGTCGCGCATCTCGATAATGCGGCCGCACCGTTCGGCCAGAGCCGGGTCATGGGTGATGATGACCAGGGTCGCCCCCGCCGCCTGCTGCCGATCGAACAGGATGTCCATGATCGCCGCGCCGGTGGCGGCGTCGAGATTGCCCGTGGGCTCATCGGCGAAGAGCAGGGTCGGGCGCGGCGCGACGGCGCGGGCGATGGCGACGCGCTGCTGCTCCCCGCCCGACAGCTGGGCGGGATAATGGTCGAGCCGGTGGCCAAGGCCCACCGCGCGCAGTTCGTCCGCCGCCAGGACGAAGGCATCGGCATGGCCCGCCAGTTCGAGGGGCACGGCGACATTTTCCAGCGCGGTCATCGTCGGCAGCAGATGGAAGCTTTGCAGAACGATGCCGATCCGGCCCCGGCGCGCGCGCGCCAGTTCATCCTCGCCGAGCGCTCCGAAATCGACCCCGCCTACGTCCACGCTGCCGCCGCTGGCGCGTTCGAGACCGGACAGCACCGCCATCAGCGAACTCTTGCCCGATCCCGACGCGCCCAATATGGCGACGCTCTCGCCCCGCAGGATGGACAGGTCCACGCCCTTGAGGATCGCCACCGGCGCATCGCGCGTTCCCAGCTGGAGGGTGACATTGCGCGCGCGGATCGCGATAGTGGCCGGATCAATGGGCAAGTGCATGAAGAAGGAGCGCTCCTTGGCGGGCAGATTTTTGCAATATGGGGCGCTGACGCTGTTTGTCCATCTGGCGAGCGCCTGTTCGGACCAGGCGCCTCCCCCTCCGCCCGTCGCCAACCAGGCGCCGGCGGCGAACGCGGCCGAACCGGCAGCCGCAAAGGCAGAAGACGCGAAGCTGGTGGTCGCGTTCGGCGACAGCCTCTACGCCGGCTATAATCTGGACCAGGGCAAGGGGCTGGCCCCGATGCTGGAACAGGCGCTCAACGCGCGAGGGGTGAAAGCGCGAGTGGTCAATGCCGGCGTATCGGGCGACACCAGCGCGGCCGGGCGGGCGCGCCTGGCCTTCACGCTCGACGGCCTGCCGCGCACGCCCGACCTGATGCTGCTGGGTCTGGGCGGCAACGACATGCTGCGGGGTCTGTCGCCGAAGGAGACGCGCATCAATCTGGACGCGATCCTGGACGAGGCGAAGCGACGCGGCATCAAGGTGGTGCTGACCGGCATGATGGCATCGCCGAATATGGGACCGGACTATGCCGCCGCCTTCAACCCCATCTATCCCGACCTCGCACGGACGCATGGCGCAACGCTCTATCCGTTCATGCTGGACGGGGTGATCGGGAAACCCGCGCTCCTGCTGCCCGATGGCATCCATCCCAATGACAAGGGCGTGACCGCGATCGTCGGCAGGCTGGCGCCACTTGTTGCAGGAGCGTTGAAGGGATGAGCATCGCCGTTGGTCTGATCGGCTATGGCATGGCGGGCCGGGTCTTCCACGCGCCGCTGATCCGCGCGGCGCCCGCGCTGGAGCTGAAGGCCATCGTCACCAGCCGTGCGACGGAGGTGGCGGCGCTCGATCCCGGCATCGCCTGTTTCGCGACGCCCGAGCAACTGCTGGCGGATCCCGCGATCGACCTGGCGGTGATCGCGACACCGAGTGCGACACATGCACCGCTCGCCGCAGCAGCGCTGCGCGCGGGCAAGCATGTGGTGGTCGACAAGCCTTTCGCCCTGTCGCTCGAGCAAGCACGCGATCTGGCCGCGCTGGCCGATGTGTCGGGCCGACGGCTGGCGGTGTTCCACAATCGCCGGTTCGACAGCGATTTCCTGAGCATCCGGGCGGCGATCGAGGAAGGGCTGGTCGGACGGGTCACGCTGGTCGAAAGCCATTTCGATCGTTTCCGGCCACAGGTGCGCGACCGCTGGCGCGAGGATGGGTCACCGGGGTCGGGCGTATGGTTCGACCTGGGACCGCATCTGGTCGATCAGGCGCTGGCGCTGTTCGGACGCCCCCAAGCGGTGAGCGCGGACATCGTGGCGTTGCGCGACGGATCGGGGGCGGATGACTGGGCGCATGTCGTGCTGCGCTATGCCGACCTGCGCGTAATCCTGCACGCCAGCCTGACCGCACCGGGCGGCGACGCCGGTGGCAGCCCGCGCTTTACGGTCCATGGCACGGCCGGGACTCTCATCAAGCGCAGTCTCGATCCGCAAGAAGCGCAACTGGTCGCGGGGTTGCGGCCAGGAGATCAGCGATGGGGCGTCGATCCCGATCCGGTCGAATGGCATGACGGCGAGGGCCGCATCGCGCTTCGTCCGACGCTGAGAGGATGTCAGGAGCGCTTCTATCGCCAGATCGCCGATGCCTTGATGACCGGCGCGCCCCTGCCCGTCCCGATTGACGAGGCGGTCGCCGTGCAGGAAGTGATAGAGGCGGCATCGCTGTCCGCGCGCGAGGCGCGGGTGGTGACGCTGCCCTGACCAAGGACATAAAAGGAGGATTGCCGATGTCTTTGCCCCTGCGCGCTCTGCTGCTGGCCGCGGCGCTGACGATGCCCGGAGCGAGCGCGTCGGCCGCGCCCGCCGATCCGCAAGTGACGATCGCCGACGGGATGCTGCGCGGGGTTGCGGAGGATGGCGTCGTCGCCTTCAAGGGCATTCCCTTCGCCCAGCCGCCGGTCGGCGACCTGCGCTGGCGTGCGCCGCAGCCGGTGGCGCGTTGGCAAGGGGTGCGCGACGCGAGCCGTTATGGCCATGACTGCATGCAACTGCCCTTTCCCAGCGACGCCGCGCCGCTCGGCACACCGCCGGCGGAGGACTGCCTCTTCGTCAATGTCTGGAAACCGCAGGCCAGCGCGGAAAAGCTGCCGGTCATGGTCTGGATCTATGGCGGCGGCTTCGTCAATGGCGGCTCCTCCCCGCCCACCTATTCGGGCGCGCCTCTGGCGAAGCAGGGCATCATGGTGGTGAGCTTCAACTACCGACTCGGCCGCTTCGGCACCTTCGCCCATCCCGCGCTCACCAAGGCGGGCGCCGATAGCGGGCTGCTCGCCAATTATGGCTATCTGGACCAGATCGCGGCGCTGCGCTGGGTGAAAGCCAATATCGCCGCGTTCGGCGGGGATCCCGCCAATGTCACCATCATCGGCGAAAGCGCGGGCGGCATGTCGGTCCATGCGCTGCTTACCTCCCCCATGGCACTGGGACTGTTCCACAAGGCAGTGATCCAGTCGGGCGGCCCCATGCCGATGGGCGACGCGACACTCGCCGGGGCAGAAAGGATCGGCGCCGCTTTCGCCGGGAAGAAGGGAATCCCGGCCCATGCGCCCGACGCGCTGAGCAGGCTGCGCGCCCTGCCGGCGGAGTCGGTGGTCGATGGGCTGAACCTTGCCGCGCTGTTCGCCGGGGGGCCGCCGGCCCATAGCAGCCCGATCGCCGACGGCAGGATCGCGGTCGACAGCCTCGCCGCCTACAGGAGCGGGCGTTTCGCCCATGTGCCCGTCATGATCGGCGCCACCAGCGATGATATTGGCGGCCCGACCGGCCCAATGGTCGAAGGGGCGCGGGCCATGGCCGCCCAATTCGCGGCGCAGGGCGTCCCGACCTGGCATTATCGCTTTTCCTATGTCGCGGATTCGCTGCGGACGCCAGCGACCAAGGGAGCGGCCCATGCCAGCGAAATTCCCTATTTCTTCGATACGGTTGCCATCAAATATGGCGATGCAGCCACGGCTCGCGACCAGCGCGTGGCGCAGATCGCCAGCGCCTATCTGGCCAACTTCGTGAAATCCGGCGATCCCAACGGCGCCGGCCTGCCCTCCTGGCGACCCGTCGGCGCGGACAAGGCCATGCTCGACCTGAGCAGCCAAGGCGCGGCAACGATCGTGCACCAACCATAGGCTGCAATGGCGGTCAGGGGGAAAATCAGCCCCTGCGCCAACGTGTTATCACGCTGCGACCAGCGTGGTTTCGGAATCGATCGAACGTGTTTTCAGGTCCGAAGGAACGTGGGATCGGTTCGGTTGGGCCGCTCGCGAATCGTGGAGTTTCCCGCCATTTCGCGTCGTGGCCCGGTGCCTAACTCCGCTAATCTCCGAATAAATCCCTAAGCGGGCCCTGCCGCCCGGTCGTTTATCATCTCGACCTGTTCAAAGGGGAGAGTTTGGCTACAGCGGGCTATCAGACCGGCGCCTTGGTCTTCGGTTCCGCGACTGCGATGCGGTTCCCATTTTGCAAGGAGCCCAACATGACAATGGCTATTCGCAGGCGGTGAGCAGGCAGGTTTGACTTTCATCGCGAAATGAGCGCATTAAACGCAAACCAGTTTATGCCGTCACGATTCGGCCATGAGGGGCGCCATGTCGTTTACCGTCAATACCTTGCGCAATGTCACGACAGCCTGCCAGCAGATGCGTGATCATATCAAGACGATCGTGTTCCGGCCGGACAATCGCAAGACGCTCGACATCAGTTTCGGACCCACCGTGGCCGCAGAACTGATCGGTCGGACGCCCGAGGCCCTGGCGAAGGCCGAAGCAAAGGGGCGCCTCCCCCAGCCCAAGCAACTGCCCAACGGGCGCCGCTACTATACCCTGGCTGACCTCACCCATATCCGCAGCGCTCTTGGCATCCATGTCGGCAAGCAGCCCGACGAGGATGCGGTCGTGCTGGCGGTGCAGAATTTCAAGGGCGGGGTGGGCAAGAGCACCATCACCAAGCATCTTGCTGACTATCTCGCCCTTCACGGCTATCGCGTGCTGGTGATCGATTGCGATCCGCAGGCGTCGACCACGACCATGTTCGACATCCAGCCCGAAACACTGATCGATGACGAGGAGACGCTGGGCGCTTTCCTCTCGCCGCGCAGCACTTTCAGCGACTTTTCCCGCACCATCCGCGATACGCCCTGGCCGACGATCAAGATTGTACCGTCGAGCCTGGGCCTTCAGGATGCGGAATGGGATCTGACGTCGACCCTGCGTGAGGGCGGACAGGCGGTGCGCGAGAGCTTGCAGGCGCTGCGCATCGGCATTGCCAGCGTGACCAAGGATTTCGACGTGATCCTGCTCGATCCGCCGCCGGCCATGGGCTTTCTGGGCCTCAACGTCATGGCGGCGGCCACGGGCTTGCTGATCCCAGTGCCCGCGCGCCAGCTCGACTATCTGTCGACGATCCATTTCATGGACACGATCGCCGACAATATCGAGATTCTCGAGCAGAATGGCACGCCGGTCAATTACGGTTTCATTCGCGTCGTCTGTTCGACCTTTTCGCCCAGCAAGCCGGGCGAGAACGACATGTGGCGGATCATGCAGGCGACCTATGCCGGGCTGTTGCTGGGGCAGCCGATTCTGGCATCCGAGGAGATCAAGAACGCGACGCAGGCGTTCCGGTCCATCTATGAATCCAAGCCATCGGCCTCGCACCAGACCTATATGCGCTGCCGCGAAAATCTGGACGCCGTCTTTGGCGAGATCGAGCAGCAGATTCGCCAGCAATGGCCGTCCACCAGCCTCACCTCCGATGTGGGCGTGGCGGCATGAGCCGGCGGTCGCTCATCAGCGAAGCGCTCGCTTCCGCGCCGAACGAACCGGCCGCCGGTGCCGCGCCTGCGCCGGAGAACAGCCCCGCCCCGCGCCCCAACTTCACCAACAGGCGCCTGGAGGCTTTCGGCGAGGCCGCGCGGATCGTGAAGCGCCCGACCATCCGGCTGAAACCGTCGGAATGTTCGGTCTGGCCCGGCAATGCGCGCGACTATTCGCTGCTCGACGAACATCGGCTGCGCAGCCTTATCGATTCGATCCTGGCCGAGGGAAGCAATCGCGTGCCCGCGGTGGTCCGACGCACGCCCAACGGTCCCCTGCCCTATGAGCTGGTGACTGGCACGCGGCGGCACTGGGCGATTTCCTGGCTCAATGCCAATCATTATCCCGACATCGACCTGATCGCGATTATCGAGGATCTGGATGATGAGGCGGCCTTCCGCCTGGCGGACATCGAAAATCGCGAGCGCGAGGATATTTCGGACCTGGAACGCGGCCTCAACTACAAGGCAGCGGTCGACACCTATTATGGCGGCGTGCAGCTGCGCATGGCGGAACGGCTGAAAATCTCCAAGTCGCAGCTGTCGCGTTACATCGCGCTGACCGAAATTCCGCCCTTTGTGGTCAGCGCCTTCCATTCGCCGACCGACCTTCAGGCAAAATATGCCGAGAAGCTGCTCCCCCTGCTGCGCGATCCGTCGAGCCGGACGAAGCTGGAGGCGGCGGCCGATCAAATAGCATCGGAGCAGAGCTTCCGTCGTTCGGGGGACGAGCAACCGATCAGTGGTCCGGAGGTGATGACCCGGCTCGTCCAGGCCACGATGGTCAAGGGGCGCGTGCAGAAGGCCATGATCGCGGCTTCGGACGGCGCGTCGATCGGGCAGGTCGAAAAGGACCAGCAGAAGATATTGACCCTGTCGCTGTCTCCGAACGGTCTGTCGACGGATGAGATATTGGCGGCGCTGCGCCCGGTGATCGAGCAGGCGAAGATCCGGGCGGCGCGGCGGCGCTGAGGATCGGATGCATGGGGATGAAAGCTGAAAATGGAGGAATAATCCTTTTATTTCAGTAGTTTGATTGCGATTTCCCTCCGGGGGGAAGCGGGGATGGGATGACGACGGCGGCCTCTGATACCGAGTTGAAGACAGCGTTCAAGGAGCGCAAGGTTCAGTTCGAGATGTTCTTCACCCTGCCTGATTTCAGCGATATTTCGCTGCGCGACTATCAGGAGACGATGCAACGGCCCTTCTTCAGCCTGTCCAAGCGCAAGCGCGTCAAGTCCATCGATTATGTCAGTCCCGATCGCACCGTCACTGTGCAGGTCCTGCCCAATCCGGCTTATGGCATGGCGACGATCTGGGACGCAGACATCATGATCTACCTGGCGTCGCACCTGAATGCGCTGCGGGAGCGCGGCACCAACGACATATCGCCCGCCATCCGGCTCCAGCCCGGCGACCTTCTCAAGCGCATATGCTGGGGCACGAGCGGACGCGCCTATGAAAGGCTGGTGAGCGCGCTCGACCGCTTGCAGGCGACGACGATCAAGACCAACATCCGTACCAATGCCAAGAGCCGGGAAACGACCTTCTCCTGGATCGACAGCTATACCCATTTGGTAGACGAGCGGACTCAACGGTCACTGGGCATGGAGATCACCCTGTCGAAATGGTTTTTCGACGGGGTGATGGACAAGCGCAACGTGCTATCGATTTCGCCGCTCTACTTCGAGATTACCAGCGGGCTGGGCAAATGGCTGTACCGCGCATCACGCAAGCATGCGGGCGGCAACGGGGCCGAAGGCTTCACAATCGGTTTTGAAACGCTCCACCAGAAGAGCGGAAGCGAGAGCAGCTACCCGGTTTTCAAGCGCAAGTTGCTCGACCTGGCTCGAGCCAATGACCTGCCCGATATCAGCCTGGAGGTGATCGATGGCGATAGCCCCAAGCCGAAGATGAAGATGGTGATGCGTCGTCACATGATCGACGGGGCGCGACGCAAGCGTGGCGCAGATTCCCCCTCCCCTCCCCCGACCGACAATGTGACGGATGCCGATCACACGTCGGACGCGTTGATCGAACCCCATCTGGCTCGCGGGCTGATCTCGCAATTATCGCGCGAGCTGCGCGTGGGATCGCCTAAGCAAGTTCAAGCCGAACCGGAGCGCAAGGTGCGGCCTCACCCCGCATCGGCCCGCCGCACCAACGCGGCCAGGATACTCGATCGCGACATCTATGATTCCATTCGGGCGGACTTTCCCGGTTGGGATTATGACGAACTGATGCGACGCTTCGACGCCTTCCTCGGCGCCAATCCGGATGAGCTGCCGCGTAACTATTCGAAACGATTCTACGGCTTCGTCAAAGAGCATCATCGCCGCAACAAGTATCGCCTCTAGTAAATTTCCCCGCGGGGTTCTTCCGCGTGGGACGGGCTGAAGGCCAGATCAAAATTCAGCAAGATTGCGGCCCATTCCATGGGATTGGTGCGCCACGGTTTCACGAGCTTCTCCGCGCGGCCGTAGAGGTCGGCCCGACAACGTGTTTTCATGTTCCCTCTGCCGGAGCGAAAAGCTTGGCCTGTTGACATTGACCACGCGCAGTCGGCGCAGCCGATATTGCGCTGTTTCAATATATTGGCATGGTCGTCACGCCACATTTGCCATTTCTGCGAACGGCTCTGCCGCTGCCCTTGCGTCGTCATGCGCCGATTCTGAAAACACGTCAGTCCGAGCACCCGCTCGATGAGGAAGGGCATCCAGCTCTGAAGCTGCACGCAAAAAAGCCCGATTTATGTGCGATCTGCCCGCGCGAGGAATGAGTATGCGTGGACCCGCCGTGCATTCCGGCCCGTCATCGTGTTTTCGGAATCGCAGCAAAATATCGACTGGGGGTAACCGGCTCAGGCCCGTTCGCCTGTCGCCGACGTCACCAGGCGAGTGGCGGGTCCGTGTCATCGTCCCAAGGAAATGCGCCATCCAAAAGGGCAAAGGGATCGCGCCGCGGCCGCGCTGGCATGTCCGATGGCGCTGCCACGGGAATGGCGTAGCTGCGATAGCTGGACTGCCCCGTTCGCTCGATGAGCAGTCCGGCTTCCGCGGCGATGGCCAGCAGCTTGATCGCTCCCGCGCTCGTCAGACCGAGCGCGTTTGCAATGCCGCTGCTGGTGACGCGGGGGTGGGCCATCGCCAAGGCGAGCATATCGGCGAGTCGGCCGGGTCGGCGCCTTGCCCGTATGAACTGTCCTGCCCGCATGGCATAGCTGCGCAGACGTATCTCCAGATCCAGATGGCCTTGTGCGCCGGCAGCAATGGCGCCCAACCACAGGCGTTCCAACGCCTCGCCTTTGATCCGTTGCCACGGCTCCGAGCTTCGCTCCAGCCCGAGCGCGATCAGCCCGCCGGCCGAGCCCTCCCATCGGCCCGGTCCCCAGCGGTCCCCGATCAGCAGACTGAAGACAAGGTCGCCGCGCCCGATCGGTGCGCGTTCGCGCCAGAGTTGGGCCAGATGTGCGCCGTGCAGCAGGGGAGGGGAGGCGGGCAGCGATGCGATGGTTGCCTGCCATCCCCTGACAGCATCCAGCATGTCCGCGAGGGACCGCTGCCATCCATGCTTCGCGGGATTACCCGCGTCCGAAACGAGACCCAGCCATCGCAACAACGCCTCTGCATCGGTGAGGATGCTGTCCAGTTCGATCGGTGCGCCGACCGCCTGACGTCCCCGGCTCAGATCGAAATCGGATGTGCGGACAGCGCCGCGGCCGTCTACCTGAATATCACTGTCGTGCAGGGGGGCCTTGTCCCACCGCGCGAGCGCATGGCGTTCGGCAATCCGCATCCGGGTGCGCAGCGGGAAGGCGACCGGACTGAGGCGCCGGCGTTCCTCCAGCCTTGCAAGCAGGGCCTGCGCTTCGGCATAGGCGACGATCAGGGATGGAGCGGACAAGAGGCAGATTCCTGGTCCAGAAGGGTATATTTTGTGGAATTATACGGTCAAAAATAATATAACAAGATCAGATATATAGCATATTATAATAAACGGTAATGGATATATAGCTAATATGCTTGATCTTGCCAATGCCGTTGGGATGGGCGTGCAATCCTTGGACTTGGTCACCGGTTCCAATGGCCATCGCGGGGTCGATCCCTTGTCATAGCCCGATCTGGCACGTTGACCCGATCCCACCTGCTCGCCAGACCAGACAGCCGAGGCATCGGCTGCCGCGCAGAGGGTAGGGGAGGGTGGCCGCATCGCGACCCTTTGCGTTCCGGCGCACGCGGGAAGCTGCCGGAGACAAGTGAAAGGTGATCTGATGACCATTGCCCTTGCCGACCCGTCCCTGTTGCGGACGCAGTGCCTGGTGGACGGCCGCTGGATCGGCGATCCGATCATCGACGTGACCGATCCGGCCAGCGGCGACACGCTTGCGTCCGTGCCCGACATGAATGCCGAAGCGACCAGGCAGGCCATCGTCGCGGCGGAGGCGGCTTTGCCCGCATGGCGCAGGATGACGGCCGGGGAACGGGCCCGCATTCTGCGACGCTGGTTCGACCTGCTGCTGGCGCATCAGGATGACCTGGCGGTGATCCTGACCCGCGAGCAGGGCAAGCCATTGGCGGAGGCAAAGGGCGAGATCGCGTATGCGGCGAGCTTCGTCGAATGGTTCGCCGAGGAAGGCAAGCGCGTATATGGCGAGGTCATTCCCAGTCATCGCGCGGACAGCCGGATCCTGGTCATCCGGCAACCCGTGGGCGTCGTCGCCGCGATCACGCCCTGGAATTTCCCCGCCGCGATGATCACGCGCAAGGTCGCGCCGGCGCTGGCTGCGGGCTGTACCATGATCCTCAAACCCGCGACCCAGACGCCACTGACTGCGCTCGCGCTCGGCGTGCTGGCGGAGCGAGCGGGAGTGCCGGCGGGCGTCCTGAATATCATTACGGGGTCGTCACGAACGATCGGAGCCGAACTCACTGGCAGCCGCACCGTGCGCAAGCTCAGCTTCACCGGATCGACCGAGGTCGGCAAGACGCTGATGGCCCAATGCGCGCCGACGATGAAGAAGCTGTCGATGGAACTGGGCGGCAATGCGCCCTTCCTGGTGTTCGAGGATGCCGATCTCGACGCGGCGGTGGAGGGCGCGATGGCCTCCAAATATCGCAACAGCGGCCAGACCTGTGTGTGCGTCAACCGCATCTTCGTCCAGCGCGGCGTCTATGAGGCGTTTCAGGCGCGGCTGAAGCTCGCGGTCGATGCGCTCAAGGTCGGGCCGGGTACCGGGCAGGGCGTCAATCAGGGACCGCTGATCGACGAGAAGGCGGTGGACAAAGTCGAGGAGCATGTCGCCGACGCGCTCGCCAGGGGTGGCCGGCTGCTGGCGGGCGGGGCGCGGCATCCGCTGGGACGCAGCTTCTTCCAGCCGACCATCATCGCGGATTGCACGCCGGACATGACATTGGCGCAGGAGGAGACGTTCGGGCCGCTGGCGGCGCTATTCGCCTTCGACCACGAGGAAGAGGCGATCGCCCTCGCCAACGCGACCGATGTGGGCCTGGCGGGCTATTTCTACACCCGCGACCTGGCGCGCGCCTGGCGCGTGGCCGAAGCGCTGGAGGTCGGCATGGTCGGGATCAATACCGGCCTCATCTCTACGGAGGTGGCACCCTTTGGCGGCATCAAGGAATCAGGCATGGGCCGGGAAGGGTCGCGCCATGGGATCGAGGATTATACCGAGATCAAATATCTTTGCATGGCAGGCATCTGACTGGCACGGAAGGGGGAAGGGGAGGCGGCTGCGTCCGCCCCTTCGCGCAGACTGGGAAGGGGAAGAACGATGACGGCTATCGTGGCGGTGACGGGAGCGGCAGGCGCGCTCGGTCGAAAGGTGGTGGCGCATCTGGCCGGGGCAGGCTGGTCGGTCGTCGGCATCGATCTGGCGGAGATGGCAGCGCCCGAACTGGCGCTGGCGCTGGGGGGCGTCGATCTGAGCGATGAGGCGGCGATGGCCGGGGCCGCCGCGCGGATCGAGGCGGAACTGGGCCGCCTCGACGGGCTGGTCAATATCGCGGGTGGGTTTGCATGGGAGACGGTCGCCGACGGCAGCGTTGCGACCTGGGACCGTCTCTACGCCATGAACGTCCGCACCGCACTGATCGCCAGCCGCGCGCTGCTGCCGTTGTTGCGCCTCGGTGGAGGCGCCATCGTCAATATCGGCGCGGCTGCTGCGGTCAAGGCGGCGGGCGGCATGGGCGCCTATGCTGCGTCCAAGTCCGGCGTGGCGCGGCTGACCGAGGCGCTGGCGGAAGAGCATAAGGATGAGGGGGTGCGCGTGAACGCGTTGTTGCCCAGCATCATCGATACGCCCGCCAATCGCGCCGACATGCCCGACGCGGACTTTTCCCGCTGGGTCGCACCGGAGGAACTGGCGGGCGTGGCGGCCTTCCTGCTGTCGCCCGAGGCACGGGCGATCACCGGAGCGCTGATCCCGGTGACGGGCCGGGTCTGATCCGCGTGGGCCGGGCTACGGGCGGACCTATCCCGCCTGCCGGTCGACAAAGGCCATGACCGCATCGTTGAACGCGTCATTGGCGTCACCCGCGACCATATGATGCGCGCCGTCGATATGGACATAGTCGGCGTGCGGGACGAGGTCCATGAAGGCGCGCGCGCCTTCGTCCGTTACGACCCGGCTGCGGCCGCCGCGGATCAGCAGGGTCGGGATGGTCAGCCCGCGCGCGGCGGTTTCGAGTACGGTCGGACCTTCGGTCTGCTGCCTGGGATCGGCGCCCATCGACATGAAGGCGGGATCCCAGTGCCAATAATAGCGGCCGTCGCGCAGCCGCAGATTGCGGGCGAGTCCCTTGCTGCTTGCCGGCCGCTCGCGATGCGGCAGATAGGCGGCGACCGCTTCGGCCGCCTCCTCGACCGAAGCGAAGCCGCCGGCGCCCGCGCTCATGAAGGCGATGACTTCCTGTGCGCCCTCCATGTCGACATGGGCCGTGATGTCGACCAGCACGAGCGCATGAATGGCTGAAGGGTCGGTCGCGGCGACGATCATCGCGACAAGGCCCCCGAGCGATGCGCCGACGATGACCGGCGGCCGGTCGAACCCGGCCAGAACGGCACGCAGATCGTCGGCGAAGATGGTCAGGCTGTAGGCGCCATCGGGCGACCAGCCGCTGTCGCCATGGCCGCGCAGGTCCATGCTGATCGCGCGATGGCCGTGTCGGGCTGCCTCCACCAGCGCCTTGCCCCAGCTTTGCCGGGTCTGGCCGCTGCCATGGAGGAACAGGACGGGCTGGCCGTCGAGAGGGCCGACAGCGTCCGCGGCGAGGTCGACGTTGGTGCCACGGAGGGTCAGATGCTCGATCTTGCTCATGCCCGACCTTTAGCGTTGGATGGCCGCACGGAAATCCTCATTCTTGAGGAAGAGCGAAGTGTTGTCCGCGCCCAGATGGGTCCATTTGAGGTTGAGGCCACCGTCCACCAATATCGTCTGGCCGGTGATGTAGCTCGACAGGTCGGACAGGAGGAAGGCGATGACGCCGGCCTGCTCTTCCGGTTGGGCGCGTCGGCCCATGGCGATGGCCGCGCGGTCGCGTTCGCCATCCTCGTCGATATAGGCGCCCGAACCCGGCGTGATCGTGGTGCCGGGGGCCACCGTGTTCACCCGGATATGGTCCAGCGCCAGTTCCGTCGCCAGCGTGCGCGTCGCCGCGACGACTGCGGCTTTCGCCGTCCCGTAGGCGATATGATAGGGCGCGCTGTTCATCCCGCTGATCGACGACACGCCGACGATCGCCCCCGGCAGGGAGCGCGCGCGCAGTTCGCGCGTCACGGCCTGGCTCATGAAGAACATCGTCTCCAGATTCTGTTCGAACAGCGCGCGCCAGTCCGCGCGGGTGACGCGCTCGGCCCGCATCCAGGTCTGCGGCGCCGCGCCGCCCGCCACATTGGCCAGCCCGTACAGTGTTCCCGGCGCCGCCAGCGCCGCCTCCATCACCTGCGCCACGCCTTCGTCGGTGCCGACGTCGGCGATCACCGGCACGATCGACAGACCGCCGGTGATCAGCGGCGCGATGTTTTCGTCGAATTTTCCCCGGGTGCGCCCCGCCGCGATCACCGTCGCCCCCGCCTCGGCCAGCATCCGTGCGGTAGCGGTGCCGATGCCGCCGCCCGCTGCGCCGGTGACGATGATCGTCCGTCCCGTAAAATCCATCAGCTGCTGCGCCATGCCCGATTCCTCTCCTTTTTGCCGCGCGAATCTAGCCCGATGCGGGAAGCGCGAAACAGCCCGTCGGGGAAAAGATCGCTCCCGCGCTAACAGCCCGGCTCGCATTGCAAATGAACAGTCCTGTTGATTAGTTGGGGCCAACAAGATCAGGAGTGGATATGAGCTGCAATCCCACGCGGACGCCGGCGGCCGACAGTTTCGACATGGCCGCACTGCGCGAGAAATATCGCGAGGAGCGCGACAAGCGGCTGCGCAGCGACGGGCAGGGCCAGTATCAGCCCACGACCGATGACCAGACGCACAGCTATGACGTCGATCCGCACATGGCCGTCGCGCCGCGCGACCCGATTTCGGAGGATCTGGATGTGCTGGTGCTGGGCGCGGGCTTTGCCGGGCTGCTCGCGGGCTATCATCTCACGCGGCAGGGCGTCACCGATTTCCGCAACATCGACCATGCGGGCGACTTTGGCGGGGTGTGGTACTGGAACCGCTATCCCGGCATCCAGTGCGACAATGACGCCTATTGCTATCTTCCGCTGCTGGAAGAGACCGGCTTCATGCCGTCGAAGAAATTTGCCGACGGCGCGGAAATTCAGGGCTATTGCCGCCATATAGCGGAACGGTTCGGCTTTGCCGACCGGGCGATCTTCCACACGCTCATCACCTCGCTCACCTGGGATGAGGCGATCCAGCGCTGGCGCGTGGGGACCAGCCGGGGCGACGAGTTCCGTGCCCGCTTCGTCATCATGGGTTGCGGCGTGCTCAACATGCCCAAGCTGCCGGGGATAGAGGGCATCGGCCGCTTCAAGGGCAAGATCTTTCACACGGCGCGCTGGGACTATGACTATACCGGCGGCAGCTACGCGCAGCCTGTGCTCGACCGGCTGGCGGACAAGCGCGTCGCGATCGTCGGCACCGGCGCCACCGCGATCCAGGCGGTGCCGCATCTGGCCCGCCACGCTAGGCACCTCTACGTCATCCAGCGCACGCCCTCGACCGTCGACGAGCGGCCCAACCCCCCCACCGATGCGGACTGGGCGGCCGCGCTCCAGCCTGGGTGGCAGGCGGAACGCATGGCGAATTTCCACCGCGCCGCCATGGAATTTTTCCTGCCCGGCGAACCCGACCTGATCTGCGACATCTGGACCGAGATCGCGCGCAACCTGGCGGCCGAGCTGCAGGCCGAAGGCTGGCCGCAGCTCAGCCCGGAAGAGTTCATGGCCCGGCGCGAAGTGGTCGATTATCGCGTGATGGAACGGCTGCGCGCGCGCGTCGATTCGCTGGTGGAGGACCAGGCGACTGCGGAGGCGCTCAAGCCCTGGTACCGTTATTTGTGCAAGCGGCCGCTGTCGAGCAACGACTATTACAGCGTCTTCAACCAGCCCAACGTCTCGCTGGTCGACGTGGCCGACTCGCGCGGGCTGGAGCGGATCACCGAAGCCGGTTTCGTGTCGGACGGCGTCGAATATCCCGTCGACTGCATCATCTTCGCCAGCGGCTTCGAAGTCACGAGCGAGCTGAAGCGGCGCTGGGGCATCGACGTGGTCCGGGGTCGCAATGGCCTGTCCATCTACGATCACTGGGCCGACGGGCCGAAGACGCTGCACGGCACCATGACCCATGGTTTCCCCAACCAGTTCTACATCGGCTATATCCAGGGCGGCCTGAACGCCAGCGTCACCGAACAATTCGGGCGGCAGGCGGAGCATATCGCCCACATCATCCACGCGACGATGGCGAAAGGCGCGACGTCGGTCGAAACCACTCAGGCCGCGCAGGACGATTATGTCCGCCATTTCCATGAGGTCGAGATCGATATGTCGGCTTTCCAGATGGAATGTACGCCGAGCTATTTCACCAATGAAGGCCAGGTGAAGGCGCCCTGGGCGCTGTTCCGCAGCTATGGGCCGGGATGGACCGCCTTCCAGACGCTGCTGCGCGACTGGCGCGCGCAGGGTGACCTGGCCGGCATGGAATTGCGGTCATGATCGCCGGGGGGATGATGTCGTCGCGCCGCCCGCTTTCGCTTGGGCGCACAGGCGCGAACGCGATAGGTCGGCGGACCGGAGCGGGATGCGGGAGGATGGCATGAACAGGCCGACCAACATCGATGTCGAGGATCTGGCCAAGCCGCTGACCTATCCGGTCGAAGCCTTCCTGTCGAAGGACTATGCGCTCGCCGAGAAGGAGCAGCTCTGGCCCAAGGTCTGGCAGGTGGCCGCGCGTGTGGAGGAATTGCCGGAGGTCGGCGACTGGCTGACCTACGACATATGCGATGACTCCATCATCATCATCCGTGTCGCGCCGGATCGGCTGAAGGCTTTCCACAATGTCTGCCCGCATCGCGGCCGGCAACTGGTCAACGTGCCGGAGGATGTCCATTCGGTGCGCGGCAACAAGCGGCGCAACTTCATCTGCGGTTTCCACGGCTGGACCTTCGATATCGAGGGGAACAACAGCTACATCCTCGATCCGCAGGACTGGCAGGGCGCGCTGACGCCCGAATGCACGCGGCTGTCGGACGTGCGGGTCGACATATGGGGCGGGTGGATATGGGTCCATATGGACATGGACGCCGAGCCGCTGGCCGATTTCCTGGGCGATGCCGGCCGCATCCTGTCGCATTTCGAAATGGACAGGATGCGCTACAAATGGCGCAAATGGGTCGTCTATCCGTCGAACTGGAAGACCGCGCTCGAAGCCTTCATGGAACCCTATCATGTCGCGGGCACGCACAGCCAGTTGCTCGCCTATGGCGACTATTATGCCTATAGCGCGGCCTATGGCCTGCATGGGGTGAGTGGTTTCGACCAGCGCAATCCCGCCTTCCAGATGAGCCAGAGTTCGAGCGTCACCCGCGCGGGGAAGGGCGACGATCCACGCCGCTCCACCTATGAGCTGATCCGCGAAAATTACGAGACGCTGAACTATGCGGCCTCGACCGAGACGCTGGTCAACGCCGCCAGTCGCCTGGTCGATGAACTGCCCGAAGGGACGCCGGCCGGCGATGTGATCGCCCACTGGATGAAGTCGGCAAAGGCCGACGATGCCGCTCGCGGCGTCATCTGGCCCGAAATCCCCCCCGATGTGATGGCCGAGGCGGGGCTGGCCTGGCATATCTTCCCCAACATGTCGGTGTTGCAGGGGATCACCTTCGCGCTCTGTTACCGCGCCCGGCCCTATGGCGACGATCCGAACAAGTGCATCTTCGAATCCTACGCGATCGAGCGTTTCCCTGAAGGCCAGGAGCCGGCGACCGAATGGGACCATGCTGAGCCGACGGCGGAGGGATGGGGTTCGGTCCTCGCGCAGGACTTCTCCAACATGAAATGGGTGCAGAAGGGGATGAAGTCGCGCGGGTTCCGCGGGCCGCTGCCCAATCCGCACCAGGAACGCAAGATCACCAATTTCCACCGCAACCTCGCCGCGTACATGGGTACGGGCGCACCGAGGCTATTGAAATGAGCTATGACGATCCCAAGCCCGCCGTCGACGTGAACGCAACGGACAAGAAGGGCACGCCGGTCTACAAGCGGATGCTGGACCTGTTCGAGGCCGAAGGCATCAACACCCTGTTCGGCATTCCCGATCCGAACTTCGTCCATATGTTCCTGGAGGCCGAACGGCGCGGCTGGACGGTCGTCGCCCCCCATCATGAGGCCGCAGCCGGCTTCATGGCCGAAGCGGCATCGCGCATCACCGGCAAGCCGGCGGTCGCCATCGGCACGCTGGGGCCGGGCATCGCCAACATGGCGCCGGCGATCCAGTGCGCGCTGGTCGAACACTCGCCGGTCATCTTCCTGTCGGGCCAGCGTGCCCGCGTGACCGAACAGCGGGTCCGACGCGGCCGCATCCAGTTCGTCAAGCAGATGCCGTTGTTCGAGAACAGCGTGAAATATGCCGCCTCGATCGAATATGCCGACCAGACCGACGAAGTGGTCCGCGAAGGCATCCGCAAGGCGATGGGCGGCACCCCCGGCCCGGTCTATATCGAATATCCCAGCCATATCATCCTGGAGGAGCTGGACCTGCCGGCGCCGCTGCCGCCCGAGCGCTATCGCCTGGTCAATCAGGGCGCGGACATCGACCGGGTCAGGCAAGCCGCCGACCTGATCCGCGCGGCGAAGAACCCGATCCTGCTGTTGGGCCATGCGGTCCATACCACGCGATCGGGCGCGGTGGTCAAGCAACTGGCCGACCTCATGAACTGTCCCGTCATTCAGACCTCGGGCGGCACGAGCTACATCAAGGGGCTTGAGGATCGCACCTTCCAATATGTCTTCTCGAAGGCATCGATCGAAGCGGTCACCGAGTCGGACCTGGTGCTGGCGCTGGGTACCGAACTGGGCGAGCCGGTCCATTTCGGCAAGTGGCGCTACTGGCAGAAGAATGAAGCGATCCGCAAATGGGTCTATGTCGAACAGGATGCGTCGGCGATCGGCGTCAACCGCCCGATCGACGTGCCGCTGGTCGGCGACCTGCGCGGCGTCGTGCCGCAGCTTGTCGCCGCATTGAAGGACAGCCCGCGCGCGCCCGCGCCCGGCCTTGCCGCCTTCATGCGGGAAGGGCAGGCGGAGCTGGACGAACTCGCCGCGGAATCGCTGACCAAGAGCGACGGGACCGGCGACCTGCCGATCCACCCCGCCCGCCTGGCGGTGGAGGCGACGCAGGCCTTCCCCAGGGACGGCATATTGATCCGCGACGGCGGGGCGGGTGTCATCTTCCAGTGGACCTATTCGCAGTGCAAGCCGCATGACGTGATCTGGAACCAGAATTTCGGCCATATCGGCACCGGCATCCCCTATGCCACCGGCGCGATGCTGGCGGATCGGGCGGCGACGGGCGTCAGCCGGCCTGGCCTGCTGCTGACGTCGGACAGCAGCTTCATGTTCCACATTGCCGAACTGGAGGTGGCGGTGCGTACCAAGCTGCCGCTGGTCTGTGTGATCGGCGTTGACAACCAGTGGGGTCTGGAAGTGGGTGTCTACAAGCGCACCTTCGGCCAGGGAACGGAGGAAACCGGTACCCATTGGAGCAAGGATGTGCGCTTCGACAAGATCGGCGAGGGCTTTGGCTGCCACGGCGAATATGTGACCCGCGCGCAGGACATCAAGCCGGCGATCGAGCGCGCCTATGCCAGCGGCAAGGTGGGCGTTGTCCATGTCGTGATCGACCCCAAGGCGAATTCGGAAGAAATGCCCAAATATGCCGAATTCCGCACCTGGTATGCCGAAGGCACGCAGTAAGCGGCAAGCGATCCTCCCTCATGGCGAGAGGATCGAACGATGGAGAGACCCATGCGCGATCATCTGCAATTCTACATTGACGGCCAGTGGGTCGACCCGGTCGAACCCCGAACCGCCGAGGTCATCAACCCGGCAACCGAGCAAGTCGCCGGACATATCGCGCTGGGCTCCGTCGCGGACGTGGACAAGGCCGTCGCCGCGGCCCGTCGCGCTTTTCCCGTCTGGTCGGAAACGACGCGCGAGCAGCGGCTCGACCTGCTCCGCGCCATCCAGGCCGAATATCAGCGCCGCCTGCCCGACCTGGGCGCGGCGATCCGCGAGGAGATGGGCGCGCCTTCGGGCCTTGCCAATGGCTTCCATGTCGGCCTTGGCGCGGGCCATCTCCAGACCGCGATCGAACTGCTGGAGCATTTTCCGTTCGAGGAATTGCGCGGCGCCACGATGATCCGGCGCGAGCCGATCGGCGTCTGCGCGCTCATCACGCCGTGGAACTGGCCGATGAACCAGACTTGCGTGAAGGTTTTTCCTGCGCTCGCCACGGGGTGCACGATGATCCTCAAGCCGCCTCAGCTCGCGCCCTTCTCCGCCCAGATCCTTGCCGAAATCCTCGATGCGGCTGGCGTGCCGGCTGGCGTGTTCAACATGATCCAGGGGCAGGGCAGCGTCATCGGCACGGCCCTGTCCACGCATGAGGATGTGGACATGGTGTCCTTCACCGGTTCCGAACCCGTAGGCGTTCAGATCCAGAGGGATGCCGCCGCCACGGTCAAGCGCGTCGGCCTCGAACTGGGGGGCAAGAGCGCCTTCGTCATACTGGATGACGCCGCGCTGGCCGACAATGTCGCGGGCGCGACGGCGGGCATGATGGGCAATAGCGGCCAGACCTGCAGCGCCGGATCGCGCCTCCTCGTCCCCCGCGCGCGCCTTGACGAGGCGCTGGCGGCGGCGAAGGCGGCGGCGGACAGCGTCACGGTGGGCGACCCGGCGGGCGATGTCGCCATGGGTCCGGTGGTGTCGAAGAGCCAGTACAACATCATCCAGGACTATATCGCCAAGGGGCTGGAGGAAGGCGCGACCCTGATCGCCGGTGGCCCCGGTCGTCCCGACGGCATCGAGCGCGGCTGGTTCGTCCGCCCCACCTTATTCCTCGGCACCAACGACATGGTGATCGCGCGGGAGGAGATATTCGGTCCGGTGCTGGTCATTATTCCCTATGACGATATCGACGATGCGGTGGCCATCGCCAATGACAGTCCCTTCGGCCTGGCCGGCTATGTGAACGGCCTCGACACCGATCTGGTCCACGGAGTGGCGCGGCGGCTGCGCACCGGCTGGGTCAGCATGAATGGCGGTTTTGACTTCCACGCCCCCTTCGGCGGCTACAAGCGCAGCGGCAACGGGCGGGAATGGGGCGAGTTCGGCTTCCATGAATATCTCGAAGTCAAATCCATGCTTGGTTATGCCTGACCTCATTGGCCGCATCGCGCCGACCGGCATGGCGGCGGCCGAAGGCTGGACGCTGGAGCGCCTCACTCCACCCAGCCGCCTCTATGGCGCAAACGGCCTGGCGGTCGGCCCCGACGGCCGGCTGCATGTCGCGCAGGTCGGCGGCAGCCAGGTCAGTGCGATCGATGTCGACAGCGGAACGATCGACACGATCAGCCCGATGGGCGGCGCGATCGTCGCGCCCGACGATCTGGTGTTCGACGAGGCGGGCAATTGTTATCTGACCGAGATTACCGAGGGTCGCGTGTCGATGCTGACGCCCGGCGGTCAGGCGCGCGTGATCCATGGCGATATTCCGGTCGCCAACCCTATCACCTGGCATCAGGGCCGCCTGATCGCGGGCGAATGCCGCATGGGCGCGCGCATCCTGGAATTGGCGATCGACGGCGGCGCGCCGCGCGTTATCCTCGACGGCATCCCCATGGCCAATGCGTTCCAGGTCGGGCCGGACGGCAAGCTCTATGTGCCGGTCATGGGCGCGAACCAGATCTGGCGGGTCGATCTCGACACCGGCGCGCATGAGGTCGTCGCCGGCGACCTGGGCGTCCCGGATTCGGTGAAGTTCGACAGCAAGGGTCGCATCGTCACCACGCAGGTCGCCAGCGGGCAGGTGCTGCGCATCGACCCGGTCAGCGGCGTGCGCGAGGTGCTGGCCGATCTTGGACCGGGTCTCGACAATGTGGCCTTCATCGGCGACCGCCTCTTCGTGTCCAGCATTCCCGGCGAAATCACCGAAATTCTCGCGCCGGGCAAGGTTCGGCCAGTGGTCGCGCGCGCGCTGCAATGGCCGCTCGGTCTGGCGATGGGCGCGGACGGGGCGCTGTTCGTGGCGGACGGCACGTTCGGCTATACGCTGGAGCCGGGTGGTGCGCCACAGCTTGCGGGTATGATCTTCCATCCCGGCTGCCCGGGCTATATGCGCGGGGTTGCGCCCGGCGCGCAGGCCGGCGAGTGGATCGTCACCACAGGTCTGGGCAGCGTTGCCCGCTACCGGCCGGGTGAGGGGGCGAGCGATTTCCTCAGCCATGGCCATGACCGGCTGATGGGCGTCGCCGTCGCGCCCGACGGCGCGGTGATCTTTGCTGAACAGGGCAGCGGTCGCGTGCTGCGCGCCGACAATGGATCGGTCGAGGCGATCGCGCAAGGACTGGACCAGCCGACGGGCGTGGCGATCGACGCCGACGGCGTGGTCCATGTTACCGAAGCAGGAGCCGGGCGCATCGTGCGGCTGTCGGGTGGCCGGGCCGAAACGCTGCTGGACGGGCTGGACCGGCCCGAAGGGCTGGCGATCAGCGGCGATCGTCTCGTCACGCTCGACAGCCGGGCGAAGGCGTTGGTAGCCTGTTCGCGCGCGGGTGACGAGCGCGCACTGCTTGCCACCCATCTCCCGGTCGGCGCACCTCCGGGTGTCACGCCCAGATATCTCGGCCCGATCGGCGACATGGCGGGACCGATGATCAACTTTGCCGACGTGGCGGCGGGCACGGATGGGACACTGTATCTGTCGGGCGACGCCGAAGGTAGCGTGCTGGCGCTACGCGCCGCCTAGCTGGTCGGACAAGGTCCGCGCCGCCTCGACCAGCGACCGCTGCAGTTCGGCCAGCCCGCCACTGCGCGCGAGCGCCCCGCCGATCCCGATCGCCACGAGGGCGTGGACGGGTCGCCCCGCGCCCTTCCACACCGGGGCGGCGACCACGGTCACGCCCGCGATATAGTGTCCTTCATCCACGGCGAAGCCCTGCGCGCGCGTCTGGCGGACCTGCGCCATCCAGTCGTCGAAGCTGGGTGGGGCGTCCCACCGCAACTGGTGAAAGCGCGCCTCCAACTCTGTCTCGTCATGCTCGCCGAACGCCGCGATGCAGCGTCCGGTCGCGCTTATGAGAGCGGGAAAGCGGCTGCCGATCTGGGTGCTGAGCTGGAAGCCGCTGCCCGATTGCGCCATTGCGACAACGATCATGTGATCGAGGCCCACCGCCTGCACCCCCAGCATGGTGAGGCCGAAACGGTGCGCCAGCCGGTCGAGCAGCGGTTGGGCGAGATCGTTGAACGGGTCGCGCCGCAGCCAGTGGCGCGCCAGCGTCAGCACCCCTGCCTCCAGCGCATAGCGTTTGGTGTCGGGATCGAAGGACACCAACTCCTCCTCCGCCAGCGCGCGCAGCACATAGAGGCAGGTGGATGGCACCAGCCCCAGTTCCTTGGCGATCGCCTGGACGCCCAGCGGCCGGTCGCTTCGCCCGAGCAGCCGCAGGATCGCGGCGGCCCGGGCTATGGCGGGCGCCTTGCTCTCCTTCACTGCGCGGGCGACCTTGCGGACGGTGGAAGGGGGGAGGGCAGGCTGGGTCATGCAGAGGCTCCATCGTCCGGGCGATGGACGATCATTCAAAATATAGAATATCATTCAGCATTTACAACAATTGAGTCGTCGTGACATCCCCTTGGTCCAGGAAGGAGCGGCGGAACGCCGTTCACCAGGATTAATGGAACGGACGAGCCCATGGCGAAGCTGACCGACTATCGAAGCTATGCCGACGCGCAGGCGCACGCGAACTCGGCGGCGTTGTGGGAATTGTTCGACGGAGACCGCGAGCATCTGAATATCGCGTATGAATGTATCACCCGCCACGCCGACGGGTCGGGCCGGCCCGCCGTCCGCATCGCCCATGCCGTCAATGGAGACGATGGGGGCCGTGACGAGATTTTGAGCTTCGACATGATCTCGGCTGGCGCCGCGCGGTTCGCCCATTGGCTGGATGCCGAGGGCGTCCGGCCCGGCGACCGCATCGCCTTCATGCTCGAACCCTCGCTCCCTTTCTACGTCTGTCTGTTCGGTGCGATGCAGACAGGTGCGATCTCCGTGCCGCTTTTCACTCTGTTCGGGCCGGATGCGCTGCGCCTGCGAGTGGATGACTGCAAGCCGGCCATCCTCATCACCAATGCAGAAAAGGCCGATCTGGCGCGGAGCCTCGATGGGCCGCGGGTCGTCGTCGCGGATGAGGGGCTGCTGGACAAGATCGCCGCATTCCCCGCCAGCTACACCCCGAAGACGAAGGCGAATGACCTCGCCGTCTTTCAATATACGTCGGGGACTACGCGCGAATTGCCGGAAGCCGTCAGGCACAGCCACCGGACCTTGGTAACATTGATGTTCGCTGCGCTCTACGGCACCGGCATCCGTCCGGGCGACGCGTTTTTCTGTCCGTCGTCCCCGGCCTGGGGCCATGGCCTGTGGCATGGCACGCTCGCGCCGCTGGCGCTGGGCGTCACGACCGGGACTTTTGCCGGCCGCTTCGATCCGGTGCGGCTGATGAAGGCGCTGGACGATCATGGCATCACCAATATGTCAGCCGCCGCGACCCATTATCGCATGATGAAGAACAGCGGAAAGGCGGCCGATTATCGCTTCCATTTCGAGAAGCTGAGCTTCACCGGCGAGCCGATCGACCCGGCGACGCTGGAGTGGATCGACCGCTATTTCCAGGTGCCGGCCTGTTCCATGTATGGCACGACCGAAATCGGCGTCGTGCTGGTCAATTATCCCGGCGCCATCGATTTCGTCGTGAAGCCCGGATCGCTGGGCAAAGCGGTGCCGGGACAAAGGCTGGAAGTACAGCGGCCCGACGGCAGCGTGTGCGAACCCGGCGAGATCGGCGAACTGATGCTCTGGCGTGGCGGCGGCTGGATGACCACCAAGGATCGCGCCAGGACTGACGGCGATGGCTATTTCTACCATTGCGGCCGCGCCGACGACGTCATCATCTCCGCCGGCTGGACGATGAGCGCGGTCGAGATCGAGAATACGCTGCTCAAGCATGAGGCGGTGCTGGAATGCGCGGTCATCGGCGTGCCCGACGATCAGCGCGGGCAGGTGGTCAAGGCCTTCGTCATCGCCAATCGCAACGGCGACGACGGGCTGGTGAAGCAATTGCAGGACTTCACCCGCGAACGGCTCGCCCAGCATGAATTTCCGCGCGTCGTGGAGTTCGTCACCGAGCTGCCCAAGACGCCGGCAGGCAAGGTTCATCGCAAGATATTGCGCGATCGCGAGGCCGCGAAGGCGGCCCTACTCACCCATTAAGGACAGGAGAAGCAGCATGGCGACACTGGCGGACGCCCCGACCAACAAATTCCCCAAGATCACCGAGGAGGGGCTGGACGACCTGCGCAAGCGCATTGGCGTCAAGATCGAGAACACGGTCGAACCGTGGAATTATGAAGCGACGCGCGACGCGATCCGCCACTATGCCCATGGCATCGGCGACGACAATCCGCTGTGGTGCGACCCGGACTATGCGGCCAAGACCAGATATGGCTCGCTGGTCGCGCTGCCCAGCTTCCTGTTCACCACCAGCCGCATCATCTCCGGCTATTGCGGCGGCCTGTCGGGCGTCCACGCGATGTGGGCTGGCGCCGACTGGACCTGGCACAAGCCGGTGCTGCGCAATGACTCGATCCGCACCGAAGCCTATCTGAAGGATCTGGTCGAGCATCAGACCCGGTTTGCCGGACGGTCCTTCCAGCAGATCTATCATGTCGATTTCTTCAACCAGCAGGGCGACAAGGTCTGCGAAGCCGACAGCTGGGTGTTCCGCACCGACCGCGACGAGGCCCGCGAACGCGGCACCAAATATACCGAGGCGCGCGGCCGCGTAGAGCCGTTCACCGATGAACAGCTTGCCGAGATGTACAAGCTCTACGAGCAGGAAGACATCCGCGGCGCCACGCCCCGCTATTGGGAAGACGTCAATGTCGGCGACGAACTGCCGCGCATGATGAAGGGACCGATGACCGTCACCGGCTTCATCTGCTACGCCCAGGGTTGGGGCGGCCTCTATATCCGCGCCAACAAGCTCGCCTGGAAGATGCAGCAGAAGCATCCCGGCACGGGCATCAAGAACCGCTTCAACGTGCCCGACTGCCCGGAACGCGTCCATTGGGACGAAGCCTTTGCGCTGGAGGTGGGCGCGCCGGGCGCCTATGACTATGGTCCGGAACGCTGTTCCTGGCTGACCCACCAGATCACCAACTGGATCGGCGACGATGGCTTCCTGCACAAGGCCAAGTGCCAGATCCGTCGCCACAATCCCGATGGGGACGTGATCTTCATCGACGGCAGCGTGATCCGCAAGTTTGAGGAAAACGGCAAGAAATATGTCGAGATCCAGCAGCGCGCGGAAACGCATCGTGGTGAAGTCTCGGCCTTCGGCACGGCGATCGCGGAACTGCCGGGCAAGCCGCGCTGATCCGTTACAGGGGTGGAGAGAGGGGCGTCGCCGCAGCGATATGCGGCGACGCCCCTTCTGCGTCCGGCCTTCGTCGCTAGGATCGCAGGGAAGATGACGGAGAGGAGCCGACGGATGGAGGAGATGCGCTTTGACGGCCGGGTGGCGGTCATCACCGGGGCGGGGCGGGGGCTGGGGCGCGCCTATGCGTTGCTGCTCGCGGCGCGCGGCGCGGCGGTCATCGTCAACGATCCGGGCGTGTCGATGCAGGGGGAGGGGACGGACGCCGGACCTGCCCAGGCGGTCGTCGATGAAATCCGCGCAGCGGGTGGCAAGGCCGTCGCCTCCACCGCCAGCGTCGCGACGCCCGAAGGGGGGCAGGCGATCATCGACGCTGCGGTCGGGGCGTTCGGCCGGATCGACATCCTCATCCACAATGCCGGGATCGTCCGGCGCGGCGCTATCGCCGACCTGTCCCCTGCGGATTTCGAGACGGTGCTCGATGTCCATCTGCGCGGGGCCTTCCATGTGATGCGTGCGGCTTTCCCGCACATGATCGCGGCCAACTATGGCCGGATCATCCTTACCGGGTCGATCAACGGCCTCTACGGCAATGCCGGGGTGGTCAATTACAGCGTCGCCAAGTCGGGGATGATCGGCCTGTGCAATGTCGCCGCGATCGAGGGCGCGCCGCACAATATTCGCAGCAACATCATCCTGCCCGGCGCCGTCACCCGCATGGCCGAGGGGCTGGACACCAGCGCCTATCCGCCGATGGAGCCGGAGCAGGTCGCGCCTGCCGTCGGCTATCTGGCACATGAGGATTGCGCGATCTCCGGGGAAATGCTCGTCGCCATGGCCGGTCGCGTGGCGCGGGCCTATGTGATGGAAAGCCAAGGCGTATATCGCCCCGACTGGAGCATCGAGCAGATCGCGGCTGACATGGACGCCATTCGCGCCACCGACGATGCGCTGCTCTTCCCGCCCGTGCCGGACGGGCATCTCGCCCATCTGCGCCACAGCTTCGCCATGGCGCGCGACGGCTGAACGGAGTGGGGAGGGGGCGACACGCCCCCTCGCGCCTCCTACCCCTTCACCGGAATCGCGAAGCGGTCGATATAATCCTCGAAATGCGCGTGGATGCCCGCGCGATCGAAGCCGTAATCCTCCAGCGCATAGCTGTGCTTGCCATGCTTGCCCTGGGGGTTGGCGCTCAGCGTCGCCTGCATCGCGGCTTCCGCCTCCGCCGTGAGGGGCGTGTCGAACCGCGCATAGAGCCGCCGCATCTCGCCGATCGGATCGGCCAGCTGCTGGTCATACTGGATGTCGTGGATCGCATCCCAGCCATGCGCCGCGCGATAGGCCAGCATCCGCTCGATCATCAGGTCGAAGGTGCGCAACTGCGACCGGCCGACCTCGACCGGATCGACATCGTCGCTGAACATCTTGCGCACCTGATAGACCAGGCTGCACGCCGACGCGACGACATCGGCCGGATCGCGATGGGTCATCACCAGCTGCGCGTCGGGATAGATGGTGGTCAGGTCATTCAGGAACAGCGGGTGCCAGGGATTCTTCAGCGTCCACTGGCCGCCATTATTTTCCTGCAACAGCTGGAACAGCCGCTTTTGGTAGCGGAAGGCGGGCAGGTAGCTCGTCGAGAACAGCCAATTCTGGTAGCTCGGGATGTTGAGCACCGAGTCATAATATTGGGCGCAGAAGGACGGCGCCATCGAGAATTGGCACTCGGTCGGGCTGTCCGCATCCTCATGATGCATGGCCGAGATATGCGGTGCATATTTGAGCATCATGTCCAGCCGCGCCTGCTCCGCGACATAGCGCGGGTCGCTGCTCAGTGCGCCGGCTGCGGCTGGCGGGACCGTGTTGAACGCCTCCCAGCGCAGGAAGCTGCGCCGCGCCGGATCGGCATTGAGCAGGTTGATGGTCAGCGTCGTGCCTGTGCGCGGCAGGCCGAACACGAACAGGGGCTTTACGACCGGCGCGTCCAGCAGCGCGGGATGCTTCGCCAGATAATCCTCGACCTGAAGCCGATTGGCGAGCGTCGCCGTCAATTGCTGCGCCCAGCGCCCCTGGGCCGCCTCGGTCAGCTTCGCCTCCCGATTGATCGCGTCGACCAGGACGTTCAGCCCTTCCAGGATCGCGTCGTCGCCCAGATCGGTCAGACCCGTCTGCTCGCGGGCGGCCGCGACGATCGCGTCCGCGTCCAGCCCGGCGGTGGTGGTTGTCATCATCCTTCTCCTTCTTGCATCTGGCTGGCCAGGCGTTTCTCGACCTCGGCGATTTCCGCCTTCAGCCACATGGTTTCCGACAGGTTGGTGCCGCCGCTCGCGGCCAGCAACTGCTCCAGCGCGGTCTTCTTGACGCCCAGCGCCATGTCATGATCGGGCGCGACATGCAGCGCGATGTCGAGCAGGTGCAGCGCTTCGAGCGGCCGCCGGCCCACAACATGGGCATGGGCGCGGGCGGCCAGTGCGCCCGCGCCGCCCGCCATTTCGGCAAGGTCGGCATCGACCGCCGATCGCGGCACGCCATAGAGCGCCGTGGTTCCGTCGGCATAATGGAACCAGCCGGCATTCTCCTCCCATATGGCGCGCACGACCCAGGCCGTCTTGCCGTGAAACTCGCCGATCCTCAGGTCGTCGGGCAGGGCGATGTCGCGCATCAGATCCTGCACGCTCCGTCCCGCATTCATGCCCGCGACGGTTTCGCGCTCCAGATAGCTGACCGCCGCGTGCATCCGGTCGAGGTCGGCGCGGATCGCATCGCGTCCCCGGATTGGATCGCCATGGCCGGTAATGACAAGGTCTGCGTCCAGCGCCCGCACCTGCTCCACCGACCGGAGATAGGCGCGCACGAGCCGGGGCCGGTCGCCGCGGATCGTCACCAGATTGGGCATGGCGCGCCAGACCGGGCCGAACAGGTTGCCGGTGAAGACGATCCCTTCGTCGGGCATCCACAGGAAGGCGGAGCACAGCGTCTCGCCGCCCGGCGTCTTGACCAGTTCGAAACGTCGTCCGCCCTGGGTGAAGGCCAGGCCGGTCGCGACCTCGATGTCGGGGACGATGACCGGCGGCTTGGGCGGCGGCCCGTCGCGGCGCGTCATCGACGCCCATAATTTCCCCGACCGGCGGGCGAGGAAGGGCGCGAGCCGGTCGAAATAATCGGCCGTCTCGGTGAAGCCCGCGCCGGCAATCACCTGCGTCCCGTCCTCCCGCTGCTCGGGTAGCGCGCCATAATGGTCGGCATGGCTCTGGGTCAGGATGATGCGGCGCAGCGGGCCGGTGCGGTGCGGCGCGAACAGCCCCTTGTTGCGCGCACCATTGCCCAAAAAGCCGGTATTGACTAGCAGGTCGCCATCCTGCGTCGTCACCAGATAGGCGTTGGAAATATCCTTCACCATGAGGATACCGTCGGCGATCCGGACGGCTTCGTTCTGCCCGTCCCCGGACGTGACCAGCGCGCCGAGCGGCGTCTGTGGCCTGGTGTCGGCGGCCATGCTCATGCGCCCGCTCCGTCGAATTCGATCATCACCTTGGCCGATTGCGGCTGCGCGGCGATGCCCAGCCCCTCGATCACCCGGTCGAAAGGAAGCCGGTGGCTAATCAGTGCCGCGATCCGCTCCTTCAGGCGCGGCATGGCGGCAATCACCTCGGGCATTTCGATCGGATAGCCGACCGCCGTGGTGATCGTCATCTCGGTCGTCAGCATCGGCCCGGCGGGCAGTTCGACGGGCTTGAGGTAAGCCGCCGTGATGACATGGCGAGCATGGGTCTTGGCCAGCGTCACCACGTCATGCAGGATGGACGGCGCGCCGGCTGCGTCGATATAGGCGTCGGTCGACGCCTTTTCGCGCCCGAACACCATGACCGTGCCGTGAATCTCCTTGATCCGTGCGATTGCATCCTCCGCGCCGGGGTTGATCGTGTGGGCGCCCAGCGCGCGCGCGCGCTCCAGCCGCTCTTCGGCCAGATCGAGCGCGATCACGTCGGTGCAGCCCCGGTCGACCGCCCACAGGATCATGCCCAGGCCGATCGGCCCGCAGCCGAAGATCACGATCCTGTCGCCGGCCTTGGCCTGCGCCCGGTTGACCCCGTGCATCGCCACTGCCAGCGGCTCGCACATCGCCGCCACGTCATAGGATATGCCCTCGGGGATCGGCAGCAGGCTGTCGCCCAGCCGCGCGTCGCGGACCAGCAGTTCCTCGGTGAAGGCGCCTTCCGGCCCGCCGCTGCCGACATAGCTCGGCGTCATCATCGGGTTGATGATGACGCTCTGGCCCACGGACACGCCCGAAACCTCGTCCCCCACGAACATCAGTTCACCTGCGCCCTCATGGCCCAGCGCGGTCTTCGTGCCGGGACGCGGGATGCCGCCTGCCTTGATGTAGCTCAGGTCGCTGCCGCAGATGCCGCAGGCCTTCATCTTCACGACCACATCCTTCGGCCCTGGTTCGGGACGCTGATAGGGGTCGAGCCGCACATCGTTCACGTCATGGATGGTGAGCAGGCGCATCATCGCTCTCCGCTTTTCAGAAGGCGTAGGGGGGATAGATCAGGCTGCCGCCGTCGATCACGATCGTGTCGCCGGTGTGGAAGCGGGACGCGTCGGAACAGAGATAGGCGCCGATCCCCTCGAAATCCTCGATCGCGCCCGGCCGGTGGATCGGCGTCTTGGCGGAAAAATGCGCGTCGACCGCGGCCATGCGCGCCTTCATCTCCTCGCTCATCCCCTGGTCGCCGCCGATGCCCGTCTTGACATAGCCGGGCGCGATGCTGTTCGCGCGGATATCATATTTGCCCAGTTCCGCCGCCATGCCGCGCACGGCCGCGCCCATGCCCCCCTTGGACGCGGCATAATTGTTGATGCCGGGCATCCCGTGGAACATGGACAGGCTGCCGCAATAGACCAGGCTGCCGCCCGGTTCGCCGGCGTCGGCGCGCGCGACCATCGCCTTGGCGCCTTCGCGAAGGGTGAAGAAGGCGCCATGCAGGTTCACCGCCAGCAGGTCATGCCATTCGGCCGAATCCAGCGTCAGCACCGACCGGCTGCGCGAGGCGCGTCCCGAATTGGCGAAGACGCAGTCGATCCGCCCGAAATCGGCGAGCAACTGTGCATAGCCCGCGACGATCGCCGCTTCGGACGCCACATCGACCTGGTAGGTTTCGACGCGGCTCGCACCTGCCGCCAGCAGGTCTGCCTTGGCGACCTCATTCTTGTCCACGTTGCGTGCCCAGATGGCGATCTGCCCGCCCATTTTCGCGATCCCGCGCGCAAAACCCAGCCCAATGCCGCCATTGCCGCCCGTCACCAGCGCAACCTTCTCCGAACAGTCGAAAAGACCCGTCACCACCGCTCTCCTTGCATAATCGCCGCCCGCTGGCGGTCGTTCGCTTGGCGCAGAGTGTCGGGGAGAGCGGCGCGGGTCGCAATTGACCTGACTGTAGCAATCGGGTCATAATCCACCGACAGGGCCAAGACCATGTCAGCCGGAGAGGGCGATGCCGCCATTGGAAACCTACGCCGACTCCACCTTCGAGGCGGAACTGGTCGTGTCCTCGGCGAAGGTGCGGATCATGCGCTTGCATCTCGCCCAGCCGACCGACCGGCTGTTCCGCCGCGCCGATCATTATTGGCTCGACCTGTGCCTGACGCCCCGCCCGGAAAAGGCGCGGGGCTGCTATCGCGAACGTTGGGGCCCGCATCGCTATGAACCGTTGGGGGAGATTTTCCTCGTGCCGCCGGGGGAAGGGATTCATATCCGCAGCGAATCGGGCGGACGACAGGCGTCGGTCGTGTGCGAAATTCCCGCCGTGACCATCGACCGCTGGCTCGACGGCGGCATCGAATGGACCGACCGACGGCTGGCGGCGGGGCTGGACATCGCGCATCCGCACATGCGCGCCTGCCTGTTGCGGCTGGCGGAAGAAGTGCGGCATCCGGGGCCGGGCGGCGACATGCTGGCGGAACTGATCGCGCAGCAACTGGCGATCGAGGTCGCCCGCTATTGCCAGGCGATCGCCGAGGGACCAATCACCGGCGGACTCGCCTCCTGGCGGCTGCGGCGGCTCGACGAGCGGCTGCACCAGCCCGGTCCGCCGCCGCCGCTGGAGGAACTGGCGGCGCTCTGCAACATGTCGGTGCGCCAGCTCACCCGCGGCTTCCGGGCTAGTCGCGGTTGTTCGATCGGCGACCATGTTGCGCAGATCCGCATCGACATGGCCAAGCGCCATCTGGGGACGGGCGAGAGCGTCAAGGAAATCGCCTTCGCGCTCGGCTTCGCGTCCCCGTCGAGCTTCGCTTACGCCTTTCGCCGCGCGACCGGCGCGACCCCGCGCCAGTTTCGCCAGCGCCGCCTGCCCAAGGCTGGCTGATGCGCGCTTTGGCCCGATATCGACGATAGGGCTGGCGATCGACAGATGGGATGGTTGGCGAGTGCCGTTTATCTGTCCATTTCGTTGTAAAGATAATCGGGAGAGGACGGACCATGATCGTGGGACGCCATTATCAGAATGCCTATGTCACGCGAAACGTCGACAAGGCGGTCGCTGAGTTCCGGGCTCGGGCCGACGTCCGCGCGCTGCACGAGATCGAGGTGCCGGTCCATGTCTGGACGCCGCAGGGCGAGGGGACGGGCGTTCAGAAGCTCGCCTTCGTCTGGGTCGAGGATCTCAACTATGAACTGATCGAGCCGAAGGGGGGCGACGTCCTCGCCATCTATCGCGATGCGTTGCCCGCTGATGACCGGCTGGCCTTCCACCATGTCTGCCATGTCGTCGATGACTGGGACGCGCTGATGACGCGGGTCGCGGAGCAGCCCTTCCCGATCGTGCTGAAGGGCGGGACGCCGGGCAAGCTGGAGTTCCTCTATCTCGATACGCGATCTTGGCTCGGCCATTATACCGAATATGTCTGGATGGAGCCGGATCGCTGGGCGGCGATGGGTGGACGATGAAGAGGAAGGGACAATAACGATGATCAGTCTTGCCCGCTTCGGCACCCGCGACCTGGATCGCGCCAAGACGTTCTACGATGGCATCGCCACTTTGCTGGGCGCCATGCGCGCCTTCGACCGGCCTGACGTTGTCGCCTATAAGACCGCCGACGGCGGAATGCTGCTGATCGGCAAGCCGTTCGAAGGGGAGGCGACCCCCGGCAACGGCAACCAGGTCGGCATCCAGGCGGCGAGCCGCGCGACCGTCGATGCGGTCCACGCAAAGGCGCTGGAACTGGGTGGTACCTGCGAGGGCAAGCCGGGCATCCGGGGCGATGACCCCGATGGCTTCTATGGCGCCTATTTTCGCGATCTGGACGGCAACAAGCTGGTCGTGTTCCGTTTCGGCCCGCCAGACTAGCGCCCGTCATCATCTGAATGTCGATCGGCGCTAAAGCAGGCTGCCGCCGTCCACGGCATAGACCTGTCCCGTGGTGAAGCCGGCCCGGTCGCTCGCCAGATACACCGCAAGCGTCGCTACCTCCTGCGCGGTCGCGACCGGCCGTCCCAGCACCGTCCGGCGCGCGCGCCGGACCATGTCATCGGGACTGGCACCGGCAAAGGCCTTGCGGAAAAACCCGTCGTCGGGATTGAAGCGGCTTCCCTTGCTGAAGGCGTCGGGGTCGGTCGAGATCGTGCCATAGGGGGCGACGCAATTGACGCGCACGCCATGCTGGCCGACTTCCTTGGCCAGCACTTTGGTAAAGCCATGGACCGCCGCCTTGGCCGCCGAATAGACCGGCAGCATATAATCCCCGACCAGACCGGCGGTGGACCCGATGTTGACGATCGCACCGCTTTTCCGCGCGATCATCGCAGGTAGCATGGGATGGGTCATGCGCAACACCGTGCCCAGGTTGAGGTCGATGTCCCTGTTCCATGTAGCCGGGTCGGACTCTGCAAAGAAGCCGGCGCCCACATTGCCGCCCACATTGTTGACGAGCACCGCCACCGGCCCGATCGCTTCCGCCACTGCGGCGATCCGGGTCGCCGCATCGGGATCGGTCAGCTCCGCCGAAAGGAAATGGGCGGCGGTCGCCCCGCGCTCCCGGCATTGCGCGGTGACGCGGGCGCCGGCCGCGCCATCGCGCCCGACCGCGACGATGATCGCCCTTTCCGCTGCCAGTTCCAGCGCGATGGCTCGGCCGATATTCGCCGTTGCACCGGTGACGATCGCTACCTGTCCGGCAAGGCCAAGGTTCATCGCGTCCTCCCGGTCAATGATCCGCCGCCGCGCGCGTGATCCGCATCGCTTCCCGATGGAGGGCGTGCCGCTCCTCGTCGTCGCCCTGCACCTCGACCGCCTGCGCGACATGCGCCAGCGAGAGGCAGAGCAGCATGAGCCGTCGTTCTGCGGCATCATGCTCTGTGAGGGCTGTGTTGTCCAACCGATCCAGCGCTGCGCCGACAAGAGGGCTGGCGGCGTCGAAAAAGGTCTGACGTTCCTGGCGGGACGATGCCGTTCGGCGCGCCGCCCGTGCGGCCGCGCCGTCCACGGCCCAGCCGTCGACAAATGGTTCTAGGGCCTCGAAGCCGGCGGGCAGAAGGGCTCTCATGCCACTCCCTCCGCCCGCCAGGCTTCGACCGCGTCGCGAACGCCGTTATAAAGATGTCGGCACAGCGCTTCCTGGGTCTGAAAGTGGATATGCGTCAGCGCCCCGCTGGACAGGCCACGCTGGCCCGCCTCGATCACCGCGCGATCCTCCGCATGAATGTCCCGCGCCGTCGCCATCGCATGTTCACGGGCGAAGCGTTCGCTGGCGCTGCTGTCGTCGCCGACCCAGTAGATGCGGATCACACCGCGCGACCGTGTCGCCGACACCGGATAGACGACATGGGAAAAATGCTGTGCGGGGGTGCCGAGCAGGAAGAAATTGGGGAACAGCGCGAAATAGTCGCGGTCATGGTCGCCCCCCACCAGCGCCCGCGCCATGGCGGCGGCATAGCCACGCGCGGTCCGATCACGGCGCCCGTGATCAGCAAGGTGCAGAAGATTTCGGGATCGACGCCACTTTGGGCAGCCGTGCCCGCGACTCCTGCAACCAGTGAATCCCAATGGGGATAATTGTCCCTTATGTCGGTCCCGGTCAGGAAATCGGCGATCCACAGTTGGATCAGTGCGGGATGGTCCAGCACGAACCGGGTGATGTGATCGATTCGCTCTTCCTGTGAGTCCGCGCCGGTGAAGGCTGCGGCCAGTTGCTGCGCGGACCATGCGCGCACGGCCTTCAGCAGGTCTTCGCGTGCGCGGAAGTGATAATAGACGGTGGTCCGGTCGATTGCGGCCGCGCGCGCCAGCGCCGCGATCGACAGTCCGGCCACCCCGGTCTGCGAAATGAGCGTAACGGCCGTCTCGATCAGGCTCCTGTGCGTTTCCTCATAGGCGCGATTGCGCCGGCGGTGGGCAAGGGGCTGTTCCATCGCGACCTCATGCCTCAAAATCATCGGCCTTGCCACTTGCAGCGAAGACAATGTTGGTCGGGAATATTGTCCGTGCGATGGCGCGTGAAAGCAGTGGGAATATGAGGGGAATCGCGACAGCGATATATAGACACACCTGTTGGTTAAGGGCTTCGCACGGCAATTGGTTCGGGCATAACGGCACTCGCAAAGAAACAGAAACGACCGCGTTGCGCCGATAGCGAACGGAGGATTCGCTGCGGCGTCGATCAGGGGAGGAGAGACCAAGTGAAGCGCATGACCGCATATCACCTCATGGGCACGAGCATTGCCGCCCTGGCTGCTTCGGCATCGGCACTGGCGCAGGAGGCGCCGCAGGATGCGGGGTTCGATGCACCGACCATCATCGTTCAGGCCCGTCGCCGCGAGGAGGATGTGCAGGACGTGCCGGCCGTCATCAACGCAGTCACCGGCCAGTCGATCGGCAATCTCAATTTCCGCGAGTTCACCGAGGTGAAGTCGCTTGCTCCCGGTCTGGAATTGACCACCAACGCCAACGGCATCGGCGGTAACGCCCGTCTGCGCGGCGTTAATTTCGACGCCAATGCCAGTGGCAACAACGGCACCGTCGAATTTTATTTCAATGACGCCCCGATCTCCCCTGGCATCGTCCTGCAGCAGATGTACGACATCGGCCAGATCGAAGTGCAGCGCGGGCCGCAAGGCACGCTGCGTGGTCGCGCTTCTCCCTCCGGCTCGATCACCATCACGTCGCGCAAGCCCGATCTCAATCAGTTTGGCGGCTATGTCGACTGGACCGGAAACGACATCGGTACGCTGAATTTCAAGGGCGCGCTGAACCTGCCGATCATCGAAGGCGTGGCCGGTCTGCGCGTTTCGGGCGTGTGGGATGAAAATGAGGTTGACCGCATTCGGCCACTGACGCGCGGCGCGGGCGCGCCCGATCCGCATTCGCGCACCAAGAGCTTCCGCGTCGTGGGGGCGATCGAGCCAGCCGACTGGCTGAAGCTGGAGGGTACCTACCAATATCTCGATCGCGACGCACGGACTTACGATCAATCGATCTCGTTCAGCGAGGCGAATCCGAACGCGGCGCCCAGCCCCGTTCTGATCACCGCCAAGGACCGGCGTTCGATCCAGGAACAGCCACGCATCATCAATCAGCGGATCGACCTTTTCAACTGGCGCGCCGAACTGGCGGCGGCCGGCCAGCGGCTGATCTACCAGGGTCAATGGTCGAAGCAGGATTTCCACTCCACTGAAAATATCGATCGCGGCAATTTCTTCATCGGACGTGACGTCAACCAGATCACCGACACGATCGCGAAGGCGACATCCCACGAAATCCGCCTGCAGAATGAAGAGCGGGTCGTCGGCATCTTCGACTATGTGATCGGCTTCTTCGACAACAAGCTGACGCCGCCTACCAGCCTCACCTCGCCGACGATCGTGCGTTTGCCGACGGCCTTCGGGGGTGGCATCGCATCCATCGTGCAGTCCGATATTCAGCGTACCGGCGGTGCGCACGAACAATCCTTCTTCGGCAACCTGACGGCGCATATCGGGGAAGCGACCGAAGTTTCCGGGGGCCTGCGTCAAATCAAATATGATTCGGAAAACTTCCTGTTCGTCAATGGCAACAGGATTGCGGCCGACAGCCAGAACCTCAAGAAGCTGATCTACAGCGCATCGGTGAAGCATAATTTCTCGCCGGACTTCCTGGTCTATGCTGCGACGGGCAGCTCGATGCGTCCGGGGATCAATGTCATTGGCGACTTCAACATCGCCAAGTCGGCGCTGGAAAACAGCTTCCTGAACCTGCCGCCGGAAACCTCCAAGTCCTACGAACTCGGCTTCAAGAGCACCTTGTGGGGTGGACGCGCGCGCTTCAACGTCACGGCCTATCACCAGAAGTACAAGAATTTCCCGTTCCGCGTACCGAACAATGGCGTCTATTATGTCAACACCGTGGCGATCCGCAATGCGGCCGGCCAGGTGACCGGGACGGCGCAGCAGGTCAATTCGTTCAATTTCGTGGGTGCCGTGCCGGTCGAGGTGAACGGCATCGAAAGCGAACTGAACGTCGATGTAACCCGCAGCCTGAATGTTGGTTTGACTGCCAGCTATTCGCTGGGCAAGATCCAGAATGGCAATATTCCCTGCAACGACCTGAACGGCGATGGCGTGCCTGATCCGGTCGGCGCTGCGCCCACTCTGGCGCAGTTGCAGGCGGCGGTCGGCGCTGACAATATCTCCTCCTGCGCCGTGTCGCAGCGGGCGTCCTTCATGCCGCCCTTCACCGCGACTCTCCAGGGCGAATATCATACCGCCCTTTCCGGCAAGGTAGATGGCTTCGTGCGTGGCCTCGTCAATTACAACGGCAAGTCGCAGGGCGATCCCGCCAATAATTTCGACGATGTCGGCGCCTATGCGCTGGCCAATCTCTATGCTGGCATCCGCGATCCGGACGGCGGCTGGGAAATATCGCTGTTCGCCAAGAATCTGTTCGACACGACGAAGGTGCTGACGCGCACGACGCCGCTCTTCACCGCTTACCAGCAGATTACGGGCTTCACCGCGACCGGGGCGACGACCACGGCGGCGACGTTCACCAGCACCTATACTGGCGCTACGGTGACTCCGCCGCGTGAATTTGGCGTGAACCTCCGCTTCTTCTTCGGTTCGCGCTGAAGCAGGCGCGCCCTGGCATGAGCATTCGGCCGGGCGGCGCTCCACGTCGCCCGGACTTTTGCCGTCATATGGCTCGGCAATCGGCTGCTTCTTCGTGGCGGCGATGATGGGATGGCTCTGGTTGACTCCCGTGCAGGCGGGCAGCGTAAGATAATGAACAATGGTGGTCATTAAGTGCTCTTGCCGGATAGGCACCCCTGATGTTGACTTGCGCCGCTGGATCGGTGGGCCCTTCGTCGCGTGCATTCATACGCAACATCACCGGGGGGCCTGAGAAATAAGGAATGACGGCATGACGGAAGCACGAAAAAGGCGGTCCCGCGACCCCGAGGCGACACGGGAGGCGATATTGGAAGCGGCGCGCGCTCTGCTGGCGAAGGATGGTCCCGAAGGGATCAGCCTATCCGAAGTCGCCGTACTGGCCGGCGTCAACCGGGGGACTGCCTATCAGCATTTCGAAACGCGCGACAAACTGATCCAGGCGACCGCCGACTGGGTGTCCGACCGCATGTTCCGCGCCGTTTTCGGCGATCCCGAAACGATCGGCGAACGGCGCGTGGAGCAGGTCGATATCGCCGACACGACCGATCGCCTGGCCATCTTCGCGATGGAAAATCCCGAACTCTGCCGCATCTGGTTGATGCAACTGCTGGCTTCGCCCGATCCGATGGCCGACCCTTTCTGGCGTGAATATGAAGGATCGTTGCAGCGTTTCGCCGACACCGATCTTGCGCAGGGCGGCATCGACGTTGAGGTGCTATCCGTCATGATGCTGGCGGGGGCCTTCCTCTGGCCAGTCTGGGCGCAGTCGCACGCGCGCGCCGACGAAGAGCGCCGCGACCTCGCCCGGCGCGTCGCGCAGGAATCGCTGCGTCTGTGCATGTACGGCTCGATGCGGCCGGAGCGTTTTCCCGACATTGCCGATCGCCTCCGTGAAGGTCTGCCCCAATCTCCCTCATCCCATTCCCGGAAGGAATAGCCGATGTTTTCCGCCATCCTCATCGACAAGACCGACGACCAGCAGAGCGTCACGCTCAGCCAGGTTGACGAAGCGCAACTGCCCGAAGGCGATGTCACTATCGATGTCCTCTATTCGACGCTGAACTACAAGGATGGTCTGGCGATCACGGGCGCTTCACCGGTCGTTCGCAAATTTCCGATGGTGCCGGGCATCGACCTGGCCGGCACGGTCCGGACCTCGGAGCATCCCGACTGGAAGGCCGGCGATCGGGTGGTCCTCAATGGCTGGGGAGTAGGGGAGGGCCATTGGGGCGGCCTTGCCCAGGTCGCTCGGCTCAAGGGCGACTGGCTGGTGCCGCTGCCCGATGCCTTCACCCCGCGTCAGGCGATGGCGATCGGTACCGCGGGCTATACCGCAGCCCTGTGCGTCGAGGCGCTGGTCAGGTCCGGCGTCACGCCAGATCAGGGCGAAGTGCTGGTGACGGGCGCGACCGGCGGCGTCGGCAGCGTTGCCGTGGCCCTGCTCAAGAAGGCCGGCTTTACCGTGATCGGCTCGACCGGCAAGGCTGCGGAGGCAGATTATCTCACCCAACTGGGCGCAGATGACGTGATCGACCGCGCTACCATGTCGGAGAAGGGCAAACCGCTCCAGAAGGAACGCTGGGCCGGTGTCGTGGATTCCGTGGGGAGCTTCACGCTCGCCAATGCTTGCGCCCAGACGCGCTATGGCGGCGCGGTCGCGGCGTGCGGACTCGCTCAGGGCGCCGATTTCCCCGCCACCGTGATGCCCTTCATCCTGCGCGGCGTTCGCCTGCTGGGCGTCGACAGCGTCATGGCGCCGCGCGCGCCGCGCATGGCGGCGTGGGGAAGGCTTGCACGCGACCTTGATCCTGCCCTGCTCGATCTGATCGCTGAGGAAATCGGGCTGGAGCAGGCGATCGCCGCCGCGTCCGACCTGCTGGCGGGCAAGGTGCGCGGCCGCATCGTCGTCGATGTGAATCGCTGAAGCAGCGCAAGAGGGAGTGGATGAGATGAACGAGATGGTGACAATGGACCTCAGCGATGTCGACAAGCGCGTCGGTACGGAAATCGGTGGCGGTCAGATTCGCGAGCCGCTGACGTCGAGCGATCTGCGCCGCTGGGTGATGGCGATGGATTATCCCAATCCGGTCCACTGGGATCCCCGCTTCGCGGCGCATAGCCAGTTCGGCGGTCTGGTGGCGCCCCAGTCGATCGCGGTGTGCATGGACTATGGCCATGGCTGCGCGCCCGCCTGCGTCGGCTATATCAAGGATTCGCACCTGATCTTCGGTGGCGAGGAATGGTGGTATTATGGCGCGCGCATCCGCCCGGGCGACCATCTGACCCAGAAGCGCCGCTTCCACGACTATAAGGTCACCGACACCAAATTCGCCGGTCCGACCATGTTCTCGCGCGGCGATACGTTGCATTACAAGCAGGACGGCTCGCTCGTTGCCAAGGCGCGCTCGACCGCCATCCGCTATCTCAAGGAGGAAGCCGAAAAGCGCGGCATGTATGACAGCATGTTGGGCGAATTGAAGCGCTGGTCCGACGCCGAGCTGGAGCAGGTCGATGCGGTGCGCCATAATTGGCTGATGGCCTATCGGGAGGGCGTATCGCCCCGCTGGGAGGATGTGTCGGTCGGCGACAAGCTGGTGCGCCGTGTGATCGGCCCGCATACCAAGGCGACCTTCGCCACCGAATATCGCGCCTTCATGTTCAACATCTGGGGCAGCATGGACTGGGTCGCGCCGGCTGGCGTCGACGATCCGTGGGTGAACCAGGATCCGGGCTGGGCGGATGGTTTCGGGTTTGACGAGGAAGGGGCGCTGATCGACCCGCGCAAGCGCGACGGCCTCTATCTCGGCCCGTCGCGCGGTCACGTCGACGATCAAAAGGCAGGCGAGGTCGGCATGAGCCGCGCCTATGGCTATGGCGCGACGATGCAGGCCTGGGCGACCGACTATATCGCCTATTGGGCTGGCAATGACGGCATGGTCCGCTGGATCAAGTCCGACTTCCGTGGCCCGGCGTTTGAAGGCGACGTTACCTATTTCGACGCCGAAGTGGTCGAAAAGCGTGACGTCACCGAGTGGGGCGCGCCGCTGGTCCGGGTGCAGCTTACCCTGTCCAACCAGGATGGCATGGTACTCGTCAAATCGGTTGCCGATGTCGAGTTGCCGTTGGTCTGAACGGGAATCGGGAGCGACAAGATGACTGATCGGCCGCTTTCGATCGTCGCCGGCCCGCCCCTGGGCGAAGAGCCGGGACTGGGCGAACTCACCCTGGGCGGCTGGCTCCGGCAGGTCACGGCGCGATCGGGGCCGGCCGAGGCGCTGGTCATGCATGAAGGCGATACCGTCACGCGGTGGACCTATGACGAACTGTGGGCGCGGGCCAATGTGGTGGCCCGCGCGCTCATTGCCGCCGGCGTGGGCAAGGGTACGCGCGTCGCCGTTCTGATGACCAATCGTCCGGAATTTCTCGCTGCGGTGTTCGGTACGGCGCTCGCCGGCGGTGTGGCGGCGACGCTCAGCACCTTTTCGACGACGGCCGAACTGGATCACCTGATCCAGGCCTCGGGCGCGCATGTCCTGCTCATCGAACGCTCCGTCCTGAAGAAGGATTTTGCGTCCATGATCGCCGAGCTGGAGCCGGCGGTTGCAACCAGCGCGCCGGGGGAACTGGGATCGACCCGCTTTCCATTCCTGCGTCACATCGCCTCAGTCGGAGGCGGAGGCGGTATGATCGAGCCGTGGGACGATTTCCTCGCGCGCGGGGCAACGGTCGATCAGGCTCTGGTCGACGCCGCCGCCGCGACCGTGACGCCCGCCGATCCGGGCGTACTCTTCTTCTCGTCCGGTTCGACCGCGAAGCCCAAGGGCATCCTGTCCATGCACCGGGGAGTCACGCTCCAGCTCTGGCGCTGGAAGCGCTTTCTCGCTGCGCGGGAGGACGCCCGCGCCTGGTCCGCCAACGGCTTCTTCTGGTCGGGCAATTTCGCCATGGCCATCGGCGGCGCCCTGTCCTCGGGCGGCAGCCTGATCCTGCAAGCCACGTTCCAGCCCGAAGAGGCGCTTCGCCTGATGGAACAGGAGCGCGCGACCATGGCCTTTGCCTGGCCGCACCAATGGGCGCAGCTGGAAGGGGCGGCGAACTGGCGCGATGTCGATCTGTCCTCGCTCCATTATGTCGGGGCGAACACGCCGCTGGGTCGCCATCCCACGGTCCGGACCGACTGGCAGGAACCAATGGCCGCCTATGGCAATACCGAAACCTTCACGATCAGCGCCATCTTCGACTCCGGCACTCCGGAGGCGGAGATTGCCGGCAGCCATGGCAAACCGCTGCCGGGCAATATCTTCAAGGTCCTCGATCCCCTGACCGGCGCCGTCATGCCGCTGGGCGAACGTGGCGAGATCGCGGTCAAGGGGCCGACGCTGATGCTCGGCTATGTCGGCGTGCCGCTGGATGAAAGCGTCGACGCGGAGGGTTTCTTCCGCACCGGCGACGGCGGATATCTGGATGCGGCGGGCAGGCTGTTCTGGGAAGGGCGCCTCAACGACATCATCAAGACCGGGGGCGCCAATGTTTCCCCGGTGGAGATCGACGCCGTCATCAAGGGTTGTCCCGGTGTCAAGATGACCCAGACGGTCGGCGTCCCGCATGAAACGCTGGGCGAACTGGTCGTCGCCTGCATCGTCCCGCATGACGGCGCCGCATTGGCGGAAGAGGATGTGCGCGGTTTCGCCAAAGGTCAGCTGGCCAGTTACAAGGTCCCACGTCGCGTTCTCTTTTTCAGCGAGGAGGATCTGGCGCTGACCGGCAGCGCGAAGATCAAGACCGCCGATCTCAAGGCGCTGGTGGCGAAGCGGCTCGAAGCCGAGCCGGCATGAACGGCCTTGCGGATCAGGCGCTGACCATCGCCAATCTCAAGGCGCGCTATTGTGCGGCCGCCGATCTGGCCGCGCAGGATCCGGATGAGGCCCGTACCCTGTTCGCCAAGATCTTCACCACCGATTTCGTGGGCGACTATGGCATGGGCCTGCTCGAGGGTGCCGATGCGATCACCGGCTTTCTCTGTACCGCCATTGCCGGCAACAGCCTGTGGGTGCTGCACATGCTCCATTCGCCCCGGATCGAGGTGGATGGGGACGAGCTGAGGGGTGACTGGACGGTAATGGTCAAGCTTAAACGTCGCGAGAGCGGTGTCATCGACACGGTGATGGGGCGCTATGCCGACCGCTTTCGCCTGACGCCGCAGGGATGGCGGATCGCGCAAGTGCGGTTCGACCGCATGGAATGAGGAGGGACGCAATGGCGCATCGGTTCGCGGGCAGGACAGTGCTGGTCACGGGATCGGCGGGCGGCCTGGGCCGCGCCCATGCCCTGGCCTTCGCAGGCGAAGGCGCCCACCTCATCCTGGCCGACATCAACGAGGATGGGCTGGCGGAAAGCCGCACCCTGATCGAACAGACGGGGGGCAGCGCCGAAATGCACCGCATCGACATGGCGGTGGAGGCCGACATTCATGCCTGCGCCGACGCGGTTCTGGCCGGGCATCACCGGCTGGACGTGCTGATCAACAATGCCGGACTTCACTCCGGCGAGATCGCGCGTGGCTTCTTCGGTCTGGGGCAGGCGAAATGGCAGCACTATTTCGCCATCAACACGATCGGGCCGATGCTGCTGGCGGAAGCGCTCCGCCCGGCGCTGGCAAGGGCCAAGGGCGTCATCATCAACAAGTCGTCGATGGCGAGCTACAATCCCGCGACTGCCTATGGCGTCACGAAGGCGGCGCTCAACATCTTCACCCATGCCATGGCGCAGCAGTTCGGCGCCGACGAGATACGCTGCGTCGGCATCGCGCCGGGCCTGATGGCGACCGAGGCCGCGCAGCAGGGTGTCGACGCCGCCAATTGGGAAAGGTTGAAGGCAATGCAGTCGGTCCGTCGCCAGGGAACGGCGGAAGACATCGCCCAGCTAGCCCTGTTCCTGGCTTCGGACGAAGGCAGTTTCATCAACAACCAGGTCATCCTGTGCGACGGCAACAACCAGATGCGCGGCTTCCGCTTCTGACATTACGCGGTGCTTGCCGGCGAAGGCAGGGTTCGCCTTGGCGATCATTGCCGCTTCGCCGCGCAAGCCGCTGGCACGGCACGGCCGTCCGTGCTGCATTGCTGAGCGCAGCGCTGACGGGATTGCGGACATGAGCCTTTATACGACCATCCATCTCCATAATGTCCCGTCCGGGCGCGAGGGCGCTTATGCCCGCTGGTTCGACGGCAAGCATCAGGATGATCTGGCCCGGCTGCGCGGCTTGCGTTCGGCAGACCGCTATGCCGTGACGCCCGAACAGATCATGCCGGACATTCCCCAGCCCTGGGCCTTCCTCAGTGTCTATGAATTCGACTACCCGGCGCCCGAGATCGATCTGCCCGCGCTGGGCCCGCTGCTGGCCGAAGCGCGCGACGCCGGTCTGATCGACGACAGCGGCGATACGGAACGCATCCATAGCTACGCCATGTATGGGGACTGGGCCTTCAGCCCCAACCATCGCGCCGATCAGCCCTTTTCCGGAGTCAGCATCATCCTGGCCAATTTCGTCGCCGGGCGGGAGGCGGAATATCATCACTGGTATGACACGGTGCACGCGCCCGAAGTTACCCGCGTGCCGGGCAAGGTGGCGATGAAGCGCGGCCGGCTGTCGTCGGTGCAGATCCAACCGCGCCACTACTGCCCCGGCAGCGACCTCGTCTTCTGCGCCCAGCAGACCGACGACCTGTTGTTCACGGTCAAGGATTTCAGCGCGCGCGCGCGCGGCGTCAGTCCCAGCGGCGTTGCCTTCGCGCCGCGCTCGGCCGCCGGCTCTTTCGCGCGCACCGTCCATTATTTCAGCAAGGTCAGCGGCGCCCGCTTCTGGCCCGGCGGCATCGCCTATGATGGCGATCTGTCGGTCTATCCGGCGGACTTCGCCCGGCCTGCCGGTTAAGGCAGCCAACTATCGCGCGCACGATGGCCTGATCCCTTGCCGGACGCCGGCCAGTGGGGGCAGGTAGGGAGAAAGAGCGGGAAGAGGATGGAAGGCTTTATGGGCAAGACGATCGTCGTTACGGGCGCAGGCGACGGCCTCGGCCGGGCGCTGGCGCGCCGCTTCGCCGCGGACGGGGATACGGTGGTCCTGCTGGGCCGCACCGCTGCCAAGGTGGAGGCCGTGGCGGCGGAGCTGGGCGCGCCGCATGTGGCGCTGGTCTGCGACGTCGCCGATCCTGCGTCCATCCGCGCGGCTTTCGCCAGGCTTGCGGAACTGCATCCTAGGATCGACGTCCTCATCAACAACGCGGCCATCTACGAACCCTTCACGCTGGCCGATGTCCGTGACGATCAGGTCGTCGCATCGCTGATGACCAACGTCGCTGGCCCCATCCTCTGCGCGCGCGAGGCGCTGCCGCTGTTGCGGGGTGGCGGTCATATCATCAACGTCAGCAGCGAATCCGTGGCCATCAAGATGGCGATGCTGTGGCTCTACGCCGGGGGCAAGGCTGCGCTGGAACTGATGTCGGACCTGTGGGCGCGCGAACTCGCCGCCGACGGCGTCCGCGTGACGGTGGTGCAGGCCGGCCAGATGATGGACGAGACCAAGACCGGCACGAACTGGCCGATGGAGGTCGCCGTCCGCTTCATGCAGGACAATGCGAAGATCGGCCTCAACCCGCGCGACCGTCCCATCAGCCATTATCATTCTGTCACCGACGCCTTTCGGGCCGTCATCGACATGCCGGCCGACCTGCATATCCGCCATGTCGCATTGACCGCCGACCGTCGCGGCTGACCATCCCCATTCATAGGAAGACCAAGACCATGACCATTCTCCCCGACGCCAAACTCTATATCGACGGCGTGTTGCGCGAAGCCGAGGAAGGCCGCACGTTCGACGTGATCGGACCTTGGACCGGGGATGTGGTCGGGCGGGCGGCCGATGCGTCGGCGGCCGATGTCGAGGCGGCGATCGCGGCCGCGCGCCGGGCGTTCGACACCACCGACTGGTCGACCAATGTCGAACTGCGCGTGGCCCTCGTCACGAAATTGCGAGCGCTTTTCGAAGCGAACAAGGATCGCCTGTCCGACCTTGCCCGCCATGAAGCCGGCGCGGCCATCGGGGCGGTCGGCCGCGCCCATGTCGACATGGCGCTCGACGGCTGGGACGATTATCTGCGCCTCTTTCCCCAAATCGTCTGGGAAAAGGATTATGGACCGCGCACCGGCTACGGCTTCGAGACGCAGCGCCGCGCCTATTATGAACCGGTGGGGGTCGTCGGGGCGATCACGCCCTGGAACGTGCCGCTCTATGTCAATGTGGGGAAGGTCGTTGCGGCTCTGCTGGCAGGTTGCACCGTCATTCTGAAGCCTGCGCCCAACACGCCGGGCATGGGCGCGATCTTCGGCGAACTGGCGGCGGAAGCGGGCTTCCCCGCCGGCGTGCTCAACGTCGTCTTCGGCGCGGACCCGGCGCTGGCCGGCGAAATGCTGGTCACGGACCCGCGCGTGGACCTCATTTCCTTCACCGGGTCTACTGGCGTTGGCAAGCGCATCATGGAACAGGGCGCTGCCACCCTGAAGCGCGTCTTCCTCGAACTGGGCGGCAAGTCGGCGAAGATCATCCTCGACGATGCACCCAATTTCGCCATGGACGTCGCCCAGTCGATGCTCGTCTTCCACGCAGGCCAGGGCTGTGCCGTCCATTCGCGCCTGCTGGTGCCGCGCAGCCGCCATGAGGAGGCCAAGGCCGTCCTCAAACATGCCTACGGCAGTTTCGGCGATAATTGGGGCGAGTTCGACAATCCGCAGCATATCATGGGTCCGGTCGTGTCGAAGCGGCAGATGGATCGCGTCCTGTCCTATGTCGAACTGGGGCAACAGGAGGGGGCGACGCTGCTGGCCGGAGGCAAGGCGCGCCCGGACAAGGGCGGCGGCTATTTTGTCGAGCCGACCTGCTTCGCTGACGTCACCAATGACATGCGTATCGCGCAGGAAGAGATTTTCGGACCGGTCCTTGTCGTCATCCCCTATGACGATGACGAGGACGCCATCCGTATCGCCAATGAAAGCAGCTACGGGCTGTCGGGCGGGGTGGCGTCGGGCGACCTTGACCGTGCGATCGGTGTCGCCCGGCGGATACGGACGGGGTCGGTGAGCGTTAATGGCGGCATGTGCATCGCCGGAGACTTGCCTTTTGGCGGCTGCAAGGCCAGTGGCATGGGTCGCGAATGGGGCCTTGAGGGCATCGAGGAGTTTCTCGATACCAAGCTCGTGGCCTGGCGCGCATGACGGGATAGCGGGGTCGGATTTTGAGCGCGAACGTGGACAAGACGGTGGGCGACCAGGCTGTCAGGCCATCAACCATTCGCGCGCGCGCGGCAGCGCCCTCCACCACGCTCAGCCACAATCTCAACGGCCAGCGCCTGGGTCGCAAGGGGCGGGACACGCGTGAGCGTATCCTCGCCGCCACCAATGAATTGTTGGCGGGGCCGCCGGATGTCGAGGTTTCGTTGAGCGCCGTGGCGCGCCAGGCATCGTTGGGGATGACCTCGCTCTACAATTATTTCAACGATCTCACCGAACTGCTGATGGCGGTGCTGGAACCGGTGATGGCGACGGCGGAGGATGAGTATATTTCCTTGCTGCGCGATCGCTGGGATGACGCAGTCCTGGGAGAAAGGGCGCTGGCCTTTGTCACCGCTTATCACGGCTTCTGGATCAAGCATTCGCGGCTTCTCCACCTGCGTAACCAGATGGCCGACGCGCAGAATGAGCGCATGGTATTGCATCGCGTCCATGCGGCGCAGCCAGTCATGCGCTTGTTGGTCGAGCAGATGGACGGCGATCTGGGCCAGCAGCAATCCCCACCATTCAGTATGGCCACGGCATTGATGACGGGGCTGGAACGCGTCGTCACCGTGACGACTGACACCGCGTTGCAGCATATACTGCATACACCCAATCCGCTGGGACGAACGCATCTGTTGCGCGCGGAGGCGCGGCTGCTCGAACTGGGTATTCGCGACTATCGCGCCCTTGCGGTAGAGGGACGCGTTTGACCGATCAGTCCTTCTGCCCGCCAACGCCCTTCAGGTAGCGCTCCATGCCCTCCAGATAGGCAGGGTTCAGCATCAGGGCGCTGTTCGCCATCCGCTCGACATGGCGGCCCATGGAGGGGCCGACCTCGTTAGCAAGTTCGATGGCGATCTTGGCCGCGCCCATCTGTTCCGGATTTTGCCGGGTAAGGTGGAGGCAGAAGGCGAGCGCGGCCTCGTCAAATCCCTCGTCCGGCAGCACGTCATGGACCAGGCCCATGATCAATGCCCGATCGGCATCGGCCTTCTGATTGCCCATGATCAACCAGCGTGCCCAATGCGGACCGCAGATGCGCGTCAGGCGGCTGACCCCATTGGAGGCCGGCAGCACCCCGAAAAGCCCCTCGGGGAAGGAGAAAGCCGCGCTCCTGGCCGCCAGGCGGAAATCGCACGACAGAGCCATTTCCAGCCCGCCACCGACGCAGGTCGCGTGAATGGCGCAGACGATGGGCTTTTCGACATGCTCCATCTCGTCATAGATGCGCTGCATCCCGTTCAGATTCAGCCGATGATTTTCGCGGATGCCGCTCGGCGTGCGCGGATAGGCCGGAGCATCGCCGCTCTTGAGGTCCGCGCCGGCCGAAAAATAGCGACCATTCGCGCGGATCAGCATCACCCGCAATGCCGCGGTATCGCGAAAGCGGAGCAGGGCGGCTTCGAACAGCGCCATGGTCTCGGCGGATAGGGCGTTGAGCTTGTCCGGCCGATTGAGCGTGACGATCAGGATGCCGTCCTGTTCCTGCGTCAGCAGATGCGGCTTATCACTCATGGCGTCATCCTCAGGCACGGGTGCGCGGCAGGCCCAATGCCCGCTCGGCGATCATGCTGCGATGGACCTCGCTTGTCCCGCCATAAATGGTCGATCCCTGGGCGTGGCGGTAATATTGGTTGATCTCGGCGGCCGCGCCCTTGCGCTTCGACAGGGATAGCGGCGCCGTCAGATCCAGCAGGTCGCGCGCGTCGCTCTGGAATTTTTCGGAACTGAACATCTTGGCCATCGGGCCATAGGCATGGTTGGGCTTCTTTTCCGCTATCGCCCATTGTGCCCGGTAGGTGATGAGTTCCGATGCCCACAGATTGGCAGCGGTCCGCGCCAGGCGAACCTGCGCGCCGCCATTCTCGATCAGCGTCCGGCCATCGCACCGAATCTCTCGGCACAGGCTTTCGGCTGCCTGCAACATCGCGCGCTGATATTTGGCGAATCCCCCGCCATGCTCCAGCTCCAGACTGGCGCTCATGGTGCGGACGCCGCCGTCGATCTCGCCCAGCCGCCAGCTGTCGGGAATGGAGACGCCGTCATAGAAGGTGATGTTGGTCCGCTCGTCCTGGAAGGTATGGACCGGCTGGATCGTCACCCCGTCGGCCTTCAGTGGTACGATGAACATGGTCAGCCCCTTGTGCTTGGCCACGTCCGGGTTGGTCCGGCACAGCATCAGCACATAGGTGGCCAGGTTGGCGCCGCTGGTGAACATCTTGGTGCCGTCGATCCGCCAGCTGCCGTCGGCCTGCTGCGTGGCGCGACATTGGGCGGCGAACACGTCGGAACCGGAACCGGGTTCGGAATAGCCGAGCGAGCAGATCACCTCCCCGCGCATGATCTCCGGCAGCACCGCCGCCTTGAGTTCTTCCGTGCCGAAGCGGTGGATGATGAGTGCCACCATCTGCGTCACATTGGCGGCGGGGTTATTGTAGCCCTGCGTTTCGAACGCATCCATCGCCGCGGTCTTTTCGTAGGCCGACAAGCCTCTGCCGCCGACATCGGCCGGCAGGCCCAGATAGAGGAGATTCTGCGCGGCGAGCTTGCGGTTCAGTTCGGGATTATAGCCCTCCCAGCTGTAATGGAAGGTCTCGCGCATCTCCGGCGTCACGTTCGCGGCAAAGAAATCGTTGATTTCCTGCGTGATGGCTCGCGCGTCCTCGCCTAGGTCGAAGTCGATCGGCATGGCACCTGCATCAGGCAGGGCGGGCCTTTCGGCGCCATAGAAGCGCCGGCCCGCTTCCTCGATCAGCCGCTGCGGGTCGCCCAGCAGCAGCGGCCAGGCCTTGGCGCGCAGGTTGAACAGGAAGATGTCATATTCGGTGGTGAGGCCGTAGCCGCCAAATGTGTGCAGCGCCTGCGCCACCGCCCGTGCGGCGGCGTCGGCATTCCACCAGGCGGCGATCGATATCGCCGCGCCCGCCTGTGGTGCGGCGTCGACCAGATCCCGTATCGCTTTCCAGACCAGGAACTTGCCGCCATCGACATCGCACAGCAGGTCCGCCAGCGGATGGGAAATGGCCTGAAACTGGCCGATATACTGGTCGAACTGCTTGCGTTCGCAGGCATAGGCGGCGGCGAGCTTGAGCGCTTGTCGCCCGATCCCCGCCAGCCCGGCGGCAATCAACAGCTTCCATTCCTCCACGCCCTGCGCGAAGGTTGACAGTGCGGCCTCCCCAGTCGCCAATATGGCATGGGGCAGGGCGCCAAGATCGATTTCGGCCATGGGTGTCGATGCCAAGTTGTCCTCGGAGCGCCGTGCGGCTTCAGGCACATCGACCAGGATCACATCCCCGCCGCGCCGCGCGATCACGGACTGCGCCACCTGTCCGCCGCCGATCCATTGCACCGGCTGGTCGGCCACGTCATGAAAGGCGAGGCTGACAATGGCCCTGCCGGTCATGACCTGCCCCAGCAACTCGGCGGTGTCGCCGCCCAGCTGCGCCAGCAGCCGGGCGGCGACCAATGCTTCCGCCAACGGCCCCGACGCCAGGGTCCGGCCAGCTTCCTCCATCAGCAGCGTGGCGTCGAACAGGCCCAGGCCCAGTCCGCCGGCTTCCTCCGGCACCCGGATCGACAGGGCGCCCAGATCGGCGAGCCCCTGCCACAAGGCCGGATCAAAGCCCGAAGGCGCCGCCTCGCGCACCCGGATCATGCTGCTCTGTTCGTCGAGGAAGCGCGCGAACATGTCGCGCATCATTTCCTGGTCGTCGGTCAGGTCGAAATTCATGTTGGCAGGCTCCGGCTTATTGCGCGGGTGCGGCGCGCCGCATCATGATGCTGAGGTCGACCTGCCCGGTCGCCACGCCGCCCATGAAGCCGCCGTCGACCGGGAAAACCACGCCGTTGACGATGCTGGCCAGGTCGCTGTTGATGAGGACCAGGCCCGCAGCCTGCTCCTCCGGCGTCGAATAGCGTCCCATCGGCTCGGCCGCAGCGGCGACGACATCCTTGCCAGAGGTCGCCTCGAACGCGGCCATCATCGGCGTCTGGGTGGGAGAGGGCAGGGTGCAGTTGATGCGGATGCCCTGCTTGATGAGGTGGGCGCCCATATATTGGGTCCAGACGATCACATTCTCCTTGGAGAAGCTGTAGCCTTCCTTGACGATGTCCATATTTGCCTCGCACCAGGCGATGGCGGCATCGAAGCCCTTGGTGGTGACGAATTCCATGTTGGTGGGGATGCGGCGGCTCCAGCCAAGCCCGCCGGTTGAAGCGATGCTGGCGATCGCACCGCCAGGGCCCATCAACGGCAACACCTGTTCGGTCAGATGCCGCAGGCCGATGAAGTTCACCTTCATCACATCCATCGGCGGGAAGGATTGCGGCAGGCCCGCGCAATTGAAGAGCGCGTCCACCTTTCCACCGATGCCGGCAACGGCGCGCTCGATCGAGCCTGCGTCGCGCAGGTCGACATTGTGGAAGGATGCGAGCGGCAGGCTGCTGTCCTTGAAATCCAGGCCATGCACCTCAGCGCCCAGGTCGAGCAGCAACCTGGCCGTCGCCTCTCCCATGCCGGAGAAGCACCCGCTTACGATCACCCGCTTGCCCCTGTAGCCCAATAAGTCGCTCATCATGCTCTCCGATAAGATGGTCAGGCCTTGGCCGCCGGGGGCCAGCTGATGCTGTCGTCATCCTCGATCACGAAGATGATCCGCTCGGGACAGGCGCGCGCGCCGTTTTTCGCGATCTTTTCCATGCCCTCGGGAACCTCGAAACCGTCGGTCGCGATGTAGCCGTCCTCGTCGAGCGGATAGAGGGTGTCTGACACGGCGGCACAGCGGGCATTGCCCACGCACGCCGCTCTTTCGATGCGGATTTTCATGACGCCTCTCCAGCGATGCTTGTCTTCCTTAGAAAGGAGATTGGGACGGCGATCAACTCGTCCTAACGCTCAATCGCCGCCACGATACGCGCGGGATCGGGTGATTGTGGCGATCGTCCCTGCGGTATTGCGACGAGGCTGTGCCAACCCATTTGCCTTTGTCCGCCATGCGGGCGACACCGGCCAAAACAGGAAGCAGGATAGCCGGAGACATCATGGTTCACGCAGCCCTCAGCCCGATAGCAGCCAAGCCGGCCCATGTGCCCGATGCGCTGGTCTATGACTTTGACGTCCATGCCGATCCGGGCCTGCTGGCCGATCCGCACCAGCGGATATTGGATCTGCTGCGCACCGCGCCGCCCGTCTTCTGGACGCCGCGCAACGGCGGCGGCTGGCTGGCGATCAGCCATGCCGCCAATTATGAAGCCTCGCGCGATACGGAAACCTTCTCCAGTGAATTCGTGCCGGCTGCGCAGATGAAGGCGATGCTGGCGGCGCTGCCGCCCGGCGCGCCCCACATCCCCCAGCCGGTCCCGATCACGCTCGATCCGCCCGAGCACACCAAATATCGCCAGCCGCTGCAAAAGGTCTTCTCGCCCAAGACGATCGCGAACCTGAGGGCCAGCATCAGCGCGCTCGCGGCCGAACTGATCGAGACGATCAAGCCGGCGGGGCGCTGCGAATTCATGTCCGCCGTGGCCGAGCCGCTGCCGGTCCAGGTGTTCCTCAAGATGCTGGGCCTGCCGCTCGACCGGCTGCCCGAATATCGCGCCATCGTGAAGGAGCATATGGAGGCGATCGACACCGATCGCGAAGGGTCGATGCGTCGCCTGCAAAAGATTGCCGCAGCGATGCGCGATGTGATGCTCGACCGCCGCGACAATCCGCGCGACGACATTCTCTCGATGCTATGGAAGCTCGAGATTGACGGCCAGCCCACCACGCTGGCCGACATGGAGAATTATGGCGTGCTATTGTTCATCGCCGGTCTCGATACGGTCATGAACGGCATGGGCCTTGCCATGCGCGGTCTGGCCCTCGACCTCGACCTGCAACGCAAGCTGCGCGCCGAACCCAAGCTGATCGCCGAGGCGGCGGAGGAAATGCTGCGCCGCTATACTTTCACCGTGCCGATGCGGATCGTGAAGAAGGAGGCCGAACTGGCTGGCGCGAAGCTGATGCCGGGCGACTTCGTCAAGCTGTTCCTGCCGGCTGCGGATCTCGACGCGAAGGAATTTCCGCAGCCGGAGGTCTATGACCTCGATCGCGAGAATAATGTCCATATCGCCTTCGGGGTCGGCCCGCATCGTTGCCTGGGCTCGCACCTCGCCCGCGTCGAACTGCAAGTCCTCTACGAGGAAATGCTCGCCCGCCTGCCCGAATTCCGGCTCGATCCCGACCATCCGCCGGTGTTCCATGGCGGTCATGTGATCGGCCTGGAAAGCCTGCACCTGGTCTGGGCCGACTGACATGGCCTGGCAGCGTTCGCGGCCCCGGCTCGACCGGGACAATCGCGCCTTCTGGACCGGCGGCGCGGACGGGCGGCTCAATATCACCCGCTGCGGTGATTGTGGGGGCTTCACCCATCCCCCGCGCGAAATCTGTCGCCATTGCCAGTCGGAAAATGTCGGCCCCCATGCGGTGACGGGGAAGGGCGTGGTCGACAGCTATACGGTCAATCATCAGTCGTGGGCGAAGGACATGGAAGTGCCCTTCGTGATCGCGCGCGTGAAGCTGGACGATGCGCCGGGCGTCTATCTGACGACCAACATCGTCCATTGCCCGGTCGATGCGGTCGATATCGACGATCGGGTCCAGGTGCTGTTCGAGGAACAGGACGGCATCTGGTATCCCCTGTTCGAAAAGGTCGGCTGAACCATGGCGCACGAAGCCCATATCAGCGGCATCGGCATGTCCGAGGTCGGTGTCCGCCTGACACGGTCCCCGCTGGGCCTGACCCTCGACGCCGTGCGCGAAGCCATCGCCGACGCGGGCCTCACTCTCGACCAGATCGACGGCGTCGCCACCTATCCCGGCAAGATGCAGAGCTTTCTCGGCTTCTCGCCGGTCAGTGCAGATGATCTCATCGAGGTGCTGGGGCTGAAGACCCGCTGGCATGTCGGCGCGGCGGAAGCGACTGCTCAATTGGGGGCGGTGGCGGAAGCCGCTGCTGCGGTGAAGGCGGGCCTGGCGCGCCATGTGCTCTGCTTCCGCACCGTCTATGAGGCCGCCGCCCTCGCCCGGCCGGAGGAGTTTCCGCCGCTCGAACGGCGCAAGGACGTGTCGGGCAGTTCGCAATGGGTGTCGCCCTTCGGCGCCTTTTCCGCCGCCAACTGGACCGCGCAATTCGCGATGCGGCACATGAAGCGTTATGGTCTGACCCGCGAGCAGCTCGCGCAGGTGGCGTTGAACGATCATGCCAATGCCGCGCGCAATCCGCGCGCCCTCGTTCGCGAACCGTTGACGATGGACAAATATATGGGCGCGCGGATGATCAGCACGCCCTTCTGCCTCTATGATTGCGACCGTTTCACCGACGCCTCGACGGTCATCATCGTTTCGGCAGGCGACGCCCTGGACGAGGTGAAGGCAACGCCGATCCGGATCGCTGCCAGCGCCGGTTCGGTCGAACGCTATAGCTGGGATCAGGCCGAATGGGCCGGAGCCTATCCGACCGGCCGAGATCTCTGGGCGACTACAGACTATCGCGTCAAGGATGTCGATACCGTCCAGCTGTACGACGGCTTCGCCTTCCAGCCGATCACCTGGCTGGAAGGCCTGGGCTTCTGTGAGATCGGCGAGGGCGGCCAGTTCCTGGAAGGTGGCAAGCGAATCGCGCTCGACGGCGACCTGCCGATGAATACCGGCGGCGGCCAGCTCGGCTGGGGTCGCCTGCATGGCTTCGGCTTCGCTTATGAGGCGGTTGTGCAGTTGCGGGGAGAGGGTGGAGCGCGGCAGATCGCCGGCGATCCCAGGGTCGCGATCGCGACCTCGGGCGGTGGCCCGATGGCGGCGGCGCTGCTGCTGGCGAAGGATTGACGATGGACAGCGCCGCGCTCGACAGGCTGTCGGGCTTTCGCCGCCGCTTCCTGGTGACGCCGTCGGCCGGGCAGGTCATCGCCGCTGTCGAGGACGACTATCACAGCATGGCCGTCATCCTGCATCATGACGGCGTGGTCGTGACAGAGGTGGATTCGATCCTGGACCGCCTTCCCTGGACCACCTGTCCCGGCGCGTCCGCGATATTGCAAGGCACCTTCACGGGCGTGCCGCTTGCGGACGTTGCGGGCCGCGGCGAGAAGAAGGCCAACTGCACCCATTTGCACGATCTCATGGTGCTGGCCGCCGCCCACGCCACTGACCAGGCCCCGACCCGTTATGAGATTGTCGCCTGCGATCCGGTCGATGGCCTCAGCGTCGCGGAGATCCGGCGTGACGGCACCCCCGTGCTGCAATTCGCGCATCGCGGCCATGTAATGGAGAGGCCGGACGCGATCGCCGGGGAATCCCTGCTCAAGCTGCGCGAGTGGATCGAGGGACTGGAAGGACGCGAGAGGGAAGCTGCAAGGCTGCTCCAGTGGGGGGCGATCCTCGGCAATGGCCGGCTCATTCCGATGGAGCGGCAATCCACCGCGACCCGCGTGCCGCCCAATTGCTATACTTTTCAGCCGGAAAATGCGGTGCGCGCGCGGCGTGTCGGGAAGATCATCGACTTCAGCGGGGGTGCCCTCGTACCGCTCGATCATTTCGACGGAACCCGCTATCGCCAGCGCTGAAAAAGGGCGCTCCCGTTCGTCGGGAGCGCCCAGGCCTTCGGTCAGAAGGGCAGATTATAGAGGCCGGTGGCGTTGGTCTGAAGCACCTTCTTCTTCACCTCGAAATCATAGCCGCCCAGCACGTCGATGATATGCGACTGGACGCCCGGATAGAGCGAGGTCGGGTGCGGGAAGTCAGTCTCGAACATGACCTTGTCGACCCCGATCGTCTCCAGCAGCAGTTTGGGGGCGATCTTTTCGAACCAGAATGTGACCCAGAAATGGTCACGGAAATATTCTTTCGGCCGCTTGTTGAGCAGACCCTTCTTGCTCGGCAGCATTTCGTCGAACTGGTGCTCCAGCGCCTCGATGGCGAACGGAACCCAGCCCGCGCCGCTCTCGATCAGGCCGATCTTGAGCTTGGGATGTCGGTCCAGACGACCCGACACCATCCAGTTGCCCAGCGTGGCGGCGTTGCCGATCGAGAACATGGTGGCGACCACCGACAGGGTCTGTTCGAAGCCGAAGCCTTCCCAGGTCAAGGTATTGGGATCGATCGCCGCATTGAGATGGAAGTTGAGCGGCATCCCCGTCGCTTCGCACATCTCCAGGAAGGGCGTCCAATACTCATGCATGAAGCTGGGCACGCCGACCCGTTCGGGCGTGTCGGGTAGCACGAAACCCTTTAGTCCCATGTCTACGCACCGCCGCGCCTCGGTTTCCAGCGCCGTCTGGTCCCAGAAAGGCAGATGGGCCATGTTGAAGATGCGATCGCCCGATACCTGCTGATATTCGGCGGAGGCGTCATTATACATCTGGATGATGGCCAGCGCGAGGTCGGGGTCGCCGAGCGACATCAGCGATCCCGCCTGGGTCACGCCCGAATTCTGGAAGCCGATCTGGGCATGGACGCCCATATCGTCCATCGCCTGCAAGCGTTCCTTGATGAGATGGCCGCCCGGATGTGCCTGTGAAAGCTTGGGAAAAGCGAGACGTCCGAGCAGTTTGTTATTGTCGGCGCGGATGACGTTGCCGCCCATAGAGCCGAAATTGCGGTCACCGACATACCAGCGTTCGACGCCGTCGGCGTCGAGCTTCACATAGGGTACCTTTGCTTTGTAGTTGGCCGGCGCGCGCGATGTGAACAGATCGGGCGCCTCGGTAATATGGGTGTCGGTGTCGACGATCTTGATGCCCGCCAGCGACGGATCCAGACCGCCCGATTGCGAGGCATAGTCGACCTCCCGGATCACGCCGCCTTCCGTATATCCTTCGGCCGACCAATATTTGCGCGCGGCCTGAGCCAGTTCCTGGTCCTTAACCTCAACCATGGCTGACCTCGAACTGCGGCTGGCGGGCATCGAACAGGGGCGAAACCGATGCGGGGGCCGGCTCTTCGACACAGCGACGCACCGCGTCCTTGAGGGTGGCGAGCAAACCCTCGGCGTCGATCTGGTCCGATGGTTCATAGACAAAGCCGATCGCCAGCGGCTGGCTTTCCGGCATGTTGGGCAGCAGCACCGCCGTTACGTCCGCGATCGAGCCGAAGCCGGCCCGGCCACTCACATGGGCTTCATCGCGGCAGCGCTGGACCTGCCCCACCATGTCGGCGGTGGCGAATTTGCGGTCGTCACTGGCTTCAGCGTTGAGGCGCCGGATCATGCCGCCGCGCCGCGGCTCGGTGACGGTCGACAGCATCAGCCAGCCGGCGGCGGAGTCGGACAGATAATCTTGCTGCCCGCCGCAGAAACCGGGGCCGGCGGTGCGGAAGCTGCGCTTGCCGCCGCGCCAGTGGACGACCTGCACCTTCAGCCCGACCATGCCGAAAACGGCGACGCCCAGGCCGGTCTGCGCCGAAAGCCGGTCGATCAGGCCGGTCAGCCCGCCATCGCGCACCAGACGCGGCTGCACTGCGGCGGCCAGCATCGCCGCGCGCGGCGTGGGCGAGTAGGAGCGCGAGCAGGGGTCCTTGTGCAGCAGGCCCAGGTCGACCAGGCTGGACAGCAATTCCGAGGTGCTTGACTGGGGCCGGTCGAAGCGACGGACAATGTCCATCACCGTGGCCTGCGGGTGATTTTCGTCGAAGAATTCAAGCACTTCGATAACGCGCTTGGCGATCTTCGCCTTGTTGGACTCGACTTGAGCCATGGTCCTCTCCTTCGGTTTATGAACATAGTTGTTCACTAACGCGGAGAGTCTGTCAATTAAAAATGAGATACTCTCGTTTATATCGAAATTACCCTTTGATCCTAATCTGTTACCGCTGCTCCCTCGCCCGCGGCTACCCCTCTTCTGGACAATGCGTTCGTTCCACAGTCCGCCGCCGAATCGAGACCGGATGCATGGCTTCGTCCCAGGAGACCGCCTCGGCGATCAATGATGACTGTCCTTTGGCATTGCCTCCGCTTGCCTCTACATTTCCCCGATGGCCGACCGGTTCGCCCGCATCGATCCGCAGACGCTCGTCACTCCGTTTCAGGACCATGGCGCGGCGCTGGCTCTTGTCGATCTCCAAGATTTGGCGCCGGACGCAGTGCGGCATCCGCCGCCCTGCCCGCTGATCGGCCTCGGCGATCGTGATCATCCCGCTGCCGCTTGCTGCGACCTGCTGGTCGAGCCGCCGGTGTCGCTGGATATGCTTGTCACCGCCATCGAGGCCCAGCCGAAAGCCGCCGCGGTGCTGGTGCAACTGCTCCGCCTGACTGACGGGATGGACATGGGAGCCGCGCTGGTCGCCGAATCCATGGCCTATGGCCTGCTTCAGGGGAGTGCCGGCCATGCGCGCTGGCTCGCGGAACGCGAGCCGCAGGGCCAATATCGGCCGGGCACCGTCCACGTCCTGCGCGACGGCGATCGGCTCGACATCTGCCTCGATCGTCCCGAGGCCGACAATGCGATTGATCGCGCGATGCGGGATGCGTTGCGGGATGCGTTCGATCTCGCGGCGCTGGACCGGGACATCGCCTCCATCCGTCTGCGCTCGACGGGGCGCAGCTTCTCGCTGGGCGCGGACCTTGCCGAATTCGGCACGACGCGTGACCCGGCCACAGCGCACGCCATCCGCATGGCGACCTTGCCCGCGCACGCCATGGCAGGCTGCGCTGACCGGCTCGACGTGCATGTGCAGGGCGGATGCGTCGGTTCCGGGCTGGAAATGGCAGCCTTTGCCGGCCATTTGACCGCCAGCCGCCTCGCCTGGTTCCAGCTACCCGAGCTTGCCATGGGCATCTTGCCGGGGGCGGGGGGCTGCGTTTCGGTGGCGCGCAGGATCGGACGGCAGCGCGCGGCCCTGATGATGCTGTCAGGCAGGCGCATCAGTGCGCGGACGGCGCTGGACTGGGGACTGGTCGACGCAATCATGGACGGTTGATCCGGCGATCAGGGTCATGCGGACATCGGCCGCGTCCAGCCGCGTGCGCGCCTGCGCCCAGCCCCGGTCGAGCAGGCAGAGGTCGGCCGGCGCGCCTTCCCTGATCCGGCGAATATGGCCCAGTTCCAGGGGATCGGCGAGGAACAGGTCGCGCGCTTCCTCGGGCGTCAGTGCCTCATCATGGCCGATAGTGATCCCGGTTGCGGTCCGGCGCGATACGGCCGCGCGCATGGACGCCCAGGGATCGGGGCGGCCATAGGGGGCATCGCTGCCCGCCGCGAGCGTCACGCCCGCCCGCCGGAAGGCGGCGAGCCGATACAGGAGCGCGCGTTCACGCGGTTCGACGTCGGCCAGATACTGGTCGCCGCGCTCGGCGATGAAATGCGGCTGGCTGACGACGTGGAGGCGCATTTCCGCCATCTGCGCCAGCAGCGGATCGGGGGTTATGCCTGCATGTTCGATCCGGTCGCCCGGCCGGACGCCGGCCTCCTTCAGCGCAGCAAGCGCGAACACCAGTTCGACCTCGGTCGTGCAATGGATCGCGGCGACACGGTCGCGCTCATGCGCGTCGCTCACGAACGCCACGCAGTCGTCGAAATCCGGCAACTGATGCTCGTGCAGATGCAGCTTGGCGGCGCCGATCGTCACGGAAGCGTGCCGCGGCGCGTCAGACAGCGCCAGCGTTCCGGCCAGCAGTATCCGTTGCGGCAACCGTCCGGTATCCCGCTCCGCCGCGAAATGCCCCGCCATGCGGTCGTCATTGGCCGGTGACATGTCGGTGATGCCAGTTACGCCCAGGGACGCCAGCTCCTTGCCGATCGATCCCATGTCCGGTGGCACGCCGCCCAGCGCCGACCGCAGCCAGGCGTCGGCGTCGAACAGCCGTCCCGTCCAGCGCCCGTCCTCGCGCTCCATTCCCGTCGGGGGTACTGCGCCGGACAGCAGCCGATCGAGCGCCGCGCTGTTGAGGAACCACATGCGCCCGGAACGATGCTGTATCCGCACGGGACGATCGCCGGTCCAGCGATCCAGTTGCCGCGCATCCAGCATACCGGCGACACTTTCATGATAGCCGATCCCGCGCAGCCAGCCACTCCCCGGCTGCGCCAGCACCGCCGCAAGTCGCGCTTCATCCGTCACATCGGGCGGCCCGCAGGCCAGCGATGCGCGCGCGACGGCAAGCGCCGCGCAATGGATATGATGATCATGCAACCCCGGCAGCAGCGCGCCGCCGCCAGCGTCGATCATCCTTTCGCCCTCAACGGGTTCAAGCACGCCCAGGGCCGCCACCCGCCCGCCCTCGATGCGGACATCGGCCAGGCGACCATCAATCTCGGCCGCGCGGATCAGCATGAGGCAAGCCAGGCCTGATTGTCCTGCCCCAACGCGGCCACACGCCCAGACGGGCGCGGCCCGGCGTTCGGGAAAGGCGTTCCGTGCCTCAGACTCCAATATCGAAGGTCGGCCATCAGCGCCTTCTCGTCTCGCCGCCTTTCGCTGTCCAGTGCCTGCGCCACGATCGCGCTCATCGACAGGATCATGCGGGCCGCGCGTCCGTCCCGCAACCGCGCGAGCAGGCGTCCCTGCGCGACAAGCGCCTCGCTATGGCGCTTAGCGAAGGCGGCCGCGATCTGCCGGTCATCGTCGCCATCGATTCCGCTGTCCCCGAACAGCGCAGGCAGCATCGCGCGGTCGTCTGCCCGGGCGAGCGTCAGCGCCACGGTCCCGTCGAGCGTGTCGTGCAGCCTGCATCCGCCGCCCGCTGAACGCCGGCCCGGCACCAGAAAGCCGTTGAGCGTCGCCCGTTCGCCCATCAGCTGCGCGGCCGACGGGAGGGAAAAGGCGTCGCCGCCCAATTTCTCGATCATGCGCAATTCCGCCTCGGCCCAACGCATGAGGGGGAGAGTTGGCGCGGCGACCATGTCAGTCGAGAAAGAGCTTCTTGATCTCCCGTCGCAGCAGCTTGCCCATCTCATTATAAGGCAGTGCGTCGGCGAACAGCACCCGCTCGGGCACTCGTGAGGACCGCAGGCGCGCCCGCACCATCTCCTTCAGCTCATCGTCCGATGGAGCGGCCTGGCCGACGCGGGGAACGACGATCAGCCCGACGGCTTCACCCCATTCATGCGACGGGATCGCAACGGCAGCGGCCTCGGCGATGGCGGGATGGGCGGCCACGACGTCCTCGATCTCGCCCGGCGAGATATTCTCGCCGCCGCGCACGATCACGTCGTCGGCCCGACCCGACAGAAACAGATAGCCCTCGGCATCCAGATAACCGGCGTCGCGGGTCGGAAACCAGCCTTGAGCATCGAGAGCGCTGCGTTCCCGATATTCGCCCGAAACCTGGTCGCCCCGGACGTAGATCTCGCCCGCTTCGCCCGCAGGCAGGGCGCGCCCGTCCTCGTCGCGGATTTCGATCTCCACCGTTGGCAGTGGACGGCCGACGGATCCCAGCCTCGCCCGCACTGCGGGATCATCCGTTTCATGGGCGGCGCGATGTTCTTCCGGGCCGAGCAGCGCGATCGTCGAACTGGTTTCGGTCAGCCCATAGGCGTTGGTGAATCCCGTTTGCGGGAACAGATCCAATGCCTGACGGATCAATTCGGTCGGCATCTTGCCGCCGCCATAGGCGATGGCGCGCAGGCTGGACAGATCGGGCCGATGCCCCTTGTCCATCGTGTCGATGATCCGCGCCAGCATGGTCGGCACGACGAAGGCGTTGCTGGCCCGTTCTGTCGCGGCCAGATCAAGCCAGGCCTTGGGTTCGAAGGCCGGCAGCAACAGGATGCGCCGCATAGCATAGATGGAGCTGAGCAGCGCGGCGATGCCGGCGATATGATAGGGCGGCACGCTGACCAGCGCGGCATCGTTCTCCGGCGCTGCGCCGAACTCCACAGTGCCCAATATATAGGATACAAGATTGGCGTGGCGCAGGATCGCTGCCTTGGGCGCCGCCGTGGTGCCGCTGGTGAACAGCTGGATCGCGACACCCTCGCCATCGTCACCATCGCCGGCCGCCGCGTCGGCATGTGCCAGCGCCTCCGCGACGAAGCTGGCGCGGTCGAACAGCCGGTTTTCCAGCGATGGACACAGCCGCCGGACCCGGTCCGCGTCGCCCACGATCAGGGCCGGGCTGATCCGGCCGATCAGTGCGGCAAGGTCGGCATCGGCGAGCCGGTAGTTGAGCGGCACATAGGCGACGCCGGCCAGCGCGGCGCCGAACATCGCCATGGCTGCCGCCTCGCTGCTTTCATCGAGCAGCGCGACATGGGTGCAGCCGGTTTCCCGCAGCAGCGCCGCAGCGCCGCGCGCACCTGCCAGCAGTTGCGCATAGGTCCAGCGCTGGCCGTCACAGACCAGTCCGATCCGATCGGGCGCAGCCTCGGCGGCCATTTCAAGGAATAGTGCGATGTTCATGGGATGTGGATCAGTCCGAAGCGGGCAGGGGCTTGGCGTCCTTGGTGCTCAGCGCCACCCCGTCCACCGATAGCGATCCCTTGCCAGGCTTGACGCACAGCAGTTCGAAGGTGCCGGCCGCATCGACATAGCGTTTTCCCATCAGCGTCCCGGTCGAAAAATCCGCGCTTGGGCTTCCCTGCGCTTCCGCCTTGGCCTCGCCCATGGGCGCGCCGCCGCATTCGATCATGCCGTCGCCGCTGCGGATCACCATGACTTCGGTGTCGCACACCGCGCTTTTCAGTTTCGTTCCGGGTTTCATGACTATCTGCCCTCCTGACCGTGGAATATCGCCTGTTTCAGGCGATTGCGCCACTGGCCTTCCATTGTTCGATCCGGTCCCATTCGACGCCCATCTCCATGAGTACCAGCTCGGTATGCTCGGAAGCCTGTGGCGCGCGCGTGGTTTCGAGCGGCTGGCCGTCAAACTGTACCGGACCTCGCACCAGCCGCAGCGGCTTGCCGCTGCCATCGGCGCCTTCGACCTCCACGATCATGTCGTTGGCCACCGCCTGCTCGTCGGTCAGCAGGTCCGCGAAGCTCTGGATCGGCGCCCATTGGCCCTTCATCGTCTTCAGATGCTCGCGCCAGTAGGCGAAGGGCTTCCGCGCGAACGCCTTGACCAATATGTCGCTGGCCGCGCCGGCATTTTCGATCAGGGCGTGGACATCCTTGAAGCGGGGGTCGTCGCCGGCCTCCGGCGCGCCGACATGCTCGAACGTGTCGCGGATCAGGCCCGTGGGGCTGACCATGCACAGGTTGATCGTGCCGCCATCGGCGGTATGGAAATTGCCCATGAAGGGATTGCGCAGCGATCCTCCGGATGCGGGCATTCCGTTCCGTGTCACGACGCCATTTTCCATGATCTGCGAAATCTGCGCGCCCGATGCCCACCAGGCGGCGCTCAGCAGCGACACGTCCAGTTCCACCGCCTCGCCGGTCCTTTCGCGATGATAGAGCGCGCCGGAAATGCCGCCGGCGATGAACATGCCGCCGATCGAATCGCCGAATGCGGGAATGCCCTGGGTCAGCGGACCCGGCAGATCTTCCGGCGTCATCGCATAGGCAATGCCGCTGCGCGACCAGAAGCATGTGCCGTCGAATCCGCCCACCTCGCGTTCTGGCCCCTTGTTGCCCAGCGCGCTGCCGCGGGCATAGATGATGTCGGGGTTGACCGCGCGAATATGCTCCACGTCGAACCGGTTCTTTTGTCGTACCTGGGGCAGATAGTTGGTCAGGAACACGTCCGCCGTCCGGGCCAGTTCGTACAGCACTTCCTGACCTTCCGCGGTCGACAGGTCGATGCCGACGCTGCGCTTGCCCCGGTTGGGATGTTCGAACAGCGTGTGGCGCAGCGGGTCGAGCGTGACGCCGCCCATGTTCAGGAAGCCGCGCTGCGTGTCGCCGCGCACCGGATGCTCCACCTTGATGACATCCGCGCCCCAGTCCGCCAGGATCGCGCCGGCCGCCGGAACATAGGTAAATTGCGCCACTTCCAGGACGCGCATACCCTTCATCACCTGGGTCATCTACCCAATCCCCTCGCTCGCCGCGGAAAGCGGCCTTGTCTGCTGAAAGGGTAGAAGCTGCGGCCGCCGCCGCAAGACCCGACAGCCTGTCGGATGCGGGCTATCGCTAGCGCGATGGGCCAGCGTCGCTCAACGCCGCCGCGATATACGGGCCGGGGGATTGAGAAGCGCCGATGTCGGGCCGATAGCAGGGGTGCGGACGACCCGGAGGATTGCCATGCTTATCGACTCTTCGCTTGCGGCCATCGTGACGGGCGGAGCGTCCGGCCTTGGCCTCGCCACGGTGAAGGCGTTGCGCGCGCTTGGCGCGAAAGTCGCGATCTTCGACATCAACGAGGACCAGGGCGAAGCAATCGCCGCCGAGGTCGGGGCGCTGTTCTGCAAGGTCGATATATTGTCGGAAGAAAGCGCTCTCGCCGGCTTCGACAAGGCGCGGGCCACCCAGGGCCAGGAACGGATCCTCGTCCATTGCGCCGTTATGTCCAAGGGCGGCAAGACCGTTGGCAAGGACAAGGAAAGCGGCCGCTTCAAGCGCCTTTCGACCGAGGATTACGCCTTGTCGGCGCAAGGCGTGCTGGTCGCCACTTACCGCATAGCCTCGATCGCTGCGCTTGGCATGGCCGCGCTCGATCCGCTGGACGACGGCGAACGCGGGACCATTATACTCACCTCCAGCGCGGCCGCGCAGGATGGGCAGGTGGGGCAGGTCGCCTATGGCTCGCTCAAGGCCGGCGTGAACGGCATGGTCCTGCCGATGGCGCGCGATCTGATGGACCTGGGCATCCGGGTCAATGCCGTGATGCCCGGTATTTTCGCGACGCCCCCGATGCTCCGCTTCAAGGACATGAATCCCGCCATGTATGAAAGCCTCAACAATAGCGTGCCCTTTCCCCGCCGGCTTGGAAAGCCGGAGGAATTTGCCAGCCTGGTCACCGAAATCGCCCGCAACAGCTATGTGAACGCCCAGACATTGCGCATCGACGGAGCGATCCGCTTTCCACCGCGCTGATCCTGGACCCATCCGATCTTTGTAGGGCGCTTCTTCGAGGCGCCCTTTTTTGTTCGCTGCCGCAGTCTCGCAGATGCGGAAAATAATACTAAGCTAGCTTGACAATTTTCCGCGATTAGCTAACCTAGCTTAGTGTTAAGTGAGTCGTTCTCATTTCTAAGAGGCCCGTCATGAACCATTTTGCCAAGCTCGCTCTCCTTGTCCCTGTCACCGTCGCGTTCGCGACGCCGGCTCTTGCCGATGATGCGGTGCAGCTTTCGTCCGCGTCGGTCAGCGCGGCCGATTACAAGGGAAAGATGCTCTATACCGCGGCGGGCGACCGTCTCGCCGCAGTCTATCGCGTCGGCCAGGATGGCGCTGCGCAGATCATCCTGAACGGCAAGATGGTCGTGGTTCCTGCCGCCAGCCTGACGGCGGCAGATGGCAAGCTGACGACCAACCTGTCCAAGCGCGACCTGCTGGTCGCCCGCTGATATTTTGGAGGCAGCAAGACAAAAGGGGCCGCTCCATCGGAGCGGCCCCTTTTGCGTTTGGGCTCAGCCTTTCGAGATATTCTCGGAGATCGTGTCCAGCAGCGCGTTGAAGCGCCGCAGGTCGTCGCCGTCGAAGCCGGCAAAGGCGACCTCCTCGTTGGCGCGCGCGATCGCCGCCAGTTTCGACGTGATCGCCTGTCCCGCGTCGGTCAGATAGACGGCATGGGCGCGGCGATCGTCATCCTTGGGCCGCCGTTCCAGCAACCCGTCGGCGCACAGCCGGTCGATCAGCCGGCCGGCCGATGCTTCGGCAATCTCCAGCATGGTCGCGATCGTGCGCTGGGTCGATCCGGGATAGCGGGCGACCGCTGCGATCACCGTCCATTGCGACCGGGTTACGCCCAGCCGCACGACGCTCTGGTCGAAATGTGCGCGCAACTGCCGCGCGATCACGGTCAGTTTCAGGGATGCGTTGCGCATCAGCGCGGTGGGGTCTTCGGCCAGCAGCTCGTCGATCGGTTTTGCCATCGTGCGCGCAGCATAGCGCCATCGCGGCGAAACGAAAGAAAGCTCGTCCTGCGAAACGCAGCCGGTCACAGGCGGATTGCCGGGATCAGACACGTTCGATGATGATCGCCGGTGCCATGCCGCCCGCTGCGCACATGGTGATGAGGCCATAACGTCCTCCGCTGCGTTCCAGTTCGTCCAGCGCCGTGCCGATCAGCACCGCGCCTGTCGCCCCGATGGGGTGGCCCAGCGCGATGGCGCCGCCATTGGGATTGAGCCGGGTCCGGTCGATCTCCATATCGCGGATGAACTTCTCCGTCACGACGGCGAAGGCTTCATTCACTTCCCAGACGTCGATATCGTCCTTGGTCAGCCCCGCCTTCGCGAGCACCTTGCGTGCGGCGGGAACCGGGCCGTTCAGCATCAGCGTCGGGCAATCGCCCATATTGGCGGTAGCGACGATCCGGGCGCGCGGCTTCAGGCCGGTGCGACGGGCATAGTCGCCCGACGCCAGCAGGATCGCCGCCGCCCCGTCGACCACGCCGGAAGAGGTGCCGGCATGGTGCAGCGGCTCGATCGCCAGGTCGGGATATTTCTGGTTGATGAGCTGGCGAAAGGTCGGCCCGTCCGGGCGCGAGGGCATGTCGATGAAGGAGGCGAAGGCCGGCTTGAGTGCCGCCAGCTGCTCGGCCGTCGTGCCCGGCCGGGGATATTCCTCGCGATCCAGGATGACAGCGCCGTCATCGTCGACGACCGGAACCGTCGATCGCGCGAACCGCCCTTCGGCGATCGCGACCGCCGCACGACGCTGACTTTCAGCGCCAAAGGCGTCCAGTTGCTCGCGTCCGATCCCCTCCATCGCGGCGATCGCATCCGCCGCCACGCCCTGGTTCGACTGGGGGTGCCGAGCCTGCAACCGCAGATTGCCCGTGCCCAGCCCGCCGACGGACTTCACGCCTGCCTCCCGCAGCGCCTGACCATAGGCATTGACGTGCGACATCATCTCGGTCCCGCCTGCCACGACCAGATCTTCCATCCCGGCCATGATCTGCCCGGCGGCGAGATTGGTGGCGGTCAGACCGCTGCCGCAGAAACGGTCCAGCGTCACGCCCGACGCCCGAATGTCATAGCCCGCGTCGAGCGCCGCCATCCGGCCCATGTCGCCGCCTTGCAAGCCCATCTGCGCGCTCGTGCCCCAGATCACGTCATCCACATCGGCGGTATCGATGCCATTACGATCGCGGACGGCGCGCAGCACCGTTGCGGCGACATGCTGTGGATGCATGTGCGAGAGCGCGCCCTTGCCGACCTTGCCGATGCTGCGCGGCGTGCGGACGGCGTCGATGATGAAGGCGTCGGCCAATGCTCTTCTCCCATGCTTCTCTCTTGCCCTGGCTATCGCATGGATCAGCCGCGCGGTGCCACCGCGAAGCCAATCGCGCGGGCGATTGATGGACAAGGCGGCTCCAGGAGGATGGACGATCGGCCCGCCGTCGCCCCAATGTGCCGCCTTCGAAGGAGAAACCGACTATGGCGGGCAGCTTCGCACCGCTGCGCGAACCGGTCTTCCGGCGCATCTGGATCGCCAGCCTGCTGTCCAATTTCGGCCAGCTCATCCTGGGCGTGGGGGCGGCGTGGGACATGGTGCGGCTGACCCAGTCGGCGGGCATGGTGGCGCTCGTCCAGACGGCGCTGATGGCGCCGCTGATGCTGGTCGCCGTGCCGGCGGGCGCGCTGGCCGACATGTTCGACCGGCGTCGGATCGCAATGGCGGGCCTCGCCTTTTCCAGCCTTTGCGCCGCGCTGCTGACGCTGCTGGGCGCCATGGGTTATGCCACGCCCTGGACGATCCTGGCCTTTTGTTTCCTGATCGGGGCGGGTGTGGCGCTCTATTCGCCAGCCTGGCAATCCTCGATCAGCGAACAGGTTGGCGCGCCGCATCTGCCCGCGGCAATCGCGCTCGGCACGATCAGCTACAATGTGGCGCGCAGCTTCGGCCCGGCGATCGGCGGAGCGATCGTGCTGGCGGCCGGCGCACAGGCCGCCTTCGCGGTCAACGCGCTCTGCTACCTGCCGCTGCTTCTCGCCTTCTTCCTGTGGCGGCGGACGCCCATGCCCGCCCGGCTTCCGCCCGAACAGATGCATCGGGCGATCGTTTCGGGCGTCCGCTACGCCCTGCACGCCGGGCCGATCCGTACCGTTCTGGCGCGTGCCTTCCTGTTCGGTCTGGCCGGCGCGTCGGCCGCCGCCCTCGCGCCGCTGGTGGCAAAGGATCTCCTGGGCGGGGATGCCGCCCTCTATGGCGTGCTGCTGGGTGCCAGCGGAGTGGGCGCCGTGGGTGGCGCGCTGTTGATCGGTCCGCTGCGCGATCATTTCGGCACGCAGGCACTGGTTCTCGTGCTGGCTCTCCTGGGCGGCGGCGCGCTGGCGCTGGCGGGGTTCAGCCGGAATATTCCCCTTACCTGCCTTGCACTGGCGGTGGCGGGGGGCGCGAACATCCTCACCATTGCACTGTTCAATGTCTCGGTGCAGCTTTCCGCGCCGCGCTGGGTGACTGCCCGCGCCCTCTCGCTCTTTTCCTCCGCGCTGACGGGTGGCATCGCCATCGGCGCGGCTTTGTGGGGCGCCGTCGCGGTTCGACTGTCGGTGGACATGGCCCTGTATCTTTCGGGACTGGCGCTTGCCGCCACGCCGCTGGTCGGCTGGTTGCTGCCCCTGCCCGAACCGGACGAAAGCGATGTCGAGCCGTTCGTCCTGCGCAACGAACCGGAAGTCGGACTCGCGCTGACCCGCCGCTCCGGCCCGGTCGTCATCGAGATCGACTATGACGTCGATCCGGCGGATGCCCGCGACTTCTATGGAACGATGCTGGACGTGCAGCGCACCCGGCTCCGCAACGGTGGCTTCAACTGGTCGCTCGCCCGCGACATCGCCGATCCGGCGCTCTGGACCGAACGCTATCAATGCCCCACCTGGGGCGACTATCTCCACATGCGCGAACGCTTTACCCAGGCCGACAAGGCGGCCCAGTCCAGAGCGCAATCCTTCGATCGCAGTCCCGGCGGATTGCGCGTGCGCCGGCGGCTGGAACGTCCCTTCGGCTCGGTGCGCTGGCGGTCGGACTCGCCCGATCCCCGGCAGGAAGGGCTGGGCTATATCGGCCCGTGACCGCACGGCTCCGCAGGAAAATCCGACCGGCAACAGCAAAGGGAGAGCAAGATGACTGGCGGCAGACGCTATCGCGTGATCCAGTGGGCGACAGGCAATGTCGGATTGCGCGCGCTGCGATCGGTGATCGAGCATCCGCTGCTGGACCTTGCCGGACTGTGGGTCAGTTCGGACGCCAAGGCCGGCCGGGACGCGGGCGAACTGGCCGGGCTGCCCCGGTGCGGAATCACGGCGACCAACTCGGTTGACGATCTGGTCGCGACGCCCGCCGATTGCGTCCTCTACATGCGACAGGGCACCGACCTGGACGAACTGTGCCGCCTGCTCGAATCGGGCAAGAATATCGTCACCACCCGTGGCGATTTCCATCATCCCGCGGGCATGGCGCGCGACGTGCGGGAGCGCATCGAAACGGCCTGCCAAGCGGGCAGCGCGTCGCTCTACAGCACCGGCTCCAGTCCCGGTTTCGTGACCGAGGCATTGCCCTTGCCGCTGCTGTCGCTGTCCCGCCGGCTCGAATGCCTGACGATCGACGAATATGCCGATCTGGCGAGCCGCGATTCACCCGCGCTGCTGTTCGATGTCATGGGCTTCGGCCGGCAGCCGGGCGCCTTCGATCCCCGTCAGATCGCGCATGTGAAACAGGATTTTGCCGGATCGCTCGCCCAGCTGGCGGATGCCACCGGCATTGCCATCGATGATTGGGACGCGACGGGCGAATTTGGCGCCGCCACTCGGGACATCCCGATCGCGGCCGGCATCGTGCCTGTCGGCACGGTCGCGGCGCAGCGGATTACCGTTTCCGGGTCGCATCAGGGCAAGGTGCGCCTGCGGTTCCGCGCCAATTGGTATTGCGGACGCGAGATCGATCGGGACGACTGGGCGCTGCAGCCTTCGGGATGGCGCATCCGGGTAGAGGGCGATACGCCGCTCGATGTCGCCGTCTCCTTTCCCGTCGCGCCAGAGAATTATGCCGCATTCACGCCCGGCCTGACCGCCCATCGTGCGGTCAACGCCGTGCCCGCGCTATGCGAAGCGCCACCTGGTATTCGCACTACGGTCGACCTGCCCCAGATCGTGGCGCGCTTTCAATAGCGCTCCACCAGCGCCTCGCTGATTGCCCAGAGCCGGCCCGCCGCTTCGTCATCCCGTGCCGTCGCCGAGGGGGTGAGTTCGGCGCGCTGGTGGAAATAGCGTCCGCTCGATCGCCCCGGCTCTTGCGCGCTTGCCAGCCAGACCAGCGTGTCGGCGGCCTGCTCTGGCGTCAGCGCGCGATCGGCGATCGATTCCATATAGGCGCGCATCGGCGCGTCGCAGTGGGTCGCGAAATTGCTCGCCACGACCCCGGGATGCATGGCGTGGGCGACGATGCCGCTGCCGCGCGTGCGGCGCGCCAGTTCGCGCGTGAAGAGGATGTTGGCCAGCTTTGCATGGCAATAGGCGGCGCCGCCGACAAAGCCCTCCGCGAAGGTCAGGTCATCCCAATGGATGCCGTCGCAATGTTCATGCCCGGTGGAGGATGTCGCGACCACCCGCACCGTGCCTGGCGCCGACCGTGCCGCCGCCGCCTCCAGTTGCGGCATCAGCTTGCGCGTCAGCAGGAAGGGCGCGAGATGATTGGACGCGAAGGTCGCCTCATGCCCTTCGGGCGTGATGACGCGTTCGGCATGGACGCCCCCGGCATTGTTGAGCAGCGCGTCGATGTGCGGTGTCAGCGCCGCGACGTCCGCCGCCGCCCGCGCCGTTTCCGCCAGCAGCGCCATGTCGGCCTGAACCATGGTGAAATCGGCGTCGGGCAGGGCGGACAATTCCGCTGCCGCCGCAGCGCAGCGCTCCGGATCGCGGCCGACGCCGATCACCCGCCATCCCTGTTGCAGCAGCGCGCGCGCCGCTGCCTTGCCGATGCCCGCGCTTGCGCCCGAGACCACGGCTACTTTCTTTGTCCCGCTCATGCGCGCACGACCTCCAAGTTGCGGGGACCACGCCCCAATGCCAGAAACAGGCTTGCGCCGACGATGGTGATGCAGGCGCTCAGCGCCAGGAACGGGGCGTAACTGTCCCACAGGCTGAGCGTCAGGCTGAGCGTCAGCGATCCCAATGCCGCGCCGCCTGCGATCGACGCGCCGACAAAGCCCATGATCAGGCTGAACACGCCCAGGCCGAAGCGGCGCGATACGAGATAGGCGGCGATGTCGCCCTCGGCGCCCTGCGCCATTCCCATCATCGCGACAGACAGAGCCAGGACGAAGGGGGCATCGATCGACGACGCCAGCAGCGCCATGCCGATCGCCGGCATCGACAAAGCCAGCGCGGCGACATGATGCGGCGGCATCCGGTCGAGCGACAGGCCGCAGGCGAACCGGCCGATCAGCACGCCGACCGCGTAGATGGAGATCAGCCACGTCGCGGTCTGCGAAGGCGCGCCGCTGTCCATCAGCACCAGCTTCATCTGCGCGGACGCGAGGCCCTGCGGGAAATTGACCAATATCATCGCCGCGATCAGCAGCCAGAAGGCCGGGTTGCGGACGATGGCGCCATAGCCGGGCCGGGCTCGGGGCGAGCCTTCGATTTCGTGGACGCCGACATGCGCCGGCGTCATCATTACCGCGATCAGCCCGAATATCAGGGTCACGCAACCCAGCAGCATATAGCCAGCGCGCCAGCCCTCGCTTTCGATGAATCCGCCCAGCATCGGCGCAATCAGCGCGCCTACCAGCGGCGGGCCGGTCATGACGATGGAAAAGGCCAGGCCGCGGGCCCGCTCGAACCGTTCCGCGACGACGCGCGTATAGACCGGCGAGGTGGTCAGTGTCCCGAGGATGATCTGCACCACGGCAATGGCGAAGAAGGAACGGATGTCGCCTGGCTGCATGGCGAAGCCGATATAGGCGACCGGCCCCGCCAGCACGCCGACCGCGGACACGGCGCGGACGCCGAAGCGGTCGGTCAAACGGCCGGTGATCGGCTGCATCACCAGCATCAGCATCCCGAAACTGCCCAGCAGCGCGAATTGCGATCTTTCCCAGCCGAACTCGCCGATCAACTGGGGCGCGAACAGGCTCATCGTATAGGCGGACAGGCCTATGCCAAAGCCAAGTCCCATCGTCGCGGCGAGCAGCGGACGCCAATGCGTCCGCAACTCGCCCCAATAGGCCGATCCCATCCTCGTCTCCTGTCTGTCATCTTCTTGTGACGCCATTGAGGAACAGGCGGACCGCCGCCCGGACCCATTCATCGATCTCTGCCGGACTCATTGCCTGGGGCGATGCGATCAGCCGCACCGGCCCGCCCAGGACCATGGTCATGAAAAGACTGGCTGCCATGTCCGGCCGCTCCACGCAAATCGCCCCGGCGCTATCGTGGCGGCGCAGAAGGTCGGCCAGAAAATCCGCCAGCGGACGCGCACCCTGGTCGTATGACAGCATCAGTATTTCCGGGAACCGGTAGGATTCGGTGGTGATGATCCGCCGCAATCGCACGCCATCGACGGTCGAAAGATCGGCGATGCGCAGTCGGGCCACCGCGATCAACGTGGCTTCCAGATCCGCGCTCTCGACCGCGTGCAGTTCGGCCGTCGTCGTCGCCGTGCGTTCGATCGCGCGCGTGACCGCGGCCAGGAAGAGAGCCGATTTCTCGGCGTAGCGGGCATAGATGGTCCGCTTGGTCATGCCGACGGCAGCGGCGATGCCTTCCATCGTCGTCAGTTCGAACCCACGATCGAGAAACATGTCGAGCGCCGTGTCCAGCAGTTCGGCCTGGCGCGCCTGCGCCTGTTCGCGGGTGGGGCGTCCGGCGCGTCCGGCGCGCTGCGATGAGAGAGTGTCCATGACCAGCATCATTATGGCCCTTGCCGGATTTTGCGAATCATGCATAATGAAACGTATCAGGTGCTATTAATGCACCAGGATCGCAAAGGCAAGGAGCAGGATATGGGTGTGCAGGCCGACCGCCTGACCGGACTCGTCAGTTCGGACTACAGGTTCAACATTCCGTATGAGGAACTGCGCGCGGCGCAGATCGCGGCGCTCGACGAGCGATTCCAGGAAAAGAAGGATGCCATCAGGCTGCTGGGTCACCGCGCGCGAGAGGCAGGCATCGACGCGGTGCGTTCGCTCGACGACGCGGTGAAGCTGCTCTTCCCGCACACCGCCTATAAAAGCTATCCCGAAGCCTGGCTGATGCAGGAGCGCTGGGACAAACTGACCCAGTGGCTGAACACTGTCTCCGCCCATCCGGTGACGGGCGTCGACCTCGACGGTGTGAACGATGTCGACGAGTGGATCGACCGGCTCCAGGCGGCCGGTCATTTCGTCTCCTGCTCCAGCGGCACGACCGGCAAGTCGGCGATGCTGATCGCGTCGCGGGCGGACATGGACTGGTCGAAGATCGATACGATCAATGTCTTCGCCTGGGGATCGGGGGTGCAGCCGAACCGCGACCGCCGCATCATGGGGCTGGCTCCGGTCGCCAAGGTGCCCAAGAACGAGGTCATCGGGGACGCGCAGCGCGAAGCATTCGGCGATCCCGACAAGGACATGTTCCAATATCCCGTACCGCCGATCACGGTCGGATCGCTGACTCGGATGGTCGTCCTGCGCAAGGCGATCGTGGATGGAACGGCGCGGCCCGGCGACATTGCCGAACTGGAGGACACGTCGCGCGTGCGGCAGGCGGCGATGGACCGCGCCGTCCATCTCGCGGCCGATGCGATGATCGAGCATCGCGCCGACAAGCTCTACATCGCGGGCATGTGGAATGCGCTCTACCATGTCGCCAAAGAGGTGCGCGAGCGCGGCTACAGCGCCAAGGACTTCAATCCGGACAACTGCATCTACATCGGCGGAGGCCTCAAGCGCGCGCAACTGCCCGATGATTATCAGCAATTCGTCCATGACACCTTCAACATTCCCGCAGGACGGCACTTCCAGAATTACTCGATGCAGGAATTGAACAGCGGGATGCCCAAATGCCGGGAGGGCGGACGCTATCATGTGCCGCCATGGATCGTGCCGATGATCCTCGACAGGGATGGCGACGCGCTGGTCGCGCGCGATGGGCAGGGCGAGGTCGAAGGACGCGCCGCCTTCTTCGACCTGTCGCTCGACGGACGCTGGGGCGGGGTCATCACCGGCGACAGGATTTCCCTTGATTACCGGCCCTGTGCCTGCGGCAATGCCGGGCCATCCATCCGCGACACCATCGCCCGCTTCGCGGACCTTGAAGGCGACGACAAGATCGGCTGTGCGGGCACGGTCGATGCATATGTGCGAGGTGTGGCATGACTGTAGTCGAAAAAAATGCGGCCATCGCGCAAGCGCCGGTCGAACCCATCCAGGTCCGGCATTTCGTGCGGGGCAGGCTGGTGGAGGGCGACGCGGTTCGCCACCGCTCGCGCGATCTGGGCGTCGATTTCGTGACCCCGGAAATCGACCTCAATGCGCTGGTAGCGCAGCGCTCCGAACTGCCACCGCTCTATGATGTGCCGACGACAGAGATCGTCGACTTCCTGGTCGAGGCGGGACGGCGGATGGATTTCGAGACCAATCCCTATCTGCGCGAGGCGCTCGAACATACGGTCAAGGTGAATCCTTTGCCGCGCCGGGTGGTGGAAAATCTCTTCCGCCGCGCCAGGCATTTCCTGACCCGCGACGGGCTGATGAGCAGCATCGAGACGAGCTTCCTAAACCCGGCCGCGCTCGACGGCTGGGTGGCGCGCATCGACGCCCATGGCAATCGCGGCGCGCTGCGGGCATTCCCGACCCGGATGGTGCATATGCTGGCGGGCAATTCGCCGACGGGATGCATTTCCTCGATCGCGCAGGGTGCGCTGGTGAAGGCGGTCAATCTCTTCAAGATGCCGTCGAGCGATCCCTTTACCTGCGTCGCGATGCTGCGCACCATGGCCGATGTCGACCCGAACCATCCGGTGGTCAAATCCATGTCGGCGGTCTATTGGCGCGGTGGCGATACGCGGATCGAAGGCGCGCTCTATCGCCCGCAATATTTCGACAAGATCGTCGCCTGGGGCGGGGGTGACGCGATCCGCAATGTCATCCAGTATATCGGCCCTGGCCTGCAGATGGTATCCTTCGATCCCAAGACGTCGATCTCGATGATCGGCGCCGAAGCCTTTGTCTCGCCCGACGTCATCGAACAGGTGGCGCAGGCGGCCGCGATCGACGTCGCGACGATGAATCAGGAAGCCTGCCTTGCCAGCCGCTTCCTCTTCGTCGAGGGCGAACGCGCTGGGATCGAAACCTTTTGCGCACGCCTGCAGGAACAGCTCGGCATCGATCGGGAGACAGCCTCGGCGATCGGGCAGCCGCCCCCGCGCGAGGTGCGCGAGGAGATCGAGATGCGTCAGATGATGGGCGACGACTGCAAGGTCTGGGGCAAGCCGGACGGGCGCGGCCTGGTCATCCTGACCGACGAACCGGTCGATTTCCATCCCAGCAACAAGACCGCCAACGTGGTCCACGTCGCTTCGCTCGACGATGCCATCGCTCATGTGAATGTCGCGACCCAGACGATCGGCGTCTACCCGCCCGAACGCAAGGCGGCGCTGCGCGACCGCCTCGCCAGCGCGGGCGCACAGCGGGTGGTGCGGCTCGGCGGCGCGGCCAAGCATGTCGCGGGCGGGACCCATGACGGCATGTTCCCGATGCAGCATCTGGTACGCTGGATGAGCGAGGAGGACGCCTGAGCGATATCTGCCCGTCATCCTTGCGCGACGTCCCGCCTCCGGGCGATCATCGCTCCACAAGAAGGGTGATGGAGTGGACAGGATGGGCAGTCTTGCAGGCAAGGTAGCGCTCGTGACAGGCGCATCATCGGGCATCGGTGAGGCGGCGGCGAGCGCCCTTGCGGGGGCCGGCGCTGCCGTCGCCCTGTCCGCGCGACGCGTCGATCGCCTTGGCCGGCTGGTCGACCGCATCCGTGCGGCCGGCGGGGAGGCGATCGCCCTGCCCGGCAATGTCGCGGTCGAGGTGGAGGCGATGCGCGCCGTCACCGACACGGTCGATCGCTTCGGTCGCATCGACATCCTCGTCAATTCCGCCGGCGTCATCCAGTCGGGCGGGGTCGAAAGCCTGTCGCTCGACGAATGGCGCCGGGTCATCGACATCAACCTGCTCGGCACGCTCTACACCTGCAAGGCCGCGATCGGGTCGATGAAGGCGCAGGGGGGTGGCGACATCATCAACATCTCGTCGACCGCGGGGCGGCGCGCGGCTGGACTGTTCGGGCCCTATTCCACCAGCAAGTTCGGGCTGACCGGTCTTACCGAAAGCCTGCGGCAGGAAGTCGGCGGGGCGGGCATCCGCGTCGCCATCGTCGAACCGGGCGCGACGGCCACGGAGGTCGCCGGCGGAATCAGCGATCCCACCATGCGTGCGGCGATGACCGATCATGTCGGCAAGGACAGCGCGATGCAGCCGGAGGACATCGCGCAAGCGATCCTTTTCATCACCGCATTGCCTGCGCGCGCGAACGTGTCGCAAATCCTCATACGCCCGACCGCCGACACGGCGGCGATGTAGGCGAGCCCCCCAGGTGAGGATCATCCATGGCCGATTGTGACCCGCGCGCGCCTGCCAGCGCCGACCAGTTGCCGGGAATGGCCTATCGCTCCTGGTTCCTGTTCGTGATGGTGCTGGTGTCGGCATCGGTGCAGGGCGAACGCTATCTGATGGTGGTGATGGTCGAACCGATCCGCCGCGAACTGGGTCTCTCCGACGCGGCGATCGGCATGGCCAAGGACATGATCATCGCCATCGTCTACATCCTGGCGATCATTCCGCTGGCGCGCCTGGCAGACCGATGGTCGAAGCGCAAGATCGTGGCCATCGCCGCCACCGTCTGGAGCGCGGCCGTGATCGTTTGTGGGGCAGCCAAAAGTTTCTGGATTTTGCTGATCGGACGCGCCGGAATCGGCCTTGGTGAAGGCGGCTTCACGCCGCCGTCCCAGGCCTGGGTCGCCGATCTGTTCCCGATCCGGCAGCGCGCCACCGCGCTTTCCGTCTTCCTGCTGGGCGCCTCGCTCGGCACGTTCATCGGCCCTGCCGTGGGCGGCTGGGCGGTGCAGGAATATGGCTGGCGCAATACGCTGATCTTCGCCAGCATTCCGGGGTTCCTCCTCGCGCCGATCGTCTGGTTCACGCTGCGCGACACCCGGCCAGGCCTGGCCGACGGCGCGCCGGCCCGAATGGAGCCGCCCGCCTCCTTCCTCCAGACCGCGCGCGAACTCATGGCGATCCGAACCCTGCCGCCGCTGATCCTCGCTGCCTCGCTCAACGCCCTGCTGACCATGGGCTTCATCAGCTGGGCGCCCGCCTTTGTCGAACGCACACACGGGATGCCGGCCAGCCAGGCGGGTTTGCAGATGGGCGGCGCGCTCTTCTTCGGATCGGCCATCGGTCACAGCATCGGCGGTCCGCTGGCCGATTTTCTCGGCCGTCGCGACCTGCGCTGGTATGTCTGGATGCTGATGATCAGCGGCGCGCTGGCCACCGGCATCGGCTGGATGATCCTTACCGGCCCCAGCGAAGTGGTATTCCCGCTATACGGTCTCAACATGCTGATCGGCGGCCTGTCGGCGGCGCCCCTGATGGCAGTGGTGGCGGGTCTGGTCCCGTCACGCTCACGCGCTACGGCCATCGCGCTGTTGATGGTGTCGATCCAGGTTCTGGGTCTGGGGGGCGGGCCTGTGCTGGTCGGCTGGCTCAGCGACCTGCTGCGCCCCTCCTATGGCGAAGAGTCGCTGGGCATGGCGATGCGCTGGGCGCTGCTCGTCGGCGTTCCCAGCACGTTTCTGGCCTGGATCGCCAGCCGCCACTGCCGCGAAGACTTCAAGGTGGCGGGCGGCTGGGACGGTCCCGCGCCCAAATTGGCGATGCACTGATACCGCGAGCGGAATGCCCAAGGAGATTTCATGATGACGCAGATCACCCCCCGCATCCTTCCCTTGCCGCGCCCGGAATGGACCGATGATGCACGCGAGGTCTTTGCCTATTGGGGCGAGCCCAATGCCTGGGAAGAAGGGTCCAAGACCAACGTCCTGATGGTCATGGCCAACCATCCCGATCTGGGGAAGGTCTATAATATCTGGGGCCGGCATCTGCTGATGTCCAATACGCTGTCCACGCGCCATCTGGAACTGCTGATCCTGCGTGTCGCCTGGCGTGTGAAGTCCGCCTATGAATGGCACAACCATGTCGGCTATGCGCTCAACGCCGGTCTGACGCTGGAGGACATCGCCGCGATCCGCGACTATCCCGAGGGCGGCAACTGGAACGAGGCGGACGATGCCATCCTGCGGTCGGTGGACGAACTGATGCGCGATGGCACCGTGTCCGATCCGACCTGGGCGGTGCTGGATCGCCATTTCGACACGCGGCAGAAAATGGATCTGGTCTTTTCCATCGGCCATTATGTCATGACCAGCTGGGCGCTGTCCGCCTTTGGCGTCGGCATAGAGGGTGGCGCGGACCCGATCGGCTTCGATCTGCGCACCGCGTCGGGCAAGCTGCCGGGCAAGACCTACAAGCCGGGCGAAACCGAGGATTGGACTGACAGCCGCGGCTACTGAAGCGGACAATCGTGGCGACGATATCGGGTTCGCGGCCGCCGCCGCGCATTGCCCGGCGGCCCTCGCCACGGGCATGAAGAAGGCCGACGACATTCATTTCTGAGAGGGACCAACCGTGGCGACCGAGATATTGCTGCCCAAGATCGGCTTTTCGATGACCGAGGCCCAGATTGCCGAATGGCTGGTGGAGGACGGTGCGCAGGTGGCCGAGGGCCAGCCGCTCTTCCTGCTGGAAGCCGACAAGTCCGCCAATGAGGTGGAGGCGCCCGCCAGTGGCACGCTGCGCATCATCGCCGCGCCGGGCGAGACCTACGAAGTCGGAACCGTCCTGGGCACCATCGAATAGCGATGCCGCTGCGCGTCGGCATCGTCAGCGCCGCTTGGGGCGCCTTTGCCCATCTGCCGGCCTGGCGCGCCATAGCCGGGGTCGAGGTGACGGCCATCTGCACTTCGCGGGAGGAGACGGCGCGCGCCGCTGCCGACCGTCTGGGCCTGCCTCGCGCCTTCTGGAATGCCGAGCAGATGTGCGCGGATCCGGACATCGACATCGTCGATCTGGGCACGCGGCCCAGCGTCCGCCTGCCGATGGTGCTGGCCGCGCTCGCCCATGGCAAGCATGTCTACAACGCCAGTCCCCATGCGCCCGACTGGACTGGGGCGAAGGCAATCGACGCGGCCTGGCGCGGCAGCGGCGCGGTGGGAGTCGTCGACGCCTTCGCCCAATGGCTGCCCGCCCATCGACAGATGAAGGCGATGCTGGACGCGGGCCATGTCGGTACCCCGCTTGGCGGTACCTGCCATTTCAACCTGTCGCTGTTCAATACGCCGAACCGCCAGTTTCCCTATAACTGGTTCGCGCAGGCGGGTCAGGGCGTGTCGGCGGTGCGCAACAATGGCAGCCACGCGCTCTACATGCTGCGGCACCTGTTCGGCCCGATCGCCGAACTGGTCGCAGACGATCGCCGCATCCTGGAACAATGGCGCTTCCCCGACGGGGACAGCATCACGCCGCAAACCAATGATCTCGCCAACGTCATCCTGCGGTTCGAAAGCGGGCTGGTGCTCCAGATGCAGATCAGCTGGAGCATGGCGCTGCACGATGGCTGGGTGATCGACGTCTTCGGGGAGAAGGGGCGGTTGATCGCCTCCTCCCCGACCTTCCCGACCGCACGCGACTGCCTGTTGCGCGCGGGGCAGATTGGCGGCGCGCTGGAAGATGTGGCCATTCCCGACTCTTTCCGGACGGCGCCGGACATCATGCTCGACTGGCAGAGCGAACCCCAGCCCAGCTTCCCGATGGCGCTGTCGATGCGCGCCATGGTCGAGGCTATTCGTAGCCGCGGCCAGGGCGCGCCCGACTTCGCGGAGGCGCTGGAAATAGAACGGCTCCAGGAAGCGATCCGGCTGTCGAGCGGCGAGCGCCGCTGGGTAAAACTCGCTGATGTCTTATGAGGCGGCCTAGCGCCCGGTAAAGCGCGGCCGCCTCTTCTCCTTCAGCGCTGTTATCCCCTCGCGATGGTCGGCACTGCGCACGCTCAGCGATTCATAGGCGATACCGGCCTCCATCACCGCGCAGGCGATCCGCTTCAGTTCCATGTTGGTCAATATCTTGGTCCAGCGGATCGCCTGCGGCGCGCCCGCCAGCAACTTTGCGCAAAAGCTGTCCACTTCGCTGTCCAGGTCGGCCGGTGCGACGCAATGGTTGATGAGGCCGATCTCCGCCGCCCGGCGCGCATCCAGCAGCTCGCCCGTCAGCAGATATTCCTTCGCGCGGGCCAGGCCGACGCGCTGCGCCCAGATAATGGCGCCGCCATCACCCGCGACCAGCCCTATGCCGACATGGGGGTCGCCGATCCGGGCGCCGTCAGCGGCGAAGATGACATCGCACAGCAGCGCGATCGAGGCGCCAAGGCCGACCGCATGGCCGTTCATCCGGCACACCACGGGCTTTTCGATGTCGAGCAGCGCGGCAATGATCCGCTTGGCCTGCCGCGCTTCATGATCGAACAGGTGGGGATGGGCCGCATTATGCTCCATATGGGCAATGTCGCCCCCGGCGGAGAAGGCGCGCCCGGCGCCGGTCAGCAGGATCACGTCGGAATCGGGGTCGGTCCCCGCAAACCCCAGGGCTTCGGGCAGTTCGTCGTGCAGCACGCGGTCCACGGCATTGAGCGCATCCGGCCGATTGAGCGTCACCACCAGCAGCCGCTCACGCCGTTCGAGCAGGATGGTCTCGAAATGGGGCAATGTCGTGGTCATGACGGCTTCTCTCCTCGGCGCTTCCCTTATCATGTCGCGCCGTTCCGCCAACGTCGCCGGGGCGATAAGCGCGGCCCCTTCCCGTCGCGCGGGATGCCATCGCGCGCCATCGCGCTATAGCTCGGGCAACAAAGGATGGAGAGCGCAGCATGGCCGGCTTTGACGAGATGTTCGACTGGGTGGTCGTGGGCAGCGGCGCCGGGGCGATGAGTTCGGCACTGGTCATGCGCGATGCGGGCAAATCCGTCGTCATCCTCGAAAAGACGCCTTGGGCGGGCGGAACCACCGCCAAGTCCGGCGGCGTCATGTGGATACCGGGCAACCGGTTCATGCTGGCGGACGGCGAACAGGATGACGCGGATGCGGCGATGGCCTATCTCGACGCATTGCAGGAACTGGACGGCAATCCCGCGCCAGGCGCCGCGCGTGAAAAGCGGCTTGCCTATGTCACGCAGGCGCCGCGCGCGATCGACTTTCTGGTCGGCAAGGGTGTGGAACTGCAACGCGGCGCGACCTTCTGGCCGGATTATTATGATGAGCTGCCCGGCGGCTGCAAGACATCCCGCACGGTCGTGGCCAAGCCGTTCGACCGGAAGGAACTGGGGCCATGGCAGGACAAGCTGCGACAGGGCTTCGCTGAGTTCAATGTGACGCTGGTCGAGGGCATGGAGGCGCAGGGCCATCGGCGAACCAACAAGGCGTCGGGCAGGTTGCTCGCGCGGATCGTGCTGCGTACCATCCGCGATCGGCTGCTCGGCCGGAAATATACGACCGCGGGCGCCGCTTTGCAGGGGCGGATGCTCAAGGCGGTGCTCGCGGCCGGCATCGACCTGCGACTGGAAACGCCGGTCAGCGAACTCATCATCGAAGGCGACGCCGCGACCGGCGTCGTCACCATGAAGGACGGCCATCCCTGGCGGATAGGCGCGCGGCTCGGCATCTTGGTCAATGCGGGCGGCTTCGCTCGCAATCAGGAAATGCGCGACCGCTATATTCCCGGTTCCAACGCGGCATGGTCGCAGACGGCCGAGGGCGACACCGGCGAGATGCTGGTGGAACTGGAGCGGATCGGTGGTCAGCTCGCCCAGATGGACCAGATGGTCGGCTATCAGATGACCCCCATGCCCGGCTGGGACAAGGGCTATGTCGCTCCGGGCGCCCAGTCGATGACCGGCAAGCCCCATGCCATTCTCGTGGATCGGACCGGGCTCCGCTACATGAACGAAGGCGGCAGTTACGAACTCTATTGCGAAACCATGCTTCGGCGGAATGCCGTCGCGCCCGCCATTCCCAGCTGGGCCATTTTCGACCGGCAATATGTCGAATCATATGCAGTCGCCGGCCGGTTCATCGACAGGAAGATTCCTGACGGCTGGATCGAGACCGGCTATCTGCACATGGCCGATACGATCGCGGAACTGGCCGGGCGGATTCAGGTCGATCCGGCCATACTGGCGGCGACGGTGGCGCGCTGGAACGGCTTTGTCGCTGCGGGTGTGGATCAGGATTTTCACCGGGGCGAACGCGCCTATGACAATTGCGGCTTCGTCGGCGATCCCTTTTCCGCGCGCAGTGCTATCGGTTCGATCGAGAAGGGCCCCTTCTACGCGGTTCCGGTGGTGCCGGGCGATGTCAGCACCTATGGCGGGGTGATCACGGACGATCAGGCGCGCGTTGTCGATGCCGCAGGACAGGCGATCGAGCGGCTGTACGCCACCGGCGTCACGACCGCATCAGTGATGGGCAATGTCTACCCCGGCGCGGGGTCAAGCATCGGTCCTTCCATGACCTTCGGCTATATCGCCGCCCGCCACGCGGCGGGCCTGGGCAATCAGCCCTGATCGTCGAACCGGGCTGGGCGGGACAGGCGGAATGGCAGGCCGGGCGAGGCGATCCGGGATTCGCTGCCATCATCATGGATCAGTGTGACCCGGCCGACGCCCGGCGATGCGACGACCGCTACCACCGTCTCGACCCAGTCATGGAGTGACGCGCGCAGGACAATCATCGGATCGCTGTCCGTCGTCGCGGTCCCTTCCGCCTCCAGTTCCGATTCCAGTTGCAGCACGCGCTCGGCCGCTGCCCGCACATTGTCCTTCTCGTCATTCATGATGCTGTCCTTTTGCACCAGCATGGCCCGGCTGGCCTCCGATGCAAGCGCATGGCGCGCATATCGGCGGGGCGAAATCCGCCGCGGCCGGCAGGCTTGCACGATGCGTCATCGGCGCTTCCCGTTCCCCTGCCGGCACATATCGCCCCGGCGAGTTGACCCCGAACCTGCCAGGGCCAATGCAATGCACATCCCACTGGCCATCTGAGGACATCATGGCAGAGCAGAGCAATGTTGCGGCACCAAGCCCGGAAGTGCTGGTCGACATCTACCGGCGCATGATCCGCATCGAACGGAATGATGATGCCATCCGCAAGACGATCCGCCTGGGGCGGCTCGTCATGCCCTATTATTCGGCGCGGGGGCAGGAAGTGATCCCGTCGACACTCTCGTCGCTGCTGACCGATGACGACAAGATTTGCACCATCTATCGCGGCATCCACGACATGGTGGCGAAGGACATGCCGCTGCGCCCGCTCTGGGCGGAGATCGCCGGGCGCGTCGATGGCACCTGCAAGGGCAAGGGCGGGCCAATGCACCTCACCCACCCCGAAACCGGTGTGATGGTGACGACCGGCATCGTCGGATCGTCCATGCCGATCGCCAACGGCCTTGCCTGGGCGGCGAAACTCGATGGGTCTAAGCGTGTCACCATCGCCTATTTCGGCGACGGCGCGTCCAATATCGGCGCCTTCCACGAATCGCTGAACCTCGCGTCGCTCTGGAAACTGCCGGTGATCTTCGTCTGCGCCAATAACGGTTTCGCCGAACATACGCGCTACGAGAATGGCACGTCGGTCGATTTCATCTCTAAGCGGGCGATCGGATACGGGATGCCGGGCCACACGGTCGACGGCAACGATCCGCTTGCCATGTACGCCGCCGCGCATGAGGCCATCACCCGCGCGCGGGAGGGCGAGGGGCCGACCCTGCTGGAATGCAAGACCTTCCGCTTCCTCGGCCATGTGCTGGGCGACGACGACAAATATATGACCAAGGAGGAAAAGGCGGCGGCCATCGAGAAGGATCCGTTGCCAGCCTTCAAGGCCTGGCTGATCGCGCAGGGCCATGCCACCGAGGCGACGCTGGCCGCCATGCAGGCGGAGATCGAGGCGGAGGTCGAGGATGCCCAGGAATTCGGCCTCGCCAGTGCCCTGCCGTCCGTCGACGAGCTGCGCCGCGATGTCTTTGCTGAGGAGATTCCGGCATGACCGGCAAGAAGATGAATGCGCTCCAGGCGGTGAACGCCGCGCTGGCCCAGGCCATGGCCGAGGATGACAAGGTGCTGGTGCTGGGCGAGGATGTGGCCGACCGCGAAGGTGGCGGCGTCACCGGCGCAACGGCCGGCCTGTCCACCCGGTTCGGCGATGATCGGGTCAAGTCCACCCCGATTTCCGAGCAGGCGATCATTGGCGCTGCGATCGGTGCGGCGCTCAGCGGCTATAAGCCGGTGGCGGAAATCATGCTGATGAACTTCACTACCGTCGCCATGGACATGATCTTCAACCATGCCGCCAAGCTTCGCTTCATGTCGGGCGGGCAGAGCACGGTGCCGATCACCATCCGCACCCTGACGGGTGCTGGCTGGCAAACCGCGGGACAACATGCCGATCATCTGGAAGGCTGGTTCGCGCATACCGCCGGGATCAAGGTCGTCGCGCCATCCAACCCGGCGGATTACAAGGGGCTGCTGTTGTCCTGCATCCAGGATCCCGATCCCTGCATCTTCATCGAATCGGCCGGTTCGCTGTTCATCCCCGGCGAAGTGGCGGATGATCAGGGGCCGATCCCTCTCGGCAAGGCACGGGTCGTACAGGAAGGAACCGACGTAACGATCGTCTCCTGGTCGTCGCAGATCATAAGATGCCAGCAGGCGCTGGCGCCGCTCGCCGAAGCGGGCATATCGGTTGAACTGGTCGATCTGCGCACCGTGTCGCCCTGGGACAGGGAAACGGTGCTGGCGTCCGCCGCCAAAACTGGCCGTGTGCTCGTCGCGCATGAAGCGGTGCGCAGCTTCGGTCCCGGCGCGGAAATCGCATCGACCGTGGCGGAAGAATTGTTCGGCCAGCTTAAAGCGCCGGTCCGCCGGCTGGGAGCGCCCTATTCCCCCGTTCCCTTCGCCAAGGTGCTGGAGGACGCCTACATCGTCTCGCCGGATCAGGTCGTCGAGGCCGTGAAGGGGCTGATGGACTGATCCCGCCCGCCATGGCCGGGGCGGGTCTTCCCTGGCCTTTTACCGGCCATCGCGCGGGGGCGACCATGATCGCCCCGGTCCGATTTTTCGATGGGACGCGCGCATCCGGCCCTACTTATGGTTGCCTGTTATGAAATGGGCCGACCTATCCATTGACGCCGCGCCGGTGACCGGCGCGCTGTGGCGCTTCCGCAGCACCATCCCGTCATGAACCGGCGGGCGAACAGGGTTCAGTCCAGAAGTCTGCGGAGCGTTGCGGAGGATGCGTCGCCGCAGCGCTCCAGTTCGTCGAGCGTGGCGAGCGCCATGGCGCGATAGGCGGGTGCGAGCGAGGGGCAGTCGCTGGCCAGCGCAGCAAGATGCGTGGCGATCGTTTCGCCGTCGCCGCGCAAAAGGGGACCGGACAGCGCGTCGAAGCCGTGCGCCAGGCTGTTTTCCATCGCTGCCCGCAGGAGCGGGCCGAGCAAGGCGAGGGGATCGCCCGCGCCCGCCGCCTGCAGCGCGCGGCAGGCGCCGGCGATCAAAGTCACCAGATGATTGGCCGCGTGACACAGCGCTGCGTGATACAGCGCGCGATGTTCCTCGCGAACATCGACGGCTACCCCTCCCAGTAGCGAAACCAGTCGGTGGGCCTCGTCTCGCGCATGGTCGCTGGAACCTGTAACCGCGAAGTGGGCGCCGGCCATGCGCTGCACTTCGGTCGACGCATCTCCAGTAAACGTCATGGCGGGGTGGATCGCCGCGGTGTCGACGCCTCTGGCCAGTAGCGGCTCCATCAAGCCGACGCCACTGCGGCCGCTGACATGGAAGAGGAGGGGCGACGGGCTGACCATCGGGCCAGGGGACAGGGTTGCGACGATGTCACCGATGGCATCGTCGGATACCGCGACGCCGATCAGGTCGCAGCCCTGCAGCATTTCTTGCGTGTCCGTTGCTGCCGTCGCGCGCCCGATTTCCCGCGCCATCGCCGAAAGCGCCGCGCGATTCCGTCCCCAAAGAAGAATGGGGGCGGCCGAATGCCGTTGCAGCGCCAGCGCCAGTGCGCGGGCTACCCGGCCGGTGCCGATGATGCCGATCTGGCGGTAGGGAAAATGGCTCATGCGGCCGCTCCTGTAGTGGCATCACCCGTCGCGAAGCGGATGGTGATGCGCGTGCCCGGTCCCTCATCGGCAATTGCGACGCTGGCGCCCATGCGCGAAGCTGCCGACTGTACGATGGCAAGGCCAAGGCCGGTACCGTCCGCCCCGTTCGGGCCGACGGCGCGGAAAAATCGCTCGAATATCCTGTCACGATATTCCGGCGCTATTCCCGGTCCATCGTCGCTGACCGTCAGCAGCACTTGCTTGGCCGCGCGCGCCAGAATGACCGTGACTGCCCCACCCCGCCGATTGTAGCGGATGCCATTGTCGACCAGGTTCGCGACGATCTCGAACACCAGCGTCCGGTGCGCCCGGACCAGATAGGCGTCGCCCTCGTCCGCATCGAGGTTGAGTTCAACCTGAGCCTGGATCGCCTGGTTGATGAGGCGGCTGATGACGGCACGGCTTACTTCCTTGAGGTCGACCTCTTCGAGGGGCGGGGAGACCCCGCCTTCCTCGGCGCGGGCGAGCGCCAGCAGTTGCGTTACCAGCCGCTCCAGCCGCTGCACGGCGTCCGCGATCTCGTCGAGCGCGGCGGACGATCCGCGCCGTGCCAGTTCGACCTGGACCTTCAGCACCGACAGCGGGGTCCGCATCTGGTGGGATGCGTCGGCAGTAAAGCGGCGCATGCCACCCGTCGCCTTGTCCAGTTGCGCCAGCAGATGGTCGAATGCGGTCGCGAGCGGGCGCAGTTCATTGGGCAATGGGCCGGCCTCGAGCGGCGAGAAATCCGGCCGCGCGCTGGAATCTCGCGCCTCCACCGACTGGCGTAGGCGGGCGAGCGGGCGCAGGCTCCACCCCAGGGCCGGGCGCAGCAGCAGCACTGCGACGCCGACCAGCGCCACTTCGCCCAGCAGCAGCGCCAGGGTCAGCCGCCCGTTCAGCGCCTTTCGATTGTCGAGCGTCTCCGCGACCTGGACGATCACCGGCTCGGCGATTCGGGGCAGCATCCGTTTCACTTCCGCGATCCGGATCCCCTGGTCGCGATAGCGCGCAAAGCGGAAGCGCGGCTGATCCACGCTCATCGTCGCCGGATCGGGGGCGGGCAGATCGGCATAGCCGGTCAGCAATGCCCGTCCTACCGCGATACGATAATAGACATTGTCGCGCTCGCTATTCTCCAACATGCCGAAGGCTGCGGGCGGCAGATCCAATGTCACTTCGCCGCGCTCCACCTGCACCGTTTCGGCGATCGCGCCCAGCGCGCCGCCCAGCACCCGGTCATTGGTTCGGCGCACCACGTCGGAAATCAGCGTCGCGCCGCCGAAGCCGATGATGGCGGCCGCGCCGAGCAACGGCACCAGCATCGCCGCGAGCAGCCTGGTGCGCAGCGCAATGGCCGTGTCCGGCGTGCTACCCGGCATCGAGCATATAGCCCACGCCCCGCACCGTGCGGATGCCCGGCCCATCGGGGGCGAGTTTGCCGCGCAATCGCGTCACATGCACTTCGATCGCGTTGCCGCCGACCGGCTCGTCGAAGCCGAACACTTCCCCGATCAGCAGTTCGCGCGGAACCACCTGACCGGCGCGGGTCGCCAGCGATTCCAGCACTGCCAGTTCGCGCCGGCGCAGGTCGAGCGGCCGTCCTGCCACCTCGGCAGTTCCGGTGGAGCGGTTGATGGTCAATGTGCCGACGCTCAGTTCGGGGATCGGATCGCCGCCGCGCCGGCGCCCCAGGGCGCGCACCCGCGCCTCCAGCTCCTCCGGGTCGAAGGGCTTGCGCAGATAATCGTCCGCGCCAAGGTCAAGCCCGCGCACCCGATCGTCCAGCGCGTCGCGCGCGGTCAGCATGAGGACAGGAACCTTCTCGCCCCGCCGCCGCATTTCGGCGAGTACGGCAAAGCCGTCCATGTCGGGCAGGCCGACGTCCAGGATGACCAGCGCATAGGGTTCGCTGCCGACCACGGCCATTGCGTCCTCCCCGTTTGCGACATGGTCCACGGCATGACCCCCCGCACGCAGCAGGGTGGAAATGCTGCGCGCCAGCGCGGCGTCATCCTCGATCATCAAAATCCGAATAGGGCACCTGGTGCTGAAAGGTTGATGACAGCTTGGCTTTGTAACTGATCCTCACATTCTTATCCGGCGACAGAAACGGAAAAGCGAGGAGCAGGGTTTATGCGACGGGTTATTCAGATAGTGGCGGCCTTGGCAAGTCTGGCTGCGCCAGCATCGACGGTGGTGGCGCAGCGGCCGGCCGGCTACCCGCGCTCCTATGACCAATTGATCGCCGATGCGCAGGCGGAGCGGCAGGTCATCGTCTACGCCAATGCCGACACGTCGGAAATGGCGCCCGTCATCCTCGCCTTCCAGCGCCGCTATCCCGGCGTGACCGTCCGTTATGCCGATCTGGGCTCCAACGAAATGTATCGCCGCTTCGTCGCGGAAGCGCGGGCGCGCAAGCCTTCGGCCGACCTCGTCTGGTCCTCGGCCATGGACCAGCAGGTGAAGCTCATCAACGACGGGTTCGCCCAGGCCTATGCCAGCCCCGAAAAGCCCGCCTTGCCGCCCTCTGCCGTGTGGAAGAATATGGGCTTCGGCGTCACGGCCGAACCGATCGCCTATGTCTACAACAAAAAGGCGATCGCCAATCCGCCGCGCAGCCATGCGGCGCTGGAGGCGCTGCTGCGCAAGGACCGCAGGGCACTGACGGGCAAGGTCGCGACGTTCGACCCGGCGCGGTCGAACACCGGCTATCTCTATCTGACGCAGGATTATGCGATCACCGGCGACACAAGGTCGCTGGTGCAGGCGATAGCGGCAACCCGTCCCGTGCTGTCGATCACCACCGAACCCATGTTGCGGGGCGTTGCCGAAGGCAGGTTGTCGATCGCCTATAATGTCATCGGTTCCTATGCGGTCGAGCGCGCCCGCCGCGACCCGCGCATCGGCGTGATCTTCCCGCAGGACTATACCATCGTCATGTCGCGCATCGCCTTCATCGCGCGCGAGGCGCGGCATCCCGCCGCCGCCCGGCTTTTCCTCGATTTCCTGCTATCGCGCCAGGGCCAGTCCCTGCTTGCCCAGCACAGCCTCTGGCCGGTCCGCACCGACATTCGCGGCCGCCGCCTTCCCGCTGCCCAGGCCCGTCCGGTGCGCGTCGGCCCGCAACTTCTCGCCAATCTCGATCGCCTGAAACAGCAGCGCTTCCTGCGCGACTGGAAGGCGATCCTTGCTTCCGGAGCCAAGTAGAATGAGTTTTCGATCGTTGCGCGGTGGTTGCGCCGCGCTGGCGCTGATCGTCGCGACGCCTGCGCTTGCCCAACCGCCCAGCGCCGAGGAACTGGCCGCACTGGTCAAGGCGCAGGCCGCCGAAATCGCTGCGTTGAGGGCGCGGCTCGATAAGCTGGAAGGGCAGGAGCTCGCGCAGAATGCTGCGCCTGCTCCCGCGCAGCAATCCTGGCAGCAGCCTGTGCCTCAGGTCGCGCAGCAGCAGGTAAGCCCGCCGCTGGTCATCACCCCCTTCGCGCCGCAGATCGTGCCGCCCGGTCCCGCCGACCTCGACGTGACGCAGGCGCGGGCTGTCGCGGCCAATCCGGCAGGCGTGACCACCGAATGGGGCGCGGGCCTGCCCGTCTTCCGTTCGGCCGACGGCGTCTTCACCTACAAGCCGCGCGGCCGCATCCTGGTCGATGTCAGCTCGACCTTCGGGTCCGACTATGCCGGGCGGAACACGACAACGACAGGGATGCGCGCGCTGCGCCTCGGCCTTGAAGGCAGCGTCGGCCCGCATTTCTTCTACCAGTTCGAAAGCGACTTCTCCGAAAATGAAGTCGACATCGTGACCGCCTTCCTTGGCTGGCGCAATCGCCTGAGCAGCAAGGTCGACTATGACATCCGCGCCGGCCACCTGTTCAACGACCGCGCCTTCGAAGGCAGCACCGGCTCGGATTCAACGCCCTTCCTGGAACGCGGCGTCGTGTCCACCGCGATCATCCCGCAGCGCGGCTTCTACGGCATCGGTATCATGGGTCGCATGTTCGGGCCCAACTGGCACGCCTCGCTCAGCCTGACCGGCGACCGGATTGATGGCGAGCAGGCGACCAACGACAGCCGCACGGCTGCCTTCCGCGCGCACTGGAACCCGATCAGGACCGACAGGTCGCTGCTCCATGTCGGCGCATGGGGTTTCGACGAAGCCCTGTCGTCCGCCGCGACCGCGCTTACCCGCAGCACCGTCATCGGCGGCCGCTTCAACGGCGCGGTGCGCGTGTCGACGGGCGAACTGCTCGGCGGCCGATCGACCACCGGCTATGGCGTGGAACTGGGCGGTTATACCGGCGGTCTCTGGGTCATGGGCGAAGCTGGCCGGCGGATCGCCCGGCTCGACGGCGGCCGCCCGAATTTCGAGAGCAAGGCGTGGAGCCTGTCGACCGGTTTCTTCCTGACCGGCGAATTGCCGCCCTATAATCCGCGCCTGGGCAGTTTCGGCCAGCCCAATGTGCTCGATCCGGTGCTCAGCGGCGGATCGGGCGCGATCGAGCTGACGGCGCGCTACGAGAATCTGGACTATACCGACCTTGTCCTTGGTGGTGATGGCTGGGCCGCGACGCTGGGCGTGAACTGGTATCTCAACAGCTTCACCCGCATCCAGCTCAACGGCATCCACTGGCACACCGACAATCGCGCGGGAACCTTCACCGGCAGCGACGACGGTCAAACCGTCAGCGCGCGCGTCGGCGTGACCTTCTGATCCTCCCCCCTCAAGCCTCTCCTAGGACGCAGCCATGAATCTTGCCCTGCTCGGCTTCCTGATGGTCGCCACCTTCATGACGCTGATCATGACCAAGCGGATGACGCCGCTGGTCGCGCTGATCGTCATCCCCTCGCTGTTCGGCGTCATCGCCGGACAGGCCGCCGGCCTTGGCGACATGATGATCGACGGCATCAAGAATCTCGCGCCGACCGGCGTCATGCTGCTCTTTGCGATCCTCTTCTTCTCGACCATGACCGATACTGGGCTGTTCGACCCGCTGGTCGGGCGGCTGGTGAAACTCGTTCATGGCGATCCGCTGCTGATCCTGCTGGGGTCGGTGGTTCTGTGCGCGATCGTCAGCCTCGACGGCGATGGCTCCACCACCTACATCATCACCATCGCCGCGCTGTTGCCGCTCTACAAGCGGTTCGACATGAAGCGCATCTACCTCGTCTGCCTGTTGATGGTGACGAGCGGGATCATGAACCTGACGCCCTGGGGCGGGCCGACCGCCCGCGCCGCGAGCGCGCTGAAGCTCGACCCGGCAACCCTGTTCCTGCCGCTCGTACCGGGCATGATCGCGGGCCTCGCTTTCCTGCTCGGCCTCGCCTTCTGGTTCGGCATCAAGGAGCGCCGCCGCCTGGGTCATGTCCATCTGCCGCAGGGCGAGCCGGTCGACATCGCCGACCTTGGTGTGTCGCAATATCCCGAAGCCCGCCGTCCGCACCTGCGCGGGTTCAACGCGGCTTTGGTCATCGCTCTGCTGGGCGTTCTGGTCTGGGGTATATTGCCGCTGTCCGTGCTGATGATGATTGCCTTCGCCATCGCCATGATCGTCAACTATCCCGGCGTCGCCCAGCAGAAGGAACGGATCGCGGCCCATGCCGGTAATGTGCTCTCGGTCGTGTCGTTGATCTTCGCCGCCGGCATCTTCACCGGCATATTGGGCGGTACCGGCATGGTGGAGGCCATGAGCAAGCAAGTCGTGGGCGTCATCCCGCCCGCGCTTGGCCCCTATATGGCGCCGATCACGGCGCTGCTTTCCATGCCCTTCACCTTCTTCATTTCCAACGATGCCTTCTATTTCGGGATGCTGCCGATCCTGGCCGAAGCGGGCGCCCATTATGGCGTCGATCCCATGGCGATCGCCCGCGCCTCGCTGATGGGGCAGCCCGTCCATCTGCTCAGCCCGCTGGTGCCCTCGACCTATCTTCTGGTCAGCCTCGCAGGGATCGACCTTGCCGACCACCAGCGCTTCACCTTGGTGCCCGCTGCCGGCGTCTGCTTCGTCATGACCCTGGTCGGGATGATCGCGCTCGCCTTTCCGTTTGTCGCATGATGGTCTGCGTTTCCGGCGCGCAGGCCTTCAGCGTGCCGGCCTCTCGGCCATGCGCCCCGGCACCAGCAGGTTGAGGACCACCGCGATCAGGGCGGCCGGCAGCACGCCCGACGCCAGGATGATGCGCGCGGCTTCCGGCAGATGCGCGAGCGCACCCGGTTCCAGCTCCAGCCCAATCCCCAGCGACAGGGCGATGCCGAAGATCAGCATGTTGCGCTGCGTCCATTCAACTGCGGAAAGCATCGACAGCGCCGCCGATGCGACCATGCCGAACATCAGGATCACCCCGCCACCCAGCACCTCGATCGGTATGGTCGTAATGGCCGCGCCGATCTTCGGCAGGAGACCGCAGAGGATCAGGAACAGCGCGCCGATCGTCACGACATGGCGGCTGACCACGCCAGTGATGGCGATCAGCCCGACATTCTGGCTGAACGATGTGTTGGGCATGGCCCCGAACAGGGCGGCCAGCGCCGTGCCCACGCCGTCTGCCGCCGTCGCGCCGATCAGTTCGCGGTTGCTTGCCGCACGACCGGCATTGCCCTCGCAAATGGCCGAAACGTCGGCAATGGATTCGATGGCGGAAATGAAGCCCATCAGGCAGAAGCCGAAAATGGCCGTGATCGAGATGGCGAAGCCGAAATGCAGCGGGTCCGGCAGCATGACGGGGCTGGCCGCAGCGATGGGAGCGAGCGATACGCGACCCATGATCGCGGCCACCACATAGCCTGCAAGCAACCCCAGCAGCACCGAGGCGGTGGACATCAGCCCGCGTCCGAAAAAGTTGAGCCCGAGCGTGGTGACGATGACGAGGCCGGCGAGCAGCCAGCTTGTTCCCGCCCCATAAGCGGCTGTACCCTGTGCTGCGACGCCGCCTGCGGCATATTGAATGCCCACGCGCATCAGCGACAGGGCGATCATCAGCACGACGAGGCCCGTGACCAGGGGCGGCAGGGCGAAACGGATTCGCCCGACGAACATGCTGAGAATGGTATGGAACAGGCCACCGAACAGGGCGGCTGCGGTCAGTTCGGCCATCGCCGCAACACCGCGCCCGGCGCAGATCGGGATGATGACCGGCAGGAAGGCGAAACTTGTACCCTGCACCAGTGGCAGTCGCGCGCCCACCGGGCCGATGCCGACCGTCTGCAACAGGGTGGCGACTCCCGCGAACAGCATCGCCATCTGGATCATGTACAGGAGGGCGCTCTGGTCGGCGGAGCCATAGCCGAAGCCGGCGGCGCCGGCGATGATGATGGCGGGCGTGATGTTGCTGACGAACATCGCCAGCACATGCTGGATGCCCAGCGGAATGGCGATGGCAAGGCCAGGGAAATGGTCGGGATCGCGCGCCTGCGCCGCCGTCATGCCGATCGGTCGCGGCGCGCGCGCCTCGGCTGCGGCCAGGGGCGCGACCGTCACTGCGGCGGCGCCTTCTCGTAACGGTCCCAGTGGCCCAGCAGCTCGTCCACGACCTTCGACCCGACCAGGTACAGGCTTTCGAGCGATGCGCGCATCCCCGAATAGCCTTCATTCTCGCGCATCAGATTGTCGGCGGCGGGCACGTCGTCGGGCGGCATGGAATAGTTGCTGCCTGAACGCAGCACCAGGACGCGATCCTTGTCGGCCCGCCCGGCCCGGTCGAGATAGCTGATCGCCTGGAGCGTCCCGGTCTCCTCCATGGCGGAGGTGACGAACTCGCCCTTCCCGCCGGTGGAATAGCGGGTGAAGTCGTTGGCCCAGCGATTGAGCAGCTTGCCATGCCAGAAGGTCATGGCGGAAAGCTGGTCGCCGATCAGGACGAAGGGCGGCTTTTGCGCATTGGGATAGCCCATGTAGCGCGCGCGCTCGTGCTGGATGCCGGGATCATCGGGGATGGCCACATCCTTCGTCAGGGCGAAGGCCCAGTCGACCAGTCCCGGATTGATCGCGAACACCCGGCCGTCTGTGATAGGCGGGCTGGTGTCGGCCGGTCCCTTCTTGTCGAGAGGGAAAAAGCCCGACGTCCAGTCTTTGGGAATTTCGCGCGCGTCGATCTCATGCGCCAGGTCGCCATCGACGCTGTAGCGCGCCCAGGCCGCCGAACCGATCGAGGCGTCCTCGGGATCGATGCCGGCGATCCCTGCTACAAGCCAATAGGCCTTGCCGAGGTCGAAGCGCGGGTCGAGGCCCAGCGCCATGGTCGCGGCGCTTGACCTTGCGGTGCCCACACCCGTCACCATCGCCAGTATCTGGCTGTCGGGATTATAGAAAAGATCGTGATAGCCCTGTGGAAAGGGGATGCGCGTGTCGAGCCGTCGCCTTTCCTTCCAAAGCTGGAATTCGCCCGGCGCATCCCCTTGATCGGCGCCGATCTCGAACATCGTGACGATCACCATGCGGACGGGGATGCGCGCCGCGCATGGCATGGCGGGGGCGCAGGCGAGGCTGGCTTCCACCTGCGAAGTCGCGGCGGCGGCGGGGGCGGGTCCGGCCCACGCCAGGCTCGCACTCAGGCTGGCGATGGGCAGGACGCAGCGGAAGAACGAATGCATCGGGATTCCTTGAAATGGGGATGGCGGGAGCGCCCAGAACCGGGCGCTCCCGCAGGCGGGCATCAGAATTTATACACGGCTGACGCCTGGAAGCTGCGCGGCCGTTCCGGCAGGACGATGGTGCTGCCGAACAATTCGGTGAAGTTGGCGCGGAAATATTTCTCGTTGGTCGCGTTCTTCACCACCAGACGGAACAGGAACGGCCCTGTCTCGAACGATGCGCCCAGGTCCACCGTGGTATAGGCTGGCAGCTTCACCGCCTGGCTTTGGCCCGAATAGACCGAATCGACATGCACGACGCTGCCTGACAGGGCGAGGCCGAAGTCGAACGCATAGGTGGCGGTCGCCGAGATCATGTTTTCCGGGATGCCAGCGCGCTTGGAGTCGCTCTTGCTGTTGATTGGCACCAGGCCGATCGGCTGGCCGCCAAGATAGAGAGTCGGGTCGGACACATTCACCAGATCCTCGATGCCGAAGAAGCTGAAGAGCGTGCCGTCCTGCAGCGCGGTCAGATTGTAGACATTGGTGTGGGTATAGGCGCCGGTGATGAGCAGGTGGCGATCGACGGACCAGCGGAATTCGGCTTCCAGCCCCTTGGTCTCTACCGACTGGTTCACCGTGATCGACTGGATATTATAGTCGGTGCGCTTCTGCTTGTAGACCGAGACGGCGGCGTAGAGGGTGTTGTCGAGCCAACTGCCCTTGATGCCGCCTTCATAGAGTTTGGACGCCGACAGGAACGTGCCGGCCGCCACGTCGCCGGGATAGATTTCCGCGCCCTGACCCGCGATCACCGTCGACTGCTTGGCGATGGTGCCATAGGGGATGAGGCCGAACGGCAGTTTGTACGAGGCGCTGCCCGACCATGACCATGCGCCCTTGCTTCCGCTGGCATTGTTCGCCGACAGGCTGGGATCGGGGGCCTCCATTTTCGACGTGATGTTGGTCGCCTTGACGTCCAGATAATCGTAGCGCGCGCCCAGGGTCAGATCGAGGCCGAAGGCAAAGTCGAGATCGACCAGTCCCGCCAGCGCCAGGTCGCTATAATGGCCAACGACATAGTTGGTGTAATCGCAATCGCATTCGGTCGACAGCAGGCGATCCGATGTCGCATCATAGCCCACCGTCAGGTCGACACGGTGGAAATATTCGTAATTGAAGTCGTCGCCATGCGCGAACTTGGTATAGCGTATCGAGGGCGAAAGCTGGAAGGCGAACTTGCCCGCGTCGCTTTCGATCGTCTTCGACGCGACGATCTTGTCCTCGATCACCCAGCTGTCATGGAATTGCGAGAAGCCATAGGCGTTTTCGTTCAGATTTTCATAACTGTCGTAGAACCACTGGTTCTTCAGTTCAAAGCCGCTGTCGGCCGTGTAGATGGCGTCGAAATAGAAGGTCGAACCGCGGTTGATCAGCTTGTCGTCCTCCCCGGTCAGCACGTTCCTGCGGCTCAGCTTCGTCGTGCCGGTGTTGGTCAGCGCCAGGCTGGGGTAGGCGGCGGTAAAGCAGGCGTCGGTAAAGCCGCTCGCGAAGGGGCTGAAACTGCTATTGGGACAGGTGAAGTTGCCGAAGATCGAAAGGCCGCCGGGCACTGATGCGTTGATTTCCTGCTGCGAAATCTGCCCGTCACCGCTGGTATCGAGCGGCTGCGCCTGGCCAGTGATGTAGGTGCCGTCATCGACCAGGGCCTGGGTCAGGCGATTCCAGCCGCCGTTCTGCTGACCCTTGAAATTCTGATACTGGCCGCCGAATTCGATGCGGACATGATCGGACAGGTCGGTGTCGAACGAGCCTTGCAGGATCGTCTGCTTGGTCGACATGTTGCGATAATAGCTGCCATCATCCTCATATTGGCCGAACAGGCTGTAGCCGAATTCCTGTTCGCCGATCTTGAGCGGGCCGGAGATGTTGCCCTTGACGATGTTCATGTCCCAACTGCCGCGCGTATAGCTGAGTTCGCCCGTCGCCTTGTCCCGCAGCTTGCCGTCGGCGACGCGCGCCGACTTCGGCACGAAATTCATGTAGCCGCCGGTCTTGGACGGGCCGAAGATCGGGGAGGCCGGGCCTCGCACGATGTCGATACGGTCCGAAGCGCCGATGGGCGTGGGATAGTTACCCGGATTGTCCAGGCGCCGCATACCGCGGAAATAGACTTCGCCTGGCGTGCCGCGAATGTCGAGCGCACCGCCAACGCCGAAGAAGCTGTTGGTGAAGGTGCCGGGCGCTTGCGCCACCAGATCGTAGATGTCGGTGATGCCGAAGCGTTCGATCTGCTCCTGGCTGATGGTCGAGGCGGAACGCGGTGTTTCCAGGATCGTCTTGTTGAAGCCGAAGACGGTGCCGACATCTTCTACCGGCAGGGCGTTGAGCGCGCCGGTAACGACAATCTCTTCAGGTGCGTCGGCCGGTTCGGGTGCGGGCGCCTGGGCCCAGGCTGCCGGGCTCAGCGCGGTGCAGGACAGCAGCGCCAGCGCTGCCGCCGATCCGTGCCAATGCCCCTGTCGCGCCGCAGATTTGCGTGTTTTCCGATGAAACGGCAGATAATTCCCCATATTCAACCCCCTTTGTCAAAGGTGGCGAAGCGTGATGGTCATGGCTTCGCCAGCCGGTTTTCCCTGCTGCTTGCCTCTCCCATGACATATTGAAATGCTGCGATGCGCGATGTTCATATTATATGCGGATCGTTACAAAGGCGATGTCTTATCGATTTCGTTTTACGTTCCCGAACTTTCGGTAGTTCTTCAATTACCTACAAGGTCTCTCAAGGTTGGAACGGTAATATCTTCAAATTTCCTGAATTCATCTTCGAGTTCGATCTGAAGCGCAGCCTTGGGGCTGGATTTTGCGAAGACCCGGCATTTCGGGTCTGACAGGGCGAGGGCGCAGGGCGCGACCATGGTGCCCGGATGCCCAGGCTCCCAAAGACCCGGTCCTTCGATGAACGCATATTGCAGGCTCGCGCGCGCCATCTGCTTCAGGTCGGCGTAGCGCATCCCCTGTTCGCGCGCCGCGCGCATGAATTCATGGGTCATGTCGGTGCGCAAAATGCCCTGGTCGTCGCTCGACAGCGCGGTGGGGACACCCACCCGGCGATAGAGGCGCAGCGGATGGGCGTCGCCCTTGACCCCCAATATGACCGCGTTGCTGGACAGGTTGACTTCCACCGCTACGCCCTGACGGGACATGCGCTGCATCGTGGCCAGCGCGTCATCCTCGAAGGCAATGGCCGTGCCGTGGCCGATCCGCTCCGCTCCGGCGTCCAGCGCCTTGCGGATATGGTCGCGCAGTGCAGCCGGAGGAACGAGGCCGAGGGCGAGTTCGCCGGCGTGCAAGCTGCGGTGAACGCGCGGATGACGTTCGGCGAGAAAACGGATCATCGCCATGTGCAGGTCATAATCGCGCAATGCGATCACCCAGTCCTCGGGCTGGACGATGTTGACACCGACATAACGCGGATCGCGGTCCGCCAGCGCAAAGGCAAGGATAAGCGAGGCGAAAGCCTGCGCGGGTGGCAAGTCGCGCCAGCCCCACGCAAGATAGCGGACGGCGACGCCGCAGCCGGGGTCGGGCGCCGTGCCGTCACATGCGAGCGTCTTGCGTGCGGCGGCCTCGTTGCGGTCCAGTTCCGCCATCGCGCGGTCTATGATCGGTCGCGCGTCCTTCATCACGCGCTCATGGAACGCGGCAAGGCCATCGACGCCGAGCGGCGTGTCAGCCATGCCGAGCGTCGCCGAGATCAGCGCTGCGGGATTATGGATCAGTTCGAGATAGGCGACGCGGTCGCCCGCCGCGACCTGCCGGGCGACGGTCATGCTGCCCGCCTCGGCCTCCGCGCCGGTCGTGCCGAAACGTTCGAAGCTGGAAAAGAACTGTGTGTGGCCCGATGCGTCATTGGCGCCCACGCCTTGCTGTACGCCACGTGTCGACAGGGCATCGACCAACCGCGTGAAGGCGAAGGGCGCCCGTTCGCCCAGCCGCTTCACCTTCCGGTCCGCGGGGCAGGGCGGGGGCACGACGTGTGTTCCCGTCTCATCCACGCACATATCGCCTTCCGCCGCCCAGCGCAGATAATCCTCGGCATAGGGGGTGCCGCCCAGATGATTGTGCAGGTCGCCGCCCTTGGGCATCGCCTTCAGGAAAAGGCGCAGTGCGGGCGGGCTTTCCAACAGCCGGTCGAAGATGGCGGCGGTGGCCGTCTCTCCGGGGGATGACTGTGCCGCCGCTGGCGACAGCGCGGCGAGCGAGGTGAAGAGAGCCAATCCGCGCTTCATCGCGGATCGGACCCCGGCACCTGATCCTTGTAGCTGTTCCAATGCGCCAGCAATTCCTGCACCACCGGCGCGCCGACCCGGTAATTGGCTTCATAGGCCGCGACCTGTCCCGCCCCTTCATTGGCGACGCTGTCCACCGCGCTTTGGCCAGGCGGCGGCATGGACGGGTTGCTGCCGGTGCGCAGAACCAGCACGCGCGCCGGATCGACCAGTCCCTGCTTCGCAGCGATGGCCATGGCGCCCGCCAGCGACTGGCTTTCCATGTTCGTCATGGCGAAGCGGCCCTTGCCCCCGGTCCACAGCTTCACCCAGTCGCGCGCCCATTGGGTGCGGCCGGGACCATGCCAATAGCGCAGCGCGCCCAGTGTTTCCCCCATCAGCACGAAGGGCGGCTTTTGCGCGTTGGGATAGCCTTTCCACGCGGCGCGGGCCTTTTGCAGCTCGGGGCTGTCGGGGATGACCACGTCCCTGGTCCGGTCATAGGCCCATTGCGCCAGGCTCTGGTTCAGCTTGACCGCCATGGCGAGCTTGCCTGTATCGGTGAAGCCAGCGAAGCTTTCGGTATTGGCGGGCAACTTGTTGGGGGCGTCGGCGCCGATCGCGAACAGGCCATAGGGCCAGTCCTTCGCCACCTCCCGATCGTCGAATTCGCGCAGCGTGTCGCCCTGCACAACCCAGCGCGACCAGGCGGCGCTGCCGACCGACGCGACTTGTGGATCGACGCCGGATATGCCGGTGAACAGCCAATAGGTCTTGCTGAAATCGAAACGCGGGTCGAGCAGCAGGCTCATCAACTGTTCGGCGACGCCGCCCAGCATCGTGTCGGGGCTGCCCCAGCACATGCCATACAGTCCCGCGCCGTTGCGACGCAGCGGATGGAGCGCGCCCTTGATCGGGATGACTTCGTCCAGCTTCTCGCGTTCTGCCCACAGTTGGAACTCGCCAGGGACGTCTCCTTTGTCCTCGCCCGGCTCGAAATTGGCGATGACGATCACCTTGACAGGGATGGGTTTGATCGTCGGAACGACCGGAACGGGCGGCTCGTCGGCGAAAGCCGCCGGTATCGGCACCAGCATTGCCGCAGTCGCGATGATGGCGTGAAGCGCCGATGCTGCAAATCCCCCGGCCATGACCGCGCGCCCCTTATTTTTACTCAGCGGATCGATTAGGGACTTGACCTGATGCAATCAAACGCAATGAATTCCACGCTGCGTTGCAAAAAATAGAGTGGGTCCATGCCGGCATTTTCGCGTTTTCTGCGCTACTTCATGGCCGTCGGCCGGCTGGGATCGATCCGCCGGGCGGCGGATGAACTCAACATCTCGGCCTCGGCGATCGACCGACAGATATTGAATGTCGAGGCCGATCTGGGGATGCCGCTGTTCGAGCGTCTTCCGACCGGTCTGCGCCTGACTGCGGCGGGTGAGATCATGATGGCGGCCGGTGCGCGCTGGCAGAAGAATCTGACCGACGTCCGTGCGCAGATAGAGGATCTGCGCGGCTTGAAGCGCGGCCATGTCGACATCGCGATCATCGATGCGCTGGCCAAGGGCTATGTTCCCGGCGCCATCCGTGCCATCCAGAGCCGCTATCCCGGCATCACCATCGGCGTGCGGGTGCTGGAGAATGACCGGGTCCGCGAATCCATCGCCAATGGCGAAGCGGATTTCGGCATCCTGTTCGAGCCGCAATCCTATCGCGACTTGACGGTCCGCTCCTTTGTCGAGGTCATGCTGGGCTTCATCACGCCGGCGGGCCATCCCTTCGGCGACCAGCGCGAGGCGCGCTTTTCGGCCTGCGCCGGGTCGCCGCTGATCGTGCCGGCGGACCCCTTGGCCGTATGCCAGCAGATCGCCGTGCTGGAGGGGACCAGCGGCCTTCAGATCGATCGGACCGCCACGTCCGACAATATCCAGATGATTACCTCGCTGGTGCTTCAGGGCGTTGGCATCGGCATCCTCACCTCCCTCGACGTGATCACGGAAGTGCAGCGCGGTCTCCTGTCCTTCACTCGCATTTCCGATCCGATCCTGCGGCCCATGACCCTGGCGCTCTGCACGGCCGCCACGCGCACACCTTCCTATGCGGCGGGCATCGTGCTGGGCGAGATCGAGGCCGGCTTCGCACAGCTCAGCTATCCCGCCTCGATCGAGCCGGTCGACCTCTGATCCGCATTGCTGGCGATTGCCCCCTTGGCGCGGGCCGGATAATCGGCATGTTCCTTGTCGTTCCCAGCCAACTGGATTCGCGCTTCATGAGCAGCACCGCAGAACCTGAACTTTTCTATATCGGCTATGACGCCTTCCTTGCCGACGTGCAGGCGGTTGCCCGCCAGGTGGGGGAGGGCGACTGGACGCCCGATTTCATCATCGGCATCGGTCGCGGCGGTCTTGTTCCCGCCGTCTACATCTCGCACCAGCTCAAACTGCCGATGCTCTCGATCGACCATAGTTCGAAAGTGCCGGGCTTTGCCGACGAACTGCTGGGCAAGGTCGCTGCCAAGAGCGCGGCGGGGGTGAAGCTGCTGTTCGTCGACGACATCAACGATAGCGGCGGCACGATTGCCTATATTCGCCGCCTTCTCGCCGACAATCGGTGCGACGACAGCAATCTGCGCTTCGCCGTGCTGATGACCAACAGTCGGTCGCGCCAGACGGTGGATTATTGGGCCAGCCGGATCGATCGCGACAGCGACAAGCGCTGGTTCGTCTTTCCCTGGGAATCGGTCGGCGCCAGCGACGACATCGTGGAGGAGGCACTGTCCGTGCCTGAGCGCCTGTCCTGAGCGCGCCCGACACGCGGAGAGACGGGCGGATGCGGATCTGCGTCTTCCTCGGTTCCTCGCCGGGGCGGCTGCCTATCTATCGCGAGGCGGCCGAAGCCTTCGGCACCCTGCTGGCGAAGCGCGGCATTGGCCTGGTCTATGGCGGCGGCACGGTCGGGCTGATGGGCGTGGTCGCCGATGCGGCCTGCGCGGCGGGCGGCGAGGTGATAGGGGTCATTCCCGAAGCGCTGCGCGCGCGCGAGCATGACCATCAGGGGATCAGCGAACTGCATGTCGTCCAGACCATGCATCAGCGCAAGGCACTGATGGCCAAGCTCGCGGACGGCTTCGTGACGCTGCCCGGCGGCATCGGCACGTTCGAGGAAATGTTCGAGGCCTGGTGCTGGTCCCAGCTTGGCTATCATGAAAAGCCGGTCGGGATGCTGGACGTCAACGGCTTCTACAGCGGCATGTCGGGCTTCATCGACCATGTCGTGGCGGAGGGCTTCCTGAAACCCGAACATCGCGCGATGCTTCTGATCGAGCGCGATCCCGAAGTGATGCTCGACCGCATCGCCCAATATCTGCCGCCCCGCACCGAACATTGGCTGGGCGACGATGATGTGTGAGGCTGGTCAGGGCGTCGCCAGATAGGCGTCCAGTCGGGCCAGATGCGCCGCCACCGCCTCCTCCGGCAGGAAGGAGCCGGTGAAGCTGTTGCGCGCAAGGCGGCCCAGCGCTTCCCGGTCCAGCCCGCGCGCGCGTGCCACGGCGCGATAATTGTCCGCGATATAGCCACCGAAATAGGCCGGGTCGTCCGAATTGACCGTGGCTTTGAGGCCCAGTGCCAGCATCTGGTCGATCGGGTGATCTTCGATCGCGTCGATCACGCAGAGCTTGAGGTTGGAGAGGGGGCAGACGGTCAGGGTCATGCCCTCGCGCGCCAGGCGCTCGACAAGAGCCGCATCCTCCAGCGCGCGATTGCCATGGTCGATCCGGTCGACCTTCAGCAGGTCGAGTGCTTGACAAACATAGGCGGGCGGCCCTTCTTCCCCGGCATGGGCAACGAGGCGCAGCCCCTTGTCGGCGGCGGCAGCGAACACGCGGGCAAATTTCTCGGGCGGATGGCCCATTTCCGATGAATCAAGGCCGACCGCCGCGATCCGGTCGAGCCACGGCTCCGCCTCCGCAAGCGTCGCGAACGCCTCTTCCTCGCTCAGGTGGCGCAAGAAGCTGAGGATGAGCAGGTTGGTCATGCCATGCCGTGCTTGCGCCTCGGCACAGGCGGAAAGCAGCCCCTCAACCACCTCGGCGAAGGCGATACCGCGCGCCGTGTGGGTCTGCGGATCGAACATGATCTCGGCATGGACCACGCCGTCGGCCGCCGCGCGATCGAAATAGGCGGCGGCAAGGTCATGGAAATCCTGCCGCGTCCGCAGCACGTCCGCCCCGGCATAGTAGATGTCGAGGAAATCCTGGAGATTGCCGAAGGCATAGGCGGCGCGCACCGCCTCCACATCCGCATAGGGGATCGCGACGCCATTGCGCCGGGCGAGGGCGAACATCAGTTCCGGCTCCAGGCTCCCCTCGATGTGCAGATGGAGTTCGGCCTTGGGCAGGCCGGCGATGAAGGCGTCGAGATCGGTCATGGCATCGACTCTAGGCGGGCCGGTCATCGCCCGCAAATGCAATCCGGGCGACGGCGCGTTGCCGCAATGCGCGCATCAAAGGATCGACCGGACCCAATCCGGCAGATCGCCCAGCCGGTCGAGCAGGCGGAAGCGCGGATGATCCTCGGGCACCCGGCCCATTTCATGCGCCCAGGCGCCTTCCTGCGGAATATAAGCGGCCCATGCGCCCGCCTCCAGCGCGGGATTTATATCCGATCGCAGCGAATCGCCCGCCATCACCGCTTCCTCCGCCGCGACGCCATATTGGGCAAAGATGCGGGTGAAGGTGTCCGGCTTCTTGTCGCTGACGATCTCGATTCCGCTGAACAGGTCGCCCAGGCCCGACGCTGCCAGCTTGCTTTCCTGGTGCAGCAGGTCACCCTTCGTCACCAGCACGACCTTGCCCAGATGCGACAGCGCCTCCAGCGTTTCCAGCACATCGTCGAACAGCTCGACCGGATGGGCGAGCAGGGTACGCCCGGCAGCGAGAATGTCGGCGACCAGCGACTTGGAAAGATTGTCTCCCGCCAGTTCGACCGCCGTCTCGATCATCGACAGCGTAAAGCCCTTGGCGCCATAGCCATAGAGTTTGAGATTGCGCGTCTCGCAGGTGATGAGCCGGTCGCGGGTGACGGAATCCTCAGCGAAGGGTTTCAACATCGCCACCAGCGCTTCTTCGGTCGCGTTGAAATGACGCATATTGTGCCAGAGCGTGTCGTCGGCATCGAGGCAGATGAGCTTGATCGTCATGTCCGTTCCATCATGCGCGGGCGACGCGCGCCCCCAGAACATAGGTGGCCGCGACCGCCCGGTCGTCGCCCAATATCTGCAATGCGAAAAGCCGTTCGGCAAGGTCCGCGCCCGCCGTGCGCCGCGCCAGCAGCGGCGTGGCGCCCGGGTCCAGCACCACAAAGTCCGCCTCCTGCCCCCGCAGCAGCCCGCCGACCTTGTCGCCGATATGCAGCAAAGCCGCGCTGCCCGCCGTCGCGAGATAGAGTGCGCGGAAGGGATCGAGCCGATGTCCGCGCATCAGCCCCGCCTGATAGGCGACCCCGGCGGTGTGGAGCATCGAAAAACTGGTGCCCGCCCCGACATCGGTGCCAAGGCCGAGCTTCAACCCATGCCGCGCCGCTTGGCTGAAGTCGAAAAAACCCGATCCCAGGAACAGGTTGGACGTCGGGCAGACCGCGATCCCCGCGTCACTCTCCCGCATCCGCGCGCAGGCGCGATCGGACAGATGGACGCCATGGGCAAACACCGACCGCGCGCCGACCAGCCCGAAGCGATCATAGGCATCGAGATAGTCTATGGCGTCTGTAAAACGCGCAGCCACCTCCGCACATTCGCGCACATTCTCAGCGAGATGGGTGTGCAGCAATGCGTCTGGATGCGCGTCGAGCAATGCGCCCGCGACATGCAATTGGGCGTCGGACGAAGTGAGTGCAAAGCGGGGTGTCACGGCGTAACCCAGCCGCCCCGTGCCGCACCAACGGCGGATCAACGCCTCGCTCTCGCCGCGTGCCGTTTCCACCGTGTCGGCCAGCCCCTCCGGCCCCAGATCCATCAGCACCTTGCCCGAAATGACCCGCATGTTGCGCTTGCACGCCGCATCGAACAGCGCATCGACCGAATGGGCATGGACTGTCGGAAAGACCAGCGCGCTGGTCGTGCCGTTGCGCAGCAGTTCGTCCAGGAACAGCCCGGCGACCTGGTCGGCATGAGCACGATCGGCGAACGCCTTTTCCGCCGGGAAGATATGCCGGTCGAGCCAGTCGAGCAGTTGCTCGCCATGGGAAGCGATCCGGTCCATCTGCGGATAATGGACATGGGCGTCGATGAAGCCCGGCACGATCAGCCCCGGCAGCGTCTCGACCGCTATGCCCGGATGAAGCGGCGCGAGATCGGCATAGGCGCCGCGCGCGACGATGATCCCGTCCTCCACGACCAGCAGCCCGTCCGGCTCATGCCGCACCGGATCGGGATGCGTCGCCGGATCAAGCGGCACCGACACTATTTCGCCGCGAAAGGCTCGAACGGTCATGGCCGCTCCAGTTGCAGCAATTGGGCCAGCGCCGCGATGGCGATGACGTCCGGCTCCTTGCCGGTGACGCCGGTGACGCCGATCGGGCAGGTCAGCCGCGCGCGCGCTGTATAGGCCACGCCGTCGCGCTCCAGCCGATTGTGGAAGCGCGCCCGCTTGGTCTGCGATCCGATCAACCCGACAAAGGCGATCGGCTCCCGCTCCAGCGCCGCGCGGGTCAACTGATAGTCGAGCGCATGGTCATGGGTCAGGATCAGCATCGCCGCATCCTCCGGCGCCTCGGCGACGCACTGCGCGATCGCGTCTTCCGGCACGATTGCGACGCCGTCGATCGTCTCGAACAGCGGCCGCGTATCGAACCAGGCGAGCCGGAAGGGCAAAGCCTGCGCATGGCGGGCGATCGCCTGGCCGACATGGCCCGCGCCGAACAGATAGAGCGATCGGCGACGCTGCCCGATCATCTCGACGAAGGTCGCGCCCTCGCGCGGCCGGTCGCCCCGCGCCGACAGCGGCGTGGGGATAGCCTGCGCGCTGACATGGCGCGCGATCCGGCCGGATGTGAGCATGGAGACCAGCACCCGCTCCTCCGCCGCATCGGCCAGCCAGCCCAGCGCCGCGGCATCGACATGCTCGATCAGCAGCCGCACCCGCCCGCCGCAACATTGGCCCAGCAATGGTCCCAGCGGATAGTCCTGGACCCGCCAACTGCCCGGCGGCAGCGCCATGATGGCACGGGCCTGCTCGATCGCGCGATGCTCCAGCTGCCCGCCGCCGATCGTCCCGAACAGCCGGTCGGCAGTCACCAGCATCCGCGTCCCGGCGCCGCGTGGTGCCGACCCCTCGCTCGCCAGCACGCTCACCAGCGCCGCCGGTTCCTGCGTGGCTACCTCCCGCAGCCATGCCAGCCAGTCGCTCATGCGGCGCGATGGCCTGCGATGGCGCGCAATATGCGTTCGGGGGTCGCCGGCGCGTCGAGCGGGGGCAAGGCGCGCCGCTCCGGCGCGGTGGCGGCGATCGCCTGCGTCAGCGCGGAAAAGACCGAGATGGCCAGCATGAAGGGCGGCTCTCCCACCGCCTTGGAGCGGTTGATCGTCGGCTGGACATTCACGCCGTTCCACAGCTGGATCGACAGATGGCGCGGCCGGTCCGACGCGGTCGGGATCTTGTAGGTGGCGGGGGAATGGGTCAGAAGCCGGCCCTTGTCATCCCACACCAGTTCCTCGGTGGTGAGCCAGCCCTGTCCCTGGAGGAAGCCGCCCTCAATCTGGCCGATGTCGATCACCGGGTTCAGCGACTTGCCGACATCGTGCAATATGTCGACTGCCAGCACCCGATGCTCGCCGGTCAGTGTGTCGACGGCGACTTCCGCCACCGCCGCGCCATAGGCGAAATAGTAGAAGGGTCGACCTTTATGCGCGGCCCGGTCATAGGCGATGTCGGGCGTCGCATAATAGCCGGTCGAGGACAGCGAGACGCGCCCCATATGTGCCTTGCGGCACAGGTCGCCGAAGCCCAGCCGTTCGGTGCCGATCTGCACCTCGCCATGTGCAAAACGCACCGCTTCGGGGTCACAGCCAAAGCTCCGCGCGGTAAAGTCGGTCAGCCGCTCGCGGATCGTCATCGCGGCATTATAGGCCGCCATGCCGTTGAGGTCGGCGCCCGAGGAGGCCGCAGTGGCAGACGTATTGGGAACCTTGTCCGTTCGCGTCGCGGTGATACGCACTTGGCCCACCGGCACAGCGAACACGTCTGCCACCACCTGCGCTACCTTGACATAGAGGCCCTGACCCATCTCCGTGCCGCCATGATTGATCTGGATGCTGCCGTCGGCATAGACATGGACCAGCGCGCCGGCCTGGTTCAGGTGGGTGGTGGTGAAGCTGATCCCGAACTTGACCGGGGTCAGTGCGATGCCCTTCTTGAGCACCGGATTGCTGGCGTTGAAGGTGGCGATCGCTTCCCGCCGCGCATCGTAATGGGCATCGGCGCGCAGCCGCACGATCAGCCGCGGCGCGATATTGTCGACCACCTGCATGTCATAGGGCGTGACGTCGCGGCCGGGGCCGTAGAGATTGGCGATCCGCACATTGAGCGGATCGATCCCCAGAAGCGCGGCGACGTCGTCCATGATCCGCTCGATCGCCAGCATCCCCTGCGGCCCGCCGAACCCGCGAAAGGCGGTGGCGGAGACGGTGTGGGTCTTGAGCCGCTCCGAGACGATCTCGACCGCAGGCAGATGATAGCAATTATCGACATGGAACATCGCCCGGTCGTTGATCGCGGGCGACAGGTCCACCGTCGCGCCGCAGCGAGAGGCGAGGCGCAGCTTGAGCGCCAGCACACGGCCTTCCGCATCGAAGCCCGCTTCATAATCGACCCGGAAGTCATGGCGCTTTCCGGTCATCACCATGTCGTCGTCGCGGTCGCAGCGGAACTTGGCGGGGCGTCCGGTCTTGTGCGCCACGAGGGCAGCAGCGGCGGCAAAGAGAGCGGCCTGCGTCTCCTTGCCGCCGAACGCGCCGCCCATGCGCCGCACTTCGACCGTCACATCGGCGGAGGCGCGATGAAGCATATGCGCGACCAGATGCTGCACTTCGCTGGGATGCTGGGTGGAGGACAGGACATGCATCTGCCCATCCTCGCCCGGCGTCGCGATGGCGACCTGCCCCTCCAGATAGAAATGATCCTGCCCGCCCATGTCGAAGCCGCCAGTCAGGCGATGCGGGGCGTCGGCCAGTGCGGCGGCGGCGTCGCCTCGCGCCATGCGCTGGGTCGGTTCGATGAGCGACGCGGCGGCGCGGGCATCGGCGATGGTCAGATGCGCGGGCAGCCGTTCATAATCGACTCGTCCCAGCCGCGCTGCTTGCCGCGCGGCGCGCTGGCTGGTCGCGGCAACCAGAAAGATGGGCTGGCCGACATACAGCACCTCGCCATCCGCCAGCAGCCGGTCGTCGCCTGCGACCGGGCTGACATCATTGGCCCCCGGAATGTCGGCGGCGGTATAGACTGCGACCACACCCGGTGCGGCGCGCACGGCGGACAGGTCCATGGCGGTGATGCGCGCATGGGCCTCTTGGCTCTGGCCGAAAGCCAGGTGCAGCATCGCTGCCGGTTCGGGCAGGTCGTCGGCATAGCGGGCGAGGCCGCTCACATGCAGCGCCGCACTGTCATGCGGGTTGGAGGGCTTTGCCAGCGCCAGCCGGACGGCATCGTGCTCAGCCATGTTCCGCCTCCAGCGCCAGCAGAGACACCGGTGCCCCAGCCTCCCGATGCCAGAGCCGCCAGAACAGGCTCGCCGCCGCCTCGATCCGGTAGGCGGCGCTGCCGCGCACATCGCTGAGCGGTCTATAATCCGCGCTCAGAGCCGCAGCAGCGGTTGCGATCGTTGCTTGCGTCAAAGGCTGGCCGGCCAGCGCCGTCTCGCAGGCCAGGGCGCGGCGCGGCGTCGCGGCCATGCCGCCAAAAGCGACCCGTGCTTCCACGATATGAGCGCCGTCCATCCGCAACCGGATCGCGCCGCACACCGCCGAAATATCGCTGTCGAACCGGCGCGACAATTTGCCGATCAGGATGATGTCGCGGGGGTCGGGATGCGGCACATATATGCTCTCGACAAACTCGAACGGTCGCCGGTCCTGCTGCCCATAGGCCAGAAAATAATCCTCCAGCGCGATCGTCCGCCGCCCCATCGCGCTGCGCAGCGTAAGACTTGCGCCCAGCGCGATCAGCGCTGGCGGCCCGTCGCCGATCGGCGACCCGTTGGCGATATTGCCGCCGATCGTGCCGGCATTGCGCACCTGCAAGCCGCCGATCCGCCGCACCAGCTCGCCCATGTCCGGGTGGAGCCGCGCGAAGGCGGCATGGGCATCGGCATAGCGCACGCCCGCGCCGATGGTCACGCCATCCTGCCCTTCCTCGATTCCCTGCAATTCCCTGATGTCGCCGATGAAGATCAGCGTCTCCGGCGTTTGCAGCCCCTTCGTCACCCACAGGCCGACATCGGTCGCCCCAGCGACCAGCCGTGCGTCGGGATGCGCCGCAAGCAGGTCGGCCAGCGCCTCGACGGTGCGGGGGATGAACCAGCGCCGATCGGCAAGGCTGCCGGACATCGTCTCATCCGAAACGATCGCCTTGAGCGTCGCGACCGTCGCGCGATCGTCTCGCGGTAGCGCAGTCACCGTCTCCGCCGCTTCCAATATCGGGCCATAGCCGGTGCAGCGGCACAGATTGCCCGCCAGCACATCGGCGACCGGCAGGTCATGGCCGCGCGCGCCGATGCAGCGGCCATGCAGCGACATGACGAAGCCAGGGGTGCAGAAGCCGCATTGCGAACTGCCGTTTGCCGCCATGCAAGCCTGCAAGGGATTGAGCGCGGTGTCGCACCCCAGGCCCTCGATCGTCAGCAGCGCCTTGCCTTGCAGCATCGGCAGGAAGAGGATGCAGCTATTGACCGCCCGCCAGGCGATCGCGTCGCCGTCCAGTTCGCCCACCAGCACGGTGCAGGCGCCGCAATCGCCTTCGGCGCAGCCCTCCTTCGTGCCCGTCCGGCCCATGCGATAGCGCAGATGGTCGATCAGGGTGGCGGTGGGATCGACGTCGGCGACTTCGACGATCGCACCGTCCAGCAGGAAACGCACGCCGTTCATCTCAGCTGCCCCGGTAGGTCGAATAGCCATAGGGCGATACCAGCAGCGGGACATGATAATGGTCGTCATCCGCGACACCGAAGTCGACAGTTACGACGTCCAGGAACGGCGGTTCGGCCAGGTCCGTTCCGCGTGCCCGATAATAGGCGGCGACCGCAAAGGTCAGGCGGTAGCGACCCGGCTCGATCGGGGGCAGGCCGGTGCAGCGCCCATCAGCGTTGGTCGTGCCGGCGAAGAGCAGCGCGCCCTGTGCCGTTAGCAGTTGCAGCGCCACCCCTTGCGCCGGGCAGCCATGGGCAGTGTCAAGAATATGGGTGGAAAGGCTGGTCATTCCGCCGCCTCCTGACGCGGCCATTGGCCGACAAATTCCGCTTCGTCATAGGCGATCAGGTCGGCGACCAGCGCCTCGCCGTCATCCAGGAACAGCTGGTCGGTGACGCCGCGCACCAGCCGGGGCAGGGCAGTCTGCAAGCCTGAAAGCGCCGAGGCGGACAAGCCCAGGCTGATGAGCGCCGAATAGTTGAAAGCGAACAGGCCATGCAAAGCCGCTCCCCCCCCGTTGTCGCGCGGCAGCAGTTCGAAGCCCGCGCCGAGATAGGGATGGGCGTCGATCAGTGCATTGACCTCGCCGGCGGGCGGGGTGAAACGATCGGCCCAGCGCGCGATCCGGTCCGCCACCAGCCGCAATTCGGGACGCAGGCCGGGATCGCTGATCAGTCCGGTCGACAGGACCACGAAATCGAACAGGGTTTCACCCTGCGGCGTCAACACGCAGACCTGTCCATTTCGCTGTTCAACTTTCAGCCATGGTGCGCCCATATGCAGCGCGAAGCCGGGCCAGGCCGCCGCGCGCTCGAACGTGTCGTTGGTGGGCGGCTGGTTGTGCCCCAGGAAGCTTGCCATCACCCGATATTTGGTCGCGTCGTCCAGAGCGGGATAGCGTCCGGTAAAGCCGACCCGCTCCATGAAGCGGATCGGGTTGATGCGCGGCAGAGTCTTGCGCCGGATGAAGACATGCGCCTCCGCCACGCCGAGGCTCAGCGCCGCGTGGGCATTGTCGAACGCTGACGCGCCGCCCCCCAATATGCCGATCCGCCTGCCCTTGAGCGCGGCATAATCGATCGGCTCGCTGGTGTGGGCGTAGAGGTGGCGGGGCAGGGCGTCGCGGATCATCGCGGGCGTGTGCCATTCGCCGCCGCCTTGGATGCCGGTGGCCAATATGACCTTGCGCGCCAGCAGCGGCGACTGTCCATCCAGATGCAGCCGGTGAAGGCCAGCCCCCAGCGGCTCGACCAGGGTCAGCCGCGTCTCGTTGCGCACCGGCAGCGCCAGCACCCGCCGATACCAGCGCAGATACGCCATCCAGTCGCCGCGCGCGATCTTGTCGATCGCATCCCAGCCCGCCGCGCCATGCTGCGCCTCCCACCAGGCGCGATAGGTGAGCGCCGGAATGCCAAAGTCGATGGGGTTGAGCGTCTTGGGCGTGCGCAGCGTGATCATCCGCGCATAGCTGTCCCACGGTCCTTCCAGCCCTTCGGGGCTTTCGTCGATAACCAGGATGTTGGACACGCGCTCGCGCAGCAGGCCGAAAGCTGCGGCCAACCCGCTCTGCCCGCCGCCGACGATCACGACATCATGGACATGGTCTTGTGAGTGCGTGCGCGGGCGCGTCCAGTCCGGTCCGCCAAAGCCGATCAGCGACAGCTGGCGGGCGAGGTCGGCTTCCAGGGCGGGCAGGCCGATCATGCTCCCGCCTCCATATCCTTAAGCCGTAGGCGGACGATCTCGCCGATCTGGGCGATGGCGGTGGCGATCTCCTCGTCCCGCTCGTGGCGCAGACGCTCTTCCATGGCCGCTAATATACCTGCCTTGTCGGTCAGCCGCACGCAGATGATGAAGGGGAATCCGAAGCGTTCGCGATAGGCGGCGTTCAGCGCATGGAAGCGCGCAAATTCCTCTGGCGTCAGGCGGTCGAGGCCGGCGCTTGCCTGTTCCGCCGCCGATGCGTCGGTCAATGTCCGGTCGATCGCCGCCTTGCCCGCCAGTTCAGGATGCGCGCGGATCAGGGCAAGCTGTTCTTCGCCGCTGGCGCTGTGGACGACCGCCATCAAATCCGCCCATCGGTCGCCAGAGGAGGGGCGCGCGTCGGCCCGCGCCTCGATCCAGGGACTATGTTCGAACAATGGCTGTTTGGGGCCGGTCAATGGGTGTTCCCCTCCAGGCTGACGTGCGCGGACACCACCTTCCAGCCATCGGCGAACTTGACCCAGCTCTGTGTCTGTCGGCCGCGTCGGTCGCTATTCTCGCGGAAGAACTCGGCGTCCGCCGTGGCAAAGCTGTCGCCGTAAACCGTGATCGCCACCTTCCCCAGCTTGCGCTGCGGCGATCCGCCACGGCCCTTGCGGAATTCGCGTATCTCTTCGATGCCGTAAAGCACTTCGCCCACGCCATAGCGGTTGGTGGTCGGTGCATCATGGAACAGGGCGTCCATCGCGGGGATGTCGTCTTCCATCAGCGCGCGCTCATATTCCATGAAAGCGGCGGTCATTTCGGCAAGCAGGTCGGGATCGTCGATGGTCATGCGGGGTGAACCTCCATCCAGTGGCGGGCGATGTCGATGCGGCGCGCTACCCAGGCGTCACCGCTGTCGATCACATGATCGAGGAAGCGGGCCAGCGCGCGGGCGCGGGCTGGGCGGCCGGCGATGCGGCCATGCAGGCCGACCGACATCATCCGCCCGCCTTCCTCACGGAGCTGGTCGAACGTGTCGCGCAGATAGCGGAAGAACTGCTCGCCCTCGGTAAAGCCGTTATAGGCGACCATCTTCATGTCGTTGGCGTCGAGCGTATAGGGGACGATCAGCTGGCCTTCGCTATAATAAGGCAAGTCGTCGGCGTAGCTGTCCGCATCATAGACGAAGCCGCCTTCTTCCCGCACCAGCCGGGCTGTGTTGGGCGATGTGCGGCCCTGATACCAGCCCAAGGGCCGGCCGCCGGTCAGGCAGGTGTGCAGCGCGATGGCCTGCGCGATATGCGCCCGCTCCACGTCTTCGGGTACCGTTTGATAGTCGATCCATTTGAGGCCGTGACTGGCGATTTCCCAATCGGCCGCCAGCATTGCTTCGACGGCCGCCGGGTTCATGGCCATCGCATTGGCCACGCCGAAGACCGTGACGGGCAGGCCGTGCTCGGTAAACATCCGATGAAGCCGCCAGAAGCCGGCGCGGCTGCCATATTCATAAAGGCTCTCCATCGCCATCGCCCGGTCGGGATGGCTCTGCGCGCCGACCATTTCGGACAGGAAGGCTTCGGACCCCTTGTCGCCGTTAAGGACGCTGTTTTCCGCACCCTCCTCATAGTTGACGACGAACTGCACGGCGACCCGCGCCCCGCCAGGCCAGCGTGGATCGGGCGGGGTGGCGCCATAGCCGATCAGGTCGCGGGGCGGGGTCATGCGTCCCATGCCTCCATCGCCGCCGTCACCGCTTCGCCTGCGGGCAGGGCGAACCCCTCGCGCCGCAGGCACGCCTCCAGCGCGCCCAGCGTAATCAGCACCTTGTGCCGCATCGCATTATAACCCATCGCGCCGATCCGCCAGATACGCCCCTGGAGCGGGCCGAAGGCGGTGCCGATCTCGATCTCGAACGCCTCCCGCATCATCGTGCGAACCCGCTCGCCATCGATGCCCTGCGGGATGAACACGCCCGTCACATTGGTCATGCGATGGGCATCGTCGCCGAAGACGGTGAGGCCCATGGCGCGCAGCCCGGTCGTCATCGCGCGGCCGGCAGCGGCATGGCGGGCGTAGCGCGCCTCCAGCCCTTCCCCCAGCATGATCCGCGCACATTCCCGCGCGGCATAGAGCATCGAGGTCGCTTCGGTATGATGGTTGAGGCGCTTGTCGCTCCAGTAATCCATGATCATGGCGAGGTCGAAATAGTTGGAGCCGATGCGCGGCCCCGCGCCATCGATGATGTCGTCCCGCCTTATGCCCGCCTCGACATGCTTGCGCCCCTGGATCAGCGCCGCAGCCTTGTTGGAAATGGTGATCGGCGCGGACCCGGAAGGCCCGCCCAGGCACTTCTGCAAGCCGCCGGTGACGATGTCGGCGCCCCAGCGGTCGGCCGCCAATTCCATTCCGCCGATCGTCGCGGTCGCATCGACATAGAGCAGAGCGCCCGCCGCATGGCACAGATCGCCCAGCCCATCGAGCGGCTGGGCCATGGTGGTGGAGGTATCGCCATGGATGGTCGCGACGACCCTGGGCTGCACCCGTCCGACCGCTGCGGCAATGGCGTCGAGGGGCACGGTTTCGCCCCAGGGCGCATCCACCCTCTCGATTGCCGCGCCGATGCGGCCGAGAATCTCCTGGAGCAACAGGCCGAACCGGCCGAAATTGACCACCAGCACGGTGTCGCCCGGCGCGACGATGCTGACCAGCGCTGCTTCGATCCCGGCGCGCGCGGTGCCATCGACCAGCATCGTCCACTGGTTCTGCGTGCCGAAGATCGGGCGATAGAGCGCCATGACCTGGTTCATATAGCCGGTCATTTCCGGGTCGAACTGGCCCAGCAGGTCGGCCGACATGGCGCGCAGCACGCGGGGATGGGCGTTGACCGGCCCCGGCCCCATCAGCAGCCGCTGGGGCGGGTCGATCTCGCCGAAGAGGCCGGAAGTCAGAGGTGCATCAAGCGGCGACAAAAGTCTCTCCCAGTTTTCCGATGAAGCCCAGCATAACCTGCAACGCGGCTTGCGCATCAGCGGGATCGACATGTTCGGCCGGATTGTGGCTGATCCCGTCCTTGCAGCGGATGAACAGCATCGCGGTCGGGCAGAGCGCCGCCATCACCATCGCATCATGCCCGGCGCCCGATACCAGGCGGAAGGCTGGCTGTCCGGTGCCGGCGATGGCTGCGTCCATCAGGTCCATGAGTTGCGGATCACAGGGACTGGCGGGCAGGTCGTGGACCAGCGTCGCTGCGAAATCCAGTCCGCGCCGGTCCGCGATGCTGGTTATGGCATCGAGGATATTCTCTGCCGTGCGATCACGCCGGGACTGGTCCCCCGACCGGATATCGAGCGTAAAGCGGACCTCGCCAGGAATGACATTGGCCGCACCCGGCAGCGCGTCGATCCGTCCCACCGTGGCGACAAGGTCCGAACTGTCCTCGCGCGCGAGCGCCTCCACTGCAAGCATTGCCTCCGCCGCCCCGGCCAGCGCGTCTCGGCGCAACGGCATCGACGTGGTGCCGGCATGGCCGGCCGTGCCCATGAGCGTCACCTGATAGCGCAATTGCGCCGCGATGCCGGTGACGGTGCCGAGCGCCAGCCCCTGCGCCTCCAGCACCGGACCCTGTTCGATATGCGCTTCCAGATAGGCCAGCGTGGAACCGGGCGTGCGGGCGGCGGAGAGATAGGTGCCGACATCGACGCCTGCATCCGCAAGCGCGACGCCATCGCCGTCCGTCAGATCCAGCGCCGCCGCTTCCAGCGTCCCGGCCACCGCCCGGCTGGTCAGCATGGCGGCGGGAAAGCGCGACCCTTCCTCGTCGCCGAAAGCGATGACCTCGATCGGAAAGGGCATCCGCTTTCCGGCGCGATGCAATGCGTCAACTGACTCAACACCCAGCATGATCCCCAATGGCCCGTCATATCGCCCGGCATTGCGCACGCTGTCGAGATGGCTGCCAATCAGCAGCGCGGAGGCCGAAGGATCGGTCCCCTCATATCGGCCGACGAGATTGGCGGCGGGGTCCAAATACACGGCCATCCCGGCCTCTTCCATCCATCCGCCCAGCGCCGCCTGCGCCGCTGCGTAGGCCGGGGTCAGATAGCCGCGATACAGGCCGCCCGCCATGTCGCTATAGGGGGGCACGCCCAGCGCGTCGCAGCGCGCCACTGCTCTCGCGCCGCCGCTCACCATGTCGCCACAGCGCCGTCGCTGCGCGGATCGGTCGCGCCCTCCAGCAGCCCGTCGCCATGGCGGACGATTGCCCCGGCATGGCCCATGGTCGCGGTCAGCGGGCCGACCCGCTCGACATCATGACCGGCGGCAGCGAGGTTCGCGTAAAGGCTGTCGTCGAACCCCTCCTCCAGCTTGAACGTGGTCGACTGGTCGCCCCATGTCCGGCCCAGCAACCAGCGCGGCGCGCTGACAGCCTCCTGCAAGTCGACGCCATAGCGGGCGTAGCGCGTGAACAAAGCGGCCTGCGTCTGCGGCTGGCCCTCGCCGCCCATCGTTCCATAGGCCATGACCCGCCCGTCATCGAAACAGGCGAGCGCCGGGTTCAGCGTGTGGAAGGGCTTGCGGCCGGGCTTGAGCGCGTTCCAGCCGCTCCCCGCCAGCCGGAAGCTGGCTCCGCGATTCTGCCACGTGATGCCGGTCCGCGGTAGCACCAGCCCCGATCCGAACTCGAAATAGGTGGACTGGATGCAGGACACGACGCGCCCCTCGCCATCGGCGGCCCCGAACCAGCAGGTATCGCCCCATTGCGGCGGTTGTGGCCATGGAAGGGCGCGGGCCGGATCGATCCGCGCCGCCAGCGCATCCAGCGCGGCGGGATCGTCCAGCAATCCCTGCCAGTCATAATCGTGGAAGGCCGGGTCGCCGACATGCGCGTCACGGATCAGGAAGGCCTGCTTGGTCGCCTCCACCAGCCCATGGACATGGTCGAAGCCATCCACGGCGTCGGCGTGCAGCCTGTCGAACAGGGCGAGGATCAGCAGCGAGGCAAAACCCTGCGTCGGCGGCGCGCTGTTATGGAGGGTCGCGCCCCTGATCCCGACATGCAGTGGGTCGGGCCGCGTTGCCCGATGCGCGGTGAGATCGGCGGTGGAAACGGGACTACCCAGCGCCGCCAGATCGGCGGCGATGTCGGCCGCCAGCGCGCCATTGTAGAAGCTCGCCAATCCCTCGTCCGAGAGTCTTTCAAGCGTATCGGCCAGCGCCGACTGGCGCAGCAGGTCTCCCTGGTGCAACGGTCGGCCTTCCGGCTCGAAGATCGCGGCATAGGCACCGGGTTGCCCGCGCAACTCGACGCCCTTGGCCGCTGCGATCCCCGCGCCGCCCGCCGTGACCGTCACGCCCGCTCGCGCATGGGCAATCGCATCGCGCAGCAGGCGCGCCAGCGGCAGCGTGCCGCCCTCCAGCGCCGCCGCCCAGCCGGAAATCGTCCCCGCCACCGTATTTGCCGCCAGTGGCCCGCGCGTTGGCACCGCGTGCAACCCTGCATAGAGCGACAGGTCGGCCTTCCCCGCCGCGCCGCCGCAACCATGGATCGCATGGACCTTTCCGTCCGGCTCGCGAATGACCCAGAAGCCATCGCCGCCGATCCCGGTCATGTGCGGGTAGACCACCGCCAGGCAAGCGGCGACCGCGACGCACGCCTCCGCCGCGTTGCCGCCATCGCGCAGCACGCTCAGCCCCGCCGCGCTCGCCAGATGATGCGGCGCAGTCACCATGCCGTTGCGGCCCGATATGGTCGCCAGCGCCATCAGTCAGGCAACGCCGCGACGAAGGCGCGCACGACATGCGCGCTGTTGACCGAGGCCAATGCCATGAAGGCGACCATCTGGTTCTCGCCCGCGTCGCCGCCGGCAAGATCGGAGAGGCTGCGAAAAACGATCGCCGGTACGCCATTGGCATAGGCGACCTGGGCCACCGCCGCGCTTTCCATGTCCAGAACCCGCGCCTTCCATGCGCTGCCCAGATAATCGCGGAACTCGGCATTGTCGGCGAAGACGCCCGCCGAAACCCCGGTGCCGCCGACGACGATCTTGGGATCATGCGGCAGGCAGGCGGGGCGCGCGCCCTCATTCTGGACGCAGCGCTCCAGCTTGACATCGCTCGCCACTTTCTGCGCCAGTTCGAGCATCGCGGGATCGACGCTGAAGCTGTAATGGCGCTTCACCGGCTCGGTCGCATTGCCGATGCGCACGCCGCGCGGGAACATCATGCCCCAGTTGGCGGGTGCGTTGGCATCGACCGTCTCCGGGGCCTTCCATCCCTCGCCGGTCTGGCGGGCGAAGGACACCTCCAGATATTGCGCCCAGTCCTGCGGCACGATGACGTCGCCGATCGACAGGCCGGGATCGACCCCGCCGGCAATGCCGGAAAAGACGATGCGCCGCACATTGAAACGGTCCAGCACCAACTGCGTGTTCATCGCGGCGTTAACCATGCTGACGCCGCTTTGCATCAGCAGTACCGGCTTCCCCGCCATCTTGCCGGTCAGGAAGGTCATGCCGTTGATCTGATGCCGCCTGGGCTTTTCGACCGACTTCACCAGCGCGTCCCATTCGGGGAGGAAGGCGGTCATGACCACGGTGCGCGGCGTGCTGTCCGCCTTGCGCGCGAGCGCCGGGGAGGAGAGGACGAGCGCCAGCAGGGCGAGGGCGAAGAGGCGCATCAGGCTGCTCCCATCCAGACGAAGCGTATGACGAACAGCCCTGCGAGCAGGAACAGGAACCAGTCCTTGCGCGTCGCCGTGCCGCGCAGCGCCTTCAAGGCGGCATGGGCGGTGATGCCGAAGGCCAGGCCATTGGCGATCGAGAAGGTCAGCGGGATCAGCGCGACGGTCAGGAAAGCGGGAATGGCCGACATCGGGTCTTCCCATTCCACCTCCGTCAGCGGCAACAGCATCAGGCCACCGACGATGATGAGCGCGGGCGCGGTCGCCGCGAGCGGCACCAGCTGGGCATAGGGGGCGACGAACATGGTGGCGAGGAAGAGGATGCCGGTGACGACGGCGGTGAGGCCCGTGCGCCCGCCTGCCTGCACACCCGCCGCGCTCTCGACATAGGAAGTGACGGTGCTGGTCCCCGCCATCGACCCGACGATGGTGGCGATCGCGTCCGTCGTCAGGATACGGTTGAGGCCGGGTATGCGCCCGGCCGCATCCATCAGCCCCGCGCGCTTCGTCACCGCGACCAGCGTGCCGATATTGTCGAACAGGTCGACGAACAGGAAGACGAAGAGGATTTCGAGCAGGCCCAGGCCATGGCTGCCGGTCAACCCGAACACGCCGGGCAGGTCCAGCTGAAAGGCGGTGCCGGTCAGCGCTTCCAGGCTATAGGGTTCGGGGCTGATCGTCACCATGCCGGTCAGCCAGCCGACGATCGTGGTGGCGACGATGCCGATCAGCATCGCGCCGCGCACATTCCACACGCTCAATGTGCCGATCAGCAGCAATCCCAGCAGCGCCAGCGCCGCGCCGGGGGCTTTCAGGTCGCCCAGCGCCACGAAGGTCGCGGGATTGGCGCCTACGATGCCCGCATTCTTCAGGCCGATGAAGCCGATGAACAGGCCGATGCCGCCGGCGACCGCCGCGAACAGATAGGTCGGGATGACCGCGACGATCAACTGCCGCACGCCGGTCAGCGTCAGGATGAGGAAGGCGACGCCGGAGAGGAAGACACAGCCCAGCGCGACTGGCCAGGGCACCCCCATCTGCCCCACGACGGTGAAGGCGAAATAGGCGTTCAACCCCATGCCCGGGGCCAGCGCCAGCGGGACATTGGCGGTCAGGCCCATCAGGATCGAGGCGAAGGCGGCAGCGAAGCAGGTGGCCGCCGCGACCGACGCCACCGGCATTCCCGCCGCGCCCAAAATCGCCGGATTGACCAGCACGATATAGGCCATGGTGAGAAAGGTGGTGATCCCGGCCAGCACCTCCGTGCGTGCGGAGGTGCCCCGCTCGCTGAGCGCGAAATAGCGGTCCAATGTTCCCGCCCGTTCCTGTGGCGCTTGTAGATCCGCGACGTGCGGCTGCGTCATGCAATGTCCCCCGAATATGCGCGCTCCGGCCTTGTAACGCCGGTAATTCCCTGTTGCTCCAGCATGGCGGCCAGCCGGAACAATGCCGGCTCGCCGCCTGGTTTGCCGATCAGTTGCAGTCCCAATGGCAGCCGTCCGGGACGATAGAGCGGAATGCTGAGCGAAGGGAAGCCGATGAAGCTGATCGGCTGCGTATGGATGCCAAGGTCGGCGCGCGCCGGCGTCATCGCGCCGTCGATCAGGATGCGGGGATCGTCGACCGGGGGGGCGGTGCAGGGTGTGGCGGGCGCGATCAGCACGTCATGGGGGGCGATCAGGTCGAGTAGCGTCGCGCGGAGGCGGGCTCGGAATGCCTGTGCCTCTTCGTACAAGCCTTCCGGCAGCAGCGCGCCGGCTATCAGCCGGTCGCGCACCTGTGGATCGAACGCCATGGCGTCCCGCGCCAGCGCCGCGCGATGCAGCCGTCCGCCTTCGCAGGCGGTGATGAGGAAGGCGGCGGAGCGGGCGCGGGCGATGTCGGGCAGCACGACGACCGGGGCGTCGGGTGCGATCGCCGTCATCGCGGCGACCTGATCGGGATCGACATTCTCCGCAAAGCGACCGCCCAGCCGGGCGATACGCAGCGGCGTGTCCCCGCAGACGGCGGCGGATCGGCCGCTCAGCACCTCCCAGATAAGGATCATGTCGGCTAGCGATCGGGTGAAGGGGCCGATATCGTCGAAACTGTCGGCGAACGGAAAGACGCCGGCCATCGGCAGGTCGCCATGCGTGGGCTTGAAGCCATAGAGGCCGGTCAGGCTGGCCGGTACGCGGATCGACCCATTGGTGTCGGACCCGAGCGAGAAGGGAAGAAGGCCGGCCGCGACTGCGGCGGCTGACCCGCCCGATGATCCGCCAGCGAGGCGGCGCACATCATGCGGGTTGCGCGTCGTGCCGTGGCGCGCGTTGATCGTCGCGAAGCCATAGGCGAACTCGTCCATGTTGAGCGTCGCCACGAGCACCGCGCCGGCGGCGTGCAGCCGCCTGACGGCTTCGGCGTCGCCAGTGGCCGGCGGTGCATCGGCATAGAGGCGGGACCCGGCGGTGGTCGGCAGGCCGGCGATGTCGAACAGATCCTTGACGCCATAGGGGACGCCAGCCAGCGGTCCTGGATCGCGTCCTGCGGCGATGACGGCGTCAACCCGCGCCGCATCCTGCCGGGCACGGTCCGGCAATGTTCGGGTCACGGCGCATAGTGGAGCTTCCCGCTCCGCCAGTGCCGACAGGCATTGTTCCAGTACCTGCGCGGCCGACACGCGACCGCTGCGCACGGCCTGGGCAATCGCGACGGCTTCCATCATGGCTTCACCTCTTCGCGAAGCCCAAGGAGAGTGTCCGCGTGACGATCCAGCAATGCCATGTTGGCGACCACGCCGGGCATGGATTCGGCATTGATCGGCAGGCCGATGGCCGCTGAAGCGCGCTGGATGTCCGCTTCGCTGCGGGGTACCCTTGATGCCGCTGCCGGGCGCGCAGCAGCAGCGTCTCCCTGTCGTCGGAAACGTGCGGCGAGCGCGGCGCACAGGAAAAGCTGCAATTGATGGAAGATCATCAGCGGCAGGATCAGCAAGCCGACCTGCGCGGCCGGAAACAAGGCGCCAGCCATGGGCACGCCCGATACCAGGCTCTTCTTCGACCCGCAGAAGAACAGCACGATCGCGTCTTCGCGCGGGAGGCGCAAGAGGCGCGTCGCGCCCATGTTGACGCCCATCACGACGGCCAGGAGGAGCGCGCTCAGTGCAAGCAGCAGCAACAGGTCCCAAGCGCCGACCTTTGTCCAGATGCCGCCGGTCACGGCGGCGCTGAAGGCGGAATAGACGACCAGCAGAATGGCGCCCCGATCGACCGGCAGCAGCAGGGTCCTGCGCTGGTCGATCCAGCCGCCGATCAGCGGACGCAGCAGATGGCCCGCGGCAAAGGGGGCCAGCAATTGCAAGGCGATGCTCTGGACCGAATGGAGGGCCGACACGTCGCCGCTGCGGCCCACATGCAGGATGGCGGTTGCCAGCAGCGGCGTGAGGACGATGCCGACCAGATTGGAAAGCGACGCGCTGCAAACCGCTGCGGCCACATTCCCGCCCGCCATTGCCGTGAAGGCGATCGATGATTGAACGGTCGATGGCAGGAGGGTCAGGTAGAGGACGCCCGACAGCAGCACCGGGTCTGTCCACTCGTCCATCAGCGTGGCGAGCGCGATTCCGGCTACAGGAAACAGCATGTAGGTGGAGCAAAGAACCAGCAGGTGCAGCCGCCAGTTGCCTGCCCCCTGGATGATGGCGGCGCGCGACAATTTGGCGCCGTGGAGGAAAAACAGAAGCGCGACGGCCAGGTCCGCAAGAATGTCGAGCCATGCCGCAGCCTGGCCCGTCACTGGAAAGAGCGACGCGCCTCCGACCATGAAGATCAGCCAAAGCAGGAAAGGGTCTATCCGCAAGGACGTTAGGGTCGGCCGCGCCATGGCGGCCTTATGCCTGCCTTGTCCCTACCGATCCAATAGAATGACTTCAATGGATCGTTGCAAAAAATAGAACGGCTTGCGGCGAGGTGGCGCAATTTTCGATCGTTGGCCTGGGCGGTGGCGCTCCTGCCGGAGGCGCGCCACCGCGCGGGCATCAGTCCCCGTTGCCCGGCTCGGGCGCGTCGCTGCTGGCCGCTTTGAGCGCCGACTTCGAGGATTTTGTCCTGGACGCGGGCTTTGCCCTTGCGGTGGCGTTCTTGGGCGTGGCTTTGGGCTTCGTGGTTCCGGGCGTCTCCGCTTTCTGGTCCGTCCCCGCTTTGCCAAACGGGATGGAAAGCCGCTTGCGGCCGAGCTTACTCGAAGCCGGCGGCTTTGTTGCGGCGACGGAGGCGGCGTTCGTTGCCGTTTCGGGCGCCGTTTGCGCCTTTTTCCGATTGGCGGCCGACACTTTGTCGACGCCGGTCGCCGCCGCTGAAGACGCCTCCGTTACGACAGAGGAGGTTGTTGCCGTGGCGGCAGATGGCTTGGCTTTGGCTTCTCGCTTCTTGGGAGGAGCGGGCCTGGCGTTTGCCGTTATTGATCCGGGTGCGGTCTTGGAAGGTGTCGCTGTCGGGGCGCGCTTGGACGTGGCAGGTTGCTTCTTCACCCCGGCAGGCGCCGCTTCCTTTGCGGCTGGAATCTCGACCGTCTCTGAGGTGTCGCTGACCTGATCGACTGACGCGGGCGCGGCCTTCCTGCCCAGGCCCAGTCGCGTGGCCACCGCGCGCCGTGCTTCCGAGTAACTCTTCGATACAAGCGGATAGGTTTTGGGCAGATTATAGCGCTCGCGATACTCGGCAGGCGTCAGCCCATGGGTTGCTAGGTGACGCTTCAACGTCTTGTATGGCTTGCCGTCGATCAAGCTGAGGATGAAGTCAGCGGAAGCAAGGCTCTTGCGCACTGAAACGGCGGGCACATGTTCGGGCAGTGCCCCATCGGCTGTGGGCTTGTCAGTGTCTTCCGTCAACGCAGCGCGCGTCGACTTGATGAGATCAGCAAGGCTTTCGCTGGGAACAGAATTGTTGGAGACGAAAGCACTGAGCAACTGGACGGTAAGCGACGTGATATCGGACGGTTTTTCTTCTGCCATGGAGCGCACCCTTGCCGGAGGAGGATAGCCTTTTGCGCGCCACAGCATCAAATGTAAATCGCCCATTTGTTGATTGTGATACACCGTTCGGTCCTCGCTTCCATCGCAATGTTCGTGGAATGCAAAGGTCTATTACTCGTGACGTCTGTTCTGGCTCAAGTCGTGGCATGCCGATGGTTTCCGTAATGACTATCTGTCGTCCCGTCAGTGCTCGCGCGTGTCTCGTTGGCGGTCTCGGCAAGCGGTGCCCCATCCACTTTCACAGATGCCGCGCCGCATCTGGAGTGCAGTAGAGAAGCCCGCTATGAGACGGGCGGCAGAAAGCAGATCGAAGGAAAAGAGCAAGTGGCCAAAGCCGCGCTTACGAAGAATGAGGTCGGACGAAATTCGCGGGCGTTGGAGGCAGAGGAAACCCGTTTCAACATATTGGAGGTTGCGACGGCGGAATTTGCCGACAAGGGACTGAGCGGTGCGCGGATCGACGAGATCGCGGAACGGACCAATTCCTCCAAGCGGATGATCTATTATTATTTCGGCGGCAAGGAAGGGTTGTATCGCGCGGTTCTGGAGCGGGCCTACACGGCCGTGCGCGAGATGGATGCCGACGATCGGCGCGATCATCTGGATCCCGACGCGGCGTTGCGCGATGTCGTTGGTGCGACCTTCGATTATCATAACCAGCATCCAGAATTCGTCCGGCTGGTAATGAACGAGAACATTCTGCGGGGTGCCCATGTCGGCGAGATCCCGGGTATCAAAGAACGTAATCGCAAGGTCATCGATCATCTGCGCGGCATTATGGCGCGGGGTGTGGCCGGCGGTCAGTTTCGCGAAGGCATCGACCCTGTCGAACTGCACATGACGATCAGTGCCCTCTGCTTCTACAATGTTTCGAACCGCTATACCTTTTCCTATGGCTTCGAGCGCGACATGAGTTCGCCCAAGGCGCTGGCGCGCCGCCGCATGAGCGTGATCGACGTGATCGAAAGCTGGTGTCGACGCTGATTGGACTTGCCTGCCAGATCGCCGACGGCTAATTATGTACGGAATAGTTCGCGTAATAAAATGCGGACCAACGGGAGAGAGAGATGCGAGAGCGAAAAGCCCCGGCCTTTGTCCGGGTGATGGCCATGGCCCTCTTGGCAGTGACGGGCGTGGCGCGGGCGCAAAGCCCGGCGACCTCGCCCGAACCGGCGCTGGGTGATCCGATGCCTGAACGCGTCGTGAACTTTGCCAATGGGGTCAAGGTCAGCACGGACATCAGTTTCTCGACGATCCCCGGCTATCGCCCGATCACGCTCGATCTTTATCGCCCGAAAGGCGATGGCCCATGGCCGCTCGTCATCTATGTCCATGGTGGCGGCTGGATGGCGGGGCATACGCGACAATCGGGTGCATTCAGCGACTTTACCGCCGTTCTCGCCGATCTGTCGGCCCGGGGTTATGTGGTGGCGTCGCTAGAATATCGGCTGTCGGGAGAAGCGCCCTTTCCGGCCGCGATTGACGATGTGCGCTCCGGCATCCGTTTCCTTAAGGCCAATGCGAGCAGTTATGGCATCGATGCGAAGCATGTCGCGATCTGGGGCGGTTCTGCGGGTGGGCAGTTGGCGGCGCTCGCGGCGCTCGATTGCGGTCACGCCCCAGGCGGCGAGGACAAGAGCAATATAGGGGAAAACGACTGCGTGCAGGGCGCGGTCGGCTGGTATGGCGTGTATGACTTCGCGACCATGCCGCAGTCCGCCATTCCCCGCGCCGAAAATACCTATCTCGACTGCATTAAGGGCGCCTGTCCGCCTGAGCGGATTGCGGCGGCCAGCCCGGCTTCGCATGTGGATGCCAAGGATCCACCAATGCTGCTGATCCACGGCACGGAGGACAAGACCGTGCCGGCGACCCAGTCGCAGGAATTGGCGGCGAAGCTGAAGTCGGCGCATATCCCTGTCACGCTCGAGATCATTTCCGGCGTGGGGCATAGCTGGATCGGCGCGGATGCAGCGGCGACCCGCGCGGCCAGCCTGCGGGCGCTGGACCTGACATTCCGCTTCTTCGATGCGCAGTTGAAGGCCGGGCGCTGATGCGTTGCATCGCGCTTGCCATTGGCCTGCTGGCGATCGCGTCAGCGGCTTCTGCGCAGATTATCGAGCGTCCGGCGGGCGATCCCGTGCGGACCGAAGCGGGACTGGTGGCTGGGAAGATTCTGCCGTCGGGTGTCCGCGCCTGGCTCGGCGTGCCCTTCGCCGCGCCGCCGGTGCGCGATCTGCGCTGGCGCGATCCCCAGGCTCATGCGCGCTGGGAAGGCATCTGGAATGCCGATCGTCCGGCGCCCGAGTGCATCCAGTCGCTGCGCGGGCGGACCATCAATCATTATTTCGGGGAAGAGGCGACCAGCGAAGATTGCCTCTATCTCAACATCTGGTCCCCTCCTGGGCCACCTCTGGCGGGCCGCCGCTATCCCGTAATCGTCTGGATCTATGGCGGCGGCTTCAATGTCGGTTCGGCGTCCATGGCGAATTATGCGGGCGAACCGCTCGCCGCCAAGGGCGCGGTTTATGTCGCGATAGCCTATCGCGTCGGGCCGCTGGGTTTTCTGGCCCATCCCGGCCTGACGGCCGAAGGGCAGGGCAGTTCGGGCAATTACGGGCTGAAGGACCAGATCGCGGCCCTGCAGTGGGTGAAGCGCAATATTGGCGGTTTCGGTGGCGATCCGGCCAATGTGACGATAGCGGGGCAGTCGGCGGGATCGATGTCCGTCTCGCTGTTGCAGGCGAGCCCGGCGGCCAAGGGTCTGTTCCACCGCGTCGTGGGTATGAGCGGCAGCGCATTGGGCGACCTGATGGCGCCCGTGCCGCTGGCCGAGGCGGAGCGCGAGGGACTGGATCTGCAAAAGGCGCTGGGCGCACAGTCGATCGAAGAGATGCGCGATGTCCCGGCGGACCGTCTGATTGCACTGGCCGCGCCGCTGCGCCGCCGCCCCATCGTGCTGGACGAACATGTCGTGCCCCTGCCCCCCGAACAGGCATTTGCCCAAGGGCGGCAGGCCGATGTGCCCGCGATGATCGGTTTCACCCGCGACGAGTCCTTTCGGTCGTTGGGCCCCATTGCCGACATGACCGATTATCAGCGAGCCATCCGGGCCACATTCCCGGCCAATGCGGAGCAGATTCTGCGCGCATATCCCGCCCGGACGTTAGAGGAGGCCCGTCGCGCGGCTCGCGACGTGGAAAGGGACATGACGCTGGGTTCGCAGATGGCGGCCTGGGCGCAAGCACAGTCGAGCGGCAAGGCGCCGGTTTTCGCCTATTTCTTTACCCGCACCCATCCCTACCGGCCGGGCGTTGCCTTTGCCGATCATGATCCCGCGACTGTCGGCGCCTATCATACCGCCGATGTGCCTTATTGGCTGGGAACGCTGGAGAGCCTCAACCGCTTCCGCGTGACACGCGACTGGACGCCCTATGACCGGCAATTGTCAGATCGCATGATGGACCGGTTGCTGGCCTTTGCGCGCAACGGAAATCCGGGGAACGACTGGCCCGCCTGGCAGGCTGCCCGGCCGCGACTGCTTCTCCTTGGCGACGGAGTGGCACCGGACAAGAGCGGCATGATCGATTGGCCGCATTTCAGGACGCTGCCCCTGCTCAGCGACAATGTCCGGCCGGCGGCCCCCGCCGATCGACCGAGGATCAGGGATTGAAGATGATGATGGACCTGAACAGGCGCGCCTTTTTGACCGGCGGGGGTGCGGTCTTCGCGGGATGGACCCTTGGCGCCACGGCGCTTGCGGCAGGTGTGGACGAGCCGGGCCTGGAATTTGTCTACGAGGCGATCGTGACGCTGGAGCCGACCGTCGAGGTCGGGCGGACGCCGCTGGGCACGCGGCGGCGGGTGCCGATTACGGGCGGCAGCTTCAGCGGGCCGCGCATCCGGGGCAAGGTTCTGGCGGGCGGTGCCGACTGGCAGTTGCAGCGTGCGGATGACTGGACCGTCATAGAAGCTGATTACATGATGCAGGCCGACGACGGCACGCAGATCCATGTCCGCAATGTCGGCCTGACCAACAGCCGGGTGCCAGGAGCGGCGCAGCGTTATCTGCGCACTATCCCCAGTTTCGAGGTGCCGGATGGTCCTCATGCCTGGCTCAACCAGGCCATCTTCGTCGGCACGCTGGGATCGCCGCCGGCGGATGCGCCCAAGCCGTCCGTGCGTATCCGCGTCTATCGCGTGACCTGATGCGCGGGGCTTTGGCAACCTGTGCTGCGCTGGCGATACTGCTGGCGGGCTGCGCGCCCGTGCCGGCAAGGCGCCTTGGCACCGACGCCGGTCCTTGCAAGTCGACCGGGCAATTTTCCTTCGTCTGCGGAGCGATGAAGCCGGAGGATCTCGCCGTCATCCCCGGCACCCGCTGGGTCATTGCGAGTGGTTTCGCGACCGGCGCGGGGCTCAAGATCGTCGACAGCCGCACGCGCAAGGCGGCGCTGTGGTTTCGCGGTGAACCGGATCAGGTCGACCGTGACCCGCATTATGCAGATTGTGATGCCCCACCTGATCTGGCGCTGTTCACCGCGCGAGGACTGAGCCTGCGTCAGACGGGCGCGTCCGCTGCGCGATTGCTCGTGGTCAATCACGGGGGCAGGGAGGCGATCGAGGTCTTTGACGTGAATTTCGACGATGTCGACGCAGCGCCCCGGCTGCGTTGGCGGGGTTGCCTGTCCATGCCCCCTGGTCATGTCGCCAACAGTGTCGCTTCCTACAGCGATGGAACCGTGCTGGCGACCGTACTTACCCGGCCGGGAACCAGCATCACCGATTTCGTGATGGGCCGGGTGACGGGCGGCGTTTATGAGCGCAAGCCTGAAGATGCGGCGTTTCGCCTGCTGCCAGGGACGGAGTTGCCCGGCAATAACGGCCTGGAAACCGCACGCGACGACAGCGGATTCTATGTGATAGCCTTCGGCCTGCGCGAAGTCGTCTCCTATGCGCGGCGGGGTAGCCGGGCGCCGTTATGGCGGGTGCAGGCGCCCGAATTCATGCCCGACAATATTCACTGGGATGGCGATCGGCTGTTGCTTGCGGGCATGGTCCGGGATGAACCGGCGTGTGGCGGCTTGCGCAAGATCGTGAATGGCGTTGCCGATGGCATGACCTGCCATCGCGGCTATGTCGTGGCCCAGCTCAACCCCGCGACGCGTGGCATGTCCGTGGTGGCTTATGGAGCGCCCGATGCCCTGTTCAATGGCGTTTCCGCGGCGGTCGTCATCCAAGATGAACTGTGGCTGGGTTCCTATCAGGCGGATCGTATCGCGATCCGGAGCCTTCGCTGAAAACCGATGTACCATTTGGTACATTTCACTTGCACCGGTTCGTTCTTCGGCGTAAAGCTGATTCTGCAAGATCAGGAAGGACATCCTGACGCGCATTGGGGAGGGAAGGGTCGACCATGGGCCAGCGTTTCATTCATGTTCTGAACGGACCCAATCTCGACCTGCTGGGTGTGCGCGAACCCCATATTTATGGCCAGGAAACCCTGGCCGATGTGGAAGCCGCCTGCCTGCGTGAACTGGATGGAAGCGGCGTCAGCCTGGTATTCCGCCAGACCAACGCCGAACATGAAATGATCGGCTGGTTGCATGAGGCAAGGGCGGGGGCCTTCGGGATCGTCATCAATCCAGCCGCCTTTTCCTATGCGGGCTATCCGGTACTGGACGCGCTCAAAATGTGTGATTGTCCGATCATCGAGGTTCATATTTCCAACATCCACAGGCGCGAGGAGGAATGGCGATCGCGCTCCATCATGACCCGGTCGGTCACGGCCATTGTGTCGGGTATGGGTATCGACGGCTATGCGTTGGCGGTGCGCCATCTGCTCCAGATCGACCGGCGGAACGCAGCATGAGGACCGCGACCGACATGCTGCGGCCTACCCGCGCGCGGCTGGGCGTGCTGGCGCTGATAAGCGTCGCCACCATGCTCAATTATATGGACCGCGCCGTGATGGGCGTCGCCGCGCCCGCCCTGACCGCGGAACTGAAGGTTTCGCCGGAGATGATGGGTTTCATTTTCTCCGCCTTCTCCTGGACCTATGTCGCCGCACAGATACCGGGCGGGCTTCTTCTGGACCGGCTGGGCACGCGTATCACCTATGCCGGATCGCTGATCCTCTGGTCCTTCTTCACCCTGCTCCACGGCATCGCGGGTAATGTGGCAATGTTGTTCGGCTTCCGTCTCGCGCTGGGCGTGGCGGAAGCGCCTTGCTACCCGTGCAACAGCCGCATTCTCAGCAGTTGGTTCCCGCAGGACGAGCGCGCGAGGGCCAATTCGGTCTATGCCGTGGGGCAATATGCGGGGCTGGCCTTTTTCAGCCCGGTTCTCTTCTGGGTCGTGGGGAGTTTGGGCTGGCGCGCGCTGTTCCTGATCGCTGGCGCGCTGGGCATGGCCTTCGGGGTGCTGCTCTACGCCCGCTATCGCGATCCAGGCGAGAGCCTCCGCGTGAACTCGGCCGAACTGGAGCATATTCGCCTTGGCGGTGGACTGACGGTGACGAAGCAGGAAGTGAAAATCCCGTTTTCGTGGTCGAATGTGCGAAAACTGATGAGCAAGCGGCAGATATTGGGTGCTTCGATCGGGCAGTTTTGCGGCAATTCTACGCTTGTCTTCTTTTTGACCTGGTTCCCGACCTATCTGGCGACTGAGCGGGGCATGGATTGGCTGAAATCGGGAACCTTTGCTATTCTACCATATATTGCCGCGTCAGCAGGGGTGCTGCTGGGCGGGCAGGTATCCGATTTGCTGATCCGTCGCACCGGGTCTGCCAATGTCGGTCGCAAGCTGCCGATCGTTGTGGGGCTATTGCTGGCGTCGACGATCATCGCGGCCAATTATGTCCAGAGCAACACGCTGGTCATTGCCATCATGTCGATCGCCTTTTTCGGCCAAGGTATGGTCAATCTGGGTTGGACGCTGATTTCAGACGTTGCGCCGCGGCAGTTCATCGGCCTGACCGGGGGCGTGTTCAACCTCTGCGCTAATCTGGCCGGGATCGTGACCCCGATCGTGGTGGGCCTGATCGTGGGTCAGACTGGCTCCTTCTATGGCGCGCTGGCCTTCATCGGAATGCTGGCCCTGATCGGAGCGGCGGCCTATATTTTTGTTGTGGGGGATGTGCGCCGGGTGGAACTAGACTGAAAGGCAAACGCGGCACCAGCGCGCATCAAATAATATACGAACTGGTTAGTAAAAAAGGGAGGATGGAATGAAGACCGCTTTCAATATGCAGCTTCGCCTCGGCGGATCGCTGGCCGCCATAGCGTTGAGCGCCTGCATCAGCCCGGTCTGGGCTCAGGACCAGGCCGACCCAGCTGCCGCGATCGCACCGCCGGCCACGGACGCCGCAACTGATCAGGCCGAAACCGCCGACATCGTCGTCACCGGATCACTGATCGCGCGTCCGAACAATGTCGCGGTCAGCCCGATCGTCACCGTCTCCGACGAGCTGGTGCAGCAGAGCGGCCAGATAACGCTGGAGGATTCCCTGAACCAGCTGCCCGGCTTTACCCCGTCGGGCAATGCCGGCACGGGCGGACAGGGCGCCGGTGGTCGCGCCACGCTCAACCTGCGCGGCCTTGGTTCCAACCGCAATCTCGTGCTGCTTGATGGGCGCCGGCTGCCCTTGTCCGACATCAACGGCAATGTCGACATCAATATACTGCCTGAATCGATCATCGGATCCGTCGATGTCATCACCGGCGGTGCGTCAGCGATCTACGGGTCGGACGCCATGTCTGGCGTGGTTAATTTCAAGACAGACAAATATTTCGACGGCGTCCGCGCCGACATTCAGAATGGCAACAGCTTCCGAGGCGATTATGGCAAGTTCAACGCCTCGCTGGCGCTGGGCACGAAGTTTGCCGACGATCGCGGCCGCTTGATGCTGGCCTTGAGCTATGGCCAGCGCGATCCCCTGTCGGGTTCGCAGCGCGGCTTCTTCGCCGACAAGGTACCGTCCTCCTTCATCGGGACCGGTGCGTTCGTGCCTGACGCGCTCAACCTGCCGAGCCAAGCGGCGCTGAACGGCGTTTTCGCCCAATATGGTGTTACCAATCCGATCAACCGGACGCTGAACCTCGGCTTCAACAATAATGGTTCGCTCTTCGTCCAGACCGGCGCGATCAACTATCAGGGACCGACGACCGGCGCCTATGCCGTTGTCGGCGGCAATGTGCGTATGCCTGTGGGGCCACAGTTGCAGATACTGAACGCGTTTGAGCGCAAGTCGGCCTTCGCCAAGGGCGAATATGATATCACCGACTCGCTGACCGCTTACGGCCAGTTCCTCTATGTCGACTCCACCGTCACCACCGAAAGCGGCGGCAGCCTGACGCAGTTCGCACCCTTCACCACCATTCCCGTCACCAACCCCTTCATCCCCGCCGACCTGCGCACGTTGCTGGCGTCGCGCGCCAACCCTACCGCGCCATTCCGCTGGAGCGCACGTTACATCGGCGTGGGCGACAAGGGATGGGACGAGAATTACCGGGTCCAGCAATATCTGGGCGGCTTGAAGGGCACGATAGGCGGATCGTGGAAGTTTGACGCCTTCGCTTCCTATGACGAGACGGTTCATAACCAGTCGATGTTCAATGCGGTGCTGAAATCGCGCGTGCAGACCTTGCTCAACGCCCCCGATGGCGGCGCGTCGCTCTGTGCGGGCGGCTTCAATCCCTTCGGCATCGCCAACGCAAGCAGCCTGTCGCAGGCGTGCCAGGATTATGTGACGGCGACCATCAACAGCCACGAAAGGCTGACCCAGACTCAGGTGCAGGGCCAGGTCAACGGGCCGCTGTTCAACCTGCCTGCAGGGCCGGTCCAACTCGCCCTGCTCGCCGGCTATCGGAAGAATAGCTATAAATATGATCCGAGTTCGGATCTGGTGTCCAATAATGTCGAGGCAGTGGTCGGCTCGAACCCGGCACGCGGGGAGATCAGCGTCAAGGAATTCGCGGCGCAGGTGGACATACCCCTGTTGTCCGACACGCCCTTCTTCCATGAACTGGGCGTCGGCGCGGCCTTCCGCTATTCCGATTATAATCCGACCGGCAGCGTGAAGAGCTATGAATTCGACGCGCGCTGGCAGCCCGTCGAAGCACTGCTGATCCGCGGCAGTTACCAGCGGGCCGTGCGCGCGCCCAATATCGGCGAACTCTTCTCGCCCGTCACCGGATCGCAGTTGGCAATCGGTACGCCGCCTGCCGCGATCGGCGATCCTTGTGATATCCGTTCCGCCGCCCGGACGGGCGCCAATGGTGCGCAGGTCCGCGGCCTTTGCCTGGCGCAGGGTATTCCGGCCGCCGCAATCGACGCCTATCAGTTCGCGACCACCGCGACCGGCGGCAATATCCAGGGCAACAGTGCGCTGACACCGGAGAAGGCGAACACGTTTAACGTCGGTTTCGTCTTCAATCCGAAATTCTCGTCGCCCTGGCTGTCGGGCTTTTCCTTCTCGGTCGATTATTACAACATCAAGATCCGCAACGTCATCTCGACCATCAATGGCCTGACGGTGCTCGCCAAATGCTACAATCTGGACGGATCGAACAGCGGCTATTCGAACAGCAACGAATTCTGCCAGCTCATCCAGCGCGACCCGACCGGGCAACTGGTGGCCATCGCCCAGCCCTATCTGAACTTGGGCGCGCTCGACACCGACGGGGTCGATGTCCAGGTGAACTGGTCGCTCCGGCTGTCCGAAGCCGGTATCGGCGATGGATCGGGCAAGATCTACGCCTCCTCGGCCATCGGCTGGCTGAACCATTACAAGGTCCAGACGCTGCCGGGCAGTGCCTCGCAGGATTTTGTCGGCACCAGCACGCCCGGTCGACCGCTGCCCAAGTGGAAGGCGCTGACCACGGTGGGCTACAGCTCTGACGTGTTCGGCATCGGCCTGCGCTGGCGCTATCAGGGTAAGCTGCGCGACATCAGCGCGATCACGACGCCGGCGGCCGAGCAGGTGGGGGTGAAGCCCTATAATCTGTTCGATGTATTCTCGACGCTGGACGTCACTGAAAATGTCCAGTTCCGCGCCGGCATCACCAATTTGTTCGACAAGGGTATCCCCTTCGTCGCCAGTTCGCAGAACGGAACGGATGCGGGCACCTACGACATGGTCGGACGGTCCTTCTACGTCGGCGCGAAATTCAACTTCTGACCTTGGTCCGCCTCCGCCGCCCGGGTGGCGGAGGCGGATTTCCTCCTTTTTGGATTTGACGACATTGACCCAATTCCGCCCTGCCACGGAGCGATATCTGACTGGTCTGATCGGTCGCGATATCCAAGCATCCCTGTCCCCCTGGCTGCATGAAAGCGAAGCTGACGCGCAGGGTATTCGGCTGGTCTACCGTCTGTTCGACCTTGCAGTGGAACAGATGGCGGCGGACGATCTGCCGCGCCTGCTCGATGCCTTGCAACTGTCGGGTTTCGCCGGGGTCAATGTCACGCACCCCTACAAGCAGGCGATCATCGCGCATCTCGACGAACTGTCACCGCAGGCCCGGCAGATCGGATCGGTCAATACGGTCGTGTTCAGGGATGGCCGTCGTTTCGGTTTCAACACGGATGTCACCGGCTTCGCCGAAAATCTGCGATCGGGCCTGCCGCCGGCGGCGCGCTTTGACCGGGTGGTTCAAATGGGTGCCGGGGGCGCGGGAGCGGCGACCGCCCACGCACTCCTCGATCTGGGCGTGGGCGAGTTGTCCCTGTTCGATCCTAACGTGCAAAGGGCAGAGGAGCTATGCGTAGCGCTTTGCGGCACATATGGCGCGGGCCGGGCCATTGTGGGGCAGGATCTGGCATCGGCTGCAGGTGCGGCCGACGGGATCGTCAACGCAACGCCGCTCGGAATGAGCGGCTATCCTGGATCGGCAGTGCCAAAGGCGTTGCTGCGTCCCGAATTGTGGGTAACGGACATCGTCTATTTCCCGCTTGAAACACAGTTGCTGCGTGAAGCGAAAGAGGTCGGCTGCACGACGCTCAATGGGAGTGGTATGACCGTGTTTCAGGCCGTTGGCGCCTTCGAACATTTCACCGGGAGGAAGGCCGATCCCGCCCGCATGGCGGATAACTTTCGGGTCGCGCGGGAAGGGGCATGAGCAGCGGAGGCACATGCGCATGATATTCGGCATCGCCACGGTTTCGCTCAGCGGGACACTGGAGGAAAAGCTGCGCGCTGCTGCTGCGGCCGGCTTCGATGGTGTCGAGATATTCGAGAATGACCTGATCGCGTCCCCGCTGCGGCCACGAGAGGTGCGGTCTCTGCTGGATGACCTGGGTCTTGCCTGCCTGCTCTATCAGCCCTTCCGGGATTTCGAGGGGATGCCCGGCGTTCTGCGGCAGCAGGCTCTCGACCGGGCCGAGGCGAAATTCGACCTGATGGGAGAATTGGGGACGGATCGCATCCTGGTCTGCTCCAACTGTTCGCCGCAGGCGCTGGGCGAACGCAGCCGGATCGTCGCGGATCTGCGGGAGTTGGGTGAGCGGGCCGCGAAGCGCGGCATCGTCGTCGGCTATGAGGCGCTCGCATGGGGGCGTCATGTCTTCGATCATCGCGATGCCTGGGCGATCGTCGAGGAAGTGGATCATCCGTCCATCGGCATCATTCTCGACAGCTTTCATTCCCTGTCGCGCGCCATTCCCAGTGACAGCATTCGCGCCATTCCGGCTGACAAGATCGCCTTCGTGCAACTGGCGGATGCGCCGAAACTGGACATGGATCTGCTCTACTGGAGCCGCCATTTCCGCAATTTTCCGGGGCAGGGCGGTCTCCCCGTCAATGAATATGTCGCAGAGATACTGAGGACGGGCTATCAGGGACCGCTGTCGCTCGAAATCTTCAACGATCGTTTCCGCGGCTGGTCTGCCGACCTGATCGCCGCCGACGGCCTGCGTTCGCTGCGTCATGTCGAAGATGCCGCCAGTCGCCAACTGGGACGTCCCTCTCCGGTGCCGCCTCCGCCGGACAGGGTGCGGCCAGAATTTGTCGAGTTCGCCGTGGAAGCAAAGGACGTGCGCGCTCTGGAGGGCATGTTCCAGTCGCTCGGTTTTACCAGGACCGGGGTGCATCGCACCAAGGCCGTCACGCGATGGCAGGCCGGGTCGGTCAATCTCGTCATCAATGCGGATGCCGTCGGTTTCGGTCACGGGTTCGCGGTGACGCATGGCGCGTCGATCTGCGCGGTGGGGCTGACGGTGCCGGATCGCGACGCCGTGGCTGCGCGCGCTGCATATCTGGGTATCAAGGCGGTCGACGACGAGGAGGCGCCAGGCAATTTGTCGGTTCCGGCCCTGCGCGGCATCGGAGGCAGTCTCGTCTATCTTGTCGGAGAGGACGACGTCGCGGCCATGTGGGCGGAGGAATTTGCGCCGACAGGCGAACTGGCTGATCCACGTCCCCTGACGATCGATCATCTGGCCGCAGTCGTGCGGATCGAAGAATATCTGTCCTGGCAACTCTACTGGCGATCGCTCCTGGGGCTTCAGCAGAGCTTGCAGTCGGATGTCATCGATCCGTCCGGTCTGGTTCTCAGCCAGCCCTTGCAGTCAGCCGACGGGGCGCTGAGGCTGACACTCAACGCGTCGGAGGCGACCGGAACGCTCTCATCGCGCTTCGTCGAACATAGTTTCGGCGGCGGCTATCAGCATATCGCCCTCGGCACGTCGGACCTTGTGGTCAAGGCAAAGAGGTTGGCGGAGAGCGGGGCGGAAACCTTGTCCCTTCCCGACAATTATTATGCCGACCTGTCCGCGCGATTCGGATTCGACGCGGATATAAGGGCCAGACTGGCCGGCGCGCATATTCTATATGATCGCAGCGGGGAGGGCGAATATTGGCAACTCTACAGCCGTGCCTTCCAGAAGCGCTTCTTCTTCGAATTTGTGGAGCGCAAGGCGTATGAGGGCTATGGGGCGCCCAATGCCGGGATAAGGCTGGCCGCACAGGAGCGTTTCAAGCCAGGCGTGCTGTGAGCCGGATGTGCAGACATGGGGGGAGGAACGCAGGATCGGACGGACGGTCATTCGTCGGTCCGTCATTCTTTGAACATTCTGCGTCGATGGAAGTTGAAGGGAAAATTTACGCTCGCCGATTATGATGGCGACGGATAGACTTCGGATGTCAGGATCGATTGATGTTAAGCGCTTGGCCAAAGCTGAACCGATCAATCGCTGCTTGGGCCGATCGACGGGGCCGGGCGGTCGTGTCTTTTGTCGATTTCCGGCTTGAACCGCTCATTCCGCTCTGGATAGGAACGGTGGTCCTGATCGCGTTCGGCAAGATCCTGCCCGCGTCGATGCCGGCGCGATCGTTGACGGATGTGGCTACGATGCTGTTGCCCTTCCTGCTTGTGGCGCTGTCTCCCATCGTTGGCTATCGCGTGGCGCTCGGTTGCTTTCCGTTCAACCCATTGGCCTCCCAGCCCTCGTTTCGTCTTTGCCGTTTGGGTAGCTGGCGTCGGGTCGATCCGCTGACGGCGCGCGCCAATCCGGCATTTGGGCCCCACGGGTTCATGGCTTCGCTGCTTGCCGGGCTTCTGCTCAACGTGCCCTTCCGCACGGCGGAGTTCCTGGCAGCCGTCCCCGCGATCGGCACAAGCGCCCCGGCCTGGGCGCAGGTCATCATGAATGCCATGGTGCTGGACGTGATCGTCATGAATTTCTTCTATATCGTCTGCTTCGTGATGGCCTTGCGCGCGGCTCCCCTATTTCCGCGGATGCTTCTGTTCGTCTGGGTGGCTGACATCATGATGCAATTGTCGATTGCGCAAGCCGTGGCCAGCGCACCCGATCTTCCGTCAAGCATCGGGCCGGCGGTCAAGGACTTGTTGCTGGGCAACATTCAGAAGGTGCTGATCAGTGCGACCTTGTGGTTGCCCTATTTGATCCTTTCGGATCGGATCAATATAACCTTTCGGGCGCGCATTCGGGCTTGAATCTCCATTGTGATTAATCTTGTCCTTTGCTGATACATCGCCGTCCGGCCAATTGACTCGAACGACCCTTCGCTTCAACCTTGTGGTTGGAAACGCGCCCACAAAGGACGCGATGGAGGGGCGGCCATGCATTTCTGCGCACTTGCTGCAAGCCGCGCGCGCTATGCCGCCTATCTTGTCGGTGCTGCGGCGTTGGCGCTGCCGATGTCGGCATGGGCTGACGGCACCTTGGTTGTAACCATCACGCCGGCTGGTCGTTACCCGACCCGGATGCAGGGCGCGACGGTCCCGGCGGTCATCACCGTCGGTCGTTCGGCGCAGATGGTAGGGGAACCGGTCCGTTTTTCCCGCGCGTTATTCTCGTCGGTCGCCGTCGCGCTCGATCAGCGGGCTGAGCGGACACAGCGATCGACTATCGGCAGCCTGCCAATCGCCGGCACTGTCACAAGCGGTTTCGGTATGCGGTTTCACCCCTTGCTGGGGATTCACCGTTTTCATAGCGGGGTGGATCTGGCCGCGGCGAAGGGTACGGTCGTCAGCGCGCCATCAAGCGGTACCGTGACACGGGCGCAATGGGCAGGCGGTTATGGTCTCCTGGTAGAGTTGGATAACGGCAACGACACGATGCGTTTCGCCCATCTGTCGCGTATCAGCGTGGCAGTGGGGCAACAGGTCCGCCAAGGCGAGACGGTCGGCTATGTCGGGGCGACCGGGTTGGCGACCGGCGCGCATCTCCACTATGAAGTCCGCAAAAATGGCCATGCTATAGACCCGCTCGATCGCTGACGCCGGACTGACATAGTTAAGGCGAAAATCTGACGCACTGCATGTCAACGGTTGTCGAAAGCGCGAACCGGGGGAATAGCCCATGTCGGCGAGGCCAAGCCGATGAAGGGATCGCTGAGGAGAGCATGTCCCGCTAACAGGGTGCAGCACAGCGTAGATAATTCCCATGCCGCGTTCCGATCGGCGCGGATATCCGCCCTTCGGATCTATTGTGGAATTCTTGATCGGAGCAGGGATGACGACAGGCTTTTCGCGCCGATCAACGCAAAGCCTGATTGCCTCCAACCCGCGATCCCTCTGCAATCAAGCCAAATTGCCAAATGGGGATGAATTCGTATGCGTGCTTGCTCTGCAGAGAGTGCCGTGCGAGCGCAAGAGATCAGCGCAGGCGGCGGCAGGCCGGCCGCGCGCGGGACAGGAAGGGAAAGGCATGGAAAAGCCTCGCCAGGGCTTTGCCGGACTGTGGAATATCAGTTTCGGCTTCTTCGGCATTCAGATCGGCTTTGCATTGCAGAACGCAAATATGAGCCGCGTTTTCCAGTCGCTCGGTTCCAGCATCGACGATCTGTCGGCTCTTTGGGTCGCTGCGCCGCTGACCGGATTGCTCGTGCAGCCCGTGATCGGCCATTTGTCCGATCGGACCTGGCTGGGACGGTTGGGGCGGCGACGCCCCTATTTTCTCGCCGGAGCGATCCTGGCGGCGATCGCGCTGCTGTTCATGCCGCAGAGCGACGGACTGTTGATGGCCGCGCTTCTGCTCTGGATGCTGGATGCCAGCCTCAACATCTCGATGGAGCCATTCCGCGCCTTCGTCGGTGACATGCTCCGCAAGGACCAGCATGTCCTGGGCTATGCGGTGCAGACCGCGTTCATCGGCGCGGGTGCGGTGGTCGGATCGCTCTTTCCTTACCTGCTCGACCAATGGGGCGTCGCCAATGTGGCGGCAGCAGGGGCGGTGCCGGACACGGTGCGCTACAGCTTCTGGGCGGGCGGCGCAGTGCTTTTTGCAGCTGTGCTTTGGACGGTACTCACGACGAAGGAATATGGGCCGGAGGAGATGCGCGCATTTGATGCCGGCGGCGAGAAACATGCGGCGCCCGATCTCGCCGGCCGCTCGATCGCGCCCTGCTTCGTCTGGATGAGCGCGGGGCTGGCGGTTGCGCTGCTGGTCGACGCCTTGGGGATGGAAAAGGAAGTCTATCTGCTCGGCGCCCTGCTGGCAGGCTATGGGGCGGCGAGTCTGGCGGCGATCCTCCTGGCGCGAGCGGGCAGGCGGGATAATATGCTGGCGCATATCGTCGGTGACGTGGCAGGGATGCCGCCGATCATGCGGCAATTGGCGCTCATCCAGTTCTTCAGCTGGTCGGCCTTGTTCATTATGTGGATACACACCACGCCAGTCGTCGCCCAATATATGTTTGGCTCTGCGGACCCGGCGAGTGCCGCCTATCAGGCCGGCGGCAACTGGGTCGGCGTGCTGTTTTCCGTCTACAATGGCGTCGCGGCAATAGCGGCATTGACCCTGTTGCCCTGGATCGCGCGGCGGATCGGCCAGGCACGCACCCACGCCGCGTGCCTGGTGGCCGGCGCAGCTGGCTTTGCCAGTTTCCTGGTCTTGCGCGACCCGCAATGGCTGCTGCTCAGCGAAGTCGGGATCGGCATCGGCTGGGCTTCGATCCTCGCCATGCCCTATGCCATGCTCGCGTCGAGCCTCCCGCCCGCCAAGATCGGAGTCTATATGGGCTTGTTCAACATTTTCGTGGTGGTCCCGCAACTGTTGGTCGCGACGGCGATGGGATCGATCATGAAGGCCTTTTTCCCTGGCGACCCGATCTGGACCATGGCTTTCGCCGCGGCGACGCTTCTGGTGGCGGCGCTGGCGTCATTGCGCATCCGAGTCTGACTGATTCGCGCTCGATAGACCGTCGGCCCGCATCTTGCCGGCGATCGCCTTGATCCACTGCCCCTACGGAAAGCGTAGCGTTCTGCTACGGATGCACATTTTGCAATCACGAACGAATTTTTCGCACTTGCAGCAAAACGTCATTTGAACGAAAAGAAACCTGCCTTTCAGGCATCCTCTCCTAAAACTTTCACGGGCTGGTCTTCGGATCGGCCCTTTTTTTGTGCGTCATTTCAATGATCAGCCACGCTCGTGGCGGTAGCGCCGAAAAGTCTATACTGCTGGTCGCGATGGGATCAACGTCGTTGCGCCGCGTCATCGGCGTGCGGATTGCGCCTGGTGAGTGGGCAGATCAATTGGTTGAGGCGCAGTTCGTCCTGCGCTCCAGACGCGAAGGCGTTGCAAATCCAATCCAGACACCGTGCCAGAAACAGCATGGCCCTCTCCATCCTCTTATTCACCCGATCATAGCATGGGCGCACGGGACGGGAAGGGGGAGAAATAGGGGGCAGTCAAATGATACGGCGCAGTACGGCTTCATGCGCGCGCCTGATCTTGACCAAATTGCCGGGAGAAGAGTGAGCTATTGATCCGCACCGATGACGCGGTAGAGCAGGATGCGGTTGCTCACCAGCGCCAGGTCCGTCGCGATCGCCGATTGACGCGCTCCGTAGAGGGTTCGCTGGCTGGTGAGTGCCGTCAGGAACGTGTCGATCCCGGCACGATAGCGCTGGTCGGCCAGATCATAGGCGCGGCCGCTCGCCGCCACCAGTCGTCGCTGCGCCGACTGTTGCGCGTCGATCGTTCCGTCCCGCGCCAGCGCGTCTGCCACCTCCTGGAAGGCGGTCTGGATCGCCTTCTCATATTGGGCGAGGGCAAGGTCGCGCTGCGCCTTGCTATAGTCGAGATTGCCGCGGTTGGGGCCGCCGAAGATCGGCAGGCCGGCGGACGGACTGGCCGACCAGGCGAAGGCGTCACCTGTGAACAGCGCGGAGAGCGCGGAACTGGCTACGCCGATCGCCGAAGTGAGGCTGATCTTCGGGAATATCGCCGCGCGCGCCGCGCCGACATCGGCATTTGCGGCCTTCAGCTGATGTTCTGCCTGAAGCACGTCGGGCCGCTGGAGCAATATGGTGGAAGACAGGCCCGCCGGCACCTTTGCGATGCCGGCGATCAGGCTGTCGAGCGAAACAGGGAGCAGCGCGTCTTCAACTGGCGCGCCGGCGAGAAGGTCCAGCGCGTTCCGGTCCTGCGCCACCTGCGTGATATTGGCCGCTACGTCGGAAGCGGCTTGTTCGACCGTGGTTTCCGCCTGATGGACGTCCAGCTTGCCTGCAAGGCCTGCGGCGTTCAGCGAGCGGGTGAGGTCGAGCGTCCGCTGCGCGCTGGCTTGCGTCTGGCGGGAAAGGGCCAGCAACTCCTGATCCGCCGCCATGGTCGCATAGGCCGCCGCCGTTTCGGCAATCAGGGTAATCCGGGTCGACCGCGCGCCCTCTTCGGTCGCCAGATAAGTTTCCAGCGCTGATTCCGTCAGGTTGCGGACCCGGCCGAACAGATCGATTTCGAAAGCGCTGAAGCCCACCTCCGCGCTGTAGCTGTTCTGCCGTGCGCCATTCTGCCGGGCAAACCCGGCGGCCGCATCAGCGGTGAGCGTCGGCAACTGGGCGGCGCGCTGGACGCGATATTGAGCGCGGGCCGACTGGACGTTGGCGAGCGCTGCGCGCAGGTCGCGATTGTTCGCCAGCGCCCGCTCGATCACCGTTCTGAGCCTGGCCTCCTGCACCAGCTGCGTCCAGGGCAGTCCGGCTTGACCATCGGGCCGGACGGCGTAGGCCGCCCCCGTCGGCAAGGTCGCAGGCACCGGCGGGGCGGGGCGTTGATAATGCGGAGCCATGTTGCAGCCGGCCAGCAGGAGCGCGGCGCCAATCGGCAGAAGCGTGCGCGTCATGCCGGCACTCCTGCGGCCGGCACTTCGCCGGAAGGCGGAGCCTGACGCTTGTCGGCGCCGAACAGGCGGGCGATGGTGAGGAAGAAGAGCGGCACGAAGAAGATGGCCAGCACCGTGGCCGTCGTCATGCCACCGATCACTGCAGTGCCGATGGCGACCCGGCTCTGCGCGCCCGCGCCGGTGGCGATGGCGAGCGGGATCACGCCGGCGATGAAGGCCAGGCTGGTCATCAGGATCGGGCGGAAGCGCAGCCGCGCAGCCTCCAGCGCTGCATCCCAGGCATTTTTGCCTTCATGATGCGCCAATTCGGCAAATTCCACGATCAGGATCGCATTCTTCGCGGCCAGCCCCATGGTGGTGAGCAGGCCCACCTGGAAGAAGATATTGTTTTCAAGCCCACGCGCCCACACTGCGATGACTGCGCCGACCAGGCCCAGGGGAATCACGAGCAGCACCGCGAGCGGGATCGACCAGCTTTCGTAAAGAGCAGCGAGGCAAAGGAAGACCACCAGCACCGACAGGCCATAGAGCAGCGGAGCCTGGCCGCCGGACAATTGTTCCTGATAGGACAGGCCGCTCCACGCATAGCTGGTTCCGGCAGGAAGCTGCTTCTGCAACGCGACCATCCGGTCCATCGCCTCGCCCGAACTGGCGCCGTCGCCGGCCTGGCCCTGGATTTCGAAGGAAGAGAGGCCGTTGAAGCGCGACACCGTACTCGGTCCCATCGTCCAGCGCGTGGTGGCGAAGGCGGAGAATGGCACCATTTCGCCGGTGCTGCTGGAACGTACCATCCAGTTGTCGAGGTCGCTCGGCAATGCCCGATAGGGCGCATCGGCTTGCATGTAGACGCGCTTCACCCGGCCGCGATCGACGAAGTCGTTGACATAGGTGCTGCCCCAGGCCGAACTCAGCACATCGTCGACATCGGCCTGGGTCAGACCCAGGACCGCCAGTTTCTCGGTATCGACATCGACCTTGAGCTGAGGGGTGTCCTCCAGGGATGCGGCCCGCACACCGGCCAGCATCGGGTCCTTCTGCGCGGCGGCGAGCAACTGGTTGCGCAGTTCGAGGAAGCGTTCACGGCTCAGGCCGCCGCTGTTGAGCAGTTCGAAGGTGAAGCCGTTGGACTGGCCGAGCCCACGGATGGAAGGCGGCGTCATCGCCAGCACTCTCGCATCGCGGATCGCTGCCAATTCCTTGGTCGCGCGGCCGGCGATGGCGCCGGCGGTGTTGGTTGCGCCCTTTCGGTCGTCCCATGGTGCCAGGTTGATGAAGCCCTGGCCGACATTCTCGCCCGAACCCTGGAAGCTGAAGCCCGTCATGATGAAGGCGAAGGCGACATTGTCCTTCTCGTCGTTCAGGAAATAATTCTGCACCTGGTCGATCGCGGCGGCCGTGCGGCCGGATTTGGCGCCGGCGGGCAGCGTCACCTGCACCATCACCTGGCCCTGATCCTCGACGGGCAGGAAGCTGGACGGCAGCCTTACGAAGAGCAGGACCAGCACGGCCAGCACGACGACATAAAAACCCCAGAACAGCGTGCGCCGGGTCATCACCCGTTCGGTGCGGCGGATATAGCCACCGGTCATCCGTTCGAACCAGCGGTTGAACTTGCCCGCCCAGCCCTGGTGCCGTCTTTCCTCGGCCGACGCCTTCAGCAAGGTAGCGCAGAGGGCGGGCGATAGCACCAGCGCGACGACCACCGAGAGCAGCATCGAGGATATGATGGTGATCGAGAATTGCCGATAAATGACGCCCGTAGACCCGCCGAAGAAAGCCATGGGCAGCAACACGGCGGAAAGAACGAGCGCAATGCCCACCAGCGCACTGCCGATTTCCGTCATCGACTTGATCGTCGCGTCACGCGGGGAAAGCCCTTCCTCCTCCATGATGCGCTCGACATTCTCGACGACGACGATGGCGTCGTCGACCAGCAGGCCGATGGACAGCACCATGCCGAACAGGGTCAACGTGTTGATCGAATATCCGAACAGCGCAAGAATGCCGAAGGTGCCGAGCAGCACGACCGGCACGGCGATGGCGGGAATGAGGGTGGCGCGCCAGCTCTGGAGGAAAACATACATGACCACCACGACCAGGGCGACGGCCTCGATCAGGGTCTGGATGACTTCCTCGACCGACAGCTTGATGAACGGCGTGGTGTCGCGCGGAAAGACGACCTTGTAGCCATGGGGCAGGCCCGCGGACAGTTCCGCGACCCTGGCCTTGACCAGTTCGGCGGTCTTGAGCGCGTCCGCGCCGGGCGCGAGTTGCAGTGCTATGCCTGAGGCCGGATGGCCGTTGAGCCGCGCGGCGGTGGTGTAGCTTTCGTTGCCGAGTTCGACCCGCGCGACGTCCGACAGATGGACGATCGATCCGTCGCTCTGCGTCTTGACGATGATCTTGCGGAACTGTTCGGGAGTCTGGAGCCGCGCGCGCGCCGTTACGGTCGCATTGATCTGCTGCCCGGCGGGGGCAGGATCGGCGCCGATCTGGCCGGCCGACACTTCGATATTCTGTGCCCGGATCGCGGTTTCGACATCCGACGGCATCAACTTGACGGCCGCCAGCTTGTAGGGGTCCAGCCAGATCCGCATCGCATATTGCGAGCCGAAAATCTGGGTTGCGCCGATCCCGTCGATGCGCGCGATGGAATCCTGGAAATTATTGACCAGATAGTCGGCTATGTCGGCTTGGGTCGCGGTGTCGGTTTCATCGTAGAGGCCGACCAGCATCAGGAAGTCGGTCTGTTGCTTGGTGACGGTCAGCCCCTGCTGCTGCACGGCGTTGGGCAGCCGGTTGAGCGCCTGCTGCACCCGGTTCTGGACCTGCACCTGAGCTGTGTCGGGGTCAGTCCCCTTCTCGAAGGTGACGGTGATGCGAGACTGGCCCGTCGCCGTCGAGGAGGAGGAAAAATACATCAGGCCGTCGATGCCGGTCAGCTGCTGTTCGATGACCTGGGTGACGCTGGTTTCAACGGTTTCGGCAGAGGCGCCGGGATAGGTGGCACTGATGCCCACGCCGGGTGGCGCGATGTCGGGATATTGGGCAATAGGCAGCGACAGCATCGAGCCAAGGCCGGCGAGCATGATGCCGATGGCGATGACCCAGGCAAAGATCGGCCGGTCGATGAAATAGCGGCTCAGCAAGGCGCGACTCCTATTTCGACGCCGCGACGGCGACCGGCTTGACCTGGTCGTCGGGCTTCACCTTGTCGGTGCCCTCCACGATAAGCCTGTCGCCAGCCTTCAGTCCGCTGGTGATGAGCCACTTGTCGCCGATCGCTTGCGCAGCGGTGACGGTGCGGCGCTCGACCTTGTTCGCCTTGCTCACGACCAGCGCGGTCGCATTGCCCTTGGGATCGCGCGTGATGCCCTGTTGGGGCGCGAGAATGGCGCCTGGAACGACCGATTGGGGCGCGGCGACGCGCACGAACATGCCGGGCAACAGCAGTCCGTCAGGATTCGGGAAGCGGGCGCGCAACGTCACTGTCCCGCTGTTCACGTCGACGATCGGTTCGGCGAACTCGATCCGGCCTTCCAGCGGATAATCGGTGCCGTCGTCCAGCTTGAGGCGGATGGTCGCGCTGGCAGGCAGCGTCGTGCCTGCCGCGAGCGAGCGTCGCAATTGCAGCAACTGCGCGCTGGACTGGGTGACGTCGACATAGATGGGGTCGAGCTGCTGGATGGTGGTCAGCGGGTCTGTTTGGCTTGCCGTCACCAGCGCGCCAGGGGTAAAGAGCGTGCGGCCGATCCGGCCGCTGATCGGCGCGCGAACCAGCGTGAACTCGAGGTTCACATTGCTCGTCTGGAGGCTGGCCCTGGCCTGCTGCACCGCCGCCGCAGCCTGGCGCGCGGTCGCGATCACATCGTCGCGATCCTGCGCGCTGACGGCTTCGGTCGCGCCCAGGCTACGATAGCGCTGTGCCTTGGCCTGCGCGGCGGCGGCGGTCGCCTCGGCGCTGGCGAGCGTTGCGAGTGCCTCGTCGCGGGAGGCGCGGTAGAGGCGCTGGTCGATCCGGTATAGCGGCTGACCGGCGTTCACCATCGATCCTTCGGTGAAGAGGCGCTGCTGGATGACCCCTGCGACCTGGGGCCGGACTTCCGACATCATCGTGGAGACGGTCCGGCCCGGCAACTCGCTCGCCACGGTGACATTCTGTGTAGCGAGCGTCACGACGCCGACTTCCACCGGTCCTTTCCTGGGAGCCTGTTGCTGGCCACATGCGGCAAGCAGCATAGACAAGGCAATCGGTGCGACCCGAAGGCTCAGGACAGGATTGGAGATCGGCATGGTATGTATATCGGTCCTTGGCGCGCGCCTTACGGGCCCCTGCGATGCCACCCGGAACGGAAGGAGGGCGGATCGGGCGCACAGGGGGGAGGGGGTGTGCGCCGGCGATCCGGACTTTCCGTCATGGGTTTCCGGCCGGATTGGCTGGAAGGTCATCGCAAGGGCTCCGCTTTGCGTCGGCGGAGGGAAGCCGACAGCGTCTCATCACCATTTTGCCCGTCACGTCATAGCCTGACTTGTTTTCGGATTGGGTCGACCTGTTGCGGCCCATATATCCTTCGTATCGCTTTGTATCAGCCTGTATCGCGCGTGACGCGGCGCAGACTTTCGGCGAATGATCCGCTAGGAAGACGACATGGTGGACTCATCCCTTACCCGGCCCGCCACCGTGCTGGTGGTCGATGATGATGCGGATATACGCGAACTCATCGTCGGGCAGCTGCAGCAGGAAAATTACAGGCTTTTGTCAGCCTCCAGCCTGGCCGAACTGCGCCAGACGCTGCGTGAACATCCGGTCGATCTGATCGTGCTGGACCTCAACCTCCCCGATGGCGATGGCCTTTTGCTCTGTCGCGAATTGCGGGCCGAAGGAGCCGAGGTGCAGATCATCATGGTTACCGCACGCGGCAGCGCGATCGATCGGGTGCTGGGACTGGAATTGGGCGCCGACGATTATCTGACCAAGCCGTTCGAGCCGCGCGAATTGCTGGTGCGTATCCGCAACCTGTTGCGGCGTGCACGCAGCGAGCCTGCGCCGCGTGGCGGCACGATGCGCTATGCCCATTTCGGTCCATGGCGGCTCGATCTGCAGCAGCGCCGGCTGGTCGCGCCCGACGATCGTCTCGTGATGCTGTCGTCGGCGGAGTTCCGCCTGCTCAGTCGCTTCATCGAGGAGCCCAATGTCGTCCTCGCGCGCGAGACCTTGCTTCCCGAACGGCGCGCAACGGCCGCTTTCGATCGGTCGATCGACCTGCAGGTGAGCAGGCTGCGGCAGAAGCTGGCCGGGGTGGCCGGCGGCGACGAACTGATCCTGACCGTGCGCGGCGAGGGATATGTGCTGGCAAGCGGGGTCGACTATACATGAAGATGCGGCCGATTGCCCGCGTGCGCGCCTTTTTCGGAACCATGGCCGGCCAGATCTTTCTGATCCTTACGCTCGGCATGTCGGTCGCGGCGATCATCGCGTTGCTGGTTGCGGAGCAGACGCGCCATCACGACTTCGAACGCGTGCGACGACAGCGCGTGGTGGCGAGTGCGGTCGATATCGCCGCCAGGCTGCGCCGCGATCCGGCGCGGGTGGAAGCGATGATGGCCACGCACAATATCGTCGGCGCCTATCCCGCGCCCGATGGCGTATCGCTCAGCAACCCGGATGCCGATCTTGAAGCGTCGCTGAAGGAGCGGTTCGGGATACAGTCGCAGCCCGAAGCCGGACAGGTTCCCGTTGGCCTGTGCTTCCCCCCGAATGACCGGAAGGACCGGGCTGCCGGCCTGGTAGACGCGCCGCGCCCGGATTGCTGGATCGTGCGCTTCACCGATATTGGCGGACAGCGGCGCGCAATGGCACTGACCTTCCCCCGCATCGCCAAACCGCCCAGCACCATCTTCAACCCGCTCTATCTGCTGGTCATTATCGCCGCTTCGGCCGGGCTGGGGATATTGGTTGCGCGCTTCGTGGCCAAGCCGCTGCGCCGGCTGGAACGCGCCGCGGAGGCTTTCTCCCTGTCGCTCGATCCGCAGGACGTGCCGGAAACCGGCCCGGAGGAAGTACGTGCCGCCTTGTCGACCTTCAACCTTATGCAGCGCCGCGCCCGCGCCGGCTTTGCCGAGCGGACGCAATTGCTCGCGGCGATCAGCCATGACCTCCAGACGCCGCTGACGCGGATGCGGCTGCGGCTGGAACTGGTGGAAAATGTCGAACTGCGTGAGCGGTTGCTGGCCGATCATCATGCGATGCTGACCTTGGTGCGCGAGGGGCTCGACCTTGCCAGCAGCGCGGAATCGCGGGAGGAATGGTCGATGGTCGACATCGACTCGCTCCTTGCGAGCATGGTCGAGGATGCGCAGGATCTGGGCGCGCCGGTACGCTTTACCGGGGGCTGCGGCGGGTCGGTGCGGGTCAAGCCCAATGCGCTCAGTCGCTGCATTGCCAATCTGGTCGACAATGCCGTCAAATATGGGGGCAGCGCCGACATCAATTGCGCGCGGGCTGGCGGGCGGCTTCTCATTCAGGTGCGCGACCATGGACCCGGCATCCCCGCCGATCAGATCGACCAGATGTTCGAGCCGTTCACGCGCGGGCCGAGCGGCCAGCCGGGTGGACGACATGGCACGGGTATCGGCCTCACCATCGCCCGGTCGCTGGCTATGAGCTTCGAGGCCGCGGTACGGCTGCGCAATGCCACGGATGGCGGCGTCGTCGCTACCATCGACATGAAGGAATGACGGTCAGGCGCGAAGCATTGCGCCGGCCGCGATCAGTAGCAGCGCAACGACCAGGCCCGGTCGCAGCCATTCGGGGCGGTAGGTCAGGCCGAGCATCATGATCCCGGCCACCAGCGGGAGCAGTCCGCACCAGTTGACCAGCCCGATGCCGCCATGCCAGCCGGGCGCGATGCTGAGCAGCGAGAGGCCGAGCAGGCACCATCCGGTCGGTGCAAGCAGCGGAGCGACCGGGGGGCGGTGCCACGGTCCAGCCAGTGTCCGCCGATGCCGATCCATGCTGGCGGCCAAGGCGAAAAGGCCCAGGTAGAGGAAGCCCGCGCTCGCGATCATGTCGCCACGGCCCTGCGTCGTGTCGGTGCCGGCGCGCGCTTGCGCTGCACCTGGCGGCGGATGACCGGCAGCAGAGCCAGCGCGACACCCAGCAGCAACAGGTTTACGGTCGCCAGCGGCCATCCGTCTGGCCAGATGGGGCCGAGGAACGCGGCCGACACGCAGCCAATGGCAAGCCCGCCCAGCAGCACGGGCCAGCCGATTGCCGGCGGCAGAACCATGCCCAGGGCCAATGCTGCGCCGCTGGTCCACAGCGCGATGGACACTTCCGTCTCCGCGCGGGCGACGATGCCCAGCGGCAGCAAGCGATTGGCAATGAGGAAGGCGACCGCTCCGATCGGCGCACCCGTCAGCACGCCGACATTTAGCCGTTCGAGGATGCGGTTGCCCACCGACAGCGGTGCGCGTTCACGGCGCTTGACGATCCACAGGACCATCCCGGTCGCGATCGCCATCGTCAGCATCGCGCCGCCGAGAAAATAGAGCCAGCGGGTGAGCGAAGGCGCGAAGCGCGCCATGTGGAGGCCGTAGATGGTCTGGTAGGTGCGGATGCCCGTCCGTATCTCGGTCCACGCCTTGAGGGTGTGGCCGGTTGCGCCATCGAAACTGATTTCGGCGGGCATATAGCCGATCGCCTCGGCGTCCGACGGGTAGACGGTGACGACGGCGGCCTTGTCGCCGGGGTTGAAGACGTAGACCCGGCCTATCGGCGTACCGCCGAAATGCCGCTGTGCGGTGGTTAGCATTGGCGCAAGCGGCGCCAACGCTGCCTTTTCTCCACTTGCTGCGCGGGTGACGGACCCCGGCGCCAGATCGGCGTACATTGTCGCCATATCCTCGCCATAAGCACCCGTCATGCCCCAGGGCAGGTTGAGCGATGCCAGGGTCAGCAATCCGGTGAAAGTGATCATGATATGAAAGGGCATGGCCAGAACGCCAAGGCCATTATGTCCATCGAGCCAGCTACGCTGCCCCTTGAACGGCCGGAAGGTGAAGACGTCCTTGAAGATGCGCTTGTGGGCGATAACCCCCGTGACGAGCGCAACCAGCATTGTCATCGCGGCGAGCGAGGCGAGCAGCCGCCCCCAGGGATAGGGCAGTTCCAGTTCGAAATGCAGGCGATAGAAAAATTCACCGCCCAAAGTTTCGCGCGCGACCGGGGCGCCGGTTTGCGGGTCGAGCGCCTGTGTGCGGTAGACGCCGTCGCTGTCATAGCTGGCCTCGACGATATTGGCCCGGTCGTCCGGCGCCGACAGATACCAGCCGGTCGAGTCCTTGCTATTGGCTTGGAGCCAGCGCGTGGCGGCGAGGATCGCCTCTGCAGGCGACGCCACAGCCCGGGCTTCCGGGCGCATCCACTGGCTGATTTCCGGTTTGAATATCGTCAGTGTGCCGGTGAGGCAGATGATGAAGAGGACATGGCCGAGCAGAAGCCCTGTCCAGCCGTGCAGCCAGGCCATACATTGGCGCGCACTGTCGCGTATCATGGCGGCGACGGGACTCATGCGGGCGGTCCCGCCGCCCACGTCCCCAGCGCGAGCAACCCGGCCGCCAGGGCAACCCCCGCCAGCGCGCGCCAGGGGCTGCGCGCCAGGAACGCCCCGATGGTGACGGTCGGAGCGGCAAGATAGGCGATCATCGTGCCACTCGTTACGGCCTCCACCCGGCTCATCGGCAGCGTGCGGGCAAGCAGCATGGCGACCAGCGCCGTCACCAGATAGGCGCCGACCGTCGCTGCCAGGATGCGCAGCGCGATATTGGCGCGATAGCGCCATCCCTGCCGATACGGCTTCAGCCCGGCCGCCATGCCATCAATACTCCACGCTGAGCGTCGCCAATATGTTGCGTGGCGGCGCATAATAGGCCTGTCCCCACATCAGGCTGTTGAGGTAGCGGGTGTTGGTGACGTTGCGGACATTGACGCTGGCGCGGACATGATCGACCACGCGGATGCCGGCCATCAGATCGAGTACCGCATAACCCTTCTGCCGGTACGTGCCCACGTCGACCGCGCTGCGAATAGCGTTCTGCCAGCGCAGTTGAGCGCCCAGCTTCAGATCGTTGAACTGCGGCACATTGTAGGTGCTGGACAGCTTCAACGTCCGGGTCGGTAGCCAGGTGCGCGTATCCTTGCCGTCCTGATCCTCGATATCGAGCCAGGTGTAGCCGCCGCTCAGCGACCAGTTTTCGGTGATATGGCCTGTCATCTCCAACTCGAACCCCTTGGAGGTGGTATCGACGCCGCGATAATAGCTGTCGCCCGCCTGTCCAGCGCCATCCGCACCGAACACGCCGGCATATTCCGCAAGCCCCTTCTGCTTTGCGCGGAACACGGCAGCGGTGGCGTAGAGCTTGCCTCCCAGCCACTCGCTCTTGACGCCCGCCTCGACGCTGGTGCCCTTGGCCGGATCGAGCCGGACATTGTTAACGTCGACCTGCGTCTGCGGGTTATAGATGTCGGTATAGCTGGCATAAAGCGAGATGTTGGATGTCAGGTCGGCGACCAGGCCGGCATAGGGGCTGACCTTGCTGTCCTTGCGATAGAGATCGCTGCCGTAGCTGTAACCGGTGGATTTGAGCCACATGGCGCTGGCGCCGACCACGGCCTTGAGATTGTCGGCCAGGTTGAGGTGTGCGGCGCCATAGGCGCGGGTCAGCCTGTCGGTACTCCGCGCTGCCAGATAGGCGTCGGGAAAGCTTGGTTCTGCAATCAACCCCTCGTCCCACTGGCTGACAGTTGGATAGGCGACCAGCGCGCTGGACAGGGCCGACCATTCCCACCCATCGCGCTTGGCGGTGGACAGGCCGAAGGCCAGGCTATGCTCGCGACCGAACAGGCTGACCGGCCCGGATGCGTAGAAATCGCCCAGATATTGCTTGTAGTCGGCTGGATAGGCGCCCGCCATGCCATAGACGCCCAGTCCGGTATCGGCATCAGGCGCGCCATAGGCATAGAGCAGCTTCGCATCCTCTTCGAACCGCTTGTAGGTAAACACGCCCTTCATCGACCAGCCATTGTCGAAGGCGTAGGCCAGTTCGGCAAAGGCGGTCGTGTCGATCGTGTCCCAATAGGTCCAGTCCGCCGAAGTGGATGCCGATCGCGCATGGTCGATCCGGCTTCCATCGCTATAGACCAGCGGCAGCGCGCCCCAGAGCACGCCGTCGCTTTCATTCTCCTGGCGGCTGTAGCCGGCCGTCGCCTTGAGCTGCGGCGTTACCTGCCAACTGATGATCCCGCTCATCACGTCGCGATTATTGCGGTTATAGTCGAGGTAGGAGTCGCGCTCCTGATGGGCGTAGGTCACGCGGACAGCGACCGTTTCGCTGAGCGGCGCGGACATGTCGGCTTCAGCACGCCACAGATTCCAGGAACCGAGCTGAACGGAGCCATTGGCCTGGAAATGGTCCAGCGGGCGCTTGCGCACATAATTGATCGTTGCCGACGGATTGCCCACTCCGGTCAGAAGGGCATTGGCGCCGCGGATGGTTTCCACATTTTCGAACAAGGCGGTATCGAGGTCGCCATATTGGATGCCCCAGATCAGTGGCAGGCCGATGCCATCCAGTTGGAAATTGGTGATGTCGAAACCGCGTGCGTTATAATAGGTGCGGTCGGTCTCGACCCGCTCGACATTGATGCCGACGGCCTGGGAGAGCAGGTCGTTGATATTGGTGAGCGCGAAATCCTCGATCCGTTCGCGACTGATGATGCTGACCGACTGCGGCGTTTCGCGCAAGGTGAGGGACAGGCCCGTCGCCGAACTGCTCGCCTGATTGCCGGCGCCGGTGACGATGATGGTGGAATCATCGACCGCGCCCGCGTCGGCGTCCACCGGGGCTGCCGCCAGCGCCGATCCGGCCGGTAGGATGGCGACAACGCCAGCAAGCAAGAGATGGCGCAGGTTGCGGTGCATGTGATTCCCCTTTTCGGATGCGACTTGCGCGCCCGTTAGAGGGTTTTAGCAATGCGAGTCAATCGCATTAGCAATTTACGGAAGATGGTCCTGGCTATCGTCTTTCATCTTACGCGACTGCCGATCATGTCCCCCCGGCTCCGGTCGATCGACCAGAGCAGGTCCTTTGCCGCCGGATCCCAGTCGATGGCCTGACCGGGCGAGGCGAAGCCGATCGTGCGCCGCAACTCCAGTGTAGATCCGGCGTCGGGCAGCGCCAGTTCGTAGATTTCCGGCCGGTCATGGCCCGTGACGTACAGGCGTCCTTCGCTGCTCCAGCTCATGCCGGAGCAACTCTTCGGGGCGAAGCGCGCCAGCACGGCGGCAGGAAAGGTCCAGGCTGCCTCCTGCCGGAAGTGGTCGTCCATCCGCACCAGCAGCGTGTAGCGATGGTCGCGGCCTGCTTCACCGCCCTTGCCCGCATAATTGGCAAAGACCGCCCACCATTTGCCGGCATGGCGGTCCATTACGGTCAGCGATCCGGGTCCAAGGCCGAGGCTCAAAGTGCGCAGGTGACGCAGGGTGCGGGTGTCGAATATCTCGACCGCGCTGGTCTGGGGCACGGCGGGATAGTTGGATGCGGCGCAGACCAGTTCATGCCCGACGATGGTGCAACTGTTCATGTGCGGAAACAGGCGGCGCTCGCCCTGCCAGGCCGCTATCCGTTTGCCATCGGCGATGCGATATTTGCCGATCCGGTCATTGTCGATCGCATAGACATGGCTTCCGTCCGAAGCGACGCCCTGGTTCGCCTCGGGCGCGGCCAAGCGGATCAATATGGGAGCGGGAGCAGGCAAAGGGACGTCAGCGCCATCCTGCGCGACTGCCATCGCCGACAGGCCAAGGCTTGCAGCGATAGCAAGAAGAAAGATCGTGCGCTGCGTCATGGTACGGCTCCGATGATGGAGCGGGCAGCGATAGGGCGTCAATACTACAGAAAAATGGCGTTCACCACAGGAGGCTGGCGGACAGCAAGAGGCCGCGCGCCTGATCCTGCGCGCGCAGGCCGAGCGGGGCGTCTGGCGCCAAAAAGGCGCTGCTCGCCAGCCGGTCGGGATCGGCGATGCGCAGGCCGACGGCCAGCCCAGGCAGGGAGGGGGGCTGGAAGCTGACCGCCGCCGACAGACGGATGGCGCGATCAGAGGCCGCGCCCGGGTCAATCAGGGCAGCGGCACTGGTGTGTGCGGCGCTCAGGCTGGCGCGCCAGGCGCCGACCTGCCAATAGCCTTCGCCCGCCAGGCGGCGTTCCTGCGCGACGTCGCCATCCAACTGTTCGACACGGGCATGGCTGTAGCGCAGGGACCAGCCGATAGAGGGCGTCACCTGGTGTGCGGCCGTCATCATGCCCCCCAGCAGCGTGGCCGATCCATGGTTGACGGGAAGGGCGCTTCCCTCTGCGAATGTCAGCCGGTCGTCGAGCCGGCCACGATAGACGTCAAGCGCCACGCGGAAGCCCGGCGCCGCGCTCCATCCGGCGCCGATGGTCATGCGGCGATGGCGTTCGGGCCGTAGTCGGTCCTGTAACTGCCGGAAATCCTCGCGCCTCAGTCCCAGCGGACCGCTCATGCCGACATCGGCGTAGGCGCGCAAGCTTTCATCATAGGCGGCGCGCAGCCACAGATTTTTCGTTGCCGTCCAGTGCAGCGCGGCGTGTGGCTGTAACCAGTCCTTGGCGCGCAGATTGGCATTGCTGTAGGCGGCGGTCACATTGGCGTTGCGGTTGCTATATTTGGCGCCGGACCAGCCAAGGCGGAAGCTCGCGCGATCGTCCACGGGCAGCAGGCCTTCGATACGGATCGTGCGGACGCGGGTGCGCGAGAGGTGCCCGGCAAGCGGCAACGGGGCGCGGGCTCCACTTTCGCGCTGTTGCGAAAATTGCATCGTCTGGCGGGCGACGCCGAGGAGGTCCGCAGCCTCGTCGCGCGTCGGCGCGGCTTGGGCGAGGCTGAACGGTCGCGGCCCGCGGGGTTCTGCCGGCGCCGTCAGCAGCGTCAGCCGCACCGGCGGCTTCAGCGTGAAGCGCGGGGTCGGGTCGATCGAGTGGATCTGTGCCTGTGCTATCGGGCAGAGGCAGGGCAGGAGGGCGAGGCCCGTCAGAAGGCCTTTCATGGCATCGCCTTTCCGCCAAGCGCAGCCAGGCGGACTGTCTTTTCCTCCGGTTGACCGGTCGGAGCATAGGTCAGGACATAGCCATAATGGTCGGACAGCGGTCGGCCGTCAGCTTCGTTGCCGAACGGAACTGTTGCTTGCGCGACATCCATGGGGCGGCCGCTGGCGTCGCGGGCGAACAGCCAGTCCTTCGCGCGTTCGGCCGAAGCGTTAAGCGCGTCGCGGTCGATCCGGGCGGGCATGGTCAGGGCTTGCCTTATGCCGCCCAGGGCGGGGGTGACGAACCTATGTCCCATAGGCGCCCATTGGCCAAAAAACGCGGCATTGCGCGCCGGGTCGCCGCCGATGTTCATGTCTCCGCCCAGGATGAGGGTGCGGCCCTGCGGCACATGGCTCCGCACGAAGTCGGCCAGCAGCATCACCTGTCGCGCAAATGCGTGCTGCGAACGGGCGATGGACACGCCGGAGGCCTTGCGCGCATTGAGATGGGTGTTGACGACGCTTACCGGCTCGGCGAAGCCCGGTACGGCGAGATGCGCGATCAGCGTGCCCTTGTTGGCGAGGCAGTCGAACCCGGCGCAGGCGAAGGCGGGAAAGGCCATGCGCGCCTGCCCCAAGATCGGATAGTCGGACAGGATCAGAAGTCCGCTGCCCAGGCGCTTGCCGATGCCCTCGCCCCGCTCCCACCGCCCATTGGCGATATAGGCGCGATCGAGTCTCGTCGCCGGCAGACCGTCGGCCATTGCCGCATCCGGACCGATTGCGACATGCACATATCCGGCGCGCCGCGCGATCGCGGCGGCCTCGCTCGTGAAGGCTTCCTGAAGCAGGACGATATGGGGCTGTCGCCGCTCACGGCGCAGGGTGGCCAGTCGATCGCCAATTTTCGCCAGCGCTTCGTCCCGTCCCCAGGCGATCGGCCAGGGCAGGCCCTGCACATTATAGGTCATCACCGACAGGCGACCGTCGGCTGGCGCGACCGCGTGCAGCCCGTCAAGGGCGGAATAGGCGACGGGGCGGCTACCGGTGGAACCGGTTGCCGCCATCACCGTCAGGCTCGCGAACAGGAATGCGCGCAATGGCTTCAGCATGATCAAGACCCCCGCCGAAGCGCCTAGCGCGGCAATAGGTCATGACCGCGAAACTAAAGCGGCAGGGCGATGAAAGTTCAGGGTCGGACCGCTTCACGAAAAAGACGCGGCGCTGTCATGAAGACCGGGGCCTTCTCAGTCGTGCAAGTCTTTCCAGCCAGTTATGAAGGCTCGCGCTGCTTCCCCGACCTGCTGGGCGGTGGCGCCGGGTTTGTAGAGGGCGGAACCAAGACCGAATCCATTTGCGCCCGCTTCGGTCCAAGGCCGCATATTGCCGGGGTTGATCCCGCCCACGACCAGCATCGGCAGCGCCTTGGGCAGGACGGCGCGTTGTGCCTTGAGAACGGAGGGGCTGGCGGCTTCGGCGGGAAAGAGTTTGAGGGCTGTGGCGCCCGCCTGGACCGCGGCGAACCCTTCGGTCGGGGTGAAATAGCCTGGCATGGAGATCATGCCTGCCCGGACGGTCGCGGCGATGACGGCGACATCGCTGTTGGGGGAAATCACGAGTTGTCCGCCCACGTCCTGCACCTGCCCGACCTGCACGGTCGTCAGCACTGTGCCTGCGCCGACCAGTGCCTGCCCGCCGAAACGGCGCGCGAGCCGGCCGATGCTGTCGAGCGGATCGGGCGAGTTCATCGGCACTTCGATCAGCGTGAAGCCGGCCGCGACCAGTTCGTCGCCGATCGCCTCGACCTCGTCGGGGCGGACGCCGCGCAGGATCGCGACCAGGGGGCAGCGGGCGAAGGCGGTGGCGAAATCGAGACTCATGACAGATACTCCCAAAGGCGGGTCGCGCCGGCGACGAAGGCCGCATGGCTGTCGACCGGCAGCGGCGTGCCGCCCAGCTCGGTGATGGCCCGGCCATAAAGGGCGCCGAGCGCCGGATCGGCGAGCAGGTGGACTTCGCCCGTGCCGGCATGTGCGGCGCAGTCTGTGCCGATCAGTAATCCACTGACGAAGGCGGCTGCATCCGCGCGATCGCGAAGGCCGAGCAGGCTGGCGGGGCGCACGCCGAACAGTGACGCGAGCAGGTCGCCGCGCGCCGCTTCCCGGACGCCTTCGACAAAAGCGTCGCCAGGCGTGACCTCGCCGGTCATTTCCTGGCCGATCAGGGCATGATTCTTGAGCAGCGCGAACATCTCGCCGGTCATCGCGGTGACGAAGGCGGACAGGGCTCCGTCCTCCATCCAGGCCCATTTGCAATGGGTGCCGGGCTGGCAGAGCAGAGCGTCAGCGGGGGCCAGACCGGCGGCGAGCGCGCCGAGCAGCTGAACCTCCTCGCCCCGCATCACGTCGCCGCGCCCTTCCGCCACATGCCGGACGCCGGGGATGATGAGCACGTCCTCCATTGGTTTCACGACAGCGGCGGCCAATGAGTCCAGCGTCGCGGGCGTCGGTACATAGCCCGCGTCGACCCAGCCCCGATTGGAACCGACCATCCCCGCGAGCAGGACGGGCGCGCCGCCATGACGATCACGCAGCCGAATGACCTCCGCTTCAAAGCCTCCGGACGGCACCGCGGTCACCCCCAGCGAATCCCGCTCGGTCTCCACAACCACGCCATTCTCGATCCGATAGGCGCGGCGATTGGTCGTGCCCCAGTCGACGGCAATGAAAGTCTGCTGCCCCATATTGTCCGAGTATATCGGAGCGGCGATTTAGGCAACCGGTCAACGTTGGATGATGAGCGAATCCGGCCGCTTTCGCGGCACCCATTGTCCGCGACCGGGGAAGTTTTTCAGCACCTCGCCATCCCATAGCCTGACCGTTCGACGCTGGAAGCGCCATTGGCCGTCCGCGTTTTTGACCGCATGATCGTCATACCATCCGGCAAAGCGCAGCAGATAGGGCGGTTCGCCTTCGCATTCCGTCACGAAGGCGAAGGAGCGCATGGCGCAGCTGCCGTCGTCCTGCGGCTTATACTGGGTCTGTGTGACATGATGCTGGCGGCCGGGGAAGCCGGGGGCATTGCGATAATGTTCGGCGATTCCGCGAATTCCCTCATGCCCTTCCCATATGTCGGGGTCGTCGAACACTTCCTCCACCATGCGCGCATCGGGAGTGAAGCAGGCGACGAGCGCCTCGACGTCGCCGGTGTCCAGCGCCCAGCTATAGGCGGCGATCAGGTCTTGCAGCGCGATCCGGTCCTCGATCGGAAGGGATGGCATGATGGTCGCTCTCCTTGTTTGCGTCTCTTGACGTAATAATAACAATCGTTACGATTGTCTGCAACAAGAGAGCAGATCATGCAAGCGAGAGGATGGATGGGGAAGATCATCATTTCAGGTGCTTCGGGTGCATTCGGGCGTGCGGCGGCGGAATTGCTGCTGGATCGCATCGCCCCACATGAGGTGATCCTGCTGACGCGCACGCCTGCCCGGCTGGCTGATCTTGCAGCGCGCGGGGCGGATGTGCGCTTTGCCGATTTCGACGATCCATCAAGCCTGCCCGGTGCCATGGAGGGGGGGCAGAAAATGCTTCTCATCAGCACAGCGCGCGTTGGAACCCGCGTCGGCCAGCACCGCAACGCCGTGGAAGCGGCGGTCGCGGCAGGCGTGCGGCATATCGTCTATACCTCGATCATCGCCGCCGATCAGCCGTGCAATCCTGCCATCGTGAAGCACGATCATCGCGCGACCGAGGAGATCATCGAAGGCTCCGGCACGTCCTGGACGCATTTGCGCGACAGCCAATATGCCGAGGCGATCGCCGGCCCGATGACCATCCCCGCGCTGATGGCTGGGCGCAAGCCCGACAATTGCGGTGACGGTCCGGTCGCCTTCGTCAGCCGCGCCGATTGCGTCGCGACCGCCGTGGGCGTGCTGACGCAGCCGGGCCATGAAAACCAGGCCTATGTGCTGACCGGCCCCGAACTCATCACCATTCCGCAGGCGATGGCGATGGCCAGCGAGATCGCCGGAAAGCCGATCGTCGTCAGCCAGGTCGATGATGAAGCGATGTTCGCCTATTTCGATGCGCTGGGCGCGCCCCGCCATGCGTCCGACATCGTGCCGGATGGTCCTATTCCATGGTCCAGCGACGACATGGTGACGTTCGGTCAGGCGATCCGCGAAGGCTATTTCGCGGAAAGGACCGACTGGGTCGAACGGATCACCGGCCGCAAGCCCAAGACCCTGCGCGAGGTGATGCTGGCGCACAAGGGAAGCTGGCCACTGTGAGAAGGGTGTTTCTGGTGATCGCCGGGTTGCTGGCGCTGGCGGGTTGCGCGCGCGGCGGCGGCGATGCGGGCGCGGGCGACGACTGGCCCTACACCGGCGGCGATGTCTGGGGCAGCCACCACTCGCGCCTGACCGACATCGACAAGGGCAATGTTACGCGGCTGGGTCTTGCCTGGTCCTATGACCTCAATACCAACCGCGTGCAGGAAGCGACGCCGGTGGTGGTCGATGGGATCATGTACACCAGCGGCAATCTGGGCCGGGTTTATGCGCTCGACGCGGCGACCGGCAAGCCGCTCTGGACCTTCGAGCCGGAGGTCGACATGCAGGCCAATCGCTCCGCCTGCTGCGACCAGGCCAATCGCGGCGTCGCTGTCGCGCAGGGCAAGGTGATGGTCGGTGCGCTCGACGGGATGCTCTACGCGCTCGACGCGAAGACCGGCAAACGTCTTTGGAAAGCTGACACGGTGGTCGACCATGGCCGGGGCTACACCAGCACCGGCGCGCCCGAAGTGGCGGGCGACCTCGTCATCATCGGCAATGCCGGCGCGGAATATGACGCGCGCGGCTATGTGACCGCCTATCGCATCGCGGATGGGGGACAGGCCTGGCGCTTCTACACCGTGCCGCATGATCCCGCGCAGGGGCCGCAGGAGGACAAGGCGCTCGACGCGGCGCTCAAGACCTGGGATGCCAGGAGTCGCTGGGACATTGGCGGCGGCGGCACCGTGTGGGACGCGATCAATTATGATCCTGCGTTCGATACCGTCTATATCGGTGTCGGCAATGGCGGCCCCTACTCGATTGCGACGCGCTCGCCCAAGGGCGGCACCAATCTCTATCTCTCCTCCATCGTCGCGCTGGACGCGAAGAGCGGAGCGGTAAAGTGGCATTATCAGGAAACGCCTGGCGACAGCTGGGACTTCACGGCCACCCAACCGATGGTGCTGACGCAGATGGAGGTAGACGGCGAGGTTCGGCCGGTGATCCTCCATTCCCCCAAGAACGGCTATCTGTTCGTGCTGGATCGCGAGACCGGCAAGCCGCTGCGCGTCAATGCGCTGGTGCGGACAAACTGGGCCAAGGGTTTCGACAAGACGGGCGTGCCGCATATGACGCCCCAGCGGGTCGATTACTGGAACGGGCCGCGCATCATCTTCCCGGCGTCGGCGGGCGCGCGCAACTGGTATCCTGCGGCTTATGATGCCGAGCGGAAAAGCTATTATGCCCATGTGCTGGACATGGGGAACCTGATGTTCACGGTGCCGCCGGGCACGCCGGCGCAGGCGCGGCGGCCCAAGGCATTGAATGTCCAGACGACCCTGATCTTCACCCCGCAATTGCAGAGCGTGTTGCCGACGCTGCCGCCCGCGATCCGAGAGCAGGTGGAAAAGCTGCCGGAAATGCGGTGGGTGAAGGACAAGTCCTACGTGTCCGAACTGCGCGCGATCGATCCGCTGACCGGAAAGGCGCGCTGGTCGGTCGCGACCGAAGGCTGGCAGGACCGGATGGGCGTGCTGTCTACCGCATCGGGCCTGATTTTCCACGGTACGATCGGGGGCAAGCTGATGGTGCGGGATGCGGACAGCGGCGCGCTGTTGAAGGAGATCGACACCGGTAGCTCGATCATGGCCGCGCCCATGACCTATCGCGTGAAGGGCGTGCAATATGTTGCGGTCGCAACGGGCTTTGGCGGTGGCGGCTGGGGCTATGTGCCGCTCTATTCGGCCGCCTACCGCTATGGCAATGCCAACCGCATCCTGGTGTTCAGGCTAGACGGAGGGGCGGTCGAGAAGCCGCAGCCCTTGCCGCCCGTCGAGGTCGCGGCTGCGCCGCCAGCGCAGAAACCGGGCGTGACGCGGGCTACGATCATGCAGGGGCAGGCGATGTTCTTCCAGAATTGTGCGATCTGCCACAGCAACCAGTTACGATCCACCGCGCCGGACCTGCGGCGGATGCAGCCGGCGACGCATGAGATGTTCGGAGCGATCGTGCGCGATGGGCTGCTGCTACCGGGCGGGATGCCCCGCTGGGACGATCTGCTCAGCGGCGAGGATGTGGATGCGATCCATGCCTGGCTGATCGACGAGCAGGGCAGGCTTCACGCGCGCGAGGTGAAGATGCAGGCGGCGGGCGAGCCGCTCGACGCGCCCAGCGCCGCCATCATGTCCAGTTTCTAGGAACGACCATGGAAGAAAGTGACATCATCGTCGTGGGCGGCGGATCGGCCGGCTGCGCCATGACCGGGCGGCTGGCCGAGGCGGGGCTTGCCGTCACCCTGGTCGAGGCGGGCAAGAGCGACCGGCATATACGGTCGCGCATCCCGGCTCTGACCAGCGCGATCGTCCAGAACCCGGCCTATGATTGGTGCTATCAGGTCGAACCGGACCCGTCGCTGGGCGGCCGGGCCGACATCTGGCCGGCGGGCAGGATGCTGGGCGGCGGCAGCGCCCTGAACGGCATGATGTTCATCCGCGGCCATCGGTGGGATTATGACGAATGGGCGCAACTGGGCGCGGAGGGATGGGACTATCAATCCGTCCTGCCCTATTTCCGCCGGCTGGAGGATAATGAACGCGGTGCGGATGCCTGGCGCGGCGTCGGGGGGCCGATCGCCGTGTCCGAAGGGCGCGCGCGCTATCCGATCACCGACCAGTGGATCGCGGCGGCACAGGCGGCGGGCATATCGCGGTCGTCGGACCTGAATGGGGAGAAGGCCGAGGGCGTCGAGTATGTCCAGGTGTCGCAGCGGGGCGGCGAGCGCTGTTCGGCGGCGCGGGGTTATCTGCACGATCGGCGCGGCGGCAACGCGCCCAGGATCCTCTTGGAGGCCCAGTTGCTGCGCCTGCTGATCGAGCGGGATCGCGTTGTCGGCATCCTCTATCGGCAGGACGGCGTCGAGAAGGAATTGCGCGCACGCCATGGCGTGGTGCTGAGTGCCGGCGCGATGAACACGCCCCGCCTGCTGATGCTGTCGGGCATCGGCCCGGCCGATCATCTGCGCGACCATGGCATAGAGGTGGTGCGCGACCTGCCGGGCGTGGGCGGGAACTTGCAGGACCATGTCGGTACCCATGTCGTCAATGACGTCGATGTGCGGACACTGAACAACGACGCGCGGGGGCTGCGCGGCGCGTGGCAGTTGCTGCGCTACGCGCTCGCGCGGCGGGGCGCGCTGACCACGGCGATCGGTCATGCGCAGGCGTTCGTGAAGAGCCGGCCGGATTTGCCCGCGCCCAACCTCCAGATCAGCTTCGCCGCCTTCGCCTTCGACTTTGACGAGAAGGGGCGGTTGATGCTGCGCCGGAACCCGTCCGTCTCGACCCTGGTCGGGCTGATGCGGCCCAGCCATCGAGGGCGCATCAGCCTTGCGTCGGCAGACCCGTTCGACGCGCCGAAAATCGAACATCGGCAACTGGGCAGCGAGGATGATATCGACCAGATCGTCGAGGGCATCGGCATTGCCCGGTCGATCCTGAGCGAGGCGCCGATCGCAGCGCATATCAGGAGCGAACTGCGCCCCGGCAAGGCGCTGACCGATCCGGAGCAGTTGCGCGCCTATGTGCGGATGGCGTCGATTCCGCTCTATCATCCGGTCGGCACGGCAAGGATGGGTCGGGTCGATGATGCCCAGGCGGTGGTCGATCCCGATCTGGCGGTCATTGGCGTCGATGGGCTGTGGGTCGCCGACGCATCGGTCATGCCCAGCCTGCCCGCCGGCAACACCAATGCGACCGCGATCATGATCGGCGACAAGGGCGCGGACCATGTGCTGCGCGGAATCAGACAGCGAAGTGGACAGTTGTGAGCCGTTGCACCGGCTTGCAATAATAATAACGACCGTTATCATTTGATCGCAGGACGAGGAGCAGATCAACGTGCGAGTCTTTCCCGAAACGATCCATTTTACCGGCCTAAACACGCCCGTCGGCATCGAATGGTCAGCGCGTAACCTGGATGTCGTCGGCGTCATCCCCGCCGAGATCGAGGGCGCCTTCTTTCGCGCGGTGCCCGATCCTGCGCACCCCCCGATGTTCAAAGACGACATCGTCCTGTCGGGCGACGGCATGGTCGCCAAATTCACCATTCGAGGCGGCACGGTCGATTATGCGATCCGCTATGTCGAAACCGAACGCTATGCCCTGGAGAGGGAGGCGCGGCGCGCCTTGTTCGGCCAATATCGCAACCCTTTCACCGACGATCCGAGCGTCGTGGGGCGGGACCGCACCGTCGCCAATACCACGCCGGTCTGGCATGGCGGGCGGCTGTTCATGACCAAGGAGGACGGGCTTGGCTATGAGGTCGATCCCGACACGCTGGAGACGATCGGCCGCTGGGATTATCATGGCGCCTTCACCTCGCAGACCTTCACCGCGCACCCCAGCGTTGATCCGGTCACGGGGGAGATGTTCTTCTTCGGCTATGAAGCGGACGGCCTTTGTTCGACGAAGATCGCCTATGCCATCGCCGATCGCGACGGCAATCTGGTGCGCGAGCAATGGTTCGATCAGCCCTATTGCTCGACTATCCATGACTTCGCGATCACCGAAAACTACGCGATCTTCCCGATCTTCCCGACCACGGCCGATCTGGATCGGCTCGAGGCCGGCGGGGCGCATTGGGCGCACCGGCAGGATCTGGACAGCTGGGTCGGCATCATGCCGCGATACGGCAAGGTGGAGGAGATGCGCTGGTTCAAGGGACGACCGGGCATTTCGGCCTTCCATCTGGTCAACGCTTATGAGGAAGGCGACCTGCTCCATCTCGATCTCTGCCTGTCGGACACCAATGCCTTCGGCTTCATGCGCGAGGCGGGCGGTATCCAGCGAGACCAGCGCGACATAGGCGGCGGGCTGACTCGCTGGACCTTTGACATGGCGAAGCCGGGCGAAGCTTATGAGGAAAGACTGCTCGGGCCGCCGGGCGACATGCCGCGCCTGCGCGACGCCGACCAGGGGCGACCCTATCGTGCGGCCTGGTATCTGTCGATGAATCCGCAGGGTGGACCACCGCTGCCGGGCGGGCCGGTCGGGGCTGCGTTCAATGCGCTGCTGCGGATCGAACCGGGCAATGGCCGGATCGACATGATGGGGCTGGAGCCGGGCATGGCGATCAGCGAGCCGGTCCATGTCCCCTCGGCGCAGGCCGATCATGAAGGCTGGCTGCTGACGGTGGTGGACAGGCAGACGGGGCCGGTGGACTTCCAGTCCGAACTCTGGGTCGTGGATGCCGGCGCGATCGCCGCGGGGCCGGTCGCCCGCGTGCCGATGCCGCTGCCGATGCGGGCGCAGGTTCATGGCGCCTGGGTTTCTGCAGCGCAATTGGCGGCGGCAAAGGCGCGCCAACCCGCTTGACAAAATACTAACGATCGTTATGAATAGTGGGGAGGCGAAGACCTCTCCGCTGCGGGCGGAAAAGATGGACGGCCGTGGGTCGGGCAAGAGGATGGCATGGCAGGTCGATGCACGGCATCGCCCCACCGGAACCGGCAAAGGCTGGTCCGGCGCTTCCTCCCCTGCGCCTTGCGGCCATCATATGAGGGAGGAAAAGAAAATGGCGACAATCTGGAAGAGCCGGTTTCACGCACATGCGGCGGGTCTGGCGCTGGCGTCGGCGATGATCGCCGCGCCCGCATGGGCCCAGGAGGCGGCAACGCCGGAGCAGCCGGCGGATCAGCCCGCCGCCGCCGACATCATCGTCACGGCCCAGTTTCGCGCGCAGAACTTGCAGGACACGCCCATCGCGATCACCGCGGTGTCTGCCGACACGCTGGCGGCGCGCAGCCAGACCAGCGTCACCGATCTTGGCCAGTTCGCGCCCAACGTCGCGCTGGCGCCCGCGACCAGCATCCAGGGCAATGCCGTCGCCGCCTTCATTCGCGGCGTGGGGCAACTCGACGCCAGTTTCGCGCTGGAGCCGGGCGTTGGTATCTATATCGACGACATCTATTATGGCACGACCTTCGGCGCGGTGATGGACCTGACCGACCTGGAACGGGTCGAGGTGCTGCGCGGGCCGCAGGGCACGCTGGCGGGCAAGAACAGCGTCGGCGGCGCGGTCAAGCTGTTCAGCAAGAAGCCCGATTCGACAACCGGCGGTTTCATCGAGGCGACCTACGGCCGGTTCGACCGGCTGGAACTGCGCGGCAGCGCCAATGTGCCGTTGACCGACGACCTGTTCCTGCGGGTGTCGGGCGTGTCGAAGAATGTCGACGGTTATATGAAGCTGCTCGACTATGGCTGCGTCAATCCGGCGTCGGGCATCCTCACCAGCAGCGGCAACAAAAATTGCCGGATCGGCACTGAAGGCGGGATCGACGTGATGGCGCTGCGCGCCGCGCTGCGCTACGCGCCAGCCGGAGCGCCGCTGGAAATCAACATCGTCGCCGATGTGTCCAAGGACAATAGCGAGACGGTCGCGACCAAATTGCTTTATGCCGACAATCCATCGGTGCGCAGCTATGTCGCGGGCGATCCTACCGCCGGCATCCCGTTCGACAGCCGCTTCCTAACCGGCGCCAAGAGCTATAGTTCCTACGCCACTTACGCGACCGGCGGCAATTATACGACGGTGTTCGGCATCCCGACCCAGATCGCGCCGGGCGGCTTCACCGCCAGCCCGACCAGCACGGTCAAGGCATGGGGCCTGTCTGGCACGATCGACTATGATCTGTCGGACAGTCTGAAGCTGAAATCGATCACCGGCTATCGCAGCGCCGACGGCACCAGCGCGATCGACGTCGACGGATCGCCGCTCGCTATCCTGTTGCAGCAATTCACCTACGGCCATGAGCAGTTCACGCAGGAAGTGCGCCTCAGCGCCAATTTCAACGATCTGGTCGACCTGACCGTCGGCGGCTTCTATTATAACGCCACGGACACGATCCAGGGCCGCAGCCAGATTCCGACCCTGCTCTTCGATTTCCTGTCGGACGACGTGATCAAGAACCGCAGCGCCTCGGTCTTCGCCCATGGCGAATTTCATGTCACCGACGCATTCAATATCATCGGCGGGCTGCGTTATACCGACGACAAGAAGACCTATCGCTATTCGCGCCGCAATGTGGACGGCAGCTTGCCGAGCGGCGCCTTCTTCACGCCGAACTTCCTGCTGGTCGGGCTGGATGGGCTGACCGGCACGTTCAAGGGCAACCGGGTCGATTACCGCATCGGCGTCAACTATCGCTGGTCGGACGAACTCATGACCTACGCCCAGCTATCGACCGGCTTCAAGGGGGGCGGCATCAATCCGCGCCCGTCCGCGCCGGACCAGGTCCAGACCTTCGGCCCGGAAAAGCTGACCACCTATGAAGCCGGGTTCAAGGCCGACCTGCTCGGCCGGATGCTGCGCCTGAATGGCGCGGTGTTCCTCAACAAATATAACGATATGCAGCTTGTCCGCTATCAGTGTCCGGAAAGCATCGTCCTGTCCTGTTCGGTGCCGTCCAATGCGGGCGATGCGGAGGTGTTCGGATGGGAGCTGGAAGCGCAACTGCGCCCGGCGGACGGTCTGTCGTTCGATGCGTCGGTCGGCTATCTGGATTTCGACTATAAGGCGATCACCAACCCGGCGACTCTGGTGACGAAGGACATGATCGCGCCTTTCATCAGCAAATGGCAATTGTCGGCGGGCGTGCAATATGAAGCGGACCTTGGCGGCAGCGGCACGATGACGCCGCGGATCGACTGGTCCTGGCGTTCGAACTTCTATTATAACTCGGTCAACAACCCCTATAATCTGATCGACGCGCCCAGCCTGGTGAATGCGCGGCTGACCTATCAGGCGGCGGACAAGGACTGGTCGCTCAGCGTCGGTGTCACCAATGTCTTCGACAAATTCTATTATAATGGCGTGGCGGAAAATGTCGGCACCTTCGGCGTCGTCACCGGCACGGTCGGCCGGCCGCGCGAATGGACCGCGACCGTCAAGAAAAGCTTCTGAGAGGAAATGGACAGCATGATTCCCGCAGGCATCCGCATCGCCCATCCCGACAAATTGTTCATCGGCGGCGCGTGGATCGATTCCACCGGCGATGGCGTGATCGAGATCGTGTCGCCCAATAGCGAGGCGGTCATCGCGCGGGTCGCCGACGGCACGGAAGCGGACATGGACCGCGCCGTCGCGGCTGCGCGCACGGCGTTCGATGACGGGCCATGGCCCAGCATGGCCCCCGCCGAGCGCGGCGCCATTGTCCGGCGGATGGGCGCGGAGCTGGAAAGGCGCGCGCCCGAACTGGCGGCGGCCTGGACCGCGCAGGTCGGTGGCCTCGCCAGCTTCGCGCCGGTCATGACCGGCGGCGCGACCGCGACGCTGATGGCGATCGCGGGCTATGCCGATACCTATCCCTTCGTGGAACGGCGCCCGTCGCACATGGTCGACACCGCGATCGTGGTGCAGGAGCCTGCGGGCGTAGTCGCGGCGATCGCGCCGTGGAACGCGCCCTATGGCATCATGTCGGCAAAGGTCGCCTATGCGCTGGTCGCGGGCTGCACCGTCATCATGAAGCCCTCGCCCGAAACCCCGCTGGAGGCGTATATCATAGCGGAAGCGGCGGAGGCGGCGGGGGTTCCTGCAGGTGTCGTCAACCTGGTGGCGGCCGGGCGCGATGCGTCCGACCATCTGGTTCGCAATCCGGGGATCGACAAGGTGACGTTCACCGGATCGACGCTGGCGGGCAAGCGGATCGGCGAGGTGTGCGCCGGACGGGTGGCGCGCTGCACGCTGGAACTGGGCGGCAAGTCGGCGGCGATCGTGCGCGACGACTTCCCGATCGAAGTGGCCGCCGCGATCCTGGGCAACACCATCACCATCATGAGCGGGCAGGTCTGCGCCATGCTCAGCCGCGCCATCGTGCCCCGGCACCGGCATGACGCGCTGGCCGACGCCATCGCCAAGGTGATGCAGGGCATCCGCATCGGCCATAGCGATGCGCCCGATACCCAGCTGGGCCCGGTCGCGATGAAGCGCCAGCTGGCGCGGGTAGAGGAGTATGTCGCGCTGGGCCGGGAGAGCGCCGATCTGGTGACGGGCGGCAATCGTCCGGCGCATATGAACAAGGGCTATTTCATCGAGCCGACCCTGTTCGCCAATGTCGATAACGCCAGCCGCATCGCGCAGGAGGAGATTTTCGGCCCGGTTCTGTGCCTGATCCCGGCCGAGGATGAGGAGGATGCGATCCGTATCGCCAACGACAGCAGCTTCGGCCTCAACGGATCGGTGCTGACCAACGACGCTGACGCCGCCTATCGCATCGGTCGGCGCATCCGCGCGGGCGGCTTTGGCCAGAATGGCATGAAGCTGGAATTTGGCCTGCCTTTCGGCGGCTTCAAGCAATCGGGCATCGGCCGCGAGGGCGGGGTGGAAGGGTTGCAGCCCTATCTGGAAACCAAGACGATCCTGCTCGACGGCGCGCCCGCGGGTTTCTGAGGATGATCGCGCTGGACGCGCAGGGGCGCGGAACCGGGGCGGCATTTACTGCCGCCCGGATCATCTTCGGCGGCTGGTTCCTGTTTTCCGGGGTGGAATATTTCACGCCCTTCGACTTGCAGCCGCTGGGCAATACGCCGCTGGCGCGGGAGTTCACGCTCGCGTTGATCCACAGTTGCCTGTTCGCCTGGATCAAGCTCATGGAGATCATCGTCGCGCTGCTGGTGCTGGCGAACCGGGCGATCCTGCCCGCAGCGCTCGCCTGCGTGCCGCTCAATATCGTGATCGGCTATTGGAATTTCGTGCTCGATCCGGGCGTGGTCGAATATGCGTTCGGGATCGTGACGCTGATGTTGAACGCGATCCTGCTATGGCCCTGGCGGCAGGAACTGGTCGGGCTGTTACGCTGGTAGAAAAGCAAGAACGAACCTTATTCGAAAAACGCCACCGCCCGCACCTCGATGCTGGATCGCGTCTGCGTGTCGGGCAGGCTGCTGTCGTGGAATGCGGTATGGGGGCAGCGCCACGTTACATCATGATCGCTGTCCTGGAATTTGAACAGCAGCACATCGTCCGCCGCCATGTTCGAAAAATACCACCAGCGATGACGGTCCCGATGGCGGAAGATGGAGGCGGCGATCATCTGGTCCTCGCCTGCGACCGGCGCTGTCAATGCGTCGCCGACCGGCAGCTCGTCCACCACGAACAAGGTGTTGGACGTCGCCTCTTCATCGGACACTGTGCGGCCGTCGCACACGGCCAGCGGCCAATCCTGCGGGCCGGACGTAAAGGTACGCCAGAAACTGACGCAGACATAGCGTTTATAGCCCGGCCCATCGGGGAAGGCGGCGGCATAGGCGCGCTCGGCTGCGCGGCGGCCGGTGATTTCATTATAATCGACATGCGCCTCGCCCGCCGGTGGCTGGATGCCGCCTTCATGGCGGTAATTCTCGACCTTTTCCTGGGCGCGTGCAGTGAGATCGGCGGAGGTGCGGATCATCCATCCGCCCGCCGACACGCAGGTTGCGCCGGTCAGCGCGCGGATCGCGTCTTCACATTCGCCCAGATAGAGCCGATCGACCTCCTCCTTGTCGAAGAAATCGGCGATGCCGCTGCGATGTTTGCCCAGCATGAAGCCATGCGTGTCGAAACGGAAATGATCGCGGATCGGCATCCCGTCGCGCACCATCATGCGATGGTCGCCATAGGTGCCGGTGTTGATCTCCACGCCACGCGACACATAGCGCCGCGTGACGAAATCGCCTTCATCGAGATAGCGGATCAGCGCGGGCGCCTGCCGCGCGCTATCCTCGACATCGGCTGCGATCGGCAGGCTGGCCATTAGTCGACTTCCTCTGGCAGCGCGCCGATCACCGATTTCACCTCCAAAAATTCTTCCAGCCCGAACTTGCCGAATTCGCGACCATTGCCCGATTGTTTGTAGCCGCCGAACGGCATGTCGAAGGCCAGGCCACCGGCATTGACGAACACGGCTCCCGCCCGGATGCGACTGACGAACTTGCGCGCACGGGCGGGATCGCCCGCGACATAGGCGCCCAGCCCATAGGGCGTGTCGTTGGCGATGCGGATCGCGTCCTCATCATCTGCATAGGGCATGAGGACGAGAACGGGACCGAAAATCTCCTCCTTGGCGATCGTCATGTCCGGCGTGACATTGGCGAAGACGGTGGGGCGGACATAACTGCCCGCGTCCATGCCTTCGGGACGGCCGGTGCCGCCGGTGACCAGGGTCGCGCCTTCGTCGATTCCGGACTGGATCAGGCCCTGGATTCGCTCCCATTGGCGCTGACTGACGACCGGGCCGATATGATCGCCCTCGATCTGTGGATCGCCCACCTTCTTGGCGGCGAACAGCGCGCCGACCTTTTCCGCCGCTTCGTCATGCTGGGACTTGTGGACGAGCATCCGGGTGGGCGCGACGCAACTCTGGCCGCTGTTGAGCAGCACGCCGCCCACGCCGCCCGGCAGCGCCTTGTCGAGCGGCGTGCCTTCCAAAATGATGTTGGGCGATTTGCCACCCAGTTCCTGCGCGACGCGCTTGACCGTATCGGCCGCGTTCTTGGCCACCATGATGCCCGCGCGGGTGGAGCCGGTGAAGCTCACCATGTCGATGTCGGGATGCTTGGCGAGCGCGGTGCCCACGCCTTCGCCATCGCCCTGCACCAGGTTGAAGACGCCCGGTGGCACGCCCGCCGCGTCCAATATCTCGGCAAAGATGGCGGCGCAACTGGGCGCTTCTTCGGAGGGCTTCAGGATCATCGTGCAGCCCGCTGCCAGCGCCGGGCCGACCTTGGCCACGATCTGGTTCATCGGCCAGTTCCACGGCGTGATGAGCGCCACCACGCCGATCGGTTCGCGCACGACCCGATTGTCGCCGATCTTCTCGGAAAATTCGTAATTCTTCAGCGCGTTGAGCGCCTGCCCCAGATGGCCCAGGCCCGATCCCGCCTGCGCCGTTTGCGCCATGGAGATGGGGCAGCCCATTTCGGTGGCGATGGCGCGGGCGATGTCGGGCACGCGTTTCTGATATTCACCGATGATGCGTTCGAGCAGCGCGATCCGTTCTTCGCGGCAGGTTCGGGAGAAGGTGTCGAAGGCGCGGCGCGCGGCGATCACTGCCGCATCCACATCGGCCGCCGTGCCCAGGATCAGGTCAGCGGCGCGTTGGTCCGTCGCGGGGTTGATGACGGCCATCGTCCGGCCGCCCTGGCTCTCGACCCACTGGCCGTCGATATAGTGCTGGAGCGTGTTGGGCATGGGATGTCCTTATGCGGGGAGGAGACCGAGTTCGGCGTCGGTGGCAGGCGTGCCCCATTTATCGCGCGGGGGCAGGGGGCGGTCGCGCCAGGGCGGGTCGAGGGTGAAGCTGGAGATGCGACGGCCTTCGGGCAGGCGACCGTTGCCACCGCCCTGGGCGTAGTCATAATAAAGCGTCATCAACTCGCGATGGCCGTGGTGGCGCTGTGCTACCGGATGCGACAGGCAGGCGTCCCGCCAGCGCAGGAGCCGCGTGAGATGCAGGGGGATCTGATAGGCCTCATAATAATCGAGGAACCAGAGCCGTTTGAACATGGGCGTAAAGGCGACCTCCGCCCAGCCGAAGCGGTCGAACAGATAGTCGCCGTCCGGCGCATAATGGCGCAGAAATGCGTCCAGCCGCGCATATTGGGCATCAACTTCGGCCCGGTGCTCGTCGCGCTTGGCCGGATCGCGATTGAGGATCATGCGGTAACCCGCGCCGGTGAACTGGCCATCGGTCGCGCACAGCATCGCCTCGACTGCATGGTCATATGGGTCTTGCTGCGCCACGGGCGGGTCGGGAAAGCGATCCTCGACATAGCGCATGATGACCATGCTTTCCTTCAGCGTCTCTCCATTTTCGAGTTCCAGAGCCGGGAGCGCGGTTGTGCCGTGCGTCTTGGCGAGCAGCCATGCGGGGCGCGGATGCGATATGTCGATCTCATGGTCGGCCATGATGCCATACAGTCCCTTGAGGTCGAGCAGCAGCTCGATCCGTTCGGAAAAGGGGCAACCGGGAATATGGTACATTCTGAGCTGCCCCGCGGGCGGTTCGTCCTGCCAGGTCATGGGATCAGGCCGCTGTCGCCGCAGCCGGGCGAGGTGGCATTTCGCTCCTGGAGTTGGCGAACATGGCCTGCGCGGCGGGGCGGGCATTGATCCGGTCTATCCAGGCGACCAGATTCGGGGTCGCGTCGGGGTTGACGATGTCGGCATAGCCGAACTGCATCCCGTTCGCGATCGCGAAGTTGCAGATGTCCGCGAGCGTATAAACTTCGCCCGCCAGCCAGGGACTTTGCGACAGGCGCTTTTCGAGCCGTTCGATCGATACGCGGATCTTGCGCATTTCCTCGTCCAGTACCGCCTGGGGGAAGCCGGCGCGGGCGCTGCGCCATTTGGCCTGCTGTTCGGGGATGGGGATATGCTTCAGTTTCTCCTCGAACTCCTCGTCGGAGAGTTTGCGCGCCATCGGGCCGATCATCCGCTCCCAGCCGATGGTCGACACGCACCAGCAGAAATATTCGTCCACCCATTTGGTCCAGACGCGCATTTCCGCGATCTGTACGGGATCGGTCGGGCGCAGGCGCGGCGCGTCCGGAAAGGCATCCTCCAGATATTCGCAGATGACGGTCGATTCCGTAATGATATGACCGTCATGATCGAGCGCGGGCACCTGGCCGCGCGGATTGATTGCCTTGAACCAGTCCTCATGATGCTCGAACCGGGTCGGATCGACAAAGCGGGGCGTGAAATCCAGCCCCTTTTCGTAAAGGGCCAGTAGCGGCTTCAACGAATTGGCGGCCGGACCGAAGCTGTAGAGCGTCAACATGCGCTATCCTCACCTTGTTGCTTGCGGCGTCTGATGCGCCTTCGCCAACAGGTGGTGCCGGGCGATCCTGTGGGCCGCAAGTCGTCTGTGGATACTATCAGTGGCGCTACCCGGCAGGGGGAGCGCTCAACCTGTCAGTCTCAATGATAGCGCCGCCACTCGTCTTGCAGGGAGGGCTGCGCTTTGCTTTGGGGACGGGAAGAAAAGTCGGAGAGGATGATGCTGGAACTGCTGACGTCGGAGACGCCCAATGGCTGGAAAGTGTCGATCCTGCTGGAAGAGCTGGGCGTGCCCTATCGGGTGACGCCGATTTCGCTGACCGACAGGGTACAGAAGCAGGACTGGTATGTGGCGATCAATCCCAATGGCCGCATCCCGACCCTGGTGGACCGTGATGCGGGGGATTTCGCCATCTTCGAATCCGGCGCGATCCTGCTCTATCTGGCGGAGAAGTTCGGGCGCTTCATCCCCGCCGATGCGCAAGATCGTAGCCGCGTGATCCAGTGGGTGATGTGGCAGATGTCGGGGCTTGGCCCGATGATGGGGCAGGCGACGGTCTTCAACCGCTATTTCGACGAGAAGCTGCCAGCAGTGATCGACCGCTATGTCCGCGAAAGCCAGCGGCTGTTCGGGGTGTTGGACACGCGGCTGGCGGATCGCGATTTTCTGGTCGGCGATTATTCGATCGCCGACATCGCCTGCTTTCCCTGGGTTCGGGGGCATGACTGGGCGGGTGTCGACATGAGCGGCTTTCCCCATCTTCAGCGCTGGTTCGACCGGATTTCGGTGCGGCCCGCAGTGCAGCGCGGGCTGCTCGTCCCCACCCCGCCACCCGCCGAGGAGATGGCGGAAAAGACCACCAGGCAAGGAAAGACTATTCTCGCGTGAGCGCCTATCTCCAGCGGATCGTCCGCATCGAATGGGGGCATTGCGACCCCGCCGGCATCGTCCATGCCCCGCGCTATTTCGACATTTTCGGCGAAACGACGATGCTGCTGTTCGAACGCGCGGGCCTGCCCAAAAAGCGCGAGATGATGGCGACCATGCCCTTTGCCGGATTTCCCATGGTCGACGTGTCGGCGCGATTTTTCGTGCCGACCGCCTATGGCGATGATGTGCTGGTGGAGGCGGAGGCGCCGGTTTTCGGCAATAGCAGCTTCACTGTCGCGCATCGGCTGTCGCTGGACGGCCGGCTGTGCGTGGAGTGCATCGAAAAGCGCGTCTGGACTGCCCCGGACGCCAACCGCCCGGGCGGGCTGCGGGCGGAGCGGGTGCCTGATTCGGTGCGGGCGCTATTCCTATAGCCTTGGGTGAAACCGAATGGGGTGGGTCTGTAAGCGTTCAGCGCCCGGCAAGGCTGAGCGGGCCATGACGGTCTTCACGAAAGAGGGAGACGCGTCATGGAGCAATCATTCGGCCTTTCCGACAGGCGCAGCCTGATCGCGACCTTGGCGTTGCTGCCGCTGGCGGCCTGCGCCACGCCGATGGGGCGCTATACGGTCGAGGAAGCGGTGCGGCGCTTGCTGGAACTGTCGAGCGAGCGTGCCTTTGCCCGGTTGACCGAACCGGGTGGCTTCTATGACGATCAGCTCACGCGGATCGCGCCGCCGGACCTGGGTGGCGGGAAGGGTGGAGCGGTGCTTTCCGCGCTGCTGCGGACCAATGCCGTGCGCAACCAGGTGGCGATGGCGCTCAACGATGTCGCGGTCGATCTGGCCGACAATGCCGCGCCGGTCGTGATCGACGCGGTGCATCGCATGACGCTGGCGGATGCGGTATCGGTGCTGCGCGGCGGACCGACGGCAGCGACCGATCTGTTGGCGCGCGAAGCGCGCGGCTCGGTGGTCGAGGCGCTGATGCCCGGCGCGTCGCAGGCGTTGCGGTCGGACATGTTCGAGATGCTGTCGGCGGCGCTGGCTGCGACAGGCGGCAGGGATTATGCGGCGATGGCCGACAATGTGTCGGGCCAGATCGGCGACGCGATCTTCCGCGCGATCGGGCGCGAGGAAGCGGAAATTCGCCGCGACCCGCGCGCGACCGGCGACCCGATCCTGATGGCGTTGCTCGGATAGGCCTTGCTTTCCTTGGCGGAGCGTGGTGACGCAGGCGCATGGAACAGAAATTTCCCGGCGTCGCCAGCATCCCCTGGGATCAGCCCGCGACCATGATCGACCTGGATGGCAAGCCGCCGCTGATCGGCACGATCCGCGACTGCGCCGTCCATTTTGGCCTCTACAAGCCCGATGCCAAAGCGCAGGCGCGCATCCTGCTGACCCAGCCCGTCCATCGGGAAGGGCGCAAGACGCGCACCTGGCTGCTGGAACCGGAGGAGATCGATGCGCTGGCCGAGCGATTGAAGCGCGAGACCAACTGACAATCAGGCGGCGGTGGACGGGCGTCAGGCTGTAACTGGCGCCTCCGTTTCCGCCACCAGCCTGGCGAGTCGCTGTGCGCTGACCTCGTCCAGCGGCGCGAACAGCAACAGGCGCTGGCCCGGCGCTTCCTCGATCGCATAGCTGGTGTGGCGGAACATGATCTCGCCCACGCCCGGCATGTCGGCGATGTTGGTATCCTCGAAATGCGCCATGATGTCGGATTCCTGCCAGTAGCGCTGGAAGAATTCCGACTGGTCCATCATGTCGGCGATGATGCCCTCGAACACTTCGGGCTGGGCGGTGCGGCTATAATCCCATTTGAAGCGGGCGATCAGGCGGCGGCACATATCCTGGAACTTGTCCGGGTCGGCGCGATAGCGCGGGTTGAGCATCAGGATGCGGAACAGGTTGCGTTCTTCGCGCGGTAACTGGCTATAGTCGCGAAAGGCATGGGCGACGAGGCGGTTCCAGCCGATCACCGTCCAGTCCTCCACCATCACCAGCGCGGGAATCGACAGCGCATCCATCAGATGCTGGGTGCCCGCGTGGATCGTCTCATCGGCGCGGCGGGCCAACGGCGGGGGGCGATGCTGGGCGAGCGCAAAGAGAAATTCGCGCTCGTTGGGGCTGAGGCGCAGGGTGCGGCTCAGTCGCTCCAGCATCGGCGCGGATAGCTGGACCTCGCGCCCCTGCTCGAACCATGTGTACCAGGTGACGCTCATCCCCGCGAGCGTCGCCACTTCCTCGCGCCGCAGACCGCGCGTGCGGCGGCGTTCTCCCGCTGGCAGACCGACTTCGGACGGCGCCAGCTTGGCGCGAGCGGCTTTCAGGAACCGCGACAATTCTTCCCTTTGTGCCATGCCTTATCCAGTTACTCGCAATAATGGGACATCCACCGGCCTTCTTGCGGGCCGTCTCCTCTGCAAGACCCGTTGGTCTGCGGTCGGCAGCATAGCCGACAGTGAACAGGAGAGGTAGATTGGCTGGCAAGCTATTTGTGACCTGCGCGGTGACGGGAAGTTCGCCGATGCCGGCGCATCCCGACTTCCCCTTCCGCCCGGATCATGTCGCCGCCGAGGCGCTGGCGGCGGCGGAGGCCGGCGCGTCGATCATTCATGTCCATGTGCGTGATCGCGAGACCGGCGCGCCGTCGCAGGCGCTGGAGGATTATCGCGAAGTGGTCGGCCTGATCCGGGCGAAGAATGATGAAGTGATATTGAATGTCACCACAGGGCCGGGCTGCACCTGGATGCAGGGGGACGATGATCCGGCGGTCTGCGGCCCCGGCACGCTGATGTTCACCGCCGAGCGGCGGCTGGAGCATATCCTAGATTTGAAGCCCGACATGTGTACGCTCGACATCTGCACCATGCAGCTATGGGGCGGGGTGGCGATCAACCTTGACCCCATGATCACCAGGATGGGGCATATGATCCAGGATGCGGGCGTGTTGCCGGAGATCGAATGCTTCGAGGCGGGGGACTTTGTGTTCGCCGACGACCTGATGGCCAAGGGCGCGATCCCGAAGAATGTGCCCTTCACCTTCGTTCTGGGCACCAAATATGGATTGCCGGCGACGCCTGAGGCGATGCTCTATGCGAAGAACCAGATTCCGCGTGGGAGCCAGTTCACCGGCTTCGGCGTCAGCCGGCACAGCCTGCCCATGGCGGCGCAGTCGATGCTGCTGGGCGGCAATATCCGCGTCGGGTTCGAGGACACTATCTATCTGCGGCGTGGCCGGATGGCCGCGGACAATGGCGAGATGGTGCGCTGGGCAGTCGAGATGGTCGATCGGATGGGCGGCGACATCGCCAGCGCCGGCGAGGCGCGGGCCATGCTGGGCCTGAAGCAATAAGGAGAGGACAGGATGACGCAGGCAGCAGGTGCGCCGATGGGCGATGTACGGGGCAAGACCGCTTTCATAACGGGCGGGGCGAACGGAATCGGGCTGGGCATTGCGCGGGCGCTGGTCAGGGCCGGGGCAAATGTGGTGATCGCCGATATCCGCGAGGACGCGCTGGCACAGGCGAAGGCCGATCTGGCCGCCGATGCGCAGGTCGAGACAGTGCAACTCGACGTCACGGATCGCGCCGGATTCGCCCGCGCCGCCGATGCGGCGGAGGCGCGGTTCGGCAAGATCCACATGCTGATCGGTAATGCCGGCATAGGCGTGATGGGGCCGGTGCTGGACGCGCGCTACGATGACTGGGACTGGGGCATGGGCGTCAATCTGGGCGGGGTCATCAACGGCCTGGTCACCATCCTGCCGCGCATCAAGGCGCATGGCGAGGGCGGACAGATCGTCACCACATCGTCCCAATCGGCGCTGATCCCGATCAGCTATTCGGCGATCTACACCGCCGCCAAGGCGGCGGTGCTGGGTATTTCGGAGGCGATCCGGGGCGAGCTGGCGGCGGAGAATATCGGCGTTTCGGCTTTCATGCCCGGCCCGGTGCAGAGCCACATCGCCCATTCGGGCGAATTGCGGCCGGCCGAATATCGCAGCGACAGCGGCTACAAGCAGCGCGAGGAAGAACTGGAGAAGCGGCCGGTGTCGCCGCTCTGGATGAGCGCGGACGAGGTCGGCGAGCGGGTGCTGGCCGGCATATGCGACAACGATCTGTACATCCTGACGCATCCCGAATTCGCGGACGGGATGCGGACCCGGTTCGATGCGATCCTGGCGTCGATGCCCGATGAGGCGATCAACCAGGATCGGGCGAAGGAGATCGGCTTTCTGCTGTCCAACCCGGTGTTCGACGACCAACTGGCGCGGCACAAGGGCAAGGAGTTGGCGGCATGACGAGGATCGCGGGACGCACCGCCTTCATCACCGGCGGCGGATCGGGCGTGGCGCTGGGGCAGGCGAAGGTCTTTGCGCAGGCGGGCTGCAAGGTCGCGATCGCAGACATAAGGCAGGACCATCTGGACGAGGCGCTGGCCTGGTTCGACGGGCGCGGGCATGAGGTGATGGCGGTAAAGCTGGATATCACCGACCGCGCCGCCTATGCCCGCGCCGCCGATGCGGTGGAGGCGCAGCTGGGGCCGGTCGAGCTGCTGTTCAACACGGCGGGGGTGTCGATCTTCGGGCCTTTGCAGAACGCCACCTATGATGACTGGGACTGGCAGTTGGATGTCAATCTGCGCGGGGTCATCAACGGCATCCAGACCTTCGTCCCGCGCATGATCGAGCGGGGCAAGGGCGGGCATATCGTCAACACTGCGTCGATGTCCGCCTTCGTGGCGCTCAAGGGCACGGGCATCTATTGCACGTCCAAAATGGCGATACGGGGCCTGAGCGAATGCCTGGCGCTCGACCTGGCCGATCATGGTATCGGCGTGTCGCTCCTCTGTCCCGGCGCGGTCAACACGAACATCCACGAGGCGGTGCTGACGCGCCCGGCGCACCTTCAGGACACCGGCTATTATGGCGCCGATCCCGTTGTCATGGCGCACCTCAAGCAGGTGATCGCGGTCGGTATGGAGCCGGAGGTGCTGGCCCGCTATGTGCTGGAAGGCGTGGAGGCGAACCAGTTCTACATCCTGCCCTATCCCGAATTTCGCGGGACGCTGGAGGAGGTCCACCAACAGGTCTTGGCCGCTCTTGCAAAGCCCGAGGACGACCCGGACTATGGGAAGCGGGTCGCGCATGGCGTGCCGGGCGGGGAAAGGCGCGAAAAAGTCAACAGCGCATAGGGGCTGCCTCTGGCCGGATGGAAAAGGGGCATGTCCGGCCAGCTTTTTGATTTGCGATGAAAATTTTGCCAACAGAAAGGACATTGCGCCGTATATTGGGATATTACCCCCAACAGATTTTCTGCCGATCGGTTCTAAACCCCGGATTTCCGAGCTTTTCATCAATTGGCACGCCCCCTGCACAGCATTGGGCACGGTCCATCGGGATCGTTCAAAGCAAGTTCAGGGAAGGACATGACCATGAAGACCATTGCCGCCATCATCATCGCCGCCGCCGCCATTGGCAGCTTTGCCGCGCCCGCCGCCGCGCAGGGCCAGTATGGCAAGCCCAAGGTGAGCTATGATGCCAAGACCCAGCATTATTGCATCAAGCAGGTCCAGCCCAGTTCCATCGTTCCCACCGTCGAGTGCCGCACTGCGAGCAAATGGGCCGAGGCCGGCGTGACCATCACGCGCAAGCCGGCCGTCCAGCTTGCCCAGCGCTGAGGCGAGGGGCCTCCCGCATCGATCTGATCGGGAGGCCGTCCGCTAACAAGGCGCCATACCCGACTGATGGAGAAATCCTTCGCTTCACGCCAGGAGCATGGTTTTCTCTCAATCTGCCGTCTGGGCAAATCCGTTCGAGAAGAAAGTCGACCGTCCTCGACGAACGGAAGTTCCATGTCGAGCCGACGCGTGGGTCGGGCGATCGACCGCATGAAGGATGCGGCATGTGGCGACGATACGCCATGCCGCCCCGACCCGTATCGGCATTCCTTCGCTCTTGGCTTGCCTGCGCCGATATGGGAGAGGTGAAGCAGGGTCGCAGGCAGGATGGCGGAATATAGACATATGTGCATTGCGACCGACAGGATTGCGCGTCGCGCCAAGTGCTGGGGCATCGCCTTTCTGCTGGCATCGCTGGTGCCCGCGTCCCTCCATGCGGCCGACCCGGCCCCATTCGAACTGTCCGGTCCATCCCTGCGCGTCATGGTGATGCGCGGCGCGCAGAGCCTGCCGATCGCGCAGGTGCCGAGCCTGTCCGAGGGGGATCAGCTCTCCATCGAGGCGGACTTGCCGGATGAACAGGGTGCCCGTTTCATCCTGGCGTCCGCATTCCTGCGCGGGGCGACCAATCCGCCGCCCAAGGATTGGGTGAGGTTCGCCGAGACCTGGAAGAAGAAGGCCAATGACAGGGCGCTGACCGTGACCGTGCCCAAGGGCGCACGGCAGATGGTGCTGTTCCTGGTGCCCGACACGGGCGGGGCGGAGGGGACGCTGACCGACGCGGTGCGCGGCAAGCCGGGCGAATTCGTCCGGGCGACGCAGGATCTGAACCAGGCCTCGCTCGACCGATCTCGGCTCGACGCCTTCATGGCCGCGATTCGCGCGCAGGAAAATACCCATCCCGAATTTCTGCGGGGCGTCGCGCCGATGCTGGCGAACAGCCTGTCGATGAAACTGAATGAGGAATGTCTGTCGAGGGTTGTCGAATTGCAGGCGGCCTGCCTGCTCGACAATCGGGAATCGCTGGTTCTGGCGGATGTCCACAGCAGTTCGATGGCCGAGACGCTGACGGGAGCGCCGACCGATCTGGCGTTGCAGCTGAGCGCTACGCGGGAGGCGGGCTATGGCTATTACAGCGCCTATATCGGCGTGGTGCGCGATGTGGCGAAGATTTTCGGCGCATTCAGTAATCCGCAGTTCGACTATCTGCCAACGCTCAGTGTGCGCAAGGGCGATGGCATCGGCCTGTTGCTGAACGCTGCGCCCTCTTTCCAGAAGCCCAAGTCGGTGATGGTCGTGGCGATGCCGGCGATCGAGGCCGACAGCCCGCCGCGCCTGCGCAATGCAGCCGATGCGCCGATCTGCGCCGTGCGCGCCGGCACCGTGCTGCCGGTCGAGGGCGCGCCGCTCATCTATTCCACCGCCTATGCGCGCGACGTCAAGCTGGCGCTGAAGGCGGCAACGGGCGAGATGGCGGAACTGCCGGTTACGGCGCGGGCGGATCGGGGCGGCTATGTGCTGGCTGGCGCCGACCTGCCGTCTACCTTCAAGGGAACGGTGCAGGGCCATCTGTACGGCCATTGGGGATTCGATCGCCTTGAAGGACCGGACTTTACGCTCCAGTTGCCCGATGGGGGCGGATGGGCGGTCGAGGGCGAAGCGCCTGCGCTTGTGGTCGGCCGCGACAATGGGCTGGTCTTGAAGGGCGGCGCGCCGGCCTGCGTCGAAAGCGTGACGATCCGTCAGGGCGATGGACCGGTTCAGTCGATAGGGTGGAAAGTCCAGGGGCGCGACGGGCTGGCGCTGACATTGCCGCTCGCGGAGCGCAGGCCGGGAACGATCGATCTCGCGGTGAAATATCAGGGGGTCGCTCAACCGTCGACCATTAATCTGCGCAGCTATGCCCAGGCAAGCCGCCTGGACGGCCTGCTTCTCCATACCGGCGACAGGCAAGCGCTGCTCTCGGGGCAGCGGCTCGATCAGGTGGAAAGCGTCGAAATTGCCGGCGTGATCTTGCGGCCCGACGGGCTGACGCGCGACGGGTCTATCGACCGATTGAGACTGGCGATGCAGGGGGAAGGGGTGGTTCCCCGGCAGGGCAGTCAGGTGAGCGCCCGGGTCAGCTTGCATGACGGGCGAACCGTTGGCCTGGCGGTAACGATAGCGGCTCCACGTCCGCAGATCGGGCTGCTGAGCAAGGAGGTGACGCCGGGCGCCCCGGGCGGCAGCGCGGATCTGGCGCTCGATGGCGACGAGGTGCTGCCGGATAGCGGTCGGCTCGTCTTCTCCGTCGAGGCCAAGGGGGAGACGCATTTGACCGCTGCCGACGCCATCGAAGTGGCGCCGATCGATGGTAGCGCCGCGCTTCGCCTCACGACGGCCGATGGTCTGCGCCTGGAAAGTCCGCAGGTGATGGTGGCGACGCTCGACCCGGACGCGCTGGCGCCGCTTTTCGGCCCGCTCCGCTTTCGCCTGGCGCGGGGCGGGGAGGTCAGTGACTGGCAGCCGCTGGTGACTCTGGCCCGGTTGCCGCGGATCGAGGGCGTGGCCTGCGAAGCAAAGGAGGGAGATTGCACGATCCGTGGCCGCGACCTGTTCCTGATCGACGCGGTCGGGACGACGCCCAACCTCGATCAGGCCGCCCAGGTCGCGCACGGCTACACCGGTTCTGCCCTGAAGGTGCCGGCGCCGCGGGACGGGAAGCTTTACCTGCGGCTCCGCGATGCGCCGGCCAATGTGGTCACATTGCCTGCCGCCTGACCGTATCATCCAGATTTGTGTGGTCCCACACGGATGAAATGGCCTATAGCGCAAAGGAAAATGGTCGTATCGCCGGATGATGGGCTGCTCGATAATCCAATTATTTTGCTGATCCCGCCATGGGCGCGCGCGCATCGGCGCGGCATGTTTCCGGCATATTCCGCATCTGCTGGAGAGGATCATCATGAAAACCCAGGTCGCCATTGTCGGCGCAGGGCCGGCCGGACTGTTGCTCGGTCATCTGCTGCGAGCCGAAGGCATCGATACCATCATCGTCGAGCGGGCGTCGCCCGATTATGTTCTGGGCCGCATCCGCGCGGGTGTGCTGGAGCGGACCACGACCGACCTGATGGACCGGCTGGGCCTGGGCGCGCGTATGCATGCCGAAGGGCTGCCGCATGACGGGTTTCACCTGGCCGACGGCGAACGGTTGATCCGCATTGACATCGCCGCGCTGACAGGCAGGCAGGTCATGGTCTATGGGCAGACCGAAGTGACGCGCGACCTGATGGCAGCTGCCCCGGAGCGCGGGCTGGAGATCGTCTATGAGGCGAGCGATGTGGCGCTGCACGATGTAGACAGTGATGCGCCTTATCTCACCTACAGCAAGGATGGATCGGCGCACCGGATCGATGCCGACTTCCTCTGCGGTTGCGACGGGTTTCATGGCCCTTCGCGCAAGGCGGTTCCTGCGTCGGTCGCCACGGCCTATGAAAAAATCTATCCCTTCGGCTGGCTGGGGATTCTTGCGGATGTCCCGCCCTGCAATCATGAACTGATCTACGCCAATCACGCGCGCGGCTTTGCGCTGGCGTCGATGCGGTCGGAGACGCGCAGCCGCTATTATATTCAGGTGCCGCTCGACGAGAAGGTGGAGGAGTGGCCCGATGACCGCCTGTGGGATGAACTGGCGACGCGTCTTGGGCCGGAGGCGGCCACACACATCACGCGCGGGCCAGCGCTGGAAAAGTCGATCGCGCCGCTGCGCTCCTTCGTGTTCGAACCGATGCGGCATGGCCGGCTGATGCTGGCGGGCGACAGCGCGCATATCGTCCCCCCGACCGGTGCGAAGGGGCTGAACCTGGCCGCGTCCGATGTCCATTATCTGTCGGAGGCGTTGATCGCCTATTTCGCGCGGCAGGATCGGGATGCCATCGCCGGCTATTCGGACAAGGCGCTGGCGCGGGTGTGGAAGTCGGAACGGTTTTCCTGGCAACTGACGAGGCTCATGCATCGTTTCCCGGAGAGCGACGCGTTCGATCGCCGGATGCAGGTCGCCGACCTCGACTATATCGCCTCATCCGTGGCAGCGCAGACGACGATCGCCGAAAACTATGTCGGCTTGCCCCTGTAGGATGGGTCAAGGCGGCGATTCTCCCTGAATCCAGACATAAACATCTGATAATTGAGGATAATAGCCGCCATTGGCATGTCTGGATTCGGTGGTCGGACGAGGGCGGGACGCCTTGGAAAGGGCGCGGGGGATCGAAATCCTCCCGCGCCCTTTCTGCTGAAAGGCCGAGAATTCCGTCGATTTTCCGCATTGTCCGACGTCCTGTCCGAAGATTTGTCGTTTTTTTGAAATTTTATCGTTG